>CAVZSG010000003.1:0-723504 GCA_963777865.1 uncultured Chloroflexia bacterium | reverse complement strand
GGAATATGGCATCATCGACAAGGTCTTGCAGAACCGGGTCCCGGGCGCGTAGAGTTATCCGAGGTTTCCCAGGTTTCGTTCACAGGTCGTTGAATGCCCGAAAAATCTTCCGGCGATAAGCTGCTGTACTGCTCCTTCTGCGGCAAGAGCCAGCACGAGGTGCGCAAGCTCATCGCGGGCCCGTCGGTGTTCATCTGCGACGAGTGCATCGAGCTCTGCAACGACATCATCCGCGAGGAGGGTGCCGGGTCCGAGGCCGCGCGCACCGACCGCAGCAAGCTGCCGACGCCGCACGAGATCCGCCAGTCGCTCGACCAGTACGTGATCGGGCAGGAACCGGCGAAGAAGATCCTGTCGGTCGCCGTCTACAACCACTACAAGCGGCTCGAGGTCAGCAACAAGGACGACGAGGTCGAACTCGCGAAGTCGAACATCCTGCTGATCGGCCCCACCGGGTCGGGCAAGACGCTGCTCGCGCAGACGCTCGCACGGCTGCTCGACGTCCCGTTCGTGATCGCCGACGCCACGACGCTCACCGAGGCGGGCTACGTCGGCGAGGACGTCGAGAACATCATCCAGAAGCTGCTGCAGAAGTGCGATTACGACATCGAGAAGGCGCAGCGCGGCATCGTCTACATCGACGAGATCGACAAGATCTCGCGCAAGAGCGACAACCCGTCGATCACGCGCGACGTCTCGGGCGAAGGCGTCCAGCAGGCGCTGCTCAAGCTGATCGAGGGCACGATCGCGTCGGTGCCCCCGCAGGGCGGCCGCAAGCACCCGAACCAGGAGTTCGTGCAGGTCGACACGACGAACATCCTGTTCATCTGCGGCGGCGCGTTCGACGGCCTCGAGAAGATCATCCGCCAGCGCACGGCCAAGACGGGCATCGGTTTCGGCGCCGAGGTCGCGAGCCCCGAGGACCGCAAGAACATCACGCTCCTGCTGCGCAACACGGAGCCCGAGGACCTCATCAAGTTCGGACTCATCCCCGAGTTCGTCGGCCGGCTGCCGGTGGCGGCCACGCTCGACGAGCTGGACGAGGCCGCGCTGATCCAGATCCTCGTCGAGCCGAAGAACGCGCTGATCAAGCAATACCAGAAGATGTTCCGCATGGAAGGCGTCGAACTCGAGATCCGCGAGCCGGCGCTGCGGGCCATCGCCCGCAAGGCGCTGGCGCGCAAGACGGGCGCCCGCGGCCTGCGCTCGATCCTGGAGCAGGTGCTGCTCGACGTGATGTACGACCTCCCGTCGCTGTCCAACCTGGCCCGCGTGGTCGTCGACGAGTCGACGATCGCCAACGACGGCAAGCCCCTCCTGATGTTCGCGGACCCGCCCAAGATGGCGGCCGCGCACTCGTAACTTCCTGTCTCGCAAGGAAATTGACGGTCTAATCCAAGGGGCGGCTTGACAGGCCGCCCCGGCGACCCCATTTTCCCGTAAGAACCCCTCCTTCGGAAAACCGCCATGTCCCAGGAAACACCCAACCTCCCGTCCGACCTGGCCGCGGTGCCGCTGCTGCCGCTGCGCGACGTCGTCGTCTTCCCGCACATGGTGATCCCGCTGTTCGTGGGACGGCCGAAGTCGATCAAGGCGCTGGACATGGCCATGGACGCCGGCAAGCACATCCTGCTCGTCGCGCAGAAGCAGGCGGCCAAGGACGACCCCGGTGCGGAGGATCTCTACGAGATCGGCAGCATCGCGACGGTCCTGCAGATGCTGAAGCTCCCCGACGGCACCGTGAAGGTGCTGGTCGAAGGCACGCAGCGCGCGCGGATCGCGAGCGTGGTCGACCGGGGCGGCGAGTACCTCGTCGCGCAGGCGGTGCCGCTGCCCGGCGATCCCGGCAGCGCGAACGAGGTCGAGGCGATGCGCCGCGCGCTGCTCGCGCAGTTCGACCAGTACGTGAAGCTCAACAAGAAGATCCCGCCCGAGATCCTGACGTCGATGTCCGGCATCGACGACGGCGGCCGCCTCGCGGACGCGATCGCCGCCCACCTGCCGTTGAAGCTCGAGCAGAAGCAGCAGATCCTCGAGATGAGCGAGGTCGGCAAGCGCCTCGAGCACCTGCTGGGCGTCCTCGAAGGCGAGGTCGACATCCTGCAGGTCGAGAAGCGCATCCGCGGCCGCGTGAAGCGGCAGATGGAGAAGAGCCAGCGCGAGTACTACCTGAACGAGCAGGTCAAGGCGATCCAGAAGGAACTGGGCGAGGGCGACGAGAACGCCGACCTCGAGGAAATGGAAAAGAAGGTCAAGGCCGCCAGGATGTCGAAGGAGGCCGAGGCCAAGGCGATGAACGAGTTGAAGAAGCTCAAGATGATGTCGCCGATGTCGGCCGAGGCGACCGTCGTGCGCACGTTCATCGACACGCTGACGTCGCTGCCGTGGCGCAAGAAGAGCAAGATCAGCAAGGACCTCGCGAATGCCGTGCGCATCCTCGACGAGGATCACTATGGCCTCGAGAAGGTCAAGGAACGGATCGTCGAGTACCTCGCGGTCCAGCAGCGCGTCGACAAGCTGAAGGCGCCGATCCTGTGCCTCGTGGGTCCCCCGGGCGTCGGCAAGACGTCGCTCGGCCAGTCGATCGCCAAGGCCACCGGCCGCAAGTTCGTCCGGATGTCGCTGGGCGGCGTGCGCGACGAAGCCGAGATCCGCGGCCACCGCCGCACGTACATCGGCTCGATGCCCGGCAAGATCCTGCAGAACATGTCGAAGGTCGGCGTGCGCAATCCGCTGTTCCTGCTCGACGAGGTCGACAAGATGGGGCAGGACTTCCGCGGCGACCCGTCGTCGGCGCTCCTCGAGGTGCTCGATCCGGAGCAGAACGACACGTTCGTCGACCACTACGTCGAGGTCGAGTACGACCTGTCCGACGTGATGTTCGTCGCGACGGCGAATGCCATGAACATCCCGGCGCCGCTGCTCGACCGGATGGAAGTCATCCGGCTGTCCGGCTACACGGAAGACGAGAAGATCGCGATCGCCAAGCAGTACCTGCTGCCCAAGCAGATGAAGAACAACGGCATCAAGTCCGACGAGCTCCACGTGTCGGAGTCGGCGCTGCGCGACATCGTGCGGTACTACACGCGCGAGGCCGGCGTGCGCAACCTCGAGCGGGACATCAGCAAGATCTGCCGCAAGGTCGTGAAGTCGCTCGTGCTCAAGGAGTCCGAGGGCAAGGCGCGCAAGGCCAAGAACCCGGTGGACATCAACTCGAAGAACCTCGACAAGTACCTGGGCGTGCGCCGCTTCACGTTCGGCATCGCCGAGAAGCAGAACCAGGTGGGCCAGGTGACCGGCCTCGCGTGGACCGAGGTGGGCGGCGACCTGCTGACGATCGAAGCCGTCGCGCTGCCGGGCAAGGGCAAGACGACGTCGACGGGCAAGCTGGGCGACGTGATGAACGAGTCGATCGCCGCGGCGTTGTCGGTCGTGCGCAATCGCTCGAAGCAGCTCGGGATCGCGTCGGACTTCTACACGAAGACCGACCTGCACATCCACCTGCCGGAAGGCGCGACGCCCAAGGATGGGCCTTCCGCGGGCGGCGCGATCGTCACGGCGATCGTGTCGATCCTCACCGGCATTCCGGTGCGGTGCGACGTCGCGATGACGGGCGAGATCACGCTGCGCGGCGAAGTGCTGCCGATCGGCGGGCTCAAGGAAAAGCTCCTTGCGGCCGGGCGCGGCGGCATCAAGACCGTGCTGATCCCGGAAGAGAACGTGAAGGACCTGGCGGAGATTCCCGACGAGATCAAGAACCGCCTCGACATCCATCCGGTGCGCTGGATCGAGCAGGTGCTGGAGCAGGCGCTCGAGCGCCATCCGACGCCGTTGCCGGACGACAAGCCGGCGAGCGATACGCCCACCGTGCCGCCGGCGCCCGCCGACGACAAGGCGGCGGTCCTCAAGCACTGACGCACGAACAACGCCGGCGCGCGGGCACGAAACCTGCTCGCGTACCGGTGTTGCATCCGTGTCGGATGCGCACGCCGCAACCGCTCTCGCGTCGTCATTCGCATCGCTTCAATCACGTGCGTGCGCAAGTTCGCGCGCAACGCGAATCGTCGCGGTGACGTGCGCGGCATGTCCGAGGCGCGCGCACGGCCTTTGTCTTGACACTGCGAATTTGCGGGCGTTATATAGGTTCTCCCGGCGCGCGATTCCGCGTGCCTCCAAGATCCCGGGTTTTCCTCCGCCACACTTCCAGTCATAAGGGGTAGTTTGTGAACAAGTCCGAATTGATCGATGCGATCGCGAAGCACGCCGACATCTCCAAGGCGGCCGCCGGTCGCGCGCTCGACGCGACCGTGGACGCGATCCGCGGCTCGCTGAAGAAGGGCACGATGGTCACGCTGGTGGGCTTCGGGTCGTTCTACGTCGGCAAGCGCACCGCGCGCGCGGGCCGCAATCCGCGCACCGGCGACGCCATCAAGATCCGCGCCGCCAAAGTGCCGAAGTTCCGTGCTGGAAAAGCCCTGAAGGATGCGCTAAACTAGCGGTCTTTCGCGGATCGGCGCCGGGGTAGCGGCGCCGCGCTGCGCGCGGTGGCAGGCGCAACGAGACGGACGGGCGCCTTCGGACGGGTGCTTAGCTCAGTTGGTAGAGCGTCGCCCTTACAAGGCGAATGTCGGGAGTTCGAGCCTCTCAGCACCCACCAGTGCACGCGGCGCAGTGCGTGCCGCGCACGCATCGAACGCAGTACGGAGTGGTAGTTCAGTTGGTTAGAATACCGGCCTGTCACGCCGGGGGTCGCGGGTTCGAGTCCCGTCCACTCCGCCATCGATCATCGAAGCTGCAATGAAAAAAGGCGAACGCGAGTTCGCCTTTTTTGTTTCGTCGCGACTGCGAGGCGCCGGCAATTCCAATTGCGTTCGCTTGTCGTCGACGGTTGCCCGATGCTCCTGCGCGTTGCACGTCCGGTGGCCGGATTCGGCGTCGTCCCGGTGCGTTTCAACCGACCGGGTCAAGATGCTATAATTTCAACAAAACAAGCGGTTAGATCGAAAAATTTCGGCGGGCCTCCCGTGGTGGACGGCCGCACCCTGTGGCACGGCATTGTGGGCGAACGCGCGGTTCGCCCTTTTTTGATCGTCAAAGGCTTTCCATGTTCGATCTGGTACAGAAGCACAAGCGCGTCGCGCAGGTCATCCTGTTCCTGCTGATGGTGCCGTTCGCCTTCTTCGGTGTCGACTACTACTTCCGCGGCGGCGCGTCGGACGCCGCAGTCGCGACGGTGGGCAAGGAGAACATCACGCAGGCGGAATTCGCGGAGTCGCTGCGCGAGCAGGGCGACCAGATGCGCCGCCAGATGGGCAAGAATTTCGACCCGGCGATGTTCGAGTCCCCCGAGGTCCGCTTCGCGCTCCTCGAGATGCTGATCAACCAGCGGCTGCTGACGGGCAAGGCGCGCGACGAGAAATTCCGCGTGTCGGATGCGCAGTTGCAGCAGTTCATCGCCGGCATTCCGGCGTTCCAGGAAGACGGCAAGTTTTCGCCGGACCGCTACCGGCAGCTGCTGACGACGCAGAACATGACGCCTCTGATGTTCGAGCAGCGCTTGCGCCAGGACATCCTGGTCGGCGCGGTGCAGGAGCCGATCGCGTCCGCGAACATCGTCGCGCGTCCCTCGACGCTCAAGTACCTGGGGCTGCTCGAGCAGAAGCGCGAGGTCGAGCTGGCCGCGATCGACCTCGATCCGTTCCTCAAGGACGTGAAGATCGACGACGCGGCGCTGAAGGACTTCTACGACAAGAACCCGACGGCCTTCCAGACGCCCGAGCAGGCGCGCATCGAGTTCGTGCTCCTCACCGCGGAGGCGCTCGTCGCGCAGGCGACCGTGGACCCGGCCGAGGTGAAGAAGCAGTACGAAACGAACGCGCGGCAATACACGGCCGAGGAAGAGCGCTCGGCCGCGCACATCCTGATTTCCGTGAAGCCCGACGCCAGCGACGCCGAGAAGGCGGCGGCGAGGAAGCTCGCCGACGACGTGTACGCGAAGGCGAAGGCCAACCCGGCGAAGTTCGCGGACCTCGCGAAGGAATACTCGAAGGATCCCGGCTCGGCCGACCAGGGCGGCGATCTCGGCAGCTTCGGGCGTGGCACGATGGTGAAGCCGTTCGAGGACGCCGCGTTCGCGGCGAAGGCGGGCGATCTCCTGCCGCCGGTGCAGTCGGATTTCGGCTGGCACGTGATCAAGGTCAACGGCGTGCGCGCGGCGCGCACGCAGCCGTTCGACGAAGTGAAGGCGCAGATCGAGGCGGAACTGAAGAAGCAGAAGGCGGGACAGAAATTCGCCACGTCGGCCGACCAGTTCCAGAATCTCGTCTACGAGCAGGCCGACAGCCTGGCGGGCGTGGGCAAGGCGCTCGACCTCAAGGTCGAAACCACGGGGTGGATCACGCGGTCGCAGGCGCAGGCGCTGGGGCTCGGCAACCCGAAGTTCGTGCAGGCGCTCTTTTCGCCGGAGTCGCTGCAGAGCAAGCGCAACACGGAGGCGATCGAGGTTGCGCCGAACACGCTGGTCGCCGGCCGCATCGTCGAGTACAAGCCCGCGGCGCCGCGGCCGTTTGCCGAGGTCAAGGACGAGATCCGCATCCAGCTGACGCGGCGCGCGGCGAGCGAGCTCGCGCAAAAGGCGGGACTCGCGAAGATGAAGCAGCTCGAGGAAGGCAAGTCCGCGAAGGACGTCGGTGTGACGTTCGCGAAGCCCGTGACCGTCGGCCGCGGCGAGTTCCAGCCGGGACTGCCGCCGGACGTGCTGAAGGGCGTGTTCCAGGCGAACCCGGACAAGCTGCCGTCGTACATCGGCGGAACCAACGAGCGCGGTGGCTTCTCGATCGTGCGCGTGACGAAGGTGTTCACGCCGGCCGACACCGACAAGCAGCGGATCGACATGGCGTCGGCGCGCCTGGGAGAGCAGCTCGGCCGCGAACTCCTGACCGCCTACGTCGCCAGCCTCCGCGCCAAGTCCGACGTCAAGATCAACCAGGCGAACCTCGACAAGAAGTGACGAAACAGCGGGGCGCTTCGCGCCCCGGCGTTCTCGTCAATCTGAAGTCGGCAGGGAAGGCGTCGTGCCGCTCGCGCGCAACAGGCGCCGGGACGGTCCGAGCGCCTCTCGCGCGCAACCGATTCGGCACGAAAACGCGCGAGCGCGAAGCGCCCGGCGCGTCCTGGTCACGGCGCGCAGTTCGCCCTGATCCAGATCTCGAGCTGCTCGCGCTCCTTGCGGCGCGTGGCGTCGTCGACGTAGACGACCTCGCCCTTCTCGTTGTACCGGACGAGGCCGATCTGCTCCGTGGAGAGCTGCTTGATCTGCGTCTCCGCGCGCGTGCACTGCTGGTTGCGCTTCGCCACGTCCGCGCGCTGCGTTTCCGCCTTCTTCGCGCTGTCCGCCGCGGCGATCTGCCGCTTCTTGAACTCGGCCTCCTGCGCCGCGAGGCTCTTCACGGCGTTCGGGTTCGACGGCGGCGGCGCGCCCTGGACGATCTCCGCCTTCACGTTGCCGGAGGGCGGCTGGTCCGAATAGACGACGCGGCCGTTGGCGTCGACCCACTTGTACGTCGTGGACGACGCGACACCGGACAGCGCCAGGCCGCCGAGCAGCGCGAGCGCGAGCGCGGAGGCGCGGAGCGCGGAAACGCGACGAATGGTGCGGGTTCTGCCCATGGCGAAACGTGCGCGCGGCGGGCGCGCGCTCGGGGAGGACATATGACATTGGCAACTTACTCCTGCGGGCGGCGCTCGTCAATAAACCCTTGATTCCATGACGCCGCGGCGGATCCGGCGCCGCGGGGGGCCGTCGCGTCTGGGCGTCGCGGGTTTGGGCGCGGGAGGCGACGCGGGTATAATTGATTTTTGCGCATAGGAGAAAATTCAATGCGTGTCGTCCGGAAAGCGCTGACCTTCGACGACGTCCTGCTCGTCCCCGCGCATTCCCTCGTAGTACCCCGCGACGTTTCCCTGAAGACCCGCCTCACGCGTTCGATCTCGCTCAACATCCCGCTCGTATCCGCGGCGATGGACACGGTGACCGACGCGCGGCTCGCGATCGCCATCGCGCAGGAGGGCGGGCTCGGGATCGTCCACAAGAACATGTCGCCGGCGAAGCAGGCGGCCGAGGTGGCCAAGGTCAAGCGCTTCGAGAGCGGCGTCGTCAAGGACCCGCTGACCATTCCGCCGACGATGTCGGTGCGCGACGTGGTCGAGCTGAAGAAGCAGTACCGGTTCTCCGGGCTGCCCGTGGTCGAAGGGCGGCGCGTGGTCGGCATCGTGACCAACCGCGACCTGCGCTTCGAGACGAACCTCGACCAGCCGGTCGCCAACATCATGACCAAGGGCGACCGCCTCGTGACCGTGCCGGAAGGCACGGACCTCGAGACCGCGAAGGCGCTGATGCACCAGCACCGCCTGGAGCGCGTGCTGGTCGTCAATGGCGACCGCGAGCTGCGCGGCCTCATCACCGTCAAGGACATCCTCAAGTCCACCGAGCACCCGCTCGCGTGCAAGGACGATCTCGGCCGGCTGCGCGTGGGCGCGGCCGTGGGCACCGGCGGCGACACCGACGAGCGCGTCGAAGCACTCGTCGCGGCCGGCGTGGACGTCATCGTCGTCGACACGTCGCACGGCCACTCGCAGGGCGTGCTCGACCGCGTGCAGTCGGTGAAGAAGCGGCACCCGTCCGTGCAGGTGATCGGCGGCAACGTCGCGACCGCCGCCGGCGCGCAGGCGCTCGCCGACCACGGCGCGGACGCCGTCAAAGTGGGCATTGGCCCGGGTTCGATCTGCACGACGCGCATCGTCGCCGGTGTCGGCGTCCCGCAGATCACCGCGATCCAGTTCGCGATCGAGGGTGTGGCGAAAGCCGGCATCCCCGTGGTCGCCGACGGCGGCATCCGCTACTCCGGCGACATCGCGAAGGCGATCGCCGCAGGGGCGTCGTGCGTGATGCTCGGCAGCCTGTTCGCCGGCACCGAGGAGGCGCCGGGCGACATCGAGCTCTACCAGGGCCGTTCGTACAAGAGCTACCGCGGCATGGGGTCGCTGGGCGCGATGCAGGACGGCAGCTCGGACCGCTACTTCCAGGACGCCGAAGGCGAGGGCGCCGCGGAAAAGCTCGTGCCCGAAGGCATCGAAGGGCGCGTGCCGTACAAGGGCGTGCTGCCGTCGGTGATCCACCAGCTGATGGGTGGCCTGCGCGCCGCGATGGGCTATTGCGGCTGCGCGACGATCGCCGAGCTGTCGACGCGCGCGGAGTTCGTCGAGATCACGTCGGCGGGCGTCCGCGAATCGCACGTGCACGACGTGCAGATCGTGAAGGAGGCACCCAACTACCGGGTGCAATGATCCGCACGCCCTCGGGCCGGCTTCGCGCCGGCCTTGTTCATTAGGACCTTCCGGAAACGGTACCACGCCACCATGGCCGCCCCTTCGCATTCCCGCATCCTGATCCTCGACTTCGGCGCGCAGTACACGCAGCTCATCGCGCGCCGGCTGCGCGAGTCGAACGTCTACTGCGAAATCCACCCGTACGACGTCGACGACGCGTTCGTCCGGTCGTTCGCGCCGAAGGGCATCGTGCTGTCGGGCGGCCCCAGCAGCGTGACGGAGGACAATTCGCCGCGCGCGCCGGCCGCCGTCTGGACGCAGGGTGTCCCGGTGCTCGGCATCTGTTACGGCATGCAGACGATGGCCGTGCAGCTGGGCGGCACCGTCGAGGCGGGCCACGCGCGCGAGTTCGGCTACGCGGAAGTGCGCGCGCGCGGGCATTCGGCGTTCTTCCGCGAGATCCAGGACCGCGCGAACGCGGAAGGCCACGGCCTGCTCGACGTCTGGATGAGCCACGGCGACAAGGTCACCGCGCTGCCGGAAGGGTTCCGCCTGATCGGCTCGTCGTCGTCCTGCGCGATCGCCGCGATGGCCGACGAAGCACGCAGTTTCTACGCCGTCCAGTTCCATCCGGAAGTCACGCACACGAAACAGGGCGCCTCGCTCCTCGCGCGCTTCGCGCACGACATCTGCGGCTGCGGCCGCGACTGGAACATGCACGACTACCTGCCCGAGGCGGTCGCGGCGGTGCGCGCGCAGGCGGGCGACGAGGAGGTGCTGCTGGGCCTGTCCGGCGGCGTCGATTCGTCGGTGGCCGCGGCGCTCATCCACCGCGCGATCGGCGATCGGCTGACCTGCGTGTTCGTCGACCACGGCCTGCTGCGTTTGAACGAGGCCGAGCAGGTCATGCACACGTTCGCGCAGAACCTGGGCGTCAGGGTCGTCCACGTCGATGCGAGCGGCGATTTCCTCGCGGCGCTCGCGGGTGTCGCGGATCCGGAAGAGAAGCGCAAGATCATCGGACGCCTGTTCGTCGAGGTGTTCCAGCGCGAGGCGGCGAAGCTCGCCAACGCGAAGTGGCTCGCGCAGGGCACCATCTACCCCGACGTCATCGAGTCCGCCGGCGCGAAGACCAAGAAGGCGCACACGATCAAGTCGCACCACAACGTCGGCGGCCTGCCGGAGTCGCTGCACCTGAAGCTGCTCGAGCCGCTGCGCGAGCTCTTCAAGGACGAGGTGCGCGAGCTGGGGCTCGAGCTCGGGCTGCCGCGCGACATGGTGTTCCGCCACCCGTTCCCGGGGCCCGGACTCGCCGTGCGGATCCTGGGCGAGGTCACGCGCGAGCGCGCGGAACTGTTGCGCCGCGCCGACGCGATCTTCATCGACGAGCTCCGGATGGCGCACGACACCGACGGCAAGTCGTGGTACGAGAAGACGGCGCAGGCGTTCGCGGTGTTCCTGCCGGTCCGCTCGGTCGGCGTCATGGGCGACGGGCGCACCTACGAGAACGCGGTCGCGCTGCGCGCCGTGCAGACGACCGACTTCATGACCGCGCACTGGGCGCACCTGCCTGCCGACCTGCTGGCGCGCATCTCGAACCGGATCACGAACGAAGTGCGCGGATTCAACCGCGTCGTCTACGACATCTCGAGCAAGCCTCCCGCGACGATCGAGTGGGAGTAGGGGGTCTTTCGAGATCGATCGCGGACGATCGAGGACTATCGGAATCCGCGCCAGTAGCCGTGAAGGCTTCTCATCCTATCGCCCCTGGGCTACTCGGCGCGAGGTGCATCCGTATGATTCGGCAACATGTCCACGATCGACGGAGGTCAAGTTCCAAGGTGGACCGGTCATTCGCCTAGAAAACCTCCACTGGCTCCTTCGGGTCGTGGGCTGCCGGCCAGGCGAAGCCGGCGAGCGACCGATCACTACGAAGTTGCCGACGTTCGCAACGTGCCCGGCGACGCTCTCTTCGTGACTGCAGCGCGTCCTCGAACGTTGGCAAGCTTCTTCGTGAAGCGGCCACCAGCGGGCCGTCGTGACGCGTCGGAAGGCTATCCCTCTTGTCGTATTACGTTTGGCGTAATATCATGCGCTCATGATTCGGAGCTTTCGCTGCAAGGATACGCAGGCCTTGTTCGAAGGCGGACATCCCAAGCGCTTCCGCGCCATCGAGATGGTCGCGACCCGCAAGCTGGCGATGCTGGACGCGGCCAAGACGCTGGACTTCATGCGTTCGCCGCCAGGCAATCGGCTTGAAGCGCTCAAGGGTGACCGGGCTGGGCAGTGGAGCGTGCGCATCAACGATCAGTGGCGGCTGTGCTTCGTGTGGACCGACTCCGGTCCGGACCAGGTCGAGATCGTGGACTATCACTGAAGGAGTGTGGCGATGGGGCGAGTGGTCAACCGAATGCGTGCCGTGCATCCGGGCGAAGTGTTGCGTGAAGAGTATCTGGTGCCATTGAGCCTGAGCGTGAACGCCCTCGCCATGGCGCTGGGAGTACCTGCCACGCGCATTCACGAAATCGTGAAGGAGCGCCGCGGCATCACTGCCGACACGGCCGAACGGTTGGCGCGCTACTTCGGCGGCGATGCCGCGTCGTGGCTGGCGCTGCAGGCCGACTACGACCTGAAGACCTTGGCCACACGGGACGACATTGCTCGCAAGGTATCGCCGCGCGAGGCCGCGCCTGCATAGCTCGCGACAGTCGCTGCTGAGCATGCGCGTCCCCTGGCGCTTGTCGGGCTCATCGCGCGCACCCTGGATCGATGATCGGGCGGAGAGGGTTGGAGGCTGAGAGCTCATCCGAAGGGCTGAGCGACGGCACCGCTCCTGCCGGACGTCGGTAAGACTGATTTCGGCGATAGCGCAAAGTCCCGAGTTGCTACGGGGCGATCGCGCAGCGGTCAGCGCTGTCCCTGGGTGAAGCGTTCTGCGAAAGTGGTCGGGGTCGATCTGGCTCGTGCCCTCCGCCGATGAGTGGGCTGAAATCGCCTCCAGTCGAATTGCTCACAATCCAAGGAAGAAGAACCATGCCAGCCTGTCGTTCCTCAGTTGTTAGCCTGTTTCTGCTTGCCTCGGCGGCTTTGGCAATCGGCGGGGCCCATGCGCAACCCTCCAGCGCTCCGCAGCCGGCCCAGCAGTACAAGTTCTCGACCCGCATCGCGCCTGGCGTGGCGATTCCGGACAGCGTCGAGAGCCGGCTGGGCACGCTGAAGTTCTTCGACGGTTTCCCGGACGACGCGAGCGTCGAGAAGCTCTATGACAGTCTCGACTTCCAGCGCGCGGTGCAGGCGTACCTGCTGGGACTGCCGCCGGTCAATCAGCTGGCGAACCGCAAAGGCATCCTCGAGGTGGGACCGGCCAACGCGACCGTGCCGATCTTCGAGACGATGATGAACGCGCGGTCCGTCTTCCTCACGCCGAACAACAACACGCCGTACACCTGGTTCTGGCTGGACCTGCGCAACGGCCCGCTGGTCGTCGAGGTCCCGCCGAATGTCCTCGGATTGCTCGACGACATGTGGTATCGCTTTGTCATCGATATCGGGATGGTGGGTCCGGACAAGGGCAAAGGCGGCAAATACCTGATTCTCCCGCCCGGGTACAAGGGCAAGATCCCCGCCGGTTACTTCGTGGCGCGATCGGCGACGTACAGCAACTGGATCGCGTGGCGCACGTTCCTGGAGAACGGCGACCCGAAGCCGGGCGTGGATCGCGTCAAGAAATACACGAAGATCTACCCGCTGTCGCAGGCCGGCAATCCGCCGAAGCTGAATTTCGTCGATGTTTCCGGGCGGGATTTCAACACGGTTGGTCCGGCCGACTATCCGTTCTGGGAGTACCTCAACCAGGTGGTGCAGGAAGAGCCGACCGAGTCGGTCGATCCGACGACGCTGGGGCTGTGGGCCTCGATCGGTATCCAGAAGGGCAAGCCCTTCAATCCCGATGCGCGCATGAAGAAGATCCTCACCGAAGCGGCGCTGGTGGGCGATGCGACGGCCCGCGCCATCATGTACCGCTGGCGTACGCCCGAGGGGTTTTTCTATCCGGACACGAAGAGCGCATGGCGCCGGGGATTTGTCGGCGGCTACCGGTTCGAGGAGAACGGTGCGCGCATTCTCGACGCGTACGCGGGGTTCTTCTTCTACGCCACCGGCGTGACGCCGGCCATGGATTCGAGGACGGTCGGACAGGGGTCGCAATACATGGCGGCCTTCGTGGATTCGAAGGGCCAGCCGCTCGATGGAGGCAAGACCTACCGGCTGCACCTGCCGCCGAACATTCCAGTCGCCAATTTCTGGTCGGTGATCCTCTACGACAACCAAACCCGCTCGATGCTCCAGACGGACCAGCAGTGGCCGGCCGTCAGCAGCCAGACCAAGGGGCTGGTGGTCAATCCGGACAGTTCGGTGGACGTGTACTTCGGACCGGTCGCGCCGAAGGGCAAGGAGAACAACTGGGTGCAGACCGTTCCCGGCAAGGGCTGGAATACGCTGCTGCGGCTCTACGGCCCGCTGCAGCCTTGGTTCGACAAGACGTGGCGGCCGGGAGAGATCGAGCTGCAGTAAACGGCTGCGCCTGCGCCCGCGTGGGAGGATCGAGAGTGGACGACCAGTCGGAGTTGCTGAGCGACAGCACCGCTTCGGCGGGATCGTGACGGTAAAAAATGGGCGAAAAGTCCAGTCGCGACAATAATTAAAGGCATCTGACGCCGACCCTTCCCCGGCGCTTCCCTGACCGGCGCGGACGCGCGCCGACGGTCTCGGGAATCGTCGTCTGAGTCGATAGATGTCGATAGATCTCGAAAGGTCAGATTTGGCCGAATCGCCCGCAAACCCGCGCCAATGCTGGTGCTCCGCACTTTGACGGCAAAAATGACGGCAAATTTCTGCGGGGCAGCCTCAGGTGGCTTACAAATCCACAGATTGGAAGACTCGTTGATGATCGAGTGGGAGTGAACGGTCGTTCGAGATCCGTCGCGGACCGTCGAGGTCCATCGACTCGGCGCCGGTAGCCGCGAAGGTTTCTCGTCTCGTCGCCACAGGGCTTCTCGGGGCACGGTGCACCCGTATGATTGGACGACATGTCTGCGATCGATGACGCGCGGCACCCTGCCGAGATCCTCGAGCAACGTCTGCAGTTCCAGGCCCTGGTCCCGAACCTGTCCCTCCGCTTCACCAACCTGCGTCCGGGCGAGGTTGACCGCGTCCATCGTCGCGTGTTCCGGATGACCTTGGCGACCTCCACCGCCGCGTTTGGCACGCTCGCCCATGCGCAGGCTCTCGTCGGCGAGAAAGAGTCCCGGGTCGCGGCGCTTGGCCACGTGGCCGATGCCTGGCGCGTGAACAACTGGAAATACTCCAAAGGAGTCCCCGTGTCGTCCAGGAGCAGCGCGACGTTTCGCGGCAACAAGGCTGCACTGCCGAGCAAGCCTTGCGTGGCCTGCGGCCGCACGATGACCTGGCGCAAGCGCTGGGCCAGGAATTGGGCCGAGGTGAAGTACTGCAGCGACGCGTGCCGGCGCGCGGGGGCGGCTCGTGGCTGAGTTGCGTTCGCTGGTGCTGGTGCTGGGCGACCAGCTCGACCTCGAGTCCTCCGCCTTCGACGGCTTCGAGCCCCAGGCCGACGCGGTGTGGATGGCCGAGGTGGCCGAAGAGTCGACGCACGTGTGGTCGAGCCGGCCTCGCATCGTGATGTTCCTGGCGGCGATGCGGCACTTCGCGCTGGCGCTGCAAGCGGCTCGTCGCCCGCTTCACTATGCTCGGCTCGACGCACCCGGCAACCGCGGCAGCCTGGCTGCGCAGCTGCAGGCGGACATCGAACGCCTGCGGCCGACCCGGCTGGTCATGACGGCGCCGGGCGACTGGCGCGTGCTGCAGGCCATCAAGGCGGTGGCCGATACCTGCGGCCTGCCGCTGGAGATCCGCGAGGACCGCCACTTCTTCGTCAGCGTGCACCGAGTTCGCGGCGCATGCGCGGGGCCGCAAATCGCTGCGCATGGAGTATTTCTACCGCGAGCAACGCAAGCGGCACCGCGTACTGATGGACCCGCAGGACGAGGACTCGCCGCTCGGCGGCCGGTGGAACTTCGATGCCGACAATCGCGAGGCCTTCGGTGCCGCCGGCCCGGGCGCGGTGCCGCCGCGCTGCGCCTTCGAGCCCGACGCGGTGACGCGCGAGGTGATCGCACTCGTCGAGGCGAGGTTCCCGCAACATCCGGGCCGCCTCGCGAGCTTCGCCTGGCCGGTGACGCGCGCGCAGGCGCTGCAATCCCTGCACGCCTTCGTCCGGGAGCGCCTGCCGCTGTTCGGCCGCTTCCAGGACGCGATGTGGCCAGGCGACCCGTGGCTCTACCACGCGCACCTGTCGGCAGCGCTGAACCTGAAACTCCTGAATCCGCGCGAGGTCGTGGCGGCGGCCGTGGCGGCCTGCGAAGCGGGCCATGCGCCGTTGGCCAGCGTCGAGGGCTTCGTGCGCCAGATCCTCGGCTGGCGCGAATACGTGCGCGGCATCTACTGGATGCAGATGCCCGGCTACCGGGAGCGCAACACACTCGGTGCCGACGCCGACCTGCCGGACTGGTACTGGACCGGCGCCACCGACATGGCCTGCCTGCGCGACACGATCGAGCAGACCTTGACGCACGGCTACGCCAACCACATCCAGCGCCTGATGGTGACCGGCCTGTACGCGCTGATGCTGGGTGTGCAGCCGAGGCAGGTTCACGCCTGGTACCTGGCGGTGTACGTCGATGCGGTGGAATGGGTCGAACTGCCCAACACGCTGGGCATGAGCCAGTACGCCGACGGCGGCCTGATGGGCAGCAAGCCGTACGTCGCTACCGGCAAGTACATCGAGCGCATGAGCCCGCATTGCAAGGGCTGCCGCTACGACCCGGCGCAGCGCACCGGCGAGAGCGCCTGCCCGTTCACCACGCTGTACTGGGACTTCCTGATGCGCCACGAGGCGACGTTGGCGAAGAACCCGCGCATGGCGCTGCAGGTGAAGAACCTGGCGCGGATGAGCGCCACGCAGCGGCGGGACGTCGTCGCGCGGGCGGCAGCGATCCGCCGCGGTGAGGTCGGCGTGGTCGGGGTCGTTGCCCCCGGCTGAGGCCTGCCCGCCCACGCTGGCCGCGGCGGATCGCTGCGGCCAAGAGCGGCGTCGAGGCGCTGGTGCGCAGCGCGGCGGCCACCTGTGCTTCGCAGGGCCCGCGCGTGAACGCCGTGGCGCCGGGCATGACCGAAACGCCGATGACGGCCGGCATGCTGAAGATGCCCGCGATGCGCGAGGGCGCCGAACGGCGGTACATTTCCCGGGCGGCCTGGGGAGCGGACGAGACATTCCGGTTTGACGCTGCCGACAACGAGTACTGGCCGCTCGAGTATCAAACCGTTGAACACGTGATCATCCACCACACCGAGACTGTATCGTTTCAGAATCCGTTGGCTGCAATTCGTGCCATTTACTACTACCACGCGGTCGAGCGCGGCTGGGGCGATATTGGCTACAACTATCTCGTCGATCACATGGGCAACGTGTACGAAGGCCGCTATGGTGGCGAGGACGTAGTTGGCGGTCATGCCTACGAATACGCGTACGGTTCATCCGGAATCGGCGTATTGGGCAGCTTCAAGGAGTCCGAAACGACTCCCGAGGCGCAGGCTGGTGTGGTCTGGATCACGGCCTGGACCGGTCGCAAACCTCGATCCATTTGGCACCTGCTGATTTTCACGAAGTCGATGACTGTCCCACAATCTGTGCCCACCGCGATGTGAACAGCTCGACCTGCCCTGGTGCCGCGCTCTACGGACAACTCGACACGATTCGCTCGTTGGTGGCCGAGGTTCTGGACGGAGCGAATCCGGTGACTGAACCGGCCTTCTATGTTGGCGATACCGTCCAGACCGTCGTCGAGGGGGCAAACCTTCGCTCCGGTCCCGGATTGGATTGGAACGTTCAGTCCGAGGTTCCGTTCGGCGCGGTATTCACGGTCATCGAGGGAGCGACCACAACAGGCGGCGAAACCTTTTACGGAGTCGATGGCGATTGGGGTTGGGGTTGGCTAGCGGGCGGAATGCTGGCCCTCGTGTCTGTCGCGGAGATCTCCGAGGATGGTCTTGCCATTGGTGATGAGGTCGTAGTCGCCACCGATATGCTCAACCTGCGATCAGGACCGAGCCGCGACACTCAGTTGCTCGCCACAATGCCAACTGGTACGGTCGCGACCATCATAGGTGGCCCGGTGCGATCCGATGGGTATCAATGGCATGAGATTCAGTCTGATTACGGCACTGGCTGGGTAACTGGCAACTACCTGGTGCTTCGCGGTGCCGGCGTGATCTTCGTGCCCGGAGATGAAGCCGTTGTTGCAACCGATGAACTCGCCCTGCGCACCGGTGCAGGCACATCATTCCGGCGCAAGGCAGTTGTCCCCGGCGGAGAGACGGTCACGATTCTCGATGGACCGGTTCAGGCCGATGCCCGTGATTGGTATCAGGTACGCACGATTCGCTCTGGTACAGGGTGGCTGGCGGGAACCTGGCTCGCGCCAGCGTGACGAACCCGGGCATGATCGTTCAGCATATGACGTCTCGTCCATCCCGGATCGCGTGATTCGAGCGCTATGGAATGCCCAAGGTCGTTTCGCAACTGCCGTCGGTGTTATCCGCGGCCGCTCCGCCCGAGCAGTAGTCGCCGGTTCCCGCTCCACCTGTCACGGAGTCGACGCCGTCCTGACCGTAGCCACGATCGTCGTTTCCGCCGTCTCCGTGAATGCCGTCGTTGCCGGTACCGCCAAAGCCCTTGTCGTTACCTTCGCCGCCTTCAATCAGGTCGTTTCCATCCGCGCCGGAGAGCAGATCGTCGCCCGGTCCGCCCTGAATCTGGTCAGACCCCGCTTCGCCGTAGACGGTGTCATTTCCGTCGCCTCCAAAGACCGCATCGTTGCCGTCCGCCCCGTTGACGATGTCGTTGTCGCCATCGCCATAGGCGGTGTCATTGCCGATGCCGGCGTCGATCACATCATTGCCGTCGCCACCGTTCAGATTGTCGGCGTCGGTGCTACCCGTGATGACGTCCGCGCCACCTTCTCCAAAGACCTCGTCATTTCCGCTGCCGCCGTTGATCTGGTCAGCGCCATCACCGCCGAGAATGTCGTCATTGCCGGAACTGCCATCGATGATGTCGTCGCCAATTCCGCCGTTGATGTCGTCGTTCTGGGTCCCACCTGAGATCTGGTCATTACCGTCGCCACCATCAATGGTGTCTTCTTCAGATTGTCCGTAGATGCGATCGTCGCCAGTGCCGCCGGTGATCGTGTCGTTGCCAGCCTGACCGGCGATAAAGTCGTTGCCGTCACTTCCGTCCAGTGAATCGTCACCGGCTCCGCCATCAAGCCGATCGTCACCCTCGCTCCCGCTGAGCTGGTCTCCATCTTCGTTGCCACGAATGATGTCGTTGCCTTCACTTCCGTTCAGCGTGTCCTCGCCGGGACCTCCCGAAATGTCGTCATTGCCTTCCTGGCCACTGACGATGTCCTGTCCGGCACCCGCCATCGAACAGGTCATTGCCCTCACCGCCTTCGAGGTTGTCGTTTCCGTCCTGGCCAGCAATCGTGTCGTTGCCATTGCCGCCGCTCATGGTGTCAGCGTCCGCTCCGCCGGTCAGGATGTCGTTCCCGTCTTCGCCGAGGAGTTCGTCCATCCCCGCCTCGCCATTGATGACATCGTTGGATCCGCCGCCAAAGATGAGATCGGCTCCCGGTCCGCCCTGTAGATTGTCGATGTTTGAATCACCCGAAATCTGGTCATTACCATCGCCGCCCTGGATCGTGTCCGCTCCACCGCGCCCGCAGATGACATCCTCCCCGCCAAGCCCATCGATCGTGTCGGCGCCGTTGGAGCCGCGGATGACGTCATTTCCGGCTGTGCCATTGAAAATGCCGCTGCCAGTGATTGTCGCGACAAAGACGTTTCCGCCAACTACGCACGTCAGGGCGGCAGTTCCCGGTGACGCCGTCGACGCGAAAAGGCCTAACGAAAGCAGGAGCACGAGTAGTGCACGACGAGTCATAGATGTGTCCTTCCTGGCTGTACCCAAGGGCGCAGCAGTACATCGTCCGAATCCGTCGCGCACGGTGATCGATATCAGGGGACGCGCGCCAGACGAGCATCGGCAGTTTGAGGGTCGTTCTACCAGTATGCCGGAAAGGTAGCGTTTCGTACAGACCTTTGGCGAGTTGCTGTGTTGGCGAGCGGTAAAGGCGGCCAACCGCCAATAGCGGACCTACTGACCAGATCGCCTCGTTTCAAAGTTGCTGCGTTTTTTCAGTGCACGTCCTGGGTCAGGGTACTCCGACTGTAATTTCGCAGGCGGACGTCATATCAATGCCGGTACTGCCGGAACAGTAATCTCCAATGCCGGGACCGCCGCTCAGCGCATCATCCCCGGCTTCTCCATAAACCCGATCGTTATCACCGTCTTCGCCGCGCAGGTCGTCGTCTCCGTCATCGCCAAATGCCTTGTCGGTGCCGAATCCCGCGTAGACGACGTCATCGCCGAGGCCGCCGGAGATTAGATCATCGTCAGCGTCGCCGTAGAGGGTGTCTTCGTCATCGTCGCCGTATTGAAGATCATTCCCCGCACCACCGCGAACGGAGTCGTTTCCTGGTCCACCACGGAGAACGTCCGGGCTGGCATCGCCGTTGATGATGTCCGCGCCCGACCCACCGTCGATCGTGTCACTGCCATCGCCGCCGTACACGGTGTCATCTCCGGTCGAGCCGGTAATCGTGTCGTCCCCGGTGGAGCCCAGAATCGTATCGCTTCCGGAGGAGCCGGTCAGCGCATCGTTGTCGCCATCACCGTTGACCCCGTCGTCTCCGGGACCGCCATCAATCGCATCTGCTCCGGCCTCGCCGGACAGGAAGTCATTCTCCGTGCCACCCGACATCTGGTCAGCATCATTGCCGCCGTACATCGCGTCGTTCCCGGCCTGCCCATAGAGCCGATCTGCGCCGGCCTCACCCCAGATCGTGTCGGGATCGTCACCACCGGCAACAAAGTCATTGCCGTCGTCACCATGCAATTCATCCTGACCAGGGCCACCATCCAGCCGGTCATCCTGGGCACCACCGCGAAGCTTGTCGGCCCCGGCCTCTCCCCGGACAATGTCGTCCCCGAGATCGCCTTCGAAAACGTCATCGCCGTCGCCGGTTGAGATGTCATCGTCGCCGGGTCCGCCTGTGCCGCCGTCATTGCCTATGCCGGCCAGGATTACGTCGTCACCGTCGCCACCCTGGACATTGTCGGCACCATCCGAGCTGGACAGGTAATCATCATTCGGTCCGCCGAGCAACTGATCGTTCCCGGCTTGGCCATACGCCCGATCATCACCGTTGCCACCATCAAGCGTGTCTCCACCTGGACCGCCAACGAGATAATCGTTCCCATCTTCACCCAGGATAAAGTCGTTGCCATCCTGACCATCGATCCGGTCGTCCGAGCTCCCTCCCCAGATACGATCGTTGCCCGAACCACCGCGAATCAGATCGAGATTGGTGTCGCCTGAGATGTAGTCGTCACCATCACCGCCGTCAATCGTGTCGGCCCCACCACGACCGCAAATTTTGTCGTTCCCGCCCAGACCATTGATGGTATCGGCCGTGTTCGACCCGTAGATCACGTCGTTGCCCGGGGTGCCGTTGATCACGCCACTCCCGGTAATTGTCGAGGCGTACGAAACGCCATTGATGATGCAGGTAGCGGCCGCAGCTGGCATCTCCGCAAACGATGTTGAAGCGGCGCTGAGTATCAACGCGAGCAATATCCGGAACGCGAAGGACCTGATTGGGAGAGGAGAGGTCATCACTAATCCTCAGGGAACACTACTAAGCAATTCACAGCCACCAGTCGTCGAATCGGTTCCCATGCCGCCGGAGCAGTAATCACTGACTCCAGCGCCGCCATCAAGTCCGTCGTTGCCCTCTTCACCGTACGCTCGATCATTGTCTCCCGATCCGCCGAAGATCGAGTCGTTGCCCTCGCCGCCGACAAGCTTGTCCGAGCCCTCATCTCCTTCAATGATGTCATCGCCGGAACCTCCCGAGGCTTGATCATCCCCATCCTGGGCCTCAAGCAAGTCGTTCCCGTCGTCGCCGAAGAGAAGATCATTCCCGTACCCGCCTGCAATCTGATCCCCGTCCGGCCCCCCGATCAGCGTGTCATTGCCCGTCGAGCCAAAGACCTCATCCTGCCCAGAGCCACCATCGACCTGATCGTCGTCATTACCACCGCCCGGCTAGCAGGTCATGGTCATCATCACCAACGATAAGGTCGCTGTTGTCGCCGCCGGAGACATAGTCCTCGCCGCTTTCGCCATACATCGAGTCATCACCGACTTGGCCGTACATGCGGTCGTTTCCTGATCCTCCGAAGATCTCGTCCTGGTCAAACCCTCCGACCAGGTAATCGTCTCCGTCCTGACCCAGGATGTAATCGGGTCCCCCTCCGCCGTCAATCTTGTCAGCAGAGGATCCGCCGTAAAGCAGATCGTTGTCATCGCCACCCTTGATCGTGTCTGAGTTTGAATCTCCCGAAATCCGGTCAGAACCCGGCCCTCCCTGGATCTGATCCGCCCCACCTCGGCCGCATATGACATCGTCGCCACCGAGTCCGTCAATCGTGTCCGCCGAGTTCGATCCGTAAATGACATCTGACCCAATCGTGCCGGTGATTACGCCACTGCCCACTATCGTGGCAACAAAGGACGATCCATCGACCACACAAGAGGCCGCAGCGACAGGCCGATTGAATGGAAGAGCGATAAGTAGTACCAGTACGGCGGCACAAACGAATCTCAGAGCCATTTCAGATTCTCCGGGTTAACGGATGGGGTCTACTTTGCAGCCTACCATCTCCCCGGAAACTGTCAATCCGAGTCAAGTTCTAGCCGACTGGTACCTGGGTAGCATGCTGGTTGGCCGATGCCGACAGGAGGTTTCGCTCGACCCAGAAGCCGCCGAACGGAATCATCGAAAGTGCCAGCGCGAGCCCGGTCGTCCTCCAACTCCAGCGCAATTCACTTCGGAAGATGAAGACCATTCCGACGTACGCGAGAAATGCGACTCCGTGGATGGGGCCAAGTATCTCAACGCCAACTGGTTGATCAGCCACCCGTTTGACGATTGACGCAACAAGCAAGGCGAGAAACGTCGTACCCTCAATCAGGGCGACGAGACGAAACGTTCGCAGATTCATATGGGTTCAAATACTCCAGGATCAGAATGGCTTGGCAACCATCAGAATCAATATCACCAACCAGCTTAACGAGTACAAACCGGATACCCCGCGCAATCGACCCAGGTCGGCTTCGGTCGGCACTCCACCTGTCTCCAGCGCAGTGACGACCTTGCGTTGCGTCGGGATGATGAATGCAACCAGCGCGAACCAGGCGACAAAGAAGAGTCCGAGCGACGCATCGACCCAGGCCTTGCCGAGGTAATTGATCTCCTGTGCCGTCAGCAGTCCAAACAGCGGGACGGCCAGCGACGCCATGCCATAACCCTGTGAAATCCGCGCGAAGAGGCGAGCGATGGTCAGATCCTCAAGCGTCGCGTGCTTCGGGAAGAGACTTGTCGCGATGGTGACCGGCCCAAGGAAGCTGATCGCCGCCAGGATGTGCAGGAAGAGCAACAGTTCGTAGAGCGTTACTCCAAACACCCGCTTCCTTCCACGGACACAGTTCGCCGCTTCGCCAATAGTGCACGGTGGACGGCATCCGATGACGGCAGTGGTGCGCGACAACTAGATTCCGTCGAAGAGCAAGTCGATCAGGTCGTTGGCCCGCTCGGTCTCCGGTCTGAACAACTCCGGTCGAGTCTTGTCGAACTCGAGGAACTTCATCTGTCCGAAAAGCATCAACATGAAGTACTCGACGGCGCGCTCCGCCGACAATCGGCTGAACTCACCCGCTTCCCGCGCTGTCTCAAAGAACGGCAACAGATAGAGCGACATGTCGACCTTTTCGATGTCATCCCGCATCGAGTCCTGGTTGTGATGGAAATGCCGTTCGAAATCGGTGAAGAGCTGATTGAAATCGCCCTGGGTGGTCCGGATCACGTGGAGGACCGCGGTTTTCAATCGGTCGCGCAGGGAGCCCGGCTGGTCCAGGCAGCGGATCATCTCGTCGGTGATGCGCGTCACTTCCCGTACAAAGACGGAGAGGAACAGCACTTCCTTGTTCTTGAAGTGGTAATACGGCGCGCCCTTGGTCATTCCTGCCGCCTCGGCCAACTGCTGCATTGAGACATTGGTATAGCCGTGCTTGAGGAATGCATCCCGACCGACGTCAAGAAGCAGTTCGCGACCCGGTGATTCGGTTTTGGGTGGTGTGACTGACATTGATGGTGGCTTTCATCTGTGGCGTGCTGCACTGGTGGGTTGCATTATCGGGGTTAGATGGTGCGCTGGGAAGTCCTGCGATTACCACTTGCATTGTACTGAGTGAGCGTTTAGTATGTCGAGGCCGCCGCTGGTTTACCTGCGGCGCTTTCCGTCTCGATCACTACAGGGAGATCAATTCATGTCGTCGTCTGCAGCACAATCCAGTGGCGGGCTGCTCACCCGCTGGGCGCGGTTTGCTACCTCAAAACCGAAACAGGTCCTTCTCGGTTGGCTGATCGGGTTGATCGTTCTGGCCGGAATCACGGTCACCCTCGGCGGCACATTCGTCGATTCCTTCTCGGTCCCCGGCACAGAATCGCAGCAGGCCGTTGACCTTCTGTCCGAGCGCTTCCCCAGCCAGGCCGGAGACAGTGCCACGCTCGTCTTCGAGGCTCCGACCGGTATCAATGATCCAGCCGTGCAGCAACACATCGGCGAGATCCTGGCCGAGAGTGCTGCCCTCCCCGAGGTGCTCTCCGTCACCTCCCCCTACGACGTGACCTCCCAGATCTCGGCGGACGGCACGATCGCCTACGCGACCGTCCAGTACGACAAACCAGGCAGCGAGATCGACATCGCCGCCATCGAGGAACTGACCGCCCTGGTCGACCGCTCCTCGAACGAGTCCCTGACCGTTGAAGTCGGTGGACAGGCGATCAGCGCGTCCGAACGACCCGAAACCGGCACCTCCGAACTGATCGGCATCGCCGTCGCGATCATCATCCTGCTCTTCACCTTCGGCTCTGTCGTCGCGATGGGTATGCCAATCATCTCTGCGCTGGTCGGCGTCATGATGGGATTCATGGGCGCGACAATCGCCGCTGCCTTCCTCGACCTGAGCACCATCTCGACCGCATTCGTCTCGATGATCGGTCTCGGTGTCGGTATCGACTACGCGCTCTTCATCGTCACCAGATACCGTGAAGCCAGAGCAACCGGGGTCTCGACCCAGAACGCGGTCGTCACCGCGGTCGATACGGCGGGCCGGGCGGTCATCTTCGCTGGAACCATCGTCATCATTGCGCTACTGGGACTCTTCATCGTCGGAATCCCGTTTGTTGGCTGGATGGGTGCGGCCGGAGCACTGGTCGTCTTTACCAGCGTGCTCGTTGCGGTCGGTCTCCTGCCATCGCTCCTGACCTGGGTTGGTCCGCGCATCGACAAGTGGTCCATCCCCACTCCGAAACCCAAGAGCGTTGAGGATACGCTCGGGTACAAGATGACCACCACGATCCAGAAGCGACCGGTCCTCTGGCTGGTCGGCGGACTGGCAATCGTCCTCGCCATTGCCTCCCCGGTACTCGATGCTCGCGTTGGCACGGCCGATGCTGGCAACAATCCCGAGTCGATGCACTCCCGCCGCTCGTACGACCTGCTGGCCAAGGGGTTCGGGCCCGGCTTCAATGGTCCGCTCCTGATCGTCGTCAACAATGATGCCGGCCTCACTCCCGATGTCACTGGAGCGCTCCAGACCGCGTTTACCGGCACTGACAACGTCGTCGCCGTTACCCAGCCGTTCCTGAATGAAGCCGGCGACACCGCGATCCTGACCGTTATTCCGGGCACCTCGCCGCAGGATGTTGGCACAGAGGATCTGATCTCGAATCTGCGCGACAACGTGATCCCGTCCACATTGGACGGCACCGATACCCAGGCATTTGTCGGCGGCGGCACAGCTACATTCGTCGATATCAGCCAGAAAATCGCGAGTGGACTTCCTATATATATCGCGATCGTCGCCGGACTCAGCATCCTCGTCCTGATGACCGTCTTCCGCTCGGTGGTCATCCCGATCAAGGCCGCCGATCCTGAACCTGATCTCCTTCGCCGCCGCCTACGGTGTGCTGGTTGCGGTTTTCCAGAAGGGTTGGGGTGCCAGCCTGATTGGCATCGACCGGACTGGTCCGATCGAATCGTTCCTGCCGCTAATCCTGTTCGGCATTCTCTTCGGCCTCTCGATGGACTACGAAGTCTTCCTGGTCAGCCGGATCCGCGAATCCTGGCTGGAGAGCAAGGACAACAACTGGGCCCTCTCGCACGGTATTGGACAGACCGGTCGGGTGATCATCGCCGCCGGGGCGATCATGACCGCCGTCTTCCTCTCCTTCGTGCTCGGTGACAGCCGCACGATCAAGGAGTTCGGAATCGGACTTGGCGCGGCGATCCTGGTCGACGTCATGATTGTCCGGATGATCATCGTCCCCGCCTCGATGACGCTCTTCGGCAAGTGGAACTGGTGGTTCCCGACCTGGCTGGACAACCTCCTGCCCGCGCCTCGATATCGAGGGTTCCGATGCCCACCACCCCGAGCTGGAACTGGTGCCCGAACTGGCCCCAAGCCCGGCCGACTAACTCCCTCTCCCCAAACGCCCGGTCCGGTATTAACACCAGACCGGGCGTTTTCATGAGCGCGGACCGCAAACGTAGTCACCAGCGGCCTCGCTGGTGCTGCGGCCGACCAACGTGTCTCGCCTCACCGGAACCCGATCCATCGCGCCACCGGAGCGCGGCCGCTCCGGACTACGATTTCACGATCCGGGGGCCAATCGCCGCGCGAACGCCAATCGTAGTCACCAACGGCCTCGCTGGTGTTGATCCCGACCAACGGGTCTCGCATCACCGGAACCCGATCCATCGGGCAACCGGAGCGGGCCGCTCCGGACTACGATTTGACGCTCGGTTGCAAACGGAACTCGTTCGCCGCGCGAACGCCAAACGTAGTCACCAGCGGCCTCGCTGGTGTTGCGCCCGACCAACGAGCCCCGCATCACTGCAACCCGATCCATCGGGGCAACCGGAGCGAGGCCGCTCCGGGCTACGATTTCACGCTTCACACCGCTTCATGCCATCCGGGGGCCAATCGCCGCGCGAACGCCAAACGTAGTCACCAGCGGCCTCGCTGGTGTTGTGGCCGACCATCGCGTTCCGCATCACCGGAATTCGATCCAACGGAAACCGGAGCGGGCCGCTCCGGACTACGATTTGCCGCTCGGTTGTAAACGGAACCCGTTCACCGCGCGAACGCCAAACGTAGTCACCAGCGGCCTCGCTGGTGTTGTGACCGACCAACGGGTCTCGGATCAACGGGACGCGATCCGTCGGGCAACCGGAGCGAGGCCGCTCCGGACTACGTTGTCGGCTTTGCGCGTGAGGTGACTATTCGTGCCAGATGTGGACGTCGCCCATACCGGTGGCCATGACCGTCCCCGGCATCACCCGGAGTCGGATAAGGATCGAGCTTGAGGATGCCGAACTGCTCCACCTCCGGGTTTGGCCAAAACGGGATGATGCTCGGGTCGTAGCCTACCGGTGCCGGTCCATTGACGAATCGATCCCAACCTTCCTGCTTGCTGGCCGGATCATTGGTCCATTCGGTGCGGCACTCAGCTGAGCAGGTGTCCTGGTTTGGCGACCAATACGTCAGCGAGATCACCGGATTTGCGGCCAGATGTTTTGCCTTGAGCGACGTCGGGTCGCTTGCAATCCAGCCAGTCACCTTCTCGCCATCCCACTCCCAGATCGGGTGCAGGATCCTGGTTCGCGGCTTGCCAGTCGAATCCACGGTAGCGACGGTGCACCAGGCGATGCTGTGGGCCATTTCAACGAACAAGGGTGCGACGGTGTGCAAATCAGACATGGCGGTCTCCTCCTAAGGCGCAAACAATTCGTGACTGATCGTACCCGAATTCGGGTTTGATCAATGATTGCGCGCATTGCGGACCGTTGCTGTCCTCAATTAACGTGATTCTGGTGGGGAGGTAGGGGATATGCGGGCTTAGCGGAGGGGGGACCAGCGATCCCGTAGAGCATGATCCGGACGGCCAGATCTGCGAGAACCTCAGGCTCTGGTTTCACCGGTCCGCCGGTTTCCAGCCAGTCCCAAGCCAGGGAAAGCACAATCTGGAAGAAGCAGGAGGCAGCCAGGGATGGTTCGATAGAGGTGATTTCGCCGGCCGCATGGGCATCGGCGAAAACGGATTCGTAGATTGCGAAAAGCTTGCGGAGTTCAGCATGCATTTCCTCATGACGGTTTTCCGGAATGTGGGTGCGGAAGTCCTCGGCAAGGCGCATGGAATGGGAACGGGTGGAGATCATCTGGGTTTCGGTAAGCCGGTGCAGTCGTTCGCGGAAGTCGGTTACGCCTTCGACGCTTGCCTCCATCTGATGCCGGAGGTCAATGGTCTCCTCAAGAACGATCGCGGTGAAGAGTTCTTCCTTATCCCGGAAATGGTGGTAAATGCTCGCCTTGCGCAACCCGGCGGCATCGGCGATTTCGCGCATCGAAACGTCAACAAACCCTCGGTCCATGAAGAGAAGTCTGGCGTGTTCGAGGATACGCTCGCGTCCGGGGCGCATATCGGTCGAAATCGAATCGATTGGTTCGACTAGTGGTAGATCGGATGCGGTGATCAGCTCGCTCATTGCAGGAACGGATTCCTCGAATAGCCAGTAATTTCGCTGGCACAGTTGACAAATAGCAGCGGAATCGATATGATCCCTACCGACCGGTCGGTAGACCTGATTTCGGTTGCACCCAGTATAGCAAACCGCCCTACCGAGCGTTCGGTCGGTCGCACACAGATGGAGGTCCAGGGTCTATGTCGTCTACTCCGGCAATTCTCGCCGAAGAGCTCACCAAATCGTTTGGCAAGACACACGCACTCCGGGGAGTGTCATTGGACGTCCCTGAAGGAGCAATTCTCGCCGTCCTCGGTCCTAACGGCGCCGGGAAAACGACGACCGTTCGCATCCTGACTACGCTCTCGAAGCCGGATTCGGGTCGAGCCATGGTCGCCGGGCACGATGTCGTCGAACACCCGGATCTGGTCCGATCCAGCATCGGCGTGACGGGTCAGTCGGCCGCGCTCGATGAACTGCTGACCGGCAAGGAAAACCTGGAGATGATCGGCCGACTCTATCGGCTCTCCCGCCAGGATGCGAAACGACGAACGTCCGAACTGCTCGAGCGATTTCGCCTGACCGATGCCAGCGGCCGGGTAGTCAAGACCTACTCCGGCGGTATGCGCCGACGACTCGATCTCGCGGCCAGCCTGATCGCCTCGCCACCGGTCCTTTTCCTCGACGAACCGACCACCGGACTCGATCCGCGCAGTCGCCTCGAGATGTGGGCGCTGATCGAGGAACTGGTTGCTGGCGGAACGACTCTCCTGCTGACGACCCAGTATCTGGAAGAGGCCGATCGCCTCGCCAATGACATCGCCGTGGTCGACCTGGGCAAGATCATCGCCCGCGGAACTCCGGAAGAACTCAAGCGTCAGGTCGGTGGCGAACGGATTGAACTCACATTCACATCCGGCGTTGACCTGGGTGAAGTCGCTCGGGTTTTGACGGCCAACGGTGGGCACGATCCGCAAATCGATGCCGAGAAGCACCAGGTCACCGCGCCGATCAATGCGATTCCGGGCTTGACCACGATCCTTGCGGCTGAGCTGCAGGCAGTCGGAATCCAGATCGATTCCGCAGCCGTACTTCGCCCGACCCTCGATGACGTATTCCTGACCCTCACCGGTCACACAACATCAGACGCAGAAGCAGAAAAGGAGGCAGCGTGAGCAGTATTTCCCTGGAACAGACGGGAGCATCCGTCAAGGAAACCCCACTCGCCATCGGTGGCGGCTCGAAACTCGGTTGGTGGATCAGCGACATCTGGGAGCTGGTCAAGCGCAACATCCGGCACATCATCCGGACGCCGGAACTGCTGCTGGACGTAACCATCCAGCCGATCATGTTCGTGTTGCTCTTCCGGTATGTCTTCGGCGGCGCGATTCCGACTGGCGACATCTCGTACGTCAACTATCTGATGGCCGGCATCTTCGTTCAGACCATCGCCTTCGCCATGTTGTGGGCCGGTGTGCTGATCGCCAATGACCTGCAAAAGGGCATCATCGATCGCTTCCGGGCCCTGCCGATGCTCAGTTGGGCAGTCCCGATTGCCCGTACAGTGACTGACCTGCTTCGCTCGATGATCGCGGTGACGATCATGATCGCGGTCGGTCTGGCCGTCGGATTCCGTCCAACTGCCAACGCGCTGGAGTGGGCTGGAGCAATCGGAATCCTGCTGCTGTTCGGCTTCTCGCTTGCCTGGATCGGCATCACCCTTGGTATGTCGGTGAGGACTCCCGAGGCAGCAACCGGCGCGATCTTCATCTTCGTCTTCCCGCTGACGTTTGCCAGCAGCGCGTTTGTGCCGGTTGAGACCATGCCGAGTTGGTTGCAGGCATTCGCCGAGCACCAGCCGATCACGGTGGTCATCGATACGGTTCGCGCCCTGATGCTTGGTCAGGATCCGGGTCAAGTCGGAGTAGAAGCGCTCGCCTGGTCGATTGGACTGACCGTCATCTTCTTCCCGATCGCGCTCTTCATGTACAAGAAGCGCACAACCGACTAGCCAGTTGACACGGCACCCGGGCGGAAGTCGCGTTCCGCCCTCGTTGCCACTTCCCAGACACGAAAACGGGGCGACGGATCATTTCCGTTGCCCCGCTGGTTTGTGTCCGAAGAGTCTGTCTAATCGACCTGGTGCAGCTTGCCGGTGGTCACGTCGTAGACGAAGCCGGTGATCGGGACATCCTTGCGGACGAGCGGGGAGGCCTTGATCGCGGCAACGTCATCCCGCACGCTCTGGTCGACATCCGGGAACGGCTCGAAGTCGAGTGCAGCCGCAGCCGTGCCCGCCTCGGCACCGAGGGTCTCGCCCAGCTTCTCGCGAATGACCTCGTTGGTGAAGGTCAGCATGCCGCAATCGGTGTGATGGATGACCACGATCTCGCGGGTTCCCAGCAACTCCTGCGAGATAGCCAATGAACGAATCGCATCCTTGGCCCGACCGCCGGCGTTGCGGATGACATGGACATCACCCTCTTCCAGGCCAAGCGCGCGGGCTGGATCGATCCGGGCATCCATGCAAACCAGGACGGCCGTTTTCCGACCTGGAGGCATCGGCAAATCGCCCTTGGTGAACTGGGCGGCATAGGCATCATTGGCGGCAACGAACTCAGGAACAATCGACATCGAACATTCTCCTGTGTGTAATGCGTGTGAGTTACACAAAAGGCGACCCCGTACCCAAACATGAGTACAGCATCAACATATAGATAATACGACGCCACGCAATACCTGGATTACGTGGAGGAGCGAGGGAACAGGTCTGGAGGAGTGAGGCAGAGGCAGCACAGTTGGCCGGGAGATTCCCAAAACCAGAAACCTGAAACCCAGAACCTCAGCTAGTCGACCCGATGAATCAGTCCCGTCTGCTCGTCATAGATCAGCCCCGTGATCACCGTCTCAGGTCGGATCAGCGGCGAAGTGCGGATGTTGTAGACCTCGTTGCGAAGGGCCTGCTCCACATGTGGCCAGGGCAGGAAATCGAGCTGCGCCGCTGGCTGGATGGCGTCTGGGCCGAGCGATTCGACGAGCCGGGTCCGGATCTCCGAGTTCGACGGAGCCAGTAACCCGCAGTCCTTGTGATGCAGCACGATGATTTCGCGCGTGCCCTGCAGTTCCTGGGAAAGCGCGAGTGACCGGATCGCATCGGCCGCCCGGGCTCCGGCATTGCGGATGATGTGGGCATCGCCTTCGTTCAACCCGAAGATCTTGTTCGGATAGATGCGGGCGTCCATGCAGGTCAGAATCGCCAGGTGACGACGCGGCGGCATCGGAATGTTGGCAGCGTCGAATGTCTCCGCATACCGCTTGTTGGCCTCAAGTATCTCGTCAACGATCGCCACTGTTTGTTCTCCCTGAACGCCTCCGGATACCTTGCGACTCCCAGTTTGGCAGATCGCGGGAGTCGACATGAGCCGCGACTGCCCGATCAGGCACAATACGGTCATGATTCACCTGCAGTCGGTTCGCGTTCGCAATCCCGATGTCCTGCCCGATGGTTATCCGTTCTCGATCCCGATCATCCAGAAGCTGGACGAGCTGGATTTCACTGCGCCGGTTACGTTTCTGGTCGGCGAGAACGGCAGCGGCAAATCCACGCTGATCGAAGCAATCGCCGCGTCTGCCAATCTGCCGACGGTTGGATCAGTCGCGGTTGCCGATGACGAGACGCTGAACGATGCCCAGTCGCTGGCCAAACACCTCGTCCTCTCCTGGAGCAAGCGCAATCACCGCGGCTTCTACCTGCGCTCGGAGGACTTCTTCGGGTTCGCCCTCAATACCTCCCGCACGATCGACGAACTCGGGGAAATTGCCAAGGACTTCGAACCGGGCAGTTACGCGCACTCGGTGGTGATGGGTCAACGCAGCGCGTTGGCCCAGAATTACGGCGAACTGAACACGGTCTCGCACGGGGAGAGCTTCTTCTCGGTGTTCGGAAGCCGATTGACCGGTAACGGACTCTACCTGCTCGACGAACCGGAAGTTGCCCTCTCACCGCAACGGCAGATCGCACTCCTCGCTTTGCTCAAGGACACGGTCGCCAACGACGGTCAGTTCGTGATCGCGACCCACTCCCCGATCCTGATGGCCTATCCCGATGCCCAGATCCTGCACCTTTCGGAGAACGGCATCCGCGAGCAAGCCTGGGCGGACGTTGAACACGTCAGCATGACCCGTGATTTCCTGGCCAACCCGGACATGTTCCTGCGCCATCTCTAGTAGCCACGCCTGTCACGTGTGATTTTCACTGGTTGGACGGTCAGGGGACGTGCCCGCGCAATCAAATGTGGCTCTAATCTCCGGGCGGCACTATCCGTCTTGTACTCGAAGCCGGGTATGAACGAGATCGGGAACGCGCTCCACTGAACGCAGGACCCAGCCGCAAAACGGAGTTACCTGACGTGGAAATGAATCGGATAAGCCCATCACTCAAACTGGCTGGAGCCGCATCGGTTGGACTGGTGGGCTTGCTGCACCTGATCGAGGCGCCAGAGTATTACGGCGAAGTCAAGTACATCGGTGCACTCTTCGTGCTCAGTGCGATCACCGCAGTCGTGGCAGTGGTCGGCATCATGATGAACAACCGGTACGCCTGGATGCTCGGTGCCGCGCTCGCCGCGAGCAACTTTGTCGCCTACATCCTCAGCCGCACCGTGGGCTTGCCGCAGTTCCGCGAAAACTCGTGGTCGCAGTTCTCCGAGCCGATGGGATTGCTCTCCCTGGCCGTCGAAGCGGTCGCATTCGTACTCTGCATCCGCGCCCTGCGAGCTACCTCATCTGACGCAGATTCCCACCGGGTTGCCCTGGCATAACTCCTGCATTCCCCTCCCCACCCAACCCAAACCGGTACCGCGTGCAGCGATGCGCGCGGTATCGGCGTATGCTGACCTCGCCTTAGGGACAGGACTTACCGGATGCGGATTTTGGTCGTAGAAGATGAAGAGCAACTCTCCCGGATCATTTCGCGCGTCCTGACGCAGGAACGATTCGATGTCGATGTCGTCGGTGATGGCGAAGCCGGCCTCGACGCGGCTCTGACCGGTGCGTACGACGTGATCATCCTCGACCGCATGTTGCCCAAAATGGATGGCGCCACCGTGGTTCGGGAGCTCCGCAACGAAGGCATTCAGACGCCGGTCCTGATGCTGACCGCACTGGCCGATTTGCCCGACCGCGTCGAAGGCCTGAATGCGGGGGCGGACGACTACCTCGGCAAACCATTTGCCTTCGAGGAACTGATTGCCCGGTTGCGGGCCCTGGGTCGCCGCGATGGATCGCCCACTCGCTCCCGAGCTGATCGAAATCGGTTCCGTGGTGATCGACCTGAACCAGCATACAGTGACATCCAATCGTGAACCGGTAGAGCTCTCCGCCCGGGAATTTGCGCTGCTTGAACTGCTGGCCCGCAATCGAGGCCAGGTCCTGAGCCGCGATTTCATTCTCGAGCGGGTTTGGGGTATCGATGCCGAGCCGCAGGGCAATGTCGTTGAACTGTATGTCTTCTACCTTCGGCGCAAACTCGGCCACACATCGGCCAACCCGGTGATCCGCACCGTACGAGGGACCGGATATGTCCTCGGCTAAGGGAAACTCCGGCGTATTCGGGTACATCGGGCAGACGGCTCGCGCTGTTGAATGCAGCCGTCGTGGTCGTGCTGATCGCTGCGGTTGGGCTGAGTATCGTGCTCTACGCCCGCCATACCCTCATCAATCAGGCCGACCAGGTGCTGATTGATCAGGCACAAATCGCCAGTATCGATTGGGCGTCTGCTCTGGATCGGGGAGGAGAATTGCCACTTAGCGACCGCCCTGTCGATGAGGAGGCCGGGGAGGAAGATGGCGAGGGCGAAGAAGACGGCGAGGAGCTGATCGAGACTGGTGATGTCATCACCCTTGGATTCAACTCGGCCGGTGATCTCGTGGCAAACCCGCGCGGATTGGCAGCAAGCGGCCTTCCGGATCAGGACGCGGTAACCCGGGCACTCGCAGGCCAGAGCGGGTTTACCGGCATGCGCATCGGGGACGGCCACGAAGTCCGGATTTACACAGCACCCATCGAGGAGGATCGCCGGATTGTTGGCGCCGTTCAGGTTATCCGGGGTACTGAGCAGGTCGACGCGTCCATCAGGGCGATCGAGCTGGCCGCGTTGATCGGTGCAATTGTCGGGGCGCTCGGTGCCATTCCGGCTGGTCTCTTCCTGGCGAGGCGGGCGATGCGGCCGATCGATCAGGCATTCCGACGTCAGCAATCGTTCATCGCCGATGCGTCGCACGAACTCCGAACCCCACTCGCGGTCGTACGCGCGAACACCGAGATGGTTCGGCGGATGCCGGATGCCACCCCAGCCGAGCGCGATGCCGAACTGGCCGTGACCCTCAGCGAAGTCGACCGCATGGCACGCATGATCGACGAACTGCTGATTCTGGCCCGGGCAGATGCCGGTCGATTGATCACTCCCACCGATGTGATGGACCTGACAGAGACCGTGCGAGCTGCGGTTGAACCGATGATCGCGCTGGCCAGCGACGCCGGCCAAACACTCAATCTGGAGACATCTGGCGAGGTGCTGATCAAGGGTGACGATGATCGCCTGTCCCAAGTGATGCGGATTCTGGTTGGCAACGCAATTGCGTACACCCCGACAGGCGGGTCAATCGTGGTTTCCGTCGGGCAGGTCAGTGAGCAAGGCGGTCGTACGCGTCCAGGACACCGGTATCGGGATGAGTCCGGAGGAGCAGCGGAAGGTATTCGATCGCTTCTACCGCGGGGATCGCTCACGCAACCGAAGCACCGGTGGAGTCGGACTTGGCCTTTCAATCGCACGGGTAATAGTTGATGCGCACCAGGGCACGCTGACCATCGAAAGTCAGCCCGGGGTTGGAACGACCGTCAGTATGGAGATTCCACTCGCGGTCGTTGGCTGACAGATCAGGTCATCCGAATGCGGTGCCTCGCCCATGCGCAATCATTCGGGAATGATCAACGGTACTTGTCCGTTGGCCGACTCGAAGGTTGAAATGCGAATGCTCATGGCAACTGTCCACGTGCCAGAGAACGGGAAATCAACCGAGCCTGTGTAGATCGCCCCACTGGCGGATTGATTCAACACGATCGGAATAGGTCCAATATCGAGACTTTCCAGCGTGATCGTGACCCTGGGGTCGTCCTCCGGTAGCACGATTTCGCCTTCCGAATCGGTAATCGCAAGTTGAACCGAGTACGTCCGGTCGACGATGTGCATCATTTCCCCGGTGACGATCGTGTCGCCCATCACCAGATTGATCTCGATCGGTTCATGCATCAGATGGATCTCTTCGTCCGTCAGACTGGATGCCGCCTCCCGTGGTGAGAGATTGACCAGGAAGCCGGTTACGCCCACCACCAGAATCAGCAATGCCAGTTCCGACAAGACGAGCTTGCGGAGCAGGCCCCATGCTGAATGGCTATCCGGCTGCCGGGTAACGGTCGGGACCAATCGGAAGCGATTCCAGGCGGCGATTCCGATCACGATCAGGACCAGCGCGACCTTGATGATGAGCAGGCGACCGTAGTCAGTTGAAAAGAGCGGGTCGAACGACCGCAGAATAAGTCCGGCAGAAAGCACGCCGGAGACGAGCACCCCGGCCACCGCGGCCGCAGCGACGCCGGAGAACCGGGCAACCAGATTGGCCTTCGTCGTTGGGTCAGACTCGGGCGTTGTGGCCCGCGAACGTAGGGCAAGAATCAGCCCTGCGAGTCCGCCGAGCCAGACAGCCCCGGCGACGGTATGGGTCACATTCGACGTGATGATCAGCCATGACGGGTGAATGATCCGGGTGTGCCCGATGACCGAGATCGATCCGAGGGCGGCCAGTGCACCGACCGCCAGCGCTCCTCGTCGTGCCGTTGAGTCGGTCCACCTTGCCGCGAGCAGAAGCAATTGCCAGACCGATCGTCGCAAGATCCAAGCGTGACCCAGTTGTCGGTTCGCGCCTCCCCGACCCAGTCACCGATCTCCGCGATGTATCCAGGTGATCGCGCCTGCTGTCGAGCGACCATCAACGGAATGGATATGGCCAGCGCAGCGATGGCAGTCAACGCGAGGATGACCGGAAGTCGACTCCGAACAGTGGGCAATCGCTCTATGAACAGCCAGAAGAAGACCAGTCCAACCACGACCAGCAACGATGCGTAGGCGATCGCCTGGGCAAGTCCCAGCAGACGCTCGACCCAGGGATCAGTCTCGGCGTAGGTCACAACGATCTCGCCGGAGCTCTCCGTTGCCGATGGCGAACGCGAGTGCGCCGCCAATCGGATGCCCATCGGACGAGATGACCCGCCAGGCGAGGACGTACGAGCCCTCAGCCAGTTCGTCGGTCAGCGGGACCTGGATGCTGTTGCCGACTGCCTCGGGCTCAAGTGTGATCAACGTTTCTGCGGAGTCGAAGAGCCGAAACTGCCGGTCAACCGGCGATACCGGTTCGTTGAAGATGATCTCCAGATACTCCGGTTGCTCTGGGAGAACCTGCTCCTGGTCAGGGCGCGTCTCCTCGAGGCCGGCGTGCCCGGAGGCACCTGGAACGGAGACGAACGCGAGGAAAATAATCGGCAGAAAGATGGCGGCACGTCGTGAAACGTGCCACCATCGAACAGTGGACAGGGCCATCGAGATCATCAGCATGGTGCGATTTGATTTGGAGTGCAATGACATTTCGAATCTCTCGTGCTGGCCCTGCCCGGGTTACGGTTGGTCAGATTCCTAGTGGGAGTCTTCAACCGCTTCGGTGATGGTCAGTGACGGGGCTGGCAACTCGAGATCCTCTTCAGTCTGACCCTCAGCCGGGATCTCGATCCAGGCGTTCTCGCCAACCTCACACGTCTGGACAAGCGGGAAGTAGAGGACTTCGCCGACGGTCTCCGGCAACTGCACCTGAACGCGAAGGTCGTCGTAAAAGCCGTCAGTCACATAGAGTTCCGGTGAAGCTGCGGTGAACGTGATCGAGGTGATCTTTTCGACGATTTCGCCCTGGCGCGTTGGTCGTCTCCTCGGCGGTGGTCTCAATAGTCCAGCCAGCCTTCATGGCCGGGCGGACAACGGAGATCTCCTCCGGGATCTGGATGGCGACCTTGTTCCAGGCCGAGCCATCGCAGCCATGTCCGGACGAGAAGGTGAGCACGGTGGTGCGCCGGCCGCAGTCGACGAGGCGCTGACTCCAAAGTGGGCGCTGGCCGGGCTGATTGCAGAGACGGCGAGCATTGCGGCGCCGGCAAGTGCGGTCAATTTCATGGCAAAACTGGACTTGTTCATATTGTGAGACTCCCTTTCAGAAGTATGGTCAATGTGAGCCAATGGACCCTTGCCAATGGCGAAACTGTGAAACTGAGAATGGAACGTGACTGGATACCGACGCTTGTAGCGGCCACTCGCGGAGATACCTCAAGACGAGGTGCTCAGAATCGGTCTTGCAAAGGCTGGTCCAGGTGATCAGGCGTGTGTATTGGGGAACTAGCGGTGTTCGGGGGCGGGATTTCCGGTTCTGTGGCGGTTCCGGCGACCGGGACCTGCTGATCGGCCCGACGCCAGATCCGGTTGAACTCTGCTGAGCCGAAGTCGGCCACCCCGTGGGCAGGTCGGGCGTTGCGATCTGCGGCCGAAACAGGAGCGGTTCCGTCCGCCGGCGAGGAGAACGCGCTCGCTTGTGGAACTGGATTGCCAGACGTTCGTTCCCGGAAAGAGCACGCAACATCTCGGAGGGAGAATGTCGCCAGCGCGTCGACCATATCCGGATTGATCACCGGGGCGGCCGAGCTAGTTTCAGGCATCGCCATTTGATGCTTGCCGGAGTGATGCATCGAGCCCATTGGGGAAGGATCAGTGGTGGAGGAATTCGGCGTATGGAAAAGCGAGTGCGGCCCGACGGCGAGCGCACATTCGACCGGAACCATCAACAGCCCGATGCAGCAGAGAAACACGAGACCGGCATGACCGAAGAATCGTCGATGGGGCGGGTGATTTGCCGCACCTTTGAGCGAGTTGTTCCGGTTTCGACCTCGCGTTGGTTCCATGGTTGGCAGCATACCCGAGAAGTGGGGCCTAGTCATCCACCCCAGAATACGGTGCCGTACCTGGTGAAACGACCCCGTTCCACCAGGTTATGAGTGACACTGCCCGGCTACATCTGCATGTTCACGCCAGTTGCCGGACGGAGGATGCTAATCGTCCTCCGATTCATCATCATCCTCGCCCACGTATCCGTCGTCGTCATCCTCATCGTCGCCCTGAACTGAGTCGTCATCCTCATCGTCGTCCTGAAACGAGTCGTCATCCTCGTCGTCCTCGGCAAAGATTGAGGTTTCGTCAGGTTCGGTGGCTATACGAGGTCGGTCCCGCATCGTTCAGCTAGCATCCGGTGCGGTCTGGGTGAGATCGATCTGCTCTGGTACGGAACCGGTTGTGGCGGCTCCTTCGGCCTCTACGGACGTGTTTGCCGGAGAGCCGAGGGTACTCAGGGTGCTCCACTGGGTTGCGATCATGAACGCGGCAACGATCGCCAACGCGAACGAGGAAACAACAGCGACTTTGTGAGCCATGGGTTCGTCCTGTCTGAGTGGGACGTGGTGGAGTGAGTCAGTTCACTCCTGTCCAGATCCATACCCGCAGGTTAAGACCGACAGATTAGAGTTGAATTAGGTGCACGTCATTCGCACGTAGGTGTGACGCGACGAATCGATCAGGCGACCAGCAGGGCGGTGGCGTACATGATCAACACCCCGACCGCAATTCCGCCGAACGTGTTCCAGGTGAAGAGCGGCTCGCTGTTGCGGGTTTGCGAGCGCTGGATGAGGCGGCCGACTTCCCAGATGACCTGCAGAATCGCGCCGATTCCAATTGCCAGGAAGATCGTTGTCCAGAAGGCCGAATAGGTGAACGCGCCGATCCAGGTGCCGATGACGGCCGGACCACCCGCCACCAGAGTCAGCAGCAGAAAGTGCCGCAGCGCCGGGCGAGCGTGGATGATGCGGCGCCGCGATTCCGACACCCTCAGTGACGTTGTGCAGGGTGAATCCGACGATCAGGAAGACGCCGAGCGCCGTTTCTCCAAGCGCAAAGGCACTGCCGATCGCCAGTCCCTCGCCGAGATTGTGCAACCCGATTCCAGTGGCGATCTGATAGGAGACCCGCAGCGCGCTCGATTCTTCGCCAGCCTCACGCTGCTTGAGCCAATTGCCGACCGTCACCAGCAACGCCGTGGTCAGCACCGCCAGAATCGGGATCAGCACCGGGGCATCGAGTGAACCGGCGACCGACAGCCCAACCTCGCGTGCCTCTTCCCACATGTCGGCAACCAGGAAGGCGAGCAGTCCGATCGTCAGAGCCAGGATGAAGTTCATCCCGCGCCGACCCATCTTGGCCATCACCGGAAACCAGAGCAAACCGAGCGCAACCGGGACCACACCGACGTAGAAACCGACCAGCGCAAACTGGAGGAAGCTCCGTCCGGTCGCTTTCGGTGCTTCAAACGCGACCGGAATCTCGGCCTCGAACACGACACCGGTCGAGGTCAGGATCTGGATGTGAGTGCGCCTCGTCCTGCACCCACGGGTAGGGGATTTCGAGTGTGGCTCTGTCGAGGCGACCGAGCGGACCGTCCGAGCTGGACGTGAACTGCCAGTACGCGTCGTCGACCAGCACCTGGGCGATCGAGACCTCATCCGGTCCGTCGTTGATCAGATCGACCGTGATCATGCCGGGTTCAGGCAGGGTCACCCGCTCTATGGTCAGTGTCTCGATTGGCGGCAGGGTGCGCTCGCTCAGACCGCCGTCCGTCTTGACGATCAGGATCAGCACCGCGATCAGGAGCACCAGCGGCAGCAGGATCAGCACCGGGGTCGGCAGGCGAATCAGCGGTGCTTTGGGAGTGGGAGCCAGGGTGGTTTCCGTCATGGCGTCGGTCATGCTCCCACGTCGCTACGGACATCGAAGACGGCCATCCAGCCCAGTTCGGTGAACTCGGAGACGTGGGCATGGAACATGTAGAGCCCGTCCTCATGTTCATCGAACGTGAACTCGAGGATGCCGCGCTGCGCCTGAACCTGCGAGATCGTGTCGACCAGCCGCAGTGTCGGCTCGAGTGTGGTGCCGGTGTCGTAGTAATTGAAGAAGTTGGCGTGCAGGTGGAACGAGTTGATCAGATCGAACTCGACGATGTTGACCAGGTAGATCCGGATCGGGCGCGTCTTGTCGATCACAATCGGGTGCTTCATGTGGTGAAACGCGACCGTGTTGATCGCATAGACCTCGTTGGCGCCGTCGAAGTTGGTATCGAAGGCGTTCATGACCATCGCGAATTCCTGCCAATTGGCCGATTCGGCATGGGCCGGATGTCGCTGTTTGGCCAGATCGCCGCGTTTGGCCGGGTCTGGATTGATGATGAACATCCCGTAAAGCCCCTTGTGAATGTGTCTGCGCAAGGGAGTCGCGTGGCAGTGATAGAGATGCAGTCCGAACGGCTTCGCGGTGAATTCGTACGTGTGGGTGTCGCCAATCTCGATTTCACCGCGCCCGATGCCGGTCACGCCATCGTGGAACGCGCTGTGGATGCCGTGGAAGTGGATGGTGTGCGGATGGGTTCCGGCGTTGACGAAGTGGATGCGGAGGAGATCGCCCTCGTTGCAGCGCAGGGTCGGTCCCGGCACCCGGCCGTTGTAGGTCCAGGCCGGGAAGAAGATGCCCGGGGCGATTTCGATTTCCTTGTCGTAGGCGGTGATGGTCCACTCGCGGACGGATGTGCCATCGGCGCGCGGTTTCGATGACCGTGCCGTAGTCGAAATCGGTCAGCACATCGGCCGGATCCCAGCCGAGCCGCTGGATATCGACTTCGCCGACGGTCAGGCTCATGATGTGGCCGCCGTGTTCGTCTTCGGTTTGCATAAGATTCCGCGGAGCATCTGTTTCGCGCGTTTCGGACGTTCCCTGAACAACAAGCGGTAGAGAAGCAGCAGCTGATACTGTTGCGATTCCAGCGCCCGCCCGAATAACAGCACGCCTGTTTAGTGATTCAAATAAGTTACGTGTCGAATTAGTCATTACTCACATCCAGGGAGAGACGAAGGTCAGATTCGCATTGGCGGATTTAGCGATCACTAATAACAGAAGCGCATCGCCTCTACACTGTGACATAAGTCTCTTGCAATCGCAAGCAGTTCCGGTTATCGTTCATATATGTGAGTATATACTCATGCAATCGCGAAGGCAGGGACATGGCCAGACCTCGCCGTCTAGACCAACTGACGGAAAACCCAGAACTGAAGTGTGACGAGCGTATTGTTCATATCGATGAGGTGCGTAGGGCATGGGCAGCCATTCCAGATTCGCGGACCATTGGCGAGATGACAGCGTTGTATGCATCGCTGAGTGATCCCACTCGCCTCCGTATGGTGGCCGCACTTGCCGAACAGGAATTATGCGTATGTGACCTTGCAGCGACAGTTGGCCAAAGTGAATCCGCAGTTTCGCACCATCTCCGTTTGATGCGTGAACTCGGACTGGTGCGAACGCGCCGCGATGGTCGTCTTGTCTATTACGCCCTCGACGATAGTCACGTCTCGACGCTTTACGCGCAAGCCCTTGAGCACATAGAACACAGAACAGTGGGGTCCAAATGATGAAGACCTCTCTCGCACAGTCTCCGCATCCTGCAGAGGCATCCGATGTCAGCACTTGCCGGGTGGACATTATCGGTATGGACTGCGGTGATTGTGCCAAGACAATTGAGGCCTCCCTGGCCTCGATGACTGGCGTTAACTCGGCGAAGTTGAGTTTTGCATCCGGTTCAGCAGAAGTCACATTTGACCCTAGTCAGACCGGAATGCCCGAGATTGAGCGGCGGGTAGCATCTCTCGGCTATTCAGTTGCCACTCCAGCGAAGGCATCAGGGCCCTGGCAGTTTGACATTGACGGTATGGATTGCGGGGACTGCGCAAAGACGATCGAAATGGGGGTCGGCAAGCTAGCTGGAGTTGATGCCGCTTCCATCAATTTCGCGACCGCTACGTTGGTGGTTTCGCCTTCTGGGCCGTTCCTGACACAGCAAGCAGTTGTTGATGCGGTTCGCCAAGCGGGATATCACGCGAGGCCCAAAGGTGGTGCGCGTACCTTCGTCGAAGTGCCATGGTGGCGACGTCGCAGGGTGCTGGAAACGGCACTTGCCGCCGTCCTGTGGATCATTGGTTTCGCGATTGAACAAGCGGGCGCTCCCCGAGCCGCAAGCGCTGTACCTTTCCTGCTTGCCATGGTCGTCGCTGGCTATCCAGTTGCGCGGGCCGCCCTCTTCGCTGTTCGAGCGCGACGTGCGGACATGAATGTCCTGATGACCATTGCGGCTATTGGAGCGGTAGCGATCGGTCGCTGGGATGAGGGTAGTTCAGTTCTGATCCTCTTCGCAATTGGCATGACGCTACAGACATTGACGGTCGACCGTACCAGGCGCGCAATCCAGGAATTGCTACGCCTTACCCCTGCCGAAGCAACCGTCCTGCGCACCACCGGCCAAGTGACCGTGCCGGTCGCTGAAGTCATGATTGGCGAAACTGTAATTGTTCGTCCGGGAGAGCGGATACCAGTCGACGGGGCAATTGCGTCAGGTCATTCTGCAGTCGACCAATCGTCGATTACCGGAGAATCGGTTCCCGTCGAAGTTGGTCCTGAGTCACAAGTATTCGCTGGAACAATCAATGGTGACGGATTGCTCGAAATAACGTCGAGCAAGGAGGCGAGCGACACCACTCTTGCCAGGATCGTGCACCTGGTCGAGGAAGCGCAAGGTTCCAAGGCCCCGGCACAGGCATTTGTGGATCGATTTGCGGCCGTCTACACCCCCATCGTTGTTGCAACAGCTCTGTTCATTGCGACCGCTGTTCCCCTCTTTGTGGGTGACTTCAAGGAATGGTTCTTTAAAGCGCTCGTGCTTCTCGTGGTGGCCTGCCCTTGCGCGCTAGTCATCTCTACTCCGGTAGCACTCGTGTCTGCTATCGGCGCGGCATCGCGGCGTGGCGTGCTCTTCAAGGGAGGAGCGGCCATTGAAGCATTGGCATCCGTGCAGACAGTCGCCTTTGACAAGACTGGTACCCTGACGCGCGGTCGTCCCGCCGTGGCAGAGGTGATCAGCACGGGAGGGCTTACTCCAGATCAAGTCCTTGCCCGCGCAGCTGCCGTCGACCAGGGATCTACGCACCCAATTGCGCTCGGCATAGTCCGTGCGGCGGAAGAGCAAAAGCTGGTTATACCGCGTGCTGTCGGGGCACAAAATCTTCCCGGTCGGGGAGCGCAAGCGGTGGTAGACGATGTTAACGTACTCGTCGGCAGCCGTCGCCTTTTCCCAACCCTTTCGCCTGACATAGAAGCGACCCTGTCTCGATTCGAGCTATCCGGAATGACAGGCGTGCTCGTCGGCACCGCCTCAGGCGTTGACGGCATTGTCGCAGTGGCGGATCCGGTGCGGGACGCCAGTTTGAGTGCTGTTCGGGCCCTGGATACGCTTGGCATGCGGACGGTTATGTTGACTGGTGACAACCGACATACTGCCGGGAGAATTGCAGCTCAGGTCGGGGTTACCGACGTTCGCGCGGAACTGCTTCCGGAAGACAAAGTGAACGCCGTGGTGGAGCTTCAGCGCCAGTCGCCCGTTGCGATGATTGGTGATGGTGTCAACGACGCGCCGGCTCTTGCCGCTGCTGAGGTTGGAGTTGCCATGGGCATAACGGGCTCCGACGTGGCCATAGAGGCGGCGGACGTGACCTTAATGGGTGATGAGCTGGCGCAACTTCCGCCCGCAATCAGATTGGCCAGGCGTACCCTTTCTACAATTCACCAGAACATTGCCGCTTCGCTGGTGGTCAAGCTTGTCTTTCTGGTTCTCACGTTCCTGGGTGTTACAAACCTCTGGTTAGCCGTTTTGGCTGATACAGGTATGTCCTTAATAGTCACGTTGTACTCTCTGCGCTTGATGAAGTCGGACAGTTTGCACTAGATGGAAGTCTGATGGATCATCAACACGCCAGTAGCAGCGGAGCGCATCGAAATCGGCTGGCCATTGTCTTCGGCCTGACGCTCGCCTACCTCATTGCCGAAGTAGTCGGCGCGTACCTGACCAACAGCCTCGCGCTGCTTGCCGATGCCGCGCACATGGCAACCGATGTCGGGGGAATCGGCCTGGCGCTCTTCGCGATCTGGTTCGCCGAACGCCCTGCCCATTCCGCGAAAAGCTACGGTTATTACCGGGTCGAAGTCCTCGCGGCGCTGATCAACGGCGCGTTGCTGTTGGCGGTCGGGTTCTACGTCGTGTGGGAAGCGTGGAAGCGTCTTTCTGAGCCGCCTGAAGTCGGTGGTGGCGGCATGATCGTGATCGCAGGACTAGGGCTGGTGGTGAACCTGGTCGGGATCGTGCTCTTGCGGAAGGGCGCTTCCGAGAGCCTCAATGTCCAGGGTGCGTTTCTCGAGGTCGTCGCCGATGCGCTGGGATCGGTGGCGGTGATCGTCGCGGGGGTCATCATCTGGCAGACCGGCTGGTGGTACGCAGACCCGCTCTTCTCCGTCGGGATCGGGTTGTTTGTGATTCCGCGAACGCTCCGACTAATGGGCAAGGCAGTCAATGTACTGCTGGAGGGCTCTCCGGACGGTCTCGACGTTGCCTCCGTCCAATCAGCCATTGGTGAGATCGCGGACGTTGAGCAGGTGCACGATCTGCACGTCTGGAGCATCTCGTCCGGGATCATCTCCCTTTCGGCACACGTCCGGATCGATACTGACAGCGATAGTGACGCGGTGCTTGATCAAGTCACATTCGTGCTGGCCGAGCGCTTTGACATTCATCACACTACGATTCAGATTGAGCGCGCAACGAGACGCGAACGCCTGTATCACCAAAAGTCGATGGCAGGGGAGGAGTTAGCTTGAGCTTGACTAACGATTCTGATAGTGGCGCGGAACACGGCGAAAGTCCGGTTACACCAGCGGATGGCAAGGCAACGTCCGGCTCGGCCTCTGCCCAAAGCACAGCAGCGGGAGCGAAATGCAATTTTTGCGTTCGTTGCCGCGATCGGCCTCACAATCGCCGTGAGTGTTGGATACGCGGCGTTCTTTGGCGGGAATGACGATGTCGCTCCCGCTACTCAAGAACTCCCAGGAGTCGCCGCGTATTCGTATCAGGGTGGGATGCACACGAAGGACGATGTCACGTACCTTGAAAACCCACCAGTCGGGGGACAGCATCATTCCGTTTGGCAGAACTGCGGAGTTTACGACGTTCCGGTGCTCGACGAACGGGCAGTGCACTCGCTTGAGCACGGCGCAATCTGGATCACGTACCGACCGGATCTGGATCCGGCTATGGTCGCTGAACTGGCTGATTTCGCCTCAACAATGGATTTCATTTTGCTCAGCCCGCGTGACGATCTGCCCAGTCCAATTGTGGTGACCGCCTGGAATCACCAGCTCTTCATTGACTCCACAAGCTCGCCATCGCTAGCTCCATTCCTCCAGGAGTTCCGCAAAGCCACGACGAGCCCTGAGCCGGGCGCACCGTGTACGGGTGGAACGTCGGAGACGGCTTGAATGTGGCAGGGACGGAGTGAGAACTGTCCGGAATGCATTTGACATGGTCATAACGGAGTGATTCGTCAACGGAAATACAGTATCCGCATTGAGGGTCAGGCGGGAAGTCAATCCTTCACTAGCAGCTTACCGCGGCATTAGTGGGAGACGCCTCTGGACTTGCACCCGGGGTAGCTTGCGGGCTGGCTGCTGGGGAACCTTCTGGAAATTTGATGACGAAGCTAAATGATCCGTTATCTCGCTCGTCGTCCTCCAATGACATCGTTTCCCATTGAACGATATAGGCGCCGGCTGGCAAAACGTCCGGAAGCGAAACGGTCGCACGTTTTCGGTCAGGGTCACACAGGTCGACGGCAGCATCTTGAAGGTCTACTTGAGTTCCATCGGGACCTAATACCCGAATCACCACAGTGTTTGCATCAACTTCCTGCGAGAAAAAGATGACCACCTCTTTCGGAGACGTGGATACGGTCGAATCAGAGGCTGGCTCTGAACGATCATAGGCCGGCATGTGCTTCTCCGATTTGCAAGTCGAGGCAGTGCCTGAAGTCATAGCGACAATCGTAACACCGCAAGGCAAAACTACGCCGCAGAGTGCAATTGCTCGATTTGCCCATGATTCTACCTCGCTGGATGACGAAAACGCGTACTTGGTGCTGGTTGCTGCGTGTCTACCGACACTATGATGGACAAGTGAATTACTGTTCGCGATCCCACTTTGCCAACTCTAAACCGGCGGTTCAATTGGAGCTGGTTCACTAGACCAATCGTAAACCCGGTTCATGTAGTGATTACGCGAAACCATTGCCTGCTTGACTAGCCGACCAGTATCAACGTCCACCCACCACAGATAGTACGCTGCAGCGAGCGTATCTCCAGACACGTACAGGGCGATTATCTGCGATTCGATGCCATCGATAACTTCTCTGTTTCCCAATTGAAATGAGGTCGCTCCTTCGAAATCCGTCATCCATGTCGACGAGTCCGGAGTTGACTCCTCGGTGGACACCCCCCATTCCCCTCCCCGGTTCTGAAAGTAGCGTGTTCCATCTATCCTGATGAGTCGAACGTTTGGCGAAAACGAATCGTAGGCACCGTCAATGTAAATCTGTGAGCCGGTATCAACCCCGCCGCTCCCAGAGGTTCCATCATGCGAGACAGCCCATCGTACAGATCGCATCGCCTTCATCGCCCGCTCGTAATATGCTTCTGCTTCCGCGTTGCTGTCCGAGGATGCAGTCGCGTCGAAGCCCTCAAAGTTTGGATCTGGCAGCCTCAAAATGAACTCAGCTTTTGCGTCGGTGGCAACCAATTCCTGTCGAACCGTTACTACCACGCGCCACCAACCCTCGGCGCCGACGTTGACGGTATCAAGCGAGAACGTACCATCACCGGTTGATTGCATTTCAAGCTCGCGCGGCGCGATCTCGTGACTTAGCGAAGTCAGTTCAACTCGCATACGTTGAACGGTCTTCAGCTTGGGGTGAATCACACGCTGGAGGGAACCTGATGCATCCTCCTCGACGGTCAAAGGCGGCCCGTCTGTTGCAAAAGCCGAAAGCGACATTTCGGTCCCGTTGCGAGGTACAACATCCAGGCGAATGTAAACTTGATCATTGGTGGTGACCCACGAGGTAGGCATGCCAATTTCGGCCACATCCAGTAGGCCATCGGACTCTCGGGCCGGAGCGAGTAGTGCAAGGGTGGCAGCAAGTGCTATCGCAAGCGCAAGGGCGGCCAGTTCAAGCCGGATTGAACGCTTGAAGAGTTCTGGAAGCGTCTCAAGCGATCGAATGAGCAGTCGGCGGTGCAAGGCTGCAAGGAGCAGGATTGCAATGACCACCGCCGACTTGAGCAAAATGATTCGACCGTAATCGCTTTGCGTTAATGCGTCGACTGACGGAACAAGAAACAATGCATTGACAACTCCGGTTGCTATGGCAATCAATGCTAACGGCAGCGCGCGCTTCGAAAAAAGCCGTAAAGAAACCACGAGGCTCGTTTCCGGCGATACCAACACCAACGCCAAGCCACCAACCCAAAGAGCTACGGCAGCGTTATGGATAAACGTCACGCCAATCGCGGCCAACGGGTACGTCTCACGACCCGCAGCATGTGATGTCATCGAAATTCCACCGATTACGACGAGCGCTGTTCCCCCGATCATCAGGCGCATGCGACGCCCACGTGAGATCAAGGGAAGAAGCAGAATTGCTACGAGAAGGCCGACTAACCTGACCCACCAGCCGTCCGGTTGGGCGTTTATCGCGTTGCCGAGCGACCCTCGTTGACTGCCTTCTGGCGGCCAAACAGACAAGAGAAGTGGATCGGCAACGGTGGCTAACAGACTGACAGTCAAACCGATCAGGACAAGCCGATTTCGGGCCGGTCTGGATGCAACCAGAAGCAATCCGACGGCCGACACCAATCCCAGAAAGGTTAGCCATCGCGTAATTACGCCCCAGGTTGGCGGACGTTCTCCTTCAAGCGATGCCGCCACAGGTGCGCCGCCACTTCCGCCTACCCGGAAAGTGAACGAACCCGATAAGGCATGACCATCGGTGTCTGAACGATTGGACCAACTGATGGTAAATGTGCCAAATGTGAATCCATCTGAAGATACAAGAACACGGCGCTCGTTCTGCGGGTCCACCCGTGGAACACCGAGCGGAATCGACCGTCCTTGCTCATCCACCGCCGTCACGGCTATCGCATCCGCCGCTACTGGCTCAGTAAACGTAAGTGATATACGCGATGGAGGAGCTGCCAGTAGTTGATCTGAGGGTGGATCTGAAGTCTCAAGCTGTGCGTGCGCGGCACTGTAATCTGGGAAACAGAGGGGCGCAAGACAGCAGAGAACGATAATCAGAAATTTGAGTGATCGTATGGTGGTCTTCATATGGCGCTCACTGGCAACGGCGTTTGGAAATTCTGGAGCTATGAGGAAAAGGAGCCATTCAAGCGTTAGATCGGCAAAGACGACTTTTCTAGTCCCGCAATAACTCTACGCCCGAGAGGATGCATAAGTTCAAGAGAAATGACGCACAATACGCGATTTTGCTTCGGCTAGCGACGAACGTTTCGAAGACCAGGGGGTCCGCAGGTAAGGTTCTATTCCGTGGACTCAGTCCAGGCGCCGATTCGGCGGAACTTTTCGTAGCGTTGCTGGAGGAGGTCTTCGATGCCGCCTTCAGCTTGCATCTGCTCCTGCAGCACGCCGAGGTGTCGCTGGACGGCCAGGCCGACCTTGCCGATCACGTTTCGGGGTCGCTCGTGGGCGGGGTGCTTTTCGGGGATGATCTGGTCGATGATCCCGAAGCCGTAGAGATCCTGCGCGGTGATCTTCATGCTTTCGGCGGCGTCGGCTGCCTTGGCCACGTCCTTCCAGAGGATGGTCGCGGATGCCTCCGGGGACGCCACTGAGTAGACCGAGTTCTCCAGCATCAGCACGCGATCAGCCACGCCAATCGCCAGTGCGCCGCCGCTGCCACCCTCACCGATCACCACTGCGATCAGGACAGTGCGCAAGCCGGCCATGGTCAGGATGCTTTCGGCAATCGCCGTGCTCTGGCCGCGCTCTTCGGATCCGATTCCCGGTTCGGCACCAGGCGTATCGATGAACGCGATCACCGGCAGACCGAATTTCTCGGCGTGCCGCATCAGTCGGTCGACCTTGCGGTATCCCTCTGGTCGGGCCATGCCGAAGTTGCGGTGGATGTTTTCCTTGGTGTCGCGACCCTTCTGATGGCCGATCACCATCACGGTCTGGCCGGCGAAATTGGCCATACCGCCGATCAGGGCACGGTCGTCGCCAAAGACGCGATCGCCGTGGAGTTCGATGAAATCGGTCATCAGCTCGTTGATGTAATCGAGGGTGTGCGGTCGATCCGGGTGGCGGGCGAGTTTGACCCGATCCCAGGCGGTCAGACCGGCTGAGCTGCCCGGTTCGAAGACGTCTGGTTCATGGTTTCCGGCTGGTCTGCGGACCCGATTGATGACGCTGCTCATACGTGCACGCCTCCGTTGGCTGTCGTCAGTTCGCCGTTACGGGTCATGGCTGGCAGTCCGTCCGGATTCGGTACGGCGCAGGCACTGTCCAGACCACGGGCGTAATGGGCGAGCACCATGCCGATGTACTCGGTCAGATCCGGGCGCGGGACAATTCCGTCGATCATGCCGTGCTCCAGCAGGAATTCGGCGGTCTGGAATCCGTCCGGCAACTTCTGCTTGATGACCTGCTCGATAACGCGCGGACCGGCGAACCCGACCAGTGCGCCCGGCTCAGCGACGATTACATCGGCGACCATCGCGTAACTGGCGCTGACTCCGCCGTAGCAGGGGTCGGTCAGCAGGGAGATGTGCGGCAGTTTGCTTTCGCCCAGCAGGCGGAGACTGGCGATGGTCTTGGCCATCTGCATCAGGGAGAACAATCCCTCGTGCATGCGCGCGCCACCGGACGCGTTGACGGTCAACATCGGCAGTCCGTCGGTCAGGGCGCGCTCGGCAGCCCTGGCCAGTTTCTCGCCGAAGACCGAGCCCATGCTTGCGCCGAGGAAGCCGAAGTCGCAAATCGCAACGGCCACCGGGTAGCCATTGATGGCGAGCTGACCGGTAATGAGTGATTCCGATTCGCCACTCCGGGCAATGGTCTTGGCTATCTTGGAATCGTAGGAGCCGGATGGTTCGGCAAACCCGAGCGGATTGGTTGTGCGGACGTTGGCGTCCCATTCCTCGAACGAATCGGGATCGGCCAGCACGTGGATCCGCTGACGAGCGTTCAGGCGGTGATGGTGGTCGCATTTGGGGCAGAGCCACAGGTTGTTTTCGAGTTCACGGCTATAGATCAGCTCGTTGCACTTCGGGCACTTGACCCAAAGGCCGTCCGGAACCGACAGCTCTGATCGCTCTTCATCTGTCTGGAGTGGTTGAAACTTTCCACTTCGGTGGAAGAACGAGCGCATAAACCTGCCTTGACTGGAAAAAAGCCGCCTGCACCGGCGTGGGCAGCATAGACGAGCATGGGTGTCCGTTCAACCTTCCCGAAACCCGGTCCGCCAAACTGGGGCAACATTCCGAACTGGTCTGGGACTACCAGAGGGGCTTTCATACACCCGGATTGATCTGATTTCACCCAAACCGATCAGGCCGCATACGGGCAACGAGGACGCCAATACGCGACTGAAATCTGACAATGGGGATCAGTAGTCCGGACGTCAATGCTCGAGATTGAGCCATGCGACTTCGTCCGGCGTTAGCTGGACGGTCAACGCCTCGATCGAAGAGCGTGTTTCGGAAAGGGTGCGCGGGCCGATAAGTGGGAACGTGGGGAAGGGCTGATTCAACACCCACGCAAGTGCGATAACGATGGGAGCAACCTGACGCTCTGCGGCGAGGTGTTCGACACGGGCGAGGCGCGCGAAATTGTCGTCGCTGTACCAGCAGCGGACGAGCTCGGAGTCCTCAAGGCGATCAGGCGCGGCGCGGCCGCTGAAGAATCCGCGCGCCTGGCTGGACCAGGGCATGAGCGGCATCTGGTTCCGGGTTAGCCAGCCCCGCCACTCGCTTGTGGACGATGAGAAGCAACCAGGCCACGGGGCCTCGACCATCCGGGCGAGACTGAGGTTGTTGCTGACTGCGGCGATGCCAGCGCGGCCATTCGCGGCGGCGTATGCATTGGCTTCCTCGATTCGCTCGATCGACCAGTTCGAAACTCCGTAGACACGAAGTCGGCCGGCATCGCGCTGTTCATTCAGGACATCGACGAACTCGCCGGCAGGGATGGCTGGGTTATCTCGATGGAGCATATAGATGTCTACATAGTCTGTACGCAGGCGGTCGAGACTTTCGGAAAACTGGCGGCGAATACTCTCAGGGTCGCAATGCGGGGTATGCCCACCCTTATCGAGGATAACGATGGACTCGCGAACTCCGCGGTCTTCAACCCAGCGGCCCAGGAGTTGCTCGGAGAGTCCCTTCATATATATGTAGGCGGTGTCGAAAACGGTTCCGCCCCGCTCCACGAAATCGTCGAACATGACTGCGGCGTGTGGCATCGTCGCCTGGTTGTCGACACCGAGTACGAGGCGGGAAAGCGGCTTGCCGACTCCAGCGATCTCGCTGTAGAGCATGGGTACATCGGGTTGGGCGACAAGGGGCCCGGGCGCGAGCTTCTTGACCGGAGCATCCATGAGCTCGGAGTCGTAGGTGAGCCCGATTGCTTCGCGCCAGCGGTCGAGGGTGGCCATGTTACCGAGGGAGTCATCCCAACTCATGGCTGGAGCGGAGGCCTGCCGATCGGCAAGGTGCCGCGCGACGGTATCAGCCTCGATGGCCCAGGGATCGGCCTCGGCAGAGACCACGATGGTGCGTGGAACGGTCTCACCGCGGTTGTAGATCTCGATAGTGCTGGTCAGGTTGCTGCCGCGCAACGTCCATGGGGCGGGAACCACGATGTGGCCCTCGTCGCCGAAGATGCGGACGACGTTTTCGCCATCGAGCTGAACGGCGGTCATGACCTGGGCGATGATGTCCCCCGGAAACCGGAGCGTCGCTGCAGTCCATTCATCCACGCGACTTGTGGAACCAAGGTGACCGGCTGCCGTGACCTCGATGGGATTCGCGAATTCGATCCCTGCGGCAGCCCCGGCAATCAGGCGAGCCATTGAGACCGGGTAGCCGCCCACGTCGAGAATTGCACCCCCGGCGAGGGCGTGGTCGAGGACGCGATGGTCCGGGTTATCTCCGATCCGGAACCCAAACGAGGCCTCGATGTAGCGGACAGCACCGATAACACCTTCACGGATCATTGAGGCGAGCAGTTCCGTCTGCGGATGACAGCGGTACATGTATCCCTCCATGAGGAAGACGTCGTACCGGCGGGCAGCCTCGACCACGGCCATTGCCTCTGCGTGGTTGATGCCGATGGGCTTCTCAACCAAAAGGTGCTTGCCGGCCGCAGCCGCGCGGATGGCGAGTTGGGCGTGGAATGGGTGCGGCGTGGCGATATAGACGGCGTCCACATTCGGATCAGCAAGAGCCGCGTCGTAATTTGGATATCGGTTGGGAACCCCAAATTTGTCGCCAAATTGGTCCGCGGTGGCTTGGTCGCGGCTGGCAACGGCGACGAGTTCACCCGTCCTGGATGCCGCGACACCATTGGCGAAGGTGCCGGCAATCGCGCCCGTGCCGAGAATTGCCCACTTGAGTTGATCAACCACACGTTTCTCCTGTCTGGCCCCAAGGCTCCCATGCCTGCGCCTGTCAACGAGATCATCGACGACCTGCGACGAATGGGTCAAGGATCACGGATCGATCGTTTTCGGTCGGCGTCAGTTGTCTGATGGGTGCGTTGCCCCCGGGTTGGAGCCAGGGTATGCCCACATTGCCGACATGTGAACGCCCCGTCCACATCAGACCATCTGCATGGGTCTGCTGGCAAACTCCATCGACTTTCAGTGGATAACCGCATGGCTGCTACTACGATCTGGCTGCTGATGGGCGACAATTGGTTGGACCACGGAAGGGGTTACCACTATGCGTCTCGCCATCGAATTGGCGATCATCGTTCTTCTCCTCGGCCTGAATGCCGTTCTGGCCGCCTCGGAACTCGCCATTGTCTCTGCCCGTAAATCACAGGTTGCGGCCGCTTGCCGACAACGGTGATCGCGCCGCTCGCCGGGTTCTGGCGGTGCAGGACTCACCAACCCGGTTCCTGGCGGCGGTTCAGGTCGGAATCACCCTGGCCGGCTTCTTCGCGTCGGCGGTCGGCGCGGTCAGTCTGGTCGAGATTCTTGGGGACGCGTTTGAGGGTGTGGGAGTCGGGTTCATCTCAACCAACAGCCACGTGTTCGCCCTGATCATCATCACGGCGTTGCTTTCGTTCGTGAGCATCATCGTCGGTGAACTGACCCCAAAGACTATTGCGATCGAGCACGCTGAGGCGATAGCGCTGCGGGTAATCCGGCCGATTGATGCGTTCTCCAGAGTTTTGGCTCCAATCATTCACCTGCTGACCGCCTGCTCCAATGTCCTGATCAAGGCACTGGGCGGTTCCGGTAAATCCAGCTTTCCGAGCGTAACCAAGCCGGAATTGCTGGCCCTGCTCGAAGCAGCCGAAGATGAAGGTGTCGTCGAGGAAGAGGAAGCCAGCCTCGTCGAGGATGCGCTCAACTTCGGTGACATCCAGGTCCGCAGCGTGATGGTCCCGCGAGTTGATGTGCGGTCCATCGAGCACGACACGACCGTGCGCGATGCCGTCAGCATCTTTTTCGAGACCGGATATTCCCGATTGCCGGTCCACCGCGATTCGCAGGACAACGTAATCGGCACCCTGCATGTCAAAGATGTATTTCGGGTGCTATGGGCGAACGATGCGGTTGCCTCTCACAACGTTGCCGATATGGTCCGGCCAGCCTACTTCGTGCCTGAAACCAAGCAGATCGACGAGCTGCTGGAGGAACTCCGGGCCCAGCGCACGCACATTGCCATTGTCCTCGACGAATACGGCGGAATGGCCGGGATTGTGACCCTCGAGGACATCCTCGAGGAGTTGGTCGGCGATATCAGCGACGAATTCGACCCGGGGTACGAGCCGGTTCGCGTTGTTGAGCCTGATGTCTACGATGTCGATGGCCGCCTCTCGATTCACGACCTGCGGGACGTGCTCGATGTCGATCTCGATGAACTGGCCGATACCGAAGCCGAATCAGTCGGCGGATTGATCACCGACAACCTCGGCCGGATTGCGCAGGTCGGTGATCGGGTCGAACACGAGCCGCTAATCCTCGAAGTGATGACGATGGACGGCTACCGGGTGGCGCTGGTACGGGTTACACACGTGCGGACGTTCGGCGACGATGAGCAGCCGGCTGAAGTGGCCGAGGTGGCTGAATCGGAAGAAAGCCCAACTGAATGAGCCTGATCGAACTGGACCGCCGCTCGTCTGCGGTCGCTTGCCTTACGCTCAACCGACCCGAGGCACGCAACGCCCTTAGCCGCGCACTGGTTGCGGAGTTGCGCGGTCATTTGGCCGAACTGGCCGCGGATCCGTCGTTGCGCGTGCTGATCATCGCCGCAACCCGCGAGAGTAGCGCCTTTTGTGCCGGAGCCGATCTGGTCGAGCGAACGACGCTGACTGCGGAGGAACGGCTTGATCACCTGTACGCGATAAGCGGGGTGTGCGAGGAGCTGGCCGCGTTCCCGACCCCGACCATCGCCCAGCTGCACGGGTATGTGCTGGCCGGCGGGTGCGAAGTTGCGCTGGCCTGCGACATCCGGATTGCTGCCGAGGGGAGTGTCTACGGCTTGCCGGAAGTCGCGGTTGGGCTGTTCCCAGGGGCCGGTGGCGTGACTCGATTGCCAAAACTGATCGGACCTGGCAAGGCGCGCGAGCTGATGTTCAGCGCCCGGCGGGTGTCGGTCGAGGAAGCGGCGCAGATCGGCCTGGTTGATCGCGTTGTTCCGACTCGATTCCCTGGCCGACACCGTGACCGAGCTGGCCGGGCAGATCGCCGCCAACGCACCGCTGGCCGTTCGTGCCCTTAAGCGCGCGTTGCAGGCCAGCGACAATCTGCCGATCGAGCAGGCCACGGCGGCCGTGCTCAAGGAACGCCTCCCCCTCGACCAGACCCGCGACTACCTCGAAGGCATCACCGCCTTCGCCGAAAAGCGCAAGCCGAACTACACCGGCGAATAGCTGTCCGCTGCGGCCACAAAACTCCCCTCTCCTGCGAGTGAGCGCAGCGAACCGTGGGAGAGGGGTTGGGGGTGAGGGCCATTCATCGGAAACAGAGTGACGTGGAGAAGACCCGTACTGCACGAACAATCAGCTTGCCCGAAACTTCAGGTCAGGAGTATTTTGCGGTGGGCCGGAGCGGATGAATACAGGGAATGCCGAATGGACGACGATCGTGTTTCGCCGCAACCGGGTCGGCGAATCCGCCAACATTCGCCCAGTGTCCACCGACATCTGAAGTCGTTGCGCAGTGATATGACTCCGATGGAGCGTGTTCTGTGGGACGCGTTGAGAAACCGTCAGCTGGAGGGCATCAAGTTCCGACGGCAGCATCCGGTTAACTCGTTCGTGCTGGATTTTTATGCGCCGGAGATCAAATTAGCTGTCGAGCTCGACGGTGATGTTCACGACTCAGCTGATCAACAGCAGCGGGATCAGCACCGCACTGCTCGGCTAGCTGCGTTGGGGATCACGGTTTACCGGGTCAGGAACATGGACGTGGGCCTTGATCTTGAGGCTGTTCTTGCCGACATTGCGTTAGTCATTCATCGACTCAAATTCGGAGACAAGTGACCAGTAATGGCGTTTCCCATTTCTCAGGTATATCGCGATCGAACGGCCCTCATCCCCGTCCCTTGTATGTTCGAGAATGCGACGTGGTTGGCATCCGTCCCGTCCCTAGGTCTGTTGCATGACCGTGGAGAAGTAGGGATCCAACCACGTCGCGCTCCAGCCGACAGGCGCTCGAACGGTTAGGTGGGTTGTGACACCCGAATCACAAGGACGAGTCCTGGCGGTGGTGAGCGGTAGCGTATCTGGTTCAGCCTGGGTTGCACAGGAGGACGGTATGGAGACCCCACACGCAGTTGGTATTGATGTCAGCAAGGCGACGCTGGATCTGGCCCGGTATCCATCGGGCGAGCTTCTGCAGGTGGCGAACACGCCGGACGGCTGGATCGAGGCGGTCGCCTGGATCACTGCGAACCCACCGGACTGGATTGTGCTGGAGGCGACCGGACGGTTGCACGTTGGATTGACGGTGGCGTTAGCCGAGGCTGGACTACCCACATCAGTCGTCAATCCGGCGGCGGTTCGTCACTTTGCCCGCTCCCTCGGTCGTCATGCCAAGACCGATCAGATCGATGCGGCGGTGCTGGCCCGGTTTGGGGTGACCACGCAGCCAATGGCCTCACCCGTCCCCTCGGAGCGGGTCCGGGTATTGCAGGCACTGCTCACCCGGCATGAGCAGCTGGCTGGGGATATTGCCACCGAGCGCACCCGGCTCTCGTCGGCTCCCGTACCGGTGCGGGAGTCCATCACCACCCACATCACCTGGCTGCAATCCCAGATCACGGCGATCGATGCCGCATTGGCCCGGGAGCTGGCCGAGGATGCGGAATTGTCCGAGCAGGCAACCCGCTACCGGACGGTACCCGGGATTGGACCGCACATCGCCTCCGTGCTCATCCTGCAGTTGCCTGAGCTGGGAACCGGGACCAGGAAGGAGCTGGCAGCGCTGGTTGGAGTGGCACCCTTTGCCCGGGACAGCGGCGTCTTTCGTGGGAAACGGGTGACCTATGGTGGCCGGGCGTTGGTACGCAAGGCGCTCTACCAGGCGGTCACCTCGGCGAACCGGTGCAATCCGGTGATCCAGACCTTCTACCGGCGCTTGCGCGCGGCGGGTAAACCGCACAAGGTGGCGATGGTGGCGGCCATGAACAAGCTCACTGGTCTACTCCATGCCATGGCGCGGGACGGCTTGACCTGGACCGAATTGGCCGTGAACCGACCAACTGAAGCGATTACCTGAGCTCCCGTCGCCATTGACAATCAACACGGTTACTCTCCCGCAAGCAGGAGAAGGGGGAACTACCGATGGGTTGGATGATCGTGATCGAATCGTGATTGAATGAGGGAGTGGTGGAACTGGGGAATGTGTCGATTTCAGTCAGCCCTCCCCCCAAGCCGACTCCCTCGAGCAGGAGAAGGGAAACTGCCGATGAATGGTTCGCAATGCCAAGTGACTGTTTTTGAGGGGGCCTAACCATGAGCAATGACGACAGTGGCGGTGACCCGGCGTGTTGGTCGCATTTGTTTGACGACGTCAGTGAGGCGTGCGGACTCGGTTGATCTCCTGGAATTGGCGAGGTCGGCAACTGGTCGTGGGGCGATCTGGTCTATGGTCAGCGCGGATCTCAATGTGAATCTGGTGCGTTTCGGACCTGGTGAAGGTGTCGAAGAGCACGTCAACACCGAGGTCGACGTGCTGCTGATCGGAGTGGCAGGTTCGGGCGTGGTGACCATCAACGGGGTCAGTCACGATCTCCCCGCAGGAAATCGTTGCTCATCGAGACAGGGCGCGAACCGATCCACCCGCGCAGGTGACACTGGTTTTGCCTACCTCACCTGCCACAAACGCCGGTCGGGCCTTATGCCAACCGTTCGCCCAGATAAGTAGAGCGACCCGATAACGCCTAACTGACGGCTGCGGTCATGCGCATCCCCCAAATGGCTGATGCACAAAAATCACTCTATCAAGCAAATCTCTGCTATGGTGATGGCAGAACAGATTGTTAGCCTCACATATAAAGGTGGAAGAATCACGATGGCGTGTTCCGTTCGTTCTGCGCTTTCTCTCCTGCTGCTCGGCTCGGCCATGCTGGCTGGTGTCCTGACCGGCGCGAGACCTGCTTTGGCCGCGTCCTGCACGGTCAATACCGATGTCTGGGTCGTCACTATTTCCGGCTCCGGGACCATCAATGGCACCAGCGGCAACGACGTGATTCTCGGTTCGCCCGGGCGGGACGTGATCGATGCCAAGGGTGGAGACGATGTGGTTTGCCCGACCGGCGGGAATGACGACATCACACTTGGCACCGGCAACGACAGCGCACACGGCGGAACCGGCAACGACACGATGCGTGGGGACGACGGCAGCGACTGGATCAATGGCGGCGAGGGAACTGATTCGCTGACCGGCGGCGCGGGACCTGACGGTATTTATGGAAGCGACGGAAACGACAAGATTGTCGGCGGCGATGATGACGATTTCCTCTACGGCAATGGCGGTCGGGACCGCATCTACGGCCAGGGCGGTAACGACACCATTTATGGTGGGGACGACGACGATTCTGTCTCCGCCAGCGCCGGTAACGACACGGTGTACGGGCAGGATGGGATAGACAAGCTCGTCGCTGGCTCAGGCAACGATGAAGTCAGCGGCGGTGCCGGCAATGACCGCATGTACGGTGAAACTGGTGATGACATCATGACCGGTGGCGACGGCAACGACACCCTCTCTGGTAATGACGGTTACGATCAACTGTTTGGGCAGGAGGGCGATGATCTGGTCAAGGGAGGCGCTGGCGATAGCTTGCTAACTGGTGAGCTGGTCCTGGGCGGAGATCAATACGACCAGATCTTCGGCGAAGGTGGCGGAACCCGAATCCTGACCGGGTATGGCGGCAACGATTACCTCGCATGCCAGACGAGCGCAAATCAGTGCATCATCAATGCTGGAACCGGGGACGACACGGTCAACGGGCAAGGCAATTCCGCGGGGATTGAGGTCAATGGTGGTCCCGGCGATGACGACATCACGGGATCGGAATTCAGCGACACGCTTTCCGGAAACGAGGATGACGACCATCTCAAGGGAATGGGTGGAAACGACACCCTCTACGGAGCGACCGGAACAGATATCTGCGATGGCGGTGCTGGAGCCAGCGATATGGGCCAGACCAACCCCTCCTGCGACACCTTTATAAGTATTGAGATGTCGTTCCCGTAAAGACGTCGGTCTTCGAATTCTTGTAGTACCTGGGCCACGTGACTTTGCCGTGGCCCGACGTCATAACGCTAGCGGGTGCCTCGGCGATAGGGAGTGGCGAGGGCGGCAGGCATTCTTGTCCGGCCGGCGAGGAGAACCATCGCGAGGATCACGCCCAGGTACGGCAGCATTGCGAGGAACTCCGGTCGCCAGTTGACGCCCAGAATCTGCAATCCGTCGCCCAGGGATCGCAACAGACCGAATGCGATTGCACCGACCGCAATTCGCCACGGACTCCAGCGGCCAACCATTGCCAGCGCGAGCGCGATGAATCCCTGACCGACCGTCATGTTGGTCGTGAAGATGCCGACGTCTGCCACGCAGAGGAATCCGCCCGCAGCCCCGGCCAGCGCTCCGGCCAGGATGATCGCCTTGTACCGGACGACTGCGACGCTCACTCCGGCCGCATCGACCGCCATCGGCATCTCGCCCGCCGCCCGCACCTGCAATCCGAAACGCGTCCGATAGAGCAGCCAGGCGATCAACGGAACCATGGCCCAGCTGACGTAGAAGAGCGGTTGCTGCTCGAACAGGGCCGGTCCGATGATCGGGATGTCCTTGAGCAGCGGCACGTGAATCCGTGAGGTATCCACGTCCAGGGCGACGTTGCGGCCACCAAACTGATCGCGGAACAGGTAGCCGGTCAGGCCACTGCCGGCGATCGTGATTGCCAGGCCGATCAGCACCTGGTCGATCTGCATCGTAATCGCCAACCAGCCAAAGAGCGCGCCGAGCACTATTCCGGATGCGATTGCCGCGAGCATGCCGATGATCAGACTGTCGGTTTCGTAGGCAGCCCAGAACCCGAAGAAGCAGCCTGAGAGCATCATTCCCTCGATACCCAGGTTCAGCATTCCGGCTCGCTGCCCGACTGCATCGCCCACCGCGGCAATCACTAGCGGGACGGCGCGAAGCAAGCCAGTCGCCAGCAGGACCGCCGCGAAATCGACCAGGGACACTCCGTTTACCGTCATGTTGCTCGCCTCCCTTCCCACCAGACGGCCAGGGCAAAGAAGAGCAGCATCAGCCCCTCGAGAACAGAAACGAACTCAGCCGGGACATCTGCCCGCCTGCTCATCGATTCGCCCCCGACTGCCAGCACCGAAAGGAGCAGGGCGAAGGGGATGACCGCGAGCGATTTGAGCCTCGCCAGGTAGACCAGGGCAAAGACCGTGAAGCCGTAGCCCGGCTGGTAGCTGGATTTGAACAAGCCGTGGATTCCGAGGACATCGACCGAACCTGCCAGGCCAGCGGCGGCACCCGAGACGGCAAATGCGCCCAGTGTCAGGCGAGTTACGGGTAAACCGGCGTGGCGGGCAGCCCGGGGATTTCGCCCGAGGACATCGAACATGGTGCCGGGAACGGTTGATCGGAAGAGCCACCAGGTTGCGCCTATTGCGACCAGGCCAATCAGAAGGCCAATGTGAATCTCGGTCCCGGGGATATCTGGCAGGCGATCCGCAACCGGAATCTGGATCGTTTGCGGGGTGACGATCTCCGGCGCCTTGAACGGTCCCTTCACCAGCCAGCTGACGAGATTGAAGGCGAGGTAGTTCATCATGACGGTCGTGATGATCTCGTTCAGTCCGTACCGAACCTTGAGCACGGCCGGTCCGATTGCCCAGACCGCACCGCCCGACTGCGCCAACCAGCATGCCGACCAGAAGCAGCACGGCCGTCGGAGCCGATCCGGCGATCTCACCGGCGACGATCCCGCAGGCAATCGCGCCGACCACAACCTGACCGTCGATCCCGATGTTCCAGAGTCCGGCCCGGAGACAAATCAGCAGGCCGGCACTGATGATCAGCAGTGGTGCCATCTTTTTGAGCGACTCGGTCAACCCATCGCCGTCGAGCAGTCCGCGCTCGATGATCAGGCGGTAGACCTCGATCGGGTCGTGACCGGTCAGCAGAAGCAGCACCGCTCCGGCCAGGCAGGCGCCAATGACGGCCAGCAGTGAGCTGATCGCCGGTGAGCGCTGGGCGGCAAGTGTCGAACGGGCAATCACGATGCGTGGTCCTGACCGGTGACCATCATCCGGCCGATGCGATCCGGGTTGAAATCCGACCGAGCCAGAACCCGGACGATCGATCCGCGAAACATGACCGCGATCCGATCGCAATGGACCAGTAGTTCCTCGAGATTGGACGAGATCAGCAGCACGCCGGCACCCGCCAAGGGCAGCCACCCGAAGGTGACCCAGCATCTGCTCGGCCGTCGCAACGTCAAGTCCGGCAGTCGGTTGGTGGCAGACGAGGACACGTGGCTCAAAGGCAAGCTCCCGGGCCAGCAGCGAACGCTGGATATTGCCTCCCGAGAGCTGGGTAATCGGCTGGTCGGGATCGCCGGGCTGAATGGCGAAGCGGGTGATCAACTGCTGGGCGAAGTTTTTGATGGCACTACGGTTTGTCCGGATGCCGTTCGCAAATGGCGGATCGGCGATGTGCTTGAGCGCGAGGTTGGTGGCAAGGCTCGTTCCCGGCACGCAGCCGATTGCCAGCCGCTCGGCCGTCGTCACTCCGACCCCGGCCGCGATCATCGCTGGAACACCCGCGTTAGTCATGCTGTGGCCATCGATCTCAAGGCTGCCGGATTCGATGTGGCGTTCACCCGAGAGCACCTCGACCAGTTCCTGCTGCCCATTGCCATCGACTCCGGCAATGCCGAGCACATCGCCCCGCGCCAGCACCAGTGAAAACTGGTTGAGTGCGCGCAGCCCGAGATCATCGTGGGCCGTCACACCGGTCAGGCGAGCGACGATCTGCTGATCTGCGGGCGTCGTGCCGCTCAACCGGGATGCCTGCTGCGGTTCGGCCGGTTTCGGGATCAGGCGGGAGATGGGCGGGGCTTGATCTCCGAACATCATGCCGATCAATTGGTAGGTGATCTGGCTGCGCTCGATCGGGGCAATTGGAGTCAGGTCGATCTCACCGGTCACAAACCCTTTGCGCAGCACCGTGATCCTGTTCGGCGACAGCGAGTGCTTCCGGCAATTTGTGGGTGACGAGAATGACGCTGGTTCCCCGCGCAGCGATCATCCGGATCACGTCGAGCAGGCGGTCGATTTCGGGGCCTGAGAGCACTGACGTCGGTTCATCCAGCAGCAGGTAGCGCGGTTTGTGCAGGAGCGCCTTGGCAATCTCGACGGTTTGCCGCTGCCCGACCGAAAGTAGCTCGATCTTGCGGTCCTGGGGAATGCCGATGCCCATCGCGGTCAGTCGGGTTGGCAGATCAGCGTCACGTACGAGTTCAGTAGCCGAGAGCGAGAGTTTCAGATTCTCGTAGACGGTCATGTTGGGGACGAGCGTGAAGTGCTGGTAAACCGTCGCGATTCCCCGGGAGAGCGCATCCCGCGGCGACGAGAATGAAACCGGTGCGTCGTCGAGCGAGATGGATCCGGAGTCGGGTGAGATCAACCCCGACAGGATGCTGAGCAGCGTGGATTTGCCCGCACCGTTCTCGCCGAGCAGCGCATGAATCTCGCCGGGACGCAGCTCCAGATCGACTCCGCCGAGCGCAGTCAAATCGCCATATCGCTTGGAAATGCCAGTCAGCGTCAGATTCGTCATGCCGGTCCGGTTGAAACGCACAGGTCGCAACGATCATGGTAGCAAGTGGGCGGCAGTCGAGGTGCGGTAGCCTCAGGCGGTCAAGCGGTAGAAGCGCCAGCCGGTGTGGTCCAGTGGCAACCGCTCCACTCGCTGGTATCCCGCCGCGGCGCAGTAAGAGCGGAAGGTTGCATCCCGCATGATCGCCCCGGTCCCGACCGCGACCTCGCCATCCATCCCGACCGGCAAGCAGTGGAAGAGCGACCAGCCGTAGGTCAGCCGCTCACTCTCCGAACCGGGCGCAATGAACTCATCCTCGACCAGATCTTCGCCGATCAGGACCGTACCGCCGGGACCGACCAGGTTCCGCATCGCGCGCAGCACCGGCACCGGTTGGGTCATGTCGTGGATGCACTCGAAGGCAAAGGCGAGATCGTACTGACCAGCCAGCGCAGGATCGGCGGCGTCCTGGACCATGAAGGTGATCCGATCGGCCAGTCCCGCATCGGCTGCGTTTTGCCGTGCCAGCCCGACCGACGCCTCGTCGAGATCGAGCCCATCGATGTGGGCGTTGGGATAGGCCCGGGCGAGCGCGATGCTCGACCATCCGGCACCGAACCCGATCTCGGCGATGCGCGATTCGGGCGACGTGAGCAAGTGCTGATGAACATCCGGCAGGGCGGGCATCCAGACCGAAGCCAGTTCCGATTCGAAGCTGCCACGGTTGCCGAGTTCCTGCCCGATCCGCATCTGCTCGCCGTATGCAGCAAACGGCAATCCCGTACCATCGCGGAAACACTGGATGACCTGCTCACTGACCAGGATCGTCGCCATTGCAGCCCGGACATCGTGGATCGTTCGCTCCGTGCCGTCGGTATCGGTCAGGGTCGCTTCGGTGCCGGGGATGAGGGAGTAGCGTCGACCGTCCGACGACGCGGATTGCTCCCAGACGGCGATCAGTCCGCTGACCGCCTGATGCTCCAGCCACTCGCGGGTGTACCGGGTATCGGCCGAAACGTGTGCCGCCAGTTCTGCGGGGTTGGCATTGCCCAGATCGCGCAGTCCGACGTAATACCCAAGTCGAACGCCGAGATAAACGCTGGCCACATCGAAGGTCGCGACCATCGATGTGCGGAGTCGCTCGGCCAGCATCCAGTGCCGGATCAGACGGGGTCATTCTTGTCCCACCATGAATCGAAGGTGAGATCGATTCCGAACCACTCGGCCAGAATCGCCTGCACTTCGATGAGGCTGCTGAGTTTCTGCTCGGTGCGGACTCCGCCAACGGTGGTGATCAGCGTCCACTTGCTGAGGGTCAAGTCGACCGTCCGGAATCATGACCGTGCAGAGCGGTCCCTTCTTGAAGTCCGAGGCCGGGTCGACCTGGAAGAACATCGAGCGATCGCGGAAGTCGTCGATGGTGCGCGGCGTGGTGGTCCAGGCGATCTGCGGGACCCAGGCGCCGTCGTCGAGTGCTTTCTCGAAGTGGCAGAGGTCGTCGATCATCCGCGTTCGGAAGCGGCGGTCGGCTGATACATCGAACAGGGGCACTGGTCGATCCGGATTCTGGCGACCGGCGGCGACATCGAAGAACCAGCGGCTGCCATCGCCCGGGACCGTCACGATCAGGGTCATGTGATCGAACGTGTCGTGGTCTTCGTCGGGTGTGTCGGTGAATTGGGCAGACATCCGCTCCACTCCGTACCCGAGCGACTCCAGTAGCGTGCCAGCCAACTGATTGAGTTCGAAGCAGTACCCACCGCGCCGCCGGTTGACCACTTTCTCGTAGATGGCGTCCGTTTCGAGGCTGAACGGAATACCGAGTGGGCAAATGTCCAGCGCCTCGAATGGCACCGTCTGGACATGCGCCCACTGGATCTCGGCCAGGTTTTCCGCAGTTGGCTCAAACGTGCCGAAGAGGCCGATGCGGGCCAGATAGCGCTGTACCTGGTCTGACGTGAGTGTGGTCATGCGTTCCCATATTCATGCACGCGATAGTTGTGTTTGGCCTATTATCGTTGGCAAAGGAGGAGACACCAACGATGGCGACCGAACTTCTCACCCCCAAGACTCACCTCTCACCGGAATCGGCCAAACGAATACAGCGACATTTGGACTCGCTGGAGAAGCGATTGACCAAATTTCACAATCATGATGTCACCCTGACCATCAAGGACAAGTCGACCGAACGGCGATTCACCGCAGATGCGCTGGTCAGTCTCGGTGTCGATGGGATCGAGCTGGTCAGTCACAACCAGGGCGAAACGGCCGATCTGGCGGCGCGGCTGGCGATCGAGGACATCGAGCGCCAACTGGAGCGGCACATGGCCACGCTGCGGGGAGAGCCGAGCTTCGGGACGCCAAGCCGCCGCGAACCAAAAGACCTCCGCCCCGGCACCCAACCCGCCGATGACGACGACTACGACGCTCCGCCGGACACTGATATCGAATCGTAGGCAATCGGACCATTCGTATGACGAGGCGGCACAATCCGCGTGCCGCCTCGTCTGAATGTTTCTCAAAGGTCCGAGCGTGGGTAGTTTCGATCCTAACCTCTGCTCAGAATCAGGCCATGCGGGGCTTCGCCGGCGTTCGAGGCTGAGACCAGAATCTGACCGTTGCGGTTTATTGCAATCGGTCTTCGAAACTCGAACGTTCCATCAGCGGTGAACAACGCGGTAACTTCTTCTGCCACCCCATCGCTCCACAAGTACCATGCTTCTTCGTCGCTGTCAGACGCCGATGCCCGCGCAATAACCGATCCATCATTGCCGAGGATTGATCTACCCAGATTTGGAAGATCGCTGTTTGGACTTTCGATTTTCTCGAATGCCCCCTCAGAGTACTTGAAGAGTTCGGAAACCGACGTGGTTTCGTCTGAATAATTCGCCCACATCAACGCGGTGCCTGAGTCACTTATGCCCCTCAGGGAGTAGTCCGGTGTTCGGCCGTCGCTGAAAGCAGCCGAGATATCCGCCGATGGTATCGGAAATGGTTCCCACGAATCGTCGACCAATTGATACGACCCAAATAGTTGCTGACTGTCCTGTATCGCGAATACAAGACAACTGATCAACCCGTTACTACTGACATTGAGATTGACAATCTCATGCAGCCGTTTCCGGAAGCACGATCGAACTTCCCGATTGCCACGAAAAGCCGCGTTTGAAGCTAGTCGCCTCATCCTGGAACCAGCCAACTACTATCCCGTCATCATTTACTGCCGTAGCGCTGCCGCCCCTGCCTGGCAATTCGAGCTGAATCAATTCACCATCAACCCAAATCCCTGGATCCCGTCCACTCCTCGCTGCCTGTTCCGCTCAGTCAAGTCACTCCCGCCAAACACGTTGTAGAGGACACCGGCCGCGATGCCGTTGTTGTTGATCGCATTCACCACGCCGCCGAACTCACCGCTTTTCAGGCGCTTGCCCTTACCATTTGCCGCCCAAACGGTCGGTGAAATCTTCGTCTCCGACGCTATGAGCGCTCCCCCGACTTCACCAGAGTCGTTCAAGTCGTTGATGCTTCCAAAGTACGGGAAGTCATCTATGGTCCAACTCGCCCTCAAGCTGGATCAGGTCCTTTCTCGACTCCACTCGCCGGTTTGAGCGTGTGCAGAGCGTCGAATACCTGTGAAGGGAGGTCGCGGCTAAAGCTGTTCCCGCCAAAAGCGATCGTCGATTGAGTTGCATGCGTGCGCTTCCTTCCAGATAAATGACTTGAACGAGCATGATAGGTTGATTGCCGCGGAGAACGTTTCCCCGCGGCGGTCTAGCTCTGATGTGACTAGAAATCGCTAATTGACCGGTGTGAGCAGGAAGGAGCGGCGTTCACCATTGCGCTCGCCGTAGCCCACCATCTGGCCCCTTGAATTGACTCCGGCAATGAAGAGGAAGGTCCACTCGCCGTCGTTGCCTGTTGCGGCGTCCAGATCGATCAATTCGCCGTCCAGCCATGCGACGGCGACGTTTGTCTCCAGGTTGACATTGAGTTCATCTGCATTCGGTCCGCATGCACCAGCGACCAGCAGGCCAGCATCTGTGTTTGCTACGGTATCGGCCAGACAAGCCGGGAAGTCCGTCCGGACTTGGAAGCGAATATGGAGAGTAGTGTATCGAAGACCGTGCGACTGAGTCTGCGCTCGTCACCTTCCGTGTAGATGCCACCTACCAGGGCGAATCCACCCTCGAAGTCGGTGATGGCTGTTGCCAGCGTTCCTGAGCCGATCGGGAACAAACAACGGCTGAGGCACACCGCGAACCCAGACCACTGGCTGGTGGGACTGTGCATCCGGATTCCAGCACGTTCCGCCAACGGTGCCGTTTTCAGCTGATTCCCGGCCCTTCACAGTAGGTGTACCCGTACGCAGGTGGAAGTATCGTGGTGGACCGAGCTGTCCAGATCACGACATGGCGATTGTCATCACCGTCATAGGTGACTTCGCCAACAATTTCACCGCAGTTGTTGATCCCGTTCGCGCGACCAGAAACAAAGGTGCCTCCGTTCGGGTCCGCCGGAATCTCCAGACGGGTGATCTCGCCATCGATCCAATATGCTGGCACCCCGATGGGACTGCCGGTTTCGGTGCGACCGGTGATTTCGCGACCGACGATAACGGCGTCGGCGTTGATATCAGTGAACGTGGCACCATACTCGCCTGTCTTGACGCGTAGTTGGCTTGTCCACCAACAGTAATAGAACGGACTTGACTTGATCTCCGATTCGCCCGTGAAGCCAACGATGAACCCGCCAGTCCTCGATCGCCACTGCTCCGGAGCCTTGCTGGATGAAGGCCGGATCCTTGTGCGCTGCAATAAGATCCGTGACCTCGTACTGGATGTCCTGCGCTTGAGCGGTTGATGACCAGGAGAGTGGCAAGAGCGAAAGTACAAGCAAAGCCAGCAGGACACGCCTCATCGAATGCTCCCTCACAGCGAAGTGTTTGACGGGTATCCCAATGAAGCCAACCCGTACGTCGGGTATGGTGCTTCGGTCGCCATCCTGCCTGGGGCAACTTCATCGGACCTGGATTCGTCAAACTGTTATCTTGCCAAAAGTGTATCAGAAATCACAATGATTACGTCAACTGCAGAAACATACGAGATCAGGCAATCATGCCTGAATCGGAGCTCAATGACCGGGTGCTACTTCGCTCACGGGAGTGGCCTGATGCCAGGCACCATTCCTGCACGACGTGGGTTAACTCGTTGCTGGGTTGGGAGTAACGACTGCCTCGAACCGGGTAGAAGAGATCCATCTTCGGTTAGAGACAGGGGGCAACGTAGCGTCACCCCCCAGTGTCGACGGATCTAAATGCTACGCAGGAGTCAGCAGGAACGATCGCCGTTCGCCGTTGCGCTCACCCAGCCCGATCATCTGACCAGATTCGTTGATCGAGCGGATCAGCATGAAGTTCCACTCGCCATCATTCCCGGTTGCTGCATCGAGATCAACCAGCTCGCCATTCAGCCAAAGCGCGGCCTTGCTGTTCGCATATCCCAGGTTGACTTCATCAACCGACGTCGTGCAGGCGCCGCCGACCAGAATGCCCTCCGGAGTCTCCGACACGGCAAATGCGCGGCACTGGGGGAAGCCCTCCATGGCCGGCAACCACGATGCATTGCCGTTCTCGTAGACAACTGCGTTCATCTCGGAAACGACATCGTTGGAATCGGTGGTCAGCCCGACCATGACGTACCCGCCATCGGCCGTATCGGTAATCGCATAGATGGAGGTGTCGGTGTTGGGTGGGCCGTCGATTGCCTGAGGTTGCCCGTCGATCCAGACTACTGGCTGAAGGCTGCCAAGATCCGGCGACCAGCAGCTACCACCGATGATTCCGGATTCATCCAGACCCCAGGCCTGACAGTACGGGTATCCGTAGGCGTCCGGCAGAAGCGAAGCCACTCCATCAGTCCAGACAACGACGTACTGGTTATCCGCACCGCTGAAGATAACGTCCCCAACGATCAGGCCGTCGTTGTTGATGGACCGCGCGGCACCGGTCAGCAATGTACCGCCATTTGGATCGGCCGGAATCTCCAGCCGCGTGATCTGCTCATCGACCCACATGGCCGGGACGCCAATCGGGCTGCCATCTGCCCCGCGCTGGGTTACCTCGCGCCCGACGATGACGCCGTCGCTGTTGATATCGCCAAACGTGGCCCCAAATTCACCGGACTTGACCCGGGTTGGTTTGCCATCGACCGTGTAGAACGGACTCGATTTCGTATCGGTCTGACCAGTGAAGCCGACGATTACGCCGTCATCATTGATGGAATACGCGCCGAGGCCAGCATTGTCGAACCCGGGATCGGCATGCGCCTGGATCAAATCCTTGACGTCGTATTGAACGTCCTGGGCATCGGCCGATCGAGGCCATGAACCAACCGAGATTGTGAGCAAAAGCAGAGTGAGGAGAATGCGTCGCATGGATGCTCCCTTTGCCAATGATCAGTGCAGAGCATCATCCTGCAGGCAATCCGGACGTCGGAATGGCCGGTTTCATCGAGCGTCCAGAGTGAGGCGATGAAGCAGGAAGGACGATCTGAACTGGTACCTGACGTGGATCGTACCACCTGTCCGGACACGGAGCGATCCGATCGGTGGGAGACAAAGGTACCGAAGAATTACGCATGTTTTGTGCCTGAATTCCGGGAAATGCGCTTCGATTGTCTCCCGTTTCCTCGGGTCGCCTCCGATCTATCGCGCCGATTGCCGACCGACCGAATTGCACCCCTCCAACGACATCAATTGCTGCATCGGACCACCTGAAATGATAGGGTGGTCACCTGGGAGCAGACATGGAGCAACGTGGCCCCTCTCTCTATATCGATCGAATCGATGCCGGTGCGCAGCTAGCCCGGTCGCTCTTGACGTGGACCGACGAGCAACCAGTCGTGCTCGGGATTCCGCGGGGTGGGGTGATTGTTGCGGCGGAGGTTGCCATGGGTTTGCATGCACCGCTGGATGTGATTGTCGTGCGCAAGGTTGGTGCGCCGCTGAATCCGGAATTGGCGATCGGGGCGGTGACGGCGGACGGGCAGTTGCAGATGGATGCGGAGATGATCGGGCGGCTGGGTATCAGTCCGGGCACCTTGACCAGTTTGATCAGCGAACAGCAGCAGGTCGCGCTCGCCCGGGAGCAGACCTATCGTTCCTCGCGACAGGCGGTGGATTGCACAGACCGAACCGTGATCATCGTCGACGATGGACTGGCGACCGGGTCCACAATGCTGCTGGCAATTGAGCAGGTCCGGGCGATGAATCCGAAGTCGATAATCGCCGCAGTGCCAGTCGGATCGCGGACAGCTATCGCCCTGATTGCGGATCATGCTGACGCCGTGGTTTGTCCGCTGGCACCCGATGACTTCATGGCCGTGGGACAGTTCTATACCAATTTCGACGAAGTCAGCGATGCGGACGTGATCGCGACCATTGGGGCAAGTACCGGGAACGAGGATGATCGATGAGTAGCGTGGCGATGCCGGGGCCGGACGGGAAATTGCGGTGTTCGTGGTGCCTGAGTGACGATGTCTACATGGCCTACCACGACGACGAGTGGGGCAAGCCGATCCGCGACGATCAGCGGCTGTTCGGGTTGCTGATGCTCGAGGGGTTCCAGGCCGGACTCTCGTGGCGGACGATCCTGAACAAGCGGCACCACTTCGATGCGGCGTTCGATGGCTGGGACCCGGTCAAGATCGCCGAATACACCCCGGACAAGATCGAGGAGCTGCTGCAGAACCCGGGGATCATCCGGAACCGGCTCAAGTGCGAGGGGACGGTCAAGAACGCGCGCGGGTACCTGCGGATCCAGGAGGAGCTCGGGTCGTTCAGCGACTACATCTGGTCGTTTGTCGGTGGCGAGACGATTGTCCGGGCGCGGGCGGGAACCCTGACCGACATTCCGGCGACCACCCCCGAATCCGACGCGATGTCGAAGGACCTCAAGAAGCGCGGCTTCACCTTCGTCGGCAGCACCATCGTCTACGCCTTCATGCAAAGCGCCGGCCTCGTCGACGACCACATGACCGGCTGTTTTCTGGTGACCGGCTAGACTTCGATTAACGGTTGGCGAGGCAAATAGCAGTCAGGAAATCACCGGTGATCCCAAAGCAGATTGCGTTTCGATGGCTCGCGGCTGTGCTGATCCTGTTCGCTGCATCCTCAATTCCAACGGCAAGCGCGCAGTCCGATTCGACCGGGACGAGTGACCGTCACCGAGCGTCGGATTGCCGCGGGGCCGATGTTTACGACTCGGCCACTTGCCCCCGTCGCTGCGAATGTTCCCTTCTACGTTAAGACCTATTCTCGACAATGACGGTGACTCGCATTACGCTTCGGACGGACGTACTCCGGGGAGTTCGTTGATCACGCTCAGCGGTTTCACGCGACGGCTTAGATATTCGACTGAGTATCGCCTGGCTGAGATTGTCCTGTGCGTCGCTGATTGACGCGACGTCTCGGTGTCATCCCTGCATCAGGTGGATGTTCGTCCTATCTCTCGAACCCGATCGGCGACGATCTGCGATTCCAGCTTCATCTGATAGTTGCGCCGACTGCTCACTGGCAATCCGGGTGACGCTATCGTTCCTGAGTTGATCGTGCCCGGACTGCCATTCGTGCTGGCTGATCCCGCTCGATATGGCCGACCAGTACGACCTGTTCTGATCCGATCCCGGGACGGTTCGTTCTGTGGGCTACCCTTACGGCGCCAGCGATCATGACCGTTTCGCTCGATTTTTCCGCACATCGACATTCTCGACCTCATTCGCTTTATCGTCGACCAGCAATTGGTCGCTGTGGCGGTGACCAAGCCGTATCTACCTTCATCTTCGTTGGCGAAGACGACGAACCGGTCACTGAACTGCCTGACACTGGTACCGGTTCCTCCTTGCACCGCGGTCCATCACAGTTGGTCCCTTAGCTGTTCAATCGGCAACGGGATCGGTTCGTGGCATGGGAGTGGATGCTCAAAGTAGTTTGATATCCAGCGAAGGCCCGCCGATCCAGCTCAATCGGCTAGTTCGCTGCCGCAGCTATCGCGGAAACGAACCGCTCGACGGCTCTGCGAAACTCGGTGCAACTGATGCAGAGCGATTCGCCAGGCAGGTCCAGGTGCAGGTACACCAGCTCCCCTCGCTGCTCCACCTCGAACAGCATCAGGTCGGACGCAGCCCGGACGGCACATGCCCCCCCATATATCATCGCCCGGACCGCAAAGGCTCCAGTCATCGGAGCTGACGCCAGCCCTTGTGCCATAAGTGCCTCGGAGGTCGGTGGTCACGCATACCAGCGACGCCGTGCTGCCGAAGTACGTGCCGGGGTCATTCCCGGGAATCCAGATGAGTACCAGATCGCCCGGCTCGACTCCCGGAAGCGCGCACGACTCTGGAAGCGGCGCCGTGAGAACCCCGAACTCGAACTCTCTTCGGTTCTGGGTGCTATCCGACCAGTCGTAATCGGTTTCAGTTAGTTGTCTGCCGAGTCCACTCAACACCGCGCTCCTCTGCTTGCGGCCATCCCGGATAGCCCATTTCACCAAGATAGCACAAATGTTCTACTTTGTGGCAATGAGGAAAATCCGACTTGTCTCGTACAAAGTCGTCTACGCCTCCAAAGACAAGTGCCTGCCTGGTTGATGACCACCTGACCGGCAGGCCAAAGTCTCTTTGTAATGGCATCGATTACCATTTTTGCGGTGATTAGCAGACGTATTCGCCGCAGATCATGCGGTGAATACGGTTGACTCTGCGACTGTGACTGCTCTGAGCTGACGACGCTATTCGGGGTGGTCGTGGACGGCGCGGCTGTCTTCCGGTGCTTCGGCGCGGTCGGTCATACCGTAATCCCGTATGACGCTGGCGATCCGGAGGCGGTAGTTCTCGAACAGATGATTGCGACCGGCGAACTGGGCGGATCGGTGCTGCTCGAGTTGTCGCCATTCGGCCAGGGCTGCCTCGTCCCGGAAGAACGAGAGCGACAGGACCTTGTCCGGGTTGGTGATGCTGACGAACCGCTCGATCGAGATGAACCCGTCGATCTGGTCGAGCAGCGGTCGCAATTGGGCCGCGATATCCAGATACGCATCCCGGCAGCCGGGTTTCGGTTCGACCTCGAAAATGACGGCGATCATGCGCTCGCTGCTCCATCCGGCATTGGTGGACTGACCCAGCCGCCCAGTTCGCCCTGCTCAACGGTTCGCACGCACAACCCGGCAAAGCACCCGGCGGCGGCGCACTCCGGTCGGCAGAGGTGGGTCGTCCGGCACTCCGCGCAGTACGCCTGCTGGCAATTCGAGCACCAGCCAAACGGCTCGCTCAGGTCCACGCCGCAACCAGCACATTCGGGATGATCCGGGATTCCCGCCTCACGTCGATTCATGAACCAAGTGTAGGTCGGGATGGCGGTGAGCGATCCCGGAAATCCGTCCGACTCCCATACACTTCCTATATATAGGTAGCTGCGCAGATCACAAAGGAGCCCAGATCGTGTCCGAGCCTGTTCGTCAGTTTCGCGTCGCCACCACTGTCCACATGGCCAACGGGTCGTCAGCTGGTCTGCTCGCCGAGGTCCAGGCGATTGGGGCGAAGCGAATCACGGTCATTACGGATGCCGGAGTGCGCGGGACCGGGATGGTCGATCGCCTGGTTCAGCCGCTGATTGATGCCGGCCTTTCCATAGATATAGATGAGAACGTCAAGCCAAATCCGCGCGATACCGATTGCAACGTCGGCACCGAGCGGGCGAAGGCGTTCGGCACCGAGCTCTTCGTCGCGATCGGCGGTGGCAGTCCGATTGATCAGGCCAAGGCGATCGCGATGCTGGTCACCAATGGCGGCGTGGCGACCGATTGGCAGATGCACCGGCCGTTCGATGTCGACCCGCTGCCCCTGATCGCGATTCCGACGACTGCCGGCACTGGCACCGAAGTGACGACCGTCTCGGTGATCACCGACACCCAGCGCATGTTCAAGATGACGCTTGGCGATCCGCGGATGGCCCCGCTGGTCGCGCTGGTCGATCCGGAACTGACCATCTCCGTTCCCAAGGGCACAACCGCCGCGACCGGGATGGACGCGCTCACCCACGCCATCGAGGGATACACCGCGACCGTCCACAATCCGGTTTCGGATGGACTCGCCCTGCGCGCGATGAAGCTGATCTCGGAGAACGTCGTCGCGGTCGTCGATGACGGCAGCAATCTCGCCGCCCGCGAAGCGATGATGTACGGCAGCCTGATCGCCGGGATGGCCTTCGGGAATACGGATGTCGGCGCGGTCCACTGCATCTCGGAAGCGATCGGCGGGTTGTACGACACCCCGCACGGCGTCGCCAACTCGGTCTTCCTGCCCTGGGTCTTCAAGTTCAACGCCAAGGTCGATATCACCCGCCACGCCGATATCGCCGAGGCACTGGGAGTCCAGCGGGCAGGTCGGGGCGATGAGTATGTCGCGGCCGAGGGGGCGGTGCTGATTGCCGACATGACCGAGCGGGTCGGGATTCCGCGCTTTGCCGATCTGCCGGGGGTCAATCCAGCCGATTTCGAGCGTCTGGCCGAAGCAAGCGAAGCCAACGGCAGCACTCCGCACAACGCCCGCCCGATCACCAAAGCCGACTACCTGAAGATCCTCGAGGACGCCTACGCGGGATAGGGGAATCCCTACTCGCACCGAGACGTCTTGTGGGGTAGGCTACGCCGATAATCACGAATCGAATATGTCGAGTCGGTCAGGGGCCCTTAACGATGATGCAATGTCGCGTTTCCCGTTTGCTGCATTTGGCGATCGCTTTGCTCATCGGGTTGTCCGCCGTCGCCGCAATGAGCCCCGTTTCCGCTCAGGACAGTTCCGGATCGGCGATTTCCGGTAATTCCTACGTCGATCCGTTCTTCGGGTACGACGTCACCTGGGACGAAGAGGTCTGGACGGCCGTTGACGAGTACTCCTCCTGGAATTATTCAATGCTCGGGCTCCAGGGCCCCGCCTCCTATGCCACAGTCGAAGGTCTCTATTCCTACCTTGGCAACCCGGAGTTGTGTCTGAACCTCGAACTCGAACAGATTGCCCGGGAACTTGGTGTGGAGAAACTGGTACCGCGTGAGGATGAAGACGGAAAACCGATGGAGGATGTTTTCGAGGACAGCGCCATTGGGCTGTACCCGTTGCCGGACGGAGCGATGGGCGAAGGACTGACCACCGTTCTCTATCTCGATTGCAGGACGCTCATACCGGGGTACGCCGTTGTTGTCCAGACTATGTATCTCGACGAGGCGATCTTCGATGCAATGTATTCCGAGAAGGCCACCGGGCTCGTTTCTCTGACACTGAGTCCAGAGCCGCTGGCCGAACCGGATCTCGCCGAATTCAGCGAATACATGTGGAGCGTCATTGCGGACATAGAGGAATTCTGGACGGATACGTACGCAGAACTTGACTATACGTTTGAGCCGCCGACCTACGAAAACATTGCCTTTCCGTACGAAGATGATTGCCTGGGAACCGCCACCACGCTGGATGTTCCGACCTACTGTTACGGTACGGGGCTCCTTCGGCTTAGTGATGAAGCGTTCATGACCGGGGAGATGTATCTTCCTGGCTTCATGGGTTTCTGGGAGTTCACCCTTGGTCACGAAATGGGCCACCACGTCTGGTTTACATTCGATCTTGGCGAATGCGAGATCAACGATTGCAACACGGCGGAAGTAATCGTGAACAGCGAGCTCATGGCCAATTGCCTCTCCGCAGCCTGGATGAAGGACGCGTTTGCCTCCGGCTTTTTCGATGAACCCTCCCAATGGCGAATCCTGCGGGGTATTTGGACTGTCTTCGAACTGGCAGAAGACGACGGTGTGCACGGAACAGGCGAGCAACAACGAGCGGCGTTCGACCTGGGCTACGACGGGCGGATTCGCCGCCTGCGTCGGTGCGTAACCAGAGGGACCGAAACGCCAAGTTTGGGCCTCTGCCTGGATTCGTTTACAACTCCCGCAGGATCCGCTCCAGGTCAGTACCGGCGATGTCCTCCAGGCTCATCGCTCTGGCTACCGCGGCGTTCTGCTGGTTGTGCCAGCCGTAGGGTTGTGTTCCGTATTCGCCGAACGCATGGAATCCCGGCCCGTACACCGACTGGATTGCCGCTTCGGTGAAGTAGCACTCGATCGAGCGCCGTTCGAGGACGTAGCAGCGTAGGCCTATCCGGTCGCAGAGCTCCTTGAACGCCGTATGCGCCTTGTCCGCCGAATCGTCTGGTCCGTTTCGTTCGCTGTCGATCACGGCCACGAATTTCGGGTGATTCAGCCTGGTGAATTCCTCCAGTTCGGCTCTCCGGCTGCCATTGACGAGGGTATTGCCGCCGAGGGGCAGAATCAGAAACTCCTGGTCCTTCGTCGGCATTGACGTTCCCGGCAGTTTGGCCAGGAACGCCTTGAACGTGCCGACATCGTTCACCCCTTCGACCAGCAGGATTCCCCGCGTTGCCGAATCTGATTGGGTCACGGAATCTGCGCGACTAGCGCAAATGCGGGTCCGGAAATGGTGGAGCAATCGACCAGGGACCGTCTTGATGAACACGCCGCAATTTCCTCCAACCCTGTGCGATCCGGGACAGTTTGCCACCCGTCATGATCGACTGCGAATCGACTGCCGGGTACCGTCACGTGATTGAGTGGAGTACGCATGTTCCGAGGGAATCGGCTACCCTGACCGTACGATTCGCTACATCCCCAGTTGGTAACGGGCAGGAGCCTGACCGATGCAACGTTCGTCCATGCGAGCACACCGGTTTGCGACCATTCTGGTTGTTTGCGTCTTGCTCGCTTCGTCAATCTCGCAATCTTCCGCCCAGTCTGACGAGGTGAGTGGCCTGAATGGCAACTCCTGGATCAGCCCGACATTCGGGTACACCGCGGCCTGGGACGATCAGATCTGGGAGGTCTCAGTTGAGTACTCGTCGCTGACCCTGGACTATCTGGTGCTCCAGTCCCCCCGAGCCTCCGTATCAATTGAATTCCTCTATTCATATGATGGCGAGCCGGACACGTGCATGACCACTGGGAAACGCATCGCATTGCCACGGACCAGGGACTGACAGAACTGGTTCCCGTTTCGGCTCCGGCCGGTGGACCAGTTGAAACGATAGGCGAGGACGTGGGACAGGGGTTCTACGAGCTCCCCACATCCGCACAAGATGCGACGCTTGCCAACATTGTCTATCTCGAATGTCGCAGCATCGTTCCAGGCTCGGTCATCATGATTCTGACCGGATTCCTCGATCCCGCGATGGACCAGGTACTGTTTGACGCGGTGCTGGGGATTTCGGTGGCTGTCCTGCCAGGGCCGGACGGTGTCCCTCCCCTGGATCTTATAGCGCTTGAAAACGAGATGTGGCAGATGGCCGACAACGTCGACGCATTCTGGGCAGATATCCTGGCTGAACGCGGTCTCGCCTATCCGGCCCCGAACTACCAGCTGGTGTCGTTTCCCATTGTTATCGACTGCGGTGGTGGACCCGAAGAGATGGGGGGTGCCTTTTATTGCCCCGTAGACGACACCATCTATCTCGACATAGAGGTCAACAAGCTGGAGGTGTATCTCCTCGGCCACGCGGAGATTTATTACACCATCGGCCATGAGGTTGGTCACCACGTACAAAGCCTGCTCGGCCTCAGCGGCTGCGACGCTGATGGTTGCCCGAACTCCAGGGACTTGGTTGAGGTGGAATTGCAGGCTGACTGCCTCTCGGGTGCCTGGATCCAGCACGCCTTCGCCACCGGATTTCTGGACGAACGGGCCGAGTATCGCATTCTGGCCGGGATCAAATCCGCCGCAGAGCGCTTGGGCGAAGCACAGGGCAACTATGCCTCAGGCGAGGAACAGAAGGCGTCGCGCATGGCTGGATTTGAAGGCGGATTTACCGCCTGCGGAGTCGAATAGAGGCACTACGTCCGGGTGTGAAAGTTGCCACAAGACTGACCAGTCGTCTCCTCTCCAGTGGGTCCCAATAGCTGCTAAATCTCTGTACAACGAAGTCAACCAGCCCGGCGCCTGTGATCGTGACTGTCGCGGAATTGTCACAGGATGGCATCGGCTTCCTTCACATTTGATATGGGTACCCCGGTAGGGTTATCTACGGGACGTTTGAAAAGTGGAAACGCCCGTCTACGTGAAAGGAATCAGTTCGTGGCCGACAAGATGTCCATCATCGTTTTTTCAGGAACCGTCGATAAGCTCATGGCCGTTTCGACGCTTGCGACAGGTGCATCGGCGATGGGTCAGGATGTCGATATCTTCCTGACATTCTGGGGTCTTAACGCATTCCGCAAGGACCAGGTTCGCACCAACATGAAGTTCAGTTCCGATTTTGCCGAGTTTGCAGAGCCGGCCATGCAGGCGATGCAGGCCAAGGGCGTTCGCCACTGGTTGGATACGCTCTACGACGCGCAGGAAATCGGCAACGTCCACGTCAAGGCGTGCAGCATGACGATGGAGCTGTTCGGCTGGACACTGGATGATCTCGATCCGATCGTCGAGGACGTGACGGGAGTCGCTTCGTTCGTCGATGAGGCCAAGGACGCCAATATCAACCTGTTTATCTAGCTGACGTGAAAGAGAGAAGGCATCAGTCATGAGTGTTCAGATCGACAAGGAAATCGATGCGCGTGGCAGCTTCTGCCCGGGGCCATTGCTGGAGTTGATCAGAGGCGTCAAGAGCGTCCAGGTGGGCCAGACGATCCAGGTCCTGTCCAGTGATCCTGGTTCCAACAAGGACATTCCAGCCTGGGTGGCCAAGGCAAAGCACGAAATGATCAGCGTCACCCCGGAAGAGGGCTACAGCAGCTTCTTCATCCGCAAGGCGCACTAGGTAGCCGGACATTCGGCAGGAGACGTGTCATGACTCATCGAATCGTAATTCTGGGCGGAGGTGTCGGTGGCACACTCCTGGCCAACCTGATGGTGCGGAAGCTCAAGAAATCCGAAGTTGAGGTGACGGTTGTCGACACAACCGGCAAGCATCTCTATCAGCCGGGCTGGCTGTACCTTCCGTTTGGAGAGGAGAAGACGAGCAACCTCGTCAAGTCTGAACGAAGCCTGCTGAGCAAACGGGTCAACCTGGTGACAGACCACGCCACCAGAATTGATGCTGCCGCGAGACAGGTCGAGCTGGCCAACGGCGACACACTGCCGTACGAAACGCTTGTGATTGCAACCGGCGCCCAGATTGCACCGGACGCGGTGCCAGGTTTCAGTGAAGGTGCGCATCACTTCTATTCAGAAGAAGCGGCACTCGAACTGAAGACGGCTCTCGACGCATTCGAAGGTGGCAAACTCGTGATCGGTGTCGCGGACATTCCATACAAGTGCCCACCCGCTCCGCTCGAGTTTGCGTTCAAGGTCGAGGAGTACCTCGAGAAGCGCGGAATTCGTGACAAGACCGACATCCTCTACCTCTCGCCAATCAACCGGGTCTTCACGATCGAGAGCGTCTCCGAATTCGTGACTCCAATGCTTGAGGAGCGCAACATCCGGTACGAGACATTCTTCAACACCGAGAGCATCGATCCGGCTACCCGCACGATTACGTCGATGGAAGGCTCGGAGGTTGAATACGACCTGCTTGTTATGGTGCCGCCCCACCGGGGGGCAGAGATTGTGACCTCGTCCGGCCTGGGTGACACCCTGGGATGGTTGCCGACGGACAGATCAACGCTCCAGGTCAAGGATCAGCCGGACATATTCGGAATTGGCGACGCAACCGACATCCCGGTCTCCAAGAGTGGTTCGGCGGCTCATTTCGAAGCTAAGGTACTCGCGGATCGTCTGCAAGCCCGAGTCAGGGGAACAGGCGACGAAGGATTGCCGATCTACGACGGTCATGTACTTTGCTTCCTGGAGACCGGGCATGGGCAGGCATCGCAACTGGTGTTCGATTTCGCCAATCCGCCAAAACCGCCTGCGCCGAGCCACTTCTATCACTACGAAAAGATGCTCTTCAACAAGATCTATTGGTACGTCGTACCCCGCGGGATCGTTTAGCAGATCTCGAATCCGCTCCGCTTTAGGCGAATTGCCTTTTCAGTCCCGGCTCCATCCTTGGGGTCGGGACTGATGCGTTCTTGCCCACGGCGGATTTGACGCGGGCTAACTGGACGAAACCGGGTATCCTGACGCTGCGAATGCGCACAATCGAACCCAATCCGGCCAGGAGAATCGATCAATGAGTACCGTCACGTTCCGCGTTGGGCGGTTTGCCTTCGCGTTACTGCTTCTCTCCTCCGTGCTCGTGCCTTCCGGTCGCGCGTTTGCCCAGGACGACGAGTTCGTCGGAGTCGATGGCAATACCTGGACCAGCCCGACCTTCGACTTCTCACTCGAATGGGATGATGAAATCTGGACCGTGATCGACGCCTTTTCCGAGGATGAATACGACTCCATCTCGCTGGAATCGGCAGGCGCGAACGTTTATGTCGACGGCGTTTACTTCTACCAGGGTGATCCTGAATCGTGCCTTGAAGGTGAGCGGGTTGGCATCGCCAATGACAGCGATCTGGATGATCTCGACACACTAACGGATGACGACGGCAACCCGTTGGAAGAGATCGGCGACGGCTGGGCGTACGGAATCTATGAGCTCCCGGACGCATCCGGTGACGCACTCAACAGCATCGTCTATCTCGAATGTCGGAATCTGATTCCGGATTCGGCCGTGCTGATCTTGACTGCGTTCATGGATCCGGACGATCTCGATGCCCAATTCGAGGCCATAGCTCCGGTGTTCGATTCCATCGAGAGCAGCGACTCTGAAATCCCGGCGACCGACAGTGCCGACATCGAGCAATCGGTGCGTACGGTCGCGACCGAGATCGACGCATTCTGGGAGGCGACCTTCGTAGACCTGGGCAGTGAGTACCGCGTTCCTGCGTACATCACCTTCCTGGAGCCGATCGAAACCGGGTGTGGCGATGCGACTCCGGGCTTTGACGGTCCGTTTTACTGTCCGGCCGATGAGACGGTGTATCTGGACCTGGAGGATCTCACCGGGGGACTCTTGCCATACGGCCTGATCGTGGTGGACATGGTCGTCGCGCACGAGATAGGTCATCACGTTCAGGAAGTGCTGCAGCTGACCGGTTGTTTCCAGGAGGAATGCGGCGTCAATGGCAACAGTCTTGCTATCGAACTGCAGGCCGATTGTCTGGCCGGTGCCTGGATGGGTGACGCCGCCGCGAATGGATCGATACAGCCACGCGAACTGCAGCGGGTTGAGACCGGCATCAAGGATTACCTCGCCGATCCACCTGGCACGGCCGCGGACGATCCGGAAGCACACGGTGACGGGGACACGCGGTTCGGCATGTTCATGGCCGGATTCACGGATGGAATCACTGCCTGCGGAATCGAGTGATCCTGGAACACCAGAGAAGATTGGTGTTAGGGCAGCGTAGTGGCGCTGCTTGCCGCGCCCCTCGCCGGTGAAGGATGCAGGTGGGGATCAGGCGATCTGGGCCAGCGGAGCGAAGTACAACCGCTCGACATCTTCAGCCGGCATTGGGCGTGCATAGAGGTACCCCTGGGCGATCGTGATGCCGATCGCGCGGAGCATGTCGACCTGTTCCTGCGTCTCTATTCCTTCCGCAACCACGTCCACGCCAAGGGTGGTGGCGTACGCAGATACGGCCCGGACCATTGCCTCGTCACCGGGGTTGGTGCAGATGCCGTGGATGTACGAGCGGTCAATCTTGATCGTGTCGATCTGGCAGCGCTGCAGGTAACCTAGCCCGGAGTAGCCGGTCCCGAAATCGTCAATTGCCAGATGCAGGCCGATTGCCTTGAGTGCGCGTAAGGTCTCCCGGGTATCGGTCAGGTCGTTCAAGGCAACGGATTCGGTGATCTCGAGGGTCAAATGGGATGGGTCGATGTTGAATGATTGCAGCGCCGATTGCACTCGTTCAACCAGGCGACCGTCCTGGAATTGTCGGGCCGAGATGTTGACGCTGAGCTTGACTGGCGCCTGATCCGGGCGGAGATCGTGCCATCGGCGGAGTTCGGCACAGGCATGGCGCAGGACCCACTCGCCCAACGAAACGATCAGCCCGGTCTCCTCGGCCAGCGGGATGAACGCGGCTGGTGAAATCATTCCATGTTCCGGGTGGTTCCAGCGGACCAGAGCTTCGAGTCCGAGGATCTCTCCGGTTTCAATCCGGCTGATCGGTTGGTAATGCAATTGCAATTGATCGAGCTGGATGGCCTTGCGCAGGTCGGATTCCAGATCGAGCCTTTGGACGGCATCGTGATCCATATCCGGTGCGAAGATCACGTGACGGGATTTGCCGGTCCGTTTGGCCACGTACATCGCGACATCCGCGCGCCGCAACAGCTCTTCCGGGACAGTGATCGTTTCGTCGCCGACCGCAATGCCGATGCTGGGGCTGATGACCACTTCGCGATTGTCGACCATGATCGGTTCGCGCAAGGCCTCGTAGAACCGTTCGACGACCCCGATCGCGTCCGCCGCGGTGCAGTGCTCCAGGAGAACGGTGAATTCATCGCCGCCGAGCCGGGCAATCGTATCGCCGGCCCGGACACACGGGATCAGGCGACCGGCGACAGCGATCAGGACCGCGTCTCCAGCACTGTGGCCGAGCGAATCGTTAATGCGCTTGAAGTCGTCCAGGTCAACGAAAACAACGCCTACCGCATTGGAATCGTCCAGCGCGCGGTCGAGCCGTTTGCGGAACAAGGCGCGATTGGGCAGCCCGGTCAGTGGATCGTGGAAGGCTTGCTGGGCGAGTTGGGCCTGCAGTGCATGGCGGGTGGTGACGTCCTGGGCGATCATGAGCATTGCCGGGCGATCCAGGAATGTCAGCGGATAGGCAGTCGCTTCGACATGGATGACGTCCCCATCCCGCGGTGACGTGGCGATTGGCGTGCTCGATCCGGAACTCGGCTCGTCGGCGTCCGTCTCGCTCATCAATCGCAATCAGGTCGGCGATGCGCAGTGTCGAAAATGCTTCGCGGTCGTATCCGTAGTGTTCGATGGCTTGCTCGTTGACTTCAAGAATGGCCAGCGTCTCCTGGTCGTAGACAAATGCTGGAAGCGGATTCTTGTAGAAGAGCAGACGGAAATCGGTCTCGCTTTGACGGAGCTGCTCCTCCACCTGTTTGATCTGGGTGATATCCAGGAAGAAGCCGTGCCAGTACTTGGGACGGCCGGTATCGTCATAGACGACCACGCATTCATCGTGGACCCAGACAACCTGGCCGTCTCTGGTGAACAGACGGTAATCGGCGCTGAACGGTTGGAGCGTGCGATTTGTTTCCGAAACAGCCGCTTCCAGACGGGCGCGATCCTCCGGGTGCACGAGCGCAACCCACGAGTTCGCCGCAACAACCTCATCAGGACTGTATCCGGTCAGTTCCGTGATCTGGGGGCTGACATAGGCAAAGGACGTAGAAACGAGGTCGTCGCTGATTTCTTCGAGGTAGGTAACCAGGGGAATCTGCTCGATGAGTGTTTGATACCGGATGCTCGTTTCCTGGAGAGACGCCTCAGTTTCCCGCATGCGGGTGATGTCGTAGTACTCGCCGAGCCACGTGTATTCATCAGGGTGCTCCGTTTCGATCCGGCGGGCAGTCTCCAGGACCCAAACAACCTGTCCATCGTCGCGGACAACCCGGTACTCCTGATCAAATGGTTCGCCGGTTTTGTACGTGGCCAGATCAACCGCCAGAACGCGCTCCCGGTCTTCCGGATGGATCAGACTGATCCAGCGGTGCTGACTTGCGACCCACTCGGATGGATCAACGCCAAACATCGCCTGGATTTGTGGGCTGACGTATTCGAACCGTGATTCGAGTGGGTTCTCGCGATTTTCGGTGAGGATATAGGTCGCTGACGGCAGTTGCTCGATTAACGCCCGATGTCGGGACTCGACCCGGTCCAGTGCATCGACGTGTTTGCGCCGCTCAAGTTCGGACTCGGAGGCCCGCAACCGAACCACAATCCAGGCGAGGGTTTCGGAGACCAGCACGCAAACCGGCACAACGTAGACCAACGAACTGGCATTCGCCCAGCTTGCCGTCCCGTGCGCGACCATCGGTGCCATGTATGAAACTGCCAGGATTGGGACGGTTCGAAGTGACGTGCCACGCGGCCTGGCGATTCCCAGCCAAACGTAGCAGACCACGTAAAAAACGGCATAGGGTCGCAGATCGGGTCCGCTGAAGTAGTTATGCATCGCGACTAATGCAGATGTCGCAGGAATCAGGAGCAACGTTAGTCGAGGCTGCCGGAATCGATACGCCGGCACGAAATTGACGGCAATTCCGGCGGTGATATTGATCAAGCCAATGGCCAGGATGCCGAGTTCGTTCCGTCCGATCGGACTGGGAATCATCAGCGTCAGAATTTGCACGACGCCGGAGACGATGAAGAGGATCGAGGCGAGTGTGCGGCTCAGACGGGCGTGAAAATCTTCATCCCAGGTGCTGGAATCGTTCGTTGATTGCCATGGCATTCGCAGGAGAAGGCGGTGCACGATCACTCAGGCCTGATAGGTGCGTTTCATCCCCAGAAACTGATTCTGGTAGCTCCCATCAGAGTACGTACGAACAGGCCCAGAATTCATCACCCAAATGAACATTACCGGCCCTGCCGAACGGCACCCGGACGGGTGACCAAAGCGCCATCAGATGGTTGGATTGTCGGTACCTTCAGGTAGATCCAGGTTGCGTGCGGTAGTCCCGGAGGAAGGAGATTGTCTGCTCCATGATGTGGGTAGACCAGCGAGTCCCGAGGAGCGCCGTGCCGTTTTCCGGAACGCCGAAGTTGCTGACTACGCACCAGCCGGTTCGCTTGCGGAAGTAGGTTTCTGCCTCGGCCGCCGCGTCGCGATCGGCCGAACCGACCAGGATCAGGCACGGGACCCCCGACATTTCGCGTGTCCAGCCAGGTGACAGTCGTGGCGAAAGCGCAACCAGGGCATCCGGCGCCGCCTGCCCGACCAGCGGAACCAACGAACCTGCGGTCAGTACGAAACAGCGACCGGACCCATTTTCACGCAGTGATTCGATCAGCAACGATGCGACCGCCGGGAACGTGTCCGCATCCCACGGATCATCGGACAGACCATGCCCGGGCAGGTCGATCGCCACGACCTGATAGCCCTCAGCAATCAGGTCGGTCGCGACTGATCCCCAGGCGTCCAGGTCCTGCCCGACGTCGTGAACGAGCAGCACGGTATCGCCATCCCCGGCCCAGATCTGGCCACGGAGTTCGGGGCCGTCTGGGACCGGGAATGCAAACGGCGCAGGTGTTGGGGTGCTAATCTGTGGCTCCCCAATCGGAGTGCTTGTACTTCTTGGCCCAGTCGACACCCTGCCAGGTCTTGGTTTTGAGCGGCTTGACGAAGAACATCCAGCGGGGCTCGGTCAGCGTCGGAACCAGATAGCTTGGTCCGTTCGGTCCGAGGTAGCGGTAGGACATCTCTTCGGCGATCGCGACCCACTTGCCGCCGACATTTGGCCCTTCGATCAGCTCGGCCTCACCGCGAACCATCACCTTGCGCAGGCTGCCTGGTTCGTCGATGGTCAGGTAGACGCGCTTGTCCTTGACCAGCATCTCGCACCAATCGGCCCGTTCCCGACCGATCAGGTAGTAGCCGCCGTCCTTGTACTGGAACCAGAGCGGCACCACATACGGCCAACCCTCGCCATCGAGACAGGCCAGACGCGCGAGCACTTCGGTGCCCAGAAACGCCTCCATGTCCTCTTCGCTCAGCTTTCCGACCTTCCCTCGCCAGGACTCGTCCTTTACCTCTTCGTCACTCACCGTGTGTACCTCCCCTGCCCTTCCGGCAGATCGCTAACGCCGAAGACGAGGATCGAGGACATCCCGCAATCCATCGCCCAGAAAGTTCAGCCCCATCACGATCAGAATGATCGCTACACCGGGGATCGTGGAAATCCAGTGATCGAGCAGCATGTAGTTACGCCCATCGGCAATCATCACGCCGAGACTTGGCAGCGGTGGTTGCGCGCCCATACCGATGAACGAGAGTCCCGCCTCGGCGATGATCGCCAGTGCCACGTAGTACGACGCCATGACCAGAGCGGGTGCGACGATATTGGGCAGGATGTGGCGGATCAGGATGCGGTTGTTGCCCGCGCCGATCGAATGCGCGGCCTGGACGAACTCCCGGTCCCGAAGTGCCATCACTTCACCGCGGATGATCCGCGCGAACCCGGCCCAGTTGATCAGCCCGATGGCCAGCACCGTCGCCTTGAGTCCAGGACCAAACGCACCGGTCAGAATTACCGCGATCAGGATGAGCGGGAAGCCCCAGGTGAATTCGACCACCGCGCTGACGACCGTATCGACCCAGCCCCGGTAATACCCGGCGAGCGTCCCGAAGACCATCCCGATAACCATCGAAATTGCGGTCACGCCGAAGCCGACCAGCAGGGAAATCCGGATGCCGACGGTCAGGCGGGCGTAGATATCGCGGCCAAAGTTGTCGGTGCCGAGGATATGCCCCTCGCTCAGCGGTCGAACGAAGGTGGCCATCAGATCCTGATCGGCGTAGTCCTGGGTCGTCAGCATCGGGCCGATCGTGCCGAGGAATGCGTAGAGCAGGCAGACCACCAACCCGAACAGGGCCTGCGGGTTCGACTTCATCCGTCGCCAGAATGTGGAGAAGCGACCGCGCGTTTGCGGCATGGTCGGGACCAGGGATGGGGCGGTTTCGGTGGCCAGTTCGGCGAGTGTCATCCCTATGCGTCCCGGATGCGCGGATCGACAAATCCGTAGGCCAGGTCAGCCAACAGGTTCGCGACGACAACCACCAGCACCAGCAGGAGCGAGAAGAACTGGGCGACCGGGTAATCCCGCCGGATGACCGAATCAACGAGCAGGTAGCCAACACCGGGCCAGCGGAAAATCGTCTCGACGATCAGCGAATAGCCGACAACCCAGCCGAGTCGTAATCCGGCCAGTGAGACAACCGGGATCAGTGCCGTGCGTGAGACCCGCTGCCCGATGATCTTGAGCTCGCTCAGTCCCTTGGCCCGGTGGGTCCGCACAAAGTCCTGACTCAGTTGCTCGAGCATTGACGAGCGCATCATCCGGACCGTGACCGCAGTGCCTTCTGCCGCCAGCACAATCGCCGGCATGATCAGGTAATTCGGTCCGCAGCATCCAGATGAGGGTAACCAATGCAATTTTGATGAGAAGACGAGGATAAGAAGCAAGGCCAGCCAGAAATTGGGGATGCCCATGCCGAGCACGCTGAAGCCGGAAATCAGACCATCGACCACGGTGTTGCGTCTGGCCGCAGCCAGTATCCCAAGTGGTATGCCGATCAGGTGGGTGAGCAGGAAGGCGGTCAATCCCAGAATCAGGCTGTTCTTGCCGTACTCGCTCAGCAACTGACCCATTGATGAACCGTTGACGAGTGATTTGCCGAAGTCGCCCTGGGCAACGTTCTTCATATAAATGAAGTACTGCTGATAGATCGGCTTGTTCAGACCGAGGCGCTCTCGATACGCCTCCCGTACTTCTGCACGAGTGACCGCATTGAGTTGCGTGTTACTCGGATCTCCGGAGGCGAACCGCAACGCATAGAAGACCGCGATCGAGGCAAAGACCAGGATCACCAGCATTCGTAGCGTTCGGCGGATGATGTATCCCGCCAAGGGGTTTCCTCCGTACCAATGACACGACCCCGGTCAATCGCAACCGGGGTCGTGTTCAGAAGAGACTTATTGCTCGAGCCAAACGTCGTTGTAGTACGGGTACAGGTTCCACTGGTGTGGCAGATACCCGTGTACTGACTTGCGGTTGACCCAGACGCTGTTCCGGTTGACCAGCGAGACGATCGGCAGATTCTCGGCGACCGAAACCTGCATCAGGCGGGCGGCCTCGCGCAGTTCATCCTCGTTGGCAGCGGTCTGCCAGGCGGTGATGGCGTCGTCGACGGCCGGGACACTGGCGCGGGACCAGTTCGGGCCCGGGATCGTGCCGGTGCTGATGAAGATCTGGATGATGTCGGCAGGAACCGGCCACGCCCAGTAGAAGAGGTGGCAATCGACGCCGGTCTCGGAGCCGATCTCGCCGAAGAACGTGCCGCGGTCGAGTGAGACCACGTTGACCTTCATGCCGATTTCGCTGAGCTGATCCTGAATGACCTGACCGAACTGCTGATTGAGCGACTCGGCCTGAACGACGACGTCGAACTCAAGGGCAACACCGTTCTTTTCGAGGATGCCATCGCCGTTGGCAACCCAGCCAAGCTCGGCCACCAGCGACTTCGAGAGCTCGACATCGTACTGGTTGTACGCCTCGACATCCGGTGCGTAATAGCGGTCGGCGGTGGTGATTGGTCCATAGAGCGGCTCACCTTCGCCGAAGAGCAGCGCATCGACAATCGCCTGCCGGTTAATTGCGTGCGAGACGGCCTGACGCATCTTGACGTCCTGGAAATCGAACTCGGTGCGCTCGAAGTTGAGGCCGATGAAGTAGCCGGACCATTCCTTGAGGCGAACCGTGTTCAGATCAGCATTGCCCTCAAGCCGGGCGACATCCTGGAACGCCGGCGCGTGAACTGAATCGATTTCGTTGTTTTCGATCTGGGTCGCGCGCTGGGACTGCTCGAGGATCGTGGTCCAGCGAATTCCGTCGAGGTAGGCGACGCCCTTGTTCTCGAAGTACGGAACGATCGAGCCCGGGTACTCCTCCCAGCGCTTGACCTCAACGTGGCTGCCCGGGACCCATTCGACGAAGGTGAATGGGCCGGAACCGTCGATTTCCTGCTGACCGTATTCCTCGCCGAGATTGGCGCGGAAGGCGGTGTTGACGATTGCCCAGTAGCCGGTGCTGATGACGTTGTAGATGTCGGCATACGGTGCGCTGAAGTTCAGCACGACCGTGGTGGCATCCGGTGCATCAATACTGGCAACCGGATTGAAGAGGGATGCGAGTGGCGATGCGCTGGCCGGGTCCTTGATCGTGTCATAGACCGACTTGACCGCTGCGGCATCGAGGACGGCGCCGGAGTGGAACTTCAGGCCCGTGCGGATCTTGAGGGTCAGCGCCATACCATCCTCGGAGACTTCCCAGGACTCGGCGATCTGTGGAACGTAGGCGCTGTCCGGATCGATGGTGATGGCGTGCTCGTAGAGGGCGTAAAAGCCCGGGTCATACCAGGAGGTGTTGATCGGATCCATCCGCGAGAAGTCGAGGTCGTAGCCTTCACGCAGGGTTCCGCCTGGTGTCGCATCCTGTCGACGAACGCCGACTGCGCGAGTTCCACCCATTGGCGCGGCTGAAGCCGGAGCAGCCTGGGCAAGAAGTGCGGCGATCGCTGGAATCGAAATGCCGAGGGCGGCAGCACGCTTCATGACATCGCGGCGGGAAAGTCCGGCAGACTGATAAGCCTCGAGTAGTCGCTGAACTGATTCGTTCTCCTGCATAAGGACTCCTTGCGATTCAATTGGTAGGGTCAGACCGGGGTTTAGCCCGCTCGGTAGGCTAGCAATCCCTGTAGCGTCAGTCAATTCCGGAATTCCCGACGGTGAGGCAAAAGCACGCTCCGTCTGTAGCAAATGCACAAACGGAGCGGCAAGGATTCCCGAGTTCGAGCCGCCGATCAGGTCCCTGGTGTTGGTGGCGGTTCGGAACTGATCTGAATGGTGTCGGTTCGATATCCATTTCCGGCGTAGTACACGTCGTAGGGACCAGCCGAGTCACTTGGCGCCGGGCGATGAAGTAGAAGGCGGTAGATCCTGCCGGAATCACGATAGTGTCGGGAATGTTGACGTCGCTGCTGGCCTGATACCGGGTGAATACGAGATCAACCGGTGCCGGTTCCGAGAGGATCAATCCGCACTGAACCTCGTTTCCAACCGTGAACGTGTACGTCGGGCAATCGATTGTGGCGGCGTTGTTCGCGACCTGCACCGCTGCCTGGGTCGAGACCGTGTCCACCGATGCGGTGATTGTTTCCAGCCCGCCTGACGAACCGCCGGTGATCGTGAAGGTCGCAATGAATGCCGGGGGTGGCAGGACAACCTGGGCCGACGGGAAGAGCACATAGCCGTTGGCCGTGCTGAGCTGGATCGTCTGCGGTGGCAAATTGCCGTAGACCCAGAACGACAGACCAGCCTGGCAGGTCGCCGAGTTCCCAACAAAGATGTACGACGGGCAATCAATTGAAACTGAAGCGATCGACGGAGTTGCAGTGGTTGTCGCCGTGAACGTAGCGGTCGGCGTCACTGGGGTGGCTGTACGGGTTGGCGTAGCCGTCGAACTCGGCGTTCTGGTCGGCGTCAGCGTCGGCGTGTTGACCAGGGTTGGCGTTCGGGTCGGAGTAACGGAGCCGTTGAATGGAGTCGACGTTCGGGATGGAGTCAGTGAAGGCGTGATTACCAGAGTTGGTGTCCGGGTCGGGGTAACGGAGCCATTGAATGGTGTCGGTGTCCGGGTCGGGGTAACGGAGCCGTTGAATGGTGTCGGTGTCCGGGTCGGGGTAACGGACCCGTTGAACGATGTCGGCGACACCCCGGGTGTTTGGGTGGGCGTTATCGGCGTGGCCGTGAACTGGTCGGACCGGTAAATAGTGATTCCAATGGTCAGGCTGCGTCCGTTGAGCCTGGCGGTGAGGGTAGTTTGTTTGCTCGCCGGGAGGATGTTGGCGGCCCGCATGCTCGTGCTCGCCGAGGTCTTGCCGGGTGCGATGCGGACTGTTTCGTCATGCAGATAGTCACCGGACGGATCGAAGGTTACGTAAAGCCCGCTGGACGGTGCCGGTGCGCTGATCGAGACGCGCACCCTGAAGTAGTCGCCCGCAATGATCGGCTCGGTTGGGACCAGATTTTCCAGCCGTGGTGCCTTGACCAGGATCGATTTGGTCTGCCGCTCGCTCAGCCATGATCCGGTGATGTTCACGGTTCGGTCGACATTGATCGCGACTGTCCGGACCTGGATTGATGCGGTCCCGGCTCCCCGGGGAATGGTCATGGTGGCGGGGACAGGAACAATTGATGGTCGCGACGAGTTGAGCTTGACGGTGATTGCAGTCAGGTTGGTTCTGGCAAGCGTGACGCGGATGGTCATGTTGCCGCCACCGGTAACCGACCCGCTGATGGAGAGGCCAGGACCAGCGGCAATAACCGGAGGTGACGTTCGTGCCGAGATCAGGAGTCCTGAGAGCAGGATTCCAGCCACCACTACAAGGGTGAACCAACGCTCACCAGAAACTCGTCGCATCGCGTTCTCCCGTCATTCATCAGGCATGTCTTTCACCTTGATGCTATGAGGGAATCCGGAAAGGACCTATCCGTAGGATTACGGTAATTTCAGCCAACATTCACCACCGCCAACCAAATGCCGATTGCCTGGTTTCTTACACCTGGAGCGGCGGGTATTCGGAATCTGCCCGATCTACCATCATGACTTGTGTGAGATTTACTACGCCAAGCAGATAGTGAATAGCATCGTGTATATCAGTTTGACGACATGTACTAGCTATATGCTGTTTGTTTCTTGGCGGATTGACTCATCGCGAACTCGTATCTATGATGAGCGAGCCATCCAATCAGACGTGCTGGCGAACGTGCAGCGGGGTGATTCAGTCACGCGCAGGCGACGTTCGATAAGAACCGAGGCACTCACATGAGTCGACGGTTGCCTTCATCCGAGTACGGAACCTCAGACGACACCGCCTCCGGAAACGCAGCAATCGCTTGAGCGTCCGGAACAACGGGCGGACGCTCCGGCCGACCGGAATGCTGGCACGCGAACTGACCCATCGGGCGACCTGCCCATGCGGACATTTGGATTGTCCGCATCACTGTCCTTGTTCTGTCAATGGTTCCGGGGCGCCACCAGCCCCAGATTAGAGATAACGCGGTGCCTCCTGGTCGGTTCTGGGCGGGGGCCGCAACGAACTGATGGTCGGATGCGTCTCGGAAAGGCGAACGGGGAACGCAATGCGTCACCTGCCGAAGGATTTGGCTGAAACTGCAACCCGAAAGGTCCTCTCGCGGCGCGGCTTGATACAAGCCGGGGCGGCAACGTCGGTCGCAACGGTTTCGTCATCAATGCTCCCTGACAACCTGTTGACGGCTGGTCCGGCGACACCACTCCCGACCAGAACCCATGAATTGACGCTCACTGCATCGGAATTCGACTGGGACTTCATGGACGACGTCACCGTTCGTGTCTGGGGGTACAACGGGCAAGTGCCCGGTCCGGAGATTCGTGTCCGTGAGGGTGATCTGGTCCGCATTGACCTGAAAAACGATCTCCCAGTTCCGACGACGATTCATTGGCACGGTTTGTTTGTGCCAAATGCCATGGACGGGGTCGCCGGACTGAACCAGGCACCCGTTGCACCTGGCGAATCGTTCCGGTACGAGTTCATCGCCAAACCGACCGGCACCCGCTGGTATCACTCCCATACCGACCCTGCTACCCAGGTACCGATGGGTCTGTATGGCGCCTTCATCGTCGAGCCCAACCCCACAACAACCGTCTACGACCGTGAATACACCATGATCGTGACCGAGTGGGATACCGAACTGACGCCCGCCGTTGCGGCCGGACTCGAACCGGTTGGTCCAGGCGACAGCATCCTCCGCGGAGGAGAGCACGGATCCGACCTCTTCCTTATCAATGGAAAGATGCACGGGGGCATTCCGCCGATCGGCATCGCAGAGGGTGAGACGATCCTGATCCGGCTCATCAATGCCGGCGCAAAGCCACATCCGATCCACATCCACGGCCATAACTTCCGCATCGTGGCCACCGATGGCAATCAGGTTCCGGCTGTTGCCCAGTTGACCAAGGACACCGTCCTGATCGGGCCGGCCGAGCGGTATGACCTCGAGCTTGTTGGCGACAACCCGGGTGTCTGGATGGTCCACTGCCATATCGAACACCACATGGCGAACGGGATGATGACCACGCTCTGGTACGACGGCGCGACGCCGACTGGTCCGGTGGCCCCGGTTCTGTCCGGTGGCGATGGCATGCACCACCACGTGGAAAGCACGGAGGCGCCACCACCCACTCCCGTCGAGGCAACTCCGGAAGCGAGCGCAGGTGATGTGTTCGTGGTCGAAATGGTCGATGACCGCTTCCAGCCAGTCTCGCTTGCCATCCCGGTTGGAGCAACGGTCGATTGGGTCAATCACGGGCGCAACTGGCACAGCATCGCCGCATTTGATGGCGCATACGACTCCGGGAAGATCCAGCCCGGAGAGCACTTCACCTGGCAGTTCACCGAAGCGGGCACGTTCGAATACATCTGCAAACACCACGGCATGCAGGGAATGCTCGGAACCATCACCGTCGGGTGATGTCCGGTTGCTGATTGAGAAAGGGGGTACTCACGTTATGGCGTCGCTCGCCGGTTTGCGAATGCCGTAGATCACCAAACGTTCCTTAACCGAAATCGAATGAGAGAGAGAAATCACCGATGAACCAGCACTATCAAACCGTTTCCGACATTTTCAGGGACTACACCGCGGGTCGCATCAGTCGCCGCCGCGCACTTCAGCTCGTGGCTGCCATTGGCATCGCCGGACTCGCCGGTGGCTCGATCGGTCGGGCCCAGGCCCACGATGACGCGAACGCCAACCGCGGAACCGGTGCTCGGTCCACAGGCTGATGGCAGTAACGTCTGGAAGGTACAGGTTGGCGGCATGGATATGGAATCCGGCACCGATCTCCAGGCCTTCTTTCCGAAGGAGATCACGATCAACGCCGGTGACACGGTCTACTGGCAGTTCATTCCGATGGGTATGCCCGGGTTCCACACGGTCACGATCGCACCGCCTGAAGAATTCCCGCCGATTTTCGTGCCGGACGTTGTCGATGGGACGCCGGTAGCTTCGCCAGAAGGTCCGCCACGACTGCAGATCAACCCCGCGGTGGCGTTCCCGGATGGACGGACCGAATTCGACGGGACCGGCATGGTCAATTCCGGACTGGACGTTCTGCGAACCCCGGACATGCCCCCGTACACCCTCAAGTTCACGGCACCGGGAACCTATGACTATGCCTGTGCCGCGCACTCGGTCGTCATGTCGGCCAAGGTGATCGTTCAGGAAGCAGGCGCCGCGTTGCCAACCGATGTCGCCGGGTATGAGGCGATCGCCCAGCAGGAAATGGCTGATCTGATCGCGGTTGGTGTCGCTGCCATCGAAGAGGCAAAGGCGGCACCGGCAATGACCGAAGATGGAGCGGCATGGGATGTCTCAGCGGGAGTCGGCGGCATGACCGGAGCCAGAGTCATGGGATTCCTTCCGCGCGATGTGACGATCAAGGTGGGCGACACCGTGCGCTGGACGGACCGGACAATCGGCGAACCGCACACCGTCACGTTCCTTGGTGGCACGGAACCACCCGAGGACACCCTGATCGAGCCACAGCCGGAAGGCCCGCCGAAGATCATCCAGAACTTCCAGACCTTCATGCCAGCTGGTGGTGCGGACTTTGACGGCACCGGCTATCACAACTCCGGCTTCCTGGGTCTGCCCCCGGAAATCGGTGGGATGTTTGGTCTGAACGGGGAAACATACGAACTGACCTTCACGGCAGCCGGTGAGTATCCCTACTACTGCATCCTGCACTCCAGCGGTCCAGACGATGCAACCGGCATGGCCGGCAAGGTCATCGTCGAGGCGTAACGTCCACAACAACGCAGATCTGAATCCGCCCGGGCCTTAATCCGGGCGGATTTGCTGTCTCTCTGACGCATACTTCCCGGCATGAGTGAGAACCTTTCGCCGGTCCAGATCTGGTTGCATGCGATTCGTCCGAAGACGTTGTTTGCGTCGATCTCGCCGATCATCGTTGGCTCTGCCGTTGCCCAGCATGAAGGCGGGTTCGATGCGCTGACCGCGATTGTCGCGCTGGCGGTTGCGCTGCTGCTGCAGATCACCTCGAACCTGGCCAACGACTACTTCGATTTCAAGCGTGGTGCCGATGCCAAGCGGGTCGGTCCGCTGCGGGTGATGCAGGCCGGACTGGTCACGGCCCGCCAGATGCAGATGGCGATCGGCCTGACGATTGCACTTTCGATCATCTGCGGGTTGTACCTGGTCTATCAGGGTGGCTGGCCGATCTTCATCGCCGGGCTCGCCGCAGTCATCTGCGCAGTGGCCTATACCGGTGGACCCTTCCCGCTCGGCTATCACGGCCTGGGCGATCTCTTCGTCTTCATCTTTTTCGGACTGGTCGGGGTGGCCGGGTCCGCGTATGTCCAGACCGGTAACTTGACCGCTTTCGCGATCTGGGCGTCGATTCCGATTGCCTGCATCGCGACCTGCATCATCGTCGCCAACAATCTGCGCGATATCGAGACAGACCGCGCCGCCAACAAGCACACGCTCGCGACCCGCCTCGGACGCTCCGGAACCATCCTCGAATACCGGGCACTCTTCGCAATTGCCTATCTCGTGCCGCTCGTGATGGCCGTCTTTATGGACGTGCCGTGGGCGTGGCTCGCGATTCCGGTTTCGCTGCCGATGGCGATTCCGCTCTTCGTTGCGGTGGGCAAGGCAACCGGCAGGGAACTCGTACCGGTTCTGGTCGGCACATCCCGGCTAACATTCGTCTTTGGTGTCGTCTTCGCGTTCGGGATCATCCTGTGAGTCAGCAACCAGCCGCCGGTGCAATCAAACCGGATTCCGCGATCGCCGAGATGTTCGGTCGGATCGTCCGCCGCTACGACCTGATGAACCGGTTGATGACCTTCGGGCAGGATGTCCGCTGGCGCAACAAGGCGGTCCGGACTGCGCTCGGTGCCGGTAACCAACGCGCCCTCGATGTCGCAACCGGGACTGGCGACCTGGCGATTGCGCTGGCCAATGGTGGATTCCGGGAAGTTATCGGAATCGACTTTGCGCCGGAGATGATTGACGCCGCTGAAGACAAGCGCTTCAGCCGCAGCGACATCACCTTTCAGGTTGCCGACGCCATGGCGTTGCCGTTTCCGGACGACTACTTCGATGCGGTGACGGTCTCGTTCGGGCTGCGCAACATGAAGAACTACCAGGCGGCGATCACGGAAATGACCCGGGTCGTCAAACCGGGTGGTCGCTGGATTTGCCTTGAACTGACGCCGTACACAACGCCAATTCTCGGGCCGGCGTTCAACTGGTACTTCACCCGGATCGTCCCGAAGATCGGTGGCTGGCTCAGTGGCGATGCCGAGGCGTATCACTACCTGCCGTCGTCGGTCGCCGCATTCCCTGATGCCGACGCCCTGCTCGAACTGATGCGCAAGGCCGGGCTGGCCGCAGTCGAATACGAGTATCTCGGTTTCGGCACGGTCGCCTTGCACGCCGGGATCAAACCGGTCCCGCGAGCCGGAATGTAGGGCGCGGGCCGCCGCAACCAACTGGCGTCGTGATCGATGCGAGTGTAGGGGCGCTGCTTGCCGCGCCTGGCCAGGTACACCTCGAACCGTGCGGGAGCGGCAAGCGGCTCCCCTACCCCCGGGTAATCAGAAAGCTCAACGGGGCACGTTCGACCCTGATTACCGACTAAACGTCAGGAACGGATCGTACGGCTGCAGGGCCAGGTTGGTTGGCGACTGGACTGTTTCCGGTGCGACCGGCTCGACTCCGCAGGTCGCCCAGAATCCCAGTGCGTTCGCTTCCGCAGCATCGGCGGCGGCCTGAATCCAGCCCTCGAAGCGCACGTCCTCGCCATTTGGTGATGGGACAGCCGCGCCTTCCGACGCCATCCACGCTGCGACCAGAACGAGACCACCCTGCTTGTTGTCGATCCAGACATCGCGAGCCAGGACGTCGCCCTCGGCCGTCACGCGGTTCCGGAACTCGTCGCTCCAGGTAGACCGTCTGACCGAGCACGATATTGCTGTTGGTCTGGGTCGAGTCGAACGCGAAGCACTCGTCTCCGGTCGGGACCACAATCCCGAGATACTGGATCGTTGCCGGGAATCCGTCCGCCTCGACCACAATCGTCCGACCGTCAATGACCTCAGTCACGACCGCTTCGATCAGGTCCGGTCGCTCCGGAGCACTGCCCAGGGCGGTGACATCGCCACCGATCGCCAGTGACGGTGCGATGTTGAGACCGGAGGTGTCGTCGATCAGCTCGATGCCGGTCGTGGTTGGCGGCACGAGGTAAACCAGCGCCAGTCGCAGGCCCTCGCCAGTCTGGATCGAGCGCAGTTCGGCAATTTCCAGCACCGGATCAAAGCCGAGGAATCGACTGATATCCGGACTGCTCGCATCCATTCCAACGAACTGATACCCGAAGTCCCCACTGACCAGCAGCTGGAAATCGGCCATGTTCAGGGTTGCGGGTTCGTCCGACCAGTTCTGCGCGTTGAGCACGATCACGACCCACTCGCCCGCGTCGACTGCTGGCAGCTCGAGGTTCGGGATCTCGGCGGCCCGCTCCGCATATTCCACGGTGTACCGGAACGCGCCAGTCGAGAAGACCTGGTCGGGCACTTCATCCTCGGAGATGGTCCGATCCTGGATCGGGAACCCCGGGGTCGGGCTTGGTGATGCGGTCTCGGTGGCAGTTGGCTCATCGGTCGCGCTGGCCGTCGGCTCAACGGTTGCGGTGTCAGTGGATGACGCGGTTGGCTCGAGGGTCGGCGATTCAGCGGATGTTGGTGCGAGCGTCGGTTCGTCGGTCGGGGCAACCGTTGGCTCGATCACGGCGGTTTCCGTTGGCGGCACGTCAGTCGGCACTGCCTCGGTGGGCACGATTTCGGTCGGAGCAATCGGTTTCGGTTGGCGGTACCTCGATCGTCGCAGTATCGGTCGGGATATCGGTTGGTGCAGGCTCGGTGTTGGTCGGCTCCGGCGCAGTTGTTGCCGTCTCTTCCGAGGCAACGCCGATGGTTGGATCGAGTGCGACCTCGTCTGTCGGCTCTAGAGTCGGCTCGGTCGTAGCCGTTTCGGTAGCGGTTGGTTCCGGAGTATTTGGTCGGTTCGTCCGTTGCCGTTGCCGATGCGGTGAAGGTCGCGCTGACCGTCGTGTCACCGCCGATGCCGATTGCAATGGCCGTCTGCTCGGCATTGAGGGTCGGTTCGGCATGACGAGGACCGGTTCAGTGGCCGTTGGGATGATCTGGGCGACGTTTTCGGAGGTGGGTTCGTCGTCACCGGTCAGTGGCGCGATGATCGACTTGCCGCGATTGGCAAACCGGGACGAATCCGGCAGCGCGTTGGAACCGAATGCGGCTGCCAGGGCGATAAGGGCGATCAATCCGGAGAGCCGGAATGCCCAGCCAGCCTTGCTCCCTTTGTCCGACCGGGAATCGAGTCGACGGAATTGGCAGCAGCGACCATTCGCCGGATCGGTGGGTCTGGTTGCCGAGTGTCGAGATCGTGATTGGTTCGCTGGACCCGCGTCCGCCCTCAGCCGTGTTGATTCGGCTGGTCGACGGGCTTTGCGTTTCGGTAACCGGCGGAAAGTCCGTCGTGTCGAGCACCTGAAGTGTCGTCGCATCGATGACAGACGATGAGTAGGTGTGGTCATCCGCCAACTGATGCCTGGTCGATTTCGATTCGTCCGGATGACGTTCCTGCTCGACCGTTCGCCGTGGCGGATTCCGTTTGGGCAGGTCGGTGTAGATCGGGTCCAACGGCGCTTCGGGAAGTGCTTCCTTGCCATAGGTCAGCAGCGTCACGATATCGGTCGCGGCCGGTCGCCCATCGCGGGACTGGAACGAGAGGCGATCGCGATGACCAGAACCGGTCTCGATGCGCAGGTTGATGGCGCCGTTGCCGCTCAGGAACGGTGCCCGCTTGAGCCACCAGCGAGCAATATCGAGGACAACCTCGCCACCGCGCGCGAATGCCAGTCGTTGTGATGTGATGATCAGTCGAGCTGAAAGTGGCTTGTCCTCAGATCCCAGCAGGACCTGACCCTCCCATTCGATTCCCTCTGCAACCAGAGAACGCCAGGCATCACCTCGTGGGCGGCCGGCGTGTGGAAGTGGTCTCTGATCGTTCGGCAAATGGGACGACATGACGAATCCCCTCGGGTCGGTCGGCACTGAACCCGGTAGGGCAGCCAGTGGCGGAAACGTGTTGCGACGGGGATTTCGCGGGGGATTGGCGGCCGTTTCTGGCCATGTACGTACACTCTAGCACAGGAGGTCAATACCTGTGCAAGTCTATCTATCTGCAGCCTGTAACGCACCCAACCTACTTTTTGGTTTCGGAGCGATCCAGAACGCTGCTCAAGAGCCCAAGCGCCACGATGACCGTTGCTATGGAAAGGCCCAGATAGAGCACATTGTTCGAGCCATCCCACTCCACCACTTCAGCCATAAATGAGACGCCCAGCAACACCGCGATTACGCCAACCAGCTTGCTCTTGAGTTGATCGAGACTTTTCACCCGCAGCCAAACGGGCAACCGTTGTGACAGCGATGGGTCAATGAACAACTGAAACAGCCCGAGGGCGACAATGTTGAGAACCGTTCCTAATAGGAAGAGGTCTGTGATTTCGACCGCGATTACAGACAGGTGCTTGGCGCCATCGACATTCGGCATGCCATCTGTGACGGTTTTCCACAATTCGTCAACTACGACCAGACTTCCGTAAACGAAGAGCAGGAATGCGGTCAGAATTGTTGCTGTGATACCGAATGTCACACCGATCCTGGTCGAATTTACGAACAAGGAAAAGAGAGGCGCAAGTTGCTTCGCCTCTGCGTCGTTCGCGGAAAAGTGAAGCTCAAATGTCGAGTCGTCTTCCTGGCTCACGTGCATCCCTTGGTTGCGCATCGCGATCGTTTAGCCAATTGTCCCACTCCCGGAATGAAACCTGGCACGGGCTGGCTTCGCTCAAACAGTGATTCGGCCGTCCGGCCCCGGCAGGGTGGCGGCGACGAGGGCGAGGTGCATGACCAGCCGCATTTCCGGATCGCCAGGATCCCGACCGATCAGCTGCCCGATCTGTCGCAACCGATACGCCAACGTGTTCCGGTGAATGCCGAGCGATGCTGCGGTTTCGACGTGTGAACCACCGGCATTCAGATAGGCCAGCAGTGTCTCCCGCAGCGTGCCGCGCTTGTCTCGCTTGCGCAGCTCACCCAGTGCGTCATCAATGAAGGTGTTCAGGGCAGGGGTTCCCCAGAGTTCGTACAAGAGCCGGAAGACGCCAACATCCGGCAGGCGATCAAACTGGGCGCTCCGGACCGCGATCACATCGCGCTGCATCAGCATTCCGACGAACTTTGCCTGTCGACAGGCGGCCGGGAGCTGCGAGACTCCATTCACTTCGGCCGAGGCGACGATCCAATCCGGGCTGGGCACCGTCAGGGCCTTGGACAGCAGCTTGCCGCCCGGTTTGGTCGTGGTCCGTCGGGCATCGGTCGCTTCGCGGCGGGGTTGCATGACCAGGGCTTGCGCACCGTCGATCATCCCGGCCTCGTGTGCGACGCCAATCTGATTGATCACCCGCTGGACCGCGGCGCTGTCTGCCGTCCGACTCATCAGCACCACCCGATAGGTCGATTCCGGTGCCAGACCGAGCAGCGGACCAGTGCGCTGGGCGGCGTCCTCGGAACTGGTCAGCAGGGCGTTCAGGGCAGTCGCCCGGGCTGCACCGCGGGGTCGCTCGTCAACCGTGCGCTGCAGGATCGCTTCGACTGATTGGGCAATCCGGTCCGAGGCGAGCCGGACCAGCGCGCGATTGTCCTTCGCGACCGGTCCGAACCAGATCACGTCGCCGCTGGAGAGCTTGTAGAGGAGTCGGTTATCGCGCCATTCCCGGGTGGCGATCATGGTCATCGCAGATCTGGCCGCGCCGGGGGGAATCGCGTCGCCGCCACTTCGCTCCAGAATCGCGCCGCGACTATCCATGACCGCGATTGGCGCGGAGAGGAAGACACTGGCGGTGCGGATCAAGCCACCGAGATCAGTGCTGATTCCGCCACCCGAGAGCAATCGGCCAAGCTCCGTACCGGCTCGATACAGCTCACCGCGTCGTTCGGTGAGCATGCGGTTCAGTTCTGTCTCGAATTCGACGGAAAGCTCTGGCGCGAGGAGCAGTGGAACTGGCGAGGCGACGGAGGGAGCAGTCTCAACCACGGCCGCGCTGACGCTGTGGGAACCAAGTTCACGGAGCAAGACAGGTAGCGCCAGGCCGGACTCCGCCAATACCCGATCCGGCAGCAAGACCAGCTCTCCGCCGCGGAGGGGATTCAACATGGGCGCGGCGGCGCGGACGGTTACGGCCCACGAGACATCGCGTTCTCCGACATCTTCGGTGGCCGAGACGCCCGGCAACGGTCGGCGCATGAGTTGCAGCCGGGGTTCCCACGCGAGAACGTCATGTATGGTGATATCTGCCATTGCAGAGGAGCCCTATCTGCGAGACGCAACACGAAATCAACGCGGCGTCAGTGCCGATGAAACTGGCTCCATTGCACAGGAACTTCAGTGTTCCCAAGGTCGCGAGGACGAATACCGTTCGTTGCGACCCATATGTTCTCGATAGATTGGTAGTTTTGCACAACTATGCGCCGTCATCAAGCTGACACTGCTCGAACTAGTGGATCTCGCTGGCTGATTGTGCTGGCGAGTCTGGTCGGCCTGGGCGTTTATCTCTATCCGTTTGCGCTGCCGGCGATCCAGCAGACCAGTTCCGGAAGTGCGCGGACCGGTGAGGCGCCGATCCTGCTTTGTCTGCTCGTGCTGCTCTGTATCGCCGCCATCCTGCGCGAGCTTGACCCGATGCGGATCGGCGAAGGGGCATCGCGGATGATCGCGCTCCTGGCCGCACTGGTTGCGATCGGTGCGGTTTCCCGGCTTATCCCGTCGTTCCTCGGTGCATCCCCGATCTTCCTGTTGGTGATTCTTGGCGGTTATACGTTTGGTCCCGCCTTCGGATTCCAGCTCGGCGCGCTCACGCTGGCGGTGTCGGCGTTTATCACCGGCGGCATCGGACCGTGGCTGCCGTACCAGATGCTCGGTGTTGGCTGGGTTGGCATGGGTGCGGGTCTCTTGCCCTACCCCGACCAGCGTCGCAGCCAGATTGCGTGGCTGGCCGGGTATGGGGCGATCAGCGGGTTGCTCTTTGGGGCACTGCTCAATCTCTGGTTCTGGCCGTTCGCCGCTCCGGGGGGTGAAGTCAGTGCCGGGCTCTCATGGTCGCCGGATCTGACCTTGGTCGAGACCCTGCGCCGGTACGTCGCCTTCTATATGGTGACCTCGTTCTGGTTCGACCTGTTCCGTTCGATCGGCAACGTGGTGCTGATCATCGCCCTCGCCAGACCCGGTCCTCGGCACCCTCGAACGCTACCGCGACCACTTCCACTGGGAACGCTGGGAACCAGATTCGACTCCGCATGCCAAATCGGTAACTACGACCAGTCCGATAGTTCGCCAACGTGGTTGATCAAGCGCGCCGTTTTTATCGGTAGCAACCGGGAAGTACCACCAGCGAACGCTCTGAAGATTTCTGACAGCAACCAATACGGATTCGATGTCGGTTCAGTTGCCATAAACGCTGGGCAGAATGTCGTCGAGCTGTCCGCCATTTTGTGAGATTTACCCTGTTTGCGACTCGCTGGCACAGGGTACGTCCGGGTGATTGACAATCCGTACGTACGCTGCGAACGTGTGTTCGATATAAACTCTGGCGATTTGGCCGGAATCCTGGGTAAACATGCTCGTCAGATTTAACGTAGCCATCGCAATCGTTGACAGAATGGCACATATTGTGGCAGTGTTGTCTCGGTGTACACTACATCTAGGCGTACAGGACCCATGGGTGCGATGGGCGAAGAACCACTACATGTAGTGGTCTCTGGTTCAACTGTCGCCTTGTTCTTGAGTATGTACACCAATTGAGCGTACGGACACCCCTACTGTTACGGTGTTCCGGTAGCTGATTGTCGTTTCGCCAAAACCCGCCGGTCAGTCACTTTTATGACTACCGGGAACAGATTGTCAAGCTGGTATTCGCTCCATTTTCGACCCGATTTGGACTGATTCCGCCGCCGATTTCGTACCGTTTAGCATCGATCAAGGGATCGATTCAGCACAGAACTGGGACCCCACCATGACAGAACGCCAGTACGACACAGAGACCATCGATCGCCCGGCTCGCCGCCGGGGTCTTGCCGTTCAGCGACATTTCACCGCTGGCGGTCTCGATCCGTACGACAGCGTCTCGTGGTCGTCCCGAACCTCGCGGATCTCGAATCCGGACGGCTCGGTGGTGTTCGAAATGGCCGATGCCGAAGTTCCCGCCACCTGGTCCCAGGTCGCGGCCGACATCATGGTCTCCAAGTACTTCCGCAAGGCTGGCATCCCCAAGTTCGATGCCGAGGGCAACCCGGTTCTCGATGAGAACGGCAATCAGGTTACTGGTCCGGAGCAATCCGCCCGTCAGGTGATTCACCGACTCGCCGGTTGCTGGCGCGAATGGGGCGAGAAGTACGGCTACTTCAACTCGCCCGAGGATGCCCAGGCCTTCTACGACGAACTCGCGTACATGCTGGTCAATCAGATGGCCGCCCCGAACTCACCGCAGTGGTTCAACACCGGCCTCAACTACGCCTACGGCATCACCGGTCCGGCCCAGGGTCACTACTACGTCGACAACGAGAGCGGCGAAGTCCGGCTCAGCGAGGATGCCTACACGCACCCGCAGCCGCACGCCTGCTTCATCCAGTCCGTCGACGATGATCTGGTCGGCGAGGGCGGCATCATGGATCTCTGGGTCCGTGAGGCCCGGCTCTTCAAGTACGGATCCGGCACCGGCACCAACTTCAGCACCCTCCGCGGCGAAGGCGAGCCGCTCTCCGGCGGCGGCACCAGCTCCGGTCTGATGAGCTTCCTGCGGGTCGGCGATCGCGCTGCCGGCGCCATCAAGTCGCGGCGGCACCACCCGTCGCGCCGCCAAGATGGTCTGCCTCGACGTCGATCACCCGGACATCGAGAACTTCATCACCTGGAAGGCCGACGAGGAGAAGAAGGTCGCCGCGCTGATTGCCGCCGGTTACCCGAACGACTACAACGGCGAGGCCTACGCCACCGTCTCCGGTCAGAACGCGAACAACTCGGTCCGCATCACCAACGACTTCATCAAGGCCGTCGACGAAGATGCCGACTGGAACCTGATCCGCCGCACCGATGGCAGCGTCCACCGGACCGTCAAGGCCCGCGACCTCTGGAACAAGATCGCCGACGCCGCCTGGAAGTGCGCCGATCCCGGTCTCCAGTACGACACGACGATCAATGAGTGGCACACCAGCCCGGCGAGCGGTCGCATCAACGCGAGCAACCCGTGCTCCGAGTACATGTTCCTCGACAACACCGCCTGCAACCTGGCCAGCCTGAACCTGATCAAGTTCGTCGATCAGGAGTCCGGCGAGATCGATATCGACGCCTATCGCCACGCCGTTCGGCTCTGGACGATCGTGCTCGAGATCAGCGTCCTGATGGCGCAGTTCCCGAGCAAGGAAATCGCCCGCCTCTCGTACGACTTCCGCACGCTCGGCCTTGGCTACGCGAACATCGGCACCGTGCTGATGATCCGCGGCCTTCCCTACGACTCCGACGAGGCCCGCGCCTTCACCAGCGCCATGACCGCGATCATGACCGGCGAGTCCTACGCGACCTCTGCCGAGATGGCCCGCCACCTCGGTGCCTTCCCGGAGTACCGCCTGAACGAGCGGCACATGCTCCGCGTGATGCGCAATCACCGCCGCGCCGCCTACAACGCGCCGGCAGCGGAATACGAGGGTCTCTCGGTTCTGCCGATGCCGCTGAATCCGGATCAGGCACCGGCCAATCTGGTCCAGGCCGCCCGTGAAGCATGGGATCGCGCGCTGGCAGGTGGTGAGCTCTACGGCTATCGCAACGCCCAGACCACCCTGCTCGCCCCGACCGGCACCATCGGCCTGCTGATGGACTGCGACACCACCGGTGTCGAGCCGGACTTCGCCCTGGTCAAGTTCAAGAAGCTGGCCGGCGGCGGATACTTCAAGATCGCCAACCAGAGCATCAAGCCAGCCCTCAAGAACCTTGGGTACACCGAGCAGGAACGGACCGACATCCTGACCTACGTGCTCGGCACCCTTTCATTGGAAGATGCCCCGTTCATCAACCGCGAAACGCTGACCGCCAAGGGCTTCACGACTGAGGACCTCGATCGGATCGAGTCGGCCCTGCCAGGTGTCTTCGAGCTCGGCTTCGCCTTCAGCCCGTGGTCGCTCGGCGAGGAAGCCCTCGAGCACGTCGGTGTCTCGATGGCCGAAGCCAGCCAGCCCGGGTTTGAGCTGCTCCGCCGGATCGGGTTCACCCGCGAGCAGATCGACGCCGCCAACGAGCACATCTGCGGCACGATGACCGTCGAGGGCGCACCGCACCTCAAGGATTCGAGCATCTGCCGGTCTTCGATACCGCCAACAAGTGCGGCAAGAAGGGCACCCGCTTCATCCATCACATGGGTCACATCCTGATGATGGCCGCCGCCCAGAGCTTCCTCTCCGGCGCGATCTCCAAGACGATCAACATGCCGAACGAGGCAACCCTCGACGACATCCTCGATGCCTACCACCAGAGCTGGATCCACGGTCTCAAGGCCATGGCCCTCTATCGCGACGGTTCCAAGAGCAGCCAGCCACTTTCCTCCAAGAGCGACACGGTCGTCGAAATCGAAGAGTCGGTCATCGAGGAGAAGGTCTCCGCCGCAATTGCCGCCGCGAAGCTCGAGTGGCAGGAGGAGCAATCCGCCGCCGTCGCCCGGGCCGTGCTCGATGCGCGCGCCCAGTGGGAGCTGGAATCGCTCGGTGCAGAGGCCGCTCCGGAGACCTTCGCAGTCCCGGTCTCGGCCAACACCGTTCAGCTCAAGTTCATCGAGGACCAGCACCATCCGGTTCGTCGCCGGCTGCCGGCTCGCCGCCGTGGGTTCACCCAGGAAGCGCGGGTTGCCGGTCAGAAGGTCTATCTGCGCACCGGTGAGTACGACGATGGCTCGCTCGGCGAGATCTTCATCGACATCGCCAAGGAAGGTGCCGCCTTCCGCTCGATGATCAACTGCTTCGCGATCGCCGTCTCCAAGGGTCTCCAGTACGGGGTGCCGCTGGAGGACTTCGTCGACACCTTCACCTTCGTCCGGTTCGAGCCGCAGGGCATGGTCACCGGTCACCCGAACATCAAGATCGCGACCTCGATGATCGACTACGTCTTCCGGGTCCTCGCGCTCGAGTACCTGGGCCGGACCGATCTGGTCCAGAACCCCGAGTCGGTCGCCCTGCCGGGGGATGACGAAGGCGAAAGCGGCGGAGCAGCCAGCGCCCTCTTCCCGAACTGGACCGCATCCACTCCGGTTGCCTCAGCGCCAGTCGAAGTGCACGCGGTTGCAGAGGAAGCCGACTACCCAAAAGCGGAAATCGCGACTGAACCGGTCGCGGTAGCCGAGCGGCAGCAGGCAGTCGTGACCATCGTTCACGACCTGCCACTCAAGAACGGGTATTCGAACGGTCACAGCAATGGGAACGGCAACGGTCATGTGGCGACGAACGGCAACGGCAACGGTCACCACGCGACGGCCCAGTTGACCGCACCGCTCGATCCGATCAGCGCGTCACTCGGCGAGATGATGGGCGACGCTCCGTTCTGCGACGTCTGCGGCCACATCACGGTCCGCAACGGTGCCTGCTACAAGTGCCTCAACTGCGGAAACAGCCTCGGCTGCAGTTAACTAGCCCCGCAATCAGCCCCGGTCAGCGAGACATCGCTGACCGGGGCTTTTCATTGCCGGAACTAGCGAACGGCCTTCAGTCCGAGTGAACGTCCAATAGGTCCCGTCGCCGATCTCATTACGGTGCAGCCGTTGTCGGTGATGAACGATGCGCAGAACTCGCGGGTGCTCATCAATCAACACGTACACCGCGGTATGTTCGTCAACGACCCAATCACGAATCCCTTGGCCAAGGTGACGGTCTGCTCGTCCGATCCGTACATGCTGAGCCAGATGTTGCAGTGAAGCAAAGAGATTCTCTTCGTACTCCTTGCTCTGCTCGGTGCTCCAGTGCAAGGCTAGTCCATTTGATGATGTTACTGAGGTCAGTCAGCGCTCGTGGCGTCGAACTCGACGGGTCGAAGCGTTCGCTTCGGACTCCACCTACTCGGGTGATCGTGAGGCTTGGGGTCGAGCGTCGATCACAATTTGGTCGAACAGTGCCCGGGTCATAGGAACCGCCAGGCCCGACTCAACTTCCACAGTGCCTCGCGGATGCTTTCAGAAACTCGGGATCGAATTCTCTGCGGTTCGCTGAATCAGGTCATCAACCGCCTGCTTCACATCGTCAAACTGACCGACCGAAACCAATTGCTCCAGAATCTGGGACTCTTGTCGCTGATTATTACCGTCTTGCTCATGAATCTCTACTCCTGCATTGATCCTACCAGACGGCCATCCCGCACCCAAGTGATCGGTTCAGAGACTCCACACGTTTGAATAGGTGTTATCTGAAGGCCATCGGGAGCGTCCCGCTGGTCGTTCGGCATGTACCTGTGCGGAGGTTCTGCTCGTCATGAAGTTCAGTCGTTGGACAACCATCGCCCTCGTTTCGGCGGCGATCATCATTCTCGGCAATCTGGCCATGCTCACCCGCGAGTTCGCGTCGGATCGGCTGAATGCCGCCGATGTCGAACCGTGGCTGCCGTCGCTCCTTTACCTCTCCGGGACCGGACTGCTCTTCGCGGCACTGATTGCGATGGCTGCCGAAATCGTCGCCCGGGCCGATGCCAGGGTTCCCGAGGTCGATAACTCGGCGATCAAGGCGACCAGCATCGAAGAGACCCGCAAGCTCATGGATTCGATCGCCGCGGCTGCCAAGGCGTTGGCCGGCATGTTCGGGTTCATCCCGGCATGGGCGTTCATCGGTGTCGCTGCGGTCGGACTGATCGCGATGGGTTCGCTGTACGACGGCTATACCCTCTTCGGCAACGGTTTCGACGCTCCGGTGACCGGAGTTGCCGCAACCGCGACGTCCGTTTCGATAGAAATCCAGATGACGGTCGGAGCCGCAGAAGCACAGGCCACGATCAGCTCACTCGCCACGCCAGTCGCCCCGTAACGTTCAACCCCCATTCCCAAAACTGAAAAGCGCAGTAGGCTGGGTCAGAGATCAATCTGACCCAGTTCTGATTTCTTCGACCACGTTTGTTTGAGTTTGGAATTGCCGTTCGTCGTATAGATGTCGGAGTCCGATTCGACACGGAATAAGAGGCAACGGTTGCCTCAACGTGCAGGGAGCAGAAACCATGCGATACGCAATCCTCATCTTCGAGAAGGCCGATGTCTGGGCAAATGTTGGAACAGCCGAAGCTCAGGCCAACATGGGCGATCACCACACGTTCATGACCAACAATCAGGCGAGTCTGCGTGGTGGCGAAGCCCTCCAACCGGCCAGCACCGCGACCCGGATTGAAAAGGACATCGTCACAGACGGCCCTTTCGTCGACAGCAAGGAAGCGCTCGGTGGCTTCTACATCATTGAAGCGGCTGATCTGGACGAAGCTATTGCGATCGCGAAGCAGGTCCCGGCTCCGCATGGTGGTGTTGAGGTCCGACCGATTTGGGAACTCGGCGGCTGATGACCGACTCCGGCCGGATTGACGCAGTTCGCCAGGCAGTCGAGGCGGCCCACCGGACTGAATGGTCCAAAGTGCTCGCCTCGACCGTCCGGCTGACCCGCGATATCGATCTGGCCGAGGAATGTGTCGAGGATGCCTACCTGACCGCGCTCAAAACGTGGGACAGGGACGGCATCCCCGCCAACCCCGGTGCCTGGCTCACCACCGCAGCCAGGCGCCGGGCACTCGACCTGCTCCGTCGGGAGAAATCGCTCCAGACCCGCTACCCCTTGTTGATCGACGATTCCCCAGGGGATGACCCCGCCATGCTCCAGATCGACGAGATCCCGGATGAACGTCTTCGCCTGATCTTCACTTGCTGCCACCCTGCACTCGCCCAGGACGCCCAGATTCCGCTGACCTTGCGATTGCTCTGCGGACTTGGGCCGGGCGAGATCGCCAGCTTGTTCCTGGTACCGCAACCGACCATCGTGGCCCGGATTACGCGCGCCAAGCAGAAGATCGCGATTGCCGGTATCCCCTATCGCGTTCCCGAACCGCACGAACTGCCGGATCGCCTCAACGCCGTCTTGAATGTCATTTACCTGATTTACGCAGCCGGCCACACCAGTCCGGACGGTGACGTCCTCACCAATCCAGTGCTGATTGATCGCGCCTTTGAACTGGCCACCATTTTGCGATCCCTGATGCCGGATGAACGTGAAGTCCGTGGATTGCTGGCCCTGATCATGTTCAGTGAAGCGCGTCGACCGGCCCGAACCGACGCCGCAGGGGATCTGGTTCTGCTCGAGGATCAGGATCGAAGTTCGTGGAACCAGTCACTGATCGAACAGGCTGACCAGCTCGTCAAAGACGCCATCCGCGGCGTTCAGCCAGGTCGGTATGTGCTTCAGGCTGCGATTTCGGGACTGCATTCGGTCGCGCCAAGCTGGGCCGAGACGGACTGGGAGGAGCTGCTCGTGCTTTACGACCTGCTCTATGCCGATTGGCCGTCACCGATCGTCGCTCTGAACCGGATTGCCGTTCGCTCAATGATCGACGGACCAGAAGTGGCCCTTCGTGAACTGGACGAGCTCGCGAACGATCCGCGACTGGCAGCGTATCAATACCTGCCATCGACCCGGGCCGATCTGCTGCGTCGACTTGGCCGATATCAGGAGGCCGCGACTGCCTATGGCGACGCCCTCAACCTCGTCACCAATGCCCCCGAGCGTCGCTTCCTCGAACGTCGACTTGCGTCAGTGTCCACCTGATCGTAAATCCTCTGTTCCCTGCCACGTTGTGCTGTCGATTTCCGGGGATGTCGTTCGTCATGGTAGTGTCGGAGCCAATTGCGGCACGATGACAGTGATGAGCGGTGGTTCGATCCGCTGCTTTGTAAGGAGCAGACAATGCGATTTCTGATGATGGTCGGCCTTCCTGAGCACGAGGTCGCCGCATACGAATCCGGCGAGTTCGGCGAGCCGGAACTGTTCGAGGAGATGGAGCGGTACAACCAGTCCATCCGCGATGCCGGAATTTGGGTCGACGGTCAGGGTCTCCACGGCACGACCAAAGGCGCGAAGATTCACTTTGGCGGACCAGAACCGGTCGTAATTGACGGCCCATGGACTGAATCCAAGGAACTGCTCGGTGGGTATTGGGTGATTGAGGTTCCGGACAAGGCAACGGCAATTGCCTGGGCGACCAAAGCCCCGATGCAGCCTGGCGACACCATTACCCTGCGCCAGATTGCTGCCGAAGACGATTACACCGATGAGCAGCGCGAGAGAATGGAAGCCGCCCATTAACGGTGTCGATTTCCGACTACAGCAGTCGATTCGCCCGGGGCAATGCTCGATCTTGCCCGCCAGTGTCCGATGAGCGATGGCGATGTGCTGGAGCTCCGACCGATCTTCGAGATGGCCGACTTTGAAGCAGCAATTCAGACCGCCTAGGATCACCAGGAAGGAAACGGACTGAAGATGCAATTCATGCTGATGATTTATGGAGATGAGGCCGCGTGGGAATCCCCCGCACCGGGGCAGTATGAGGCAGAAATGGAGTTGCACAACCGGTTTTCAGAGCAGGTAGTCGAGATGGGTGGATCAATTACCGGTGGAGCTGAGCTAAAGCCAACCAGCACCGCAACAACCATCCGTGGCGACCACATGACTGATGGCCCGTTTCTCGAAACCAAAGAGGCACTCGGTGGCTTCTATATGATCGAGGCGAACGATCTTGATCATGCTATTGCCATCGCCAAACTCTGTCCGGCATCTGGTGGAGCAATAGAAATCCGGCCGATCGTCGAGTGAGTCTCGCTGACCTGGACCTCCGTTCATGCCGCCCTTGAGGAAGCCCATCGTCGCGATTGGGGTCGGGTCCTGGCCTCCACCATGCGCCTGACCCGCGACCTCGATTTCGCCGAGGACTGTGTGGAGGAGGCGTACCTCTCCGCCTTGAAGTCCTGGCAGCGCGACGGCATCCCGAACAGCCCGGTCGCCTGGTTGACCACGGCAGCCAAGCGGCGAGCGCTCGATGCGATTCGCCGCAACGCCACGCTGCAATCCAAATACCCGCTGATCGTTGAACCTGAGGCAGAGACTGATCCCGAAATGGACGATCCCGACGACATACCTGACGAGCGGTTACGCCTGATATTCACCTGCTGCCACCCCGCTCTGGCCCAGGAGAATCAGATTGCCTTGACCCTGCGCATGCTCTGCGGTCTGGAAACGTCCGATATCGCCAGCATGTTTCTGGTCCCGCTGCCGACCATTGCCGCGCGCATCACCAGGGCGAAGAAGAAAATCTCCGCGTCCGGCATTCCATATCGGGTTCCATCCGCGCCGGAGCTCCCGGAGCGACTGGGCCCTGTCCTGGCCGTGATCTACCTGATCTACTCGGCCGGTCACACCAGTCCCGATGGGGAAGATCTCGACAACCCGGTCCTGATCGAGCGCGCGATTGATCTGAGTCGAGCCCTGATCGAGTTGATGCCGGATGAGCGCGAGGCGAGCGGGTTGCTGGCCCTGATCCTGCTCAACGAATCACGCCGGTTGACCCGTACCGATGAGTTCGGTGACCTGGTGCTACTGGAACATCAGGATCGGAGCCGCTGGAATCAGACGATGATCAGCGAAGGCACGTCTCTGACCGTGACCGCGCTGACCGGCGGTCGACCCGGTCGGTATGCCATCCAGGCCGCGATAGCCGCCGTCCATGCTGGCGCGGCGACGTTTGAAGCGACCGATTGGGACGAAATCGTTGGACTCTACGACGCGCTGTACCGGATCTGGCCGACTCCAGTGGTCGCGCTGAACCGGATTGCCGCTGTTTCAATGCAGCTCGGTCCGGACGAAGCCCTGCGTCAGATAGCCGTGTTGGATGGTGACGAACGACTCGCCTCGTACGCCTACCTGCCGTCCACCAAAGCCGACCTGCTGCGCCGCCTCGATCGCCTGGAAGAAGCGGCCGATGCCTACCGTTCCGCCCTCGACCTGACCACCAACAATCGCGAACGATCCTACCTGCTCCGCCGCCTCGCCTCAGTTACGTCGTAATACTCCCCGGCTATCAATCCGAAACTGACTAAACTCTCCCCATGAGTGAGCCGCGCCCTGCCATCGAAATTCGAAATGTCTCGTCGACCTATGTGGAACGGGGATCGCGCCTGCCGGTCCTCGATTCGTTCTCGCTTGCGGTGCAGGCCGGCGAGTTCGTCGCAATTGTGGGACCGTCCGGATCCGGCAAGAGCACGCTGCTGGACGCCGTGGCGGGTTTGATCGAGGTCGACAGCGGTTCGATTGCACTGAATGGCCAGATTCTGCCTGCCAACGCACGCCTGGGCAAAAGCGGGTATGTCCGCCAGAGAGATCTCCTGATGCCTTGGCGTACTGTCCTTTCCAACGCCGCAGTTGGGTTGGAGTCGCGAGGAGTGGCTTCCCGCCTCGCCCGGCAGGCAGCGCTGCAACGCCTGAAGACGTTCGGACTCGACGCGTTCGCCGATGCCTACCCCGCCCAGTTGTCTGGCGGTATGCGCCAGCGGGTCGCGTTTGTCCGGACGATGCTCCTGGACGAACCGTTGCTGCTTCTCGACGAGCCGTTCGCCTCACTCGATTCGCTGACCCGCTCCGACATGCATCGCTGGTTGCAGGAGATTTTGCCCGGGGGAGAGCGGACGGTACTGATGGTCACGCACGATATCGAAGAGGCACTGATCCTCGCCGACCGGGTCGTCGTGGTCAGTGCGCGCCCGGCAAGAGTCGTGGCCGAGGAACGCATTGCCTTCCCAAGACCGCGGGGCCGGGTACTGACGCTTGCGCCGGAGTTCCTCGCCGCCAAAGCCAGGCTGCTGATTCACCTTGGAACGGCGGCACTGGCATGATCGATCGCTGGATTCTCCGCGTTGTCAGCACCGCTGCTGGTACTCGCCGCATTCCTTGGGTTCTGGGAATGGCGAGTGCGGGCCAACGACACGCCCTCCTGGTTTCTGCCCGCACCGTCATTGATCGCCCAAACACTCTGGAACGAGCGCAGTCTTGCTGGCCGACAACGCATGGGTGACGCTCCAGGAGGTGCTGATCGGATTTGCGATTGCCCTGGTTGGCGGTGTCCTGCTGGCCGTCCTGATCCATGCATCTCCGGTCGTTGAGCGCGCCCTCTACCCGATTGTCATTGCGAGTCAGGCAATACCGCTGGTAGCGCTGGCTCCGCTATTGCTCGTGTGGTTCGGGTACGGACTCGGCCCCAAAGTGATCGTGACCGCGCTGGTTGCGTTCTTTCCGATCACAGTCGGCGCGGTCGATGGGCTTCGTTCGGCCGATCGGGAGACGCTCGATTTGCTGCGGACCTATGGCGCGAACCGGGTACGACGCTTCTGGATGGTCAACGTCCCCTCAGCGATGCCGTCGCTCTTTTCCGGCATGCGCATCGGCGTGGCAATTGCGGTGATTGGTGCGGTATTCGGCGAGTATGTCGGGGCCAATTCCGGACTCGGTTATCTGATGAACAACTCCAGCGCTCGACTGAACACGGAACTCGTTTTTGCATCGATCGTGATTCTGGCCGTCATGTCGATCTTGCTCTTCGGGCTGGTTGCATTGGTGGAACGCCGTGTTCTTCGTTGGCGGCGCTACCTCACTGAGTAGCAGGGTTGTCGATTCGCGCAAGACGACGTACGACAAGATCATGACAACGCCGAGGAGGGCAAATCATGAGCAAGATCAGACCAAACCTGTGGTTCAACTTCAATGGCCAGGACGCGGTCGCATTCTACAAATCAGTCTTCCCGGATTTCGAAGACCTCGGTAGCATGACCACTCCGGTTGACACGCCGGGGCCAAAAGCAGGTGACGTCGTCACGGTTCATTTTCGGATCTTCGATCAGGAGTTTGTCGGGATCAACGGTGGGCCGGACTTTGTATTCAACGAGTCAGTGTCATTCGAAATCGTCTGCGCGGATCAGGCAGAAATTGACTACTACTGGAATGCGCTGACGGCGGACGGCGGCGAAGAGAGCTATTGCGGCTGGCTGAAAGACAAATTCGGCCTGAGCTGGCAGGTTGTCCCCACCCGCCTGTATGAACTGATGAAAGATCCCGATCCTGGTCGCGCGGCACGAGCATCCGAAGAAATGCTCAAGCAGCGCAAGATAGACATAGCCGCTATCGAAGCCGCCGCCGATTCTGCCTGATTTGTCGGCAACGAGTGATGGAGCAAATAAGAATGAGTAATTTGCGAGCGTCGTTTCTCTACCAGGGCAACGCCGAAGAAGCCATGAATTTCTACCGGTCCGTGTTCAAGGACTTTGAAGAACTCGGCGTTGTCCGGATGCCGGGGGAAGATTCGGACGGGAGTGTCCTGACCGTGAACTTCCGGATCAAGGGAGTGGAATTCGTCGGGATCAACGGCGGTCCCGGACGTCACGTTCAATGACTCCATCTCCTTCGTGATCGATTGCGAGGACCAGGCCGAGGTCGACTACTACTGGGATGCGCTCACGGCCGATGGAGGCGAAGAGAGCATGTGTGGCTGGCTCAAGGACAAGTTCGGTCTGAGCTGGCAGGTCACACCCCGCCAGATGACCGAGCTGCTGGGCGATTCGGATCCCGCTCGAGCAGGTCGAGCCATGCAAGCGATGCTGCAGATGCGCAAACTCGACATCGCCACCCTCGAGGCCGCCGCCAACGGAGCCTGATTCCACAAGAGCTAGAGACGACCGAAGTTGAGAGCGTCCCCGAACACTCAACTTGCCTGCTGGTTCAGGTCAGGAAGTGTGTCGCAGGTTACGAGATCGAGGGAACTCGTGTCGACGCTTTGCCAATTCGCTAGAAGTTCGCGTGGCCCTATTGCCGAAACAACGCATCCGTCTAGACCTTAACTACCACGTATGCGATGCGGGCTTCACCCGATCCCTTAATGCGGAGATGTAGGACCAGTACTCCGCGCAGTCGCCATCGCTTGAGTTTGTCCCCGGCCACTGGGTTGCGTTCGAGTTCTAAGCCAGGGATGCTTCGATCTCAGCATTCGACTAACGTAATTTCGCGAAGTCTTTCAGGCGGTTCGCGTCATTTACTCCCACCAGTTGGGATCAGACAAGACTCGAAGCTTCTGCAAGATCCTCTTACATCGCGACTTCGAGCGAAACGGTCTCCCACGCATCGCCTCAGCTATTGCTGCGAGTCCAGACCGTCGAATGGGTTAATTGCCTTGGCAATTCTGACCGTTCCGAACTCGGTCTCATTCTCGATGAAGAACACATCTCCAGGTTCGAAATGCATTTCCTTGCGAGTAGCCTCAGGGATCAGCAATCGACCCTTGCTGTCCATCGTCACAGTAATGGGTGGCGTTTCGCGGCCATGGTAGGTCCTGATTTCAGTCACGGCTAGTCAGAGTGGGCAACTCCCAACTACGATTCCGAGTCTGTCAATCCGGACACCAAAAAGGCGGATCGGCGCTAAGCCGATCCGCCTTTCCTCTGCAAACTGTCAACCGACAACTGCCAACTATTCGCTAGTAGGTCTCCAGGTAGCGATCCCGCTCCCACTGCGATACGTGGCGACGGAAGTCGGACCACTCGGATCGCTGCGCCTCGAGCAATCGCTCGAAGACGTGATCTCCGAGGGCATCGCGGACAACCTCGTCCTTCTCCATCTCGAGAATCGCCTCACCCAGCGTGGCCGGAAGTGTCGGAATGTTCCGGCGCTTCAGATCCTCGTCGGTGAAGTGGTAGAGGTTCTCCTCGACCGGTTCTGGCAACGGCAGGTTTTCCTCGATACCGTGGATACCGCAAGCCAGCATGGCCGCGAAGGCCAAATACGGATTGCAGGACGGGTCCGGGCAGCGCAGCTCAACCCGGGTTGCCGAGGTGTGACCACCGCGAATTGCCGGAACGCGGATCATTGCCGAGCGATTGGTGCGTGCCCACGATACGTAGACCGGCGCCTCGAACCCGGGCACCAGCCGTCGGTAGGAATTGACCAGCGGCGCGATCACGCCGCAAAGGGCGCGCGCGTGCTTCAACTGTCCTGCGATCAGTTGCTTGGCGATCATCGACAGGCCATACGGATCGTCGGAATCGACGAATGCATTCTTGCCCGTCTCAATGTCGGCAAAGCTCTGGTGCACGTGCATTCCCGAGCCAGCGATGCCTTCCAGTGGCTTGGGCATGAACGTTGCATGCAGTCCATGGCGCTGGGCGATCGCCTTCAGCACGTACTTGAATGTCAGTGCGCGATCCGCCGTCTGCAGGGCGTCGCCATATTCGAAGTCAATTTCGTGCTGCCCGATGCCGACCTCGTGGTGACTGGCCTCAACCTCAATGCCCATCTGGTCCAGGGCAATTGCCATGTCCTTGCGCACGGTTGAAGCGATATCTGTCGAGAAGTCGAAGTACCCAGCCCGGTCATGGGGCAGAGGTGAGATCGTGTCCCCATCCTTGGCGAAGAGGAAGAACTCCAGCTCCGGCCCGGTCTTGTACAGATATCCCATCCGGGCGACGCGCTCAAGCTGCCGAAAGAGCACCCAGCGCGGATCGCCAGGGAATGGATCGCCATTGGGATTGAACACCCAGCAGATCACTCGGGCGGTCGTGTAGACGCCGGTCTCCCACGGAATCGTGGTGAAGGTCGAAAGGTCCGGAATCAGGTACATGTCGGATTCGGCGATCCGGGTGAAACCCGCGATTGACGATCCGTCGATCCACTGCCCGCCCTCGATGATGTGCTCGAAGATTGACGAAGGAATCGTGACGCTCTTGACGATACCCATCACGTCCGTGAACTGCAGATTGATGAAGCGGATTTGCTCGCCCTCGATCCGATCCAGGATCTGTTCCGTCGTCGGAGTCGGGCCGAGAATTACCGCTCGGAGATCAGTGGAGTCAGGCACGCGTGGATCCTCCTGTAAAAACAAACGTGGCAGGGGATGCCTGCCACGTCAGCCGGTCTATTCCAGTCTAGCCGAGAGGCTTAGACGTCGAAGTACAGATAGAACTCATATGGGGTGACGCGCAGGTTGGCCGGCTCGACCTCGGCATTGATCTTGTAGTCGATCCAGTTCTCGATGAACGACTTCGTGAAGACGCCGCCCTCGAGCAGGAACTGGTGATCAGCCTTGAGGGCCATCAACACTTCACGCAACGAACCTGGGACTGTCTTGATCTTGGCCAGTTCCTTGGCACTCGCCTCGAAGAGGTCGAATTCGGTTGGCTTTCCTGGGTCGATCTGATTCTTGATTCCGTCGAGGCCAGCCAGCAGCAGTGCCGAGAAGAGCAGGTATGGGTTCGCAGCAGTATCCGGGCAGCGGAACTCCAGGCGGCGGCTCTTCGGGCCCTTGCCGTAGGTCGGGATGCGGACTGCGGCGGATCGATTGCGGGCGGAGTAGACGAGGTTGACTGGCGCCTCGTATCCCGGCACAAGTCGGCGATAGCTGTTGACGGTCGGCGCGGCGATTGCCATCAGGGCGGCACCGTGCTTGAGGATGCCGCCGATGTACCAGAGCGCAGTCTGGCTCATGCCGGCATAGCCATCGGGATCAGCGAAGAGGTTGACGCCGTCCTTCCAGATCGACTGATGGACGTGCATGCCCGAGCCGTTGTCTGCGTAAATCGGCTTCGGCATGAAGGTCGCAACCTTGCCATGCTTGGCGGCCGTGTTCTTGACGACGTACTTGTAGGTCTGCACCTTGTCGGCAATGGCGAGCAGCGAGTCGAACCGCATATCGATCTCGCACTGACCGGCGGTACCGACCTCGTGGTGGTGCACTTCGACCGGGATACCCAGCTTCTCCATCTCCAGCACCATTTCAGCGCGGAGATCAACCAGGGTGTCGTGCGGCGGCAGCGGGAAGTAGCCGGATTTTGGTCGAATCTTGTGACCAAGGTTCTTGCCATCCTCGTCCCGACCAGTGTTCCAGAAACCTTCGGCCGAGTCGATGACATGGAAGCTGCTGTTATTGGTCAGGTCGTACTGGACATTGTCGAACACGAAGAATTCCGGCTCGGGGCCCATGAACGATGTGTCGCCGATTCCGGTCTCAAGCAGGTACGCCTCAGCACGCTGGGCGATTCCGCGCGGGTCACGATCATACCGCTGCATCGTGATTGGATCGTAGATGTCGCAGATCAGATAGAGCGTGGTTGCGATGTTGTATGGGTCGATCCGGGCAGTGGTTGGGTCCGGCATCAGCAGCAGGTCGGAGGCGGCAATTCCCTGGAAGCCGCGGATCGACGAGCCGTCGAAGCCGACGCCCTCGAAGGTGTCCTCATCGAAGTCGGAAACGGACTTCGTCGTGTGCTGCCATGTTCCAAGAAGATCGCAGAAGCGGAAGTCAATGAACTTCACGTCGTTCTGCTTTGCCATCTTGATTACATCAGCTGGAGTGCTTGTCATGCGAGCAAGGCCCACCTTTCAACATACAACTGCACAATGCCCAATTGGCATCCTGCCTCGCTGCGGTAAACGAGTCGCACAAGTCGAAGTCGTCGTTGACCCGATTTGCCACCTTCGGAAGCGAAAATGGCCGGAAAAGTGAGTGCTTCGTGTCCGCTTGGCCCGAATTTCGTGCGAAATTGCATCAAAATCGGATCACAGTGGGCAATCCTACGGGAAATAGGGGCTACTCTGCGTCGTGCAGCATGCACTACCGGGTTGCCCGTAATTGTGCACAATGCACATTCTCATGCTGTCGTGTCTGGTCCCGGCAAATTGAGGTAGGCCGTTGCCAATGCTGCAGCTGACGTCTTGTCGCCGGGGGCGAGTTCACCGTCGATGACCAGTTCGCGCAAATAGTCCTTGACGTCGGCAATCCAGCGCCCTGGTGGCTGATCGAACATCGCCATCAGCTCGCTTCCGTCCAGCGGACTCTTCATCTCGGCCATCGCCGTCTCGGATTCGATTCGGGTGATCCTGGCGCGTAGCGAATCCATCAATCGCTTCGCCTGTTTAACCTTGCGTTCGTTCGCGGAGGTAATATCCGAGCCGGTCAGGTCCAGCAGGTCGTCCAGAGTCTCTCCGGCATCGAGCATCAGTCGACGTACAGCGCTGTCGGTCCAGTCGACGTCATAGGCAGCCGGTCGAAGGTGAAGTTCCACCAGTCGGGCGACTGTTTCGACGGTCTTCTTCTCCGCGCCCAATCGCCGCAGCAGTTCATCAGCCAGTTCGGCACCAACTCGCTCGTGCCCGAAGAAGTGAATCTCTCCGTCGGCAGAGATCGACCGTGTCTGTGGTTTGGCCGCGTCATGCAGCAACGCCGCCCACCGCACGATTGGTCTGGGCGGGGTCTTGTCCACGACGCGCAGGGTGTGTTCCCATAAATCCTTCTCGCGGTGGATGGTTCGCTCTACCAGGGCCTCACCTGCCAACGGCGCAAGCTCGGGCATGGCGATTTCAAACAGGCCGGTATCGAGCAGCACGTCAAGTCCATGGGAGGCAAACTCCCCGGTAAGCAGCTTGGTCAGTTCGGCATAGATTCGCTCGCGGCTGATGCGTCTCAGGTCTGGACCAACCTCGATCATCGCGGCCTTGGTCGCTGCTTCAACGCTGAATCCCAGTTGACCGACGAACCGTGCGGCACGCAATAGGCGAAGTGGATCTTCCTGAAATCGGATTACGGGATCGCCGACCGCCTTGATCCGGGCCTGGTGCAGGTCAATCACTCCGAGGAAGGGGTCGAGCAGCTCGCCATCCCCGAGATCAATCGCCATGGCATTGATCGTGAAGTCGCGCCGGCTCAAGTCATCGACGAGTGAGGTCCCGAACGTGACGTCGGGATGCCTGCTTTCATCGGGGTACGTTTCGGCGCGGTAGGTCGTGATCTCAGCGACTATCCGGCCATCGTCTCCATCACCAAAGACGAGTCCAATCGTGCCGAAGCGCTCACCAATGTCGAAGGACCCTATCGCTCCGGCCGCCTCCCCCAGTCGTTTGATCCGCTGCGGAACCGCATCTGTCGTCAGATCAAGTTCGGCACCCGCAACCTGGCGCTCGAGCAACAGATCTCGAACGGGACCGCCAACCAGGGCAAGCGCCGCCCCATCGGCATGAAAAACCGCTTCAAGCGATCGAAGTACCGCGCGCAGATTCGGTTGGAGGGTGTCCAGTAGCGTCATGTTGGAATCAGTTGCCAATGTTGGTCAGCATCGCTGTGCATCGGCCAGCGACCACGATTGATCAGTCTACCGAACCCGAGACCCGTGTGGCAGATTCGGTGGCGGTGTGATCTCTGGGGCCAAGACGGTCAAGCGGGGCAACCGTCGGTCGATCTGGCAGGGTCGTGTCAGGATTCAGCACATCGAAGTAAAGCTCAACCAGTTGCAACCGCAGATTAGCCGGTCTCGCATCGAAGGCCGACTGGGCATCCGGATTAAGGCGAGTTCGGAACGACCACGCTCGTCGCGCTTCGGAGCGGGAAAACGAATCGATGTCTCTGGGCGGCACACTCCAGATGCGGCATTCCTCAGTGAGCGCTTCGTCGGTCATCCCCAGCAACTGCCCCTCGATGAAGTCGAGCGCTGGTGTTGTGAGTTGGGATTGCGTTCGGCGGGCTCGCTCGCTGGAAATCTCGCGAATGGTTGGCGATGCCGATGCCACTGCATCAGGGCGCTTGGTCCAGAGATACCCGCTGAAGATCAACCCGATCCCTGCCGACATCGCGATGTATAGGTATTGATCGGACCCGAGTCTGGTCAGTGTCCCGCCCATCGCCACGGTCAACGTCCCGCCAGCAATCAGCAGGCATCCGATCATCCGGTTGCGATTGGTACCCCGCTGTCTGAAACGAATTGATGAGTAGACCAGGCCGCCGATCAGGATCAGCGTCCCGATTGAATTGACACTGATTGCGAGGATCTTGAGGCCCGGCGTGCGGGTCAGGGCATCCCATCCGTCGGCTTCGAGCCGGGACGCGTCGATGGGGGCGCCCCAGACGGTGCTCACGGACACGGCCGTCAGGAACAACGCCACACCCGGAGCAAACCGGCTGATTCGCCGCCCGGCCAGCAGATAGAGCTGACCCAGGGCCAGGAATCCAACGACCAGCACCGCGCCACTGACGTAGTACAGGCGGACCAGCAACTCGTTCCATCCGGCTGTGTCACCAACGACTTCAGCCGTTGCGGCAACGCCAAAAAGCCCGAACGCAATCATCCAGGCAATGCGATCCGGAGAGACCCGCCGAAGCGCATCTCGTCCGATGGCAATCACACATCCAAATGCAAGTACAGCGGCAAGAGCTGGAAGAACGACCAAGCTGGCCTCAGATTTCATCGTGACGGTGCCGGCAGTGATTAGCCAGGCCTGTCGATTCTACTGGAGAGCGGCGGGTGGCCCGGAAGTCGACCGGGCGCTCGTACCTATTTGGACTGTTCGCGGATGTAGGCGAGGATGTTTAACATCTGCTCTTCGTTAACGTCAGTTTCGTTCAACGGTCCCGGCGGATCAGCATGACCGTCACCAGTCCGAAGCATCGTGACCAGATCTTCATCGGAATAGGCAACCGCAGGGTTCTCTGGGCCAGAGAGCTCAGGCGCCGGTCCGGCACCGCCCACGCGATGGCAGCCGAGGCAGCGCTGCTGGAAGGCAATCTTGCCCTTCACGGGATCACCAGCTGACGCGAGATCGACCGGCCCGTCCCCGGAGCCTGGACTGCCAATGGCCGAGGCTGCCGCCTCGCGCGTTTCAGCCGCTGAAACGGCATCAGCCGTCTGCTGGGCGACGTCTTCCTGCGACAGCGTAGCGGTCGAGGTTATTCCAAGGGCATTGTCGATATCTTCTGGCGAGGCACGACCACAGGCCACCGCAATCACGGCGATAAGGGCCACCATCACCAGAAACGAGAACCGTGTCCGGACCTGCTTCACACCATTTACCTCACGTCACTTCGTGGGGCGCAGCATAGCAGAGACGATTGGGCGTGTGCATCGGCAAGCTGCATCAAAGATGGGACAAAAGACCCAATATTGGACCACATCATGATTTGTTGATGATATTATCGCGTTATTGTGATATCATCATGTTCAAGAGATCAGGCGAGGAGGAAATGCCATGAGAACATTCAAATCTCTTTTGAACCCGTTCCGTACAACGGGCAAGCGCAACGACCGCTATTACCAGGGTGTTATTGGCCCAGGTGCTGGCTATCCGACCTACGATGAGGCGCGACGCGATCTCATGAACCGGGATCGGGCCGTTAACCCGCGCGCAGGATGGCGGTAACAGGGTCCGCCCCCGCAGGCGGCACCCCAACCGCGAACTGACCCCCGGCAATTTGCCGGGGGTCAGTTTCGTTTTATGCACCTCAAAAGTCTGATTCCGTTTTCCTGATGCGCGACAATTTCCAGGTCATACCGGATGAACGGCTGGAGAGTCTCAACTGGCATCCCACGAACCCCCTGACGTGTCCCCGGGCACACCACTGGAAGTATTTCGGGTGGCACTTCGCCTTGGTCTTACGTCATTTGGCGGACCGATTGCTCACCTCGGCTATTTTCGGGAGGAGTACGTCCGCGCGCGAAAGTGGGTTGACGAGGAAACCTATGCGGATCTCGTCGCCCTCTGTCAATTCCTGCCAGGGCCAGCCAGTAGCCAGGTCGGCATTGCAGTAGGCTCACTTCGCGCAGGTGTCGCCGGTGGTGTCGCCGGATGGGCTGGATTCACATTGCCTTCGGCAGTAGCGATGGGCATTTTTGCATTCGCAGTCGATCGCTACGACATTGTCAATTCCGGCTGGGTCGATGGTCTCAAGATTGTCGCCGTTGCAATCGTCGCTCAGGCCGTTTGGGGAATGGGCCGGCAATTCTGCACCGATCGAATCAGGATTGCGATCGCGGTTCTTGCCCTGATTGCGTGCCTGCTCGTGAACAGTGCGGTAACCCAGGTTGGTGTCATAGCAATAGCGGGTTTGCTGGGTTGGCGACTTCTGCAATCGGCCCTCGTTAACCGTGCCAGGGTTTCGGGTATCTCCCCAGTCGGGCGGCGGTTTGCGGTCGGGTGTCTGGCCCTCTTTGCATTCCTGCTCGTACTGTTGCCAGTGCTTGACGCACGATCTGACCAGGGCAGCATCGACGTAGTCGACACATTTTATCGGACAGGCTCATTGGTGTTCGGTGGCGGACATACGGTGCTGCCGCTCCTTGAGAAGGACGTCATTGCCCCTGGATGGGTCACCGAGGATCAGTTTCTGGCCGGATACGGTGCTGCCCAGGCTATGCCTGGTCCACTGTTCACGTTCTCGTCGTTTCTTGGTGCGGCTCGGTCTGACTCGCCCAACGGCATTTACGGCAGTGCCCTCGCCACCTTCGCCATCTTCTTCCCATCGTTCTTGCTGATCTTTGCCGCGTTTCCATTTTGGCATTCACTTCGGTCGGACACCCGATTCCGGGCCGCCCTTGCCGGTATCAACGCCGCAGTAGTCGGTATCCTGGCTGCCGCTCTCTATTCCCCGGTCTGGACTGGGGCAGTCCACGCCCCGATGGACGCGGTGATTGCCGGCGTTTGCCTGCTTCTGCTGATGTATCTGAAGCGTCCGAGCTGGCAAGTAGTGATATTCGCTGCAGTCGCTGGCCAGGTCGTATCAATGCTGGCTTAAGCCCGATGTGCTGGTCTGATCCGGATAGTCACCCTGCACCTTCTCTCGTAAGATCGAGCCATGGGAGTTACGTATCTGACCACAACCGAATCTCCGGCCGGCGATCTGCACGTCGCAGTCAATGATGCGGGTGAGCTCACTGGAATCTGGTTTGGCATGGTCACCTCACCATCCGAGGTCGAGGTCCACGTCTCCAGGCATGGTCGTTGCTCATGGAATGCGACGGAATGTGCTCGGGTGGTTGAGCAAATTCAGCAGTACGCACGTTTAGAGCGCCGTTCCTTCGACTTGTCACTTTCGTTCAGCGGAACTGACTGGGAGATGGCCGTCTGGAACGCGCTCTTGACCATCCCGTATGGAGAGACCCGGAGCTACGGCCAAATAGCGACGCAGCTCGGCGAGCCATCGATGGCCAGGGCAGTCGGTTGGGCGAATCACGTCAACCCGATCCCACTGATCATCCCCTGCCATCGCGTTATCGGCGCCAATCGCAATCTGACGGGCTTCGGCGGCGGCATCGATGCCAAAATCAAACTCCTCGCCCACGAAGGAGCCATGCTCCCCGGCTTTGCTTGAATCGGTACCCTTTTGCGACGACCTCACGCCGAGCGCAGCACGCTTGACACGTCTGTTCCCGGTAACCTTTGAGATCACTCCGTTTCTGCGAGGATTCAGAGTGGCGGCAGGCGCGAGGGACAGATTCGATCCCACCAAGCCGAAACGGAGTGACGATGCAGCCACCGGGCTGGCTTCACCTATGGTTGCTCAGAGAATCGAGTTGTACACGAGCGTCCCGAGCCTGATCACGCAATTGTTTCAATCCGCCCATCCTTGAAATGTTTCTGAAATGTCGCTTTCTCTACTCTGGCAGAAGCTGACTGCCAGATGACAATAAGGAATGCCGTGGCGGACGTCTTGTTAACTCGTGGTCGTCATGGTCCTGTTGCTCGTGCTACTTTATTCGATGGATACGCTGTCTATCCCGCCTGGTCGGAATGGTTGATTCTCGGATTTGTTCCCATGCTCATCAACAAGAGCCATATGGGTTCAGTCGAATAGCTGGATGTCACCAGCGTGGACGTTCGCTCGATAAGGAGACTTGCGACTGGTTGTCGGTTGCCCTTGCCCGCCCTTCTGGCTGGCGGAGCGTTTGTGGTTGGGCTGATCCCATGGGTACTCGGACGGGCAAGGGCACGGCGAAACCAAAATCGGGTCCAAGCGACTGAACGGCTGGATCAATCTGTTTCCTGATCAGGATTGGGAGGACGTCCAATGGGTTGACACGTTCCTCTCCCTGCTGGAGTTGCTGCGTCTTGTTCTGCGAAACGGCGGCAAGATCAAACGCACCGACCACGAAGGAGCCCTGCTCCCCGGTTTCGTCCGAACCGGCCTTCTTTCCCGTAATGACCCCATCTACGATCCAAACCGCCGTGAGCGGCTGCTTATTGGACCTACGGCCGTTCCCGAAGCGTCCAGTTGATCTTGATTTGAGAGATTCAGATGGTGATGCGGTTTCCTTGGCTATACCTTTGGCCTGCAACGCCCTTGTAACGACCCATTGGGTACCTTGATATCGGTTGCTCGATCTGACCGCTTGAGGAAGTGTCCTGATGGAAATCTTCATCCTCATCATCGTGGTCATCTTGTTGTTTGTTCCACCGTTTTTCGTGGGGTACTACGTCGAATCCCGTATCGGTGGAATCATCATGCTGAGCGTGGTCCCGGTGCTGGTGGCGCTCTGGGGCGTTTTCCAATACCTGGATGCAAGGTCCTCTCCTGAAAAGGAGGCACGAGATTGGTCTGGGATGTTTCTGGCATTGCCAGTGCTTGCTGGATTCGGGTTGGCTGTTGGACTGCTCTCCTGGGGTATCGGACAGTCCCGGCAGCAGAGCCAGGATTGGGACGTGCCGATAGCTGCAACACCGGAGCAGCCCAATGAGTGATTCGGTGCCAGTAAGGAGAGACCGATGGAAGTCTTGTGGCTTGCATTGTTTGTGGGAGCTTTGATAGTCCCGGTCATTGTTGCCCGCACAGACATGTCTGGTGGAAAGGCATTCCTCACAATCAGCGCGTTGCCGGGCTTTGTCGCATTCATAGGGTTGGGCTGGTACTTCCAGGCATCCGATTCCAACAGTTCCATGCAAGAGGCGTGGTCAGGGATCTACCTGATCTTCCCTGTTCTTGCCCTTATCGCTGAGGTAATTGCACTCATTGTCTTTGCGATTACCCGCCACTTCAGCGGTAAAGGATCCAAAGGACCGATGAATATGGGTTCATCGGAAAGCAGGGATTGACCAACACAAACGAGGACCCTGCAAACGAGCGTCAGGCCATTTGAATGGCGAATGCACGTTGCCGGCTCAGGCGATTGGTTTCCCCATCTTTGTCAGAGAGCAGACCTCAGAATGTAAGAAATAGACGGATAACTGATGCTGCGTTGGCGGAGGACGGTCGCTACGCCAGATAGTCTCAAGTCAGGCATAAAGAAAGCCGCTGTCCAGACGGACAGCGGCTTTGATTGTCGTGAACCTGTCTGGCTAGCTCAGTGCGAGCTGCATTGGGTTCTGCAGGAATCCCTTGACGGCCATCAGGAACTTCGCGACTTCGGCCCCGTCGGTCAACCGGTGATCGGCCGAGAGCGTGATCTTCATCTGCTTGCCGATCCCAACCCGACCATCCTTGACCACGGCGGTCTCGGCGATCGAGCCAATGGCCAGAATCGCGCATTGCGGTGGATTGATGATCCCGATGAACTCATCGACATCGAACATGCCAAGGTTGGTGATCGTGAAGGTACCGCCGTTGAATTCTTCCGGCGCCAACCCACCGTTGCGGGCTCGACCGATCAGATCCTTGGTCGCCCGGGCAATCGCACCAAGGCTCTTGCTGTCGGCATCCGTGACGAACGGAGCGATCAGCCCATTCTCGATCGCCACGGCTACGTTGATATCGATGTTCGCGTGGTCGTACCAGGTGTCGCCCTCGAAGCTGGTGTTCAGGTTCGGGAACTGTCGCAGCGCGAGTGCCGCCGCCTTGACGATCAGATCGTTGAAGGAGACCTTGCTGGCATCGTCGCTCGCCTGGGCGTTGATCGACTCACGGAACTTGGCCGCCTCGTCCATCTCAACCACGGTGCTGACGTAGAAGTGCGGGATCAGCGTCTTGGCCTCGACCATTCGCCGACCGGTGGTTTTCCGGATCCGGCTCATTTCGCGAGCAGTTCCACCAGCCGAGCCCACCGCTGTTGACACAACTGGTGCGGATGGTGCCGCAGCCGGGGATGCCTCTTGCGCTGTCTGGACTGGCGCGGCCTTCGGAGCTGGCTTGGCGCCGGTCAGGAACGGCGTGATGTCGTCCTTGACGATGCGACCACCCGGGCCAGTTCCATTGATCGCGTTGAGGTCAATGCCGTGCTCTTCAGCCAGGCGCTTGACGATTGGAGAGGCGCGCAATCGGTCGCCCGGGTCGCGGGGAGCCGCTTCGGTGGTGCTGCCCACGCCATTGGTCGAAGCTGGCTTCTCCGGAGCGACGGCCACTGCCGCTGCCGCCACCGGTGGCTGACTGGCTTCCGCGACCGCTGCAACTGGCGCTGCCTCAACCTTGGCTGGTTCAACAGCGGGCGCAGGTGCTTCCTCAGCTACCTCGCCTTCGGCACCGATGGTCGCAATGGCTGTACCGATCGGTACTGCCTGACCCTCAGCCACCAGGGTCTTGGTCAGGACACCACCGGCTGTCGCTTCGATTTCGAGCGATACCTTGTCTGTTTCAATTTCGGCCAGCGGATCACCGACATCAATCGTGTCGCCAACCTGCTTCAACCAGCGGAGGAGTGTTCCTTCCTCCATACCGTCGCCCATTTTGGGCATGATCACGTTCGCCATCGTTAACCCTTTCGATAGAGCGATCGTTTGACGGCATCGATCACATCTTGCTCGCTCGGGAATGCGGCGGCTTCGAGTGATTTCGAGTACGGTGCCGGAACTTCTGCTCCGCTTACCCGTTCAACGGGTGCGTCCATATAGTCAAACGCATATTCCTGAATCAGCGCAGCAACTTCACTCGCCACACTGAACCAGCGCCATTGTTCCTGAACCACAACTGCGCGGTTCGTCTTCTTGACCGACTCAATGATTGTGTCGGTATCAAACGGTCGGATCGAGCGAAGGTCAATCACCTCAGCCGAGATGTTGTCCTTGTCGAGCGTTTCCGCCACCCGCAAGAGCAGATTCACCTGCCGACCGTAGCCGATCAGCGTGATGTCCGTGCCCTCGTTGGCAATCCGGGCTTTGCCGAACTCAACGGTGTAATCGCCATCCGGAACTTCGCCCTTTGTGCCGTACAGCGCGCCGGCCTCAAGGAAGATGATCGGATCTGGATCGCGAATCGAGGTCAGCATCATGCCCTTGGCATCTTCCGGAGTGGCCGGTGAGACCACTTTCAGGCCCGGGAAGTGTCCGTAGAACCCCTCGAGGCTATGTGTGTGCTGGGCCGAAAGCTGAACACCGCCGCCATTGGGCCCGCGAATAACCATCGGGACATGTACTTGTCCGCCGGAGAAGTAGTGCAGTTTGGCGGCGTTCTGGATGATCTGGTCGGCGGCCTGAAACGAGAAATTCCAGGTCATCATTTCGACGATTGGGCGCATACCGGTCATGGCCATTCCGATCGCCGCACCGGTGAACCCGGCCTCGGCAATTGGCGTATCCATCACTCGCTTCGGTCCGAAGCGATCGAGCAGTCCGTCGGTCACCAGGTGGGTACCGCCGTACACGCCGATATCCTCGCCCATGACGACAACACGCTCGTCGCGCTCCATCTCCTCCGCCATCGCGTTGCGGAGCGCCTCCCGGTAGGTCAGGACAGGCATACGGCTCCGGATCCTTTCTGATCAGTATGGGAAATGTTGGTCATGGCTCAGGATTCCCGGTCGGTCGCGTAGACATCGGTGTAGAGCTCTGCTGGATCCGGCTCCGGGCTTTCCTCAGCGAAGGTCACTGCATCCTCGACGACCAGCTTTTCGGCTGCCCGAATCTCTTCGAGCTGGACTTCGGTCGCTGCGCCACTCTCAAGCAACTTGTGCTCGTAGAGGTTGATTGGATCGCGCTTGCGGGCTTCCTTCACCTCGTCCTTTGAGCGATATCGCTCAAGGAAATCGGCCGCTCCGTGGGAAGCCAGCCGATAGGTGAGCATTTCGAGGGCGTATGGCTTGCCGGTCTCCCGTACCATCGCTACTGCCCGGTGTGCTGCACCCATAACCGCATCAAGATCCATGCCATCGACCTTTTCGTGGTCGATCGCGTAGGAATCGAACTTGCTGCCGAGATCAGTATTGGCCGTGGCCCGCTCAACGCTGGTGCCCATGCCGTACTTGTTGTTCTCAAGGATGAAGAGGCAGGGGTTCATCCCCTCCTTGCCCCACAGTCCGGAAAGGTTCGCCGCTTCGTGATAGGCGCCGTTGTGAATGGCTCCATCACCGAGCGAAAGTTGAACGATGTTGTCCGTGCCCTGGTAACGGAGGGAATACGCCATGCCAACGCCAAGCGGGATATGCCCACCGACGATTCCATAGCCGCCCATCATGTCGTTCTTGGCGTCGAACAGGTGCATGGACCCGCCCTTGCCTTTGACCAGACCAGTGCCCTTGCCGTACAGCTCAGCCATGATCTCTCGCGGGGTGCTCCCGAGCAGAAGCGCATGGGCATGGTCGCGGTAGGCAGTGATCACCTTGTCGCCAGGCTTATGGGCATCGAGCAGACCGATCGCGACTGCTTCCTGACCAATGTAAAGATGCAGGTATCCGCCGACCTTGCCTTGCCGGAAGCCGCGTTGACACGCCTCTTCGAAGAGACGAATCTGCACCATCTTGCGGTAATACTCGCGCTGCGCTTCGGGCTCGCGGCTCAGAAGCGCAGGTACGCCACTTCCGTCCGCATCGGCCGACGCACCACTTCGCCGCTTCTTCGCAGAGCTCTGCGTGGTCGCCATACCTCGTCTATCTCCTGTCCGGTCGTCACCGGTTCCCGATGGGATTGGGGATCATCGCACTGTGCCCCGTCGCACCATCCGGGCAAATTTGTTCCCGCCGATTGTACCCCGCCACATGCCAGATTCGTGTTCACATGTTGCCGGGCGTTTTTTTACTTCTGCCGACCGCGTCGATTAGCAGAAATTACGCAAGATTACGGATAGGCCAAACCGACTGAACAACGAGACACTCAATCTGTAGAATCGCGTACGTCGACAAGCTAACCGGAGAAGAATCATGCAAACCAGATTCAGGCGTGTGCGTGGCGTTCAGGCATTTCTGACTCGCACCGGGGCGTGTTTACTCCTTATATCCGGAGTCGCGGCCGGGAGTGTGTTCAGTGCCGCCGCTGGCCCGCTGGACGATATTGGTGAATCGTTCGCGTTCGTGACCGGTGCGACCGGGTTTGTCGAGAGCGGAACTGACGAACGCCTGCTCGCCATTGCTGCCGTCGTCATCCCGGAAGGGGAATCAGTCGCCGATCCCGGCGGAGAGTCGGCAGGATTCATCCTCTCGGCTGGCGGCGGGGCAGAGATCAGCGACGGCGACGATGCCGACGATATTGAAGCAGTACTCGAATCCGGCGACGCAACATTTGTAGACGGCGACTCAGATCTGACTATTTCGGCCGGTAGTGACACGGCGACCATCGTCCGGTTCGCGATCGTAGATGATGGTGAATCTGCTCCCTGGGAAGGGGACGACGATGTCATCGATCTCGAAACCATTTCGCTCCCCGGTTCAGGAGAGAATGGCAAGCAATCTATTTCGCTCCGCTTTGCCCATCTGACCTCCGGAACGCAGGCCTCTATCGGCGATGATGACCACCTGATCCCGGTCGTAATCCCGTTGGCCGGCTCGATCGAACTCGCGAACGGCGAGAGCGTGCAGCAGGGCAGCCTCGCGGTCAACCCAGCGTCCGAAGCGGATGGGTCTGTTGCATTCTCTGCGCCATCGGACAACGCGTTTGTAGTTGTTCTGGTGGTCGGTCCTGATCTGCGGTCCGGGGATGATGACGATTCCGACTCGCCAGGCGATGACCCAACTCCGACTCCGGAAAGTAACGGTGGCGTCATCCCCGGAGTCGGAGATGACGATCCGGACCCAGATCAGGATCCTGGAGATCAGCCCGATCAGCCAGACGAGGATCCCGACGAAGATTTGCCTGACGACGATGATCCTGACCTCAACGATCTCGATACTGATGGTGACGGCATCTCCGATGGCGGCGAGATCGATCTCACTGGTTCCGATCCCAACAATCCGGATACCGACGGAGATGGGCTGACCGATGGCCAGGAGTTCTTTAGTGAATTCTTTCCAACTGATCCCACCCTGTTTGATACCGACGGTGATGGGCTCGGCGACAACGACGAACTGAACAACGCCGCCGGTCCACTGAATCCACTCGATCCGGATTGCGACAAGGATGGTCTGCTTGATGGCGCGGAGGTCAACTCCACAGGAACGCCACCGTGCAATGCGGACGTCGATCAGGATGGCCTGAACGACCTCCAGGAAACTGGAGGGGTTCCACCCTTTCCGAACACCGATCCATTTGTATTCGATACGGACGGCGACGGGTTTGGTGATGGTGTTGAGGTGTCTGCAGGAACCAATCCTCAGGTCTCCAGACGTTCATCCGTAATCAGTGCGGGCATCGGTAATCCTGAACGTCAAATAGACATCAGCTTGGCCGTAGAATGCGCTTATGAATGTGCCGGCCGAAACGAACGCAATCATTGTTGGGGGCGGAATCGTCGGCTGGGCTGCTGCGTATGCATTGGCGACGCGTGGTATTGCCTCCACCGTAATTGACGCAGGGCATACCGAAGCGGCAACGATGGCTGGTGCCGGGATCATTACCCTCGGCACCAGCCAAAATCTTCCAGATGCCTACATTGCGCTCGCAACCGCGGCAATCAATTGGTATCCAACCCTCGTCGATCACCTGACCGACCTCGGTGCAGGCGACACCGGTTATGCCCGGGTCGGGGCACTCCATGTGGCGTTTTCGGATGCTGAAGCGGACGATCTGCCAGCGGTCGCGGATCGATTGCGTTCGCGGCGTGAACCGTCTGCGCTTGACCTCGCCGACATCAGGATCATTTCTGGGGAGGATGCCCGTTCGCTGGTCCCGCCGCTTTCACCCGAGATTCCAGCAGCGGTCTGGTATGCCGATGCCGCACGGGTCAACGGTCGCCTGATGCGCGCCGCCCTGCGAACCGCTGCGGTTGGTTTGGGTTGCGTCGAGGAGCAGGGCGAGGCCGGGATCACCGCAAGCGATGGCAGAGTCATGGTATCGCTTCCAAATGGAACGACCATCGCGCCGGACATAGTGGTCATTGCGGGCGGAGCGTGGAGTACGGAGCTCGGAGCGTCAATCGGATTGTCGCTCCCAGTCGTTCCCCAACGCGGTCAGATCGCCCACTTCGACTGGAGCGACGGATCGACCGAGCGGTGGCCATCGGTCGAAACTGAGTCCCGCTTCTATATGTTGGCCTTCCCCAATGGACGGGTCGTTTGCGGGGCAACCCGCGAACTCGGAGTCGGCTTCGATCCACGCCTGACCGCCTCCGGAATGCATGAGGTCCTGACCAACGCACTGCGGATCGCCCCTGGCCTGGCCGATTCAACCGTTGCCGAGTTTCGGGTTGGTCTCCGCCCGTTCAGCCCCGACGGTCGGCCATTCATCGGCGCAATTCCGGGAACGTCCAATGGTTGGGTCTGCACCGGGCACGGGCCCTCCGGCTTGACGCTTGGCCCGTACTCAGGCCATGTGCTTGCCCAGATGATCACGGCCGGACACACCGATCTGGACCTTGGACCATATGCCCTGTCAAACGATCGACTACACCTATGACGCGCACTGAAATCGCAGCGAGACGAGGCATCTCGTTCGTCCAGGCAAACGGAATCGACATCGCGTACCGGGATCTTGGCTCCGGGCCGCCACTGATCCTGATCCACGGCGCGTGGGTATCAAACGGGCCAATCTGGAACGGTTCGCCGTATGCCTGGAACGATTTCCTGGACGAGCTCGCCCGAGAATTCCGGGTTATCGCACCAGACACCCGCGGGACAGGCGCAACCCGACACTCCGGCGGCCCAGCAACCTTCGATGTTCTCACTGCCGATGTCATTGCCCTTATCGACGCACTTGAACTCGTTCGACCGGTGGTGGTCGGGTTCAGCGAAGGCGGAGCGACGGCAACGCTTGTGGCGCTGGAGGCACCGGATCGTATCAGTGCGCTCGTGAATCACGCCGGGTTCGATTACTTCGATCCACCGACGTCCTGGTTCGAAGAAGTCCGGACCTATTTCGGCGGGTAGCCCGGATGCGACCGTCGCCGATCCAGACTTGACCAGACGCGGGTTTCAATCAGATGGAGTCGACTCGGATTTCTTCAAAACGATCTGCGCCGATCATGAAGATGCTCAGGAAGCCGACCATTGGCGAGCGTACATCCACCAGATTTTCGAGCGAATGGTGGCCCCGGTAGCGGCTTCCATCGCCGATCTCAGCCGGATCACGGTGCCGACCCTCGTTCTGAGCGGTGATCGCGATTCATTCTGTCCGCCCGAAATGGCCGTCACGTTCCATCGGGCGATTGCCGATAGTGAACTCGCGATCATCCCCGGAACCGGCCACGAGATCACCCAACCCTTGATCGACTGCCTGACGTCGTTCCTGATTCGTCACCGCTAGCTGGCCACCGCGCTTCTTCACCCACGTGCCACACAAAATACGTAGACCTACGGATAGGTATGCCCCTCGGAAGGTCGTAGGCTCCATCCAGATGATAAGTCCGGATCGAGTACACGTACGGGGAGCACGTGATGCACAATCGGAATCAAGCTATCGGAATGGACCAATCGACGCCTTCAACCCTGGTTGGTCGTGCTCTTGCTTGCGATGTCAGTTGGAGCATCGGGCAGTCCCGCAGTCGCCAATGCCCAAACCGACCCCGCCAGTCCATGGTTCGCGACCGTAGCCGGCGGCGTGGTCCCCGACACTGGTGAGGACTCGGCAATCGCAATCGCCCACTTCGATCTCGAGGCAGAACAGTCAATCACCGAGACGTTTGCAGACGCTCCCGGATTTCTGATCGCCATCGATGGTCGACTCCTGGTCAGTTCGGATGACGCTGCGGTCGCGGTGCTCAACGCCGGCGAATCACGTTGGTTCGACGCCGGATCCCCGTTGACCATTCAGTCGCTGGACGGCCCAGCGTCATTCTGGCGGACCATCATAGGCGCGGAGGTCAACGGTCGGGATCTCGGTGGCGACGATGCCTACACCTTCATCTACGGCACATCAGGCGATGCATCACCGGGCGCAGTCTTTCCGTGGGTGGTCAAAGTGGCACTGGTTCCAGCCGGCACATCGATCAGCCTGGGTAGCTCCGATGAGAACGTCGCCTACGTCCTGGCGCTGACCGGAGCAGTTGACGTCGATGGCAAGCCAATCAAAGCCGGTGAATACATTTCGCCATTCTTCGGCAATCCTGGCGTCACCACAGGAAGCGAGCCAGCACTGGTCGGCTACATCGCCCGCAGTGCCCCGGTGTCCACTGGCGAATAGTTGGAGGCGCGCTAGGCCGCGAACTGAACACCGGTGGTCGACGCCATCACAAGGTCCAGTTCGGAGGCAGGCATCGGGCGCGAGAAGAGGAAACCCTGACCACGATCTGAACCAAGTTCCCGTAACTGCGCCAGTTGATGCTCCGTTTCGATACCCTCGCCGGTCGTTTCCATGTTCAGCGCCTTGGCCAGGTCGACAATCGAGCGCACGATTTCGGTGCTCTCGCGACTGGTTGCCATGGTCGAAATGAATGCGCGATCGATCTTGATGACATCGACCGGGAAGTACTGCAAGTACGAGAGCGACGAGTATCCGGTGCCGAAATCATCGATTGCGAGCTGAACGCCCATTGCCTTGAGCTGAACCAGTAGTCGGGTCGCCGTCTCGCGATCCTCAATCATCACGCCCTCGGTAATCTCGAGGCGGAGACTGGCCGGTGGGAAATTGGTTGCGGCGAGTGTGCTGCGAACCTGCTCAACCAGATCGGCCTGGCGAAACATCCGTGGCGAAAGATTGACACTCATCGTGATCGGGCGATCTGGCCGCGCAGCGATCCAGCGCATTCCCTGCTGACACGCCTCACGTAACACCCAGAAACCGATGGGCACTATCAGCCCGGTCTCCTCGGCGATCGGGATGAAATCAGCGGGTGAAACGAGACCTCTGGACGGATGATTCCAGCGAACCAGTGCTTCCATCTCGACGACTTCGCACGCCTCCAGCGAGACCACTGGCTGGTAGTGGACCATGAATTCGCGCCGCTCAATCCCGGCCCGCAAATCAGCCTCGATCGAGAGTCGACCGAGTGGCGCGGCCATCGAATCGATGTAGCAGACCGGTTGCTCGGAGCTCGACCGTTTGGCGTGCGCAAGAGCGGCCTCTGCTTCTGAAACCAGATCGGTGGCGTTCCCGCGCTGACCGGCTTCTCTGGCGGTGAATCCGACCCGAACCGATATCGGCACGTCACGATCAAACCAGGCGACGCCATTCCCGACCGCGCTCATCACGAACGCGACGTCAGCATTGCGGGTAGCCGGTTCGGACTCTTCAAGCACAATCGCAAAACGATCACCAGCCAGTCGTCCGATCGTCCAGGTCGCGCTCGCTGCCAGTTGCAACCGACCGGCAATGGTCTTGAGCACATGATCACCGGCTTCAGCTCCGAGCGTGTCGTTCACAAGGCTGAAGTGATTGATGTCCAGGATCGCCAGTGAGATCGGTCGACCGAGGCGCGCTGCCCTCGCCGACGCCTGCTCAAGTCGGAGCATGAAGGTCGTTCGATTGGAAACACCGGTCAGGTGATCGAACACCGAATGGGCATCGCGCTCCAGTTCCAGGCGGACCTCGTTTGAGATGTCGCGTGCGGAAATGACGATTGCCTGAACTGCCTCATCGTCTAACCGGTTTTCGGCGATTGCTTCGATGATTGTCGATCCCCCGTCACGGGAGTTCATCGTCAGCCGGACCGGTTGCGGCGTGTAGCCATTGCGGGCCGCTTCAAGCAGCCAGCCAGCCGCGAACTGATCGGATTCGGAAATCAGCCGCGAGAATGGCGAACCGGTCACGTCCCAGGCAGGAATTCCGATGGCGTGCTCGGTCGCACTGTTCGTGAACGTCACGATTCCGTCGCCATCGACAAGAAAGCTCATCTCCGGCTGACGAGTCGAGGATTCGATTGAATTTGCGCTCAGTTTTCGACGTTGCAGCGTCGGCCCGTCGCGATCGAACGGTCTCGATATGCACGCGGAGACCGAGGACGACCATGGCGATCAGTGCCAGCACGCTCGACGGAATGAGAAGGCCAAGTGCATCGGGTTTTGCGCCGAGAAGCACGAAACGACCGATGCCCACCAGCGATACCGACATCGCACCAAGTACGGCCAGCCATTGCAGGCGCACCGCCGCCGTGTGCAGTCTGGGGTCCACCGCTAATTCGTCGAGTTGAGATCGCCACCGGTACGCCAACACGCGTTGATCCTCCTGCTGACCAGTTCTTGAAACTGGCGATCAGCGGGGAACCGGTGCGGTCCGGCTTGCACATCCAACCTAACACTACGGGCTAGGCCGATATACCCATTCGACCTGACCCATCGGTACCGGGTCGAGATTCGCATTGTTGCACAGATTCGAGTGTACGTACAGTGAAAGTACCAATAGGTTCCCCCGGTACGGGTGCCAATCAGGACCATCTCCTGATTGCCGGAATCGCCATCGGATCTTTAGCGTTCTAGGATGACTGCAATTGCTTTGGCATTCCGCATCCCGCAGTCCGAAACGGAGTAAGCGCGTGGCGACGATTGGCGAATTGAGTGACTTCAGTGTGGCGGATCTGATGACCGTCCTGAGTCAGCGCACCCGAACTGGTCGGTTGGTCATCAAGGCTGCTGGCAATGAAGTCGCCATGTTTTTCGAGAATGGCCAGCTGGTTCGCGTGACCTCTGGCGATATCGCGCTCCGGATTGGCCGCATGCTCGTCCGCCAGGGATTGCTGGATACGCCACGTTTGCTGGAAGCATTGCATCTCCAGGCGATGGCCGGCGAATCGACTCCACTCGGTGAAGTCTTGCTCACCAAGGGCTGGATCACGGAGTCTGATCTCCATCGCTGCCTGGAAGAGCAATCCATCGAAATTCTCAGCAAGGCAATGAGCTCCGGACCGGGCCTCTTTACCTTCGATGCCGATCTCACCGTTGATTACTCACGGGACATCACTCCCCTGGAACCAATGGCCCTGTTGCAGATTGCCGAAGAGCGCACCGCCGCCCTTGCCATGTTGCAGGATCGCCTGCCGGATCACCTGACCCCAATCTTCCTGGATGTTCCGCTCTCGCTCGCTCGGCGATGTGCAACTCTCTGTTGGGCCCGCCGAGGCGATCGTGTTGAGCGTTCTCCGCACCGGTCCAAAGACCTATCCGGAACTCTCCCTCCAGAGTGCACTTGATGAGCTGACGCTTGGCGTGGCCGTCATCACCCTGATGGAAGAAGGCACGATTTCCACGACTGCCCAACTTGGGTCGGTCAAGCGACAGGCACTCGTTGGTCGCGCCGACTAATCGAGGCATGCCGAACCCGCTTTCCCCACCAGCCGCACTCGGTCGCGTCGCGGTCGGATTCAGCTCCGACTGGCAGGCCGCGCTCGATCAGGCGGCCGGTTCGCTCGAGCATCTCCACCCCGACCTGGTAATCGCATTTGTTGACAGCGTCTTCGCGCCCGAACTGCCTGTCGATTGCCGATGCGACATGGCGGGCATTTGGGGCTCCGCTTGTTTTCGGTGCGTCTGGACAAGGACTGCTCGCCCATGGCGACGAATATGAGCGTGAGCCAGGCATCGTTCTACTGGCCGCGACCCTGCCCGGTGCGATCCTCTCCCCGGTACGGCTGAACACCCTCTCACTTGAGGGCAACACAGAGCCGGACTACTGGCGGAACCGATTGGGCGTCCTCGAGACCGATGTCAACGGTTGGATCGTGCTTGGCAGTCCGTTCCGATTCGATCTGCACCACGCGCTTTCGCTCCTGAAAACGAGTTATCCCGGTCGTGCCAATCGTCGGAGGTATCGCCTCGCCCAATCCGGAGTCGCGCCAATCCGCGCTGCTGCTGAACGGCGAAGCGATGTTCGATGGCGCCATTGCCCTCGGGATCGGCGGTCCGTATCAACTGCTGACCGCCTCGTCCCATGGTGCGGAGCCGATTGGCCAAACCTGGACGATTACGTCGGTCGATGGCGACTGGATCGAAGAGATCGGCGGCCGCCCAGCGATCCAGGTACTCGACCAAACGATGCGCTCGATCCCTGACGAATTACGAATCCGAACCCATCGCAACCTGCTGATCGGTCTGGCCCTTGATGAGTACAAGACCGAACACATCCGGGGCGATTTCATTGTCCGCGGCCTGGCCGGGATTGATCAGCAATCCGGGTCGATCGCCGTCGGGGCACCGGTGCGGGTTGGCCAGACCCTGCAGTTCCAGATCCGCGATGCCGCAACGGCCGATCTGGATCTTGGCTTTTGTCTGGACGATTTGCGGATGCGACTTTCTGGCCTTGAGCCAATTTTCGGTCTTGGCTTCTCTGGTCACGAGCGCGGATCGGATCTGTTTGGCAGCCACAGTCACGATGCCCGGGCAATCCAGCGCCGTCTCCCCGGCGTGCCAATTGTCGGTATGAGCACCGCCGGTGAAATGCGAATCTCCAATTCCCCGCCCGCCATCCACTCGCTAACCCTCACCATGGGACTCGTCGTTCGCCAGCGCTAGCTGCCAGAGCTCCAGATGAACTTCAGGCGCATCTTTAAGTAGTCAATCATTGACTAGGTTTCGTTGTGTGCGGCTAATTGCTATGCTGTCGCCAATACGACCCCCGAAAGATAGATGTTCACGTTTTCAGGAGGAGTCTGCAGCCATGCAACCGTTCCGACGTCGTCACGCCGCGCGTTCGGTGTTCTCGGTACTCACTGCCCTGGGCTTGTTGCTCGGGATAGTGGGCACATTCTGGACCCCTCCCGTTGCCGCCCAGACCGCAAGCATCATCGTCAACAATCACACCTGCGATGTGGACATCTCGGGAATGGACATCTACGAGATGGCTGCGGCCTGCCAGAGTCAGGGCATTGGCTGGCAGGTTGCTGCCGAGTACCAAACTGTTGGTGACCCGGCCGCGAACACGTCATACGCGATCACGGATGGCGATGGACTTGCCTCATTTGGCGGACTTCCACTCGGCACGTACTACCTGTCGCTTCAACAGCCAGCGGAGTACGTCGGGTTCTACGCCTTCTGCAAGGTGGACGATTACCTCGGCAACGCGAAGTACCCGATGTATTTCCCTCAGCTCCAGCCGCAGATCATCGATGTGCAACTCGATGCAGATGGCGATATGGGGTATTGCGACTTTTTCAGCTACAAGGCCGCTGCCCAACCCACCACGGGCGACGTAATCGTCAACAAGATCACCTGCCCACCAGGCTATAACGGCTACGAGGGTGATATCTACGATCTCGCCCTGAATTGCCAGGATGCTACGCAGGTCGTCTCTTTTGATCTCATCGATTCCAACGGCGGCCAGTCCAGCGAGACAACCCCGGGGCAGGTAGCCAACCTGGCGCAGTGGGGAGGTGTTCCGTCTGGACCGCTCTCGATAACAGAAACCAGCGGTTCGTATTACCAGCCGCGGGTCTTCTGCAAGAACGACGAAGTACACTCGGCGAATCCGATCCAGAACTTGAGGTAGATGTCCAGGGAACCACCGCGTCAGCCGAACTCAAGGATGGCTACGACCTGCCTCTATTGCGACTGGTTCAACATCCAGTACGAGCCTGGCTACGTGACCATCATCATCAACAAGCATGTCTGCCCGGAGGACTACCTCTCCGACAGCCAGTACGACCTCGCCCAGAATTGTCAGGAGCCGTACGACCCAATCGAGTTCAAGCTCGATGGCGCGTCATCCGGCAACCCGGGCAGCCAGTTCACCGGTGATGTGATTCCAAATGGTGTCCAGTGGAGCAATCTCGACAGCGACACCTGGTACATCTCGGAGTTCCCGCCGGATGGGTACGGCGAGCCGATTGTCTTCTGCAAGATGAATCTCGAACGACGACGGCTCGGAATCCAGTCAGGAACAGGTGCCGGTAGAGCAAACAGACGATGGCTATCGCATCGTCCAGGATGTCGCCGAGATGTACACACTCTGGTGCGACTGGTACAACGTCAGCGCAACCCCGTACGTCGGTATCTATGTCCACAAGTACGGTTGCCCGGAGGCGTATCAGGACAACTGGAGCCTCCAGGAGTGGGGCCAGTACTGCACCACGATCGTCCGCGATGCCAAGTTCACGGTCGAGGCCGAGAATGGCGATTCCTTCCCGCAGAATCTGAGCGGAATCGACATCTGGTGGGAATTCCTCGCTCCGGGCAAGTACAAGATCTCGGAAGAGGCGCCACCGTCGTGGAACTCCAGCGTGGTCTACTGCGCCATCGGCTCGTACACCGCCAGCACCGGCGAGTACAAGAAGGTCGATATCGAGAACGGCGGGTTCTCGTGGGATCTCTTCGACTACGAGTATCTGGATTGCTACTGGTTCAACCTGCCGAAGCCACGCCCGGTCGTCACTATTGATCCGAACGCACCGGCAACGCTGACCATCGTCAAGTACACCTGCCCGGTCAACTACGATCCACTCGCGTCGGATTCCGATCCGCTCGATGACTGCGACGAACTGACCGATGGAATCGAGTTCGCCGTGATCGGCAATGGCAATCAGTCGATCAAGGGAGAAACGGGAGACGACGGCGAGGGTACGGTGACTTTCGACGGTCTCAAGGCGGGAAGTTACCTGCTCCGAGAGACCTATCCTGAGGACACCGAGAACGCATTCATCTGGTCGTGCGACAGCGATTACCGATTGTTCGACTATCCATTCACTCCATTCGCCCGGATCGATCACACCGGCACGATAAAGATCAGCATGATTGCCGGCGAAACGCTGGAGTGCAGTTGGTACAACGTGCCAACGCCTCCGAAGGACGAGGAAGACGAGCCGGTTGATGGCGAAGTTGCCGTTACGTTCAACGTCTTCGATTGCGGTGGGGGCACCCTCAATCCGTCCAACTGTGATCCGGTCGGCCAAGGTGTCGGCGTCTCGCTCTCCGAAGTGAGTGGCGAAGGTGGACCGATCGACTTCGAGACCGACGAGGATGGCGTTGCCCAGGGTTCAGTAGAGCCCGGCGAATACGACATCGATGCCGATGACGCCGTGTGTATCGCTGATTCAGAGAAGATCACCGACGACGGCACACTCGATCTGACCGATGGCGAACCAGCCGAGGTTGACATCTACCTCTGCGGGTAAGCCATCGACACAACCGAACCAGAGCGAATCGGGCCAAAGGAGAAATACCTTTGGCCCGGTTTCGTTGCCTCGCCCCACCCATGACCAAAGTGCCGGTACTGGGACCACCCGAGTGGACTATCACAGGACCATCGTCATTCCCTGTATCTCACACGAACCGGTCATACCGCGGGACGAATCGCCCACCTACCCTCAAATCAGCCGCTATTTGTTCCGGAAGGATCAGATATCGCGGTACCCGACATGTCTTCGGTTCCGTGCACCGAAGGCGACAGGAACTTGAGGGAAGTGATGGAGCGTCGACGATTTTCCAGGTGGATTCGAATTGGTCTTCTCGCAGTCGCCCTGGCCGGCCTGACCGCCGTTCCAGTTGTCGATAGCGTTTCGGCCGGCGGCGGCGGAAGCACCTGGTGCCAGCGCTGCTAATTCGTTAGGCGACCCGTATTCGGGCAACGCCGAAATGCAATCTCTCAACGTAATCGGCCTTTGTGCAACAATGGCGGCCATCTCGCAGCCGTTGCAATGCTCAAGGGCCGATTGCCATTCCCGCGTCACGTCAGGACCAGAACATGACGGACGACTTCCTAAGCGAATCAGCCTCAGAAATCGATGTCCCGGCGTTCGCACGTCCGCCAGGACAGGATGAACCCGACCGGAACGAACACCCGGGAAGCCGACGGTCAACCAAACTCCTCGTGACCGCAGTTGCTGGTCTCGGAGTCACCGCCTGGTTTATCGCGGCGATTGTTCAGGGTATTGAACTTGAGGGACTCTGGTTTGAACTGGCCGTACTGCTCGTCTTCGCAACGGCCTCTGCCTACTTTCCACTCCAGTTTGCCTACAAGCAGGAACTGAACTTCGACCTAACGGTGGTTGTACTGGCGGCATTGCTCCTGCCTACCCATGCCGCGATTTTCGTTTGCGCAATTGGATACGCAGTTGGTTACGCGATCAGATATCGGCTTCAGATTGGGCTGGATTGCCCGTTCAACGCCGGTATCTACGCGATCAGCCTGGGAATTACCGGGCTTGTATTGGTCGCAGTTGACGTAGATCCGGTCACGAACTCCCCGGGTTTTGGTGAAGTGATCGCAATTGGGGCGTTTGCTTCGCTGCTCACGCTCCTCGTAACCCGAACCCTGGTGGCCCTGGTGATCAGCTTCGAGAGTCGCCAGCCGTTTCGTCAGGTGCTGCGCGATTCCACACTGGGAATGCAGTCGGCCGAGCAGGCAATGCTCGGGGCCATGATTGCACTTGGCATCATGGGCACGATCCTCACCAACGTGTACCCCTTAGCGTTGCTGCTCCTGGTTGTCCCGGCGTTCGCTTTGTGGCTCGCACTGAAACAGAACGTGGAAACCCGCCATCGCATCGAAGCCAGCCTCGCCACGGCGCAGCGTGTCGCCGGGATTGGGTCACTCGATTGGGATCTTCAGCACGGGGATATCCGCTGGTCCGAAATCCTCTTCCACATTCTCGGGTATGAGCAGGGGGTCCAGCGTCCCTCCGCGGATGCCTATCTCGAGCGGGTAAATGTCGATGATCGGGATCGCGTTCGGGCTGCGTTCAATGCGGCCGCCGAGGGGCGACAGGTCGAGATCGATCACCGCATCCAGCTCCCGGCCGGAGAATCCCGCTCGTTCAACCTCAAGTTCAACGGAGTTCCAGATCGCTCGGGAAAGACCAGACGGATCGTCGGGACGATTCATGACGTTACTGAACGCAAGCAACTGGAAGATCGCCTGCATTTCCAGGCCTATCACGACTCACTGACCCTTCTCCCCAACCGCGCGTTTTTCATGCGTAAGCTGGATCAGTCCTTCGCCCGGTACTCCCGCACCAGTTCAATCGCGCTGCTCTTCCTCGATCTCGACCGGTTCAAGCTGGTCAACGACACGATGGGCCATGATGCGGGCGATCAATTGCTGCGGACCATTAGCAAGCGACTCGAATCCTGCCTTCGCCCAAACGATGTTGTCGCGCGATTAGGCGGCGACGAATTCATCATCCTGCTCGATGCCGTCGAGTCCAATGAGGACATCCTTGGGGTGGCAGATCGCATCATCGATTCGATAAACAAGCCAGTTCAACTGGCAGGACAACGTCCGATCGTCATTTCGACCAGTATCGGAATCGTCCGCCCAAGCCGGGATCACACCAGTGGCGCAGATCTGCTTCGGGATGCGGACACTGCCCTCTATCAGGCGAAGGAGGGCGGTCGGAACCGGATCGTCATGTTCGATTTGGCAATGGGTGCGGCCACCAACGAGCGGCTGATGCTCGAGGTAGATCTCCGGACAGCCGTGGAACGAGGCGAACTCTCGCTCGTTTACCAACCACGGGTTGGCCTGGTATCTGGCAAGGTCCACATGGTTGAGGCGCTGGTCCGCTGGGCCCACCCTACCCGCGGAGACATTCCGCCCGCCCAGTTCATTCCTATCGCTGAAGAAACTGGCCTGATCGACGAGATTGGCCGCTGGATCGTCCGTACCGCAATTCTTGAAGCCAAACCCTGGTTCACGATCCTCAACCCTGCTCCCACGCTGAGTCTGAATCTGACTCGCAAGCAGATCTACGATCCGGACTTCGCCGATTACGTTGTCGGGTTACTCCAGCCATCCGGACTGAACAGCAGTCACGTCCGTCTGGAAGTGCCGGAAGCGATCCTGATGGCGGACGTCGAGGCATCCATCGAGGCGCTCGCCCGGCTTCGCGTGGCCGGATTCGGTATCTCCATCGACGATTTCGGCACCGGGCATTCCAGTTTGGGCTCACTGCGGAAATTCCCGGTCGACATGCTCCAGCTGGATCACCAGTTCGTGACCGAGATGGGATCCAACAAGGAGGCTACTGCAGTTACCCAGGCAGTTATCGGTCTCGCGCATGGCCTTGAACTTACGGTACTGGCCGAGGGAATCGAGCGGCCCGACCAGATCGATCAACTTGTCAAACTCGGGTGCGAATTGGGCCAGGGCATGTATTTCTGCTCCCCGCTCCCGGCGGCTGAGCTGCTCGCGTATCTGATCCGTAACCAGCAGATGGGCGTCGATCGCCCGCGAGATCAGGAACCGCCAAACCTGCGCCGATTGCATCGGTAGCGCGGCGTGTGCTTCGAATAGTGCCAATTGGTGGCCTGAAGAGTCGATTCCTGCGCCGTCACATGAGACAATAACGGGCTGATTAGACGCTCGGTAGCCCTGTCATCGCAGACGGTCGCCGCCACAAGCAATCGTTTTCTGGGGCAGGAATTTGAGCGAAGCGACCCCGGGTAGTGCATTGGTAATTGTCCGCGGTGAACATGCCGTGGAATATGCGCGCCTGCTGATCGAGATTGAAGTTCGTAAGGGGATCATCGCCAATCTCCAGAACGAGCGAGACGGTCTCGAACTAACCCTTACCAATTTTGCAGTCGACCTGAAATCCAAAGTCGGCACCTTGCGCGTCGAGTTGAATCGGGTCAAACGCCAGGTCGCGGAGTACAAGCGTCGACTGGAGCGGATGCGTGAGAACGACATGCTCGATCCTGAGCAGGTCGAGCAGGAAGTTGCCGCCGAGTTTGCCGAGCAGGCGCAACGAGAGCGGGATGCGGAAGAGCAGGCCGCCCGTGAGGGCCAGCGGATCGACATGCACCGCCCTCGCCCACAGTTGGACGCGGAGACCGAAGCCGAGATTCTTCGCCTGTACCGGGAGCTAGCCAAGCGCTTCCACCCGGATCGCGCCCGAACCGAACGTGATCGCACGCGCCGGGCCGAGATCATGCTTCGCATCAACGTCGCCTACAGTGATCGGGATCTGCTTACACTGCAGGCCATGGCCCGGGAGGCGGAAACAACCGACCCAACGGCGACGGTCCTCTCTGAGGAAGAGCGCGTTCTCTGGGCCAATCGCGTCATCACCCGCATGAACATGCAAATCGGTGAACTGACGGACCAGGTTGAGTTGTTGCGCCAGAGCGAAACCTTCCAGATGTGGAAATCCCCGGATCAGAGCTCCCAAAGCATCTCGCAGGTCGAGAAGCGGGTGCGCGATCGACTCAATCGTGAGCGGGATCGCCTCGACGAAGCAATCATCGATTACAACCGACTGGTCCGCCGCCGCCGCCTCGCCCACATCTCGGTCGAGCGCGAGTACGCCAGCTCACCCGGCGAGTAATGAACCCGGTGAAACTGACGTTCCGGCAGGCCGTTCCCGCAGAATCCGATCTGTTGACCGGCATCTGTCAGCGGGCCAAACAGTCCCATGGCTACGACGAGGAGATGATGAAGATCTTTCTCGGCGATGGCGACATGGTGATCAGCGCCGACGCGATTGTGCGCGAGACATTCATGCTGGCACTCATCGAGGAACGTGTAGTCGGCTTTGCCCATCTGATGCCAGTCGACGTGCCAGAGACGGTATATCTCGAGAACCTCTTCATCGAGCCGGACGTGCAGGGTCTCGGTGTCGGTCGTGCACTCTTTAACTGGGCGCTGGTCGAGGCCGGCAATCGTGGTTTTCGCTGGCTGGAGTGGGATTCCGATCCGAACGCATCCGCCTTCTACGTCAAGATGGGCGGAGAGCAGATCAGCCATCAGGAATCGACGCTCTTTCCGGGGCGGATCATCCCGAAATTTCGTCGAGCCAACGCGCCAGTCGCGACTGCCAGGGCACGCAAACCGCAGACGCAATCATCTGGTGAGATAGCGCCCATAGCAATACAGATCCGCAAGGCAGTCTCAACGGACAGTGCACATTTGAGCGCAATCTGTAGACGGGCCAAAGCATCGCTCGGGTATGACGAGACGATCCTGGACCTTTGGGCGTGCCAGGGCGACATGCAATTTGATCCCGGAGTAGTCGACGCGGGCAACATAGCGCTGGCCGTCGTCGGGGATTCGGGTGCCGGATTCGCCCATGTGCGATCAACGGGTGCGCCGGACGAGCTTTTCCTCGAGGACCTCTTCGTGGACCCCGATTTTCAGGGGCATGGTATAGGGCGAGGACTGTTTGACTGGGCACGAAATCAAGCCCGGATTGGTGGCTACCGATGGCTGACCTGGGAATCGGATCCGTTGTCCGCTGACTACTATCGCAAGCTGGGCGCTGAGCAGTTCGGCGAAGAGCAATCAACCTTGATTCCGGTTCGGTCAATCCCGATGTTCAGAATCGCGATCGCACCTGAACTGGACTAGTTCTCGTCGTCCTTGTACGCGCCGGCTATGTAATTCGCGTCGATGTTCCAGACCAACCAGCCACTCACACCGGAATCCTCAGCCGCGTCGATCTGCGCCCGGATGTCCGACGCACCATATTCAGATTGACCGGGAAGTGAAAAGTCCTGTAGCCATGGACGCATCTTGAGTTCAAGACCCGAAATCTTGTTCATCCCCAGTGAAAGACTGATGCTGATCGTTTCATATGGAAAGTCATTCGGGTGTCCATTTACGGCGATCGACCCGTCCGGAAAATGGGATGGGTAAATCATCGGACTGATGTAATCGACCACGGCCGCGACGTCCGGCAAACGTTGTCCGATACCTTGATCGTCGTCAACAAGCAGCATCCACCCGAAGATATCGGCCGACAGCTTCACCCCAAGCGGACGAAGTGCTTCCTGTGTCCGAGCCAGAAGATTCGTAACCGCCTCAATCCGCTTTTCTTCGTCGTTGTAGTACCGACCGAAGTTGGCTCCGCTCAGATCTCCGTCAGGGAAGCGAATGTAGTCGTACTGGATTTCGTCGAATCCCATCTCCGCTGACTCGACCGCGAAGTCGACGTTCGGCTGAACGAGTCCCTTGCGGAATGGGTTGACCCAAGCCTCGCCCGCCCATCCGCGCCAGATCTTGCCCGTGTCCTCGTCCTTGACGGCAAGATCCTCGTAATGCTCCGCTACCAGTGGATCCTTGAAGGCAACTTGGCGGGCGATTACGTAAATGCCGTTATCGTGAAACTGCTGGACCAAAGCCTGAGCATCGTAATAGGGGCTGATCGCATCGGTCTTTCGGAAAAACGAAACTTGCGAATCGTAGAAGATGACTCCGTCCTTGGTGTCGATCACCACTGCGTTCAGTTCTGTCGTGTTGATCAGGTTGATGATCTCGTCCACGATGGCCGGATCGCCAGCTTTCACCCCCGGGAGATAAATGCCCTTCACTGAGAAGCGCTGCAACGTGACGTCAACATCAGCTGTGATCGGCACGCGCTGATCGGCATACCCCGGTGCGGAGACAACTGCCCGCTTCGACTTGCCCTGGAAGGGAATCGAGAATGCACCATCGTCATCTGTCTCGACCCAGTCCGTTCCAATCCGCACGACCGCTCCGACCAGCGGATCACCATCCCGATTGCGGACGAGGCCCTTGAAGTCCTCGCCCTGCGCGAGCGGAACGGCGGTTGGAGGTACTGCGGTCGGGGGGACAGGCGTTTCAGTTGACGCAGGAATTGGCACAAGGGCGAATGTCTGACCGGCGGCCGAGTCCGAATTGGCCGAACCGTAAATTGTCTCGTACCCCACCCGCTGAATAATCAGTTCCTGGGCAGTTGGTCCGACTGGCAACGACACCAACCCGGATGGCCCGGTAACGAGAGATTGACCACCGACCGACACGGTAACCCCATCAAGCGGTGATCCGCTGACGGCATCGGTAATCCGGAACTCAATCGCGGAGGGAGTTGGAGGTGCGGTCGAGCCTCCTCCACTCACAGAGCGGAAAACGACCGTTCCGACCATAACGAGCGCAAGCAAAAAAATCAGGCTGTGCCACCAGGGGACATTCGACCGGGTTTTGCTCTGAGATCGCACTGGTTTTACCGGCACTGGGTTACCAAAAACATTCCGTCGTGGAGTGCCATTGGCTGCAACATCTCAGGATCCTCTGAGTTTCCTGAGAATAGTAGACGCCACATGACATTCCGGCACGACATTGTCAACGCGAAAACCAATGAATGTAGCGATTGCCGCCGATTTGCGTTTCGTATCGATGCTGATAAAGTGGGTTTGCCCCGCTTTGACGTCATCTGCATTCGTCGCGCACCATTTCTATACGTTCAACGCACCTCAGGAGATTACTTGTCGATGCGCGCTGCTCCACTCTGTAGTCTGAATCGCCGATCGCTCATGCTCGGTGCCGCTGCTCTCGCACTTCCGAACGCGCGGACTGCTTCTGCGGCAGAAATAGTCGAAATCCAGCCGCTGCCCGTGTCTGATCCGTCCTCATACACCGCCTATATTCCGGCGGCGTGCAAAGCCGGTCAGTTTTTTGGGTACACGTGTGAGTTTGATGCAGCCTGGGCAATCTTCAAGACGTTCGGGATGGACGTGTCGCTGGACGAGCAACTGGCCATCATCGGTATCGACGACCGTATCGAGCCCTATTACGAAGAAACCGCCGAGGGCACCGTGATTTGGGGTGGGAACATTGGGACGTCCTGGTCCGGCGATTACTACAAGAATTTCCTTGCCCGCACGTCTGGCCTGGCCTTCCGGAAGGTCTTTAAGCATTACGGATTGCCGACGGGTCGGGTCAAGAGTCGCCGCGGTATCCGGAAATACCTGGATGAGGGGCGACTGATCTGGATCAAGGCGACCGTGGACTTCAAACCATGGCTCAACGTCACCTGGATCACCCCGGAAGGTGATCGCTATCCCGTCGTGTTGGGCAACGATCACGCCATGGTCATCATCGGGTACAACCGCGACGTCGTGGTGATTCGCGATGTGCTCGGACCCACCGACACCAACTTTGAACGGCAATACGAATACGAAGTTCCGTGGGAGACGTTCTACGCAAGCTGGGAAGCAAACGGCAAGGACGGCCTCGCGGTTGGCCCACCGCCGAACTGATCATCTTCGCTCAGGCCGACGGCGGGGCGCTCCCAACCTTGGCCGCGATTTCATCGAGCTGGCCCTGTAACCGGTAGCCAGTGTGCTGGATGTGCAGTGACAGATCAGCGACCTCGGCTCGGAGCTCGGACGCGTAGAAACGTGTTTCCTTTAGCGTGACAAAGAGCCACGCGAATGCCAGCCCCGGCAGTGCCGCGAAAACGAACGCACCGAACCATGGTCGGTCGTAATACCACGGCATCTCATTCTGTTGGGTGATCTGGTTGAACACGAGCACAGTGTTGTCATTGTGGACTTGCTGGAAGCCGAGTCCCGCCGCCAGATAGACAAGCGCAGCCGCTCCCAAGGCAATTGCCCACCATGCCTGCGTGTTGAACGTGGGCCGGGAGCGGAACGCAAGTTGGGCAGACGGTTTGCTTATTCGCTCGGTTGAGTCATTCCATCACCGTGTTGCTGTTGTGAATCCGCTGGAACCCGAGCGAGGTGGCCAGGTAGAGCAACATGACTGCTCCCAACGAGATCGCCCACCAGGTTTGCACACTAAATGTCGCTCGCGCTCTTGGCTGAATTTGCGCCGACGGTTTGCCAATTCGTTCTGTGTCTTGTCCAGATGCTCGGTGAACCATTGGAAACTCCCTGAAGCGACTAAACGTGTCGCTAACCCGGCGATCTTCTCGCCAGGTTACCGAATGTGTGCCAAGCATAGTCCGGCAGACTGACGCGGACTTTCCCCGGCGACGTACGAGTGGATGATCAGTGCATCACCACCGCCAGCCCGCTGAAGGTGATCCCCAGCCCAAGTACCGTCACGATGATCGCGCTCCCCAACGGCAGCCCCTCAGTCCATCGGCCTCCGATCCGGCCGATGCGATCAACCAGTGATCGGGAGCGGACGAGCATGATGCCGAGCCCAATCAGCACCGCGGCCAGACCCAGACTGAACGAAACGATCATGCCAAGTCCGAGTGCGATCCGGTCCAGTCCAACGGCAATGATCATGATGCCTAGCGCTTCGGGACACGGTACCAGCCCGCCCGAAACGCCCATCGCGATCAACCCGCGCATGTTGAAGTTCTCAGTAGGGGGGAGGTGGGTATGCACGTGTCCATCACCATGGTCATGCTCGATCCCGGCGGAGTGCATACGCTCAGGGTCATCCTCATGATAGTGATGATGTTCGTCGTGATGTAGAGCAATCGCACCCAGTTCTCTGGAGCGGTGTATCCGGAATGCCCCCCATCTCCGCCACGCCAATCGTCCGCCGATGACGACGACGATAGCGCCCGAGAACACCTGCATGATCGGGACCAGGATCTCCGGAACGATGAACCGGCTGGCGAAGAGCGCGATCAATCCGATCATCACAACCGATGCAGTGTGGGTAAAGGTGACGATCCCTCCGAGAGTGGCCGCGTGTCGTACCGTTCCGCGGCTGCCCACCAGATACGCCGCGACCAGAGTCTTGCCGTGACCCGGAGTAAGCGCGTGCAGCCCACCCAGCAGCATCGCCACCGCTATCGCAATCAACAGTCGCCATGAAAGAGAGTGACGGCGCGTAAAGGTATGTCGCCATTCGGCCAGCACCGCTGTTCGAAACATCGTCGGAGGTCGCTATGGACACGTTGTTGGCCGATGCAAGAAGTTGGGCCGATCCCACGGTGTAATTGACGGACAGGCTTTGCTGGTTATCGGAACGCACCTGCGTGCCCAGTGTCGTCAGGCTGGAATCGTCCACAAAAGTATTGACCTGGTAGGTAGCCCCAGTTGCGGCATACGAGTTCAGGTAGTCGATTGTAGAGTTCCCGGTCGGCGAGGCAGGCAGCGGCGTGGTCGAGATGATCTTGATTGTCCCATAGCCTGCCTGCAGATTCAGGTACGAGTCGCTGATGATATCTGTGATGGAAAGCGTCAACGGTTGCCCGTCGACATTGATTGAGATGTTGCCCAGCACGACGCCGCATCTCCGATCATCCTGCGAAACATTGGCCATTTGCCGGAGACGATTGCAACGCTCAGGTCGGCCTGTCCAGTCCGCAAGGCTACGTTGTTCCGGCGTCAGGCGGTCGATTGCGCATCACATTCCTCGTAGTCCGGCGCTCCGAACTACCAGGGCAGGCTTGACGATCGCGGTCCGACTCTCTATGGCAGGCGTGATGATCTAGACGCGGCCCTGAATCCGGGCAAGCTCCTGCTGGGTCTTGGTCAGCTCGCTCTCCAGCCTCGTCATCTCCGCTCCGGCGCCGCCTGCCTCACCGTGACTAAGTTCGGCTATCTCACTCTGAAGGCGGCTGACATTCACCTGCATGACTCGAAATCTGATCGGCCCGGGTAGCGCGTTGCTCGTCTGTGCCTGACGACGAATTGTTTGCAGGAGGCGGGTCTTTGGGCCCGGATGAAAAGCGGCTAAGCAGGTCGCGGATCTTGTCCATAACGATGTTGTCCCTCGATCAGCGAACCTGCCGCAAGCCGACAGGTTGATTTCATATCACCAAGTATGCGCCCATCTGCCTACCCGCAGAGGTCAGCTGACCTCGCTGAACGATCGCAACCGATCCGTCGTGTCAGGAGAACCGGAGAGGTTGGCTGCAACACGGTGGCAAATCAGCGCTGACATCTACGTGCTGTAGTGTTGGTAACCTGACCCACGCATCTGGCTCCGACGCTCCCGGTGAGGCACAAGTGGACAGCGACGTAGCCGTACTTCTCAACGCTGATAAACCAACTGGCGATGATCGCCCGACCCACCCCCTTGCTGCCCGGCTGCGCACGCGGTTTGCGAATGCCGCAATTCGGCTTCGATCTCTGCAGACACCGATCGTCGCCTGGTTTGTCCATTTCGCAGTGGTCGTCCTGACTGCAGTCATTACCGTGGACCGATCACCTGCAGCGCGACGACCTTCGACCAGGGGGATCCGGCATCTGGGATTACGTTGTCTCACCGCTTGCGACCTGGGATGGCGGCTGGTACCTCGGCATAGCCGAGCACGGGTACGGACATCGCGAAGCCTCGGCTGCCTTCTGGCCACTCTATCCAACCCTCATCAGCCTGGGCCAGGCATTGACTGGTCGCTCCTTTGCCCTGGTTGGAGTAGTGCTCGCAAACGTCTTCTTCCTTGGCGCACTCATCTGCCTGTTCACGCTCGTTTCCAATTCGCACGGACGAGCAATTGCTTCACGCGCAGTTTGGCTGGCCGCACTCTCTCCACTGGCGTTTTACTTTTCGACTGCCTATACCGAGTCGCTCTTTCTAATGCTCACCCTCTCCGCGTTGCTTCTGGCCCAGAACCAGAAGTGGACTGCGGCGGCTATGACCGTCGTGCTCGTAACCCTGACGCGAAACAGCGGCATACTGATTCTCCTGCCACTCGTGCTGATACTGATTGACCAGCGGGGATGGAATCCGAAATTCTGGTGGACCCGTGGAGTGCAGTTGTTTGCGGCCGGTCTGGCGCCGATTGTCTTCGCAGTTCATCTCCATCGTGTCTGGGGAGATCCGCTCCTGACCGTACGAGTTCAGGAGCGTTGGGGACGGACCCAGAGTCTGCCGTGGGAGACCGTTACCGAGGCGATCCACCGTATGCACCGGATTTACGCAACCGGTCGGCATTCCTGCGAGGTGCGACTCAGCGAGCAGTCGTTCCACTCCTGCCGCGCAGCGTTCCAGTTACAGGGAGATAGCATCTCGAACGATCTCTCCTTCGTCGTCCTGTTCGGCGCGCTGGCAGCCCTCGCTTTTGCCATGTTCAGGCTCAGGGTCTGGGACAGCAGTTACCTGCTCGTGGGATTGCTCCTGCCGCTCTTCGGCCCATCGTCAAACGACCCATTGCTTTCGCTGGCACGGTACGCCCTGGTGCTCTACCCGTTGTACATCGTGGTTGCGATGGTAGTGGCCCGGCGCTCCGTATTCATCGCGGTAATCGTCTGCTCAACCCTGGCGATGATCGGATTCCTGGCAATGTTCGCGCAGGGCTACTTCGTCGCCTGAACCGTTCGACCTCGGCATTACCAGCCGCGGACCTTTCTCGGGTCTGAATTCGATCACCGCCCGATACTTTGGCTTCGTACTCAGTCGCGTCAGCTTGATATTGATAATACCCTGCACGTACTTGGCTGCATACGCATCGAGCAGCTCCTGGCTGATCGTTTCGCGTTCGATCTCGGCTGCGTTACCGGTGAAGATCGTAATCTGCTCCTCGTCCTCGGTCGCTTCCAGGTTGAACGAAACGCGACCCGAGCGAGCGATGTTCTTGAGCTTGGCTTGACCTGGTTCACTGAAAATGATGAAGCGGCCGTCGTCCCAGATGAACCAGACCGGGTTCGGCTGCGGCGTGCCATCGGAACCAACCGTTGTCAGCCAACCGAGCTTCCGCTCCACCACCTGATCGGCAACCTTGGCCCCATACGCTGTCGATTTGTCGAGTTCGAATCCCATACCCACGTTCCTTCCGCAATACCCGCGACTCTTGGGCCATACACGCTACTGCCGGGCTCGGCCTACGATTCAGGCACGACCCCGCTCGAATGATTCGAGAGTATCGACCATGCAGCAAACTGCCAACCCGTCCAGCCTTCCACCGCGCAAGGCCGACTCGCCCTCCACCAGACTCATCATTCGTGCCGATCGCTGGATCTACCGGTTTGCCGGTCGCTGGTTGTTTGGCTTCAATGCCGTTTCAGTAATCGTGATTCTGGCGGCAGTAGTGGCCCCGATCTTTCGGGCGGCGGACTGGGCGCGCCTGGCCGACCCGATCTATCGCTCCTTCAGCGGAGTCTGCCATCAGGATCCGGCCCGCAGCTTTCACCTGGCCGGACACCCGGTTGCCTGCTGTGAACGATGCGCGGCGATCTACGCGTCCCTGGCTCTCTCGGGTTTGATCTTCGCCCTGGTCCGCAAATCGGTCCGAAGGCCGACCTACACCGAAATGGTGCTGCTGGTGACTCCGGTCGTCATCGACGGCATGGCGGTAGGGGCGGGTTTGTACGGCGGCAACATGCTCATACGCGTGGTCACCGGAACTCTCTTCGGATTCGCCCTGATCTGGTTCCTCTACCCACGCTTCGAGGACGGCTTCGCCGCCATCAGAATCCGGATCGCCACCCTCTTCGACCGCCTCGTCGAACAAGGCCGCACCAGCCGCTCTGTAAGAACGAAGTTCGCCTAATCTGGGAACAAGCGATACGACACTGCGCCTTCCTGAACGTTCAGATGTCCCATGGTCTGCTATGATCAATTCAGGAGTAATAGCAATGATGATAGATGTGTCTGGCACGGCTGCCGCTCAGGTTCAACAATTGATTAACGACGGGGTTACCGGATCCGAACAGCGGCGCGTGATGCGATCCGCGTGCTCGCTGAAGTTCGGATCGACAGCGCTTGTGGAATTCAGTCGAATGCTCGCTGATCGGCATCATGATGACTGGATGAACTTTGGGATTCGACTGCGCACATTAGGTTCACGTTAGATTGATGTGGTTACATCCTGCCCAGGTCATGCTCGATTAGACGAATCACTACTCCCGTTCATTGGCGAGCATCAGGCACATATCGCAAGACATCGCGGTCACCATGACGATGCTAGGCCGCGAGTTCGCAATCAGTCGAACTATTCTCAGTCCGAATACACCCGTCGGTGAGCCAGAATCTCCGTCTGGACACCCAGCACGGCGGAAACTCTCGATACTGCACCTGAAGCGACGGTACGTGGGATTCGTAAGGAATAACGCTTTCCTCTTCCCCGATTGATTGCAGACCGGACCTGGCGTGAAAGCTATCTCCATGCGACAGGAATCTGCCCCTGCCCGACCTGCTCGTTTGTCTCAAAGACGGCGGGGTGTGCTCATCTGGCCAACGTCAGAATGCGGTCCATCTGACGCGGCGTCATGCCGACCGTCGTGTCCATTCGCGCGATCACCTCATCAATGGTGAACGGAGCGAGCGCCGAGTTGATCAGGCGGTACATCTCGGGCTTGTTGGCAACCCGCAGCGCGTTGGTCGTGAATCGCTCGTCGGAGCCAACCTCAGGCATCTCCATCACCGTGCAAAAGCGCTGCCAGAGACTGTCGTTGCCGACCGCGATGATCACGAAGCCGTCCTTGCATGGGAATGCGTCATACGGCGTGATGATCGAGTGCGCGTTTCCGGCCGGCTCGGGTACCTGACCGGTCGCGAAATAGGAACCAGCCTGATAGGTGAGCAGCGCAATCTGGCCGCCCAGCATCGAGACGTCGATGTATTGTCCCTCGCCTGAAACGGACCGTCGGTAGAGCGCAGCGGCAATCGCGTATGCCGCAAACATGCCGGCGCCAATGTCCCCGATCGGCACGCCGTACTTGGTCGGCGGGCCCCCAACCGGTCCGGTTACGCTCATGATCCCGCCCATTCCCTGCACGACCAGGTCGTATGCGGTGCGCTGACTGCCGGGACCGGTCTGGCCGAACCCGGAGATCGACGCCATCACAATGTTTGGATAGCGGGCGTGCACCTCGTCCCAGCCGAAGCCGAGTCGTCCGATCGTGCCGGGCGAGAAGTTCTCGACCACCACGTCCGCCGAGGCGATCAATCGCCAGAGCGCTTCCTTGCCCTCGTCCGACTTGAGGTTGAGGGCAATCGATCGTTTGTTGCGGTTGACCGAGAGGTAATAGGCCGCCTCGCCATTCAGAAACGGCGGTCCCCAGGCGCGGGTATCGTCACCCTTCCCCGGCAACTCGACCTTGATCACATCCGCACCGAGATCACCCAGCATCATCGTGCAATACGGGCCAGTCATGACCCGGGTTAGGTCGATCACCTTGATGCCAGCGAGTGGGCGATTATCGGCAGCAGGAGCAGTCACTGGGCGTCCTTTGTCAGTCAAGCAGCGCGGTCGAATTCGACTTGGGATTGTAGCAAGTGACCTGCGCATCACTCGATGGAAACCCGCGGGCATGGTTGTCCGTTACGTTAAATAGAGCACAGGTTCGCTTGACGAATCACGGTGCCCCTGTCAGCATGCAGTGGCCCCCGCAATTCGATTACCCCGTGCTCATTCGTACCTGGCCGATTCCGGCCGGGCAGGAGCTAGCTACCCGGTGTCCCGATATCACTCTCCGTACGCAACCAAAAAGACATCACGACGCTGGCCAGCATTGGTCGCAGTCGTTGTCGCGTTGTTAATCGGAGTTGGAGTGGGAGTGGCCGCGAGTGGTGGCTTTGATCTGGGCTCCCTGACCGGCAGCGACGATCCATCAGCAACACCCAGATCAGTCGCCGCCGCAGACGCTACCGAAACACCCGAGGCAACTGACCAGCCAGCCACTGATGAACCAGAGACTGAATCGACATCGACTGAGGTTGCCGCGCCGACCGAGGAAGAAATCGCCTCCACTGCAACGGGTGAGCCAACCGATCAACCGCCGTCCGAAACACCATTGCCAACCCCGACCGATACTCCAGATGCCACCAGCACCCCTGATGCCGGTCCGCCCGAGGAGGCCGCAGAACTGTTCCTTTCGACCTGGAGCAGTGGAGATTACGCCGCTCTATACGGAATGCTCAGCACCGATTCGCAGGCAGTGATTACCCAACAAGATTTTGTTGACCGCATGGCCGCAATCTACACGGAGGTTGGGATCACAGAGGTCCAGGTTGCAGCCACCGGCGGACCCGATCTCGATCTCATCGTTCCCTTAAAAGTGACATATGTAACCGGAACCGTCGGTACCTTTTCCCAGGACAACCAGATCCACCTCGTACCGCAAGGCGACGAATGGCGATTCGATTGGAGTCCGTCCCAGATCTTCACGCAACTCGGCGATGGCTGTGTCGATTTCACGGTCGAGAACGTCCGTCGCGGCAGCATTCTGGATCGCAATGGCAATCCGCTTGCATACGATGGTTCAGCCAGCGTGGTTGGCGTCATTCCAGGCAACTTCGTTGACGAAGATGCCGAGGTCAAGGCACTCGCCAGGATCGTGGATATGAAGGAGGCCGATATCAAGGCGCTCTATGCCGAGGCCGATCCAGGCTGGTTTGTGCCAGTCAAGCAATTTCCGGAAATGGTCGACGATGCCACGAAGACCGCCATTTCCGAGCTTCCCGGCGTCGCCCTCCGCTCGGAAACAGCCCGTATCTACCCGCTCGGGAAGCAGGCCGCCCACATCACCGGATACGTAACCCGGGTCAATGCCGACGATATCGAATCCGACGAAACGGGTGAACTCGCCGGCATCAACTGGATCGGACGAGCCGGGGTCGAGGCCGGTGCCAACGACATCCTCACCGGTCGCCCAGGTGGTCGGCTGATGGTGGTCGATTGCGATTCGCGTGCCGAACGGACCGAAGTGGCATCACGGCGACCGGAAGAACCGAAGGATGTCATCCTCACCATCGACAAGGATTTCCAGATCAAGGTCGATGAAGCGGTTGGCGACGTTACCGGTAGTGCCGTCGTCATTGACCCGCGAACCGGTGGAATTCTCGCGCTGGTCAGTCACCCGGCCTACGACCCGAACTGGTTTGTCTCCGGGATGACCGGTGCCGATCGCGATTTCATCAACGACGAGAAAGCCCGTCCGCTGTCTGGACCGGGCGGCCGAGGCGGCGTATCCAACCGGCTCGATCTTCAAGGTCATCACGATGTCCGCCGCCATGGCCGATCTCGATTACACCGGCGAGACCCAGATCGATTGCCCGCAGGAGTTCAGTCTTCCGGGAACAGATCAGGTCTGGCGAGACTGGACCTATGAAGAAGGACTCGGCGCGCAAGGCATGCTGACCTTGCACACCGGCCTGGTCAACAGCTGCAACACCGTCTTCTATCAAATCGGCGCAGCTCTGGATGAAGAGAACGAAGAGTGGCTGCCGGACATGGCCAAAGCGTTCGGTCTTGGCTCACCTACGGGAATCCCATATTTTCCTGAAGTGAGCGGTACCGTACCTGATCCCGAGTGGAAGCAGACCGTCATGGGCGATTTCTGGGCCCGTGGCGATGCGGTCAACATGTCGATCGGGCAGGGTTTCGTCGAGGCCACCCCGTTGCAGATGGCCAATGTCTACACTGCGATTGCCAACGGTGGCACGTTGCTGCAGCCGTACATTGTCGAGTTCCAGCAAGAACCCGATGGCAGCCAGACCAGAATCGGCAAACGCACCGAAATCCGGGACCTGCCGCTGACCGACGCCCAGATCGGCGAATTGCAGAGCGCCCTGCGAGATCAGACCAGCAACAGCTGGGGCGCCGGCTCAGCCCGAGTCTTCGTCGATTTCCCGTGGCCGATCGCTGGCAAGACCGGAACCGCCCAGAATCAGATGACGGTCGAACTGACGCCACACAGCTGGTTTGCTGCATTCGGACCATACGGCGAGGAAACCACGATCGCCTCAATCGTCATGGTCGAAAGCAGTGGTGAAGGCGTCTCGTTCGCCGCCCCGCGCACCAAAGTCATCTACGAGGCCTACCTGCAAACCGACCTGATGAACGATCCGTGACGATCTAGAGCAACGGATCAGTGATTGATCCTTGCGCAAATCCGGTCAGCTTCTGGAATGTGTCTACGACCTGATTCTCAGTCATCGATGCAATGTAATCAGCAATCGTGCGGAACGGGTCGGAGTCGCCAGCCGGTTCGCTGATGCTCAATCGTTCCCGCCAGATCGGTGGGAATATCCGGAATCGGTGACTTAGCGCTTCATCGGTCATGATCGTGAAGAGGTCGCGGATAACCTTTCGCTGACCGTATCGCTGGCCCTGGACGGAGGGACTGTCGATCACGAAATAGCGCGTCAGATGTTGCAGGACCTCAATCTCAAACCGGATGTCGTCTGGAATCGAGAGCGTCCAATGTCCGTCCTCGTACGCAGCTGCCACCGAGGTTATGAACCGGTCGACCCAATAGGAGCGGAACTGGGCGAGCTTGGCGAAATCCGCTGACGTGCCGTGGAACCGCTGAAGCGCGAGGAAACCGAGTACATCCCGGGCCCGGTCGATGAGGTCCGACGCACCCGTCTGATAGGCAGATGTAAGGAATTCTGACTGCTCAACTGATCCATGCACGAAAACGTCTGAGGGAATCAGCCCGGCCCTTACGAAGTCCTCCACATCATGAACGGCGTACGAAATGTCGTCCGCGAGATTCATGACGCTCGCTTCGAGCCCTGGAGTCCGGTCATCATCAGCAAACCCACATCGTGCGCGAGCAAACGCGAATAAATCGGACTCGGACTCGTAATACCCCCACTTCCGCTTTGATTCAGGGACCTGCCGCTCTGCCCACGGATACTTGAGCACCGCATTCAGCGTAGCCGCAGTCAGATTCAGACCCTCGATGTTCAGGTGTTGCGGGTATTTGACGGCAGTTCTGGTGACGATGCGAAACGTCTGGGCGTTGCCTTCGAATCCGTCACCGGTCCTGCGCCCGTCAGTCAGGAGGGCATCGAGTTCGACCTCGGTGTTATGGCCGAACGGAGGATGTCCAAGATCGTGGGCGAGGCAGGCCGCTTCCACGACATCCGGGTCAAGCTGAGCCGCTATGCCACGTTTTGCATGAAGTGAAATCAATCGCTCCGCTATAGAGCGACCGACCTGGGCGACCTTCAATGTATGAGTGAGTCGGTTGTGAACCGGGAAGCGCTCGTTTGGAGAGGCAACCTGGGTAACCCCGACGAGGCGCTGGAATTCGACCGAATAGAGAATTCGGTCGCGATCCCGTCGGAACTCACTACGGGATTCGGACAAGTCCCCCGTAGTGGTCGGAACAATTCGTTCCCGACGAGAACGCTGAAGGTCCAAGGCTATCCGGTCGTCCGGCGAAGGCGAACTTTCCATCCATCGGTTTGCTCGAGTTCGCCTGTGGACAGAAGGGATTGCATCGCTGCCAGATACGCTCCGACATTGAGCCCGCCGGATACGCGCTGGACCAGCTCTTGGGGCCGGTACGGTTCGGGATTTGTGGTTGCATCACGTTCGAGAAAATCGACAAGCTGGGTCACCGCTTCGTATACCTGACGGCTTGATTCGACCATTGGCTGCATCGGTCTCTCCCCTGCTTCGTGAACCAAATCATACATTAGCGGTTCGCAGGATAGTACATCTGTTCTGTACTAGTCCAATGCCGGGTCATCGTGAAATGTTTGGCCACGGTGCGAGCTCCCAGCCGGTCTGGTCGGCAATGGTCAGCAAGCGGTTCCACTTTGCCAGGCGCTCGGATCTGGTGACCGAACCAACCTTGAGTTGATCGCCAGCCCACCCGGTCGCCAGATCGGTCAGCCAGTCGTCCTCGGTCTCACCAGAGCGGGCACTGACCACAACCGCCCACCCGGCGTCACGGGCCAGTCGCAGGGACTTCGCCGCTTCGGTCAGGGTCCCGATCTGGTTGACCTTCAGCAGCAACGCATTCGCCGCGCCTGAATTGATCGCGCGCTGGATTCGCTCTGGCTTGGTCGTCAAAAAGTCGTCTCCAAGGACCAGTGCGCGGCTTTGGATCTGTTCGGCAAGATGCGGCCAGTTATCCCAGTCATCTTCGGCCAGACCATCCTCGACACTGACGATCGGGTACTGGTTCAGCCAGCCGCTGATGACATCGATCATCTCGTCGGCCGTCAGCGCCTTGCCACCGATGTGATACCGGCCGTCGGCATAAAAGTGGCTGCTGGCAACGTCGAGGCAAATGGCGATATCCACTCCCGGTTTGAGGCCGGCCCGCTCGATCGCCGCCACCGCATCTTCAAACGCGGCGTCGACCGAGGCGAAATCCGGCGCCAACCCACCCTCGTCGGCCACCAATGCCCGCATCCCGTACTTTTCGCGACAGAGCGCCGTTGCCGCCTGAAACACGGCCACGATCTGGGTCATCGCCTCGTCCGCAGTGGTCGCCGAAAGTGAAGTGATCAGCACATCCTGGATCGGAATCTGTCCGCCGGCGTGTTTACCACCGCTGAAGAGATTGACCGTCGGACGTGGCAGCTTCGCCGGCGTCGCGGCCAGACCAGCAATTGCCGCGAACCGGTCGTACAACGGCACACCAGTCGCGACTGCCGATGCCCGGGCCACCGCCAGCGAGACAGAGAGAATCGCGTTTGCCCCGAGTCGGGATTTCTGCCCGGTTCCGTCGAGCGTTGATCAACGCCTCGTCGATACCGGCCTGATCCAGGGCATCCCAACCGGCAAGGTGGGCGGCGATTTCACCGTTGACGTTGGCCACCGCAGTCCGGACTCCGAGCCCGCCGTACCTGCCCGGGTCGCCATCCCGCAATTCGTGCGCCTCGGCCGCCCCGGTAGATGCTCCAGACGGCACCGAGACTGTCGCAATCGCCCCACCCGCCAGCGTGCACGTGGTCTGGACGGTGGGTCGTCCACGGGAGTCCAGAATCTCGACCGCATGTAATCCGGTTATCGTCGTGGTCTCAGACATTACTGTTCGTTTGCCCCTATGCGTTCAACAAAGTGCGCTGCCAGCTCCCGAACAGTCGGCGGAGGAGCAGTCATCAAGTCGACCACAACCGCAGCCTGCCGGGTACGCTCGGTTTCATCCATGTACTCAAGCGGCGACCGACCTCGAACGCGGGCCAACATACAGCCAAGCGTGTGTCGCACCGCGCGCTCCTCGAGTCCTGCAGTCCAGCCAGCTCCGGTATCTACGGTGCTCCAGTAAACCTCCCAGAACAGGTCGGCCGCGTCAGCAAATTCGTCTCGCATGGACGGGATGTGATGGGCCTTGCTGAGAAGATGGGTCATCCCGAATCCGAGATCGAAGCACGGATCGCCAAGGTGGATTACCTCGTGGTCGAGCAAGATCAGACGGTCCTGGTAGACCAGCACGTTCTTTGGACTGAAATCGCCGTGAACAATCGTGTCCTGGCGGGCGTAGGTGTCGGCGATCAGCTGCTCGTAGAACGCAGCCGATTCGGGAACCTGACTCGCGGTGTACCGGTAATACGGCTCTACCCGCAACGTCTCGTAGAAATCGCGATCACCAAAGACCGGCATCAACTCATCCAGGCGGCGATTGCTCTCCCGATGCACATCGCCGATCAGCGTTGCGAACTGCCGGACGTGATCCGCGTGCAGGTCGCCCCGGAGCAGCATCACCTTCCAGTTCTCATGCGGCTGCGGCACGGCCTCCATGCCGAGCAGGTGATGTTCGTGGTCCTCGAAGATCAACGGTGTGATCGAGCCAACCGGAGCGAATTCGCCCAGCCAACGCAAGTCCATCCGCTTCCCGGTGAATTCGCTCCGGACTGCTGAACCAATCGACCTTGACCCGCAGCTTGGCCAGCGCCTGCTTGACTACCCACGCCTCGCCCGAAGTCCGTTCGACCAGCACGGTCCGGTTCGACACGCCGCCAGCCAGAACAGTGATCACCGGATCTTCGTCCGGCCCGATCAGCGCCTGCCCCCTCAGATAGGCGGTCAGCGATCCGGGTTGTTCGATATCAAGGTCGTCGCTCAAGGCAGGAGTCGCTCCACGATCACGCAATCGCGCCAGATTCCGTCCAGCATCGCGTGTTTCTCATAGGTCCCGACCACCCGGAACCCGCATTGTTCGTGCAGTCGCAAACTCGGAGTATTTTCAGGAAAGATCCGCGAGAGCAGCTTCCAGAACCCGCGGTCCGCATAGACATCGCAAAGTGCCCTGAGTGCAGTCTTCCCGACGCCCTTTCCCCGGTGATCGCGATCGACGTAGACCGAGTGCTCAGCGATACCCGCGTAACACTCCCGCGTCCGGTAGGCACTTGCCGTCGCGAAACCGATCACGTCATTTCCGGACTGGACAACCACCGTCGGGAACGGATTCGGCCTTGTAGTCCAATTGCGCGCGCATCTCCTCCACCGAACGTGGCACCGTCTCGAACGTCGCGATTCGATCGTCGATACCCTGGTTGTAGATCCTGGCAATCGCTTCTGCGTCGTCAACCGTTGCCAGGCGGGTCGAAATCGTCATGCCTCGTGGACAACCTTGCCGTTCACCACGGTCAGCAGCACCGGCAAAGTGACCAGCTCGTCCGGATCGCAATCAACCGGGTCGCTGGCAAACGCAGTCAGATCGGCTCGGTAGCCAACCTTGATCTGACCCGAGATATGCGATTCGGAAACAGCCTTCGCCGCCTCAGTCGTGTACCCGGCCAGGACCTCTAGTCCGGTCAACGCCTGCTCGCCATTGATCAGACCCCGTCCCTGCAATCCAGCAGGCCGGCGCGATCGGGCCCAGGCCATGCCAATTCGTGGATCGTACGAAGCGACCATCCAGTCCGAGCCAAGTGCCAGGGTTGCCCCGGTGTTCAGCAGGTCGCGCGTCCGGAACGCCTGCTTGCGACGAGCAGAGCCAGCTCGTACGGACCATTCATCGCTCTCATCCGGGGCAAACGCGTTCATGTGCAATGGCTGCATCGACGCGGTTACGCCCAGCTTGCCGAAACGGGGCAGATCCTCGTCCGACAAGATTTCGATGTGCTCAATGCGATGGTGAACGCCTTCAGCCGCACCCGCCTGCTCGTATGCGTCGAGGGCACAGCGAACAGCCATGTCGCCCACCGCATGCGTTGCACACTGGAATCCGGCCTCGGCAAAGATGCGGACCGCCTCCTGATAGCGGGCGGGATCCGGCCAGAACGGATCGGTGCACATCCCCTTGGTGTCCGGATCAATCAACCAGGCCGTGCCCGATTCAACGACGCCGTCAATAAAGAACTTGGCCACCCCACCCCGCCAGAGCGTTCCCTTCGCATCCCGAAGCGGAATGTCCTCGCGCATCCGGTCGAAGCTGAATTCCGGTTGCTGCCAGACCGGGACGATCATCCGGATGCTGAGATCGTCGTTTTCTTCCATCCTGGTGAGCAGCTCGTACGACTCTTTGGAGCCATCCATCACGTGGAGTTGGGTTAGACCGAGCGCGTTCCACTTCTTCATCTCGGCCACATACCAGCCGTATTTGGTTTCGTCGGTCGGCTCCGGCACCAGTCGGCGAACCAGCCACTGGGCACTGCCCTCCCGCAACTCACCCGTTGGCACGCCATGATCATCGACCACAACGGTGGCGAAGTCCGGGAAGACTTCCCGCCCGGTTACGTCGGCATAGGCAATAGCGGCTGGAGATGCGACACCGGTGTGCCCGTCGAAGAAACCGAGGTAGGCAAGACCGCCATCAACCGCATCGGCAAAGGTATCGCCGCGGATACCAGTCTCCTGAAACATCTCGAAGGTCAGTCCCCAACCGAGCACCCACTCATCCGGACCAACCCGCTCCCGCTCGGCCCGCAGGATCGCGCGCAAGTCGTCGAGGGTCAGCGCCTTGGTGAGATCGGCACCCTGGGTTGCGACCGTGCCCCAGAACGGATGGAAGTGGCTGTCGGTTAAACCCGGCACGATCGCCAGGTCCTTACCATCGATCACCCGGGTTGCCGGGCCGCTTTCGGATTTGACGTCTGCATCGCTGCCAACCGCCGTGATCACGCCGCCGGTCATTGCAATCGCAGTGGCGGTCGGGTTGGACGGATCCATAGTTCGAATACGCGTGTTGTGAATGATCAGGTCTGCAGCCAACGGAAATCACCTCGCGAGTCATGGGCAGAAAGCACTACGCGCAATCTTCGCAGAACCGCGCAATTCTGGTCGAATCGCGCAACAGTTATCCGCGTTTCAGCAAGACCTGAGTACCTGAACGTACAGGAAGGGCCTACACCCCGTTGACCGATAGGGCTATGCCAGTTCACGCCGACGGGTAACTCCGGATTCGCTCCGATGGGCCTACTGTGACAACAGTGGGCGGAATGCGGCTGGTAACCGCCCGTGATGGCCAGTACCCGATTCATGAAGGAGGACGAGTTGGCTGGCACTGTCCTTACCCTTTTAGAGAAAGAACCGGAGGCTGCCATGAGCCCCGCAGATGGAATTGTTCCCGTTGCGGATATCCCCGGAACGCAAACCACGATCCGCCTGGCTGGCATGATTCGTGATGATAGCGCCCGGATTTTGGCCAACTGGTCAATGAGAATTGCGACCCTGCCCATATTTCGTGCACTGCCGGAGCTTGCTCTGGACGATTTGCAGCAGGACATGCCGGAGCTGCTGGAGGCCATTCTCAAGGCTGTCAGTGTCTCCCCCTATGAACTTGATCCGGCTCCGATTGAAGATGCTGCCCAAAAGGCAGCCGCTCACGGAACCCGGCGCGGAGGTTCGTTTCCTATTGATGTGGTGCTTTCGGAAATTCAGGCATTGCAGCGGGAAGTCCGCAACGCCCTCTGGCGCAACGCGGCCGAAATTCCGGTCACGGTCGTCCATGAACTGGATGAACGCCTCAATGAAGTGTTTGAAGTGGCAGAGCGAAGTGTCGCCTCCGCCTGGGCTGCTCGTCGGGAACTTGACCTGACGCGCGGCTAGCAGAAAGGACGATGCAGCATGTGTCCCGCTGTTGCATACGACTTTCCCGCCGCGGTCATAGCTGACCGGGCGCGGGATTCAGCCCCCTTGGTAATCGCAATCGTGGAGGACCAGGCGGCCATCGCCGAGCTCCTGCACGACGTGCTCGATGATGCCGGGTACATGCCCATCATGATCACCAATCCGGAGGTCGCCCTCGAGTCCATCAAACAGACTCGTGCCGACATCGTGCTGCTCGACATCATGATGCCGAAGCGGAACGGTTGGGAAGTGCTGGACGATCTGCGGTCGGATAGCACGACCCGGGAAATTCCGGTTGTGCTGACTTCGGCCGTTTACGATCGAATCGGCCGTCGTCCGTTGCCATTTGGTGGGCCCATCCGGTTCGCCGCGAAACCGTTCGAAATCGGCGACCTGATTGCCACCATTGAGGATCTGCGCGGCCGCCAGAACCGGTAGCCCCGGTGGCGCAGTATCCACCGGATTGCTAGTCTTCCTGACATGCAAACGTGCGTCGGTCTTGCCCGGCGCACTATCCAGCCACAACCAGTGATGTGCAACGTCTCGTGGGCGGCCTGGAACAGTCGAAAGGAAGCACGTCCATGCTGCTGCGCTCGTTGGTGCGATTGTTCGTTCCGATCCTCACCCTTCTCCTCCTGGCTCCATCAATTACGCTCGCCCAGGGTGTCGATGTCTCAGTCGTCGCCCTGGTGACGCCAGCCAGCCGGACCAATCTCGGTTGGGATCAGCAGGCTGCCGATGGCATCGACGCGGTCGCCAAGGAACTCGACATTCGCTCCGAGGTCCAGGAAAACGCCGGGTACGACGACATCACACCGATCCTGAAGGACCTCAAGGATGACGGTGCGCAGTTGATCATCTGCCACGCCTCCGGCTACCAGACCACCTGCCCGGAGTTCGCCGCTGAGGAGCAGGTCGCGGTCGCAGTCATCGAGAATCCCAAGGCCGTCGTACCCAATCTCGTCTCCGACATCGAGACCCAGGCCCAGGAAGCTGCCTATCTCGCCGGCGTACTGGCTGGACGCACGACCAAAACCGGCACCGTCGGAATCGTCGTCTCCGGTGAACCGCCGACCTGGAACTTCATGACGGTCGGATTCGCTGAAGGCCTCAAGGCGTCAAACGGCAGCGCGAAACTGCTCTACAGCGTCATCGGCGAGAACGCCTACGACGATTCGTCCGGAGCCAAGCGAGTCACCGAGCAGCAACTGGCTGCCGGCGCCGACATCATCTTCGGCATGGGCGACGGTGCATCGTTCGGCATGATCGAGGCAATTCGCGACTTCAATGATGAGAACGAGGACGCTCCGGCAAAGTTCATCGATGTGATCGGCGACAAGTCCGAGGAATACGGCGATGTCCTGCTGACCTCAGTCGTCTTCGATTTCGCACCGACCTACAAGGCGATGATTGCCGATCTCGAGGCCGGAACCTTCGGCAAGGTCTACACGCTCAATCTGCAGAACGAAGGCGTCCGCTTGCTGGACCTGCCTGAGGATCTCGATCCAGCAGCCAAAGCCGCAGTAGACACGGCGACCGCCGACATCATCTCTGGCAAGGTTCGGGTCTCGGCGATTGGCGATGCAGAGGGTGTCCGCAGCACGCTCGAAGCCCTCGGGTACCGGTAACCATGCGCTGGCCAGAATTCAACTTCGCTGCTGGACCGGTTGAGGTCAGCGCACGCACCCTGCGCGATATCGGTCGGCCGGTCATGTATCACTACGACCCGGCCTTCATCGAGCTCTTCGCGCACACGGAAGCGATGCTCAAGCAGGTCTTCCGGACCGAATACGACGTCGTCATCATGCAGGGCGAGGCGCTGCTCGGCCTTGAAGCCGCCGCAGCCAGCCTGATCCGCCCCGGCGACAAGGTGCTGAACCTGGTCTCCGGAATCTTCGGTAAATGGTTCGAGGATTTCATCGTCCGCTTCGGCGGCGAGACCATCGAACTCGCAGTTCCCTACAACGACGCGATTGATCCGGAGCAGGTCCGCGCGGCACTTGCAGGCCAATCCCGGTATCAAGTACCTCTCGGTCGTACATTCCGAAACCCCGTCCGGCACGATCAATCCGCTCAAGGAAATCGGCAACATCGCCCATGAGTTTGGCGTGCTGACCATGGTCGACACCGTTTCCGGCCTCGGCAGCGAACTGCTGTCGCCCGAGGAATGGGGAATCGACATCGGCATCGCTGGTCCGCAGAAGTGCCTGAGCGGAACTCCCGGACTGGCCCTGCTCTCGATCTCCCCGGCCGCCTGGGCCGCCATGGAGAACGTACCCAACCCGCTCCGGGCCAGCTACCTTTCGATTCTCGACTGGAAAACGACCTGGATCGAGCAGCGCCGCTTCCCCTACACCCCGGCCGTCTCCGAGATGTATTCGCTCGAGTCGGTCCTGACTCAGGTGCTGGAAGAAGGCGTCGAGTCACTGGTCGATCGTCATCAGCAGATCGCCAGAGCCTGCCGGACCGGTGTCCAGGCACTTGGCCTCGAACTGTGGCCGGTGCGTGAAGAGATCGCTGCCCCCTGTGTGACCGCGATCAAGATGCCAGACGGGATGACCGACGCCGGAATCCGGGACACCCTCCGCCACAAGTACGGCGTCATGATCTCGCCCGGCTACGGCGAACTCGGCGGCAAGCTGATCCGCCTCAGTCACATGGGTGAACAGGCCCGCCCGTCGATGCTCGCGACCCAGCTGAGCCTCTTCGAGCGGACCCTCCACGACCTCGGCTACCCGATTGAACTGGGCGTGGGTGTCGGCGCGGCGATGGCAACCCTGGACTGGCCAACCCCATAGCTCGCATGCTGCTGGTCGGCGTAATTGCGTTGGCGTCGTTTGGTCTGATCGCGCGCCAGCAACAACCCAACACCTGCACCACGGCCGCCAATCTCGCTAACCGCACTCAATGCAGCCATCGAGCAACCTTTGGTCGAGTTTGCCGAGGACGTGCATCGCCTCCGACCGTCAGCCAGTGACCGACGCCGATTCAGATGCCATCGCCGCGGTGATCGACCAACTGGTGGCCTGCTCCAATGCCGGTGAGCCATTGCGGGTCTGGTCGCTCTATTCGTCGGCCTACCTGAGCCGACTCTTCCGGATCCAGGGCCCTTTCGATCAGGCGATGTACAACGCATACGCAAAACCGCTCCCATCCGAAGACGGGAGCGGCATGCAGTTGATATCGATTCGGGATATCTGGCAACGATCAGACGGCATCTACGGAGCCGAAGTCGAAATGACCTACCCGGCCGTGCCGATGCCCAAGCGACTGATCATCTGGTTCTCGGAAAGCGACACCACCTGGCAGATCGAGGAGATCACCGGCGAAATCAGCTTCTCGCTCCCGTGACTAGCGGTACGCGGCGAATGTGGTCGCGTTCATCTGACGATCGCGGGCAGCAATGTCCTGCTTGGCCTCATCAGCGGTTGGGTAACCCTCGCCCGGGCTGAGAACCTTCTCGTAGTACATATCGAATCGAGTGCCCGAAAACCGGAATGACGCCAGAAATGTCTTGAAACCGTTCACTTTGCCCTGCCTTGCGCTGTAATCCTGCACATATCTCAATACAGTGATAATGACATCGCGGCATGGGTATGAATAGATGCCCGGTTGACCCGAAGGTCCTGCCCCGCCCGGGTACCGACCGCCGGAACTGTTCCATCCGCACCATCGGCCATCGTTCTCCGGTGGTACGCTGCCGTAGTGAAATACGCCTCCCACCCCACCCCAGCCAACCCGTGAATCCAACCCGCCGATCACTGCTGCTGGTCCATGGCGCCCTGCTCCTGACCGCGATCCTCTGGGGTGGCAACTTCACCGCACTCAAATACCTGCTCGATCACCTCAAACCGCTGGACGCGCTGATCATCCGGGTCGGCGGCGCGGCGGTCATCTTCGCGATCATCCTGCTCAGCAAGGCCCAAACCCGGCGCATGTTGCCCAGACCGGACCTGATCAAGTTCCTGCTCCTCGGTTTGCTCGGAATCACGATCATGAACCTGGCCTTTGTCTATGGGCAGAGCATGATTCCGGCGACCCTGGCCAGCCTCGTCGTAACCAGCAACCCGATCTGGACCGCGATCATCTCCCGGGCAATGGGTGGCGAACCGCTGACCACCCGCAAGATCGGTGGCATTGCCCTGGCCATGACCGGCTTCCTGATCGTGCTGTTCTTCGGCTCGGGTAACGGCGCGGGACTCGGTGGCGGCGAGCTCAAGGGGATGGCCCTGATCGCGATCGGACCGTTCAGCTGGGCCTTCTACACCGTCCTCAGCAAACCAATGCTCCGCACCTACAGCCCCATCCAGACCGCTGCGTACACCTCGATCGGCGGAGCGATTGGCCTGATACCGTTGATCATCATCAACAACGGTATGGCCGCCCGGATGCAGGATCTGAACAGCACCGGTTGGCTGGCTGCGATCTACATCTGTGCGCTCGGATTCGTCCTCGCCTACATTCTCTGGTATCAGGGCCTGCAGGTTCTCTCGCCGAGCCAAACCGCCGTCTACATCTACCTGGTCCCAGTCTTCGGACTCGTCTTCGCCCGCATCTTCCTCGGCGAAACGATCACCCTCTACCTCGTGCTGGGAGCCGCCGTCATCCTCTCCGGCGTGATCCTGACCAACACCGCCCGCCCCAAACCCCTGACCGACATCCCGGTCCCCGACCCGCTCGACTAGGCGGCCCCATCCCCGTTATCGCGTACGATGTGGCGATGAAGACGATCCATGAACTTCCCGCCAACCTGTTCGAACGCGCCCGCCCGATCCTGGGGTCGCCTCCGGCCGATTTTGCCTACATCGATTCGGCCCTGACCGGCACCAGCCCGGCCCGCATCTTTGTCGACGATCCGGACCAGCCGACCGCTGCCCTGCTCCGCCGCACCTACGAGTATTTCGTCGGCGGCAAACCCGGAACCGACCTCGACGCATTCATCAGCGACGCACCGACCGAACCCGGCATCTGGAACGACTTCTACGGGTTCGTCGCCGTTGATCCGATCTGGAACGATCACCTCTACACACTCCAGCCAAACCTCGAGACCATCGGGCGCCGCTCGTTTCGCTACGATCCGGACCGCATCGGCAACGTCCACGGCTGGCAACAACGCCTACCCACCGGAGTCGAAATCGTCCCGCTAACCCGCGAACTTGCCGAAATGGCCGATCGGGAAATGCCCGAGATCATCGGCATGTTCTGGGACGGCTACGACAACTACGCGCGGCATGGCTTCGGTGCGGTCGCCCTGGTCGATGGCCACCCGGTGTCGGTGACCTATGCGGTTGCCGTCGGTGGTGGCGAGGCGAACGTCGGCGTCATGACCGTCCCCTCCCAGCGCCGTCGCGGTCTGGCCACCCTCTGCAGCCAGGCATGCATCGAAATGGCCCACGAACGTGGCCTGATCACCACCTGGGATTGCGACGAACCGAACATCGCCTCCGCCTCACTCGCCCAGGAGATCGGCTTCATCGAGTACGAGCCATTCGCCGAACTCGCCTTCCCCGATCGCGCCAAACCCAAACAGAGCACCGGCCTCTGGTCCAGCACCCCCGGCGCAAACGGCACAACGGTCTGGTCCCGCGAGTAAGCCGTAAGTTATGTCAGGTCGCCACAAAGCGCACAGATTGCCCGAGTTTGATTACTCCAGTGCGTCGACATTTTTCTTTACGGTCTGCACGTTCGACCGATCCCACATGTTCGGTGAAGTCGCGGACGGCGAGATGTACCTCACTCGTCTCGGAATGCAGGTTTGGCAAGAATGGGACCGTACGCTCGAGCTTCGACCAGAAGTAATTGAACACGCGTTCATCGTGATGCCAAACCACGTCCACGGACTCTTCACGTTGGAGGCGGACGATGTAGAGTCGCATCGCAATGCGACCCCACGCCTCCACCGGAAACCACGTTCGTTGGGATCAATCATTTCGGGGTTCAAGGGCGCGGTGACCACCTGGGTGCGGAGAGAGTTGGGTGATGACACCTTCCAACTCTGGCAACCTGGGTTTCATGATCATGTCGTCCGGTCGCAGCAACGATTTGACGTGATCGCGGGATACATCGTCGACAACCCGCGTCGGTGGGAAGCGGACAAGGAGAATTCCATGAACCGGAGCACGCAGCATTCGGAGTAAGGTCGCATTGCGATGCGACTCTACAGGGTGGTTCCGTTGAAATGTAGAGTCGTATCGCAATACGGACAATCGTTACGTCGGGGTGATCTCTGAGGCGGCTTTTTCCAGGGCGCTCAACAGGACGCTCGGCGGTTGGGCTCCGGAGACGGCGAATTGCTGGTTGAAGATGAAGAACGGCACCCCGCTCACTCCCTGACTCCGCGATCCCTCGGCTGCCCCGGCCACCGCGTCCAGAAACGACGCATCGGCCAGCTTTTCGGGGTCAACCGGCAGGTCCGCCGTCAGCGCCAGCAGCGCCTCGCGATTTCCGATGTCGACGCCCTGCTCGAAATAGCCGGTGTGAATCCGTTCCAGCACAGCCGGTTGATCCGCGGCCGGTGCCGAGAGAATCGCCGCGTGGGAGAGCAAGGTGTTCGGCGCGTACTCGACCAGGTCCCACCGGAAGGTCAGACCCGCCTGCAATCCCGCATTTGTCGTCCGGAGCAGCATCGGATCGATATCGTCGTCACCCTTGATCGCGCGCATGTGCTCCCGGAACGACCGACCCTTGGACGGCATCCCCGGCATCAGAAAGAACGGGTGGTAGATGATCTCCGGTCGCTCGCCCTCAAAGTTGGCGAGGGCATCGTCGAGATTCTTCTTCCCGATCCGGCACCACGGGCAAACCGTGTCATGAACAACGTCGATGGTTACAGGCATGGTCACTCCGTGAAGTTAACAGTTGTCAGTTTGCCGTTGTCAGTTGATCGTTACTGAGCCATTCCGCCCGAGTTAACGGCAAACTGCAAACTGCAAACGGTCAACTAATGAGCGCTACCGCCTCGGCGCAGCGCTTGATCCCGTCAACCGTACACGGATCGGGATAGAGCTGGAGCAGATCGACTCCGGCATCCGCGTAGCGCAAGTACTCGTCGGCCATTTCGCGGGCCGTTCCGGTCAGCGATGGCACTGCCTGACCCGGTCGACCGTACGGGTTCTCGAAATCGACCAGCACCGAGGCACTGCGGACCAGGGACTTCGGCTTGCGATCAACCTCGTCGCAGTAGCCGTCCATCTTGGCCAGGATCGGAGTCAGTGCCTCGGCCCGATTGCCGAATGCGTTCGCCCAGATGTTCCAGTGATCGGCGTGTTTGGCGGCCAGACGCATCATCCGCTCGCCGTTGAACGTCCCGATCATGATCGGCATGCCGTTCGGTCGCGGCCCACGCGGTCGCAGCAGGCAGTCCTTGATCTGGTAATACTCGCCGTCGAAATCCACTCCGCCCGTTCGCACCAGATTGGTGATGATGTGCAGCGCCTCTTCGAACCGGCTTGCCCGATGATCGTAGGGCCAGCCGTAGACGTGGTATTCCCATTCCGCCCAGCCCGATCCGATCCCGAGCACCAGCCGTCCGCCGGAGATCTCATCGACCGTCTCGGCCATCTTGGCCAGCAATGCCGGATTGCGATACGCGGTCGCGGTCACGAACGGTCCGATCTCGATCCGCTTGGTTGTCGCCGCGAACGCCGAGAGAATCGACCAGCACTCCCACGCGCCCTGATCCCGACCGTCCGGCAGCTTCATCTGCAGGTGATCGGCGAACCAGAGCGAGTCGAATCCGCATTCCTCGGTGGTGGTGGCCATCGCCGAGAAATCCGCCCAGGTTGCGGTCTGGCCGGCCATCTCGTACTCGGATTCCGGCAACATAATGCCGAACTTGATCGGACGCTCACTCACGCGGTGCCTCCTGTCTTGTCCAGGACGTCGATGACCCGGGCAAACTGTTCAAGTGTTTTCGGCGTGCACGGGTCCAGCCCCGCCACGTAATGCTTCAACCCCAGCTGACGGAACTCATCGACCGCGCCGGCAATGGCATCAGTATCACCGCGAATCGGGTTCAGGCGAACGCCCAGGTATCCGTCCATCGCGATGTTGCTACCGGCCGTTTTGACGATGGTCGAGGGATCCCGACCCACCTCAAGACAGGCCGCATCCAGCACCTCGATCATCGGCACAACTTCGCTGGCGGAATGATGCCAGTCGGTGTTCCAGGCATCGGCGTAGAGCGCGGTCATCCGCAACATGCGCGGACTCTTGGTGCCGATCAGGATGGGCGGACCACCAGTCTCCGCGCGTGGACCACGGGGACGATTGACCGCGTTCTTCGTCGAGTAGAACTTTCCGTCGTGCGTCGATTCGCCCTTGCGCAACATGTCTGAAACGATTGCGATCGAATCCTCGAAGCGGCTGACCCGGTAATCGAACGGGATCTGGAACATCTCGTATTCCGGCAAATGCCAGCCCGCACCGATCCCGAGCACGAACCGACCGCCGCTGATTTCGTCGAGGTTCTCGGCCATCTTCGCGATCAACCCGGGATGCCGGAAGCTGGTCGCAGTCACGAAGACACCGAGCGTGATGGTCTTCGTACAGGCGGCCAGTGCGGCCAGGGTCGTCCACCCCTCCCAGACGCCGCGGGTGACATTGCCTTCGGATTCGAGCTGCATGATGAAGTGATCAGCCACCCAGGCCGAGTCGTACCCGATCGCCTCAGCGGTCTGCACCATCTCCAGCATGTCGCTGAATCTGGGCGTGCCACCGAACGAGCTCAGATCCGAGACCGGCAACATGAACCCGATCCCCATTGGCCGCTTCGTCGTCGGCCACCGATTCCACTGCGTCATTTCGTCTCCCGAGTCCCTAAAGGCCGATAGTGACCGACTGATCCAGTTCCAGAACAATCTGCGCGAGTTCCCGGATCGCTTCGGGCGTGCAGGGATCGGTTCCCGCGACGAAGTGGGCGAATCCCATATCCCGGAATGCGGCCAGTTCAGTCGCGATCTCGGTGTGCGTCCCGGTGATCGGGTTGGCGCGCTTGCCGGTGTAGCCAGCCAGGGCGATGTTTCCGCCAGCAGTCTTGACGATGGTCGCTGGATCCCGGCCGACATCAGCGCAGGCTGCTTCGAGCTTCGCAATCGGCTCGCGGGTCGCCTCGGCGGAGCTGTGCCAGACCGTGTTCCAGGCATCGGCGTACTTCGCGGTCAAGCGCAGCATCCGCTCGCCACCGGTCCCGACCAGAATTGGCGGGCCACCCTGCTCTGCCCGTGGTCCGCGCGGTTGGCTGATCGCGTCGTCCGTGCTGAAGAACTGGCCGGGGTGGGTCGAGCGACCAGTCCGCAGCAGTCCGTCGATGATCGTGATCGCATCGTCGAACCGGCTGGCTCGATGGTCAAACGGGAAGCCATACGCGTCGTACTCCGGCTCGTGCCACCCGGCGCCGACCCCAAGCACGAAGCGACCGCCGCTGATCTCCTCGATCGTCTCGGTCATCCGCGCGACGATTCCCGGGTTGCGCCAGCCGAGACACGTCACCAGCAGCCCGATCTGGATCGTCGATGTTGCCTGGGCCAATGCGGCTGCGGCAGTCCACGCCTCCCAGAGCCCGAACTCGTCACCCTCCTTGGCAACCGGCGGGCGGAACAGGAAGTGATCGGCCAGCCAGATCGCGTCCAGCCCCTCCGCCTCTGCGATCAGCGCCATCTCGACCATGTCGGCGAAGCGGATTGGCGTATCCCCGAACGAACTCTGCTCGGCAATGGGGAGCATCAGGCCGACGCCCATCGGTCGGGATGATGTAGGCCAACGGTTCCAGGTCATTTGTTGTTTCCCTCTGATGCATCAAGAATATCCACGATGTCGCCTAATTTCCGCACTATATCGGGGGTGATTGGGTCCATAGCCGCTACGTAGTGCCTGAAGCCGAGATCGCGGAATCGTCCCAACTCCGCGGCCATCTCCTCATTGCTGCCCCGCAGAGGATCCAGCCCCTCGGCGAACGTGCCGTCGGGTGCAATCTCTCCCCCAGCCGTCAACACCATCGTTTGGGGATCGCGTCCCAGCCGCCTCGCAGGCCGCGTTCATCGCTGCGACGTTCTTGGCCGCCTGGTCTGCCGTTTTGTGCCATGCCGAATTCCAGCCATCGGCATACGTCGCGGTCAGGCCCATCACACGCTCACCAAGCGACCCAACCAGAATTGGCGGTCCGCCCTGCTCCATGCGAGGTCCCCGTGGCTGCGAAATCGCGTCATTAGTCTGAAAGTACGTGCCGGCCCGCGTCGAGCGACCGGTCTTGAGCAGGTCGTCGAGAATCACCAGGGCCTCTTCGAAACGACTCGCCCGGTGGTCAAACGGCATGCCATAGGCGTCATACTCCGGCTGATGCCACCCGGCACCAACGCCAAGAATGAACCGGCCGCCGCTGATGTCGTCGATCGTCTCAGTCATCCGGGCGACGATCCCCGGGTTGCGCCAACCGAGACATGTCACCATCAGTCCGATCTGGATGCGGCTCGTCGCCTGGGCCAACGCCGCCGCGGTGGTGAATGCCTCCCAGGCTCCGTACTCCATGCCCTCCGGAACGACCGGCGCCCGAAAAAGGAAGTGGTCAGGAAGCCACACCGCGTCCAGCCCGATCTCCTCAGCCACCAATGTCAGCTCGAGAAGGTCAGCAAAGCGACCCGAATCGCTGCCGGCATTTTCCATTTCGGCCATCGGCAGGATCACCCCGACGCCCATACGCCGTTCGGATTGCGGCCAGCGGTTCCAGTTCGTTGTCATGCTCAGTTCTCCATCAAGCCGACAACTCCGGCAAACGCGGCCAGGTTATCCGGCGTGCACGGGCTGACTCCGGCAATCAGATGATCAAACCCCGCCTCGCGGAAGCGGACCAGTTCAGCGGCGATCTCCTCGTTGCTGCCACCGAGTGGTTTGCCGCGTTTGCAGGTTGTGCCCGGTAGTTCGATGTTCACGCCGACGGTCTTGATCAGCGTCGAAGAATCCCGCCCCGCCGCTGCCAAAGCCGCCTCGACCGGTGCCAACTTCTCGGTCGCTGCCTCGGCGGTCGGGTGCCAGGCCGTGTTCCAGGCATCGGCATACTTCGCGGTCAGGCCCAGCATCCGCTCGCCCGACGTACCGACCAGAATCGGCGGGCCACCGGTTCCGGCACGGGGACCGCGCGGACGACTGACCGCGTTGTTCGTCTCGGAGAAGGTGCCCTTGAAGTCCGACGTCCCGCGGCGCAGCAGATCGTCGAGAATGACGATTGCCTCCTCGAATCGGCTGGCCCGGTGATCGTAGGGATAGCCGAAGATGTCGAACTCCGGTTTGTTCCAGCCCGCGCCGATCCCGAGCACGAATCGTCCGCCACTCACTTCGTCCAGCGTCTCGGTCATCCGCGCGACCATGCCCGGGTTGAACCAGTTGACGCAGCTGACCACCATGCCAATCTGGACCGTGCTGGTCGCCTGGGCAATCGCCGCGGCCACAATCCACGGGTTCCAGGCGCCGAATTCCTCGTTGGTCTCGGTGCGAAACAGGAAGTGATCCTCGAACCAGACCGAGTCGAACCCGTTCGCTTCGGCGGCCTGCGCGGCGGCCACAATCTCGGTGTACCGCAGCGGGTCGTCGGATTCGCCATGCACTTCGGCGATGGGCAGGCAAATGCCAATGCCCATGGACCGTCCGCCGGACGGCCATCGATTCCACTCTGTCATTTGTTCTCCTGCTATTCGATGTTGATCTTGCGGAGTCGCCACGTGCTCAGAAGAATAGCAATTACGCACACAACTATTGCGCCAACCACTGCTCCCTGAAGCCCGAACGCCTTGTCGTTACCCAACCCGACGTCGCCCCGTCCGGCCGGATCGAGTTTCTGGATAGTCGAGGTGTAGACCGAGGTCACCACCTGCCGGATCGACAGGTAGCGAAGGCCAGGCACGAATCGACCAAGTACCGATTCCCACACGATCGAATAAATGATCGAGGCCAGAATCGCCCGACGAATCAGCAGACTCATCAGCATGAAGATGGACGAGTACAGGATTACACCGACAGCTGTTGCGGCCAGAATCGCCCACAGCATGTCCATGTTCTCGCCACCGTCACCAGTGAAGACCAGGAACCAGCTCAGGACGCCGCCAATCGCGACAATCGGAATTGAGACCGCCGCCGACGCCAGCAACTTCTCGAACACAATCCGGAACCGGGTGATCGGTTTGAGCATCAGGTACGGCAGCGTCCGGTCTTCGATCTCGTCACCGAATGCACCGGTCGCCAGGATCAGCGCGGCCAATGGCAGCACGGATGGCAGCATCACGTCGGTGATGATGCCGTCCAGGAATCGTCGAGGTCGTTCAATGTCGGGGTCGATCCGGTAGATGATCGCGAACATCGCCGGAATCAAACCCAGCGCAAAAACGGCGCGAACGGCTTTGCCACCGGTGAACTGCCGGACGCTCAGGAAGAAGATCGGTGCTATTCGCCAGCCCAGCGTACCCATCTCAGCCCTCCACCAGATAGGAGAAGACCGAGGCAAGCGATTCGTCTGCCGCGCTCACATCCAGTAACTGCACATTCGCCTTTCTGGGCCAGCTTGGGTAACGCTAACGAGAAACCGCGCACATCCTGCGTCTCAACCACAACACGGTCGTCACGATCGATGCGGACCGCCTTGGTCGATGGGTGACCGATCAACGCCATCGCCAGGAAGCGCGGCTCGTTGGTCCGGATTCGGATTGCGTGATCGTGCGTGTCGATCCGATCGCGGATTGCCCGGAAATCGCCAGCCGCCGCCAGCTTGCCGTTCACGATCACGACGATGTTCTCGGCGAATCGCTCGACTTCGGCCAGGATGTGGGACGAAACCATAACGGTCTTGGTTCGCCCAAGCTCCCGGATCAGATTGATCATGTGGAGGCGCTGGGTAGGATCCATTCCGTTGAGCGGCTCGTCCATAAGCACGATTTCCGGATCGTGGACCATTGCCGCGGCCACCTTGATCCGTTGACGCATGCCCTTGGAATATCCGCCAATCCTCCGGTCCGCTGCATCGCGCAACTCGACCAGATCAATCGCCCGCTCGACCGCCGCATCCAGATTGTCGAGTCGCTGCAATACGCCGTTGATGCGAACGAACTCCCGCCCGGTCAGGTACGGGTAGATGTGCTCGGATTCGTGGACCAGGCCGACTTTCCGATAGATGCCCGGTTTGCCGCGAGCCGGGCTTCCCGAGAATCGAGATCTTGCCGGTCGACATCGAAAGCAGACCGGTGATCATCTTGAGCGTGGTCGATTTGCCGGCACCGTTGGGACCGAGCAGCGCGGTCACACCTGGGGTGACACCGAAGGTCACGTCGGACACGGCCACGATATCGCCGTACCACTTCGAGACGCGATTCAGCGTGATCGTTGGCTCGCGACCAGGGATAACCCCCGGCAGGAACTGGGGCAGGGTCGCCAACTCGGTGGCGTCGATCGCCTTAGTCTTCCGGGACATAGCGCCAGACCATGATCAGGATGCCGATCAACGATGATACCGACAATCGCAAACGCAATGTCGAATTGCCAATGAAATCCGGAATGCCCGGACATATCCGGGTCGTAGGTGCCGAAGAGTTTCTCGGCCATTTCGCTGAACAGACGCGAATCGGGCTGAACAGCGCCAGGATGTTCTTGGTGCGGTCGCCATCGACAACCTCGATCAGCGCAGTTGATGAATCCCTCAAGGACGCGTAGCCAATGAAGATGATCGCGGTGGCGATACTCTTCCGACCGGTGAAGGACGAGATCACCAGTCCGCCGCAGCCGAGGATAGAGCGCAATCAGCGATCCCATCAGAATGATCTTGCCAGAGCTCATCGACATTGTCTGGTATCGCGGTCGATCGGTCGGTCTGCCAGCAACTGCCGGAAAAGCCAGAGCAAGACCGCCGGAAGCACGCGAAATGGTCATCGTCAGAATGGCGACTGCACCGAGCTTCGCAAAAATGTAATCGAGTCGGGAAATTGCCCGGGAGAAATAGAGAGCGAGCACGTTCTCGCGTCGGTCGCCACACAGCATTTCGGGCGCAATCGTCGCCACGAATGCGCCCATGATCGGAAAATGAAGCCGAAGTAGTCGGATAAGTCATGACGACTTCATCGCTGGCGCCGCGATGAACGCCTCGATGCCGATCACGACCAGTACGGTGCCAATCGCCGCCAGATAGAGAATGAACGGGATCACCTTGGAGGTCCAGCTCTTCTTGATCCCCATCGCCCGCTTCATCGAGTAGGCAATCAGGGCCCAGATCGCGTGGCGACGTCCGAGGCGCTTTCCAAGATAGTGCTGATACCCGCGGTCATAGACCTCGCCGTATCGTCCCTGGGCGTCCATCTCAGCCATTGCCGCCTCCGACATTGCCGAGATAGAGATCTTCGAGCGATCGCCCCTTCATCCGCAGTGACCGCAACCCGAGCTCCAGATCGGCCGCAACATCGCGAATGGCATCGAACGTCGCCGGACTGTTGTCCTTGATGATCAATTCATCGCTTGAGTTGAGGTCGGTTACGCCGGGTCGGTCAACTTCGATCCCGCGACTGGACATGGCGGCAATGAACGCGTCCTGATTGCCTTCGATCCGGACCAGAACATCACCCTGCGGCAAGCCCATCCCGGTCAGCGGCTGATCGACCAGCAAGCGACCCTGCTCGATGATCACCACGTGATCGCAGACCCGCTCGATGTCTTCGAGGATGTGCGAGGAGACGACGACCGCGATCCCCAGCATCTGATAGATGCGGTTGATCAGATCGAGCATCTCGTCGCGACCCTGCGGATCCATTCCGTTGGTCGGCTCATCGAGAAAAACGAGTGCGGGATCGTGGACCAGCGCCTGGGCGAGTTTCACCCGCTGCTTCATGCCGGTCGAGAAGCCCTTGATCAGACGGTAACGTTCTTCCCGTAACCCGACCTGATAGAGCACGTCGGCCGCGCGTTGGCGGGCCGCTCGCTCCGGCAACCCGCTCATCTCACCCATGTGGGCGACAAAATCGGCAGCCGTCGCACCTGGCGGCAGGCAGTCGGACTCCGGCATGTACCCGACCCGCTTGCGGATTTCGATGCCGTCTGTCCGCGTATCGAGTCCCAGCACCTTGGCCGTGCCCGATGTCGGATTGGTCAGGCCGAGCAGTGCCTTGACGAGCGTGGTCTTGCCGGCGCCATTGGCTCCGAGCAGACCGATGCACGCCCGCGGCGCGGTGAAGGTCAGTTGATTGATTGCGGTGTGCCGACCGTAGCGCTTGGTCAGCCCGGCGACCTCGATGATCGGGCCATTGCCGGTTTCAGCAAACGGAGTCAGGGCCGGGTGCAACTCGCCGGCTCGGGCTGGTGCAAATGCGGTTTGACCCACTGTTGGAGATACCCTGCTTTCGGAGATTAACCATTCTGCTCCGGCCCGATGAGTCTAACACCCGGTTTCTAAGAATTTCGTAAGCGAAGGTCCTTGAAACACGCCGCCGATCGGAACAGACCTTCCTTGAACAGGTCGGGCCGCTGCCCGATCCCGATCCGCAAATGGCCCTCGTAGCCGAATGCCGAGCCCGGTGCCAGCATCACGCTGTACTCGCCCGCCAACCGGTCGGACAACGCCTGCGACGGCACGTCGAGGTTGTACTTGAGCAACGCCAGCAGTCCGGCCCGCGGCGCCGTCCACGACACCAGATCCGAGTTCTCGGCAAACCACTCCTCAGCGACAGCCATGTTCTCGGCCGCGATCGCCTGGTTCCGGGCGATGATCTTGTCCCGGTTCTCGATCGCAATGATTGCCAGTGCGTCACTTAATCGGGCCGGCGAGAGCGAAACGTAATCCCGCGACGACCAGCACGCCCGAACCACCTCTTCCGGTCCGGCAATCCAGCCGATCCGCAATCCCGGCAAACCAAACGGCTTCGACATCGTGCCGACGCTGATCCCGTGCCCGCCCTTGTTGCGGATCGGCGGTGCCATCGGTGGCTGACCGGGCAGATCGAGCCAGCGGTAGGCCTCGTCACACAGCAACCACGCGCCGACCGACCCGGCCAGGTCGTAAACCTCGTCCAGCTCCTCCGGACTCAGCATCGCGCCAGTCGGGTTGTGCGGCGTGTTGACCACGATCATTTTCGTGTCGGGCCGGATCAGACGCTTCAGCTCATCGAGGTCGTATCGGAACCCATTCTCCGGGCGCAGTTCCCACCGCGAGACATCGCAACCAATCGCCTCGGCCACGGCGTAGAGCTGCTGATAGGCCGGGTAGATCGCGACGACGTGATCGCCGGGATTGAGCAGCGTGTTGAAGATCAGGTAGTTGGCCTCGATCGCCCCGGTCGTGACCAGAATGTCGTCGGCCGTCGTGCCTTCGTAGACCGTGGCAAGCGTCTCCCGCAGTGCCTTTGTCCCCCGCGCCTCGGTGTAGCCAAGGCGGAGATCAAGCAGCGCATCGAGTGCGCCGGCCTGCTCTGACTCGGGGAGGAGATCGAGTACATCGCGGGTGGTCAGCGGGTAGACACCGCTCTCGGCAATGTCGAATTCAACTTCGGTTTCCCAACGGGACATCCAGCGTTCAAGAGCAAATGTCGCAACCTTCATAGATATGTCCCGATCCACGTAGTGAAACCAACCAGCGGGCTGATGCGTAAAGAGGGTACAGAACACTTCGACCCAACGTTCGACAGTGTTCTCCCAAGCCCAAGTGGAGCGCCGCACACGCTCCACCTCCCCTTCCCGCATAGACCCGGCCATCACGGCCGGGTCTATGTATGTCCCGCGGATTATCCTACGTCCACACCGGAAGAGTCTGTCCGTTTGCAGGTCGAATAGCCCTCGACTAGCATGGATCGGATATGCACACCCGGTATTGAGGATTTCCGTCCGTGGATTTACCCGTTCAACAGATCTGGCAGGCGGCCCTCAGCGAGCTGCAAGGCACCCTGACCCGCACCGCATTCGAAAACTGGATTCGCCCTGCCCGCCTGGTTTCGGTCGGACCATCTCAGGCAACCCTGAGCGCGACCAATCCCCAGGTCGTGACCACGCTCCAGAATCGCTATGCCGATGAGATTGGCCAGGTGCTTTCGGATCTGGTCGGCAGGCGGTTGGATGTATTGGTGGTCAGTGACGGGTCACTGCCCGCGCCGGAAGTGCCACAGCAGGAGCCATTGCCGCTTCCCCGCCAATTGACCCTGACCAGCAACTCCGGACTCAATCCCCGCTACGTATTTGAAACGTACATCGCCGGTTCGTCCAACCAATTCGCCCACGCCGCCTCCCTGGCCGTAGCTGATCAACCCGGCTCGAAGTACAACCCGCTCTACATCTGGGGTGGGGTCGGTCTGGGCAAGACGCACCTGCTCCACGCCATCGGGCACAAGGCGCTCAAGAACAACCCCGATCTCGTGCTGACCTATGTCTCGTCCGAAACATTTACCAATGAAGTCATCGCCTCCATCCGCAGCCAGCGCATGGAGGAGTTCCGGGAGCGTTACCGCAGCGTCGACCTGTTGATGATCGACGACATCCAGTTCATTGCTGGCAAGGAAAGCACCCAGGAAGAGTTCTTCCACACGTTCAACGCCCTCCACCAGAGTGGGAAGCAAGTCGTCATATCCAGCGACAAGCCGCCGAAAGCCATCTCCAACCTGGTCGAGCGGTTGCGGTCCCGGTTCGAAGGTGGCCTGATCGCCGACGTCCAGCTCCCGGATTACGAGATGCGAACGGCGATCCTCAGCTCCAAGGCCGAGGAACTGGGTCGCGCATTGCCGGCTGCAGTGGTTGAGTACATCGCCCAACGCGACCAGAGCAACATCCGCGAACTCGAAGGTGCCCTGAACCGGGTGTTGGCCTACGCGGCCATGACCAGCAAGCCGCTGGTTCTCGAAACCGCGATCGAAGCACTCTCGGAGGCCGGCCGCACGATTCGCCGTGAGTCGCTCAACCCCGCCGCCATCATCGAAGTAGTCGCCTCACACTTCCGGATCAGCCTGCCGGACATCCGTGGCCGATCCCGGTCGAAGGAAATCGTCGTCCCGCGCCAGATCGCCATGTATCTGATCCGCGAGTTCACGCAGCTTTCGCTCGACGAAATCGGCACCAATCTTGGCAAGCGTGATCACACAACCGTCATGCACGGCATCGAGAAAATCACCCGCGAGCTGGAATCGGATGCCGCCTTGCGCACCCACGTCCTCCAGCTTCGTGAAGCGCTTCTGACTGAGTAGTTCACAACCGGGAGACCTTTGATCGTGACCCAACTCGACGCCCTTGGCACCGAATACCTGACCCTCGCCCTCGAAATCGAGCGAATCTTCCCCGGCTTCGTCGACGCCTACATGGGACCGGAATCGATCCGTGTCCGCGCCCATGGAGGAGATCTGCCTGAACCTGCCGCTCTGCTGGACCGTGCTCGCCGCTTGCTGACCGACGTCCAGATTTCGGGATACGACGCCAATCGGAAGGAGTTTCTCCGCGCGCAGATAACCGGCATCATCACCAGCTGCCGAAAGCTGGCCGGTGAGGAAATTCCCTATGTCGAAGAAGTCCGCGACAGTTTCGACATTACAGTCGAATCCGTCCCTGATCACATTCTCGACGCATCGCTGGCCGCGCTCAACGAGGTTTTGCCGGGCGAAGGATCGGTCCGTGAGCGCAACATCGCCTACCGATCGCAGTTCGTCGTCAACCAGGCGACTGCTGCCCACCTGATCGACCTCATCCTGACCGAAACTCGATTCCGGACCCAGCAGTTCGTCGAACTGCCCCCAGGGGATTCGGTCGAGATCGCCTTTGTCTCGAACCAGCCCTGGAGCGGTTACAACTGGTACCTCGGTGACGCCCGATCTCGGGTCGATATCAATACCGACTTGCCGATCCACGCCCACACCCTGCCAAACCTGGTTGCGCATGAGGGCTATCCAGGCCACCACACCGAACATGCGCTCAAGGATCACCTGCTCTACAAGGGCCTCGGGTACGCCGAACACGCCATCCAGTTGATCAACACCCCTGAGTGCGTCATCTCGGAAGGGATCGCCATGCTCGCCGAAGACATCGCCTTCGGGAGTGAGGGGATCGAATGGGTGGCCAACATTCTTATGCCAGCTGCCGGACTGAAGATCGATCCAGATGTCCATCGCCGGGTTCAGCAGGCCAGTCGGGACATGCGCGCTGTCGCCTCCAACGCCGCGCTGCTCCTGCACCGCGATGAACGACCGGAACGCGAAGTCGTCCAGTATCTCGCCCATTACGGCCTGATGACCGATGCCGAGGCTGCCAAGCGCTTCTCGTTCATCAGCGATCCCGCTCTGGCGCCCGTACATCTTCACCTACAGCGTCGGCCGCCAACTCCTGTCCGCGTGGCTCGATGCCAAACCTGCCGAAGACCGATTGCCCAACTTCAAGCGACTCCTGATCGAGCAAATCACCCCGTCCCAGATTCTCGCCCAGACAGAAGCCTGATCGGACCGCCTCGTTGCAGCGCCTGGATCAACCAGCTCCAAAGGTCGCCGGTCCCCGAGATCTGATTCGGCGATTTACCCGCTGGCTCAACCTGACCCTGCTCCACCAGGCAACCTGGCCGGTGGTCGTTCTGCTGACTGGCTCAGTCATGCAGCGTCCGGCCTCGTCCTCAATCGGCGACATCCTGGGCATGGTGATAGGTCCGCTGGCGGCCTGTCTTCTGGGACTGCACTATCTCGGTAATCGCAAGGCAGAGTTCCCTGCTCCGCCTGTCCGCAACCTGCTCGCCGACCAGGCTCGAATCATCATTGTCGGGCTGCCGATCATGCTGTTCATCGGTCGAATCTTCACCGTATCAGCCGACTCCGCAGTCAAGGTGATGGTGGTCGGCCTGGCGAATGTCGCGGCGTACCATGTCATTCATTTCGGAGTGGTACCTGGCATTTTCAAGGCCAGGTACATCATTGCGCTCCTGTTTGGCCTCTCCTGGGCAATTCACCAGATCGCCGATGCACTGGCTCGGGACACTGGCGGCTCATACATCTTCCATGCCATTGGCGGCTTCACCGTCGGTGTGCTGGTGGCGGTGGCCTCGATGGCGCTGCACCGATGGCCCGGTGGCAGGTGGACCGCCCCGGCCGCGCAACTGCTTGTGATCTACATGATGTTCGGATTTGCGTCCTGAGCTGTCCAAATCATCCACCACAGCGGGTGTAACGTAGGACAGTCAACAGGTGATCGCACAGGGAGACTGGTCAGACCGATGAATACAGACAATGCAGGTCGACGCGCAGCGGGTGCAGGGTTGATTGCAGCCATGGTGATGGTTGCTGTTCAGCTCGGTTGGCGCGTGCTGTTCTCCGAGAACAACGTCGTCCAGGCCTTCCCGGAATTCATTGCCACCGCCATCGCCCGACTGACTCCGCTTTCAGTCTTCGGGTCCGTCACCGAGACGTACGGCAGCCTGGCCAAGCGCTCGCTCCTGACCGCCTGCGTCATCGGTGTGGTTGCGGTCGGTCCGTGGGCCGGCAAGAAGGCATATGCCCTCACCCGCGAATCTCATCCCTCGATTGCAAAGCGACTGATGGGCGGAGCATTCGTCGCTCTCGGATTGCTGGCCATCACGATGGTGGTCATTCTGCCGATCGCAAACCTCGGCTTCTTCGCATCTGACAGCAGCTATCAGTCCGACATCATCCTGCAGTTGGTTGTGACATTTGCGATCTGGGCGGTCCTTTGGGCGTTCCTCTCATACGACGGTGCAACTGAAGCATCGGTCGCAGAAGGTGAGCCGATCAGTCGTCGGTATGCAATTGCCTCGGCCGGCTGGGGCGTGCTGGCCCTTGGATCGATTGGCGTTGTAGTCGCGTCCCTGTTCGACATGTTCAGGACACCGAAACTGACCGAGGCCGAACGTTTGGCTCAGGAGGAGACGGTCGAGGAAATCATCACGAATCAACGCGCCGAACAGGTTGCGTCTCCGGCAGCCGGAACTCCCGTTTCTGGCCAGGCCCTCTTCGATCAGCTCTCCGCCGAGGAGCGCCTCACCCCGATCCTGACGCCGATTACCGACTTCTATCACGTCTCCAAGAACTTCACCGATCCACAGGTCAGTGCAGAGGGATGGGTGCTGGAAATCGGCGGAATGGTCAATACCCCGCTGAAGTTCACTCACGAGCAGTTGATGGCCAGAGCGACCACGAAACAAATCTCAACACTGTGCTGCATCTCCAACGAGCTCAACGGTAGCCTGATCGGTACGGCCGAGTGGACCGGAATTCCGCTCATGGAATTGCTGAACGAAGCCGGTGTCGATCCGGCTGCGGTCGATCTCAAGTTCTCGGCCGCCGACGATTACTCCGATTCGGTTCCGGTCGCGATCGGCCAGGATCCACACGTACTGCTGGTGGTTGGCATGAATGGCGAAACCTTGCCGGACGATCATGGTTTCCCCGCTCGCCTGATCATTCCTCCGATTTACGGAATGAAGAACCTCAAGTGGCTCGAGAAGATCGAAGCAGTTGACCATGACTATCTGGGCTATTGGCAGGAGCGCGGCTGGAGTGATCCCGCCCCGTATCAAATCTGGGGCCGGATTGATTACCCGGACGGCGACAAGATCGTTCCCGGTCCGCTCGTTACTTGTGGTGTCGCATCAGCGGGAGATCGTGGTGTGGCCAGGGTGGAAGTGAGCATGGACGACGGAGCGACCTGGGCCGATGCTGAGCTCGAGCCAGCAATCAACGAGCCGCTGACCTGGGTGCGCTGGGCCTATTCCCTGGAAGCCGTCGCGGGCAAATACAAGATGAAGATCCGGGTGACCGATGGAGCCGGCAGTGTGATGCTGGAAGAAGAAAACCCGCCGCTGCCAGATGGCGCGACGGGTTGGCCTTCTCGAACAATTACAGTTGGCTAGGGGTTACGCGCCCGAAACGGGCTCGTCCTCTTCGTCCCGGAACGCAGTCATCTCGGTAATCGCCTCGGCCACCCGCTGAACCAGAGCATCGGACCGCTGCTGCAGGAATGTGGCTTCGTCCATCAGCGACATCAGAATGTGCTGCATGTGCTGTCGTTCGGCCGCTGATCGGCGCTCCGCTTCAAGGGCCACGGCGGTCATCAGTGCCTCGGAATCGGTCACGACTGATCGCGCTTTTTCCCGCTCGGTGAAAATGGCCTGGAACAGCTCAGCCGATCGGGAAATGTTGTCCTTGATCAGCGAGTCGAAGTGCTCGTAATACGCCAGCCGCTCTTGCAGCTCAGCAATGGTGGTAGCTGCCTCCGCAGTCGAGGCAGCTGTGTCGCCTGTTGCTGCCGGTGCTTCAGCACTTCGCAGCCCGAACTGATTCTCGATCGCAGCCGACCAGTCCTGGGTAACAAGGCGCTCTGATCGCGCACCTGTTTCGCTGGATACTGCAGTTCGACTCTCAATGGAACCATCGTCAGCCGACGCATCTTCCTCAGTGGACTGTGCGGGAAAGCGTTGTTCTGCATCGAGGGTGGGGAGCCAGCCTCGCGCGGCGTTGGGATCATGATGGGACACGGTAGTAGCTGCCTCCGCAAAGTGCCTGTGGGACGTTTTCTGGCGTCCAGTCATGGGCTTGCCACAAGCGAACGTGTGACACAGAGGCTAGAGGCTGCCATGGGCCGCGAGTATCCGCCGGAAGTACCGATGAGCGACCGCCTCAGGTAGCGACGCGCACAAAATGAGAGCGGGTTGTTTGACCCGCCCTCGAATGCTGTGTCGTGTGCATTGCTGCTCCGCAGCTGGTAGCCGGATCCAACTGGTCTAGCGCATCATCACGTTGATCAGGTTGATCGCGACGAAGACGAGCGCGGATCCGTGCACCTCATCCAGCAGGCCGTTACCTCAGCACAACTCCGCCGAAAGCGGCAATGCCGTAAACAGTGTTCAGACCGTCGGGGTTGCTGTCGAACTATTCGTATTCGCCAGTGCACTGATCGTGCCTTCGAGTGCAAAATCGGCTGGCAAGAGACTTCGGCTGACCATCCACTCGGCAAACGACTGCCAGGCGACCGGATCTATGACACCGAATCCAGGGTTGGCCTCAGTCCAGAGGTCGGCGAGAAGGGCAATTCCCTGCTCCTCGACCGCCCGATCCGTTTCCGGATACGCCGCGATCAGCAGGTCCAGTGCCGAAGGTTGATCCGCCGCCGCTGCCAGGTAACCGTCCCGGACTGCGCCCAGCACCGCGCTGACCATCTCCGGTTGATCACGGGCGGTTTCCTCGCTTGTGACCAGCACCAGCTCGTTGTAACTCGGTACGCCCCAATCCTCCACCTTCATCAGGTTGACCGGGTAGCCCTCCTGTTCGGCCACGATCGTCTCGTGAGTCCAATAGGCACCCATTACAGCAACTGCCTGGTTTGAGATCAGCGTAGGCAGGATGTTGAACTCGACATTGTTCAGCGTGATATCCGCCGATGTCAGTTCGTCAGCCTCAAGCATCGTCAGCAGGAAGGCCTCCTGGCTGGGAATGCCGGTATATCCGACGGTCTTGCCCTTCAGATCGGCAGGCCGGGTGATTCCACTGCTCGCCAGCGACATCACGCCCAGCAATGGACGCGGAACTAGCGCACTCAGCGCGACGATGGGCAGTCCCTCGGCGCGGGCCAGCAAGATGTCCGGTTGATAGGAGATGCCGAATGTGTCTCGCCCGGCCGCGACCGTTTGCAGCACGATCGTCGGATCCGCCGGAATCACCAGATCAACGTCGACTCCCGCCGAGGCGAATCCACCGTTCGCCTGAGCCCAGAACAGGCCGCCATGATTGCTGTTCGGAAACCAGTCCAGCGCAATCGAAATCTTCTCCGCAGTCTGGGCAAACGATGAGCGCCCGGCGAGCGCAGTCAACGCGGTTGAGGCGGCCAATCCGGAGAGTAACGGCACGACGATTCAGGAACATGGTCGATAGTCCTCGCAAGGTGTATCACGGCAAATTCGGTTGGGGTATGTCTGGGTGAGCATGTGGTCCCTTCGCAGGCATTACCCTGATCAGGTACTACGGTCGGCGATCATGTCGCCCTCTCAGCCGTTTCCGGCTCCCGTCCGATGTCAGTCACGTGCTGACTGCGATAGCCTACTGGTCAGACGCAAATCAGGCAATTCCCGCACTGGTCTCGTACCGACTCCGTATAATCCGCACTCGACCGTAACAGGCCGCCAAACCGTTTCCTATCAGCAGGGCCGATCGTGCGTCGCACCAAAACCACCGAACCAACTGAACTGGAGCAGAGTCAATCCGAGGACCGGCCAGATCGCTTTGCCCGCGAGATCGACGTGCAGTTCAACGATCTGTCCTTACTGCGCCTGGCCCTGACCCATCGATCGGTTGCCCATGAACTCCGCGCGATCGCCCCGCATCTGGAATTGCCGCCTGCATCCCGCTCAAACGAACGTCTGGAGTTCCTTGGGGATGCGGTGCTCGGCTATGTCGTCGCGGACGATCTCTACCAGCGGTTTCCGGCGGCAACAGAGGGAGATCTCACCTCGCGTCGGGTTGCCCTGGTCCGCGCGGAGCGACTGGTGGCCTGGGCGCGAATGATCAACCTCGGCGACTACCTCTATCTGGCCCAGGGAGAGCGCATCTCCGAATCCAACCGGGACCGGATGCTCTCCGGCGCATTCGAAGCGGTGATCGGGGCAATCGCGCTTGATCAGGGAATTGCCGCGGCGTCGGATTTTGTGCAGCGATTTCTGGACGAGGACGTCGAGGGATCGCTGGCCGAAGGAATTGCTGCCAATCCCAAGGGCAAATTGCAGGAATATGCCCAGGAGCACTACCGGCAAGCACCCGTCTACCGCATTATTGGTGAAGACGGCCCCGATCACGCCCGGACCTTCACAGCCGAAGTTCTCGTGAGTGACAACGCGCTCGGAACCGGATCGGGTGAGAGCAAACGTGCAGCGGAACAAGCCGCCGCAGCAATGGCGCTCTTGCAACTCGACACAGCACAACTCGAGCGCGCAACTGGTACCGTGCGCAAGCGACGCAAACCGCAAACCACGAAAGGTGGACAGGATCTCGATGGGTAGGCTGTATGACCAACTCACAATCTTCGGTGGCAATTCCAATCAGGAGTTGACCGATTCGGTCTGCGCCTATCTCGGACTCCAGCGCGGTCGGGCAGAAGTGTTCAAATTCAGCAATGACAACACGTTTGTCCGGATCGGCGAAAGCGTTCGCGAAAACGACGTTTATGTCATCCAGTCCTTCGCTGAACCGGTGAACGATTCGATCATGGAACTGCTGATCATGATCGACACACTCCGTCGAGCCTCGGCCGGTCGCATCACCGCGGTCATCCCCTACTTTGGATATGGCCGGACCGACAAGAAGGACCAGCCTCGGGTACCGATCACCGCCTGCCTGGTCGCAAAACTGGTCGGCGTCTCCGGAGCAGACCGCGTCCTCGCGATCGATCTGCATGCCGGTCAAATCCAGGGCTTCTTCGACATCCCGGTCGACGAGATGAGCGCCATGTTCCTGACCGCCAATTACTTTGTCGACAAGCGGCTCACCAACCCGGTCGTCGTTTCACCCGACCTCGGTAACACCAAACGCGCCCGCAACTTCGCCCAGATCCTCGATGCCCCGCTCGCGATCATCGAGAAGCGACGCACGGGCAATCGCGACCAGTCCGAAGTGCTGAATCTGATCGGTTCGGTTGAGGGGTGTCAGGTCGTGATCGTCGATGACGAGATCGATACGGCCGGCTCGATCACCCAGGCGGCCCAGGTCTGCATCGATCAGGGCGCAACCGAGGTCTATGCCACCTGCGTTCACCCGGTCTTCTCCGGTCCGGCGATTGATCGATTGGCCGCAAGTGTGATCCGCGAGATCGTGGTGACCGACACCATCCCGATGCCAGCGCACAAACGACTCGACAAGGTGACCGTACTCTCGATCGCACCGCTGCTTGGCGAGACCATTCAGCGCATCCACACCGGCACGAGTGTCGGGGCTGCCTACAAGGCCGCGTCAGGTGCGATGACGATGCGGATGCCCATCTAGGCAACAATTGGGGCAGTGCGGCGTTACATCTGTGCGGGCAACCGCATCGATATGATTTGCCGCAGAAGTGGAGTAACCCAAATGATTTCCCGACGCCACCTGATCCAGTCAGCCGCCGCCTTGCCGTTTGCGCTCGGCTCCGCTCGGATTGCTACTGCCCAGCGCGAAATCGCTCCATTGCTCAACCTGATGTCGTTTCTTCCGCCGATCGATGAGTCCACCGCCACGCAGGAAGAAGAACTGTTCAGTTACGTGGATATCCGTGCCCTGCTCGATGCATCCGGACTGGACCGATTTCCGACAGAGTTTTCCGGAGAAACCGAATTTCTCGATCGATCGATGATGGTGCCTCTGGATACAGTCCTCGCCGTCAACGCCACCGCAGACTGGACGTCGCTGATCGGATTCTCGCTCGGCGATGTGGATCAGATGATCACGGGGTTCAACGGGGGCAATCTCATCCGTGCATATCTCGGATCGTTCGATCCCAGGGCAATTAGCGCGGCGCTTGCCGAAAGTGATTATGTCGAGACGAGCAGAGACGGATTCGCACTCTTCGCCTCGCCGAACGGTGACGCGATCGACCTCGCGAGCCCGATTGACCGGATATCGCCAGGTGCATTCAATCACCTGGCGGTTACGGAGCGGATCATCGTCACTTCGATGAAGCAAGCTGGACCTCGACGCATCACTGGAGTCATTTGCGGCGACTCGCTCGCATCCACGTTTGGGGGAGGCCCTCTTTCCTCGCTCCTGGTTCCTATGTCCGGGTGCTACCTGTTCAGCGGCTCGGTCATCTCGGCGGAGCGCTTGGGTACTGATATGGCTGCAGGCGCGGAATCGCTTCCGGCAGCGCAGTTCTTTGCGGCGGGAATAACCCTCGGGCAGGATGAGAACCTGGTCGAGTTCCTGATTGACTTCGGCGAGGATTATGTCGACACGATTCCGGCAATCATCGAGGAGCGAATCGCCACCGGCGAATCAATCATCAGCGCGGGGCCGCTTGCTGACGTTCTCGGTCCGGTCGACGTCGCACACGTTGACGATACGGGCATCGTGCGCATCAGTGGCACCTCAGACGAACTGGCAGTTCGATGGCAGCGGGTCGTTCGTTCGCTGGATCTCGGCTTCATCGCGACCGAGTAAGCGCGACTACTAATCAACCGGTTCCACGTAATACCAGGCCGGGTCCGGCAGGTCGTCGCCAAGGAAGATGACGATCTCTCCGGCCGGTTCCTGGTCGCCGGAGTTCTCCGCCGTCGGGAACAGCGGCTGCACTTCGACCGTTCCGTCGGCAGCGTCAGGCGTTCCTGAATCCACTCCGATTGTTGGCGTGTTGGTCGGCCCCACCGTCGGCTCTTCGACGACGTCGGTGATCTGGATGGCTGATTCCGGAACACCAAGCAACCCGGCCAGCAGATACGCAGTTGCGATGTTGTCCGGTGAAACGACGATCCGCGTCAACGGGTAGTTGCCTGCGTCTGGTAGATCGACGGTCGTTGAGTCCTCGAACCCGTTCTGCTGGACCACTTCGAGCACTCGCCCGCCAAGTCCTGGGATCAACGTGCCGTCGAGAATCGAGATGCCGGTGTCGTAGCGCGGATTGGCCAGTGCGGACATGGGCGGCACAATCGTTTCGCCCGTGAACTCGGACATGATGTCGCCGATCGCCAGCCAGTCGCCCTGGAAGTAGATACTCCGCGTCGTCCCGGACCGTCAAGCGCACCGTCCAGGGAGAGTTGCTCGATTTCAGATTGGCCAATCTCCATAGCCAGTCGCGCCAGCTGAAGTACCTGGCCGGGGCTGAGATCGGTTCGAACGGTGTCCCCTACTTCGGAGATCAGGGTCGGTGCCTGGCCAATCAGATCCATCGTCAGCGCTTGTTGCCGTAGCGCGAGCAGAACTTGCTGCTGTCTGGCACGATCGGCGACCGTCCCCGTCGTCATGCCGGGTCCGCGCGTATTGCAGTACCCGTTCACCGGTCATGTGTTGCCAGCCGGAGGGGAAGTAGATCCGCATGTATTGGTTGGCCGGTCCTGGGTACTCGTTATCGCGGATCGGGTACGGCACATCAAGTGTCACGCCGCCGACCGTATCGACGATTTTGACGAACCCGTTGAAGTCGACCTCAGCATAGAAATCGATGTCAATACCGAAGTTCTGCTCGATCGTCCGCATCATCAACCCTGGCCCACCACCAGGGACGTTGTCGTTGGCGTCCCCAAATGCGTAGGCCGCGTTGATTTTCTGCGAACCGAAGCCCGGGATGATCACTTTGAGATCGCGCGGGATCGAAAGCATCCGAGCGGTCTTCTCGACCGGATCGATATTGACCAGAATGATCGTGTCCGACCGAGAATATTCATCCTCGCGTCGGTCAACACCCAGAAGCAGAAGCGTCAAACGACTCTCGCCATCCCAGTCTGGAACGACCTCGGCAACTTCCGTGGTGCTGGCATCGGTAACGATGATCGGGGTGCCTTGATCATTGACTGCCACCTCAAAGCCACTGGGTTCATTCGGTAGCGGTTCAACGAAGACATCCTGGTAGGCAACGTAGGATCGCCAGAGAATCGGTCCGGCTATCGCTGCAACTCCGGTCATGCTCAGCAGGACCAGGACAAGTACGGCCGTTCGAATCGGACGAGCCGCAAAGCCACTCCACCATTTGGGAGCGAATCGCTTGTCCTGCTCAGCCTTGAGGCGAGCGAGATCTGATTTCAGTGAGGTTGTTTCCGCAGTGGCTACCACCGCCGAGATGCGTTGGGGTTTGGTGGCGCGGGTCTGGAATGACGTTTCAGCGGCGGCCCGAATCTGCTCGTACCGCCTCGGACCTGACTTGAGAAACGAGTGGCTGGATTGCGCGGTCGCCGAGGAGCCACTCCCGCGCAGGGTTGTGCGGCGATGGACGCGTTGGAAATAGGTAGAGTGCGCGTTTTCAGCCAAGAAGGGTCCGCCAGATGAAGGTCGTGTCAGCCAGACATACCAACGATGAGTCTACCATCACGGATGTTTGGCTCCGTCCATGCGTTGCCAAATTGTCGCAATGGGCACTACCGCGATTTGACTGGCACAATTGGTGTCATTGTGATCTGTAACGCGTTATTTGAGGGGACGTTTCTGGATGATTTTGTCGGATGTCGATATCAGGAAAGCGCTCGATAGCGGACGCATCAAAATTACACCAATGCCTGATCTCGACAGTCAGCTCGGATCGGTATCGGTCGATTTCCGGCTCGGCACGACATTCATGGTGTTTGAGCACAGTCGATACAGTTTCATCGATCCCCGAAGTCCGCAATCGATTGGCGATGCCATGCGCACGATTGAGGTCAAGGAGGAGGAGCCCTTCATCATGCAGCCGGGTGATTTTGCCCTGGCCAGCACAATCGAAGCGCTGGAGCTGCCTGATGACCTTCTGGGCCGTCTTGAGGGTCGCTCCAGTATCGCCAGACTTGGCATCACGGTGCACTCGACAGCAGCGGTATTTGAGCCGGGCTGGATCGGGACCGCGACCATGGAGTTGAGCAATCTCGGTCGGATGGCGGTGGCACTTTATCCGGGGATGCGGATTTGCGCGTTCTCGTTCGAGGAAGTCAGTAGCGCCGTGTCAGTGCCTTATCGGCTCAAGCGCAACAACAAGTACGCTGGCCAGCAAACCCCTCGTGCAAGCCAATTGGCAGATGAATCGGGTCAATAGCGCGTTGTTTCACGTGAAACGTGGTCGACATCCTGGCGTGGTCGCCGGATAATCGACGCAGTTGGAACGAATCCAGCAGTCAGGAGTCATCGGTGTCGGTAGAAGTGCTCTCATCAATACGGGATCGGTTCCTGCCGATGCTGTCGTACGCCCAGCAGGAATATGGCTACCGGGTGCCGGCGGGCTATCCGGTCATTCACGACGATGTCAAACGCGGCGTCATCGGAATCGAGCTAGATCCAGGTAATAGCCTCAACATTACGACTGATGGCGAGAAGCTGTACGCCGACGTCACGTTCCGATCCACGCGGTACGATGCTCGATCGAGTGCCGGTCGCGAGAAGTTTGCGGGTCAATCCATCATTGATCGCCGCGAACTCCCACTGGATGTTACCGATCAGGCGCTCCGCAACTTGCTTGCCGAACTCATGTCACGCTGGAATTCGCAGCAACTCCTGATTCACATCACGGATACGTAGACTCGCATCATGAGAAAAGGCCGGTTGGAGCAATCCAACCGGCCTTTGTTGTTTCACGTGAAACGTTGGCTATTCAAGAATCCAGCGATCAATCTCACGCGTGTACGTGAACGGTGGCTGACCACCGAAGAAGATCTCGATCTCCCGCGCTGAGCTCTCGGTGCTGTCCGAACCGTGGATCAGATTGCGACCGACCATCAGGCCAAAATCAGCCCGAATTGTGCCTGGCGCAGACTCAACCGGTCGGGTTGCGCCGATTGTGCCTCGGGCCGCAGCAACGGCCTGCGGACCCTCAAGCACCATCACAACGACTGGCGAAGAGGTGATGTACTCGACCAAACCGGCGAAGAATGGCTTTCCCTTGTGCTCGCCGTAGTGGCGCTCGGCGGTTTCGGCCGTGATTTGCTGCATTTGCATCGCCACGATCTTGAGGCCGCGCTTTTCAAACCGGGCCACAATTTCGCCAACCAGTCCGCGCTGTACGCCATCTGGCTTGACGATGATTAACGTTCGCTCTAGATCTGCCACGTGTTGTCCTCTCTGAAATCGATTTCCAGCGTTCAATCAGACGGATTGAAGCCAACCTAGGATACGACAACGACCGGTACGAGACCGGCCGTTACGTCAAAGTCATGATGTGATCTGGAATCTAGAGCGGATTGAGTACCCTGGCGATGTTCTCCATCGGCTCAATCATCGCGTCGTTCAACGCGGTGCTGTCACATGTCGTCGTGAAGAGCATTAGGGCAAAGTCGCCACCGTTGCGCACGGTGATCATGCCGTCATTCGTCAGCAAGCTCAGTCCAACCGCTGATCCCGTGCCCATCCGCCGAGCGGATCGCTCGGCCACACCGACCAGCGATGCACCCAACAGGCTCACGACGTCGATGTCCGATTCGACCAGTCCGGCCGAACCCATTACCAGGCCCTCGACCGTTACTGCCAGCGCTCCGAGCACCTCATCGATCTCCAGAAGCCCTTTGAGAACCTGATCGACCGAAACGCCTGCTTCCTGTTCAACCTCTGCCATTGCAACCATGATCGTTGTTCCTTCTAGGCCGACTTGCGCCGGGCGAGCATTGCCTGTCGGAACTGGGCCGCTGCCCGCTCGACCAGACCAAGCTTGAGATACGCCTCGCCAAGTACCCGCATCGCCAGCGGCGAGTAGAGGCCCTCCGAGATTGCCTTCTCTACAGCTGCAGCAATTTCGGCCGCAGCATCTTCGTCCTCCACCAACCGGATGCGCATTCCCATAAGGTCCATCCGGGTCTGCTCACTCATCTCAGGCACGGTGCGGCGCTTCTGACCGACCCCTGAAGCTATCGAGACTGGCTCACTGGCAACTGGTGACTCGCTCACGACCGCTTCGACTGGTTTGACGACGAGCGGGCGGGCTGTTCCGACCACGCCCATCTCAACCAGGGCGGCTTTTTGCATAGCGATGCGCTGGAAGAGATTCTCGGATTCCATCGCCCGGTCAATCAGCGTCGATGTCTGATTCACGAACTGCGGCCAAAGGACCTTGCGAGCAACAGTGCCGAGACCTTCGCGACCAGCCCAACCCGGTTGTGGCTGTGCTGGCTCCTCTGGTTCTACCGGCTCTGGTTCAGCGACCGCAATCAGTTCGATCGGATCAGCCGGTGAATCCAACACTTCGCGTGCAGATATGCCGATGGCTGCTGCCACTGCAAATTCTGGGATTGCGGAATCCTGCTCGTAGTGAGCCAGACTCAGGGATTCGTTCGTGACTTCGTCAACGTCGCCGAAATCGAACGGTGTTTCAGTAAATGCTTGCGAATCGTGGTCGTCGAACGCGAACGGCGCCACCGCATCGAATTCCTCATTGGTCTGTTCTCCCACAACTGGTGCGACTGCTGCAGCAAATCCGAAGTCCGGACCATCGCTTGAGAAGTCTTCACCTGCGAATGACGTCGAGTCGAACGGCTGGATTTCACCCATGTCAAGGCCGATTGGATCCTCTGAAAGCGGAGGCATTGCCGCTTCAAGATCGGTCCCGGCGAAGTCGAATGGATTGTCTGGCGAAGCCGAATCCAGTGAATCGAGTGTCGTCAGTGGGCCGGTGCCATCCGTGCTCGTAACACCAATCAGTTCATCGAAATCGAGCGGATTTCCCGTGGCATCCGGGCGCTCCAGGCCGGAGATTGGAGCCATGCCGTTCATATCGAACGGAGTCTCCTCGTCCATGTTCCGCAGGAGCTCGGTATAGCCACTTGGTTGCGCACCCGGGATGCCGTTCAGAATCTCGGTTCCGAATGCGGGTTCAGCCGGGGTCTCATCGAAAGCCGCCACATCGAATGCGGCCAGATCGGCGAAGTCGAGCGTCTGTCCACGTTCGTCTTCCGGCTCAGGGACCACCGCTTCGGGTGTCAGCGGAGCCGCTTGCGCCACCGGAACCTCGAAGTCATTGTCCGAGAAGGGTGCCCAGGCATCCTCATCCGGACTTTCGCTCACCGCATCGAACGGCTGAATTCCATCAACATTCAGCTCAGCCAGGAGATCATCAAACGCATCGCTGCCGTCACCACCTGGGGTTGCTGCGGCCAACTGACGATCGAGATCGTCCCAGCCGGAGGTGAGGTCGATCTTGCCGTCGGCAGTCACGAACGGGTCGACATAATCATTCGACTTGCTGGTCATTGTGTTTCCGAGATCTCCTCCCGAAACTGGCGACGGACTGTCAGCCATGGACGATTCTCCAAACGCAGCGGTGAGAGACGTCTCGTCAATTTCAGTGCGATCCGGCATCACGGACCCAGTCATTGGATCCCGGGTGAACGCTACGGTATCGCCATAAGCATCTGAGCGTGCAGGCACAAGCGGAGCAGTGAAGTCGTCAATCCAACTTCCGGATGCCGCAGCCTGTGTCTCGCCCTGATTCATGGCATTGGCGACTGCAGGGGCCACGGCCATAGCCATCATCAGTTCGTTGTACGAATCTGCGTCTTCTTGCTCAGCAACCAGATCAGCGGTTTGGGCAATTGATTCGGCGCTTGTGTGCTCACCTTGTTCGTCAATCACACTGGAGAGATCGAACGGGACCATACCCAGATCCTCGCCCTCGCCGATATCCTCAAGTGTGGGCGCTGGCTGGAACGAAACCGTCGGGACCATCGCTCCGGAAGGGCCGGAGTCGTTGCGAGGATCAGCTGAGCCTTCCGACCAACTGAACGGTTCGACGGCAGTGGCCATAGTTGGTGCCACATTGGTCGATGGGATGTCGTCCGACAGATCCTGAACGAGTGTGTCCCAGAGGTCTGGTGCAGCCAACTGACTCGCCGCCAGTGACGCGGTGACAGATCGTCGGCTTCCAAGTGGCCCGGTGTCCTGTGAACGGTTGGCATCGAAGTCGAAATCGTCGATCAGGGCAGACTCGGGAATCAGGAAGCTGAGATCAACGTCCGTTCGCCATCCCTGCAGAATCGACACAATATCGCCAGTGGGATCGGCTGCGGCATAGCGTTCGGCAATCTCCACCGCGCCGCCACTGCCACGTCGACGCTCGATATCGGCCAGGATCGCAAGGGCACGACCGTTGTCCGGGCTGCCACGAAGCGCTTCCCGGGCCGCAAGCGCAGCATTGGCATCATCACCCTGGCGCCAAAGCAGCTCGGCCAGCGATGTGCGCCCGCGTCGGCTCTCCGGCTCGGCCGCAAGGACCGCTCGCCATTCCGCTGTTGCCCGTTTGAACTGACCGGAGCGCGCGTGAATTCCCGCGAGGCCGGCCCGGGTCGGGTGCAACCGATCATCGACGTTCAGGACGCCGCGCAACCGGACAAGCTCATCCCGCACTTGATCCAGCGCCGGGTTGATTTCCCAGGCATGGAGATAGTGGGCATAGGCATTCTGGTAGTTCTTGGTCTCTTCGGCTGCGACACCGAGTCCCAGACGGGCCACCACGTTCAGTGGATCGACCGCCAGTGTGCGCTCAAAATGCGTCACTGCAGCCTGCTGGTCGCCACGTTCCAGGTACGCCTCACCGAGCATTCGGTGGGCAGCGAGGCACCCTGCGTAGCCACGAATGGCGTGATTGTTGGCTGCGATGGCCAGGCGGTAATCACCGCGGTCCATCGCCTCCTGGGCACCTTGAATAAGTTCTCTCAACTCCACCAGAGACCCCCTTGCGGTCTTGTACGCAAAGAGTCTGCTGCCTGTGGAGACCACAAACAGACAGAACATGACGCCACGCACCCAAGCGCAGACGTTCCGTACGTTCTCGCATCATAGGAATGGTGAGGTTGTGGACTCAATCGGGGACTTAGCCAAATAATCCCGGATGGATACGAGCGGGCGTCTTACAGCGACCGGGCGTTGGCTTAGTCCTCGGCAGTTTCGGCCGCGTCTTGTTCCGCCTGGAGCTTTTCTGCCCGACGTTTGGCGCGCTTGGCTCGCTCCGCCCGGATAACGGCCGGCTGCAGTGTCCAGAGCGTCACGACGATTGCGATGATCAACGGCACCATGATCGCAACCATTACCAGGATTAACTCACCGCCGGACACGCTACACCTCGTACTGGACCAGAACCGGTTCGGCCGGTATATGCTGGGCGCATCACCCGACCGGGCACAACTATCCCGGAAAATGCTCGCCAGAACCACCCGGTTCGGAACCGAAGCGCCATGAATACCACCAGCGACGACGAACGGGTCATGCCCAGTGCCTGGCTCCTCGTCTGGACAATATATATGGTCAAGATGGTGATGATCTTCGCCATCTTCTGGAGCGCCCATTCATTTGAGCCAACGGTGCTGGTCGCCGCCACGACCTGGTTCTGGTTGGGACCGGCCATCGCGATCGCCGCCAGCCCGGCCGCATTCAAGATGCGCCTCTACAAAATGAAACGGCGCCGAGCTCAATTGCTCCGCGCCGAATGGATGATTGCTGAAGATGAACCAGTCCCGGCGAATCGCTGATCAGGCGTCGGCCAGTTCCTGCCCGCCGAGCTCGGTCTGAACGACGACGTCGGTGGCGATGCCGGTCTGAGCCTCATGCTGCTGGACCATGGCCAACAGGACCTGATCGAGATAGCTGTTGACTTCCGAGGTGATCTGCAGCATTGCCGGTGCGCCCATCCGGGTGCCATCCGACATCGATGAAAGCGAATGCACGACCGGAGTGCGGAAGTAGAGGAACGCCTCGACTGCTTCGGCCGATGTCAGACCAGCCTTGGAGCTGACCCGACCATATTGCGATCCGATCGCCCGACCGTCTTCCAGCAGCGAGCCTCGCTCTGGTCCGGGGGCGGTCTGTGAATAGCGGACGGCGAGATCGATCAGGCGAATACCATGGCGCCGCAAATCCTCGAGTTGGGAGACGGAGTAGGCTCGGTACCAGCGTCGTTCACGAGCGGTTCGCCAGAATTCGTCGACAAACCCGGCTCGCGATTGATCATTGAGTTGCTTGTTGGCGATGCGCTGTCGTTCAAATCGACGCGAACCGTTGCCAACCATTGCCTGAAGGGCCGTTTCGGAATAGCGGCGGTGCCCACCAGGGGTTCGGAAATGCTTCACCTTGCCGCTGTCACTCCAGCGACGAAGGGTGGATTGATCAACACCGAGTAACCGGCATGCGTCATGAATTGAGAGCCACTTGCCCTCATGCTGGACGTCATGAGTGTTCATGTCGACGAGCTCGTCAGAGCCCCCATCCAGATCTGAGCCGGAATGCACGGTCATTCTCTCTCCCCCAAAACGTCACGGGCACAGTCGGTACGATCGCGGAAACCGCTACCAACAACAGGGCGCCTTTGAGATGCAAAGTCTACCCTGCCGGGACAGACTGTCAACGCCAATTCCTGTTTCCGTAAAACCGCGCCAACACGCTTGTTTGTGCGGTTTAGGACTGCCGGGGCATGGCCCACACGCTACGCTCCTATCAATGTTATGGATAGCCAGAATCTCGGTGTTTCTGGGCAGGTTGCGTTCACGCTTGGTAAGGGTAGTCGTAGATGGCGTTTATGGGCGAAACAACCGATGTTGGAGTGGCGGAATTGCTTTCCGTGCTCGCCCGACGCAAGCACTCCGGACGCCTGCATATCAATGCGACAGGCGACGAAGTCCAGGTCACGCTGGAATCCGGAAAGGTCACCCAGGTCTCCTCGTCACATCACAGCCTCCGTCTTGGTCGCGTACTTGTCCGCCAGGGAGTGCTCACTGAAACCGATCTCGACAATGCCGTACGCGATCAGACCAGTGGCCAATCCGGTCGGCCGCTCGGTCAGATTCTGATCAGCAAGGGCCTGGCGACCCAGAGTGATCTCGCCCGCGCCGCACAGGAACAGGCCACCGAAGCGTTGGCCCGGGTATTCGGTGCTCGCCATGGCACCTTCTTCTTCACCAGTGATCCCTCCGCAGAATCGCGCGGTGGGCTGGTCGAGCTGAACGCCGAAGGGATCGTCCTCGAGGCATCCCGGCGCGCCGACGAATTGGCCACACTCCGCAAGATCGCGCCGGATGATGAACGCGTTCTCGCACTGGATCGTTCACGATTGCCGCTGAACGGTCGGCTGCCATTGCACGAACAGCGGGTGGTGCGGATTCTGGCCCGACAACCGATGTCGATGCGCGATCTGGTTTCCGAACTCAATGACGATGAAAACGCGTGTCTACGGGCTGTTGTGGGCCTTAAGGAGCGTGGTCTGATATCGACCGGCTCCGACAGCGTCACCCCAACCGTCCGAACAGCGGAGCCACTAATCGATCCGCGCAGCATCGCCCAGATCAAGGCGCTGGTCGAAGCCGGGTCCTCGAGCGCAGGTCGACAATGGGCTCCGAGCATCAATGAGGTCCGCGCCGCAGTCCAGGCCGGCACCCAGACGACCGCCCAGATCACCCGGGTGGTGCGTGATGTCGTAGCCGCCTTCAACGCCGGTTTGCCATTGCTCGCGTTTGCCTATTTCACGGACGATTACTTCCGCCGCATGAGCTCGGTTTCCGACGAGGAATTCGAGTTCATCCTCCAGGAAGCGCAACCGCTGACCGAAGATGAGCACCAAACCTTCATCGATCTCCGCGACGCTCGTACCCTGGCCGACGGTCGGGTGAGCGCAATCGTTGTGACCAGCCTTCCGGGAGCAGGGGAGAGCAAGAAGGTTGTGATCTTCGCCGAGACTGGCGAGCAGCAGTGCCAGATCGATGCCATCATCGAATCCGCCCACGAACGCGAACGCCACACCCAGACCACCATGCTCAGCCAGACCGGCCTCCTGACCACCGACATCCGGATGCTGCGCAAGTACCTGTAGCTGAGGTTTCGGGTTTCAGGTTTGGGCAAGCGGCTCGAACCTGCCAGACTCGCTCCCAGAAAACTCTCCTCGACTCCTCGACTGCACGACGCGTCGTCTCGACACGTAGCGCGGGGCCGCCGTGCCCCGCTTCGACCGCAGGTCGACCAGTGCGCGACGTTAATCCACCGCGATTCCTGAGGATGCACCGGTCGGACTACGTCCGAAGCACGGCAGGGCCGCCGTGCGCTACGTTCCGGACCGGGACACGCGTAGTTGACGCCGAATCATTTGCCCGACGCATCCCCTGCCTGACCTGTCGTCTCTACACGTAGCGCGGGGCCGCCGTGCCCCGCTTCGACCGCAGGTCGACCAGTGCTCGCCGTTGATCCACCGCGATTCCCGAGGATGCACCGGTCGGACTACGTCCGAAGCACGGCAGGGCCGCCGTGCGCTACGTTCCGGACCGGGACACGCGTGAGTTGACGCCGAATCATGTTGCCCGACGCATCCCCTGCCTGACTTGTCGTCTCTACACGTAGCGCGGGGCCGCCGTGCCCCGCTTCGACCGCAGGTCGACCAGTGTTCGCCGTTGTCCAGTCGCGATTCCCGAAGATGCACCGGTCGGACTACGTCCGAAGCACGGCAGGGCCGCCGTGCGCTACGAATCTCTGCGCAGTTGGACCCCCAAATGTGGCGAGGTGGCACCGTACACCTCGATCGATCCAGATCGATACGCCGTCGCTTCGGATTACGGCTTCCTGCCGCGCAAATTCAATCGCCAGTAGTCGAGCAGGAACGGCGGTTCGTCAGCACCGCCTGATCCGTTAGCAACTGGACATAACGCTGCTTCATTTCGTCGTTCGGCAGCGGACGCAAGTGCTCGCGCAGAATCACGGTCCGGATGAACTCGGCGTACTCCTCGGCACTGTTCATCTGGGCCGGGTGGTACTCGAGATCGGTCTCGACCTCGACAAACCCCGCCGCCGTCATCCGCTCCGCCGTCTCGACATCATTTGCAAAGAGCCACGGACCGCTCCAGCCCTCGTAGTACCGGGCAAACTCGGGATCGTGGTGAATCGTCTCCGCCCGCTCAATAAAGCTGGCCAGATTCGGACCGCCACCGCACTGGGCAATCAGGTGACCACCCGGATTCAGCAGCGCAAACAGTCGTCGGAAGAGGAGATCGTGGTCCGGCAGCCAATGGAACGTCGCCGTGCTGAAAATCAGGTCCGCCGGCGTGCCAGTCACATCCGGCGTCAGTTCGGAGAGGTCCGCCTGCACGAACCGGACCCGATCGCCGTATTCCGGGCGCAATTCCCGCTCAGCCACCGCCAGCATCGTGTCCGAGTAGTCGACGGCGATCACCGTCGCGTCCGGCAGCAGGTTCAGCAGCTCCCGCGTGATCTTGCCGGTTCCGCACCCCGCATCGATCGCGACCCCGATACCCTCAGTCGGGACCTTGGCCAGCACCCGCTCCGCCCACGACTCATGTGGCCGCGAAACGACGTGATACGACTCTGCATTCCAGGCTGCCTGCTTCTGCGTCATGCGATGGACCCTCGGTAAGCGGATTTCACTTCGGTATCCTATGCCCGGAGCGAATTGCTGACCACGCTCGCCGAACGCAATAGAGCCGGGATGCCCTGACCGATGCTGACCCCCTGGAAAATCCTCTCGACAATCATGGCCATCGGGTTGATCGCCGCGCCGCTGATCGCCCTGACCCTCGATCCGGTGCTCGGCCTCGCAATTCTCGCCAGCGCCCTGACCGCCGTCATCTATCTCGCCTGGACCTCCCGGGATCAGGTAGCCCCCGAACTCCGCCCCAAACTGCAAACCATGATCTACCTGAACCTCGGAGCCCTGATCCTGACCATCGCCGCAATCTTCGCCATCGCCCTAACGTAATTCGGGATTTGACCCCCGCACACGGACACGTAGTTCGGGGTGAAAACCCCGACTGCACACGGCACATAGTTCGGGGTGAAAACCCCGACACAAGACGGCCACGTAGTTCGGGGTGAAAACCCCGATTGCACGCGGCACGTAGCTCGGGGTGAAAACCCCGACAGCACACGGCCACGTAGTTCGGGGTGAACAACCCCGATAGTCCGCCCGCGCAAGGCACCCATTGAAGCCGAATTGCTCCATCGAAACGGCTTGCATGCCTAGGGGAATCGGGGTTGTCACCGCCGAACTACGGACCGCCTTCGGAGTAAAATGAATCTCTCTTGGTCCGCATGTCTTGGGGTTACCGGTGGCGATCACTCCGCGCAAACGGATTCGGCTGGCCGACGAACGCTACGCCGTCCCTGGTTCATCCTGGCATGTCACCATCGCCACTCGTGACAAACGCCCGGTATTTGCCGACGCCCGATACGCCAGTCTGGCCCAGTCTGTACTCGTCGAACAATGCGATTTCCGCGGCGCAAGATTGTTGCTGTACTGCGTCATGCCCGACCACATCCATGCCGTCATCCAGGTAGGGTCCGTAGACCTCGTATCGGTCGTCCGCTCGATCAAGGCATACGTCTCACGGCGATGCACCGAAACTGGTCTGACCGCTGGATTCTGGCAGGAGCGCTTTCACGATCGCGGTATTCGCGAACACGAAGACATGAGTCGCTGGGTCGCCTACATAACCAACAATCCAGTTGAAGCAGGCCTCGTCGAGTACTGGGATGAATACCCGTGGATAGGTGGCGAACTCCTGAACGAGGAAAACCAACGAAGTTCGGGGTGAAAACCCCGACAGCGTGAAGCCACGTAGTTCGGGGTGACAACCCCGACACTCCATGCAGGCGGTCTGATGAGCTCGCCGGCTCACATCGAGCCGACTTGCATGGGTAGGGTAATCGGGGTTCTCACCCCGAACTACGTACCGCCAAAACCAAGAACCCAAAACCTCAAATCAACCTGCAACCACCAACCTACAACCTTGTTCTTCTGCATCCATATCCCGTGGCGACCGCGTCCGTAATAATCCCGACTCTCGCCGACCGATAGATACCCGTGGGCGCGGTACAGCATGTGGGCCGGGACGTTATTGGCCTCGACCATCAGGATCATGTTGCCGGTCGGCAGGGCGGTCTCGATCTCGGTCAGCAACCGGGAGCCGATTCCCTGTCCGCGCCAATCCGGATCGACGCATATGCTGACCACCCGCGACTGCCCGCCGCGGAGATCGCCAATCACATTTCCGACGATCCGATCGCCCACCCTCGCCACCAGGAACTCGGTGCGGGGCATCAGGCGCAGGATCACGACCGTCGAAAGTCGGTACGCCAGCGCCTTGCGGAAACAGCGCTGATGCAACTTCGTGATCTCGTTCAGTTCACCAAACCGCGCCGTGCCAATCGTCGGCAGCGCATCCGTCTGCACGGACGCACGCTGCGAACTAGCCGGGGTAGATATGTCACGCGCGAACGTAGCCATGCCGGAATGTTACGAGACTGACGACCTGCGTCGCCGGATGATGGACACGTAGGCAGCACCCAGCAGGCCAGAGAGTGACGAGATAGCAAGAAGCCAGACCGTCGAAGGTGCGTTACTGGACTGACCCGGTCCTATACCAACCCCAGGCAGATCCTCAAACGAATCCACACTTTCGACACGTGCCTCGGCTTCTGGATCGTCTTCAACCGTGAAGGGATCACCGCCATCGTCCCCCGCAACTGGACCGTCAAAGTCAAAGTCCCAGTCGTCTTCATCTCCGGCACCGGCATCGATATCCGGTGGGCCAGGAGGTGGATCCTCGTCCAGATCAATTTCGGGGATCACTGGCGGGTCTGGAATGTCCGGGACGTCCATGTACTGCAGCGAAATGACCTTGGTGACAGTGCCACTCTGAATCGTGAGAGAGGTCGATTCGTCCGACTGCAAGTCCTGGATTCTGTAGGTTCCTGGTGCGATGTTTTCGAGGCGAATCATTCCCAGTGGCGGAACGTCGAAGTTCTGTACCGTGCTTCCACCCTCGGTGGTCAGAACAAACGGTGAGTTTCCGTAGTCGCACGTTGCGTCGCCAAAGTCCTCACGAACGGCATCAGCACCCGGAGCTAAAGCGCGAATTCGAGTATTGGACTCCGCTCCCTCACACCAGTTCTTGAAGACCTGAAGTGTTCCTGCGCTGGCATTCGGAGTGCTCGTTGCGGTCGGCGTAGCCGTATTGCCGCCTGGAGTCGCTGTGTTGGTCGGTGTTGACGTCGGCCCACCCGGAGTAGCGGTGCGGGTCGGAGTCGGGGTTCTGGTTGGCGTGCGGGTCGCCGTCGCCGTTGGACCGCCCGGAGTTGGCGTGCGGGTCGCAGTCGGTGTCCGGGTTGGCGATGGTGTTGCCGTTGGAGTTCGGGTCGGCAGTCGGCGTGGCGGTTGCCGGTGGTTGCGGACCGTAGAAGACGTGCACCGTCACATCGCCATCAGCCGCCGTGTTGAGCTTGATCGTCCCCGAGGCACCCGCCGTTACAAACGAATCGCCATCGTTGGTACCCGGATCAAACGAAACCCCGACGTAGAGATTCCCCGCCGGTGCACCAGTCGCATTGACCGTCACATCGCCCTGGACCACATTCGAGACCGTGTAATTGGAGAGATCGAGACAAAGATTGTCGTTGGGATTGCCATTGATATCCGCCGGCAAATCCGCTTCACAAACCAGCGCCTGGGTAAACGGCACATCGGCAATCGACTGGGTGGTCAGATCAGCACCCCGGACCGTGATCGTGAAGTCGCGCGTGCCATTGGTGAGACCAGCCGACGGCGCATCTCCGGTCAGCACGATGGACGGACAGGTGATCAGTCTGGCATTGTGATCGGCCAACGCATTGAAGGCCGAGCGGGAGCTGATCCCCTCCGGACAGAGATGGGCAATCACCCGGACCTGCTGCTCGATCGGAGTTGGCAGCGCAAAGAGATGCAGCACAACCTCGCCGTCATCGGTCGTGTCCAGTTGGACCACGCCGGTGCCGGTATCGACCGAGACAACCGCTTGCTCATCATTGGATTCGGGATCGGTCGAGACATCGCCAAAGGTGTACGACGCGGGCAGCGTTCCGGCGGTCAGCGTCACTTCACCGGGATCGACATCATCAACCGCGTACCCGGAGAGATCCCAGCACTGATTGTCATTGCCGACGCCGTTCCGGTTGCCCAGCACGTCCTCGCAAATCGAACCGTCGCTGAACGTGGCATCGGCAATCGCGACTGAAACCGGGTTTCCGCCAGCCTCATAGTCGAACGTGTAGTCGTAGGGCAGGGGATTGGCCGGGTCATTGGCGCTGACGTGATCCGCGTTCACATCGCCGTAATTGTCCGGCAGCACCAGCGCCGGACATGCCACGATCCGCTCCGCCCAATCGAGCGACGTCAGGTCGGATTCCGCAAAGATGCCCTGCGCACACAGGTGGGTGACGATCTTGACCGACCCGATCGTCGGTGGGGTCGCCGTGGCAGTCTCGGTCGGTGCCGGCGTGTTGGTGACCGTTGGCGGCTCGGGCGTATTGGTCGGTGTTTCGGTGGGAGCGGGTGCAACGGCGAACACGGCATCGACCGTCGTGGTGCCGCCCTCGGTGATCTCGATATCGAGCGTCGATCCCTGCGAGTTCTCGATCAGTTGGTGCGGTCCGACCGGCAGTTCCAGGGTCTCGCCGGAGTCAAACGTGACCCCGTTGCCATCGACCGCGATTCCGACCTGTCCGTTGGGTGTGCAGGCAAATCCGCCGATGTTGCCTTCGGGCAGCAGCGTCACCGTGCCCTCGGCCTGGTCCTCGCGGATGCAGTCCCAGGTGTTGACGAGCAGCGTGCCGACAACCGGCGGGTCGTCCTGGGCCGAAACAGAGGGTGCGGGCATCGACTGCATGACCGAGATGGTCAGCAGGATCGCAATGGCTCCCATCCGCAGCCAGAATCGGGTAAATCGCATGAAACGTATCCTCTCGCAGACTCGTAAATGCATCGCAACAATCCAGCCACGCACGATGCTAACGGGGGTCCGCTGTGTGGTCGTTGGTTCAGAATAGCAAGTGACGTTCGGTATAGTCGACAGTAATCGATTGCCCGAAAGCCCTATTTGCACCCGGTTTGGTACCGGAAGCCACGCAACCAAAACGCCCGGTTGCCTGCAAAGGTTACGTCGCGCGGCTACGGCAGGATGTAGCGCCACTCATCCGTCCCGAACCGGTCGATCACCCGCTGGTCCGCGCTCGCCCGCTCCTCGGCCGTCAGGGAGCCGGTCCGCAGGTCGACGGTCGCAGCAAAGGTCGAGACCAGGTGATCGATGATCTCCTGTCGCGGCATCGAGGTCTGCTGGAGGAGCGGGGCGACCCGTTTGTCGGCCGAGCGGATGCCCTTGTCGCTCAGTTTCTCCTGACCGATCCGCAGCACCTCGAGCATCCGCGGCACGTTCATCTGGTACGCCATCGTGGTGTGATGGAGGATCGCGCCGCCCCGTCGTGCCTGGGCCGCGCCGCCGATCTTGCCGTTCGCCGAGGTGATGTCGTTCAGCGGAGCGTAGAAGGCGTCGATTCCGAGCGACCGCAATGCCTCGATCACCCACGAGTCGAAAAACGCGTACGACTCGGCGAAGCTCATCCCCGCTGCCATCGCCGCCGGTGCATAGAGCGAATAGGTGATCGCCCCTTCCGGCTCGATGAACATCGCTCCGCCACCGCTGATCCGGCGGACGATCTCGACGCCCAACCGCTCGGCATTCTCGATCTGGACCTCGTTCTGGACCGACTGGAATCGCCCGAGCACGATGCAGCCCGAACTCCAGCTCCAGATCCGCAGTGTCGGTGGTCGTTCCCCGGCGCCAACCCGGAGCGTCAGTTCCTCGTCGAGAGCGAGATTCAGTGCGGGTGAGGCCGGCTCGACCGGTAGCAGTTCCCAGGCCGATTGCCGCCACCGTGATGCGTTATCCATTGGACGTTGCTCCGGCATCGAGTGCGCGCTGGATCGCGGTCGCAAGTCCGTCCGGCGATGACCCGAGCCACTCGACATCGGCCGAAATGGCAGCGGCGATTGCTTCGGCTCGCTGCTCGGGAGTCAGGTCAACCGGTGATCCCTCGACCGCAGCGACAATCGGCTCAAGCGCTTCCTCGGGGTAGAGGAAGAAATCGCCAGAAACCCGAACGCCGGTCAAATGGCCGTCAGACACGTCGAAATCAACCTGAACGAGTTTCCCGCCTGGTTGCTTGTATTCACCATGAAACATGCTGGAGTTCCCTGAAGTCCTTGTTAGTAACCTAAGGAAATTCGCGCCATTGCGATAACGTAGAAGTGCCGACTCAAGAAAGCGGTCAATCAAGTCGGGAAGCGAGGGCTCTGGCAGTCAGTCCAATTCATTGGACTTATCTCGATCAGGCAGAGAATTCATTCTCTGCCGACCCCGGCGACCCGCCACTGACGAGACCGCCGATCCTCTGCCACTGCGACCGCCGATCCTCGCCGACCGACTGCCGCCGATGCAACCCGGCGACTCGGATCTACCCGAGCAGATCCTCGAAGACGTCACGCATCTCTTCGTCGAACTCAACATGCGTCTCAACATGATCAGCAACGGAGATGAGCTTGCCCTCGGAACTGATCGCGGTCCGTTCCCAGTCCTTGAGCGTCAGATTCATCAGCAATGAGACGAGTTCCCCGCGCCAGGTATCGAACTTGTCGAGCAGTTCTGCCGACGTTGCTTCCAATGCTGTGTCGGATGGCTCGGTCTTTGGCAGCGGAGAGGACTGGATCGTTGGTCCGCACGATCTGCTGAATCTCGGCCAGCGTCGCCTGGTCCCGCTCGGTCAGCAGCGCAATTCCACGTCGGGCAGCGGCATCCTCAGTGGTGCCGATGTTCATCGAGCGCAGGGCGGCCGGGGCGGACAGAAGTTCGTCGATCAGTTCGCGAAATGAATCAAGCACAAGTTATGCCAAAACCGGAACATCGGCCGTCTGGTTGAATTCCCAGACCAGACCGTAGATATCGCGAACCGCCAGCGCACCTGGAACATCCAGCGCGATTTCCATGCCTCGCATGAAGGCATCTCCCTTGAGTTTCAGGAATGTGTCCCGGTCGACCGTCACCTTGATCGGAGCATCGGCGCTCCGTTCAATTCGAGCTCCCCGACCAACCCGGCGCAGGGCGATCTGCAGCGGCCCGTTGCTCAGGAAACTGACATCGGCCTCGGTCCCGAGCGAGAGGGCGGCGATACCGTCGTATTCCCGCTCGACGATTTCGTAGTCGCCGTCGTCATTGATGCGCTCGCGGCCGAGCAGGTTGACGCCGAGAAAGTCGACATAATACCGCTCGGCTCGTTCCAGTTCGGTGACCTTGATCCCGACCGGAGCGCCGGTCAGGAACGTGAGCTGCTTGCGTGCCTTGAGGATTGGCTCATTAACTGGCGGCAATGTCGAGGTGGAGCGGACGGCCTGCGGGGTGTACGTCGAATCCGGCAGAACGTCGCGCGCGTGATCGCCAATTTTCGGGATGGTGCGCTCGACCCACGGTTGATCGCGACGAATCGCCCCGATCATTTCGCTGCGGGAGTGCTCCGCCAATGACAGGCGAGCGCCACTGTGCAGGACGATTGCGATTTGTGGTTTGGGTGCAGCCAGTCCGTCGAACCAGTCGTAGAGCGATCCGATAACCCGCAGCGAGTGGGCCGCGATCGTCAGATCGGTCCCGGCGGTATCGAAACCTTGTCCATGTGAATTGCGAACGACAACAACCTGCGCGTCGCCGGCCGAGCCGATCTCGATGTTGGCTTCATCGACACGCGATTCAGGCACTTCCAGCAAAAACCGGTAGGCCACGTTCAATCTCCCAGATGCTGCGAATGGCGGACAAGGGACAACCAGATGCGGCGTCCCGGTGATTGTATCAGCCAGCCTGAATCACACCCCTCGTCGCACGCTGATCGGGGAGGGGTCACAGACTCCGGGGACCGAAGTCTTCGGGCGACTATGCCGATTGTTGTGGAAAAATCTAGTCAAATCATGGTAGTTTCCGCAGATCAGTTTGAAGGCGTGTTCGATGCGGGGCTGCGGTCTGGATGGAGACCGGGTTCATTCGTTCCCGTTTTCGCCGATTTGGTGGATGGCCAGATTGGTATCTGATGGTTGTTTTGTCAGTGAGATCACCGTCGATCAGTGAGGAGAGCGCGACCGAGAACGGCTCATCGTCCCGTGGCTGCGGGATGACCGAAATGCGGAGTTTTCCAGTCCGCATTAGTTCAGCACTACTCGAGGGAACAGTTTCATATGCATACGCTTACCCGGCGTGGGTTCATGGCTGGTGCCATGACCGTATTCGCGCCATTGGCTGGAAGCAAAAGCAGCTTTGCCCAGGATTCAACTCCACCAGACGGCGGCACCGTCCGCATCAAGTCCGACTCTGACAGCCAGGGTCCGTCCGAGGCCGGCACATTCGCCGTCGCCGCGCGAGAAGATTCACTCGAACAATCAGCAACTGATCAAGTGTCCCAGGGCCAATCGATTGCCGATTTTGCCCTTTCCTATGTTGGCTATCCCTATGCTGCGGGCGGTAACTCGGCCTACGGGTTCGATTGCTCCGGCTTCACCCAGTTCGTCTACATCAACATGCTCGGCATCGACATCGGCCACGCCGTCGAGAGTCAGCCGTGGTCCGGCGCCTGGGTTGATTGGGATGGCTGGATCCCGGGCGATCTGATCGTCTTCCAGAACACCTACCGGGCCGGTATCTCACACGTCGGCATCTACATCGGCGACGGACTCTTCGTTCACGCCGAGAACGAAGCCACCGGCGTCACCATCAGCAGCATGTATAGCGATTACTACATTTCCCGCTATTGGGGCGCGATTCGCCTCATTTAAAGCACCCGTGGGCTGGTGGTTCCGCTGCCAGCCCACGCTCACTTCCGGGTACAATCAATCCACCGCCCGCTCTTCCTCGCTATACATGTGAAGCAGTCCGTTTCACTCTGAGGTTGAGAACTTGTGACCAGACCACCCCGAATCACCGATCCGCTGCAGTTGCATACGCCCAATGACCTGCTCCAGGCCGGGCTGACGGATCGCATTACCCGACGTCAATTGATCGAGCGAGCCCGCGATCTGGGCATCGCCTCAGCGCTGACCGCAACGATCCTGTCCGCGACCGGCCAGGATGCGGCTGCGCAATCGACCGCTCCCATCTCGGACGGCAAGAAGACCGATCCCGCCGGCAAGGAAGTTCGCGACGGCCAGATCGTCGTCGGCGTCGTCGGCTCGATCGACACGCTTAATCCGTACACGACCAATCTCTACGGTCAGGGATTCGATGTCCTCTCCGGCGTGATGGATGGGCTGGTTGGCTACGACAGTCGCCAGCGCCTGAAACCGGTCCTCGCCCAGGGGTATTCGATCTCCGAGGACGGTCTGACCTACACATTCGATCTGCGACCAGGTGTGCATTTTCCAGAACGGCGACCCATTCACCGCGCGGGATGTGATTGCGTCCTGGCAGATGATCATGAACCGGGATCTACCAGTCTGGTCCAGGCTCGGCTGGGACAAGATTGTCTCGATCGACGCCCCGAACGATCTGACGGCCGTCATCACCACCTCGCAACTCTTTGCGCCCTTCCTGAGCAGCATTTCCGCCGGTCAGTACACAACCTGCGCGATCTGCCCGGACTCGGAACTGAATCAGGGGCTGGACGCATTCGTGGAGCGATTCGACAAGAAGCCGGTTGGCACCGGGCCGTTCCGGGTCAAGAGCGTCCGCCGCCGCGAAGTGATCCTCGAGCGCTACGCAAAGCATTGGGCCGGAAACCCCCGACTCGAGCGAATCACGGTCCGGGTGTTCGACAGCTATGGTGACCAACTGGATGCGCTTGCCTCCGGCGAGATTCAGATTGCCAGTCAAACTGGTACGCCCGGTATGCATCATCTCGATGAGGCCCTGGCAATCCCCGAGGCAGTGGTTCTGCAATATCCAGGTCTGACCTGGGGCCATCTCGACCTCAAGAACATCGGCGCCTTGTCGGAGCAACGCGTCCGCCAGGCGCTCGATTACGCCACCCCGAAGCAAGCCGTGGTGGAGGACATTCTGGGAGGCACGGCTGTTCGTGCTGCCGCCGACCAGGCACCAGGCAGCTGGGCATACAGTCAATCCGTAAAGTCCCGTCCGCTCGACCTGGTCAAGGCGGAATCGTTGCTGAACCGCGCTGGATACAGACGCGACGATGCCGGAGTTATGACCCGAGACGGTGAGCCGCTCGAAATCGACATTTGGGGTGAGGATGGCGACCAGCATGCCGAGGCGATCATCCGGCTCGTTGCCGAAACCTGGGCCGCAATCGGCGTGCCGACCCGGGTCAATCTGGCCCCCGCCGCCGAACTCTGGGGACCGACCGGATACCAGTTCAATGATCGCCTCACCGCCGGCTACTACCGCTGGGCCAACGTCAACGATCCGGACGACATGTTCTATTGGCACAGCTCACAAATCCCGACCTATCCGGGCGGTCCAGGCGGAAATGTGCCGGCATTCTTCAATGAATATGGTTTCCAGGAACAGATCGACGATCTGACCTCCCGAGCGGCTGCCGAGACGGACACGATTCTCCGCAAGAACCTCTACCTGGAGATTCAGGCGCTGCTCCACGATCAGGTCCCGGCGATCTTCATGTTCTGGGATTACAACTACTCAGCGGCGTCGAACCGGATCGGAAACTACCTGCCGAGCGCCTATACCTACAGCCTCTGGAATGCGCGGGAGTGGTACCTGACGGAGCCCGAGTAAGGTTTGGTCACTCGACGAGCCAAACATTCGGCGGTAGGCTACGACAATCTCGCAGAATCACCCGTTACGTTTTGGTCACAATGAAATGCCGCAGCGCTCGCTCGGTCGTTCGCATCAGCAAGGAGAGCAGGAATGGTTCGATTGATCCCACAGCAGTCTGGTCCGGTAGAGCCCGAATCACTCGGAAACGTCAATGAGTTGATTCAGGCCAGAATTGACGGTGGAATCTCTCGTCGCCAGTTGCTCACACGCGCGGCCCAGCTCGGTATCGCGGCCCCGGTCGTCGGCATCATGCTTCATGCCACGTCCGACATGGCGTTTGGACAGCCGTCGCAGGGTCGCAACAAGACGCTGCTCCTGAACCAGGACGCAACCACCAAGGAAGTCACCGGCCCAACCGCACCGGCCGGTACTCCGGTTGAAGGCGGCACACTCATCACCAGCACAATCGAAGAGCCGGACACCCTCAATCCATGGACCACGCAGCTGGTGACCGGGTTTGATGTTTGCTCGGCCATTTTCGAAGGCCTGCTGAAGTACGACAGCAATCAGCAACTGATTCCGATCCTCGCCGATGGCGTTCGCGATCAGTGACGACGGCCTGACCTACACATGGACCCTCAAGACCGGCGTCACCTTCCACAACGGCGAGGCATTCAACGCGCAGACCGTCATCAGCAACTGGAACGCGGTCATGAATCTCGATTACGCCGCCTGGTCGCACGCTCGGTTGGGATCAGGTCACCGCGATGGAAGCGCCGGACGACGTGACCGTGATCATGACAACTGTCGTCGCCGTACGCCCCATTCCTTTCCTACGTTGGCGGCGCGTCAGTCTTCATTCCAGCCAGCATCACGGACGCAGCACCTCCGGCCGGCATGTCCGCGACTCCGGTCGCGACTGATCCGGTTCCGGACGCCGCCCTCGAGGCATTTCGGTCCGGATTGGGTCGCAATCCGATCGGCACCGGTCCGTTCACCTTTGTCGAGTGGGGCGAGCAGATCGTTCTCGCCCGCAATGAGAACTACTGGGGCACCAAGGCCGAAGCTCGAGCAGTTCATTTACCGGATCAACCCGGACGACAACACCCAGCTCGTGCAGCTTCAGACCGGTGAAACCCAAATGGCGGCCGGCTCCGGTTCGGTCGGTTCAGCCCGCCTGGACGAAGTGCTCGGATTTCGGCACGGTCGATGTCTACGAGCGACCGAACATGGCCTGGAATCACCTCGACCTCAAGCACGTCGATTTCCTGCGCATCACCAAGGTTCGCCAGGCGCTCGACTTACGCCACTCCGACCCAGGACATCATCGACAACATCATGAAGGGCCGGGTCGTTCGCGCCATCGCGGATCAGGCACCGATCACCGCGGTCTACAACGACAGATATCCAGCCGCGCGCCGTACGACCCGGCCATGGCCGAGCAGCTGCTGACTGAGGCGGGACTGACCAAGAACGGCGACGGCAATCTGGGAAGGCCCAACTCCGGCACCGGATGCCGGCAATCGATCCAAACACCGATCGCAATGGCCCGGTGAAGCCATTCAACATGGAGTTCTGGTACATCGCTGGCGATTCCACCACGTCCCAGATCGCCCAGGTCATCACCCAGTCCTGGAATGCCGTTGGAATCAAGACCGAAGCCAAGAGCGAGGACGTCAGCACCATCTGGGGTCCGGAAGGCTACCAGTGGAATCCGGACACGATGACCGCCTGCATGTACTCCTGGTTCAACGGCAACGACCCGGACAACATGTACTACTGGCACAGCAGCCAGATTCCGCCAGATCCGACCGGAGCCGGTGGAAATGCAATCGCCTACTTCTTCCCGTTCAACTTCCAGGCCCAGGTCGACGAATGGACTGAAGCCGGTGCCGCGGAGACCGATCCTGAAGCGCGAAGCGAGATCTACCTCAAGTTGCAGCAGCTCATCTTCGATGAATCACCGGTGACCTTCCTCTGGTGGTCGAAGGATTACTCGGCCGTCGTTCCGAACAGTTGGAGGGTTCTGGCCGAGCCCGTTCAACAATCTCTTCTGGAACGCCCAGGACTGGTACCTGACGCAATAGAAGCGTACGACTCGTGGCGCGCTCGCTGAATGTGAGCGCGCCCGGGTAACGCGACTATGAACGCATTTGTCCTTCGCCGCTTGCTCGGCGCCATTCCGCTCTTGCTGGGAGTATCGGTACTCTCATTTATCTTCATGCAACTCGCGCCGGGCGGACCGACGACCATGTTGGCCAAGAACGGCCGCATGACCCAAACCCAACTCGATGCCATCCGCAAGAATCTCGGCCTCGATGAGCCGATGCACATTCAGCTCTGGACGTGGATCAAGAATCTGTTCCAGGGCGATCTGGGTACGAGCTTTTCCCAGCAGCGCCCGGTGCGGGATGTCATCTTCGAGGTCTTCCCGAACACGCTCTATCTGATGGTCGTCGCCCTGGTCATCTCGCTGGTGGTCGCGATCATCTTCGGTGTCGGCGCGGCCATCAATCAGTACGGCTGGTTCGACAACGTCACCTCCTTCATCGCCTATTTCGGGCTGTCGATGCCGGTCTTCTGGATCGGGCTGATGCTGCAGATCATCTTCGCCGTCAAGTTGGGCTGGCTTCCCGTCGGCCGGCATGCATGACCCGATGGAGTCCGGCGCAGTCGACCTGTTCCAGCACATGATCCTGCCCGCCACGACCCTGGCCGTGGGCAGCGTCGGCAGCTGGAGTCGGTACCTGCGCTCATCGACCCTCGAGGTGCTGAGCCAGGATTACGTGCGAACCGCGAACGCCAAGGGACTCGCGCCGAAGGTGGTTCTCTCCCGCCATGTCCTGCGCAATGCCTTTGTGCCGTTCATGACCATCGTGGCGATCGATATCCCGCTGTACCTGACTGGCGCCGTGCTGGTCGAAACCGTCTTCTCCTGGCCAGGGATGGGTCGGCTCTTCTTCGACTCCCTGACCAAGCGCGATTATCCGGTGCTGATGGGCATTCTCCTGATTGGCGCTGTCCTGATTGTCATCGGCAATCTGATCGCTGACTTGCTCTACGCGGTGCTCGATCCGCGGATTTCACTCAAGTGAGCGCAATCACCCCAACGCTGGACGCAACACGGTCTCAAGCAGGTCTCTCCGAAACCCGTCTCACCCTGGATCATCATCTGGCGGCGACTGCGGAAATCCCGGGCGGCACTGATCGGCGCGGTGATATTCGGACTGGTGACGCTGCTGGCGCTCCTTGCCCCGGTGATTGCCCCGTACGGCAAGAACGAGATCGACCTCTTCAACATCACCGCACCACCCAGCCGGGATCACTGGCTGGGCACCGATGCGCTGGGTCGGGATGTCGTCACCCGGTTGTTGTACGGCGGTCGCCTCTCACTGGCGATTGGCGTTTCGGCCGCGATTATCTCGATCGTGATTGGCGTCATCATCGGTGCGGTCGCCGGGTATTACGGTGGCTGGGTCGATTCGGTCCTGATGCGGTTCGTCGACCTGATGCTGGCGTTCCCGAGCATCTTCCTGTTGCTGATCGTGGCTGCGTTGCTGGACGGCATCACCGTCACCAACATCGTGATCTTTCTGGCGGTGTTTGGCTGGATGTGGCTGGCCCGGGTGATTCGCGGCGAGTTCATGTCCCTCAAGCAACGTGAGTTTGTCGAGGCGGCCCGGATGATCGGCGTGCCGGGCAAGCGCGATCATCTTCCGCCACCTGCTGCCGAATGTGACCGGTCCGATCACCGTGGCCCTCACCCTGGATATCGCGCTCTACATACTCTCCGAGGCGACCCTCTCGTTTCTCGGCTTCGGGGTCAAACCGGAGACACCGACCTGGGGCAACATGCTCAACGAGGCCCGGACCTACTCGCTGACCCACCCGATCCTGGTGATAGCGCCGGGTCTGACCATCACGATCGTCGTCCTGGCCATCAACTTCATCGGCGACGGCCTCCGCGACGCCTTCGACCCCAAATCCGGCCGCTGAAATCAGCCGGATGACGCCCGATGCCGTAACGCCCGTAGCGGTGACGCCAGACGTAGTGACGCATTGCAATGCGTCAGGATCTTCGATGTCGGCACCTGATCCAGAGTCCGGGCGCTGATCCGCAACCCTCAGCAGCGCCTGACGCTCTGCAGAGCGTCACTACCCGACCGTGTTCCGATCACCACTTCTGCATGTGTCCACGCCATTTCCCAGAACGCCAACTCGTACCGGCTGCTGGTGATGAAGACGTCCTCCAGGTGCCGGATCGCGCGCTCTGGCAATCCCTCACCGGCTGCGTTCATCAGATCGATGCACCAATCGACGAGCTGCCCGTACTCGTCACCCGCGTACATCTCGATCCAGCGTCTGGTAGCGGGGATCCGGAGACGTCCCGATCGCGGCCAGATGCAGCCCGACGTCGCGATACCCCCACATGCACGGAAGCAGTGCGGCCAGAATCGACGGGTAGTCGTCGATTGCCGCGGTCGCAAGCAGGAAATCGGTGTACCCCTGACACGTCGGTGCCTTCGATTCAGACTCCAGTGCTTCTGGCGGTGATCCCGAACTCGCCGACAAACGACCGGTGCAGATCCATCTCCACTCCGATCGTTTCGGCAAGGAGCGTCGAGAAGCGGACCATCGTCGGCAGATCGGGTGATTTGGCAGCGCAGAAGGCGAAGACGCGCGCGTAGTCGATCAGATACAGGTAGTCCTGCTTGAGATAGAACCCGAACTTGTCCGGATGCAGTGAACCATCACCCACCCCGGTTACGAATGGATGAGTGAGCTGGGCAGACCAGATTGGCTCAGCAGCATTTCGTAAGCGATCGGTCAACATCGTCACAACGACTCCTCAGATTTCAACAGCTAGTCTGGGTGCTGGCTCTGCCTAATTGTCCAGGACCGCAGTAGTCGATGGTAGTCGAATGGTCATAGGCAGTCGTCCGTAAGTCACATGAGAAGGATGGACATTCCTGTGCTGTTGCTGAATCGGCTGCTACGTGACAATAACCGTAGCGATTGCAACGACGTCAGTAAAGGTGAACTTTCGGTGCCGGACACGTATTCCACAGTCGAGGACCTTCTTCTGCACGAGCGCGAGAACGTCGCAATCGAAAACCAGATCGCCGGACGGGACCGGGTTGCCGTCCTCGCCCCCCATGCTGGCAACATCGAACCACTGACCGGGGAGATTGCCCGGGCGATCGCCTCACGTGATCATCGCCTCTACAAGTTCGAAGGTAAAGCTCCGGACGGCAACGGTCGACTGCACATATCATCGACTCGATTCGACGAACCACGGCTTCGATCTGTACTCAACGGGTCCCGGACCGCTGTCGCGATTCACGGCACGGCTGGCGACGAAGAGGCCCTGACCCTGATTGGCGGAGTCAACCGTACTTTGGCCAACATGATTCGCCAGCGTCTTGAACGAGCCGGATTCGCCGTCATGGACGCACCCCAGCATCTGGCCGGGATGGACCCACGCAACCTGGTCAACCGTGTTCCGGAAGGCGGCGTCCAGCTGGAACTGACTCGCCGTTTGCGCGAGGACCTCCGATCGGGCCTGCTGCGCAAAGGTCGGTTCGATCGCTACGTCCAGGCAGTACGCGATGCGCTGGTTGAGTACGATTCCCGGCCTGGTCCGGCTTGGGATCGCGTCCGGACTCAGAGCGCCTCACCGGTTGCCTGATTCTCCTCGAACCACTCCTTCGTCACTGCCATCCAGTAGGCGAGACCGGCAAACTCGCCATAGTGAGCGTGTCGCTCGATTATTTCCGAGTCGGTAATCGTCTCCACGCCCAGCAATCTGGCGTAGGTCGGCCGAGTCCAGCTATCGAGAACCACGCGGGACTGCCGTCCCACCATGTGCATGATGTGCGATGCCGCGTACGGTCCGACTCCTGGCAATGCCAGCAGCTGTTTCGCCAGGTCATCGTCACTCAGTTCGGCGACGGTGGCGCAGCACATCGCTTCCAGATCGAGTTCGCCGGTTGAGACTGCGGTGGCCAGCTTGACCAGATGGGGAGCGCGATACCCTGCCCGGATGACCTCCCGGTAGAACGACTCATCCTTGGCCGCCATCGCCTCCGGAGTGGGAAATGCCCGTCCGTACGGTGGATCCATCGAGACGTGCGGGTCTGGCTCGCCGAGTTCAGTGACCAATCGCTCGACCATCCGCACCGTTGCCGACCACGCGCAGTTGGTCGTCAGAACCGTCTTGACGACGTCCTCGAAGACGGTCTGGCAGCGCATCATCCGACCGTATCCAGTCGCCACCCAGCCCAGAATCGGATCGTCTGCTGGCCTGGGCATAGAACCCGCTCAGGTCCTGGTCCAGCCGGAGCATGTGCCGGACGGCCGCGACGACCTGATCTCGGTCGAACGACTCCGGACCAGCCACGGTGATATCGAGTTCGCCGGGAATTTCCTCGACGACTGTGATGGTCCGAATAGAGTCGTCAGCCAAGCGCAGTGTCACCGTCAGTCGGGAGGACATCGGTCCATCGGGCATGACCGGCGGAAGTGTCGCTACCCCGTGACTGTTGATCGTCGCCCGGAAACTGACTGGTTCGCCGGCAGGGCCGATCAGCGGGATGCGGATCGGCTCCATCGAACTAGAACCCGACTTTCCGGAAGGCTGCGTCGTAGACCGGATCGTCCATCCGGAACGAGTCCGGATTGGTCCCGCGAATCGCCGAGAGTCGGGTCGCCATCAGCTGCATCGGGACAACGGCCAGGAGCGCAGAGATTGTCTCCGGGACAGTTGGCAAGCTGAAGTGCGGGGCATCCAGCCCCGGAATCGCTTGTCCGACTGGCCAGATATCCCCACCCATCGCGGCATTGACCCTGGCGATGCCCTGAACCCGCTCCTGCCCCTCACCCGGCACGTTGATCACGATCGCCACGTCGCCCTTGTTGAACGAAACAGTCGGGCCGTGCAGGAACTGCTCGGCCGCCATGCCGTCGATAACGTGGAACGCGGCCTCGCGGACCTTGATCATCAGTTCGGTCGCGGTCACCTCATTCGGACCGGCACCGTAGGAGTAAATGCGCTTGCCTTCGATCCGCTCGGCAACCGGCCAGATTTCGGATTGACGGGCGAGGATATCGGCAATCTGATCCGGAACCGCGTCCAGAGCGTCTGCCGAAATCTGCCCCCAACGCTACCGCAACCCTGGCGACTATCGCCATCGCGCAGAGATGTGAGCTGGTGTAGGTAGCCGCCTGCTCAGGTTCGGTGGTCCGGAGCACGATCGCTGCTCCTGGATGCTCGGCCTTGGTCGAGCCAACGGCCACGACCGGCACTCCGTCAGCGACGAGTCGGTCAAGTGTCTTCGCGGGTGAATCCGGTCGACCCGGTGTGCCCAAAGAGCACGACCGCGTCGCCTTCGCGCGTTGGCCATTGCTCCGGGTAGTGCAGGAAATCGAAGGCCTGCACCGCCAGCGCATCCTTGCCGGCATCACGGAGGAACCACGCACCGACCTGCGACGCATGGTGACTTGAACCGATCCCAAGCGTGAATATCCGCGTCGCATCGGCGAGAACGGTTGCCGCAAGCGCGACGTTTTCGACTTCCCGCGCGAACATGGTCCGCAGGTCGTCCGGTTGGCGCTGAATTGTCTGCTACGTAATCGATGCCTGCTGGCGTTCGTCAATCGTCACAGTTGCGCTCCTAAAGTGTCAGCAAGCCAATGGCATCGAAATAGACCGGGTCCTCGCGGCGGAACTTGTCCGGATGGGTGCCGTGGGTTTCGGCGAGGTAGTAGGCGAAGAGTTGAATCGCGACCACGTTCAGCAATGGCGAGAGCAGTTCGTGGGTGGACGGCACAGCGAAGTGGGTCGAGCCAGGAACGCTCGGGATCAGCATCACCAACCGACCAGAGTTCGGCGCCGATCTCGGTCAGACCAAGCGCAACGGCAGCCGTGCGCGGAGCGGATGGACCAGTCGACGAAACGACGATGCTGAAATCGCCTTTGCCCACCGCGACGATCGGTCCGTGGAAGAACTGCTCAAGACCGACGCCGTCGCACTGCTGCAGGGCCGCCTCGCGCGCCTTGATGATGAACTCGAGCGCAGTGGCTTCGTTCGGCCCGGCACCGATAGCGTAGATATGTTTTGCCGCCGCACCCTGTGCGACTGGTTTGATCTGCTCCTTGCCGTCGATCACGGTTTGCACCTGGTCGGGGAGGGCATTAAGCGGACCGCGTAGCGCTTCGTTCCCAAGTTCAGTCGCGAGTTGAGCGAGTCGGGCCATCGCGCAGAGATGCGACGACGTATATGCCGCTGAAGTCTCCCGCTCACAGGTCCGCAGAATGAACTGCGATCCAGGATGCTCGGCACTCTCGCTTCCAATGGAGATCACCGGCACGCCGGCATCGACTGCCCGCTTCATCGCCGCCGCTGAGTAGCTCTTGACCCCGGTGTGGGCCTGAACGATGACCGCATCGCCCGGTTGAATCGGGAACTGCTCCGGGTACGTCGCGAAGTCGAACGACGTGACCGCCCGTGCGTCCCGACCGGCCGACCGCAGCAGCCAACCACCGACCAGCGCGGCGTGGTAGCTGGTGCCGATTCCGGTCATCCAGATGCGCGAGGCACCGGCAATGATCGTGGCAGCGGCTTTGGCATCGTCCCAACCGGTTTCGACGATCTTGCGCAGATCGTCCGGCTGGCGATGCAGCGTGATGTACATCCTGGAATCGGTCGTCGGAAATGGCGCGTCCATGAAACCTCCGTGGCAATTGGTCTGTAGCTGGCAGCCTAGCAGAGCAATCAGGACTCCGTACATAGAGTCGCGAACCGGATGTGCGTGGGATAATTGGTTACAGACCGGGATGGAGATCGGAGCAGCCCCACCAATGCGACTCGTCAAAATCGGACTGGCCAATATCGATCCCACCGTCGGCGCATTCACCGCCAACGTTGATCAGTGCATCGCCACGGCCCGCGAACTGGCCGCCGAGAACGTCACGATCGCCCTGTTCCCGGAGCAGGTAGTAGGCGGGTACACGCCCGAAGACCTGGTCCAATGGCGCGGGTTCGTCGACGGGCCAACTGGTCGAGCTGCACCGGTTCGCGACCGCCACTGCCGATTTGCCGATGGTCTCGGTTATCGGTGCCGCCCTCTGGATGCAGGGGCTTCGCTACAACTGCGCCGTGCTGGTGGCGGGCGGCGAGCTGCTCGGCATCGTCCCCAAGGAGAAGTTGCCGACATACAGCATCTTCTATGAAGGGCGGACCACCTCCCGCGGACTCCAGCTCGAAACCGGCGAGATCGATGGCATCCCATTTGGCGATCTGATCTTCGGATTCGACTTTGGCATTGTCGCGGTCGAGGTGTGTGAGGATCTCTGGAGCACCGACGGTCCGATCAAGCGCCGCTGCTATGCCGGTGCCGAACTGGTCTGCAACATCTCCGGTTCACCGTACCGTGTCGGAATTCACGACACCCGCAAGGAACTGATCGCGACCCGGGCGGCCGATCACCAATGCACCATCGCCTACGTCAATATGGTCGGCGCGAACGACGGACTGATTTTCGACGGTGGCGGCTACGTCAACCAGAACGGCAAGCTGTTCCTCGAGGGACCGCGATTCGCGCGCGGCTACTCAACCCAGGTTATCGATCTCGATCGCACCATGCGACTTCGCGCCGAAAACACGACCTGGCGGGACGATCGCGAGCACTACTACATCGATAACGAACTCCCGGAAATTGTTGAGGTCCCGAGCGAAGTCATTTCCACAGCCGCCCAGCGCGAAAAGCTGACCTACCCACTGCCGCCATCCGGTAGTTTCTTCCTGCCGGTCGATACAACTCCGGTCAGTCCCCGCGAGCAACTCTTCGAGGAGATTCTGGACGCACTCGCCCTGGGCATCGGCGACTACTTCGAGAAGACCCGCGCCTTCAAGGTAATCGGCATTTCGCTTTCCGGTGGCCGTGACTCACTGCTGACCCTGCTCATCGCCCATCGGTACGCATCGCGGGTGCGGCCGGATGATCCCGGTTCTCTGCTGCGCGCCTTCTACCAGCCGTCGCGCTACTCATCGGCCGAAACCCAGCACGGTGCCGAAACCATTTGCCGCGACCTCGGTGTCCCGCTGGAGATCATCTCGATCGACGACGCATTCGAGCGGGAGCTGGCCGCGGTCGACACATTCCTCGACGACGGCCAGGAGATCACCGAACTCACCCGCCAGAACATCCAGGCCCGGATCCGTGCCCAGCGGATGTGGAACTGGTCGAATTCCTCCGGCGGTCTCTTCCTGCAAACCGGCAACATGAGCGAGAAGGCGGTCGGTTACACCACTATCGGCGGCGATCTGATGGGCGCGCTGGCGGTGCTGGCGAATGTGCCAAAGACTGTCGTCATGGCGCTGCTCGATTACCTGCACACAAAACACGGCTATCCGGGGATCGCAGCAGTCCTGGCCAAACCAGCCGGACCCGAACTCGCCCCCAATCAGCGCGGCGAGGACGAACTGATGCCCTTCCCGATCCTCGACGCCTGCTTCTATCTCTTCGCCGGCGAGAAGCTGCTGCCGGATGAGGTGAGCGTTGTGCTGCTGCAGATGTTCCCCGATCTCGATCAAGCGACCATCGACGGTCATGTCGAGAAGTTCGTTCGGCTCTTTCTGCAATCGATCTACAAGTGGGTGCAATCTCCGCTTTCCCTGCACATCGGCAATCTCGATCTGGAACGCGAACGTGCCCTCCAGCTACCGGTCGTGACCAGTTCGGACTGGACCAAGCCCCGCCCACCCGTCTCCTGATGCAGGCATTCGCGGGCATCACCGTTCTCGACCTAACCCACGTACTGGCCGGCCCATTCGCGACCTACCAGCTCGCGGTACTCGGTGCAGACGTGATCAAGATCGAGCCACCGCATAACCTCGACATGGTTCGGGCAGTTGGATCAGATCCTGCCCTGAACGACGCAGGGATGGGAGCCGATTTTCAGGCGCAGGCGGCGAACAAGCGCGCAATCACGCTGAACCTCGCCGATCCGGAAGGCGCGGACATCTTCCGCCAACTGGTGAAGGCAGCAGACGTTGTGGTCGAGAACTACCAGGCTGGTTCGATGGAGCGGTTGGGTCTGGGATATGAGCATCTGGCAGAACTGAACCCGGGCCTGATCTACTGCTCGGTCACCGGGTATGGACACACCGGCCCGAACGCGAATCGACCGAGTTATGACGCCGTCATCAAGGCGCACAGCGGGTATCTCGCCGCGCAGCATCGGTCGCTCAAGGCGGCCGACATGGTGATCGGTCCGCCGGTCTTCGATTACGCGACAGGGGCAATGACGGCGTTTGCGATTTCGTCTGCCCTGTTGCGGAGGGAGCGGACCGGCGAGGGACAGCGACTGGATGTTTCGATGCTCGACGCGGCCATGATGCTGCTCAGCGTCGATATCACCAATCTGCTGGCCGGCAATGAGCGACCCGACGCCGACAAGTGGGACAAGCAGGGGCATCCGGGATATCGACTCTACGACGCATCCGATGGCGCGATCATGATCGGCGCCTGGACCGGATCCCAGACCGCACGATTCTGGACCGTCCTTGGATTCCCGGATCGCGCGGCTGAAGCGGAGTCCATGTCCATCACCGAAATCGAATCGTCTTCGTTGGAAGTGATCGCTGAGGTTCAGGAAATCATCCGGACCAAACCGGCTGACGAATGGGAGTCGCTCTTCATCGCAGCCCAGGTTCCGGCCGCGAGAGTCCGGTCGCTGGACGAGGCCATTGCCGATCCGCAGATCGCCCATCGAGGCACGCTCAACCGACTCGAGTCCGGCATCACCCACACAGTCGCGGCTTTCACGGCCACCAGCGACGGACCGGAGATACGCCGACAACCGCCAGAACCTGGCGAGCACACCTCGGAAGTATTGGAATCACTCGGGTACACGGACGAACAGATTGATGATCTGCACGGTCGGGGAGTGCTCTAGCTAGGACGAACTCTCGTCGAGCACGACAGGCGGTGGCACATTTGCCCGTAGCGGACTGTCCTCAAGCCAGATATCTTCAATCACCGGGATAGCCGCGGCGATCGGTAGCGCAAGGAGTGCGCCCACGATGCCGAGCAAGGCCGACCCAACCAGAATCGACAACAGCACCGCGAATGACGAGATATCGAGGGTCGTCTTGTAGATCCTCGGCACGACGACGTAATTCTCGACCTGCTGATAGATCAGGTACGCCGCCAGGACGATGATCGCCGCGGTCGGCGAGACGGTCAGCGCGACCAGAACAGTCGGGATGGTGACGGCGGTGATACCGACAATCGGAATCGCATCACCAATTGCGGCCAGGAGGGCAAGGAGCAAAGCTTGCGGCACGCCGACAGCCGTCAAAACAATGAACGCAAATATGCCCATCAGGGTTGACGTCAGGAACTGCCCGGTCACATAACCGGAGACCACGCGACTTACTTCCGGAATCGTCCGGTCCATGCGACGTCGGAATCGTGGCGGGGTATAGCGAACGCACCATCGGTAAATTCGGCCACCATCCAGCAGGAAGTAGATCGTGAACACGATCACCACAAACGCATCGGCGATCAGACTCACCACGCTGAGGCTGAACGACATGATTCCGCCGGTAATCGCGGATGAGCCAGTTGATGCATTTTGCGCAGCCGACTGCAGGCCCTCGAGAACTTGCGGATTGTTGTCAAAGTAGCGTTCGTATTCATCGACCTGGGCGGGTAGACCCTCGATGAAATCCTGGCCCTCCGTGATCACTGGAGAGACGATGATCAGCAGCGTTCCGAGCATGACTATTGTTGCCGCACCGACGACAGCAGCAACCGCCCAGGTGCGCTTCAGTCCGCGAGCCTGGAGTCGTCGAACTGGCGGGTCCAAAGCAGCCGTCGCCATCAGCGCGATGCCGGCGAGCAGGATGATGTTCCAGACTTGCCCAAGCAGCCAGATCAGACAGAAAACCAGAATCACCCGTACGATGGTTCGTACCGGCAATTCAATCTGCGTAATTGTCCGCTCTGGCGGGTTCTGCAACCGACGAGTCTCCCCTGATAATTGTTGCGAATCATACCTGCCGATCGAAAGGCTCCAGAGGTCAATGACAGTTCAAGACTACAAACGGGTGTCTGCGGATGGCTGGACTTTGGCCGGTTTGCATCTGGCCAATGGCAGACGCAAAGGCCACGGTCGTCATTGCGCACGGTATCAACGAGCACATCGGCCGGTACGAGCACGTGGCCGATGCGCTGAATTCGGCCGGATATGCAGTGGTCGGAGTAGACCATCGTGGGCACGGTCGCTCGGACAACGGCAAGCCACGCACGTCCAACATCAAGCGCTTCGATACCTTCGTGGACGACTACATCGATACCATCACGCAGGTGAAGCGGGGGACCACTGGACCGGTGATTGCGCTTGGGCACTCGATGGGCGGTCTGATCGCGGCCAGAGCGGCATTGCGCATTCAGCCAGAGCTCGCTGCCCTGGTACTCACCGGTCCGGCACTGCGGATCCCGACCGATCTCTCCGGATTTCAACTCAGGGCCTCGCTCCTGGCTGCCCGCATCCTGCCGTTTTTGAATGCGCCGGCCGGACCGATTGATGGTCTGAGTCGCGATCCCTGAAGTCCATGCCCGCTTTCTGACGGACGACTTGTGCATTAACGAACCGGTGAAACTCGGGATCGCTCGGCAACTTGGTTCTGCTTTCAGATGCGACGCGAGCGCGAGCCAGCGAAATCACCCTGCCGCTGCTGGTGATGCACGGTGGGGCCGATCGGATCACGATGCCCGAGGGATCGATCGAGTTTGTGGCCGATGCGAAATCCCCGGACAAGGAGTTCGTCTCCTGGCCCGAGGATCAGCACGAGATCTTCAATGAACTGGATCGGGAAGCGGTACTGGCCAGACTCACCAGTTGGCTGAACGGCCGCTTCCCGGTATCAGGCGCGAACTAGCAGACCCACTCGCCTCGTCGACCGACCGACCACATCCACCCGGCAGCATTTGCGCTGGCAACGGGATCGAAGATGCTCTGATTGGCGTAAGGAGTGGTGGCCCAGGTGCCCGGCAGGAACTGGAAGAGACCGGAAGCATTCGACGAGTAGTTGATCGCATTCGGATCGAGCACCGACTCGCATCGAGCAACAGCCAGCATTGCCTCGCGGGACTGACCATAGCGATCCGCAGCTGCGTAGATGATCGCGATGATCTCGTCCTGCGTGTAAATGCCATCGCCATTGTCGCCGCCATCAGCAACTGGCTGATCGGTAAGGTAGGAGAGCGACGCCCAGCCAGTAGTTCCGTTGTATCGGACGCCAGCAAATCCACCCTGCTCGTCTCCGGTCAATGTCACTTCAGCTCCGCCGGGCATGACCAGGATCACCGAGTTCGATACACCCGGTCCGCTGCGAAGATTGAGACTGGAGGTTGTGTAGGCGGTACCAGTGTCGCCGTTGCCATTGCCGCCACCGGAATCGTCCGTCAGGTAGTCATTCGAGGCCCATCCGGAGTTACCGCTGTAAACGACTCCGGAGAAGCCGCTGTCTCCGGAACCGGTCAACTGAACAGCGACACCTTCTGGCATCACCAGAACAACATCGTGGTTGGTCGAGGGTCCGGCGCGCAGGTTGAGAGCAGAGGTGGTGTAGGCACTTCCAGCGTCGCCCCATCCAGCGTCAACCATGTCATCGTTGCCGCCATTGCCGCCGACACTCAGGTAATCACCGTAGGCATATCCGAGCTCACCGTTGTAGTTGACCTTGTAGAAGCCGGAACGCCCGAGATCGCTCAGCAGGTCGACATACGCCCCTTCGGGCATGGTCAGCTTGATGTAATTGCTGGTGCTGGGTCCGGCCCGGAGATTGAGCGTGGAGGTCGTGTACGCACCTGCCGCCGCAGCCGGACGGGCGTTGCCGGCGATCGGGATGATCACGGTCAGCGCAATCAGCGCCGCGATCAGTAAACGAGCGAAATGTCCGTGCACTGCTGCACCGACAGATTGGAAAAGGGACACTGCGTGCCGCTCCTTTGCACCGAATCGACAATTTGCCATCCAGGTAAACCTGCGGTGGCGGACTGTCCGTTCGACACAAGAGTGGCGATTCATGGCAGACGACGAATCGCGCAATTCGAAATTGACCCAGCCATCACGCGCATACGCCGTGGGGGTCGCCCGGTTCATCCCTCGACAAAACCGGGTGAAGTACTCGCTCGGACAATGCGTCGATCGTAGCCAGCGATCAGCGGTTGCCGCCCATGGAAGACATTGCTTTGAGCGATTGGCGAGGGTTATCGCACAGTTATGCGCAGGATGTCAAAGCTTGTCGGTGGCTGTGAGTACAGCGGATGCCAGTGGTTCCACCCGAATCGAGCCATCTCTGAGCACGATTTCGACGGATCGGGCGGAACTGCCACGTTCCCGAAAAGAGACACGGCGCCGTCTGGGGAGACAAACGAAATTGGCCCGTGACTGTGGCCCAATCCCGGTGATGAACCGAGTCGCCCGATCGAACTGACCAGTCAGGAGTGATTACCAGGTCGGCCGCGTCTCGGAAATGATTCATACGTCGATGCTGAGTCGATTTGCGCGGTTCCTGCTGGCAGTTCAGGCAAGTCATGGAGCAGGCGACTGAGGAGACCGGCACCCATGTCAGCCAGAGTCGCATCCAGATCTGAGAGGGCCGTATTGGTGGGAAGCGACGTTGATTCCTGGCTGATGATCGATCCGTCATCGAACGCGGCCGTCAGATGATGTATCGAAACCCCGGCGTCTGTGTCGCCTGCATGAAATGTCCAGAAGAGCGGATCTGGCCCACGATGGCTGGGCAGCATCGACGGATGGATGTTGATCGCCCCGATCTGCGCTGACGTCAGGAGAGTTCCCGGAATGCGAAGTGGAAAGCAGCCCACCACTATTAGATCGGGTTCAGTAGCAGCCAGGGCGCTCTTGACCGTTGTCGAACTGAGCGAATGAACCAGAAACCTTGGAGCATTCATGGAGGAACTGGTCGCGAAGCCCGGCACTGATCGGTGCGTGCGAGCGGGAACGATGCGAAGGGGATCCTCGGCGGTCAGAAGCGAGCGATTGACGATACCGACGACGTCGACTCTCGGGTGATCCAGCGCTTCGAGGATGCGTCGCGAGAAGACACCTGGCATCCCGAAGAACAGGCAACGACTGGTGTTTGCTCGCTGCTGGTTTGACATCACGCCTGCCTGTACCGGACGATAGAGCGGTTACGGCGAATCGATCGCCATTCCACATATATGAGGTTGCCCTAATGACTGACTCTACTCCGAGAATGGTGATGTGCACCAAGCTGGGTCGCCTGGCGCCCGGACTGGACAATCCACCCTTTCCCGGCGCGCTCGGCGAAAAGATCTACGAAAACGTTTCAGAAGAAGCCTATGCACTCTGGAAACCGCATATGACCATCCTGATCAATCACTATGCGCTCAATCCGGTAGACCCCGATACCCGCGTCATGCTCCGCCAGCAAATGGAAGAATTCTTCTTCGGTCCGGATGCCCAGATGCCGGAAGGTTGGACAGCACCCGATTCCAATGCCCCGGCTGCTCCCCGCAAGAAGTAGCTACGAAGTCGTCGTCAGTCGCACCATTGGACCGATCTCAATGACGAGTCGGTCGTGCGATTCCCGAAGCGCCGTCTCGACCTCAGCTGGCGACTCACCCTTCGCGAAAATGAACCCCAGATAGGCATCACCCTCCGGCAATCCCGTGATTGGTGCGTTCAGCGGCGCGGTGATCTCAACCCCGGTGATTCCTGGAGTCGCCAGCGCCTCGCTGATTCCGCCCACCGACTTCAATATCCCTGAGTGCGGTATCGGAATCATCATCACACCGACTGCGGATGATCCCGATGAGGCGGGATTGATCGTCTCGCCAATCGCGTGCCGGAGAATCAACTCCTCAAGCGACATCCCGCTACCGAACTGCAGGACAGTCGAACACATTCCGCCGATTGATCTGGCCGCCACTTCGATTGGCCAGACTCCTCGGTCATTAATCCGGAGCTCAGCGTGGACTGGTCCGTGGATCACACCGATCGCCAAAGCCATCCGCTCGGTGGTCTGATGGATCTCTGCCTGGACAGGTTGGGGTAACCGCGATGGGGTGACGTAGATCGTCTCCTCGAAGTAGGGGCCATCGAGCGGGTCCGGCTTGTCGAACAGTGCCAATGTGGTCAGCGAGCCACTGGTCATCACTCCCTCGACCGCAACCTCAAAACCGGGGATGAACTGCTCGATCAGGATGTACTGCGTCGAGGTATCAGAGTGAAGTGATCGGACCAGGGCAGCCGTTCGCGAAAATGCCGCTGTTGCCTCGTCGATCGTGTTGGCTCGGATCACGCCGCGACTCCCATTCAGCGACGTCGGCTTGATCACAACCGGAAAGTCGTTGACCTGCAGGACCGTCGAGGGATCGTCGGTGACCTTCAGCACGTACCGGCGGGGAGTCAGGAGGTCGGCCGCCTCAAATCGATCCCGCATGATCGCCTTGTCGCGACCGGCGATTTCGGAACCCGGTAGATTGCGCCGAAGACCGAGTTTCCCGGCCAGGAACGCGGCGAGGTCGGCAGCGGAATCGTCCACGGCAATCACTGCGCTCAGGTGAGCGAGTTCGGGACGCGTCTGGATCGATTCAAGACTGGTGACCGGGTCGGCAAAAGTCAGGGGAATAATCCGGGCGTCCTGGTGTTCATATCCGGGCGGAGTGTCGATGCCCAGGAACACGGTCGCATCAATAGAACTGGCCGCCCGTTGAAAGGCGGCCAGTCGATAGCTTTGTGGTGTTGCCAGGAGCAGGATGCTGCCGGCGGACATCAAGCTAGATGCCTTCAGTCTTGCCAAGGCTGCAAACGACCAGCGTGAAGACGCCGCCGCTGCCATCAGCCGTCAAGGTGATGTCCTTGATCTTCAGGTTCGGATACTGGGATTCGCTCCGGTCCTTGGCCAACCATGCATTGACCTTGTCCATTGCTCCGCCGGCATCTGCCGAAGCACCTGCACTGTGAAACAGAAAAACGCGTGTATCTGAAGCCACGAGATCCACTGATCTCACGTCCTTTCGAACGGCCGGCCACGTACCCCGTGGACACGACCCCAAACTCTGGTCCAGTACCCCTGGAACCGGGCGAAAGTCTAGTTGTCCGAGCGATCTCCTGCCAGATGTGTCTTGCAGGCGCAGCTGGCTTTCGCATCCGGAACTACTCTGGTACGTTGGTGAGGTCCTTGTCTTCCATTTCCCAGGCGTGATCAAGCGTGTGAAATGCAGTGTGTCGAATCAGGTACCGCAACGGCCACGATTTGGCGGACTTTCCGGCCGCATGGCATTCGCGGATTCCCTCGACATAAAGGGCGCGATGTTCGGCAACCCGTTCAGGCGTGAGTGGAGCGTCGAGATCGCGCTTGGGGCTAAAACCGCCCGCCCAGTCCATTTCGCACAGGGTGACATGTCGGTAGATATGGTCACGATCCTTTCCGCCGCCCCGGGGACCCTTCTTCATGATCGGGGAGACACGCGCGAATACCGAATCCAGGAACGTCCAGGCTGCCTGCATCAAACGAACATCGCGCTCAATGTCCTCCGAGGTCGCTGGTTCCTTGTCCCAGTCAGACATCGCGAAAGAAATTCCCCAGAAGTCGGTCGATCCCGTCCCCGGTACTTCTTCAACGACGGTGAATTGCGGTTCCCGTGGGTACTCGTGGGCCAAACCGGCAGCGACTGCGATCTGCTCGTAACGCGGAACATACGACACGAGACGCTCGATCGCGGCATCTCCGGTCTTGGCTCCGCGTTCCAGCCCCGGCCAGTCGCGCGCGATTGCCACAACCTTCTTGCCCTTCGGACCGGTTTCGATCATCAGATTCAGATTGTTCGTCATGAGCAACGTCTCCCTCACAATTCAACCCGCTTGCCCGCCGTTAAAGTCGTCGTCGGGCCGGCCTGAAAGTCGTGTTCGTGATCAGTTGTAAACCAACTGATGAACGCGGGTGGACGTCCGCTACGCTGGAACTAGATTGCTACGTAGACCGTGTCGCCTATGCTGACCTTGACCGGTGAGCCGACAAACCGGCAGTAGTACCCGCGCATCCCGTCGTTCAGAAACTGGAGCGCCGCCGTGACTCGCTGATCCGGCTTTTCGTCGTCCGGGTACTGCAATGCCCATCGTGAGAACGGAGCACATGGAGCGGCCACCGAAATGCCGTCCAGATGAATCAGGCCGCTTTCCCGTGTTTCGATCCAAATCCCATTGATTACGTCCTGAATCCCGACCAACTGGTCCATCTCGATCAGAATGCTCTCCGCCGCCGCCCCATTCACCAGGTGTGCGCCGAACTCGGATCGCATCGCCGCATAGTGACCGGTGAACCCGAACGAGATGGAGTTGACGATTCCGCGCAACTTGGTCTGCGGGTGATCCCGGTGATGAATGTCGGCAATCCGCTCACCGTCCGGACCAATTCCCCACACGCCGCCGTCATCTATCTCGATTTGATTGACCGACTGAACCGCGGAGTTGTCAAAGCGCTGGTTAGGTCCAGTGCCGATCTTCAGATTGGCGGTCTGAACCTGTAGCCGAACAATTGGCCCAATCGGAATCATTCGCCGACCCCGCACCAATCGAGGATGAAGCTGCCCATCACCTTGGCGACGACCGGTAGTGACGTGATATCCAGCCACTCATCGGTTCCGTGGGCCAGATCACCAACCGCCCCGAAGCAGGTTGCCGGAACCCCCTGGAACGAGTAGTACCGCTGATCAGTCACTGCGGTGCCGACCTTCGCCTCGATCTCGTTTCCGGTCACTGCTGTGAACGTAGAGCGGAGCAGACCGATGATCGGCTCGTTCTCGTCAAGGATCACGCCATTGGTCTTGAACCCGTCGTAGGTGACGCGCGGTCGGTGGTCACGCAACCAGTCGTCGCCATCCGCCGCGACTCCGACGGCCGCTTCGATCTTTGCCTGCATCTCCTCGACGGTCGTCCCAGGGAAAAAGCTTGTTCGGCAGTGCAATTCACAGGCGCCGGGAACGGTGCTTGGCCAGTCGCCACCCTGGATGACGCCAATGTTGAGATTGATCGGGTGATGGTGGTTCGCCCAGAGCGGATGGACCTGCACGTTGAGGTCCTCATTGAGCTGGGTGAGCGCGTTGATAATCGGCACCGCTTTGACGATCGAGTTCACGCCCTTCCACGCCCAACCCGCATGCGCGGACCGACCTTCGATATGAACCCGAAACCAGATCACGCCAGGGTGCGCCATCGAAAGCTGGTAATTGGTCGACTCCGGAATCAGGCAGGCATCGGCCTTGTCCTTGAGACTGGCGGCCAGTGCACCATTACCAGTGCACTCCTCTTCGATCACGCTATGAATGGTTAGATCGCCCTGGAGCGGAATCTGCAGATCGTTGATCAGACGCGAGAGGAAGAGATTGACCCCGACGCCGCTTTTCATGTCATACGCGCCGCGACCATACATTCTGTCGCCGACGACCTCTGCTCCCCATGGATCGTAGGACCACGCGGAGACAGGCTCCGGGCTGACCACATCGACATGACCGTTCAGGATCAGGGACTTGCCGCCCCCAGTACCGGTCCGGTATCCGTGGACATTTGGTCGACCGGCGAACGGCACACCGCTGTTGCCGCCGTTTGGTTCGTTGGGCGTGTTCTCCGGCAGGTCATATTGCTCGACCCGCATGCCGGATTCGCCGAGATGGCGGGCAACAACCGCCTGAACCCCAGCTTCGTTGCCGAGGACCGAGGGCTCGCGAACCAGCTCCTGCACCGTCGAAACAAGCTCATTTGCACGCTCGTCGATCGCAGCAAACAATCGATTGCGGACTGCGTCAGTTCCAGATTCCACCCTATGTACCCTCATCTCCATTGCGTCAGGTTGTATGTGTGCGTGATGGTAAACTGTGTCGCTGAGTAGTGGCGCCATGGCCAAGTGGTAAGGCAAGGGTCTGCAAAATCCTGACCGCCGGTTCGAATCCGGCTGGCGCCTCTCTGTCTGAAGTTGTCAGTTGACCGTTTGCCGTTGTCAGTTTCCTGGCAGATCGCCCGCTCCGTCCTGACACCCACCCTTCAGTTTCTCCTCGACTTCTCGACTATTCGCCTTCTCGACTCATTGCGTGTGACTCCTTGGCACATAGTACCTATTGCGGTTCCGACCTTAGTACTGTTCTCCGGGACCTACCGGCCAATTTGCGCTATTCCATGTAAATCTCTGCAAACCTATAGTTATCCCGGAAGAGCGATTGATCTCGCCGCCAAGCCCGCACACGGTTCCCGCCGGACAACGAGTTCCCATATCGCATTTGGTTTGAGTCATTTGGGTCAGGGGAGTTCAGAATGTTGAAGCGACGCGTGCTCTTGGTTGAAGATCATCCGATGTACCGGCAGGGAGTCAAACGACTCATCGAGGACACCGGGCGATTCCAGGTTGTCGGCGAGGCCGTCAACGGTCACGACGCCATCCACCAGGCCGACATCCACCACCCGGAAATCGTCATCATCGATGTTCAGCTTCCGGGCGTTACCGGGCTCAAGATCGCACGTGTCCTTCGCAAGCAGCACCACGCCATGAAAATCGTCTTCCTCTCGATGCATGTCGACGACGATCGCCTGTTCGACGCGATCCGGGCCGGGGCCTGTGCATTCCTGACCAAGGACATCGAGCAGGACGCCTTGGTCGAGTCGCTTCGCAAGGTTGCCCTCGGTGAAAACCTGATTAATCAGCTCATCCTCTCCCGACCACAGCTGGCCTGGCGCGTTCTTTCCGAGTTCCGACAGTTGGCCAACGATGGTGAGGAGAGCCGCGAACGCGAAATTGCCTTCGCCGCGCTCCCACTTTCCGCTCGCGAGATCGAAGTGCTCGATTGCGTCGCCCAGGGCTTCTCGAACAAGGAAATTGCCGACGAGCTCTATGTCACTGAGCAGACGGTCAAGAACCACATGACCTCCGTTCTCCGCAAGCTGGATGTGAACGACCGGGTTCAGGCCGTGCTCTTTGCCGTCAAGAACGGCTGGATCGAAATCGGACCGCAACCTTATGCTCAGGTCGAGTTCGCCCAGTCGGCGTAACTCGTCAAGAACGACATTCGAAACGGGGCGAGCACGGCTGGTGCTCGCCCCATTGCCGTTCCTGCGGTAATCTCAGCGCATGAGAGAAATCCAGATCATCGCCACCGACCGCTGGCGAACTGAACATCCAGGATCGCGCGCGGCTGTCGTGACCTGGTCGAATCTGACCCAGAGCAGTTCACCGATGTTCGACGCTATGAAACGGGAGCTTGAATCGGAGCTGATTGCCCGGTGGGGAACCGCGACCAAACAGGAGACCCAGGCCGATCCCACGCTCGCTGCCTATGAACGGTACGACAAACGCTTCGGTCAGAACTACCACGTGACCATGCAGATCCGTTCGATTGCCCAGAAGGGCAAAACGATCCCCGACCGCAATCCGCTGATCGAGGCGATGTTCATGACCGAACTCAAAACCGGTGTGTTGGCCGCCGCCCAGGATGCCGATCGCATCACACTGCCGATAACCGTCGACTCAGCCACTGGTGACGAGACATACATCAGATACGACGGAGTCGAGGAGCGCTGCAAACCCGGCGATCAGGTGATGCTCGACGCAACCGGACAGGTGCTGACCAGCATTTCGCAGGGACCAACCGCGTATGGCCTCGTCAACGACGCAACCACCGCGGTGACCTATTGCTTCTACTTCCCGGACGGCGTGACCGACGCCGTCATCGAGGAGTCGCTGGCCTACCTGGAGACCTGCATCCGCTCGTTCTCACCTGAAGCAAGTTCAGATGGAGCCATCACTATTCCCTGACCGATTCGCCGCTTCGCTCACTCGAGTTCCGACAGAACCTCACGAGTGATGCGCCGCCGAACATGCATCACGCGAAGAATGCGAATGTCGCCGAGATCGAAGTCTGACGGTAGATGATGTTGTGCGACTCGTATCGTCTGCGGCGCACTCAGGTCGCCACTGGCAGAATCCCGGCTTCCAATTTCAGGAAGTCTGGCAATTGACTCAAGCTGGTTCAGGGATCGCCGTAATACCGTTCCGTAGGCATCGGCCTGAAAATGTTCCACTGACTTCGAGTAAGTAACTATGTCGATGAGATCGAGTTCAGCGGACCGACGGAGAATCGTAATCGTTGCGATTCACGGGCAGTACATCAGGATTTGGGGGAATTCCCCATCGCGCGCTTTCTTTCCCTGCGCAATGATTCGAGCCTTAGGTCTCTTCATTCCAGGGAATACCATGCCCTTCCTCGATCGACCGGTTGGCTGCCTGGATCGATTCCCAGAGGCGAGCGGATTCGCGTCGCTGCTCAAGCAAATCGAACGCGTCCCGGATCACGCTATCGGTATCAGGGTAATCCCCATCGCTGACGAGGTGGAGGACCGTTTCAGCGATGTCGGCTGGCAGATTTATCTTCGCGACCATGAACTCAATCTCCTGATCCGACTATAGCAAACCGGTCGAGCGCGATCAGGTCTCGCGAGTGCCGATGTCGCTCCGGAATTGCGCACCCTCGAAGGCAATCTGCTCGACGGCAGCGTAGGCATTCAGGCGGGCGTCAACCATCGTCGGACCCATCCCAACCACAGTCAGCACACGTCCGCCGGCCGACACGAGTTCGCCCTGTGCATTGCGATCGGTACCGGCCTGAAAGACGAGCGCACCCTCGGAAGCGGCCTCGATCCCGGCAATTGGCAGCCCGGTTCGATGCGGCCCAGGGTAGCCTCCCGACGCCATTACAACGCCGCAGGTGAAGACATCGTCGATCAACTGCAATTCGTACGACTCAAGCGTGCCGGTCGCCACCGCCAGGCAGAGCTCGCCAAAATCGCCATCCACGAGTGGCAGAACTACTTGCGTCTCCGGATCACCAAACCGCGCGTTGAACTCGAGCACACTCGGACCAGCCGGTGTCAGCATCAGCCCCGCGTACAAGACCCCGTTCATCGGCGTCCCGTTTGCCCTCATCGTGTCGACGACCGGCCGCAAGATGGTCCGTTCAATCTCAGCAATTGCTTCGGCGGTCAGCAGTTTGGTCGGCGCGTACGCGCCCATCCCGCCCGTGTTGGGTCCGCGATCGCCATCCAATGCCCGTTTGTGATCGCACGACGGAGTCAGGATCCGGATTGCCTCCCCATCAGTCAGCGCGAGAATCGACACTTCCGGACCGGTCAGGAACTCCTCGATCACGACCGTTTCCGCCGCCGTACCGAGGTTTCGCTCTTCCAGTAAGGCGGTCAGGGCCATAACGGATTCTTCGTAATTCCGCGTGATGACAACGCCTTTGCCCGCCGCCAGCCCGTCCGCCTTGATCACCACCGGATGCGTGAACTGCTGCAGGGCGATTAACCCATCCGCAAAATCCTTGACCGCCACATACCGGGCAGTCGGCACACCAGCCTGGGCCATCAATTCCTTCGCCCAGGTTTTGCTGGATTCGATTTGGGCGGCGGCTTGCGATGGCCCGAAGACCGGAATCCCGGTCGCGCGAATCCGGTCAGCCAACCCGATTGCGAGTGGAGCCTCCGGGCCAATTACGACCAGTTCGACCTTGCGCTCTACCGCCAATGCCGTGATCGCATCGACATCCATGACCCCGATGCGGACGTTTTCGGCGATCTCTGCGGTGCCCGGATTACCCGGCGCGCACGTAATCCGTTCGACGCTGGGACTCTGCGCCAGCCGCCAGCAAAGTGCGTGTTCCCGTCCGCCATTACCAATTACAAGAATGTGTTTTCCCATGACGCAAGTGTACCAACCCCTCCGTGATAGACTTTGTCGGTTATGGAAACTGCCACCGATCGGCTCACTGCCGCCCCCATTGAAATAATCAAGAAGCGAGAACGTGCCCTCTCGGTCTACGATCTCAGCCTCGCTGAACTCAACGACTGGATGAAGGAACACGGACATCCGGCATACCGTGCCAAGCAGGTTTACGACGGCCTCTACAAGCAACTGGTCACTGACTTCGCCGAAATCAACGTCTTGCCGAAAGCCCTGCGGGATCAACTGAGCGCAGAATTGCCGCTCTCGGCAATGACCGTCGTCAATGAAGTCGCCAACCAGCACAAGGACACGGTCAAGACGCTTTATCAGACCGCAACCGACGATCTCGTCGAGACCGTACTGATGCTCTATCGATCCCGGGCGACGGTTTGCGTCTCCTGCCAGGTCGGGTGTGCGGTTGGGTGTGCATTTTGTGCGACCGGACTCATGGGCCTCGATCGCAACCTGACCACCGGGCAGATGGTTGCCCAGGCAGTCGGTGCGGCCCGGGCAGCGCGTGCCCAGGGACGCTCGCTGACCAATCTGGTAATGATGGGAATGGGAGAACCGTTCCACAATTACCCGGCGACCATGAAGTTCCTGTACATCCTGAATGACCCGGCCGGCATGGAGATGGGTGCCCGCCGAATGACGATTTCCACCTCAGGTGTGGTCCCGTTCATCCTGAAGCTGGCCCACGAGCCGCTCCAGGTCAACCTGGCCATCTCGCTGCACGCTCCGAATGATGAACTTCGCTCGTCACTCGTGCCGATCAACCGCAAGCACCCGATCGCCGAGCTGCTCGACGCCGTTGATCGCTACACCGATATCACCCGCCGAAGGGTCTCGTTCGAGTACGCATTGATGAGCGGAATCAACGATTCCGATGACATCGCCCTGCAACTCGCGACCCTGATGAAGAATCGCCTCTGCCACCTGAACGTGATTCCGCTCAACCCGGTCGACGTGCTTGCCCTATGAGCGACCCTCCGCCGAGGGCATCGAGCGCTTTGCCGAACTGGCTGGCTCCACCGGAATCCCGGTAACGATCCGCTACTCCCGTGGCCTCGATATCGACGCTGCCTGCGGTCAACTCCGCTCCAAGCAACTCCAGGGCAAAGGCTCGGTGGAAGCATTCACTGACGTCACCGAAACGGAAGCTGTCGGCTAGATCTCATCGTCAGGAACAGACACGAATCACGGCAAGCGTTGAGCGTGCCGTTTTCATGGATATCGGATAAGTGGACTGCGGTAGGTGGATTGAGTCTGGCTGGGCTCATGTCGACCATGTGATAAACGCTCACCCACTGAGGGCCCCGGACAGCGTCACTGGCTCCTGGTTGAGCGCGTGTTACTGACCGGATCAGTCAGTGCTTGTACCAGCCGTAATCGATTTCATTGCCATCTGGATCCAGGAACATGACGATTCGAACGTTCTCGTTCGGCGCTTCCTGCCTGGTCGGTTCGATCCCTCGTTCCTTGATCGCCGCCAGTTCGGCGTCAAGATCCTCGAAATACATCGTGAACAGCAAGTGACCGACAGATTCCGGCTTCGATTCGATAAAGAGCGAACGCCCCTCAGCCAGATCCCAAACAGCGGCATGATCCCCGTCGAGAAGATCAGGCTCCCTGCCCAGAAGCCGCGTGTACCAATCAAGCGACCCAGCAATTGAATTCACTGAAATGCCGACAAAGAATTCCATGGGTTTGCATTCGTCCTTTGCTGATCGTTCACCCGGTTGAGAACGAACGGTCTTCACCATTCGCTACTCTGCTTCAGATCATCGTCGTTTGTCAGCGTGCGTAATCGACAACCCGGGATCGCTGCGGCTCAGCCGTTGAACCAGTACGGTACCTGGCGATACCGGTGATCGTCTCCAGCACAACTCGGTGCGCGGCCATCGCGGTCACTTCGGCTACGTCATACGGTGGCGAAACCTCGACCATATCCATCGCACAGATATCGATCGAGCTGGCGATGGTCCGGATTGCCTTGAGTAGCTCGCGCGTCATCAGTCCACCCGGCTCCGGGGTGCCAGTGCCGGGAGCAAACGCCGGATCGAGCACATCGATATCGACAGTCAGGTAGACCCGTGGTGCGCTTTGGATCGTGCGTAGTCCAGCGCCTCGGCCACCACCGCATCCAGCCCAGATCCATAACTTCGGCCATCGTCCGCCACCGGAACCCAACCTCACGCATCCAGTCGAACTCGACCGGGTTGGGCCAGGTACCGCGCAGACCGATCTGGAAGATGTGATCGCCGCGCATGAACCCCTCGTTCACGCCACGATAAAAGGGCGTGCCGTGGTTGTACGGAGTCGATTCGCCGTCGAATCCGGTATCCGCGTGCGTGTCGAAGTGGATGACCGCGAATCCATCCGGTCCGTACTGCTCGGCCAGCGCCATCATCATCGGCGCCGAGAGCGAGTGATCACCGCCCAGCACAACCGGCGTCGCACCGGCCCGCAGGATGCCGAGCACCGTCGAGCGGAGCAGCTCGTGGGAGGCGAGCAGGTCGGAAGGCGTCACTTCGATATCGCCGTAATCGACGATCGTCAGTGCTTCTTTGGGATCGATCCCGACCTCCATATGGGTCCGGCCGCCAACTCCAGAATGATCGGCCATCCGGATCGCGCGCGGACCAAACCGCGTGCCAGGTCGGTTGGTGACGCCTTCATCGAACGGTGCACCGAGAATGGCGATATCGACGCCGGTCAGTTCAGTTGGATCGAGAACCAGGGGTGTGCGCAGGTAGGTGATGCCAGGGCCGACATAGGCGGCCTCTCCAGGGCGGAATGGACGCATCGGGGAACTCCACAATTCAGCCAGGCCGCCGGACCACAACGTCGTATCCGCCTACGCTCCCAACCGTGTGTTACCGCGAATGATATGCGAAAAGCGCCGCTGCTCAACCTACCCTGTATAGACAACTGCTATCACTATGCTAAATTGGATCCAGATGCAAGCACGTTTCGGAAAGAGCACGCCAGTGGTAGCAGAACGCAAAACTCGGGACCAGTTGAATATTCGGGCTACGGCCCAGCAGCGCGATCTGATCGACAGGGCGGCCGAGATCAAGGGCCTAACGCGTACAGATTTCATAATGTTGGCTGCAGTCCGTGAAGCGGAAACTGTGATCGTCGATCAGGTGTTCATCAAACTTACGCCTGCTGAGCACGACAATTTCCTCGATCTGCTTGAGAATCCTCCAGAACCCACTGGAGAGTTGAAGAAGCTAATGCGAGAAACCGCATCTCGACTGTGACCGCAGATTTCCAGTTCAACATTGTTCCACTAGATGTCGATCACAATCTCGAAGAATTCAACAGTGGCTCGGATGAGTTGAATGTTTGGCTGCGCCTGCGAGCTCGGGCTAACGAAAAGAACAACGCGTCACGCACGTTTGTAGCGGTCAGTTCGAGCGGCGAAATTGCCGGCTACTACAGCCTGTCGTCCGGTGCGGTCGGGAGAGATGAAGCGCAGGGATTTCTCAGGCGTAACATGCCTGATCCAGTACCGGTGATGGTTCTCGGTCGCCTGGCGGTTGATCTCAGATACCAGGCGCACGGGTTGGGTAGGGCGCTCGTCGGAGATGCATTGTATCGAGTGTTGCGGATCTCGACCGAGACAGGCGTCAGGGGACTGATAGTCCATGCGCTGACTGATGAAGTGATCGCGTTTTACAGCCGCTTTGGCTTCAAACCATACCGAAACGATCCGAGAGACCTCGTTTTGCTGGTCTCTACAATCGAACAGTCGTTAAGTTGAATCGACACCGCATCTTCACCCGTCAGACGCGAAATCGGGGCGACCAAACTGGCCGCCCCGCGATCATTTTTCGGTCAACTGACAACGGCCAACTGACAACTTCTGCTACGCAAGCAGGTCGTGGCACATCTCTTCGAACATCGCCAGGTACTTGTTGCAGTCGTCGATCGAGTGCTGCACCGAGAGGGTCCATTCCTCTTCGCGACCCGGGGTCATGTAGACGCCGCGGTTCATCGCGTAGAGCCACGCCAGTTCGGTCAGATCGCCGTCCTGGTTCGCCTTGAAGCTCTCGTAGTCGGTGATCTCGCTCGGGGAGAACGTGACGCAACCCTTGGAGCTGATCCCGACGGTGTATCCCGGCAGATCGTGCTTCTTCAGGATCGCGTCGCAGCCGGCCAGCATGTGGTCGTTGAGCTTGTTCAGGTGCTCGTAGGCGTCCGGTGTCAGGACATGCTCGAGACTGGCTCGGGCAGCGGCCATGGTCAGCGGATTGCCGTTGTACGTGCCGACCTGATAGACCGAGCCGTTGCGAACGACCTCCATGACTTCGGACGTGCCGCCAATCGCTCCACTCGGCAGTCCGCCACCCAGCGCCTTGGCCAGTGTCACCATATCCGGCGAGATACCGAACTTCTCGGTCGCGCCACCCGGTGCCACGCAGAGGCCGGTCTTGACCTCGTCGACGATCCAGACGATGCCGTGCTTCTTCGTGATCTCCCGGACCGACTCCAGGTAGCCCGGCTGCGGCAAGACCACTCCGAGGTTCATCAGGGCCGCTTCCATGATCAGGCAGGCCGGCTTGCGCCCTTCGTCGATCAGGCGCTCGATCCGTCGCTCCAGCGCACCAGCGTCGTTGAACGGAACGGCGATGGTCATGTCGGCCACGGATTGCGGAATGCCGGCACCGTACGGCAGCGACAGGTAATTCTCGCGGTCGCCGATCTTCGCGTACGGCACACCGATCGAGACCATCACGTAGTCGTGGTGCCCGTGGTAGGAGCCGAAGATCTTGACGATCGTGTCGTTCCCGGTCAGCGCGCGGGCAATCCGGATCGCGTCCATCGTCGCTTCCGAACCGGAGTTGACGTACCGCCAATCCGGCAGTCCGAATCGCTTGGCCAGCTCGTCGGAGACAACGATGTCGTCTTCCATCGGCGCCGCGAAGTGGGTACCAAGTTCGACCCGCTTCTGGACCGCCTCCGTGATCGCCGGATGCGCATGACCCTGGACCATCGAGCCGAAGCCGTTGTGGAAGTCGATCATCTCGGTGCCATCGACATCCCAGACCTTCGAGCCCTTGCCGTGTGAGATGTAGATTGGCCACGGATCGCGGGTCTGATAGGAGGACGGGACGCCGTTGACCATGTGCTTCTTGGCGCGCTGGTAGAACTGGGCCGAAACCTCGGTGTTGGCGTTCAGGCGCTGCTCCTCAAACGAGACGAGCTCAGCGATCCGCTTGCGATCCACGATGTCTTTGGTCGAACGTAAAGGGGTAGTAACCACGAGTTTCACTCCTGCTAAAACAAATCAATCAGTTGGCTTGGGGAATCAGGAGTGGAGTGGAGGAGGTCGGTCCACCGGCAAGGCGCGCCAGTCACCATTGGCCAGCTCGATCGAGGCGATGGCGAGGTCCACCAGATGGCGGTAAGGATCGAGAAGGCTATTCGGTCTGGAGGAGAAGGACAGCGAAGAAGCTGTCATATATCAGCCCGTTCAGGTCGCAAATTGCCCAACGCACGTACGCCGATAACGCAATCTGACCATGTAGATGTCTTCGATCCTAGCAGACACCGCTCGAAAATGCCTAAACTGCGGCACATTTTGGTCCACTCGACCAATTGTGCATTCGTGATTCTGGCCGCAATGCTCAGTAGCCGGCGCGCTCTTTGAACAATCCCTTAGCGGAGACCATCAATGCTGCACACACCACTCTGCGATCTCTTCGGAATTCAGCACCCGATCATCCTCGCTCCGATGGGTTCGGCGACCTCAGCCGAGTTTGCCGCAGCAGTCTCAAATGCTGGTGGACTGGGCAGTATTGGCACCCTCAGTCGATCGAACGAGGCGGTGCTGCGTGATCTCGACACAATCCGCTCGCTCACCAGTCGACCATTCGCCGTCAACCACGTTCCGCAGAGTCTCGATGAATCGGCCTTCGCTGCCACCCTGCGATTGCAACCCGCTGTCGTTTCGTTCGCACTGGGCGATCCCGGCGAACTGGTCGAGATGGCCAAGGCAGCTGGAGCCAAGGTGATGCTGCAAGTCACCACCGTTGCCCAGGCCGAGCTTGGCGCGGAGTTGGGGGTGGACGTGATCATCGCCCAGGGATCGGAAGCAGGCGGCTTTGGCGGATCGATCAGTTCGATGGTGCTCCTGCCGCAGGTGGTTGACGCCGTCTCCCCGATTCCGGTCGTCGCGGCCGGCGGAATCTTCGATGGCCGCGGGTTGGCTGCGGCACTGCTGCTCGGCGCGGTCGGGGTCAACATGGGCACCCGATTCCTCGCCTCCCGGGAAGCGCCGATCAGTTCCGAGTGGCAGCAGGCAGTCGTTGCCGCGAAATCCGAGGATGCGATCAAGGCCGACGCGATCAACGCACTCAATCCCAATCCCGGTGCTGAAGGGTTCGGAACGGTCCTCCGCTCTCTGCGCACACCGTTTCTCGATACCTGGAACTCGCATCCCGATCAGGTCCGGGAAAAGCGGGATCAGCTGATGACCGAGACCGCTGAACTCCATGCAACTGGACGCTCCCACGAGGTCGTGATGACCGCCGGCCAGGGTTCCGGGGCGATCAAGGGCATCAAATCAGCCGCCGAGATCATCGAATCGATCGTTGCTGAAGCCGAGGCAGTCCTTCGCTCCGCCGGTCGGTTCGTGACCAATTAGGCAGGCAGCGAGTCGATCCAACCGATGATCTCGGTAGCGGTCGGGAAGTCGCCTGCGTTCGAGCCAATCTGCGCCTTCAGAATCGAACCGTCCTTGCCGATCAGGAACGTTCCCGGGTTTTGGAGCACATCTCCCTCGGGTTTGCCAGGAAGATTGCCATGGAGCACGGCCCGAAACGCCGCCTTGTATGCACCTGGATCGGTCAACCCATTGCCCATCCCGTGGGTCAGGCCGAACAAGCGATACGACGCGAGCTCCATATCGCCAAGCACCGGAAACGGAAGCTGGTAGTCGGTCACAAACTTCTGGGCACGCATCGGTGTGCCCTGACCGATTGCGACGATGTCGAAGCCGCGCCGGGTGAACTCCGGATAGGAATCTCGCAGCTGCTGGACATGATCCCGGCAAAAGAGGCAACCGAAGTGACGCAGGAAAACGAGCACAATGCCGCGCTCGGATGCCGTCCAGAGTTCAGACAGGGATACGGAAACACCATCCGCTTGCAGGTAGGTAAAGTCGGGCGCCAATCTGGTTTCAGTTGCGATCATGTGAACTCCGGTCCAAACTTCGTGACTCTTCGACTGATTCAAATTCGAGGCAATGCAGATGTCCGGTAAATGGTTCCGCGTCCAGTCCATCGGCACTGTCCATCGTGACGGTACTACGGATCCCGGCGAGTTTCTGGATCCCGCCCTGCCAACCGTCATCCGAATCGAGGAGCGCTGGGAAGCCGGCCTTGCCGGTATCGAGCAATTCAGCCATCTGGTCGTGCTCTTCGCATTTGATCGAGCGCAACGAAGACGGACCACCGGAGCACCGATTCACCCGGACGGACGAGACGACATCGACCCCGTCGGCTTCTTCAGCACCCGCACCCCGAAACGACCCAACCCGATCGGTATCTGTTGTCCGAGGCTCCTGCGCCGGGAGGGTCGGGATCTGCACGTGACCGGACTCGATGCCTGGGACGGAACGCCGATTCTCGACATCAAGGGCTACTTCCCGCGGGACGAGATGCGGCCAGACGCGCAGGTCCCCGAGTGGCTGACCAGTCTCTGGCGCAAACACGATGTCGAGCGAACGGTGATGGCGCCCCAACCGGAACCGCGCGTACTCGACTTTTCCGCCAGGCAGCATTGTCCTGCGCGAACCTCATCTCGGCGATGTCGAGGCCGCCATGCGCACATCAACGCGCTTTCGGCGGAGCAGACCTACATCATGTTTCAGGGCGAACAAGTCGATGAGGCAATGGAGCGCGCCTGGATAATCGGTCGCATGAAATCTGCGAGCTGCCGTCAAATGGCGTTTGTCTGATGGCCATGCCACGGTGATCGAATCGTCGGCGGTGCCCAGATCGATCGAGCCGTGCTCGCCTCCCGCCACGTCGGCGACCTCGGCATCTCGATTGCCGCAGACTGGCGAGGCGTCGGACTCGGCAGGGCGCTGCTGAATGCAATCATCGATGAGGCCAGGTCGACGCTCGACGGACTGCGGATGGTGCGGCTCGACGTATTCGAGGGTAACGAACCTGCCATTGCGCTATATCGATCGGTCGGCTTCATCGAAACCGGCCGAACTCCAGGAGCGGTTCTGCGACGAGGCGAGTACGTCGACTCAATCCAGATGGTGCTGGAGCTGCGGGTCGGGGTGAAGCGAAACGACGGAGCGAGCAATAGCGGCGGGTCGTCGGGAGTGTCAGAGAATGAATTCTCTGTAGCACCGGTGTCGACTCAATCGGTGGAGACCAAGGCTAGTCAATAAGTTGAGCAATGAGGAACGTTCACCCCAGCGGTAGGGGAGCCGCTTGCTGCTCCTTGACTTCACCGGCGAAAGGCGCTGCAAGCAGCGCCACTACGTTTATGCACTCCGGAATCGGCCCCAAGGTTCTAACCCTCAGCCTTTCGAACCCACCCAATGCGTCCGGATCAACCCCGGTCGATTGGAGTCTTCCTCGTCCCAGGTCGCGATTTCCTGGATTCCCGATGCTGCTGAAAGTTCCCGGAATTGCTCGACCGTGATGGGCGAGAACAGGCGCCCGTTCACCTCCCGGAGCTCACCATCTTCGGTCGGGCGCCATGAAACGATCAACCGCCCGCCCGGAGCGAGAATCCGGCTGAGGTTCTGCACGGCAACCGGCAGGTGCTGGGCAGGCAAATGCATCAGCACCGCCATACAGAGCACGTTCTGGAACAACCCGGTCTTCACTGACGAGAGATCCGGCAGAAAGTCCGACCGGATGTCCAGATCAACATATCGCCGCATCGCCAATCGACGCAGGCTCGAAGCCGGTTCATACCCGATCGCCGGGCAACCGATTGCATTCAACCAGGCGAGATCAGCACCGGATCCGCACCCGATATCCGCCGAAAGACCGCCTGGGTTCAGATACGGCAACAATCGTGCATGGAACGCTGCCCGGTCATAGCCAATGAACCGGTCGAATACCGTCTGCGCCTGCTCGTCGTAGTAATCGAGAGTCCGCTCGTCAACCATCGTGCTTATCCCAGGTACTTCGCGAACCAACCGACGACCCGCTCGAGATAGTCGAGCTTGTACGCGGCCGGCCCGGTCCGGAGCATTGCGTGGGCCTGACCCGGATAGCGGACGAATTCGGTCTCGCAGCCGGCCTGCTTCAGGGTCATAAATGCCTGCTCACCCTGACCGATCGGAACCCGGTCGTCCTGCTCGCCATGCACGATCAACGACGGCGTGGTTGCCTGATGCAGGTAGGTGATCGGGGAGCGCTTGCGGTACTCCTCCGGGTTCTCCCACGGGGTGCCGCCGACCTGAAGCACCGTAAACGTGTGCCCAATATCCGCTGTGCCATAGAACGAGGTTTGATCGACCAGTGGAGCACCGATGACTGCTGCCTTGAAACGGTCGGTGTGGCCGACGATCCACGACGTCATGAACCCGCCGTAGCTGTATCCGTAAACGCCCAGCCGATTTGCGTCGACGTAAGGTCGCTCAATGACGAGATCGACCAGTGCCATCTGATCGAGGTAATCCTCACCCGCCCAGTCACCGATTACACCCTGGGTGTATTCCCGTCCGTAGCTGGTCGAGCCACGCGGATTCGTGAAGAGCACGATGTTGCCTGCCCCCGCCAACGCCTGCTGGGTGATCGTAAAGCCTGGGCCGTAGTGCGAGTTCGGTCCACCGTGGATATCGAGCACCAGTGGCCAGGATGTACTTTCGTCGAATCCGGCCGGGAAGAGCAACCAGCCGTCGATGTCGAAACCGGCGCGATTGATCGTGATCTTCTCGATGGTCGGATAGCGGTCGGCCGGAAACGCATCCCCGTTGGGCGAGTCGATGACAGTCGATGCACCGGTGCCCAGATCGAACGCGACTATTTCCCCGAAGGACGCCCATGTCGTTCGCGCCTGCACCAGCGTTTTCGCCGCTTGATCCACACTGAAGCCGCCGTGCATCGCGTTCCAGTCAAGCACGCAATCGGTCGCACCGGTCTCGATGTCGACCCGGTAAACTCCGGATTGTCCGTGAAACGATGCGTGGTAGATCAGCTCGTTGTCTGACGACCACGCTGGCTGGGCCGGAAGTGCGACAGTCGGGAACCCGCCGTCAACCGAAACGGCGAGATCATTTGTGATCGCGGTCGAGGTTCCGGTCGCGAAGTCATAGCGGAACCAGTCGGCTTGCCACTGCTTGTTCTCCTCGCCAGAATAGAAGAGCGAGGTTCCGTCGCGGCCGAAGATCCACGTTGAGATCGAGCCGTCGGGTGGCCCAACAAGCGCAATCAGTTCGCCGGATGTGACATCGGTGACCGCCAACTGAGACGTCATTCCATTCGATCGGGAGATCTTGGTGGCCAGGCGGGTTCCATCTCCGGACCAGACAGGGGCCAGGTGGTCAATACGGTCATCGGTCAGGCGTCGTGCGTCCCCAGACTCCAGGTCCAGGATCCAGACGGCGTTGCGGGCATCGTTCAGATAGCCGCGATTTTCCTGCTTGTAATCGATCCGATTGACTACCCGCACGGGCACGACGGACTCCGGCGACAGCGGCTCGTTGTCCGGGTTTGCCGGGTCAAACAACGCGACGAAGGCAATGCGCGATCCGTCCGGCGACCAGGCGATCTCACCGGGAGTTGTCGGGTGATCGTGGCGCGAAACGGCCTCACCCCCGTCTGGAACGATGGTGTAGATTCCTGTCTTGCCGTTCCGGGTCGACACGAACGCCACTGTGGAACCATCCGGCGACCAGCGTGGCGAACTGTTGGACTTGCTCGCCTGCGTCAGTTGGCGCTTGTTGGATCCATCAGCACCAGCGACCCAGATCTGGGATTCGGTGCGCAGCTTGCCTTCGATTGCCCGGGAGCGAACCCAGGCGATTTGGGCTCCATCGGGCGAAAGTTGTGGATCTCCAGCGCCAATCAGGCCATAAACAATGTCGTTAGGGCTGAGTCGGTTCGTCACGTGTGAAATCTCCTGTGGATCGCGGACTGGACTGGCAGCCTACCATGGAGCGCGGGGGACAGGCTGACCAGATATGAGTACTTTCCCCGACAAGGTCGCGGTTCGGAACAGAGTAGAATGAAGGTTGAGTCGACGAATTTCGCTCGCTCGTCCAATCATGAATCAAGGTTATGACCCGGTGATACAAGTGGCTCAGGAAACTGCCGCGCCTGCTCCTGAACAGTCATTGCTCAAGGATTATGTGGCGCTAACCAAGCCTGGAATCCTTTCGCTCCTGCTGTTCACCACGCTCTGCGGAATGATGGTTGCGGCCGAAGGAGCCCCACCGCTCGGGATTACGATCCTCACGATGATCGGCGGATATCTCGCTGCTGGTGGCGCCAATGCTCTCAATTGCTTCATCGACCGTGACATTGACGGCATCATGGGGCGGACCAGCAAGCGCGGCACGGTAACCGGTTCAATCTCCCCAACAAACGCGCTGATCTTCGGCCTGACCCTTACCGTCGGATCAGTCTTGTTGCTCGGCTTTGGCGTTAACTGGCTCGCCGCCGGACTCGCTCTCGCCGGGAATGTCTACTACGTCCTCGTTTACACCTGGTGGCTCAAGCGCCGCACACCTCAGAACATCGTGATCGGTGGCGCTGCCGGAGCTTTCCCACCGCTCGTCGGTTGGGCCGCAGTAACGGGCAATTTGACCGTTCTGCCATTCTTGATGTTCGCCATCATCTATTACTGGACACCTCCCCACTTCTGGGCACTGGCACTTCTCAAGCAGGGTGACTACGGGCGTGCCGCCGTACCGATGCTTCCGAACATCGTCGGCGAGGCCGAGACCCGGAAACAGGTGCTGCTCTACACCGTGATTCTGACGGCGATTTCGATCATGCCGGTGGTATTCGGACTCGGTGAGATCTATCTCGTCAGTGCCGCTATTCTGAGTGGCCTGTTTCTGATGTTCGCGGTTCGCCTCTTTGTGACTCCAAGTAAACGACTGGCTCGGGAGACCTTCTTCTATTCAATCTGGTATCTGGCGTTGATTTTTTCCGCGATGGTGATCGATCGGGCAGTTCTCGCCTAAGCCATCCTCGGCCACCACTGACGGCTCGCCAATGACCGGACGTGGCCCTTCTTCTGATTGGACATCACACGTTGGAATTCGAAGCAATCAGCTCGTTGGCAAAGATCATCGCATTTGATCTGATCCTATCTGGAGACAATGCCGTCGTTATCGGTATGGCAGCCAACCGATTGTCTCCCGTGAATCGACGACGGGCGATCATCGTCGGTGGAGCAGGCGCAGTCATCCTTCGAATCATTTTCACTGCGCTTGTTGCCTATTTGCTGGACATACCGCTGATCCAGGCTGCAGGTGGAATGCTATTGATCTGGATTGCGTTTCGATTGGCAAAGCCACACCAGATCGAAGAATCACATGTGGCCTCAGCCGATACCCTTCTTGCAGCGATCAAGACCATCATCGTCGCTGACGCAATCATGAGCCTGGACAATATGCTGGCAGTTGGTGCGGCGGCGGAGGGAGAACTCTGGCTACTCCTCTTTGGACTTGGTCTCTCGATTCCTATACTTCTTTTCGGTAGTGCATTGATTGCCGATCTGTTGTCCAGATTCCCGATCCTGATGTGGGTCGGTGTGCTGATTCTTGTTCACACCGCTGTGCACATGGCGAGCGGGGATCCTATCGTCCAGGATCACCTCGGGCACCTGGCCCAGGTATGGGTTTGGGTAGCTGCAATATCGATTACCGGGCTGTTTTATGCTCGTAGCCGGTTCCTCCTCCAACCAGATTCCCTGGATCGCCCGGCGCATCCCTAGCCAGATGATCAGTGTTGAGGCTGACCATCCCGGCGATACCATCAAGTCGCGCCGGTGATCAGACTCGGATGAGTACACGAACACGTGCGTGAACCACAGAACACATTTGGAGTCATCATCATGAGTCAGCCAAAAACAGCACTGAGCCAATTTTCTGATGAAATTGCCGATCTGGTTGTTGCCAGCAAGGCGTACACCGTCACCGTCTTTGGTCGAAAGCGATTGCCAGCGACCGGTATCGTCTGGACTGAGAACCGGATCATCACGGCCAGCCACGTCGTGGAGAGCGATGAGGTTGCCGTCGGTACCGGATCAGGGGAACGCATCTCGGCCAAGGTCATCGGAAGGGATCCGGCCAGTGATCTCGTCATCCTGCAGACAGAAGGCGCAGTACTAACTCCCGCCCCACGTGCAACTGGGGCCGCCCGGCCAGGAAACATCGGTCTTGCTATCGGTCGGGCAGGCTCCGGGCACCCGGAAGTCTCTCTGGGCATGATCAACAGCACCAAGGTTGGGTTGCGGGTGGCGCGGGGTCGCGTAATCGAACCGATCATCCAATCAGAGATCGTTATGTTGCCAGGGTTCTCCGGTGGCCCACTGATCAATGGTCAGGGCGAGGTGCTCGGTATGAACTCGTCTCACCTCGGCCGCTCGGCGAGTTTGACTGTTTCCATCGAGGCACTCACTCCGCTGGTTGAAGCGCTCTCGACATTCGGCAAGCTTCGCAAGGGATACATTGGGGTTGGTGCCCAGGCAGTGGGCCTTGCCGCCGCCCAGGTTTCGGCCAAGGGAACGCGCTACGAAGTTGGGCTGGTGATCCTCTCGATTGATCAGGGTGGCCCAGCGCACGAAGCCGGGCTTCTCATAGGAGATATTCTGGTAGCAGTCGATGGCCAGCCGGTCTCGTCAGTCGACGATCTGGTCGACTTCCTGCCCGGCGAGCGCATCGGGACCACGATCCCGGTGACGGTTGTCCGCGGTTCGGAAACGCAGATTGTTCCAATCACAGTTGGTGAGCGTGCTTGACCTGATTGATCCTGTAGTTTTACCGGTACCTGAAGAGCAGCCGATCGGGACTCGTTCCCGGTCGGCTATTCCGGTTTCAGTGGCCATTCTGGCGAGCTCACCCGCATTGCGGGCCGGACTCGAATCCATGCTCACCCAGGAACCCGTTATTGCAACACTCGGGAAGGATGATCTGGCCACCGGGCTGATTCCGGATGTAATCCTGCTTGAGAGTCGGTCGCATGATCAGTTGATCGAAATTGTTGAGGATTGGCCAAATGCCGGCATCCTCTTTGTCGGAGAGCCGCCCGAGGATGCCCTCCAGACCAATCTCGATCGAACGATTGGCGCAGTCTCATCAGAAGTCGATCCGCCCCAACTTGCTGCTGCAGTGATCGCAATTGGGCTGGGTCTGAATGTGTTTGATCCTCTGTTGTCCGAGCGGGCGCGGTTCTCGATTGAACGTCGCGAATCTGTACTGCAGGAGCCCAATCCACTCACTCCACGGGAGCGGCAAGTTCTGGAGCTCGTCGCGAGTGGCTATCCCAACAAATCGATCGCCTATGAACTGGGGATCAGTGAGCATACAGCCAAATTTCATGTCGGCTCGCTCCTGACCAAGCTGGATGCGGCCAGCCGTGCTGAGGTCGTAACCAATGCGACCCGACGGGGGCTCTTGACCGTTTAGGACTCTTGCGGCCGTGGTCGATGGCTGGGCAATCCACCCTGGCGATCCAGAAGCCGAAGCGCATCGCGCGCATCAACCGGATTCTTCGTGAACCCGATAATCTCCCACGCCATCCTGCGCCGCACGGAATCGCCACTCGCGTAAATTCGTTGGCCCTTGAGCGTGCGAACAGCACCCATCGCCTCGTACCGTCCCCAGAGCACAAGCCAGCCGCTGGAGACCGGATAGATCTCCACAAATCGACTGTGGTCTTTCCACTCGTAAACAGGGCTCGTAACGGGCGCGAGATCGAACCTGTGTTGCTCAGTGACCATTACTGGGATTTACGTGGATCCAGGGCGTCGCGCAGACCGTCGCCGACATAGTTGATGGCCAGCACGGTCAGGAAGATTGCCGTACCCGGAATCAGAGCTTCATGCGGAGTCAATTGCAGGAAGTCCTTCGCCTCGAACAGCATGCGACCCCAGGTCGGAACGTCGCTCGGGAATCCGAGACCGAGGAAGGACAGCACTGATTCGGTGATGATCGCAGCACCAACACTCAGCGTCGCGGCGACGATGATCGGGCTGATCGAGTTCGGCAAAATGTGTTTGAAGACGATTGACTTCTTGCTGACACCGACAGACCGGGCCGCCTCGACGAATTCCTTCTCCTTGATCGAGAGGAAGCTGGCACGAACCAGACGCGCGGTGGACATCCAGCTCAGGGCCGAGATCACCACCACGATCAACAGGAAGATGCCGAGTTCTCCATTGTTGAATCGCTCGTCAAAGTACTCCTGCACAGAGTCTCGGAAGAGGAAGGACACCATCAGCAGCAACGGGACGGTCGGCAGCGAAATGAAGAGGTCAGTGATCCGCATCAGGAGTGAATCCACAAAACCCCCGACGAAGCCGGCAACTGAGCCAACCAGGGTTCCGAGCATGATTGATACAAACGCAGAGACGAGGCCCACCGCGATCGACACTCGCCCGCCCCAGAGCAATCGGGCAAGGATGTCCCGGCCCAGCGTGTCTGTGCCCAGCGGGTACGTCCACGATTGGAACGGCGGCAAACTGGACTGCATGAAGTCGATGTAGTCCTTGTCGCGGGGATAGAAATACGTGCCGACGAACGTGGCGAGGAAAAAGAGACCGAACAGAATCAGGCCACCGAGCGCCAACTTGTGAAACTTGAATTGACGCCAGGCATTGCTCCAGAGCGAGCGATGTTTCATCGACCCCATTTTGTCGAGTGGCATGGCGACGTTGCCGGCCTTGGGGTTTGGAGCAGTTACTGCAGGTTGGGCCATTATGATGCTCCGCTTCAGGCGAGTTTGATTCGAGGATCAAGCAGCGCGTAGATCACATCGGCAATGATGTTGAATATAACGACCAAGACCGCAATCCCCATCGAAATGCCCATGACTACGGGATGGTCTGCGCTGGCAATCGATTCGATCAGCAGCGACCCAATTCCCGGCACCCGGAAGATTTGCTCGGTGATGATGGCTCCACCAAACACACCCGGAACCTGCAGGGCCAGGATCGTCACGACCGGGATCATCGCATTGCGCATAGCGTGAAAGAGCACGACCGATTGTTCGCGCAATCCCTTGGCTCGCGCGGTACGCACGTAGTCCTGATTGATCACCTCGAGCATGGACGAGCGGACATATCTGGTGAGCTCGGCAGAGTTGGCAAGCGCCAGAACGGTCACGGGCAGGACGCTCTGTTTCACATTAGGCCAGAAGCCCTGGACTGAGTTGTCATAGACGAAGGGGAACCAATCGAGTCTGATGCTGAAGACGTAGATCAGCACCAGACCGGAGAAGAACGTCGGCAGGCTGAACCCGAGAAACGCAAACGTTGTCGAGATTTGATCGAAGGCTGAGTACTGCTTGAGAGCAGCGATTACGCCGATCGGTATCGCAATCAACATGCTGATGATGAACGCAGAGCCGACGATTTTGAGCGTGACCGGAAGGCGATCGATTATTACGTCCCGAGCAGGTTGCCGGGAGAGGAACGATTGGCCCCAATTGCCCTTGACGTACTCAGTGGCCCACTTTGCATACTGGACCGGAATGGGATCATCGAGACCCATCTTCTTGCGAAGCTCGGCTCGCAATTCGACGGGAACATTCGGGTTGTTGGCAAAGCCGGCAAGCGGATCACCAGGTGCAACCTTGAGTATTCCGAAAATCACCATACTGATAACGATTAGCGTCACCACAGAAATCAGTATTCGGCGAACCAAATAATTGAACATCGATATCCTCCGCTTCGTCAGGCGGCGACGGATGGCGTTCTCATTAACGTCTCAAGAACAGATGCCGTAGCGTACTCCCCTTGCCCAACCAGCGTCTACCCGAATAACGGCCTGCATGCTAAAGTGGTTCCCGGCGCGACGTGGGTCGCGCTTTTTCATGGGTGTAGGTAGTAGGAGTCAAAACGGTGGCATCACCATTGGTTCTCATGGCCGAACCGCGGACAGTTCTTGGCAAAAAGAACGGCGCGCTTCGACGAACAGGCAAGCTTCCCGGCGTTGTGTACGGGCCAAGCTATGACGAGACAATCCAGGTCCAGGTGGAAACCAAGGAATTCTGGCGTTTCTATTTGAGCATCGGTCTCAATAAGCCGTTCACCCTCAAGTGGGACGGCGGACAGGCACGAGTAGTCATCCGGGAAGTCCAGATGAATCACCTCGGCAGCACACCGGTTCACGTGGATTTCTACGACGGCAAAAAGAAGAAGTAGATCCGATCCCCAGTCAAAGCGAGTAGCACCCGTCGAATTTTCGACGGGTGCTGTTCATTTAGACGATGTGGGTTTCGCTCAGATGCGGGTAGTAAGGTCGTCCAGGGCGTCTCGAACTGGTCCGGCCAACAGACGCATGGTCCGGTGCACCCGATCGGACTCAATTCCCGCCGCATAGACATTCGCCAGATACACGCTTGATCCCAATTTGTTACGCGCATCAACGATCGCCTTGGCAACGGTGTCGACTGATCCCGCGAGGAAGACTTCGTCAGCCAGCAACCGGTCAAACTGGAGTAAGGCCTGTTCCCGACGATCAACCCGGTTTTCTTCAGTTGCGGTGGTATTGAGCTCTCCGAGTCGCATCAAATCGGCAGTCATCTCGGTTCGTACCTGATCGTCTGATTCACCGAGGTAGGTCTGGCGCATCAGGGCAATCTGACCGCGGCGTACACCATCGTCTGGCGTTGCCCTGGTACGACGGACGCCGACGCCGTGCCTGAAGGCAGCAGTTGCTCCAAAAAGCTGATCACTTTGACCGAAACCGATTGCCAGGTTCAATCCGTGTTGCCCGGCCCACATTGCCGCGTTGACATCCGTGCCGGCAAACCAGATCGGAGGATGCGGCTGTTGAAGCGGGAGCGGGTGAATGAACGCGTTGGTTATCTGCGTATTTGCGCTCTCGTACGTTACGGTCCCGCCAGCCCACAGCCCCTCCATAATGGCCAACCGCTCCTGGAAGATAGAAACGCGGTCTCCGGGATCGATGACATTTGTTGCCAGCTCTTCGGCGCGATGTCCCAGTCCGACCCCGACTTCTATCCGCCCGTTCGTGAGTTGGTCGAGCATGGCGATCTCTTCGGCCAGGCGAATGGGCGGGACAATCGGAAGCGTGTGAGCAAGCACACCAAGGCGCATTGAGGAGGTCCGCTGTGAGGCGGCCCCGAGCCAAACGCTCGACGATTGGCAGCGATAGGTCGGCAGGTAATGCCGCTCCGCAACAAATGCGATTGAGAATCCAAGCTCATCGGCCAGCGAGAGATCAGCTAGATGCTGCTCGTAGACTGATCGGTCGTCGTCGCCAGCCAGCGGATCGACCTGTTGGATATCGAAGAGCCCAAGCTCAATTGCAGGCATGTAATGTCTCGGTCTGTAGTTCAGCCAGAAAGTCAGCGAGACGGGTAAACAGTTTGGGCAAAACAAAGGGAGCCGGTACAAATCCGGCTCCCGATGCACGGGCATTACGTCGAAAGATCAACAGCCTATCGGCTGACGACCTCCGTTGTAATGCCCTGACGCGCGTGACTACTCATAAGCATCACCTCCTTCACCCTGTTTGGTTTAGTTGGCCATTCGCTAACCCGCATCGAGTTAACGTGGATGAACACTAGCACTCCCCGTCGAACCCGTCAACGCTCCATTGGTCCGCCTGCACAGTTATTTAGTGAACTCATTGCCAGTTCGTTAGGCTGGGCTACCGACGTGGTCAAAGGGAGGTTGCTTGAAGCCGAATTGAGCCTGTCGGGGTGCCCGGAGTCATACTTGCGCTTAACGGAGAGTCAATTTGCATGCACATGAAATCAGTCGGTCAGTCTGGGGAAGGTAGCGGTATGCAGTCTGAACCGTCAGTCAAGGCAAGGATCTTCGGGTACCACCGAGTTTCGGACTCGCCAAATCCTGCCCTCATTGACTGGACGATTTCTCCTGTTCAGCTCGATGAACAGATGCGTTACCTGAATGAATCAGGATACGAGTGTGTCACGTGTTCGGAGCTGCTTCGTCGCTTTTCGATCGCACAGCCGCTGGATCGGGTAGTTGCGCTCACGTTCGACGACGGCTACCTGGACACGGTGACAACTGCTGCTCCGATTCTGACCCGATATGGATTTGTGGCCACGGTTTTCGTTGTGTCAGACCTGATCGGGAAGACCGCTGAATGGGATGCCCGGTATGGCGGACCGATGGCACCACTTGCCTCTGCACTTGAACTCCGCCAGTTGATGTCGCTGGGCTGGGAGATCGGCTATCACACGCGCAGACACGAGGCACTGACGACGCTAACGGACGATGAGATTCGCAGCGACATGAGCGAGGGAATGGCCACGCTGACCGCCGCTATAGGCGCTCCAGTGCACACCTTTGCCTATCCATTCTCTCGCCAGGACGAGCGGGTTCGAGCCGTGATGGTCGATACGCCGTTTACGGGCATTTTTGCAGCTGGTAGTCCCTTCGCATCGCCGGCAAGTCCGCGCGAAGCAATCGAACGGGTCTTCCCCTTGAACCGGCACACGCTGGCTGACTTTCGCTCGCTGCTTGAGACCGGTCTTGACCTTGCCGCGCACGGTGACCACGCCAGCACGTGAGCTGAGGCTAGTCATCCGTGGTTGTCAGCAGGTAGATGATTCCGCACCCGGTGGAACTGGTGAGCGAGCCAGAGCAAAAATCGGCGAGATAGACCGCATCCTCGGTCGCCACCATCGAGTCGACGTGGCCGACGTCAGGGCTGCTGTTGACGATCAGATCAGACTGGTCCCCAGAGGCCAAGTCGATCATTCGGACGGGATTTTCTTCGTTCTCAACTCCAATCAGGTCAAATTGACCGTGGAAGCCAGCTATCAGCATTCCCGCAAATGATTCCGGGAATGAATCGGGAAGAAGCGCAATCCCCGCGATCCCTTCAGCCTCGTCACCATCGATCGGCAAGAAGGTGACCAGTGCCGATTCGTCGCCGACCTCGACCCTGGTTGCAGAGTCGGTATAGGCATCGGGGAATCCGAAATCGATCACCTCGCTGCCAATCTGATCGGCCGGGATCAGATTTATCTCGTCGGCACTGAAGGCGACGATCGGGTTCTCGAATCCGTCGATACCATTCTCGCCAATCAGCAGGTCGCCCGAATCAGGCTCGAAAAGCAGCGCCGACGCGTTGCGAAGTCCGCTAGCAAGCTGGATTGGAGCGTCGAACGAAAGACTATCGCGTGTTCTGGTGACTGTGATCAGGTAGATCGACGCAGGATTGAGATCTGCTGAGATCGGACCAGATAGCGGCACAATCGGTCCGGCCGTGTCGTTGCCAGCAGCCCCAACGTTGAAGACAACGTCAAATGAATCGTCACTATCCGGGATTTGCCGCACTGCCAGCCCGTAGCTCTGATGAAGTGCACCGCCGAACTCGAATGAGAAGCGAGTGATCTCGGAGAGCGGGTCGTCGGCGGTTTCACCCATCTCCAGGAAGATCAGCGACTCACTGCCGCTCTCGGCACTAGTCACGATCACCAGTTCGTCGAACATGGCGAGCGCGACCAGGGATCCCGGCAGACCTGAGGCCGCCGCGATTCGGGAGTCGAACACTCCGTCATCGTCGGAATCAATAAGGCGAAGAATCTCCCCATCGCTGTCGTAGAAGTTCCCCGATTCGGATGGACTGGTCGCAACCAGCAGCGATCCATCGTCGAGGGCGATCATTCCCATCGGAAACGGGAGATCGGTGGCGACTTCAACGAGTTCCAGACCGGATGTCGTCGCCTCGTCTGACAAGGTCGGAACGTCTTGAGCCCATGCGGGTGACGTACCGGAAAACAGCCAGAACAATCAAGACAGCGAAAATGCGTTTCATCGATGCTCCAGGGTCGGCCAGTGATCCACACGATAGATCGTAGCCCATCTCAGCGTGCTCCTCGGGAGGTGAGCAGAACGGACGGACTACCATTGCTTTTGTGTATTTGAGCGCTCGTGATCTGGATAGAGAACTGTGGAGCCTGTCATCGAACCAGCCGCAACCAGGGATTGGCAACCGAGCGGCCTCGAACGGGCAATTCTGATCCTGCTTGGTGCCGCCATCTTCGTGTTTTTCTTCGGCGTGTTTACCAACATTTCGTCATCAGGCGAGACAGTCAGCATTTCCGCGAGGGATTTGATCACCGCGTTAATTTCACTCAACGCATTGCTGGTCATTCATGCCTGGGTGCACGGGTTGGTCATGTCTCGCTTTGGTGGAACGCCCCGGTACGGCCTGAAGATGATTGCCCGCATCGTGCCGATTGCCGAATGCACCTCGCCGGGCCAGCCTCTTCACCCGTAGCCAGTTTGCCGTGATAGCAGCTGCTCCGATGATCGTGATTACGATTGCCGGCGCCGTGCTTTGTGCTGTCCTTCCTGGCAAATCCGCGTTGCCGTTGGCCCTGGCGCTGCATGCGGCGTGCTCGATCGGAGATTTGTGGTTGGTGGGTATGGTGCTCCGGCAACCGGCTTCATCGCAATTCGAGGTTCGACCGCGCGGACTGCGGATTCACACCGTCCAGATCAGCTCAAACGAAACAGGAGCCGCCTGAGCGACTCCTGCTGAAATCTCTTGGTGGGTGAAGTTGCCTAGGATGCGTGACTCATGGGTCGAGGCACGAGGCCCTCAGCGAACGCGTAGAGTACGGCCTGGGTTCGATCTCGTACGCCGACTTTCTGGAAGAGTGCCGAGAGCGAATTCTTGACCGTGCTTTCAGCAAGGTTGAGCTCATTGGCGATCTGGCGGTTGTTGTATCCAGCGGCGAGCAAACGAAGCAGCGTCAGGTCCCGCTGGGTAAGCGCACCATCTCGTTGGTTGTCTTCTGGTGTGCGGGTCAGCATCCGGTGGTATTCGCGAAGCAGAACTGGTGCCAGCGACGGATCGATTGCTGAACCACCGGCAGCCGCAAGCCGGACCGCCCGGATCACTTCCTCGGATCGCGCATTCTTGAGCAGATAGCCCTTCGCACCGGCCCGTACTGCCTGGATCGCGTAGTCATCTTCCCAGAACATGGTGAGCACGATAACGCTCGTGTTCGGGCAACTGCGAGTTACCGCTTCGGTCGCCCGGATTCCGTCAACGACCGGCATATTGATGTCCATCAGGACAACCCGTGGCTCGAACTGCTTGGCAAAGCGAATCGCTTCTTCGCCGTTCGAGGCCTCACCGACGACGGTAATCTCTCCCGTGGCCTCCAGCAATTGCCGAAGTCCCTCGCGGAAGAGGTGATGATCGTCTGCCAGGAGGACGCGCAATTTGCCCTCACCCTCAGACGACTGGCCCTGCGGGACAGACCCGTTATTCATGTCGCTCAACTCCCCACCCCTGGTAATTCCAACCCGTGATCAAACAACGTGGGTTCGTACCCACACCGTACGCATGTCAACTGCTTCTTCGGAATGGCCATTCGGTCACCTCGTGTCATCTGTGCGACGAACCGGTGAATCCGCATATTCGGCCTCGGAATGCCCTATCGGACTCCGAATGCCGGCTGCCTGCATTGGAATCCGGGCCCGAACCGAGGTTCCGGTCCCAGGTGCGGAACCAATCTCGATGCTGCCGCCGGTCTCTTCTGCGAGTTCCCTGATTTGATCCAGGCCGAAATGGCCATCCGGACTACCGCCGGTGAATCCGACCCCGTCATCGACGATGGCGATTTCGACGTGATCATCCAGCCGACGGACTTCCAGGCGTACGCCGTCTGCCTGGGCATGTTTGCGGACGTTGTGCAATGCCTCACGAACGATGCCGATCATTGCCCGTTCGACTTCCGGAGTGAGCTTCACGCCGGAAACCTCGGCAATGTCGACTTCCAGCGATGGTGACGTTGGCGCCATCTCTGCGACCAGGGCCCGCAGCGGACCTGTGGCGCTGGGTGCCGGCTGTTCCTGCACGCGCAGCTTCCCGATCACCGACCGCATGCCATTGATTGCCTTGTCGATCAGATCGCGAGCCTGGCGAGCATCAGCGGCAATTGCCTGATCTTCGCCCAAGGTCCGAACCAGTCGATCAAGCGTGATTCCGGCAAGGGCCAACTCCTGAGTCGGCCCATCGTGGAGTTCGCGGCCGATGGATTTGCGAAGTTGTGCTTGCTGAGCGTCATGTTCCAGCGGCGACATACCAATTGCCACTCGTTGCCGGGTGAGCAAGTTGTCGATAGCCTGAGCGGTAACCGTGCCGATAGCTGCCGCGCTCACCCGTTCAGCCGAGCCGACGGCCGGCGGAATGCCAGTCTTGCCAACCAGAATGAAGCCACCGAGTAATGCATCGCCGCTCACCATCGGGACCAGCAGAACGTCATCGCGGGTCGGGAGAGCAAAGGGCGCCGGCCCAGCGATATCACCATCCAGCGCGTGGCTTGCGATCCATTGTTGGTGCAGCGCGGATGTGCAGTTTTCGATGAGCCGTTCATTCACCGGGATACCGTGCTGAAAGCAGAGCGCCAGCAATCCGTTGGCGTCCGGTCGAACCAGGACGACCGTAGCAACGGCTGGAAGCCTTGAGAGCAATCCTACGGATTCGTCGTAAATGCCATTAAGCGTTGGTTCAATTGCAATTTTGGCGAGACCCGCGGCAATTTGTTCGATGCTGCGTTGCGATCGCGGAGAGAGAACGGGTTGCGGCTGACCTAATCGGGTGACAGGCGTCATCTGATCCGATTGGCTGATTGAACCCTGAGCGACCATGGAGAAACCTTCACGAGTATGAGAAAGAGTCGATGCAGGAATGTCCCGCTGCTCTTTCGACCATGCTAGTGACGCGCCGTCGGCCGGAGAAGGAGGGCAAGATGCCTTTTGGTCCCAAAGGAGAATAGGCCGGTACGCAGCGGTACGCTGGCACCGGCGGACGGAGGAGGTCCGTCTATACTTGGGCGCGACTAAGGATCGCCTGATGTTCCCGACTAATCGGACACCCCTGATTCAATGACTGTTATCACGTTCCTCGGCACTGGCACATCTAACGGTATTCCGGTAATCGGCTGTTCGTGCGCCGTATGTGGTTCAACGGACACTCGCGATAAGCGCGGTCGAACGTCTGCGTTCGTACGGCACCGTGGACTTGATATCCTCATCGATACCTCGACCGAATTGCGCAGCCAGGCGCTGGCCAATGGTCTTGATCACATTGATGCTGCGCTGTTCACCCACGCGCACGCTGATCACACTGGTGGTTTCGACGATCTACGTCGATTCAACGAAATGGCCCAGGCGCACCTCCCGATTTATGCCTCACCGGAGACTGCCGCGGTCCTCAGGGAGCGGTTTGCCTATGCGTTCGAGGACGCTTTTCCGTTTTATGGCGGCAAACCAGATCTCACACTTCACGAAGTGACCGGTCCATTCTCAATCAATGGTGTTGAGATCGAACCGCTTCCGGTTTGGCACGGCAAGTTGAAGGTATATGGATATCGGTTCGGTACGCTCGCGTACATTACCGACGCGAAAGACGTTCCAGTCGAGACACGTGATCGTCTTCATGGCCTTGACGTTCTTGTGATAAACGCGCTCCGCGACCGTCCACACCCGACTCACCTCAGCATTCAGGAGGCGGCAGAAATTATTGAGGAACTCGAGCCGCGAGAAGCCTGGCTAGTCCATCTCAGTCACGAGATCGACCACCAATCTGCCCAGGCAATGCTTCCGCCAGGTGCCTTTATTGCATACGACGGTTTGACGGTGTCTACCTCTGATCAAACTCCTCAATGAGGCGATGGCTCCCGGAGTTGGCCATCACCGCTGTTGTCCTGATCTGGTCGGTGACCTGGATTGCAATGAAAGACGCACTCAAGGTCTTTGATCCCCTGGCGTTCATGACGACGCGTTTCGTGATGATCACGCTGCTTGCCTGGACCGTGATCCTGATCCGGCGCTCCACATTTGCATCACTCAGCATTGACCGGACCGATTGGTCGAGGGTGTTAGCGGGAGCGGCGATTGGTTATACCGGTTACCAGCTGTTCGGAGTATTTGCCCTCGACAAGAGTTCAGTCTTCACGATCTCATTGCTGGTCGCGCTGGTGCCGCTCTTTACGATGATCATGATGGCGATTATGGGAGAACCGTTGCCACCATTCGGATGGCTGGGACTGGCGGTCGCGGTTGCCGGAACGGTGATCTTCCTCATCGACAAGCGGGAGGCAGGCGACACCGTGGCTGGAGCACTCTTGAGTCTTGCCGCTGCGGTCTGTTTCGCAGGATATGGGCTAGTGAATCGGCCGCTCGTTCGCAAATACCCGTCGGATCTGTTGGCCGCGTGGCAACTGCTGATCGGAACAGCCCCACTTGTGTTCATTGGCGGGTACAGCGTCGTTGGTCAGCCATGGTCCGAGATGTCTGCCCGGATCTGGATAGGACTCGTTTTCGTAATCATCTTCCCGGTCTATGTTGCCTATCAGTTGTGGAACTATGCGATCTCTCGGCGTGGTGCGGCGATCGCCTCAAGCTATGGGTTGCTTGTGCCCATCCTGAGTGCGGTGATGGCGGCAATTGTGTTCGATGAACAGATCACCCTGATAAAGGCAATCGGCGCAGCGGTCGCTATTGCAGGGCTGCTTCTGGTGCGGGCTCCGGCGTCATGGCGGGGCCGAATCTGGGGACTGGCACAATAGGGCACAACAGTCGGCTGATGCAGTGCATTCGTCGAGGCGTGAAGGAGCTCGTTCACTTGTCTGGATTCATTGCATTTGTCATCGGAATGGTGGCCATGATCATTTTCCTGGGAGCCGGTGTTCCCCTCGCCACCCGACGGGTCGCGGCCAGCTCCGCATTCGGTCTGCGTTCTGCTGATACGGATGGCGACGACCATATCTGGTTTCAGGCGAATGCCGCAATTGGTCGTGTGCTGATCTGGACGGCAGCCCTTTGCGGGTTGGTGGCGCTCGTGGCACTTGTTTATTGGGGTGATGAGGCAATCCAGAGTGCTCTGGTCGTCACGATCTTGTTGATTGGTATCGGCGGAGCGGTTGTTTCACTCGTAACCGGCCTGACGACTGCTCGGGCTCTCGGCAAGGCGAAACAGGCGTTTCCTCCGGGAATGCGCCGGTTTTGACGAATCTCTCGTGCCTGAATACTACGGACTCCCCACTATCTACTATTCTTCACCCGTGAAGATACCCGCAGCCTCCATATCAACGGTTCAGTTGCCCACCTTGCCTGGGACGGTCGGCACGTGAAGATCGCACAGGTCACTCCGTATGACTTTGGTCACCCGGGTGGGGTGGCGGAGCATATCCAGCATCTCAAGACCGAGCTCAACACACTCGGGCATGAGGTGAAGATCATCGCCCCGAGGTCGCAGAGTGGCGGACTCGAGGTTGGCAAGGACTTTTACGGTGTCGGGCGAACGGTCGCAATTCCAGGTAACAACTCCAAGGTGCGCTTGACCTTCGATGTGACGCTGTACAGCGCCGTCAAGGAGCTTCTCCGCCAGGAACAGTTCGACGTCATCCATCTTCACGAGCCACTGACGCCGGTTCTGCCCTACATGGTGTTGCTGAACTCGAAAGCGGTGAATGTCGCAACGTTTCATGCCTACCGGTTCTCCAACCCCTGGTACACCGCGTTCAAGCCGTACATGTCCTTTGTGCTTGGTCGACTGGATGCCCGAATGGCGGTGTCTGAATCGGCGCGGGAGTTCGTCAGCCAGTATTTCGAGGGCCCGTACACGATTGTCCCGAATGGTATTGATCCGCAGCGTTTCAGTGACGGAATTGAGCCGTTCCCCTGGGCCTCTGATGGCGTTCCCCGAATTCTCTTTGTCGGGCGATACAACGAGAGTCGCAAGGGGTTCAAGTATCTGCTTCGAGCCTTGCCACTCGTGCAGCAGCAGTTCCCGAATGTGCGACTGATGGTGGTCGGTCCCGGTGATCCAAGCCGGGTCGCAGGCATTATTGAGCGCAACAGGATTCGAGGAATCGATTTCGTCGGGCAGGTATCCAAGGAAGATTTGCCTCGCTACTACGCGAGCAGCACAATCGTCTGCGCTCCATCTGTTGAGGGTGAGAGCTTCGGGATCATCCTGCTGGAGGCGATGGCCTCGGGCAAACCGCTGGTCGCGTCCAATATTCCCGGGTACGCGGGCGTGGTCACACACGAACAAGACGGGCTCATGGTTCCGCCGCAGGACAGTCAGGCACTGGCACTTGGTATTGTTAGATTGTTGGCAGATCAACAATTGCAGAAGTATCTGGTAACCAACGGCTTGGCAACAGCGAATTCATATGCGTGGAACAAAATTGCGGGCCGGGTACTGGATCAGTACGGGCAGGCATTGGAATCCGCGAATAGCGCCAAATGGCGGCAGGAGTAACCGGCTGTGATTTCTGAGCGGATCGGAACCATGGTCCGCCAACGATTACTCGTGATTGGCCAATTTCTGGCTAACCTCGGGTTTACCCCGAACCTCCTGACGATCATTGGCCTGGTGTTGAATGTCGGTGTGGCGATCGTGATTGCGACCGGGCATCCGCTTATCGGTGGCATCTTGCTGATTGTGGCAAGCGCATTCGACATGCTGGACGGGGCGGTTGCCCGGGCGACTGGACTTTCGTCTGCGTTTGGTGGATTTCTCGATTCGACAATTGATCGCTACTCCGAGGTCATCGTCTTTGGCGGTGTGCTCTATTACATGCTGGACACCGAACATGCGCGAAGTGGGGCATTCCTGACATTTGTTGCGGCGGCGGGTGCCTTGCTGATCAGTTATGCCCGAGCCCGAGCAGAGGCAGCCGGGTACAAGGCGTCGGTCGGATTACTTGGCGAGACCGGAGCGAGTACTGGTTTTGGCTGCTGGATTGATTTTCGGTATCGAGATCTATGCACTCTGGTTCCTGGCAATCGCCACGCACCTCACCGCCATCACCCGAATACTCCATGTGTGGCGGGCCTCATTGAATCAATCCACGCCAGGGTCAGCAGGTTGAACGTTTGACGACTCCGGATTTTCAGACTCCAGACCAACGAGCAGAGTCGGGTGACGATTACGAAGATGTTGTAATCGCCGATGGCGACGTTATTTCCGCCGCCCGTTCGTGCTTCGCGATCGTAGTGATATTCAGCATCATCGCTGTCGTAGCGATCATCTTCGTGATTGTCGCGTTGATCTATTAGCCACGGTTAGCGCTGGCAGTCGTAGACGACCTTGATTGCTCCGGAGCCTTTGCGATCCAGCACTGCCTGCATCCCGGCTCGCCAATCCGACAGCGCAATCGTGTGCGTGACCATGCTGCCAAGTCCAAAATCGGACCGGGTGCGAAGCAAGTCGATTGCGACCTCGAAGCTGTGCGGCTGATTCGGCAGGTTTCGCTCTTTGCCATAGACATAGCAGCCGGTGATCTGTAGTTCCCGCGCCCAGACATAACTGAGATCAAGCTTCGAGACTTCCGACGCACACCCGACCATGACGACGTGGGCTTGTGGACCGGCAATGCGAAGACTTTCGTCGACCGACTTGCGATTTCCGACACAGTCGAACACCCAGTCGAACCCGCCCGAGTACGAGTGCCCACCCTTGATCAATCGATAGCGCTTGGCTCCAACGACTTCGCGAGCAGCATCTCCGGCCGATTTCTTGAGCACCCGGGTCGCTCCAAATTGCTCGGCCAGCTCGATCTGGCGCTTGTGCCTGGCCAGAACGGTGATATCGCATTGTTTGCCGAGGAGACGGAGGGCAGCCAGAACGAGGAGTCCGATGGTGCCGCTACCGATGATCAGAACCTTGGCATCGTCCGGCGGCGGGTCGCGGAGCACGGCATGGAGCGCGACGCTGAATGGCTCGATGAGGACTGCATCTGTGTCTGGAATCTCGTCCGGGATGGCGTAGACCTGTGAGCGGTGGACGATCATGTCCTGCGACCAGCCGCCCGGGAGATCCTTGCAGAAGCCTGTCAACATCCCGGCCGAAAGCGAGCCCTCTGTGGTCTTGGTGCACACGCCTGGCTCACCCCTGGCACAGGCTGCGCACGGCTCGACCCCGCGCATCTGGCAACTGATCAGAGGCATCACGACCACCCGCTGCCCAATGCTGAAACCGCCAGCATCAGCACCCGCCTCAGCAATGGTCCCGATCACTTCGTGGCCCGGTGTCAGTGGAAACGAGATAAACGGCATCAGGGCCGGACTGCTGCGGTTCAGGATCATGCTCATGTCGCTGCCGCATATTCCGCAGAGACTAGGTGTCAGTCGAAGCCAGTCGGTTCCCGGCAGCGGTCGCTGGACGGGAGCGATCTCCTTGAGACCTGGAATCGACCCGCGTTCCAGCATGCCCAGCGGCAATCGGTCCGCGGTACGAACGGCAAGGTAATTGGGAAGCGAGAACTTGTATTCCAGCGCTCGCATCACATCAACTCATCGGGACCTGGCGAAGAATCTTGCCGTTGATGCGGTCGAAGATTTCGTCAAGGCTCTCACCTGTTATGGTCAAACCGTGATTCCTCAGACCGATCACTGCGTGTCCTGGGTCAGGCTCCTGGCGAACCAGCTCAGCAACGGTTTCGGCCAATTCATAGGTTCCGCAGGGGTAATTGATGTGCGTCGACTTGATGCCATTCATCCACGCGTGGACATGCAGGATCGCGCCGACCGATGGGTGCTCGCGGTAGATCATCCAGTGCTCGATCGCATCGACCGAAACGCGACGAGGCTGGATATTGGGCGCGACCGAAATCTGCATTGCCCGCTTTTCGGGAAGGTAGTCGGTGACCAGAAGGATGTCGCGGTTGATCTCTACGAGCTTGCTCTTGTCGACGCCGCTGGCACTCATCCAGAATCGAGTGTCGTCCTTGCGGGCACTGAAATTGCCGTAGCTCAGGCCGCCCATCTGGAACAGCGATTTGACGTGGCGGAAGTCGTCCGGCGAGAAGTACTCCTCGAGCGGGAATGGTGATGGCAGAAGATCGAGTTCGTCGAGGTGCTGTCCGGCCCGGGTAATCGACTGGGTGATCTCGTCGCCGTTCCAGAGTTCCTCTTCCAGATCGGGAACGAAATCGTTCTCGACGATCAATTGCGAAGTTGCCAGCGGAACGAGGCGATCGACGATCTGCTCAAAGAAGAGATCGGCATCGCCCTGGTACGGAATCGCGTAAAAGCCCTGCTCGAGGGTGAAGAAATAGGCTTCCGGGCTGTTTTCCTTGCCATTCTTGCAAATCATGATGAAGAGATTGGCCAGGGTACGTAGCAGCATCGGGTAACCGGTCTTGAGTGGTACCTCGGGAAAGGTCTCGGCCTCGTCAATTCCGACCACGAACACTGCCCGGTTGCGACGGCGGAAGCTCTTCGGGCCGGCTGGTCCGACGGGATAGAGAACAATGCCGCCATCGTCTGTCTGTTCGTTTTCCTGAACGAGACGGTACCCGCGCTCATCGATTTCGGAGCGCAAATTGGATACAAACCAGTTGAGAAGTTCTTCACCGGCGAGCTTTTGAGGATCGGTGGCAATTGATTGACTCATACGGTCCTCCATGTTGAATGTATGTGTATTCGGCGCCTGTGATGCCGGTCGGGCCTGAAATCGGACGCCGTTTGCACATAAGTATGCCCTTAACCGCTCGTTAACGACGTAATCCTAGCCCTTACAGCCCACTCACGACTGATCAAGTGGGTGCGATAAGATGGATAGGAAGCCGCTGCAGCACCACACCGAGGAGAAATTCCATGGATCAGACCATTCCCGGCCCTCAGCACATCGCGATTGCCGCTGTCCAGTTCAGCCCGAAGGATGACAAGATCGCCAACATCGACAAGGCGCTGGCGCTGATTGATCAGGCAGCGTCGAGCGGGGCGCAGGCTGGTGATGCTCCCGGAAGTCTGGACGTATATGGGCGATCCGGAGCGCAATCTGGATAACGCTGAACCAATCCCCGGTGACCTGACCCAACGGTTGGCCGATCGCGCCCGGCGCCACGGCATCTACCTGCACTCCGGAACATTCGTTGAGCTGGTTGAGGGTGATCATCGCGTCCGCAATACTGCGCTGGTCTTCAATCCGGACGGTGAAATTGTGGCGAAGTACCGCAAGGTGCACATGTTCGATGTTTCGCTGGATGGCGTGGCCAGTTTCCAGGAGTCAGCTACAGTCGCCCCCGGGGACGAAATCGTCACGTTCGAGCTCGATGGAGTCACCGTCGGACTGGCGACCTGTTACGACCTGCGCTTCCCGGAGACTATTCCGGATCCTGGCGCTCAAGGGTGCCGAAGTAATTCTTGTCCCGGCTGCGTTCACCATGACAACGGGCAAGGACCATTGGGAAGTGCTGATTCGAGCGCGGGCAATCGAGAATCAGGTCTACATGGTTGCCTGCAACCAGTTCGGCCAATACCTGCCGGGCAAGTGGTGCTACGGGCGATCGATGATTGTCGACCCCTGGGGTACGGTAGTGGCGACAGCACCCGATCTCGAATCGGTCATCACCGCCGTGGTAGACCGCAATCATATTCAGACGATCCGTCGCCAGATTCCCTCCGTCGCCAACCGCCAGCCGGACGTATATGTGTGGCCGGATCGCGTGTTGAATCCGGTCTAGGGAACAAGCTGATAGATCGCACCGTTCAGATCAATGACATAAAGCTCGCCGTCAGCATCTTCGGCAAATGAGCTGATGTTGAGCCCGCTCTCCACCGGAGCTGAAGCCTCGCCGGTCACAGGATCGACAGCCCAAATTTGCCCGGTGCAGTAATCACCGGTCACGTATCCGCCGACCAGATCCGGAATGGCCGCGCCGCGATAGACATAGCCGCCCACGATCGAACAGCCGCCAACGTTATGGTCATACCAGAAGAACGGGTCGGTAAAGGCGGGGTCGTCACAATCGTCGACTGCGTAGCAATTCGGCCCTTCTTTGGGATTCCAGCCAAAGTTCAATCCGCCTTCACCAGCCGGAGCCAGATTCGCCTCCTCGATGTCTCCCTGACCGACGTCGCCGATAAGCAAATCGCCAGTTTCGCGATCAAACGAGTATCGCCACGGATTGCGAAGACCGAGCGCCCAGATTTCCCCGCGAGCGCCCTCTGTGCCGACGAATGGGTTGTCTTCCGGAATCCCGTAAGCGAGTTCGCCGGATATTGTGTCGATATCTATGCGAAGAACCTTGCCGAGCAGAGCGCCGAGGTTCTGGGCGTTGCCGTCCTGATCGCCCTGCCCCCCGCCGTCTCCGAGGCCAACATAGAGGTAGCCATCCGGCCCGAAGAGCAGCAGTCCTCCGTTGTGATTGGGGGCAGGTTGCTCGACGGTCAGGATTGTCTCTGCCGTTGCAGGGTCGGCGATGTTCGGATCGTCAGAGCTGACGGTCCATCGCTCAATTTGCGTGTTTCCGTCGGCATCGGTGAAGTAGATGAAGAATTGACCGTTGTTGGCGAAATCCGGATGCAAGGCGATGCTCAGCAAACCCTGCTCGGAATCGGTGCTGATCTGACCGCTGATATCGAGGAACGGTTGCTCCAGAACCGCATCGTCCTGCCGGATCAGAACCTGCCCAGATTGCTGCACGATAAACATCCGGCCAGTGCCATCATCCGGATCAATCATCAGGACCGGACTCGACAGGCCGTCGACAACCAACTCGAGATTGAGCGTGAAGGTTTCCGGATCGAAACCGTCATCCTGGGCGAGGGTAGATGTTGGTGCCACGTACGCTCCAGCCAGGAGCATTACGACCATCATCAATTTTAGCAAGGGCTGGCAGCCGAACGTCATGTGAATCGCTCCGGTAGTCTTTGCGCCAAAAAGTCGTGAATCGCCCAATTCGGGCAGTTGGTCACCTTGTCAGTCTGTGGACGAATCGGCAAGATTGCAATGCCAGGTGACTGTGCGAATGTCATTCCATGTCGCGAACATCACTGAAATCGAACCGCGGTCGCCATTTGAACGAATCCGACGCGCCAACTGAATCCAGAGAGAGCGGGAACGGAACCAACCCGGGATTTGCGCTTTTCCCGGAGATCATGAAGACATTACTGCTGGCAATGATCATTTTCCTGACTGCGCGGTTGCTGCTCTTGCCGTATCAGGTGGATGGCCGGAGTATGGCCCCGAATCTGGAAGATCAGGAGCGGGTACTGGTTAACCGGGCGGTCTATATGCACTTCGATCTTGATGCCTGGATCGGGTGGATTCCTGGTGTCGATCCGGGATCCGGGGACTTTTATCCGTTTCACTCGCCCGATCGCGGGGACATCGTCGTGCTGAATCCGCCGGAGTACTCCGAAGAACCGTTCATCAAGCGCACCATTGCCGTGGCTGGCGATCATGTGTCCGTTCGGGATGGCCAGGTCTTCGTGGACGGCATTGAACTCGATGAGCCGTATCTGGACGAGGTGTTCACGACCTGCGACACGCCCGAATACTGCGAGGATTTCGTCGTACCGGACGACATGATCTTCGTCATGGGCGACAATCGGGAGCACAGCTTTGATTCACGCTCGTTCGGGCCGGTTCCCTTGGAGAACGTCATCGGGCAGGCCTGGTTTTCAAACTGGCCGTCGGAGCGATTCGGCAGGATTCCGGATTACCACCTCAACGTCCCCTAGGGCAGGGTGCCAGCCATCCGCTGAGCAACTGACTGGGCTTCACGGATGCAATCGGGAATGCCTACTCCGCGCAAATAGTTCCCGGTCGCTGACAGTCCGTCCATGTCCGCAATAGCCTGTTCAAAGGCGGTTATGCGTTTGCGGTGACCGAGGTTGTACTGCGGCATTGCATCGCGCCATCTGGTGACGAGCGTGGCAGACGGATCGCCAGTTGCTCCCAGGGTCCGCTGAACTTCGGCGAGCGCGGTGGCAATCAATTTGTCGTCTGACGCGTCTATCCAACCCTCGTCTCCAGCCCGTCCGACAAAGACACGGACCACGGCGTGATGCTGCGGTGCCCGATTCTCCCACTTGGACGTCATCCAGGTCATGGCCAGGCAGGAGCGTTTTTCGGCACGTGGAATGACATAGCCGTGACCGCTCAGCGGGCGCATCAATCGATCAAGCGGGTAGGTGAGGGCGACCGTGACGGTCGAGACCTGCTGTATCGCCGCAACGCTGCTTGAAGCGATCGGAGAGAGCGTTGCCAGTAGCCGTGCGGCATTGGCTGCGTCGGTCGCAACCAGGATTTTGTCGAACGATTCGTCGTTGATTTCAAAGCCGACGCTGGTGCGTTCAATCTGATTCACCGGCTGCCCCGCGCGCAGCTCGACGCCATTAGCGTTGAGTGCGCCGATCAGCGCATCGATCAGCACAGAGAGTCCGCCCTGCAACGAGATGAACCCTGCCTTGACGCCTGATTTCCGTTGACCATTGGACTGACGCAAGCCTCGCAACAGACTTCCGTATTGCTGTTCAAGCTGAACCAATTGGGGAAACGTAGCATCGGCGCTTAAGTGGTTGCCATCGCCTGCATAAATGCCAGACAGCAATGGCTCGACCATGTGGTCATAAGCATCGCGTCCCAACCGGTGCCGCATGAACCCGGCAATTGACTGTTCTTGCCCGGATCTGTCCGGCGGAACGAATGCTTCAGCGCAACCCGGACTTTGCCGCTCTGGAAAGCAATCGCGACTTGAAGATCGGTCCAGGTCGGGTTGGGACAGACCGGACAATCCTTCCGGAAGCGGAAACAGATTGTCTCCGCGGGCGATGAATGTGCCCCGACTGGCCTGGTTGGTGGTAACCAGTTCCGCCTCGAGTCCCAGCGAGCGAGCGAGATCGGCCGCCCACGGTTTCGCCGCCAGCCACGAATCGGCACCGCGCTCGATGACGAATCCGTCCTGGTCCTGTGTCCACAGCTTCCCGCCAACACGATCCGACGCCTCGAAGATCGTGATTGATGCATCCGGCCGGAGACGGGACAGTTCGTGTGCGGCAGTCAGTCCGCTGATACCTGCCCCGATGATTGCGATTCGGGGTGCGTTCGAACTCAATGCGCGGTCCAGCCGCCATCGACAGTCAGCGCCTGGCCGGTGATCGAGGTCGCCCCCGAACTGGCCAGGAAGACGACGGCAGCGGCGATGTCGTCCGGCGTTGGCAAATCGTCCGGTCATGGTTCTGGCCATGACGTCTGCGGTGAACTCGGGTTGGGATTCGAAGAGCGGTTTGGTCAGCGGTGTTTCCACGAAGGTCGGGCAGACCGCATTGACCCGGATGTTGTGCTCACCCCACTCGACCGCCAGCACGCGTCCCATGTTGATGATCGCGGCCTTGCTGGAGCAATAGGCAACCCGGTCCCAATATCCGACCAACCCCATGATGCTGGAGATGTTGATGATCGAACCGCCCGAAGGCGACTGATCCCGCATTTGCCGTCCGACCGCCTGGGCCATGAAGAAGACGCCCTTGAGATTGACATCAATGACCGTATCCCAGTCGGTCTCGGAGACATCGAACGCGCGTCGGCGGATATTGACGCCAGCGTTATTGACCAACACATCGATTCGTCCATGGGCGGCTACAACCTGGTCCACGCAGTTGGTGATTGAGTCAAGAGAGCGGACATCCAGGGAGAGAGCTACCGCCGTGCCACCGCGATCAGAAATCAGACTGATCGTTTCATCGGCCCGGTCCATGCGATCCGGCAGTTCGGTGATAACGACAGTGGCCCCTTCCTCTGCGAGCGCGATGGCCGTCGCCTGTCCGAGGCCGGATCCAGCTCCGGTCACGATGACGGTTTTGCCGGACAAATTTGTGTTCAATCAATTGGCTCCCGTACGATTCTGCAAGCGTTTACACATTCGGGTCTGAAATCAACGTTTATATGTTGACCGTGATTGCGCGGATGTGCTAGTTTCCTCTTCGTCTTAAAGCGCAATCTTGCCGAGTGACCCGGAAATTGCTTTCCGTTGGTGGACTCGCCTACAAAATTGGCCATGATGGTGTCTCGATGTTCGGGACGTCACGGGTACATAAACGACAGCCGCGGCGATGGTGCTTCGGCTGAGTTGCATTGAGCCGACGGAGGTTTGGGCAGCCATGGGTCAGATCGGAAAAGGATTGAACCGTAAAGAGGTTCGATCCCTTATGAACAACATCACGCGCCGGGGGTTTGTCGGCGGTGGTGCAGGTCTCGGAATGTTGGCCGCGATGGGTGGTCTGCGTCCGGGTGTATCGGCGGCGAGCGCACTCGCACAATCTCGGTATTCTCCCGGACGATCTTCCGGCAGTGAAGTACCGAATGGCGACGGTCGAAGTCGGCGCGGCCTCCACCTGGGTTTCCCATGGTATCGAGACCTCCAAGTTCGTCGGCTGCCTGCTCGGCGTCGAGGTCGAGGCCTTCGACGGCCAGTTCGAGGCGGCGAAGCAGCTTTCGGCGCTGCAGACGATTTCCGGTGAGGACTTGGACTTCGTTGCCCTGCACCCGGCGTCGTCCGATGCGCTGGTCGATGGCGCCCAGATGGTCATCGGCAACGACATTCCGCTGATCATCATGGACACCCGGCTGATTCAGGATCCGGAAGCGAACATGGAATACAACTTCCTGACCTTCATCGAGCCAGACAACATCTACATGGGATCCACGGTCGCCGAGGAGCTCATGAAGGCCATCGACGACCAGGGTGAAGTCATCCACACCCACGGTCAGCTCGGTCACACCGGCGCGCAGGGCCGCTACGACGGCTTCCAGCAGGTGGTTCGCCAAGTACCCGGACGTCACCGGTGGTCGACGAGACCCCGGGCGAATGGCAGACCGAGATCGTCGCCAGCCTCTGGCAGGACCTGCTGCAGCGCTACCCGAATGTCGTCGGTGGCTACTTCCACTCGGACGACATGGCGCTGGCCGCAGCCGCCATCGTCGATCGGCCGGCAAGCAGGATCAGATCAAGATCGTCGGTGTCGACGGTCGGCAAGAACGCCTGCGAGGCGATCCTCGAAGGCAACGCTCACCGCATCGGTCATCAACCCGTCCGGTCGCATCCACGGTGGCTCGGTCTGGGCTGGATACCTGAACGTCTCCGGCACCGACAACTCGCCGGTGGCGAAATGCCGAAGTTCATCCGCGCCGACGGTGGCCCGATCACGGCCGACAACGCTGCGGGCTACATCTGGCTGTACGACAACTTCCAGTACTAGCCGATCGACGTCAGGGAGGCGAGGTTTCAGGAAGGTTAGTGATGGCGGACGAAACTCAACTGCGCTCACATGCGGAGAAGCTTCCGCCATCAACTGCCGACCTCTCGTCATCCTGAGAGTCACGACCACAGGTGAGGGAGCTACCGCTGTCCTCACCTGTAGCGTCCACGGACCAGGCGGTCACCTACGTCCTCGAGCTGCGCAACGCGCAAGCGATTCGGCGGCGCCACCGCGCTCGACGATGTCGATTTCAAGCTCGATCCGGGTGAAATCCACGGGTTGATCGGCGAAAACGGGGCCGGCAAGAGCACGCTCTCCAAGATTCTGAGCGGTGTGCAACGCCCGATTAGGGCGAAATGCTGCTTGCGGGCAACCGGTCAAGTTCCGATCCCCGGCCGCAGCCAAGGCGCCCGGTATCGGCATGATCTATCAGGAACTCACCCTGATGCCGACGCTCTCCGTCGCGGAGAATGTCTTTCTGGGCCGGCACCACCAACAAGTTCGGGCTGATCGACTGGAAGCGAATTCGGAACGAGTCCCGCCAGCATTGCTCGCCTCGAAATCGATATCGATGTCGACGAGCGCATGGGGCAGCTTTCCCTCGGCAACCAGCAGCTGATCGAAATCGCCCGGATCATCATTTCCGGCGCCAACATCATCATCCTCGATGAGCCGACCTCGGCGCTTTCCGTGCCAGAGACGGAGCGACTCTTCGAGCTGATGCGCGACTCTGCAAGCCCGCGGCAAGAGCATGATCTTCATCTCGCACTTCCTGGAGGATGTGCTGGCGGTTTCCGACCGGGTGACGGTGCTCAAGAACTCGCGAAAGGTCGACACGCTCGAGAATCGTGGGTCTGACCAAGCACGAGCTGGTCAATCTCATGATCGGCCGGGATGCACCGATCTGGCCGAGACGTACGAAGCTGGAACGCAGTTGCCGGCGCCTGTCGAGGGCAAGATTGCGCTGGAGCTGAATGCGGTGACCGTTCCCGGTGAGTTCGAGAATGTCACCTTTGACGTGCACGAGGGTGAGATCCTCGGCCTCTTCGGCTACCTGGGCGCCGGCATGACCGAAATTGCGCGGGCGCTCTTCGGACGGCTCAAGCCCGAGCGGTTCGCATTCTGATCGACAACGAAGTCGTCAAGCCATCGAACCCGACCAAGGCCAAGAAGCTGGGTATCGCCTATCTCACCGAGAATCGGCGGGCGACCATTTTCCCAAACACGAGATCTACAAGAACATCACGCTCGCGCATCTCGATCATCTGGTCAAACCGGTCTTTCCGGCACGAATCGAGATGGACGGTCGCCACGCTGGTGCAGCGACCGGTGTCCGGCCGGCCAGCCCGACGATGCTGGCCGGCCACCTGAGCGGTGGGAATCAGCAAAAGGTCGTGCTGGCCAAGTGGCTCACCAAGACACCGAAGGTGCTGATTCTCAACGAGCCAACGCGTGGCATGGATGTGGGCGCCAAGCGCGAAGTGCTCGACCTGATCGCAAGCTCAAGGAGCAAGGGGTTGCGATCCTCCTGATGTCGACCGAGCCGGAAACCGTGCTGACCGAGTCGGACCGGATCCTGGTCATGTCCAAGGGAAAGATCACGCCGAATTCGTCGAAGAGCAGGTGAGCAAAGAAGATCTGCTGGTCTACGCCTAATCGCTGCGAGGGACAGGTGGAGAAACGACGATGAGTCGGGAGGAACGATATGAGTGCGAATGCAGCACAGCGCCAGGATCGAGCTCGACCGAGGAGGTAATCCGCTTCTCAATTGGCGACCCGAAACGCCCGCATTCTGGCGCCATTGCTGACCCTGATCGTGGTGGTGATCTTCTTTTCGATCACAACCGACACCTTCCTGACGCCTCAGCAACTTGCGCAACGTGGTGACGCAGGTTGCCCCGATCGCCGTCGCGGCGACCGGAGTGACGTTCGTGCTGCTCTGCGCGGAGATCGACCTGAGCATCGCGTCGATCGCCGTGTTTTGCGGAGATGATCGCCGCCTGGTTTTGGGTGGTGACTGGCACGGCCTGGGTCAGTGGGGCATTCTGGTGGCCACGGTCGCCGCGTTCCTCGGCCTGGTCAACGGATTCTTCATCTCCTACGTCGGCATCCCGTCGTTCATGATGACGCTGGCCATGCTCACCATCGCCGGCGGATTGGCGACCTTCATCAACGACGGCAAACCGATCTTCGATGCTCCGCCGTGATGCCGCACATCGCAAGCGTCGGCAACCTCTTCCTTGGCATTCCGGTCATCGGATTGGTTGCGGTCGGGTTTCTTGATCCTCGGAGACATCGTGCTCAAGTACACCACTTCGGACGATAGGTCTACATGACCGGCGGCAATCGCGAGGCGGCGGAAATGTCCGGCGTCGATACGCGCCGGGTGATCATGCTGCGTGATGATGACCTCCGGCCTGACCGCGGGCATCGCCGGAATGCTCTTCATCGGTCGGCTCAGAGCGCCAACCCGGCCCGGCGGACAACATGCTGATCGACACGATTGCGGCGGTCGTGCTGGGCGGCACGTCGCTCTTCGGTGGCGAAGGCGGCATGTTGAACACCGTGCTGGGACTGCTGATCTTCGCGGTCCTCTCCAACGGACTGAACCTGCTGCCGAATATCAGCATCTACTTCAAGGAAGCGCTGCACGGCATCATCCTCGTGCTGCGCTCGTCCTGAACGTGATCGCCCTGCGCCTCGAAAAGGTCCAGATCCAGACTGAGTAAGTTTCGAATCGTGCACGTCCCGCAAATTGGGTCGATTGGGGAATATCTCGGTCGGCCCATTCGTTTGCCGCGGAAGCCGCGAACGTAGTCACCAGCGGCCTCGCTGGTGTCGCCCTTGCGAGCCTCCACACCCCAATGACAGTCCGAGATGCGGAATTGTCTACGCCAGTTCCATCCAGTCCGCACGATGAATCTCGGCCGGTTCGTGCGAGAATTGGGAGATTGCTTCGACGCAGAACGAGGACGATTTCGATGAGTGAGGAATTCGACGGCCTGGGCTCGTTACTAGCCGGATTCCGGGCGAGCACGGTAGTTGATCTGACGGTCACGCTGTCAGAGGAGTTTCCCTCAGCGTGGCCGACGCATATGCCATTCCAACGCAAGGTCTTCAACTACTTTGCCAATGACGCCGACCACCCTCAGCCAGTGCTCGGCAGTCGCGGGCCGTACCACACAGCCTTTGTGATCCTCGATGAACACTGCGGAACCCACATCGATGCCCCGGCTCATTTCATTCCGCCGCCTGATTCCGGTCTGCTAAACGCGGCCGAAATCGGAAAGGTCACGCTGGAGCAACTCGATCTCTCGAAGATGATGGGTCCGGCTGCGGTGATCGATGTCACCAGCTTGACCGGTACAGGCGAAGGCGGCGTCAGTCCCGAGATTCTGCCCGAGCACATCGTTCTGTGGGAATCGGAACATGGCACGCTGAAGCCGGACGACATTGTCCTGTTTCGATCTGACTGGGATCAGTTCTACCTGCCGATGCCGGACGGCGCCCCATACGTGCTGAATCCGTTTCTGCTGCAACAGGGGCCGGGCTGGCCAACGCCCGGAATTCCGGCGCTTCAGTTGCTGCTGGATCGCGGCGTGACGACAATCGGACTCGATGGAGTCAGTGTTGGCGCAGCGCACGAAGGTGTTCCGCCTCACGTGTTTGGGCTCGGGCAAGGCATGATGTACATCGAATTGCTGGCCAATCTCAAGAGTGTTCCACCTCGAGGGGCGTTCTTCATCTTTTTGCCGATCAAGATCAAGGGTGGTAGTGCAGGTCCGGGACGAGCAGTCGCGCTTGTGCCGTAGTTGGTGTTGTTTTCGTTCAGGAGAGTGCGTTCGTGTCCGACAAGTTTTTGATTATTGGTGCGCTGGGTTGTATCGGCGCATGGACTGCCAAGCGTTTGCTCGATGAGGGCACGGACGTGGTCGCATTCGATCTCCCGGGCGATCCCGCACCGATTGCAGTTGATCATGCCGAATGAGCAGATCGACAAGATGACCTTCGTCGAAGGGGACGTCACCGATCAGGCCGGACTCGAGAAGGCCGTCCAGGACAACGACATCACCCACATCGTCCATCTGGCCGCGCTGCAGGTCCCGAGCGTTCGCGCGAATCCGGTCCTCGGCAGCAAGATCAACGTCGTCGGCACCACGATCGTGTTCGAGGTTGCAAAGAAGTTCGCCGATCAGGTTCAGGCGGTTTCGTATGCCAGCTCAGTCGCGGTCTATGGTCCGGCCTCAGAATACCCAGCCGGTCCGATTGCGTTTGATGCTCCATTGCTGCCAACCACGCTCTACGGTGTAACCAAGGAAGCGAACGAATGGACCGCGAAGATCTACTGGAACGATTACAAGATCCGAAGCGTAGGTGTTCGCCCAGCATTCGTCTACGGACCAGGTCGTGATGTCGGAATGACGTCGACTCCAACCAAGGGCATGCTGGCAGCGGCGGCAGGACGGCCGTATCACATCTCGTTCGGCGGCACCGGCTTCTTCCAGCACGCGGATGACGTGGCCAAGTCGCTGATCCAATCTGCACGAGCAAACGTCGATGGTGCGCCGACTTTCAATCTGGGTGGTACGAAAGTATCGATCTCCCAGGCAATCGAAGCGATCACTGCCGCCGTCCCTGAATCAGCGGGGACGATCACCAGCGAGACCAACCAACTGCCATTCCCGGACGAGTACGACGGTGCACCGCTGGACAACGCGATTGGCAATGTGGGTTGGCGCACATTTGCTGATGGAACCCGGCAGACAATCGAGCACTTCAAGCAAGCGATCGCAGACGGTCGACTTGATGTAGAGCGTGCAATCGCCTAGGAGAACTGCGATGGATAGCGGGCGCGTTCAGGGCAAATCGGTACTGGTCACTGGAGCGGCGTTCGGAATTGGCCGGGCAACGGCAGTGACGTTTGCTGAAGAGGGCGCCCGGCTCATCGTTCAGGACATTCAGGAAGCACCGGTTCTGGCGCTCCGGGACGAGCTTCGAGCCTCGGGTGTTGAAGTCGAGGCAGTTGTTGGCGATGTCTCGATTCCTGAGGATGTTCAGGCAGCGGTTGATCTCGCCGTGTCGAGTTTTGGCCGCCTGGACATCGCGATTGCCAACGCCGGAATCATTCCGCTCGGCGATGTCACCGAGTCCACAGTCGAAGACTGGGACAGAGTCATGGCAATCGATGGTCGGGGCATGTTCCTGACCTGCAAGTTCGCGATCGAGGCGATGCTCAAGACTGGTGGAGGTTCAATCGTCTGCGTCTCATCGATTTCCGGCGTTCAGGGGCAGAAGCGGCAATCGACATACGGACCGGCCAAGTTTGTGGCGTCAGGTATCACCAAACATCTGGCAATCGAATGGGCGGACAAGGGCATCCGTGTCAATGCGGTTGCCCCGGGAACGATCAACACCGAGCGAGTCCAGAGTCTGCCAAACGAACCAGGCGGTACGGAATATCTCGATGCTATCAAGAAGGCGCACCCGATGGCGAGGATCGGCGAACCGGTTGAGGTGGCCAGAGCCATCCTCTTCCTGGCATCGGACGACGCCTCGTTCATCACAGGCACAATTCTGCCTGTCGATGGTGGTTATCTCGCGCAGTAGACCCGCATCACGACATCCGCAGGTATGAATCCGGCGTTAGAGGATATGGGTGTGCGTCATCCTGCCGGATAGCCGGTCGGTTGGGGCTGTCCCATGGCTATACTTCACGGTCGACGTACCGGCTGAAATCCAGTCGTTTCGGCATGCTCTCTGTTGATCCCATGCACGGGTCGCTGTCCCGTCGCAACTGGTCAGGACTGTCCCGGAGACCGATGTCCGAACAGGCTCTTCCGCTTCAAACCTCCGATCTCGATCTGCCGCCGAATCCGGCGCAGGCGCAGCTATCCCCGCAACCCCGGACAGCGTTCGGGGCCCTGACGGATCGTGCCTGGTTCCCGGACCTGGTGGGTGTCATAGGAGTGCTGCTTGTCACCGGAGTGCTGTCCTGGCATCGACTGTACCTTGAGAATGGGCTCGGATATCTCGATGTCGTGACCTTCTACATGCCGTGGTATGCGCATCTCGGTGAGGCTGTCCGCGCATTCGACATACCTGGCTGGAATCCTTACCTGTTTTCCGGCACTCCGTTTGCAGGCGATCCTCAATCGGGATGGTGGTATTTCCCGGCGATGGCCATATTTGCCGTGTTCGACCCGGTGCCCGCCTACCAGATCTTCATCATCTTTCACCTCGCGTTCGCAGGCGTGACCGCGTACGCCCTTTGCCGGATGTTGGGGATGGCCGTAATCCCCGCACTGATCGGCGGCGCTGCATACCAGGCAGGACCGTTCGTCTCGCATGTCTCCTGCTGCCTGATTCACGTTCAGCTGGCTTCGTGGATACCGCTTGCGTTGATCGGTGTCGAGCAAATCGTTCGCAGCAAGCATATGAACCGGCGGGCACTGGGTTGGCTGATCACCGGCTTCTCGATGAGTCAGATGATTTCTGGTTGGCCCGGCCAGGGAATGTACAACGGCTGCCTGCTGGTCGGCGGATACCTGGCATTCCGCTTGCTGATGTCTAACAAGAATGGAGCACTCGGCTGGCGCGACCGGGTGATCCGCCTGGCTGGTGATGGTGCAGGCGTCCTCACGTTTGCGATCCTGTGGGCGGCGGCGGGTCTGTTGCCGCGCCTGGATATCGTGAGCCGGACCAACGTCGCCTGGGGCGAATACGACGGCTTCCAGGCCAACAAGTATTCCTCTGGCTGGTCCGTTATCCGCCTGGTGGACCTGTTTTTCAGCGACAACAATGGCTATCAATCGCTTCTCTTCTACATAGGGGCACCGATCGTCGTATTGTCACTGGCCGGAATCGTGCTTTCCTGGAAGAGACCGTGGGTCAAGTACATGACCCTGGTGACCGTGCTCACCTCAATCATGTCGCTCAAACCGACAATCATTCACCAGATCGTGTTCTTGCTGCCCAGGTATGAGGAACTGCACAGTCACGTCCCCAGCCGAATTCTTGCGGTGCAGTGGATCGGACCGGTGATTCTGAGTGCCGCTGCCGTCGATGCCCTGGTCCGGTCGCCGTCCAGATCCAGGATATTCACCGCAGCTGGCGTGGCATTCGGTGGATGGCTGATCCCAGCGCTCTGGCTTCGATCAGTTGATTGGCCGGTCGCCTGGATCACGTTGGCGGCGGCCGTGATGACAACGGCGATCATCTTGCTCTTTCGCCATCACAACCACACCGCCTGCCGATCGATACAGTCGGTTCATTCCTCGTGCCCAGGGGTTCCTGGCCGTATTGCTGTTGCTGCTGGTTGTTTCCGACCCGGCGGGACGACGATTGGTCACTACGACTCCGGACTGGCGAGACCATGTCCGAGGTGATCCAGATTCCGACCGGACCGGTTTCGCGTTCGTCGATCGTGGACAACGATTCGTCGACAGATGTTGGTGGGGCAGGTGAGTTCCTGCAGCAACTTCAGGCAGAGGGTGAGTACGTTCGCTACTTCGGCTATGACAATGTGCTGCAGCAGGGCGGCGATAGGTATCTGACTTACTATCGCGAAAACTTCGGCAATCCGGTCGCGATTTCAATTCTGGTCAACGCCCGGGCGATGCGACTCCATCTGAACGATGTTCAGGGGTACAACCCGGTACAACTCCGGAACTATGTAGATTTCCTGACCCAGCTCAACGGTGAAGTTCAGGACTATCACGATGCCCAGATCTTGCCGGGCGGTCTCACCTCTCCACTCCTGGACATCCTCAATGCCCGATACATCATCATTCCCAATGAATCGGTTGGAACCCGCCCGCGCGAAGATATCCTGACCTTGCTGACGTTGTATCCGGAGGTATTCCGGAATGACTATGTGCGCATTCTCGAGAACACCGACGCTATGCCAAGAGTGTGGCTCGTCCACGAAGCGATCAAGGCAGATCCGTCGACGGTCGAAGCCGTGCTCTCCGATCCGGATTTCGATCCAGCACAGACCGTCATGCTCAATCTTGACGCTCCTGATTTATCCATGGTTGCCCCAGTCGATGACTCCAGTGAGTCGGTGGTGATCGATTCATATGAAGACGACACTATCGTGCTCAAGGTCAATACATCGTCGGATGGCGCAGTCGTGGTCAGCGAAACGTTCGAAGAAGGCTGGCACGCCACCGTTGATGGCAAAAAGGTGCCGGTTGAACAGGCATATGGTGTGATTCGGACAATTCCCGTTAGCGCCGGTAGCCACACGATCGTTCTTACCTACGATCCATGGTCGCTCAGATACGGATTCTATTTATCATTACTTGCCGCAGTGTTGTCGGTGGTGGTAATCGTCTGGTTTCTCGTTCGCCGACACGAGGCAACGGTTCATGAGGTCGAGCATTTATGAGTTTGAATGACGAGCAGGGTGCGAAGCGGACGGCAGATCACGCCCGCATTCGACCACCCCGCAAACTGGTGCCCTCCCATATCAGGACGGATCGAACGCTGGCAATCATCGCCGCGATCATCATTGGTGTGGCGTTCATCACGTACGACGTGGCCGGAATTGCCGATCTGAACCGCAATCCGGTTACCGGAGTCGATTACCTTCCGATCGTCGAGTTCGTGGCTGAGCGCAAGGAGCCGGGCGAAAAGGTGTTGGTGGCGTTGCCACCGCCCGCGTATCTGGCCCTTGGTTCAACGGACGACCTTATCTTTTTGTCCAGCCCGCTCACCCGGAAGCGAGCGCAACGGTATACGCGGTTGACCGAAGACGGTCGATATGTGGACTACTGGACGGGCGTCGATTCGGTCGTTGACACAGCAGGACTTTGCCAGACGCTGCTTAACGAACCGGGAATCTGGCTGATTGTGGACGAGGCGCGGCTTGATGCAGATTGGGCGTTCCAGGGCTCAATGGCTACGGTCATTCGCGGGATGACATACGTTCGCTACGATACCGAGGGTGGCGCGATGGTCCGTCGCCTTTCTCCGCCAGCGTCACGATCTGCCCGCGCCGAAGAGCTGTGCGCACAGGCACAGACCGGTAAGATTCTCGGTTCAGAACCAATTGAAGATGTTGTCGAGGAGCCGCAAACAGCCGAGCCGACAGCCGTTCCGCAACCTTAGGGGAATTCCGGAATCGGCTTCTTCGAGATGACCGGAGTGGTGAATGTCATTTCGCCCTGGCCGAGATTGCGCAGCGTTACCCGGAGTTGCTCGGTTCCGTCGGGGCAAACGACGGCCGAGATGTGCTGACGTACTCCGTTCACGGACGGTGCGTTGGTCGAGGCGCGAACTTTCGTGCAGCAGTACTCCGGTGGGCGTAAGGCACGAGAGCGTTACGAGCGAGCGCGACCCGGTTAACCGGCTGATGATGTCAAGGTCGACTGAGTACAAGGCTGGTCCAGACGTCGGAATCAGGGTTGCAACGGCGGTACCCAGGCGAGATTGATTCTGAATCGAGACCGATGCCCCATCCTCGCTGGCGTTCACCAGAGCGGCATTGGCCGGAATACCCCAGGCGTCACCTTCAGTAAACGGTTTTACTCCAGAGATCGGCGCACCGAGATCAGCTCCAGGTCGGGCGTACAGGTCCAAAAAGACGAGTCCGCGAGGAGCGTCGTAAACCGTATGCATGATGCGTGTGTATCCGGCGTTCTGGAAGCCCGCCTCGACGTTTTCCGCCTTGACGCGTTGGGCCCAGAGATACCAGACCAGATCGTTTTCTGGCGTCTCCGGCAACAATTCGTTGAGCTTGCCAGCGTCGACATCGGCGACCGTGATTCCAATCTTCGGGATCGTATCGCCGGAGAGCGTTTTTTCGAGTTCGCCGTCCCGGATGGTGGTCAGTCGTACCGAATCCAGCAAACCGGGTTCGTATGCCTCGACCAGCGTGTCGGCAACTCCTCCATATGAGTACGTCACGACCGGAAAGCCGAGCGGACTGACAAAGGCCAGATCAGCTGACGCAGCGTTCCAGCGCTGTTTGACGGCACTCGAGTAAATCGTCTGAATCGAGCCGAGCGACAGCATCACGACGACCATCAGGCTGAACGCTGCCACGAGAGTCCGATGCCGATGTGGCTTGCCGTTGAATGCTGCACCCAGCAGGAGTGCCCAGCCAACTGACGCGCTGAGGATTGTGCGCTCGGCGAATCCCGGGCTGACCAGACTGACAATTACTGCGACCAGGACGCAGCCAAGGAAACTGAAGACGATCGCCATCGGTGTCCAGCGTCGCCAGAGTCCAGCGAAACCCAGAAGTACGACTGGAGCCATCATCAAGAGAATGACCGGCTGCAAATCTTCGAGGCGATCCCAGGGGGTTTGCTGGAGACTCGGGAAGTAAGCGCCACCAGAATCAGAACTCACCCCGGTTATCCGGAGCACGATGGTCATGATCCGCTTGAAGCCAGCGCCGAGGTATTCGTCCCGCCGGGCGTCTTCGTTGGCCGAATTGACCGAATCCCAAACTTGCGGCAGCCATGGCAGATAGGCCAGAACAGCCAGCGCTCCCGCGATGACGAGCGGAACCATCCGTCGCCAATCACGGTACAGGAAGTAGAGGATGATGCCGGCCTGCGGAGCCAGCACGAAGAGCGAGCTGTAGTCGGCGTACACAGCCACGACAAGCGCGAAACCGTATAGGACGGCCCAACGGGTTCGGGAGGTCTGCAGGAAGGCGACAAGGGCCAGGAACGCTGTGGTGACGGCCAGAACGACCATCGAATACATGCGCGCTTCCTGTGAGTAGTAGATGTGAATCGGCGAGAGAACGAAAACCCCGGTAGCGATCAGCGACGCGACCGGGTCGAGGATTCGGCGGGCCAACATGAAGAAGACCGGCAAGACCAATACACCGCACAGAACCGAGAGCGTCCGTCCGGCGACTGACATCCGACAAGACCAGATTCGCCACTTTCGTCAAGAAGAAGTAGCCAGGTGGATGCGGGCTGTAGAACCCGTTCAGCCCTGCAGCCGATGCCCAGCTTTGCTTGCTGTAAAGGAGGGCGAAACCCTCGTCAAGCCACAGGCTCAACTTGTTGTATCCGATCAGCCGCATCAACGCGCCGACTGCGATGATCGCTGTTGCGGCGATCGTTATCAGCCTCGAAACAGTCAACCACTTGAGATTCAGCCCAAGGCGAACACCAACCTGGGCAATTGGCGAGACGCGCGAGTTAACTGCTGGATCAAAGGACAGTGCCGGTCGCTTGCGTTCCTCACCGGCAAGTTCCAGCACGCCGAAGCCGACGATCATCAGTCCCAGTGGATGCAGATGGAGCAGATAGCGCTCGTTCGATTCTGTTGCAAAGGCTGCGACCAGGATGATCGGAATCCAGTAGAGCAGGGTCAGCGTGGTGAAGATGTTCTTGCGTTCGCGTTGTTCGCGATCCAGTTCAGGATCGAGGAAGTAGCGACCGATGAAGAGAACGCTCAAGCCAACAATCAGCCAGGGAACCAGCGTGCCTGAATCGCCATACCGGAACAGCAATTTCCAGCTCTCCAGCGTGGGATGCAGGATCTGTTCGACCGAGAGCAGGTAATCTCCGACGAATGAGACGCCGGACGTGGTTCCGGCGGGGGTCGCAGCCGGTGGTGTCACCAGGCGATTCAGCACGAGCAGTGTGGCCGGAGCAGCGCAAGCAGCTCCGAGCGCGAGAGTCAGGTCAAAGCGTCGACCGATCAGATCCCAGCGATGTTTCCAGAGCGCGAGGATCATCATCGGTGGCAGGAAAAGGCAGATTGCGATGTGAGTGAAGACGCCGAACCAGAAGGTCACAATGAACGCAATAAGGATCCGGCGACTGGCGGGCGTTCGCAAGAGGTAGAGAAACAGGAAAAGCATGATGATAGCGACGAGCTGGAGAAGCGCGTACATGCGCACCATGCCACCCCAGCGGACACTGGCCGGATCGATTGCCAACGCCGCGGCGACCGCTAGTGCGATCCAGTCGTTACGAATCAACCACCGGGCGAAAAAGAAAAGGGCAAGGATCGCGAGCGTGCCAGCGACCACACTCAGCATCCGCAACGTCGTCAGATCGTCGAGGTCGCCGTATCCCAGCCAGACGGCCGGCGCGAGAATGTACGAAATGGTGGCACCCTGTAAGTAGAGCGTACCGGACGGGAAGATCGGCGCACCGCGCTCGGCGACCATCTTTGCGGCCATCACACTGGCCGATTCATCGACATGTGACGAAAGTTGCTGGGCAGTGGAAATGCGTAGCAGAAGCCCGGTCAGAACGACGCAGAAGAGGGCGATATGCAGCAGGCTGACCCGCTGTCGTGGCTCAGTTTCATCCCAGGTACGTACAGAATTTGCCGTCGCGGAGACATCTCGAATTGCGGAGGGAATCACCGCTGCACCGTTACCGGTCGCTTCACCGGATCGGATGAGGTCGTTCCCGTCCTCAACAGCCTGGGCTTCTGTCGGCATGAACCTGCTAGCACGTGCGGAATGGTCCGCTGATGAATGCTGATCGAAAGATCTTGGCGCTCGGGGTGCGCAGGAGACATTGTAGACCGCGGCGCATCAGGTCGGCATCATCAGGGCAGCAATCAGTATCATGAGACACAGAAACGGAACATTTGCCAAAATCAAATGAGGTCGCGAATGCTGAAGGTTGGACTGCACCTGCCCGAGACCGAACGAGTCGTCCGATGGCGTGAACTTGCCGATATTTGCCGCACCGCCGAGGCAGTCGGATTCGATTCGATCTGGGTACCGGATCATCTGATTTATCGCTTTGAGAACGAGGAGCCCAAAGGCCCCTGGGAATGCTGGTCACTGCTTTCCGCCGTCGCCGCGGTGACAGAGCGCGTCGAAATTGGTCCACTCGTCCTCTGCACCAATTTCCGAAACCCTGGGCTGATCGCGAAGATGGCCGCAACGGTCGAGGAGATCTCAGGTGGACGGCTGATTCTCGGATTGGGCGCCGGTTGGCACCAGCCAGAGTACGACGCATTCGGATTCGACTTTGAGCATCGCTTCGGTCGATTCGTGGAGGCGTTCACGATCATCCGGACCCTGCTGAGTGAACGCACCATTGATTTCACCGGCAAGTACTTCACGTTGCGGGATTGCGAAATTCGGCCATTTGGTCCGCGACCGGAAGGACCTCCGTTGATGATCGGTTCACGTGGAGCCCAGATGCTTGCGGCGACCCTTCCCCATGTTTCGCTCTGGAACGGCTGGTACGCCTGGAGCGGCAATACTCCCGAGGGTTACGAGAAGCTGCATGCTGAAATCGACTCCGCAGTAGTGGCGGCCGGACGCGCTCCATCTGAAGTCGAGCGAACTATGGCAATTCTTCTGCGCTTCCCGGAGGAGGACGGCCCGGTTGATCCACGGGCGACGCTGATTCAGGGGGACGTAGAAGTCCTGGCTCAGGCAGTGCTCGATCTGGCCTCGGTCGGAGTTCAGCATCTGCAGGTTGTGCTCGAACCGTGCACTCCGCAATCTGTCGAGCGGTTCGGACGGGCGCTGGAGCTGATTCGCGCGGGAACGGCGGTGTCGGCATGACCCGAGTCTGCAAGGTTGGGTACTTCGTCTCCGGTATGGCTGGTGGAATGCGGGACGGCGCGCTGGGTTGGTCCGATCTGAAGGCAATGGCCAGGCTCTCGGACGATGTTGGTCTCGACTCGTTCTTCATTCCGGATCACATGATCTTCAAACCGGAGAACGAACCGGCGCACGGTCCGTGGGAATGTATGTCCCTGCTCTCTGCCCTGGCCGCATGCACAACAAAAGTGGAGATCGGGACGCTGGTCATCTGCGTCGGATTCCGCAGCCCGGCGTTGCTGGCGAAGATGGCCGACACGATTGACGAGATCAGTGATGGCCGCCTGGTACTGGGTCTCGGGGCGGGTTGGCATGAACCGGAATACGACGCCTTTGGATATCCATTCGAGCGCCGGTTTGATCGCTTCGAGGAAGCCGTGCAGGTGATCCGGACCCTGTTGCGGACCGGCAAGATCGATCACGAGGGTGAGTTCTATCAGTTCCGCGACTGCGAGCTGATTCCGCGCGGACCTCGACCTGAGGGTCCGCCGATCCTGATAGGCGCCCTGCAATCAGGCAAGCGGATGCTTCGGATGTGTGCCCAATACGCCGATCAGTGGAATGGCTGGCTATTGCACGGTCGCAGTCACCCGGACGAACTGCCGGCGATGCGGGACGCCGTCGATGCGGCATGTGTCAAGGTTGGGCGGGACCCGGCGACGCTAACCCGCACGCTCGGAATCATGGTCGATCAGCGTCCCGAAGGTGAGCGCGGACCAACCGGAGCGTCGATTCCACTGACAGGTACAGATGAGGAGATCGCAGCCGGTATCCGGGCATTTGCAGAGGGCGGTATTACGCACATTCACATCGTGCCAACAATCCAGGGGACAGCCGGAATCGAGCGACTGGCCGACCTGTTGCCGCTGCTTGAGGATTAGGTGATTACTCGCCTGACGTCAGTTCTGGCGTAACTGCGCCACCCTCAAGGGCAGCCTGGCCCAGCGGCGGGCGTGGTCGACGTGGGGTGAGATTCGAAGGCAGTTGCTTGCGGACTTCCTCGTAGCTGGCATCGGCCTGCTCAAAGTCGGTCGGCTGAATTGCGTCGCCAAACTTCGTGAAGACCTCGGCGAGAGATTCGGCGGAACCGTATTGGCTCAATGGTCGAACCTTTGCCTGTGCAGCGGGAGTGGCTTCGCCGGTATGGGTTGGCACGGTGGTCCAATCGGGGACCATGCCCGGAGCCTGCGGCGAAACCATCGCTCCTGGAGCCGGAATGACGCGCGCTGTTTTTGACCCTGCCATGGTGCTCCCTGAACGATGCTCGCTGAAATCGATTGCCGACGGACCGAACCGAATAGGGCTCTGCCGGTTGCATAGTATCCGGTCAATCCCATTGCGTTTGCGAATGGTCAGGACCGGAACGGCTCGGCAACCTTGATGAACCGCTCGATTGTAGCAATGTGACCAACTGTGTCGAGGCCCATGTTCATTGTGTTGATCGAAATGTGCGTCGCACCGGCCTCCTGCCAATCGGACAGGTGCTGGGGCCAGGTCGGTTCGGGCATGCGGCCGCCGTCGATGCGAGCATCGATTCCCACCGACTTTGGAGTCACGACCGGCTTCTTCGGTCAGTCTCCGGAGCAGTGCAAGTCTCTCGCGCTGAGCTTCGTCCACCCCGCCCATCGGAAACCAGCCATCCCCGACCGTCGCCGCTCGCTTGATCGGAATTTCGGTAACGCCGCCGATCCAGATGGGGATCGGTTGCTGAATCGGCATAGGGTTGAGACCCGCTTCGGTTACCCGGTCGAATTCGCCCTGGAACGACAGGACAGGTTCGGTCCAATACCGGCGCAACAACGCAATCTGCTCATCCTCACGACGACCGCGAGTCGTGAAATCCTCGCCGAGCGCCTCGTATTCGACCGCATTCCAGCCGACTCCAACGCCGAGCCTGAAGTTGCCGCCAGTGAAGATGTCGATCTGCGCAGCCTGTTTGGCGACCAGGGCAGTTTGTCGCTGCGGGAGGATCACAACGCTGGAAACGATCTCCATTTCAGGCGCCAGGGCAGAGACATATGCGAAAAGAGTAAAGATTTCGTGGAAGCGATCGTCCTTGGTGTAGCCAGTCCAACCCGGTCGATTGCTGATATCCGCGCCAAGGACATGGTCGTAGGCCAGGAAGTAGTCGTAGCCAAGGTCTCGGGCGGCCTCGACGTAGCCGCGAATTCCATCGCGATCAGCACCAAAATCATGGTGGGGAAAGGTGACTCCGAGTTTCATGGCGTTTGACCCTCTTGGTTTTGACGATGAATCATGTGTAAACCATACTTGTGAAATCTCGCACGAACATCTGTTGCGATGGCGCACACAGATTCCTGGCACCCGGATCGGCCGATCGATGCACTCGCCTCGCCCACCACGCATCAGTGGTAATCGCCCGGATCCGAATGTTCATCGGATGCAAACGCCTGGCATGCCACTTGAAACCCAAATCCCGGATGTTGTGATCCGGCGATTGCCGATCTATGTGCGTACCTTGCAATCACTGATCGAATCGACAGGATCGGTTTCAGTTTCGTCTGATCAGCTGGCCGATGCGATTGGCGTATCCGGTGCCCAGATCCGGCGCGACCTCTCCTACTTTGGTCGCTTCGGCAAACAGGGCAAGGGCTACGACGCCGAGCGACTGATTGCCGAGATCAACCACATTCTGCGTCTCGATCAAAGCTGGGATGTTGCCCTGGTCGGTTTCGGCAATCTCGGTCGGGCCATCGCGCAGTACGGCGGATTTGTGCCGTCGACATTCCGGATCGCGGCGATATTCGACCGGAACGAGGAGCAGATCGGCACCTTGGTCGGTGATCTTGCCATCCAAAGTGAGGGGGCAATCGCCGAATCGATTCGCGAACTCGGGATCAAGATCGGTATCGTCGCCGTTCCCCAGGTATCGGCTCAGCAGGTGGTCGACGCGCTGGTTGAGGGCGGGGTTGAGGCGATTGTGAATTACGCGCCAATCCACCTGCGGGCACCGGAACACGTCACGATCCGTGAAGTGGATCCAGTCGGGGCCATGCAATCAATGACGTATTACCTCGGTAGGGAGTAGGTCAAGGGAATAGGGTTAGGCGACGTGCAAATCTGTTGATTCTCCAGCTAAACCCTAATCCCTTCAGCTTTCCCCCTGTTACTCCCACTCGATGGTGGCCGGTGGCTTGGATGTGATGTCGTAAACGACCCGGGTTATACCGCGGACTTCGTTGACGATCCGGTTGCTGATCCGTCCGAGCACGTCGTACGGCAAGCGCGCCCAGTCGGCTGTCATCGCATCTTCGCTGGTCACCGCCCGGACAGCACAGACTCGGCCGTACGTCCGGTAGTCGCCCATCACGCCAACCGAGTTCACCGGCAGCAGCACACCGAAGAACTGCCAGACATCCTCGCCACTCGCTTCGATTTCGGAGCGGACGATTGCGTCGGCCCGACGGAGCAGGTCCAGATCGTCGCGGTTGATGTCGCCCAGGATGCGAACGGCAAGACCGGGACCGGGAAACGGCTGGCGATCGACGACTTCACTCGGCAGACCGAGTTCCCGACCAACGGCCCGGACTTCGTCCTTGAACAGGAAACGGAGCGGCTCGACCAGTTCGAACTTCATGTCGTCCGGTAGCCCGCCGACGTTGTGATGGGTCTTGATCTTGGCGGCGGCCTTGGTGTCCTTGGTCGTGCTCTCGATCACGTCCGGGTAGAGCGTGCCCTGGGCCAGGAACTCGAACGGTCCCGCCTTTTCCGCCTCGGCTTCGAAGACCCGGACAAACGTTTCGCCGATGATTTTGCGCTTGGTTTCCGGGTCACTGACGCCGGCCAGACCGCTCAAGAAAGCGATCGGATGGCATCGGCGTAAACCAGCTTCATTCCGAATGCGCGGGAGAAGACATCCTGAACCAGCTCAGCTTCGTCCAGTCGCAGCAGGCCGTTGTTGACGAAAACCGGCGTCAATTGATCCCCGATTGCCCGGTGGATGAGGGCAGCCGCAACCGACGAATCGACACCACCGCTCAATCCAAGCAATACGCGACCAGTGCCTACCTGCAGCCGGATTTGCTCGATCGCGTTCTCAACAAATGACGCTGGCGTCCAGGTTGGCTCGATGTTGCAGATCTCGGTCAGGAAATTGCGGAGAATCACTTTGCCAAGCGGAGTGTGGGCAACTTCAGGGTGGAACTGGATGGCGACCATGTTCCCGCGAGCGACAGCGGCACACGGGGCATTGTCACTGGCTCCGATCAGGTCGAACCCATCGGGAGCATTCGACGACGTGATCACCGTGGCTCATCCAGACATCAATGGTTTCGGGTAGGCCAGCGAAGAGTGGCGATGCAGAGCCGTTCAGGACACGGATCGTGGCCGGACCGTACTCGCGCAGATTCGGCTGGTTCAACCGTGCCGCCGAATGCCTGGACCAGCAGATTCATTCCGTAGCAGATCCCGAGCACTGGTAGACCGCACTCGAGTACCCAATCTGGCAGTTGCGGTGCCCCAGCTTCGTAGACACTGGCCGGACCGCCCGAGAGGATGATGCCGCGCGGATTGCGATGCTTGATCTCGTCCCAGGTCACATCGTGGTGAAAGAGCTCCGAGTAGACGCCGGCCTCACGAACCCGCCGCGTGATCAGCTGGGTGTACTGCGAACCGAAGTCGAGCACCGCGACCAGGTCGGTTGCGACCGGTTCAACGCTGACTACGGACTGGGAATCGATGGTGTCTGTCACGGGCGGGGATCCTCCAACGGAGCGAAGCCGGATCGATGGTCGATCAATGCTGCCTATTCTAGTGCGTCGGTTTCGGCATCTTCGCCAGGGGGTGCTTGCTCCAGCACGACATATTGTGGATCAAACTGCCAATCGGCGATTGTTTCCATCTCCATCTCCATGCGCGGGTGGAGCGTGTCCATCTGTTTGACCAGATGCAGATCGACCACCATCCGGTCGTCGATGCCCAACGCCTCGCAAACCGAGTCAAGGGCGATCTTCAGGCCACCGTCGAGATCGCGCCGAAACGGCGTCTCGAAATGGAACGTGAGATAGACGCCGAGGAGTGCTCCGCGCAAGCTGTTCTCGGTTTCAGCCGTAATCTGACCGGAGCTTCGCAGGCGATCAATGTGTTTCTTGACGTCTTGCTTGTAGGTTTTGGCTTCCTTGCTGAGCACACGTTTGCGCCCGACGGTGACGTACTGGCTGTTGATGCTGGGTGGCATTGAAAGGGTCAACCGAAGTGTGGTCATGATTCTCCTCAGATCGATCATTCTCGCATGACCGGGTTCGGCGACAATTGAAGTCATAGAGGTTGATCGCAGAGGAGTTGGCGTCGCGTGAGCAAAGGTAACCGTCCGGCGCGTTTGACCGTGCTCCTGTCGGGGAGTGGGCGGACGCTGGCTAATCTGATTAAGCAGATTGCGAATGGTTCGCTGGACGCTGAGATCGTTTCGGTGATCAGTTCGAAGGCAGGTGTTCGGGGTCTGGAGATAGCGGCTGAGGCAGGTATTCCCGCTGCTGTTATCGCTCGCCATTCATTTGAGGACGACCAGACGTTTTCCGACACCGTGTTTGCCGCTGCAGAGCCTTTCGAGCCGGACTTAGTCATATGTGCCGGATACCTCAAGAAACTGGTGGTCCCGGTGCGCTGGGATGGCCGAATCCTGAATATTCACCCGTCGCTCATCCCGGAGTCGAACGCCGCCGGGGCCGGATTCTATGGACTCAGGGTGCATCAGGCGGTGCTGGATAGCGGCGCGCGTGTCTCAGGAGCCACGGTTCATGTCGTGGACAACGAGTACGATCACGGTCCGATTGTGCGCAAGGAGATGGTGCCGGTCTTGCCGGACGACACTGCCGAAGTGCTCGCCGCGCGCGTATTTGAGCTCGAGTGCAGCCTGTACCCGAGAGCCATCGCGCAATACCTTGCCGACAATCCCGGGTTGTTGACGTCACGAGTTGCTTACGAACAGTAAACTTGCGTGCGACTGACAACGATGTCATTCGGCGATTCGCCGATTTCCCATTCATTCCCTGTTCAAAACCGCAAAGGATGCCTGTTTTATGCCAGTCGCTGAGCTTTCCAAGGAGCAGATTCTCGATATTCTGCGTCCGGTCGAGGATCCGACCCTCAATCAGAGTGTCGTTGAACTCGGCATGATCAAGAACGCCATCGTCGATTCAACCGGTGTGGCCCTCGAAATCGAACTGCTGACACCGCTTCACCCGCACCGGGATCAGATCGAGGCGGCATTGCACGCCGCCCTGGTCGCCAACGGAATTGAAACGCCGCCCGCAATCACCTGGAATCACAAGGTGCGTTCGAGTGGCCAGGGTCGCTCAGATGCCGAGCCGATCAAGGGCGTCAAGAACGTCATCGCGGTCGCATCGGGCAAGGGCGGAGTCGGCAAATCCACGGTCGCCGTCAACATGGCGGTCGCGATGGCCCGGTCCGGCGCGAATGTCGGACTGCTGGATACGGACGTCTACGGTCCGAGTATTCCGATCATGATGGGCACGTCGGAAAAGCCGATGATGCGGAACAACAAGATGGTTCCGGTCGAGGCGCACGGTGTGAAGCTGATGTCGATCGGCTTCATTCTGGAACCCGACAAGGCGCTGATCTGGCGTGGACCGCTGGTCGCACAGCTGATCACCCAGTTCCTGAACGACGTCGATTGGGGCGATCTCGACTACCTCGTGCTGGACCTCCCCCCGGGCACCGGTGATGTCCAGTTGACCCTCGTGCAGCGGATTCCGATCTCCGGCGCGGTGATCGTGACGACGCCACAGGATGTTGCACTGGCCGATGCCCGCAAGGGACTGAAGATGTTCCAGGAAGTGAAATCGCCGGTTCTCGGCATCGTCGAGAACATGAGCTATTTCATGTGCCCGAGTTGTGACGAGAAGCACTTTATCTTCGGTGAGGGCGGCGGCAAGTCGTTGGCCGAAGAGGGTGAGGTCGAGCTGTTGGGTCAGATTCCGATCGAGTCCATTGTGCGTGCTGGCAGTGACAACGGTATGCCGGTGGTCGCCAGCGATCCGCAGTCGTTGACCGGTGTGGCGTTTGCCCATGCGGCCGAGCGAGTCGCCATGCGTCTGGCTGAAGATGCGGTCAAGAAGCCGCGCAAGCCGATGTTGATGTTCAAGTCGGTGAGGTAAGAGACAGAATGGTGCTTCCAGTCAGCAGACCCTTCGCGGGTGAGGCGGATTTCGAACCATACGTTGATCTGCTCAAGGCGATGATCGAGGTCGACAAGGGCGACCTGACCCTTTCCCGTGAAGACATTCAGTTCGAATGGATCGACGAGGAAGAAGGCTGGGTCCGCGATCTCGGCGTATGGGAGATGGATGGCGCGCTGGTGGCTGCCTACGGTGCCTGGCGTGAACTTGCGGACGAGATGCCACGCGCTTACGGCGAGATAGCTACCCATCCTGAATGGCGTGAACCCGTCTTCGTAGACGAGGTTGTTCAGGCATCGAAAGCTGCTCTGGCTGGTCTGGTCGATCTACCCACCGAGCACCGGCTTGGCGCATCGGAAACACAGCAGTGGCTGGTCGATGGCCTGGTCCGAAACGGCTACGAACTGGATCGAATCTACTTCCGGATGGTTGCGCAGATTCCTGAGCGCGGTGCCGACGTCTCTCTGCCGGATGGTTTCAGCGTTCGCCCGTTGGCCGGTGATGCCGAAGTCGAACAGTGGGTCGAGACGTTCAATGCTGCATTCGCGACCCATCACGATCCGCCAACTTCGTCGCCAGCAGAGAAACGCCACCGAATGTCCGAGCCGAGCTATTTGCAGGCGACTGATCTCGTCCTGGTCGGGCCGGATGGCGCCTTTGCCGGAGTCAGCCTGTGTACGCAGGAACCGGTTGAGGGTGAGGGAATGCGGGCGTGGGTTCGCTCGATCGGAATTCTCCCCAGTCACCGAGGTACAGGACTTGGAAAGGCGTTGCTTCAGACTTCGCTCAACACCCTGTACGACGTGGGTTACCGCACGGTACGCCTTTCTGTCGATGCGGACAACGCGACCTCAGCCTTGCGGATATACGAAAGCGCCGGATTCTCCGTGGAGTTCCGACGCCTGGTCTTCATGGGAATTGTTCAGCCGATTGCTTAGGGTGCGGCGGTAGGTAGCGGTGTTGGCGCCGAGAAGCCCGGGATATCTGCGAACGGCGTGACAGGAATCCGGGTGGGATCAACCTGCCATGGAAGCTCGCCGGCGACTCCGGCCAGATAGACCGCGTATCCGACAAAGAGAATCAATCCGAGAACGGCTAGACCGGCAAGCGCAGCGATGAGTGGGTGTTGGCGAAGTCTGGACATGATTGCGTCCCTCCCGGGAGATCAGGCCGACCAAGGTGAAGCGCCCCAGGCAAACCCGGGACGCTCGCTCAATCGTCAGGAGGCCTTGGTCGCAACCAGGTCGATTTCGAGAACGACAGTTTCATCAATGCTCAGCACCGGACCAACAGTTGGCGGAGTGATGTTGTAATCCTCCATGTTGAAGCTGGTGTTGGCCGCGCCGGTCAGGTTGTCACCATCGAGCGTGGCGGTAACTTCCCAGATGACCTGGTTGGTCACGCCGTGGAATGTGAGATTGCCGACCAGGTAAAACGTGGTCTCTTCGCCGTCGACCAGTGCACCGTCAAGGCCCTCAACAGAGGTCAAGACAAATGTGGCGACCGGGTAGGTGTCGGTTTCAAGGGTGTCCCCGCGGAGATAGTTGTCGCGACGGGACTCATCGCTGACGAGGGTTCGCATGTCGACGTCCCAGCGGGAGCAGGCCAGGGGATTACCATCGGCATCGAAGTAGATGTTGCCAACGATGGAACGGGTCTCACCGATCGCTGTGGCGGCACCCTGGTTGGCCAGTTCTTCCTGTGCAACGTACCGGGCGGCAGATTCTTCGCTGACAAGCGCATAAACCGAGGACGGCGACGTGGCCGGCAGCGGAGTAGCATCGCTGCCCTCTGCGGCGGTTACGTTCTCATCACAGGCAATGTAGACCGGCGCGACATCGGTGACCCCGACAGTGATCTCTGATGACGGCGTGCTCTCTTGCGCATTGGCAATGTTCAGCCACAGTCCGAGCAACAAGGCAATCGCTATTGCCGGATACATGAATGTGGTCCGCACATCCAAATAGGGAAGACTCCTGGTTTTCACGATTATAACTCCTCTATCCCTCAGGATAATGTTGCCTTTGAGCGCTCCCTGAGCGGGATCTCTGAATCTCAGCCATTCGTGATTCAGAACGCCCGGACTTCTCGATGTTCACTGCCGTACGTCAACAGTGGTGTTGCAATACTGGTTCCACGAGTTGAACGTTTCATGCGCGTTTGCTGTGAGCAAGCTGGGAATCACATGATCCCGGAAAGCTAGAGTACTCGTCCTGAACTGGACAGTCGGCCCGATTCGTCCCCGTGTTCGTCACCGATCTCGAGGGCCGGAATTCCATCAATGCTTGTCCGGTTATTCGTCCATCGATAGCGATCATCCCAGCCGTCACCCAGTTGCTCCTGCCGTGCGTCGGCCCATCGAAACAGCTGATCACGTTCTGCGACCAGTTGCATACGAGGAACTACGAAGCCACAGCTATCCCGGATTAGTTCGACCTGCACAATCACGATTGCCCGGACCAAACTATCGATCTCATCTGAAGGGTTAAAGTGGGCACGGAGATCTGCCCAGTCGGGGTCGGCTGGGGTAGTGAATCGACCTGATCCATAGAGCCGGATTACTTTTGGCGGTCCTTCGAACGCACAGAACATCAGCGAGATGCGACCGTTCTGACGAAGATGGGCGATGGTCTCGATACCGCTTCCTGTCATATCAAGGTACGCCACGGTGTGTGCATCGACAACCGCAAACGTCCCCATGCCGCCTTTCGGTGACAAGTTGATGTGATCGTCATGGTCATCTGGTGCAGTCGCAACGAAGTACATCGGCTGACTGATCAACCACGAACGGAGCTTGTCGTCAATCTCTGGTAGTTCGCGACCCATCAGGACCTCCTGCGCTGCAAACCCTCAAACATGCAGGAAATCCTACTGCGCGATCAAGCAGGTGCAGGATGGGTCCATGGTTCTCGACGTTCCGGTCAATGGGATTCGAGGTTCCAATACCCGACCGTAGAAACATCGATCGGTCGGAAACCACATTCGCGGCGCAGGTATTTCCCGATCGCGTTCATGATGCGATGCTCGCCGCCACCCCAGCCATAGCAAACCGCATCGGGAATCGACAACGACCGAATGGCCGGTTCGAGCAATCGGACGGTACCGGGTGCGGCACCGTTTCGATAGACCCAGGCCACCGAGATACGTTCATTCTCAGGAAGCGGTTGAAGATCCGCCTCTGAATCGACTTCGATCACAACGTGCGCCCGGACATCGTCGCCAAGCTGCTCAAGAATTGCGCCAATCGCCGGGAGGGCAGTGTCGTCGCCAAAGAGCAGGAGCCATTCGAGATTGGGCGGAGGATCAAATGCGATTCGCGGTCCCCAAATGGCGAGAGCGTCCCCGGGTTCGGCTAACCGTGCCCAATCCGTTCCAATACTGCTGCCCTCGTGGAGGATCATGTCGACATCCACTTCGCAGGTTTCCGGTCGCCAGTTGCGAACCGTGTAGTTTCGGGCGTGGGGCTGCTCTTCCGGGGGACGTCGGAAGCTCTCTTCCCACGTGAACGTGCGATCTACCGAGGGGCGCTTCCTGTCCCCACCCGGTAGCGGAAAGATGAAGGTGATGAATTGATCCGGCACGTCGCAAATGAAACCCGGAAATTCGTCACTTCTGAGCGTGATTCGCTGCACATGCGGACGAAAGCGGACTGAGCGGACAACCTCCGCGAAGACAATCGTGGTGTCTGGAGACGTTCGTTTCTTGCGACGCGCCGGGGCAGGGCGCACCTGATCAGTGGTGGTCAAAGTCAGATCTCTCCGGTGGTGCTTAATCGGGTCACGACAGCACGTCGACAACAAATATCTGATCGCATGGATCGGAATTATCCTAGTGCTGAGTGCACGGCAGTGTCAAACCGTCTGACTCCCGCTTCAAGCAGCCGTGCTCAGGAGTGCGGGTACTCCATGTGCGGTGGGTTGACCTGCTGAACAGACACGTGGAATAATCCTGACCTGTCGACTTGGATTTGAGCAACGCTGCTCGGACGATACGCGGAGTCTGGCTCCGTATTGGAAAGCGATCGTGTCCGCCAGCCCAGCCGCCGTAGCCTCAGGCAATCGAGTCCCTCACCGTTACCTGCCAGAGATTTCGAGAGCAGCGGGCCTTGCTATTGGACTTGCCCTGGTCGTTCTGACCGCGATGATCAGCCTGCGGATCGGCACGAGAAGCATCGCCAGCCGGGATGTTTGGGATGCGATATTTCACTTCAATTCGGATTCCTACGATCAAACCGTTGTCAGGTCACTTCGCCTCCCGAGAACGATCATCGCGATTGGCGTAGGCAGTTCGCTGGCAGTCGCTGGGTGCGGTCATGCAGGCGGTTACGCGCAATCCCCTGGCTGATCCGTCGATTCTCGGTGTCAGCAGCGGGGCAAGTTTCGCGATCGTAACGGCGGTCTACTACGGCGGAATGACCGAGTCCTATCAATACGTCTGGTTCGCGTTCGCCGGTGCGCTGATCGCGTCTCTGTTGGTGTTCGTTATCGGGTCGGTCGGACGCGATGGTCCGAGCCCGGTCAAGCTGGCCCTTGCCGGCGTAGTCGTTTCGTCGTTGCTGGGCGCGTGGACGAGTGCCCTGCTGCTTCTGGACGAGCAAACGTTTGAGTCTGTCCGGTTCTGGTTTGCTGGTTCGGTGGCCGGACGGGAGCTGAGCGTGTTCTGGACGGTCGCCCCGTTCCTGCTCGGTGGCTCGATTGTGTGCCTATTCATGGGACATCAGCTGAACGTTCTTTCGCTGGGTGACGACACAGCCCAGGCACTCGGCATGCGTACGGCCCGGATTCGCCTGCTCTGTTCCGTCATCGTGGTGCTGATAACCGGGGCGGCGGTTTCAACTGCGGGACCAATCGGATACGTAGGCCTGGCTATCCCCCACATGGTTCGGGCCATCGTTGGTCCCGACTACCGGTGGATTCTCCCGTACTCCTTGTTGGCCGGAGCTATTTTCCTTACCGGTGCCGATATCGTCGGTCGGGTGGTGATGCGGCCAGGCGAAATCGAGGTCGGGATCACGACCGCCCTGATCGGCGCTCCGTTTCTGATTTATCTGGCCCGCAAGCGCTCGGTGGCCAACTGATGATGGCCATCTCGACGCAGGAGGCACTCGCCCGCAAACCCGGACACGTGACGGTCCGGGGACCGTTCTACTCCTGGCGATTCAACTACCGGGTGCTTGGCCTACTCGGCAATCGGATTGATCCTGCTGACGCTGCTGACCACCTGGGCGATGACACTTGGCAGTTTCCCGATTCCGTTTGCCGATGTCGTCAAATCGGTCGCGGGTCGAGGATCAGAAGATCAGGAGTTCGTGGTTCGCACCCTTCGTTTGCCCCGCGTGCTCTCTGCAATTCTGATTGGCGCCGGTCTGGCCATGTCGGGGGCGATGTTCCAGGGACTGGTGCGCAATCCACTGGTGTCGCCGGACATCATCGGCATCGACGCCGGCGCCAGTGCGTTTGCCGTGTTCTGGATTGTGACTCGCCAACCGAGCCAGTTATTGCCAATTGCGGCCCTGATCGGTGCCATCATCACTGCGTTCGCGATCTACCTCCTGAGCTGGAAGGGCGGCATCGCTCCGGACGTCTGATTCTGGTCGGAATCGGAATCGGGGCCGCACTCGCCGCCTTGACCACATTCATGCTGGTCAAATACCCCCTGGAACTGGCGAGGCCTGCCCAGGTCTGGACAATGGGATCGGTCTACGGCAGCAGCTGGAATGACGTCAAATGGTTGGCGGGAACACTTCTGATCATGGGTCCGCTCGCGATCACGATGATGTGGCCCCTGCGCGTTTTGCAACTGGGTGATGATGTCACGCGCGGCCTGGGGGTCTCACTTGAGCGGACCAGGCTACTGCTTATTGTCGTTGCGTGCGTGATGGCGGCAGTCGCAGTCTCCATCGCTGGCCCAATCGGGTTCGTCGCCCTGATGGTCCCCCATGTGGCGCGAATGCTGGCCGGACCGCTTTCCGGGAGTGTGCTCTTCTTCACCGCAGTTATCGGTGCGTTGTTCTTGCTTTCCGCCGACGTGATCGCACAACACTTTTTGCCGGTCTCCTTGCCGGTGGGCATCGTGACGGCTGCCGTTGGTGCTCCGTATTTCCTGTTCCTGCTGTATCGCTCAAATATCCAGATGTGAGGTTCCATGAGTCGACTGCAGGCCAGTAAGGTCACCCTAACCTACGAAACGTATACCGCCGTGCACGAAGTCAGTGTCACCATTCCGGATGGGCAGATCACAACCATCATCGGCCCCAATGGCTGCGGAAAATCGACGTTGCTGCGTGCACTAGCCCGCCTCAAGAAGCCGGACGGTGGTTCGGTCATTCTCGAAGGGCAATCGATCCAGCACTTCCCGACACAGGAAGTGGCGCGCAAGTTGGGATTGCTCTCCCAGCAGGCGTCTGCGCCCGGTGGGATAACGGTCGAGGATCTGGTCGGTCGTGGTCGCTATCCGCATCAATCCTTCATGCAGGCGCCTACGGAAAAGGACCGGGAAGCCGTACGCAAGGCGTTGGCTCTGGCGGGAATGACGGATCTTAAGGATCGGTCGGTCGATGAACTGTCCGGCGGGCAACGGCAACGGGCATGGATTGCAATGGTGCTCGGCTCAGGAGACGCCCATTCTCCTCCTGGACGAACCGACGACGTACCTGGACATGGCACACCAACTGCAAATCATCGAGCTCGTTCAGCACCTGAACGAATCCGAGGGCCGCACGATCGTGCTGGTCTTGCATGATGTCAATGAAGCCGCTCGGGTCAGCCATCACATTGTCGCGATGAAGGACGGACATATCATCGGCGAAGGCACTCCAGCCGATTTGATCAACGCCGAGCTTCTGGACACGCTCTACGGTATCGAGTGTGATGTGTATCCATCACCTGAACACGGTCAGCCGTATTGTGTACCGCGTGGACGGCATGGAGTCACCGCCGAGACCGTCGCAGCGGCGCAATCCGTCTTCGAGGTTGACGGACTTCAGACCGGGTATGGCCGGATCAATGTCATTCACGGTTTGACCTGTGCCATGCCGGCCGGTGCGATCACCGCCATCGTTGGCCCGAATGCCTGCGGCAAGTCCACGCTCTTGCGCAGTTGCAGCCGTCTTCTGAAGCCAACCGGTGGAACTGTTCGCCTTGATGGCAAGAGCGTCCAGTCCGGTAAACACCGCGACCTCTCGCGAAATCTGGCCCTGATGACCCAGGGTCCCTCGATTCCATCCGGAATCATGGTCGAGGATCTTGTCGCGACTGGTCGGATTCCTCATCAAGGGTTTCTTCCGACAGTGGCGATCCGAGGACGAGGTTGCCGTCGAATCGGCGCTCGATCACTGTCAGTTGTGCGATCTGCGCTATCGAACCGTCGACACGCTGTCCGGTGGTCAGCGGCAGAAGGCGTGGTTCAGCATGTCCCTCGCCCAGGACACACCTGTGCTGCTGCTGGACGAGCCAACTACATTCCTGGATCTTGCCGCCCAGATAGAGATGCTGGACCTTGTTCGGGAAATGAACAAGGAGCAGGAGCGCAGCGTGATCATGGTGCTTCACGACCTGAATCTCGCCGCACGGTATTGCGACTTCCTGATCGTCATGAAGGACGGCGAGGTCGTTGCGTCCGGAACGCCAAGAGCGGTGATCACTGTGGAATTGCTTCGGGATGTATTCGAGATCGAAGGTTCGGTCCTGCGGGATCCGAAGACCGGTGCCCCGGTTGTGATTCCGGAGCGCTCCGTTCAACGTGACGCCGCTGACAAGATTGTTGCCTGAACCTCGGGAATGCCTACCAGTCGGCGACTGAACCGTCGTCGTGCCACAGGACTGGCAGATGGGTCCCCTTCGCCGGATTGGCGAGGCAGACTTCCATGTTCAGGTCGGTGCCCAGTCCTGGCTCCATCGGTACTTCGGCCCAGCCGTCCTTGATCTTGACCGGATTCAGCAGGATTTCGTCGCGAATGCTGCCGGCGTCGTCCCAGACCCATTCCTGGATGATGAAATTCGGCATGGCGGCATCCAGATGGAGTGACGCCCGCATGTTGACGGGGCTGAGTGGATTGTGTGGGGCGAACCCGGCGTAGTAGACCTCGCCCATCGCGGCAATCTTGCGGCCCTGGGAGATTCCTCCGCAGTGTGCGAGATCAGGCTGCAGGATGACGGCGGCCTGCTTCTCGAGAATGTCGCGGAACTGCCACATCGAGGTCAGGCGCTCGCCGGTTGCAATCGGGATCGCGGTCTCGCGGGCGATAGTTGCCATGGTCGCTGCGTTCTCGGGTAGGCACGGCTCCTCGAAGAAGTAGATGCCGAACTCCTTGATCGCGTTACCAAGCAGGATTGCCATCGCCGGACTCAGTCGCCCGTGCGCATCGACGGCCAGTTCGATGTCTGGTCCCACCGCATCGCGAACAGCTCGCATGACATTTCGAGCGAAGTGAATCGATTCCTGACCGTCGACTGGCTTGGTTGCTTTGAACGGGCAGAGCTTCATCGCCGTGAAGCCATCTTCCTTGATCTGTACGGCGCTCTCGGCAATCTCTTCGGGTGTTTCACCACGCGGTCCATTGGCGTAGACCCGGACCTTGTCCCGAACCCGACCGCCAAGTAACTGGTGAACCGGGAGATTGGCCGATTTGCCGAAGATGTCCCAGAGCGCCTGATCAATCCCGGAAATGGCCGACATCAACAGCGGTCCGCCCCGATAGAAGGTGTGGCGATACATCTTCTGCCAGAGATGCTCAATCCGGAGCGGGTCCTCACCGACGATGTAGTCCTTGAGCTCGTGGATGGCGGTCTGGACGGTTCGGGCTCGCCCCTCGAGGGTGCCTTCGCCGGTCCCGATGATGCCTTCATCGGTATGGACGCGCACGAACACGAAGTCGCGGCCCCGGTAGTGGATCGCAACTGATTCGATATCGGTGATCTTCATGGTCTCAAAAACCTTCCAGCCCTGGAATGAATCGCGTCAACCCTTGACGCTGCCTGCGGTTAGTCCGGCGATGAATTGCTTGCTCAGGAGGAGATAGGCGCCGACGACCGGAATGACCGAGATCGTAACGCTCGCGAAAATCAGACCCCACTCGGTTGAGTACGTGCCCCGGAACGCTCATGATGCCGAGCGGTAAGGTCATCGATCCTGGTCGCGAGATCAGGATGAAGCCGAGGAAGAAGTCGTTCCACATCCAGACGCCGTTCAGGATCATGACCGCGGCGATGGCCGGACGTGTCAGCGGCAACATGATTCGCCAGAAACACCTGGAAGTGACTCGCGCCGTCCATTCGGGCCGCATCCTCGAGGTCGCGGGCAGTACGGCGAAAAAGCCGGTCAGCACGAGCACGCCGAGTGGAATTCCCAGACGCGCAGTAGAGCACAACCAATGACCAGATGCTGCCCAGCAGGTCCCATCTCCCGGAACATGATGAAGATCGGGAGGATGATCAATTGAACCGGAACGACCAAGCCGCCGATAAAGACCAGGCGCAGTCGGAATCCGGCCCGGGAAGCTGAATCGGGCGAGACCATACGCAGCGAGGCACGCGAGCGAATGTGCTGAAGATCACGCCGATGGCCGGTGATGAACAGACTGTTCCGCATCGTCGTCTGGATGTCGGCCTGGTCCCAGGCCTTGGTGTAGTTGAAGAAGTCCCACGATTTGCGGCAAGCCGTACGGATTCGAGAAGAACTCGTTGACCGTCTTGAACGAGCCAAGGAACACCATGAACGATCGGAATCAGCACGAACGCGCAGACGACCAGCATTACGCCGTGCCAGCGAGAATCCCACCACCTTGCCGATCATCTTCTTGCGCGGTTTCGCTTGCACTGATCTGCGAGAGCTGGATGACGTGTTGGGTCGATGTCGAGGCCATCAGTGCATTGCCTCCTCGCGTTTGCCGAGCCCCTTGATGAGCAGCCAGGAAACACCGGCCAGGAAGACGAACAGCGTCACGCCTTCAGCGATCGCAAAGCTCATGCGCGTTTGCGTACTGAAACTACTCTCGCCGAATGCGTCGCGTGTAAATCTGGACTCCGAGTACCAAGCGTGGCGCTGTCCGGTTGCCCTGACGGACCGCCAAGCACATAGATGAGGTCAAAGGCGCGGAAGATCAGGATGAATGAAAGGGCCGTAACGATGGTGAAGGCGGGGGCGAGCATCGGGAACGTCACGTCCCGGAAGACGCGCCACTTGTTGGCGCCATCGAGCACGGCCGCGTGCTTGAGATCTTCCGGAACGTTCTGCAGTCCGGCGAGGTACAGCACGACCGCCATGCCGTTCCACTGCCAGAACTGAACGAGGTAGACGACCTTCATCGCCCATTCCGGGTCGGCCTGCCACAGCTGGGCGAAGTTCTCGAATCCGTTGGCCTTCAGGAATGGATTGATGACACCGATGATCGGATCGAACATCAGGTTCCAGATGAGACCAGTCGCGATCGCGGACATGATCTGCGGCAGGAAGATGATGACGCGGTAAACGTGGGTCATCTTCGATCGGCGGTTGAGCATCAGCGCCAGACCGAGCGAAACCGTGTTCTGCAGGACGAAGATGACGATGAACAGTTTGGCTGAGTTTCGCGGCCGCTTGCCGGAACTTGTCACTCTGGAAGACGTCGACGAAGTTGTCAAACCAGACGAAATCGTCGGACCGGTCCGTATCCGGGCCAATCGTAAAGGCTTAACAGAAGGCTCGGACGGTTGGGTAAATGAAGATGAAGAGGAACCCGATGAGCCGGGAAGAATGAACCACAACCAGGGCCAGCGCTCGAAGAAGCCGCGTCGAGGCCTGGGGAACTCCAGGCCGTCGCTCGTTGAACATCGATGCAACCGGGTGGCACAGATTGGGCGAGTGTTGACTCGCCCAATCCTGACTGATTGAGATGTGGTTGTCTCCGACGGTCCGTCAGATGACATTGCTGACTCCTCAAGTTGCTAAGCCGTTGGGGTGGCCAGCCTGACGACGGCTTGATCGACGCCTGAACCAGGCCAGCGAACTGGGTCGCAGTCACGCGCCGGACCAGAGACCACCGAAGTTGTCCTGCACCAGCCGGACGATGCCGTTGAGTTCCGGCAGGTCGTACCAGACCGGCACGTCGCCACCAGCGGCCGCTTCGACGGTTGCCTGGCGAATCGGATCGGTCGAGAGGTGATGCTCGCATTGACCGGAAGGGCGATCTTGTCCGAAACCAGTTGCTGGGCTTCGGCCGTGGCCAGCCAGTTGACGAACATGGCGGCGGCGTCCTGCTTCTCGGCCGATGAGAACGCGCTGACACCGTAGAGAAGCTCGAACCCGGTGGTGGTGGCCTTCTTGTCCGGCCGCCGGTCCTGGCCAGGCGACGAAGCCAAGATCGGCATCCGGATTGACTTCGCGATACCCGGTGAAGTCGGCAGTACCAGCGACCATCATTGCGCCGAGACCGTTGGCGAAGACCGCCTTGGCGGCGGCGTAGTCGGTCGCCTCGAAGCCCTCGTTGTAGAACGGCTGAAGCTCGACCAGCAGATTCGCTGCCGGAAGTGATTCCGGATCGGTCATGCCTCGTTCACCGGTGCGAAGCTTCTGCAGGCCCTCGAAACCGAGGATCGACGACGCCAAGACCGGTGTACATGAAGAAGGTATGGACCCAGTCCTTGCCGCCGAGCACCAGGCCGGCTTCGCCGCCCTCAGTGACCGTCTGGCAGGCGGCGCGGAGCTCGTCCCATGTGGTTGGCGGCAGCGACGTCGTAGCTTGGCCAGAACCGTGTTGTTGGTGGCGAGTCCGACGGTGTAGGCGGCGAGCGGCGTGCCGTAAACCTTGCCGTCGACTTCAACCTGGCTGCGGGCAGCATCGGTCAAACCGCTGACGTCCACTCGACCAGTGAGGTCGATGAACGGCAGATCGCCACCGGCAGGAATCCACTTGGAGATGATCGTCTCCTTCAGGGATGCCGATGACGTCGGAGGGCTGACCACCGGTGATCGCAGTCTGGAGCAGAGTTGAAGTACTCCGGGCCAAGCTGCATGGTCAGTTGCATTCTCGATTCCTGGATTCGCCGCCTGGAAGGCATCGATGATTTCCTGCATCGGTTCGGTCCATTCCGGGTGGTTGCCCCAGATGGTGACCTCAACCGAGTCCTGCGCGAACGCAGACATGATGCTGAACTTCTGGCCGGCGATCGCGGCAACCGCGAGTCCACTACCAGCCTGCAAAGCGCGACGACGAGACAGACGTGATTCTGGCAATCGAGTCACTGCGAACTCTCCTTTGACACTGAGCCCAAACAGTCGTTGTTTGTCCTCCACACATGTGGGGTGCGTCGGGATACTAGCAATCTTTCAGACAAACTGTCTACAGTTTACAAACGCGAATGCTTTGCACAGGCTTTGTGCGGATTCCGCACACCAGTGGGAGCGCGTCCACGGCTGTCGTTGCTAAATTGCTTGGCCGGCAGCGAAAAGCTCGACCGGGATGTTTCCGCGAGTGGCGTTGCTGTAGGGGCAGGTCTTGTCCGCCTCTCGAACCAGATTGGCCAGCTGATCCTGGCTGAAGTCCCCCGCGCTGATCACATCGATCCGGACAGTCAGGCTGTAAACATGGTCCGGAGTGCGCACCAGTGAAGCACTTGCATCGATGACGATTTCACCAAGCGTCAGCTTCTCGTTACGGGCAATGCCGCCCATAGCACCTGCGAAACAGGCGGCATATGCTGCGGCGAACAGCTGCTCAGGGTTCGAGGCGGGCTCGCCAGCGACCGTCGTCCCGGGATGCTTGAGCTTGATGTCGAGATTGCCATCCGGAGACTCCGTATGACCCACTCGACCGCCAATGACACGAACATTACTTGTGTGGACTACTTCAACCATCGCCTGCAGAATCCTTTGGTTAGGGTCAAAAACATACTCACGTAACTATCGCATCCGCTCCAGAGTCTGTCCCCGTGAGTTCAGGCATGGCTACTCGCCCGACTGCGCTAGAGTTGGACCATGGCAACCTCCGACCACCGTTCTAACCGCTCCCGCACCTCATGTTCGTGTGACGAAGCACTTGCAATCGTTCTATCCCGGATCGGCGAGCCTGCGTGTCAACTGTTGCCGCTCGCAGAAGTATTTGGATTGACGTGTGCCGCTCCGGTGCCCGCTGTTGAGCCGTCCCCGATATTCGATACGTCAGCGATGGACGGGTTTGCCGTTCGGTCTGCCGATACGATCGGAGCGAGTGAACTCAGCCCGATTTCGCTCTCCGTGGTTGGTGCGGTTCCGGCCGGTCAGAACGCTCCGGCACTTCACCAGGTCGCGGCGTGCATTCGCGTAATGACCGGCGCGCCTGTTCCAAATGGAGCTGATGCCGTAATTCCGTTTGAATTGGTAAGGCAGGCGGGCGATCGAATTGTAGTCATGAGTCCCACTCGGTCTGGATCGAACATCAGAGTGGCGGGCGAAGACATTCGACCCGGGGATATCTTGATTGGCCAGGGTGAAGCGCTTGGCCCAGCACAAATTGCGCTTCTGGCGTCACAGGGGATCGAACACGTCTACACGTATCCGACTCCTCGGATTTCCATCTTCGTCACTGGAGATGAACTAGCGCAAGGCGTGGCGATCCCGGAGGGAGCGGCGATCCGCGATTCCAACTCGCTGATGATGACCACACTTGTTCGAGCAATGGGTGCCAACGTGGTTACGTCCTCGCGCCAGGGCGACGATCCGACACGGTTGATCGCGGCAATTCGCGATTCGATTCGACAAGGCGTGGATTTGATCCTGACGGTTGGGGGAGCTTCGGTAGGTGATCGTGACGTCGTTTCCGATCTGGTTTCGGTCGGGGTCAACCTTGTACTGATGGACGTTCGAATGAAACCAGGACGGCCCTTGATTTGTGGTCAGATTGACGGAGTTCCGCTGATCGGCCTCCCGGGTAATCCAGCTGCTGCGTATGTTTCGGCAGTTCAATTTGTGATGCCGGTGATATCGAAGCTGCGAGGGGCGAGAAATCCTGTCTGGTCGGAGAGCCTGGCAACGGTCACCACAACGATCAACAATCCTGGCGGCCGTCGAAACTTTGTCCGAGTGTGCCTGGATCGTGTCGACGGAATCTTGATGGCGACCCCTGCTGGTCCGCAGAATGCCGCCAATCTACTAACACTGGCCCGGGCGGATGGATTGCTGATTGTTCCAGAATCGATGGATCTGGTGAATCCGGGTGACGAACTAACGGTCCAGCTACTCCCCGGCCGTCCACCAGGAACAGATGCGCTCCTGGCACGCGTGTGACCTGCGCACCAATTCACCCTGCTAACCAGCCGTAGCATTGGAGCGGTCCAAATTGGGGGCCGCTTTGCGCACCCGGCGTGCGAGATGGAGAACCTTATGAATGATGAAACGCGGCGCGGATTAATCTCGCGTCGAACCGTAATGCAAACCAGCGCAGTTTTGGCTGTCGCTCCCGTGGTCGTTGGTGCCCAGTCCGCAACACCGATCGCCAGTCCGGAGTCCGGTGGAGTCGTTACTCCGGAGTGGCCCTCCTATGGGGCAGACCTTACCGGTTCGAAGGCGATCCTGGACGGGGTAATTTCCTCAGCCAACGTTACTTCGCTCGTCCCTTCCTGGACAGCCGAAGTTGGTGGACCGATCAGCTCGACCCCGGTCATTTCCGGTGGCGTCGCGTATGTCGGTTCATACGATGGCAGTCTGCACGCCCTGAATGCGCAAACTGGCGAGGTCGTCTGGACCTATGCCACGGGCGCGGATGTGATGGAGCCGAACTTGCAGGTTCCACTTGGAATTACCGGATCGGCACATGTGGCTGATGGCGTGGTCTATGTCGGTGATTCAGCAGCCGTTCTTCATGCCATCGATGCCGCAACCGGAGAAGCAATCTGGATGGCCAAAGTCGATGAGCAGACTGCAGCGAGCATCTGGTCGTCGCCGATCGTCTGGAACGGCGTCGTCTACGTCGGTGTCGCCTCAGTGGCCAAGGAAGCCGGATTCCGGGGCAGCGTCATTGCGCTCGACGCGGCTTCTGGCGAAACGGTCTGGCAAACGTACGTTGTGCCAGACACGGTCGATGGTGCTGGCGTCTTCTCGGTCCCGGCAATCGACACCGAGCGCGGCGTCCTCTACGTCGGAACCCAGAATGCCTACACAGAGCACGAGGCTCCGTTCGGCTATCCGATCAGCATTCTGGCCCTCGATGCGGCAACTGGTGCTGAGGTCTGGGCATTCCTTGCCCCACCGAACGATGGCGTCACCTCGCCGATCGACGATGTCGGATTCAGCGCATCGCCGAATCTCTTCACCGCCACGATTGACGGTACCGAGCGGGATCTGGTCGGAGAAGGCCAGAAGAGCGGCATGTACTACGCCGTCGACCGCGACACCGGCGAAGTCGTCTGGAGCACCACCGTTTCGCCGGCCGGATTCCTGGGCGGCATGGAAGGCACGAGCGCTGCTGCCAATGGAATCGTCGCGGTTCCGGCCACCAACTGGCCCGAGTTCGACGGACCGGCTACTGGTTTGGTTTCCGGTCTGGATTGGTCGACTGGCGAAGTGGTCTGGACGGCAGAGCAGATTGCCCCAGCCGCATCACCGGCAGCGATCAGCAATGACATCGTGTTCCAGGCTGGATTCGATGGCATTTTGCATGCATATGCACTCGTTGACGGAACCGAACTCTGGAGCTCGAACCTCGGTGCCTCGGTCAGCGGCGGCGTTGCCGTGGCAGATGGTGTGGTGATCGTCGGAGCGGCAACCCCGCAATTCGCGCCGTTCATCACGGTCGGCAACCAGATTCACGCATTCGCGCTTGGCTCGAGTGATGCAACTCCTGTTGCATCACCAGTTGCCTCACCGATCGGCTAGAGCAGTCGTCGCAGCCGCTTCGGAGCGACGAGTTCGTAACTCCCGGTAATGTGGTCCGCAAGCTCATCACGAGTGAGCGGACCATCCAATCTGATCCCGACCCAACCCTTTCCTCCGAGATACGGTGGTGAGAAATAACGGTCGGGATCAGTTGCGATCAGCGACTGTTGCAGTCCGTCTTCGGCCTTGATCCAGAGCGACATTCTTCCGTCCTCAGGCTGGACGATCGCGAAAATCTTCTCACCGACCCGAAAAGTGGGTCCGCCCCAGGTTTCGCGCTCTGTTGCTTCCGGCAATGCGAGGCAGATCTTGCGGACCGTGCGTGTCAGATCAATCAACGACCCGTCCCCCAAGAATCAGCGCGGACCGCGCCGGAATGCTGACCCGAGTGTAGTTACCTGCCGAAGCGACGGTCGGTTGGGCACCAATACCACCAAAGCGGGTATCGGTAGTCGTCAGAATCAATGACGCATCTATGATCGCCAGGTCGTCAAGCACAGCGGCCGCTCCAAAGTTCGCGACCAGTAATCGGTGATCATCGCCGGAGACTCGTGAGACCGTCAGCATGTGCGAGCCTCTCGGTTCGGCGTGGAGATCACCGCGATCGAGTCCGCCGAGACAGAGATCATCACGACGTAACGCAAGCAGTTCCCGGTAGAGCGTGTACATTCCACTGTTCATGATCCGCTCAAGCAGGTCCACTTTCGATGCCTTGAACGTCTCTTCAGCCTGGGGATCGGGAATCGAGCGCTTCATCGCCGGATCGGAGAATGCCCGGAATCCGGCAAACTCGTTACGTCGCCCCTCCGTGACTGCTTCGCCCAGGTCATCGCCCAAATCCGAGAAGAAGAGGAAGGGTGTGGTCGCTGCGAACTCCTGGCCCATGAAGATCAAGGCGGGCTGGGGCAGGAAGAGCAGGAGCGTCGATGCCACGGCATAACGCTCAGCTGAGACCTCATGGTGCAGCCGCTCACCGAACGGCCGATTGCCGACCTGATCGTGGTTCTGGATGCAGAACAGAAACGCAGACGCCGGCTCATCCATAACCAGCGTGCCACGAGGTTCGCCGGAATAGGTGGATGGCTCGCCCTGATAGATGAAGCCATCGTTGATGCCTCGACAGAGTTCCGGCATTGCGCCTGAATAGTCCTGGTAGTAGTGCTCCTGGGTGCCGGTGAGATGCACGCGGACGGAATGGTGGAAATCATCCGCCCACACCGCGTCGAATCCATGCCCGCCTTCGGTGCGAGGATGAGCCGTCTTCACGTCGTTCCAAGCCTCCTCGGCGAAGAGCAGGACAGGCTTTTCCGTAATTGCGCGGACTCGATCGGAGAGTTCGGCCATCAGGTGCAGGTCACTGTCGTCTCTGAGGGTGTCTGCAGCGTCGAGTCGTAAACCATCAAAGTGGTACTCGCTGATCCACTGACAGGCGTTGTCAATCGCCCAGTCCCGGACATAGCGACTGCCTGGTCCGTCGTAGTTGATTGCATCTCCCCAGGGTGTCGAATGGGTGTCGGTGAAATACTGGTCACTGAGTGCGCCGAGGTAATTTCCTTCCGGACCGAGGTGGTTGTAGACGACGTCGAGGATGACGCCGATCCCTTGATTGTGGGCCGCGTCGACTAGCCGCCTCAGGTCGTCTGGGGTGCCATAGCGGGCGGACGGGGCGAACAGTCCGACGCCGTCATACCCCCAGCTTCGGTCACCTGGAAAGGCGTGGATGGGCATCAGTTCGATCGCTGACACGCCGAGATGACGAAGAGTCGGGAGTTCGGCCCGGAGCGACGCGAACGTTCCGCCGGCGGTGTACGTGCCAACGTGAAGCTCATACACGCTGAGCCGATTCATCGAAAGTCCGGGCCAGTTGGCGTCTGACCACGCGAACGCATTTGGATCGATCACTTCCGATGGACCGTGGACACCCTGGGGCAACGAGCGGGCGTACGGATCTGGCACAGCCGTTCGACCGTCGACCAGATAGCGATAAAGCGTTCCTGGAGCGAGATTGGGGACAGTCGTGCTGAACTCATCTCCGTCCCGCACCATTCCGATTGTGCCGGTCACGTCCGATGTCAGCTCGACTGTCCGTGCCTTGGGTGCCCAAACGCGAAACGTGGTCCCTTCGGGCGTGCTGTTGGCCCCCATTCGTGGAGTTCGGTAGGTCATGCGTCACCCGCCTCGCGAATCAAGACAGCAAACGGAGCGGACAGGAGCAAATCCTTCAGGGCGATATCCTCGTTGGGTGATACTCTGAAAAGTCTGGCCGCTGAACACGCTTCGGTAGGTGCCACCTGAAATCGCCTCAGTCGCGACTATGCCGCACTTGCTAATGAGGATGCGAGTTGGGTGACGTCCTGCGTATCCCGGAGGAGGCCATCAACGAGGTGAGGTACTACTACGATCAATTGCTCGTGACCATACGTGCGGGCGAACGCGAAGAGTCGGTCTGATTCCGGACCGATTACGTTGAGTGGCACATAGTCACCGTGCTCGAACAGGTCTGCGTGTCGCTGGCGAAGGTGCAAAAGCTCGCGGGTTACCAGCAACTTGACAGCTCCATCATCCCACTTGCCGAGCAGCCTACCTATCAGCCGTGACGTGACGGGTTTGCCTGAGACCGACTTGAGGATTCGTTTGCGCAGGGTGAAGTCGACAGCGCGGCGATTGTCCGGATCGACAAGGCTGAAATCCCAGAGTTCAGTGCCCTGGTAGATGTCCGGTACTCCGGGTGTGACAAGTTTCAGAATCTGTTGGGAAAGGCCGTTGATGGCACCGGTTAGCGCATATCGGCACTGTGTCGCCACCAGGTCTGCGATGAACGATGCGGAAGCGACCGGGTCGAGGATTTTGCGCACGAACTCGGCCAGTGCCTCATCATAGGCAGGGTCCGGATTGGTCCAACTGGTGCGAACCTGGGCCTCACGCGTTGCTTTCTCCATGTACGCGGCGAGTCGATCCCGATAAGTCAAGTCCGTTGACACCATCCCGAGAGGCCAGGATCCGATCAGCGTCTGGTACAGCAGATACTCGTCGTTCTTGTCCGGTGCCCATGTTCCGTTGGCTCGCGTTCGGAATTTGCGATTCATCAGCGCCCAGCGATTGATTGCTGCTCGCCACTCACGTGGTGATTCGGAGAGGACGTTGATTCTCGCCCGGACATCCTCGCTGCGTTTCGTGTCGTGCGTTGAACTTGTCAGCAGATTGCCCGGCCACTCTGCCTGCCGACGAGCGTAGGTCTTGTGGATGTCGCCGGCGGCCATTCCGAAGGTGGATGGATCGCCTCCCACTTCGTTGAGCGACGAGAGTCGGTTGAAGATGTAAAAGACCGTATCTTCCACCCCCTTGGCCATCACCGGACTGGTCAATTGCTGGAACTTCATACGGAATCTGGCTCGATCGCTCGTCTCGTCATCGGATATTCCTTCTGGTCGCTCATCCAGCAAGACGGATTGAATGAAGTCGAAGATCGAGACATCGGGATACGGGTTGCGGCGCTTGGCGTCCCGGATTGCCGTCTCGATGGCGCGTCGATCCCGGTCTGCGGTTCGATCATCCGTTTGCGTGATGTAGGTCCGGTAAATGGGGAAACAGGCAATGGTCTCGCGAAGGGCATCCCGGAGACTGTTGAGTGTGAAGTCGCGGGTTCTGCGTTGATGCTCGGTGATCCGGTCCAGCACGCGCGCCAGGACCGCGAATTCGCTGGCCAGCGCAATCCGGAGCATCAACTTCTTCTTTTCGTATGCCAGATCCGGAAATGACAAATCGAGACCAGTGAACTTGCCATACAGGGTGTTGAACGCCTTGGACGACTCGTTTTGTACGAACAGGTTGCTGGTTGCGGAACTGAATTCGTAGCCGACCGTGCCATCGACCAACCAATCGGCTGGAAGCGATTCGTCATGACCGACGATCTTTTCCACGACCAGATAGATCGAGCGGAGTCCCCAATCGTCTGGATCGGATTCATATGCGCCTGACCACCAGTCGGCAATGCTCTGACGCAGATCGGGTTCGCTCTCAGATTCAACTGCTTGCCCGGCAAAAAACCGCTCGGTGAACGCGGCGCGCTGCAAATTGCGGACGTATTCGGCCGGGTTCCACAAGCCGTCGGGATGATCGATCCGGACGGCATCGACGGATCCCTCCCGGATCAGCCGCATCAGCAGTCCGTGCGAAGCCGCAAACACCTCGGGCACTTCCTGGCGGACGGCGGCAAGTTCGTTGATCGCGAAGAAGCGGCGGTAGTTGATTTCCTCGGCAGCAACCCGCCAGAACGCCAGTCGGTAGGACTGCGCCTCAAGAAGGTGATCCAGACGGTCGAAGCTGACGGGATTTCCCGGCACGCCGTTCAATGCTTCGACGGTGCGGTTGAGCGCGGATTCGATTTCCGGAGACCGCGATACCAGGTCAGCAAGTCTGCGCTTGGCGATAACCTGCTCGCGGCGTCGCTCTGCAATCAGATCCGGGTCGCGCTCGTCCTGCCCCGGCAATCGTGAGAACGATGCGATCAGGCTCTCAAGCTCAAGGCTGATGATGTCATCGGGGCTGATCTCATCAGGAATGACTTCGGCCACGTAGCGAAGGATCTGTCCGTATGACGGCGGCGCGATCGGCAGGGGTGTCTGGTAGTACCAGAGGCAGAACTCACCCTCCTGGTACTGAAGATGGAGCTCGCCATTCTCCAGAATGACCCCGTACTGATCACCCAGAATTGGCAAAAGCACCTTGTTGCCAAGCTCAGGCTTCAGCGGCTCCCAGTCAATATCGAAAAACGAGACGAACGCGGAGGTCTGGCCGTTTTCAAGAACGTCTTGCCACCATTGATTCTGACCTGCGGTGATTCCCATGTGATTGGGAACAAAATCGAGCATCAACCGCATTTCGTGAGCGTGAAGTGCGTCTGTCAGGCGCGCGAAGTCATCCTCCGAACCCAGTTCAGGGTTGAGGCGGTTGAAATCGACAATGTCATACCCGTGCATGCTTCCAGGTGCAGCGGCGAATATCGGAGATGCATAGAGATGACTGATCCCCAGATCACTCAGGTAGGGGACGATGGCCGTCGCATGCCTGAACGTGAACCCGGCGTGGAACTGGATGCGGTACGTAGCTCTCGGACGGGCTCGGTCCCGGTTTTTCTGAAGAAGCCGGTTCAGCGCATCGTCGTCTATCTGAACTGGGTTGGCAGGGCTGGTCGTCGTTTCCACCTGATGCTCCGGTCGCTGGGCGATCCAGACATCCAGGTTGATGACGTCTGCGATCGCTGGTTAGGCGTGTAGAACAGCTCCGGTGCTGTTGGATTGCTCACCGGCCGTAAATGGATTGCTCCAGGTCGTGGAGCCTTCCAGAAATCGATCGGGCCGGAAGTGGCTGATGTCAAAGCCTGGATCGGTCCCGGTGAGGATGTTAGCGATGATCTTGCCGGTAATCGGTGCCCAGCTGAAACCGCCACCGTTGAAACCGGCGGCAATCGTCAAACCTGGCGCGAACTCAGCGCGGCCGATCAAAGGTAACCCATCGGCGGTGAACCCCATGATGCCTGCCCAACATCGGACGATCTTGACGGACTCCAATTGCGGGAACAGGGTAGTCAGACAACTGGCAATTCCGGCCAACACAGGAGCAGTGACCCGTTCTTCGTAATGGCCAAGTCCCTCGTTGTCATCGAGGCGTCGGAACCCACCGCACAGGATCTTGCCGTCCGGCGTTTGCCGACCGTACTCCTTGTCAAAATTGGTGCCGAACGGATGCGGTAGCAGATCAGGTAATGCCTGGGTGACGAGTATCTGACCGCGAGCAGGAACGATTGACCCGGCGGGCAGGTCCGGCAGAATCTGCGGGGTGTACGAGTTGGTGCAGAGGACGACTTCGTCTGCTTCGATGGTATGGCCGTCAACCACTACGCCAACAACGCGATCACCACGTCGTACCAACCGCTCGACGGTTACCCCCAGCCGGAACTCGGCACCGTGGCGGCGTGCTGCATTCGCAAATCCGTGGACCAGCTTGAATGGCCACAGGTGACCCGGATCCCGCGCATACTCGGATCCGACGATTGATTCAGAGAGTGCTGGCATCAGTTGTCGGGTCTCGTAGGCGTCCAGCAGCGCGACATTGAGTCCCGCGGCCTTTTGCTCCCGATAGCTTTCTTCCAGATGGTGCCATTGCGCTTCGTTCGTCGCGACATTCAGGTTGCCGGGGAGGCGAAGTTCGAAATCAGTTTCGAGTTCGTCCTCCAGTGATTTGACCAGATTCAGATTGGCGGTGGTGATGGAGTAGACGGCCGCGCCTGCCGCTGCGTGCATCGCTGATCCCGCTCCGGTCATGCCCCCATTACGTCCGGATGCCCCGGAACAGATGCCACGTTTTTCCAGTACGAGCACGCGGCGACCGGCTTCGGCCAGGCGATAGGCGGCCGAACAGCCCATCACACCGGCGCCGACAACGATCACATCATGGGAAGAATTAAGGGATGCTGGCATTGGATTCTCCTGAACGACGATGTACAGGCGTCAAACATTGGACAATACGATTCAAACGTAATCAGTTTGCCGCGGCAGTATGATGATCATTATGTAGGGATTCTGGAAAATGCGAAACCTGCTTGGTCGCCTGAATGCGCGATCAGCCGATGATCTCAATGAAATAGCCGATGCCTGGCAGACCCCATTGGTCGGTCGGGATCGCCTTGGCCAGATCAGCCAGCTCTACCGCGCAATGACCAAGCCACCGATGGTTCGGGCGCAATGGGACAATCTGAGCCCACTTGAACAGCAGGCCTTGCGGGCGTTGCTGGAGTTTGATGATGCAGGTGCGACTATCGATGAGCTCGCCGAATCGATGCGCACAGAAATCGAGGACGTCCGATCAACCTGTCACCGGTTGTACGCGAAGGGCCTGATTGCCTATGAAGGATCGGCGCGCACCTTGCCGATTGGGGAATCGCCCCGGCTGTTTGTGCCGATTGAACTTGGCAATTCCATCCGGCGCATCACGCGAGAGATGGCGCTCGGCGACATAAGCGATCAGCCATTTGCCGAGTTGTTGGCGCTCCGATCCGACCAGGATTTGTTCGAGGCTGCTGCCCAATGGGGAATTGAGTTTATTCCGGGGGTGACGACGCGAGCCGAAGTTGTCGCGTCCTTGACCCGACAGGTGACCAACGGAGTTGCCCGGGAAGCACACGTTGCGAAGCTCGGACACGATGTTCGGACTATCTGGGAGAGACTCACGTCGGTTCCGGAAGGCACTCCGGTCACCCTGGATCAGATAATCGGCAGCGGCAATGAGCGGACGATGTTCAACCGGCGCAACGCGATCAACGAACTTGAAGATCGCTTGCTCGCATGGTCCATGGTTACCGACGACGGTACCCGGGCGTTATTTGTGCCGCTTGATGTGAGTCAGGGGCAGATTGCGCCAGCTACGCAGGCCACATTGCCGAAACCGGTTTCGATCATCGGAGGCGCGGTCGCCTACCGTCCATCCGCTCCGCTGGCCTGGGACCTGCTTGTTGTTCTGCAGCGTCTTTTCGGCCCGCTCGCCCCGCCGAACCTGGATCCGCTGGCATTGAGTCGGGCAACTGCGCTGGAACTCAATCAAATGCTCTGGAACCGTGGGGAGGAACGCCCGCCACTTGGGTACATCGAGATGATGATTGAGCTGGCAATGAACTTGCAGCTGATCGAGGAGCCGCAAGATGGCGCTAGTCAGTTTGAGCGTACGGCCGAAATCCGCGAATGGCGAGTCAAATCGTGGGACGAGCAGAATAGCCGCATTCGACGTGTCTGGATGGCCTCCCCGTACTGGATTGATGGGCAGTCGCGGCAAGACATCGAACCCTGGAACGTGGACTGGCGTGGCTTCCGGATCAAGCTATTGAATCACCTGGCGACGCTGGAACCGTCTACCTGGTATCGCGTACATGACGTTGCGGACTGGATTGTTGAATACGACCCAGGAATTCTGGGAGCTGGGGCGACTGTTGCCGTCAGTCACGCCGCCTCGGTCGATGCCCGAGGTGAGCATGCCCGGGCTTTGAGTCATCTCATCTCTATCTCGATCGAGCATGTGCTTTATTGGTTGGGTCTGGTGATTGTCGACGAGCCACAGCCGGGCGAGATGGTGCTCCGCATAACGCAGGAACTGATCGACGTTGTCAAGGCCAGTATCGAGGGCAAGGTCAACGCTCAACCCAAACCAGTGGTTACGATTGCGGACGACCTGACCATTCGCCTGATTGAACCTGTGCCCATTCAGGTGTGGTCAGTTTTGGCATTCGCCCAGCCGGTGAGTCTTGGTGCCGAGTCGGTATTCAGAATTACTACCGAACGGGTACGGGCAGCTCAATCGGCTGGCTTTCGGCCTGAGCAAATCGGACAGTATCTGGCGCGCCAGAATCCGGTAACCGCACCCGTTGATTTGGACGAACGCATCGCCCGTTTGTCTGAAGACGCCCAGGGCCTGGAGCTTTCGGCTGCACTTGCCATCGACGCTACTGATGTCGACTTGGTCAAAAGCGTGCGGGCACTTCTGGAGAACGACGGGTATGTCGTGAATGTGGTGGGCAGCAGGCTGTACGTGACGATTGGAACGTTGCGACCGTCAGGAGTGGACGCGGCCAGAATTCATGCCTTGCTTGAGGCCGCAGGAATTGGTCCGGTGGTCAATCGCTCACGGAGTTAGGGACGTCGGCGAGGCTTTTCGCTGTCGATGGTTGCGAGGACCTGATTGAGCACTCCCAGACCTTCGGCAAGCTTTGCGACTTCGCCGTCGGGAAGGTCTTTGATCCGCCGTTGCAATTCGTTTGAGAGGCGCGATTCGGCGTAATCCCGAATGTCTTCACCTTCGGACGTCAACTCAATGTGAACACGACGGCGATCAAACTGACTTCCTACTCTGCGCACATAGCCGCGTCGTTCGAGTCGATCCACCAGACCAGTAACGACCGCAGGCGTTACGCTCAGATTGCGAGCGACGTCACCAAGTGTGGTTTCTGGTTCGCCGATGAAGCGAAGCGCACTCAATTGACGCATGCTCAGGTCATGCTCCTCGTCGCCGCCCATTTGGGTTTGTACCCAACGGGTCAAGCGCGGAGCGATGGACAGGATCAATGTCGCAGAGCGTTTTGCATTTTCTTGGGCGTTCGATGCCATAGGAGTCTCTCTCTCCGAACTCCGTCAAGAATCAGGTTTTGGAGCAACAGTGTCGCCCAGTATACGTATTTATGTTGCATACATTCCAGTATCGTTAGTGTCAAAAAAGGTGACCACGCTGCCACAAACGGATGGCCATTGCGTCAACGTTCAGCGCAGGTGAGGGGCAGTTTCCAGGCCGAAGCGATGTTCATGATCGTTCCCGCTTTGGTGGAGCCGCCCATTACATAGAGCCAATCGTCGAGCGCTGCTACGGCAACTCCGTGAACTGCCGTAGGAAGATGGGGTAACTGTTGCCAGCTGCCCGTAGCTGGATCCAGCAAGTTCACTGCATCGAACACTTCTGTCGGGGTTTCTCCGCCGACCACTACGACGCCGGAGCATGTGCTTGCTCCATTGAGCCCACTGCGCGGAGGACTCAGTGAGCTTCCGGACACCCAGGTGTCAGTGCCAGGGTCGTAAATCGTCAGTGAAGCGCCCAGGTCTGGTGACGCCTGTCCGTGGACTCGACCTCCCACTGCGTAGAGCGAACCGTCATGGGCTGCCATTGCGAGGTGCTCACGCGGGGCAGGAAGCGGAGCGCAGGCTGACCAGGAATCGGAGTCGGGATCCCAGCGCCAGACCTCGTCAGTTGGGTGACCACCAAGCATATCGAACGCTCCGCCGACCAGAAAGATGTCATCGTCGATTGCGGCGAACCCGAAGGCTCCCATCGCGTGTGGAAGTTGCCCGATAACTTGCCAGGTATCGTAGTCCTGACCAATCGCCCAGATTGCCTGATGAGCAGTTGTGCCGTCCGGTGAATACCCGCCGGCCAGTACCACCTGATCCCTCCAGGTCGTAATTCCGGGGTGGTTGGTACCGGTAGGCAGGTCGGGAAGGACAGCCCACGTGTCTGCCAACGGGTCATATCGGTGGGCTTGCTTCTCAGCCCCAAATCCCCCTGCGACATAAATCTGACCGTTCAAGCACCGTTGCCGGGACCTCGGACCGTGAAACCGGCATCGGTGCGCAGGCCGTCCATGTATCGAGTGCAGAGGCGTTGAGTTGATTGGCGATGCCTGCTGAAAGACTTCCGAGAATCACTGATCGACGGGAGACAGGCGTGAAATGGCCACTCATCGGGCAAGTACTCCGGCAGGGGGACATAGGTACTTACCCATATAGCGCTTCATGGCCATATGAACCTCGAATGGCCCGTAAGTACTATCGGCATAGGCCGGTCGGGTGATGACCATTGGGGGGACCCGAATGGCCGGGATACCTACGAGGAGCAGGACATTGGTCACGCGATTCAAACGATTCAAAGGGGACCATTCGGCAGAAGGCGGATACACGCTTGTCGAGTTCGCACTCACGAGTGTCATCTTCCTGGTCATAACACTTGGGGCGATCGATTTAGGTCGGTCCATTTATCTCTACTCCGAATTGCACGGGGCTGTTCGGGATGCCGCTCGTGAAGCGAAAGTCGGTACGGCCAATGGGTACGGATTCTCCCAGGGGACGATCAGTCACCGGGTGTTGATCTCCAAGAACCTGATAGACGGGAACGAATTTCAGCGTCCCGGGCTGTCGAGCGCCGTCGTCACGTACTCCTGCAGCGGCGGGTGTGACACCGGTGATGGTTTGACAGTAGAGGCGGCATTGCCCTTCCAGTCTGTACTGCAGGACTTTCTCGGAATTGCGCCTATCAACCTGCGCGCGTCGTCAACCGTAACGCTGGAGTAAGTAGATGATCAAGTTCCTCCGCAATAACTGTCCTGGCCGTAGCAAAGGTCAAAGTGTTGTCGAACTGGCGATTTCCATGCCAGTCCTGCTGCTTCTTCTCCTGGGCACGGTCGATATGGGGCGAGTCTTCTTTGATTACATCGAGATGCGCAACGCAGTCGTTGAAGGCGCCACCTACGGATCCAGACATCCGTCTGACACCGCTGGCATTACGAATGCGGTTATCCGGCACGGAATTCCGGGAGGCACAGCGATCACCGCAGTGACTAGCGGTGAGTGCTTCCAGCCACTCGGTGGCGGGTCGATGACAGTTACGGCTACGCGAACCTTCACGCCGATCTTTCTGGGTGGCTTGAACGCGGTCGCCCCCGACGTCAACTGGAACTTCAATGTCCGGGCCAGTTCCACCATCAGATGCATGACGTAATCCATCGATTTCACGCGTTGACGGCATTCAGTGATTCAGGTTTTGGGGAGTGGTGATGTTCAAGGATCGAATTCCAGACAAGTTTTCAACTCTTACGATAGAGAGCGACGAGGCTCCCGATGGCGCGGAGCACGGTCAGATCATCGTCATGTTCGCGATCTTCCTGATCGGACTCCTGGGCATCCTTGGCCTGGCGACCGATGTTGGGTACGCGATGTCGGCCAAGCGGGCTGCCCAGGGCGCAGCCGACGCCGGAGCACTGAACGGCGCCCGCATGATCGCTCGCTACACCGATGCCAGTCCTACGTCTGCTCGAGCCGAAGTCAACGCAGCACTCGCGGAGAACAAGTTCGGTGGAATCACGCCGACCATTCTCGAATGTCAGTATCTTGGATCCGGCTTTAACATCGTTGGAAACTGCAATCAAACGGTGCCGTCCAATGCCGCCGGCACTCGAGTTCAGACCAAGGTCGAATTCAACACATTCTTTATGCAGATCTTTCCTGGTATCTCCGGTGACATGAGTGCAACAGGTTATGCCAAAGCACGAGTTGAGCAGGCGAGCTCATTGCCTCGCAACGCACCGATGATGATTTGCGGAACGAGTGCATGGAACGTCACCGCGAATCCCGGCTCGACAGACGCGGCCAGTGCGTCCTACCTGAACATTCTGGATGGGTCGAACAGGGTCAGCCAGGCCGCGATCGGCAAGACCTTCCGGATTGTCGATCCCAATCTGAAGTCCGCTGGCAACGCCGATTGTCGGGCGTACGATGACAAGTTCTCGGGAATTGCAGACACCAGCCGGAATGGCGGCAAATCGACCGGGAGCCGATTCAAATATGTCACCAACTCGAATCTCGGTTCAACGACGGCAAAGCTGGAAGGCGCGGATGGATGTGCCGCTGGGGTCAGTGCTCCGTTCGATTGCGTGATGATCGTTCCGATTGCCGCACCGGGTGAGACCACCCCGACCCAGGATCTGCGCGTGGTTGCCTTTGCAGCCTTCCAGATCACGTCCGTGGACGGTATTCGATTCAATGCGACGCTTCTCGATGATTTCATCACGAGTGGCAAGGGCACCTCATCCTGGTGTCGCGGATGCGGCGGAGTCGTCGTTGTTCGCCTTATCTGGTAACCCCTTCCCCCCGGGGTGAAGCATTACGCGCGATGACCGAATCGGTCACCGCGCGTTGTGCATTCCTTTTTTCAGGATCACTGACGTACTACCATCACACCATGACCGGATTCGATCGCAGATAACGAGAGTCGATGAAGCGCCGCAAAGCACAATCACTGATTTCCACGCTGTTATTGGTCTCCTCAGTCATCCTCCTGGTGGCAGTAGGAGTTCTCTACGTCCGCAACCGCGACAGTGATGGCGAACCAGTCGCCCCAACTGCTGTACCGGGACACAATCAGGCGATCGATGTCTTGAGCGCAATCCGGGACCAGGATCTCGACGCCGAATTCGGGACCCAGGGGTCTGACGTTCGCTCGGACATGCTGGAGCGTCCCGGGCAAACCATTGAACTCCCGGAGGGTACGGTCTACGTCTTCATTTACCCGGACGTCGCAACCCAGGAAGCAGCAACCCTTGATGTGCTCGTCGAAGATGTCGATCTGACCAGTGTGGGCGGAGAGCCGATCGACGTGGCAGATGGCGCGCTCTTCACGGGAAGCAATGTTGCCGTGCTGGTGATCGCAACCGACCCGGATATCGTCGACAAGATAGAGACCGCAGTGAGCGAACTCCAGTGATGGATCAGTCCGCGGATACTGCCTCCCACGGGCGGGTCGGCTACGGTCGCCTCGCCGCAAAATTCACCCCGTTGATCCTGGCAGTAATCATGATCGCCGCGGTCGCCTTCATCGCGCTGAACAATCGGGATAAGGACGTGAAGACGAGTGACGTGATTGGCAGTCCGTCTCCGAATCTGGTCTTCTCGAGCATGGACGGTGACCAGAGCTACGATCTGGCTTCGTTGGCCGGAAATGTGGTCGTGCTGAACTTTTGGGCATCCTGGTGCACGCCATGCAAAACCGAGATGCCCGCATTTGAAGCTGTTCACCAGGACGGCGCAGAGGACGTCCGGATCATTGGAGTCGATATCAAGAATGACAAGATCGACGCCGCTCTCCAGCTCCTGGCCGAAACCGGAGTGACGTATCCAACCGCAGTGGATTCTGGCGGAGATCACCAGTTGTACGGACCTATCGAGCAGGCCCTTGGACTGGGCGGGACCTACCCCGTGACGGTGTTCATCACACCGTCCGGGGTAATCGATTCCATCAAGATTGGCGAACTGCAGGAATCCGAGATCCGCGACGCAATTGCCGAAGCGCGAACCTAGACTGCCGCCGCTACTCGTCGTTTAACCTGGTACAGCCAGTCGGCGTACTCCGGCTTCCGCCCGCGAACGGTATCAAAGAAAAGCTTCGTGATCGTGTCGGTGATTGGGCCTCGCTTGCCGTCGCCCACCTGCCGGCCATCGACCGATTCAATCCACGCTACCTGGACACCAGTCCCGCAAAAGAACATCTCCTCAGCCAGATAGAGCTCAGTGCGGTCAATCTCGCGCTGCTCAACCGGAATGCCGGCTTCCTGGGCGTACTGGATGATGGTTCGCCGGGTAATGCCCTCAAGGATGTCGGAGGTCAGGGGTGGTGTGGTCAGGATGCCGTTGCGAACCATGAAGAGGTTGCAGCCAGATCCTTCGGAAACCTTGCCAGCGGTGTTGAGAACGATTGCCTCGTCAGCACCCTTTTCCTCTGCCTCGTCCTTGATGAAGGCCGAGTTGGCATAGGCGCCAGTGATCTTCCCGCGGCTCGGGATGGCATTGTCCGGAATTCGCACCCAGGATGAGACGGCTGCCTTTTGGCCACGGTCGAGATCGAGATAGTCGCCCATCGCCATCATGTAGACGGCGACTTCATCTCCAAGGCCACGCAATCGTGGGGTCAGCTGAATCGCTGGCTTGTAGATGAAGGGCCGAATGTACACGTCGCCCTCAGGCGCGTTCCTGGCGACCAATGAGGCGATCACTTCAGCAAGTGTCTCCGGCGTGTAGGGAAGTTCCGCTCGCAGCAGTTTGCCGGAATTGAGCAGGCGTGTTGTGTGATCAACCAATCGGAAGATGTTGATCGTTTCGCCATCCTGATCGAGGTAACCACGGATGCCGGCGAACGCTCCTGTTCCGTACTGAACCGCGTGCGTGCCGATGCTGATGTTGGCATCAGCGAACGGGACAATCGATCCCTCGAAGAACGCGTAATCAAACATCGACGTCTTGACGGCCATTTCCGGTATTCCTTTGGTTTGGGCAGGTGACAGTCCGAGCGCGTGCCCAAACTCACCATCTGTCCCTCGATAGGCATTGGTGCCGATTATTGCACAGGCAACTTTCGGCACGAAACGGCCCAGTGGACCTAGTCCTGATTGATTCGCATTACCTTGAACGACTCCGCATAGTCGCAGGCCGGGTCATGACGCTTGCCGGTTTCCCGCATCCAGTTACGAATCCACTCGTCAGGATCGTTGCCGAGCATCTGGCTAACGTGCGCTCGCAGTGCCTCGATTTTGCGATCGGCCATCGGGGTGACGTCGACAAACGTGTCCGCACCCTCCTGGAACGTGTCGATCCAGACTTCCCGCACCTTGTGCGGCTCAAAGCCCTCAGCCAGCAGTTCCGGGAAGTACCGATGGTTTTGCGATGCCGGGAAGATCGCTTCGAGCGTGGCCTGTGCAACGGCGCGATGATCAGGGTGGTTGATGTACCCACTCTCGTAAAACCAGGCATCAGGGCTGTCACAAACCACGACGTCAGGTTTCAGCTGCCGGATGACACGCACAATGTCACGACGAAGAGCAAGATCGGGAACGACCATGCCGTCGTCTTTACCCAGGAAGACGACTCCGGCGAGCCCGAGTATTTCGGCCGCCGCCCGTTGTTCGCGTTCGCGGGTTGCGATCAGGTCCTCGGTCGAGAGCTCCCGATCATCCGAGCCCTTGTTGCCGTTGGTGACAATCACATACGTCACGTGATGCCCCATCTCTGCCCAGACTGCGCAAGCCCCCGCACATCCGTGATCTGGATCATCCGGATGGGCAACAATCACCGCGACCCGAGCTGGACCTTTGGCCAATATCGATTCCGTTTTCCAATCCCACATTATTTCTTCAAACTCCCTCTTCCCGCGAGCCGGGTGTCGATTCATCGTGTACAAATAATGACGTACCAGTGCACCATTGTCGGCCTGTCCGATGAGACAGGTTGTCACCGTTTCATACGACAATAGCAATCAACCGCATTTTGTGACGACTGGCAATGCAAGGGATTGGTGATCGTGCCAGACTCGACCTCCAAGCAAGTTACCCACGCAATGGAGGACTACCTCAAGGCGATTTATCGTCTCGAGGAGCGCGGGCATGCCGTAACCACACAGAAGCTCGCTCAGGAACTGGAGATCAGCGGAGCCTCAGTCACCAACATGCTGAAACGCCTCGCCGAGCTCAATCTGGTCGATTACTCCAAGTACAAGGGTGTCGTTCTGACCGAACCTGGTCAGAAAATTGCGCTCGAAACAATCCGACACCATCGTCTGCTTGAGCTGTACCTATCCGAGAGCCTCGGCATGCCCTGGCATGAAGTTCATGCGGAGGCCGAACGCCTGGAGCATCACCTGTCCGAAGAACTCGAGGCCAGGATGGATTCAGCATTAGGTTATCCAACCCACGACCCCCATGGGGATCCGATTCCGGCTCCGGATCTGACGATACAGGCGGTTCCGGGTGTCAATCTCACGGCACTTGGTCACGGCCAGCAGGGGGTGGTTACACAGGTATCAGATCGTAACCGGGATCAACTCGAGTATCTGGGTACGATCGGGCTCTTCCCGGGTGCGACGGTTCGACTGGTTGAGCGGATGCCGTTTGATGGGCCGCTGCGAATCACCGTTGAAGGCAAGGAATCGGTTATCGGTCCGCCACTCGCTCGACTCGTGATGGTGGACGTGCACTAGCGGTCGTTTCCGGATACGAGCCCAAGTCCGGCGGAAATGGCCTCCCGGCTCAAACCTGAATCTGGATCCCCGACCCGATGGCGCAAGGTCCGAAGCTCGCTGGCGACGCCGTTCAGGTTTTGATCGATCCCGGTGAACTTGGACTGCTGATCCCGGACGAATCGCGTGTATGGGGCGATCGCGTCCTCAATCCGGGAAATGGACCGGGCCAGTTCGTGCTCAAACTGCTCAGACATCACCGCTACCAGCCGCTCTTCCAGTTCATCCGAGCGGCGGCGGAATTCGTTCCGCGATTGGGTTCGCTTGCGGGGCAGAATGAACAGCCCAGACCGGCGACCAGGCTCGCGGCAAGGATTCCCGTAACATCAACTGCGACGGTACTTGCGGCGGCAACGACCAACGCGCCCAGGCCAACCGCGCCTGCCTCGGCCACCGCGACCTGAGCGACTGCCGCTCGCACTCCGAGCGAGAGTTCCTTTGCGTGCTGCTCCGGGTCGTAGCGCTCGACTTCTTCCTTGGCGCGGTGTGATACCGATTCAAGCAGGCTACGGCGGTCGTATTTGAACTGGGCACCGACCTCGCCAATCATCTCTTCTTCGTATTGGGTCAGGCGGCGGCGATCGACGTATTCCTGGACCGCTTCCCACGTCCGCAGATCCTGCTCCACCATCCAATCGATCAGTTCCTGAATCGTGACGTCGATCTGTTTTTCGGTGTCGCCGACAACCTTGCGCTCGAACTCGGCCTTGATCTTGTCGGAATTGAGCAGATCGAATACCCGGCCGATGCGAATGGTCTCCTCGAAGAATTCGTCGCCGCGGGCGGTCATTTTCGCGATGACGTTTTCAATCCGGGTCAGGTGATACGCGAACTGTCGGCGCATATCTTCGGCGTAGAGATTGAGCTGGCGATCAATCGTCTGGATCGTCTCGACGTCATCGGCAAGAATCGCCAGCCGATCTCCGGTCGCTTTCAGGTATCGGACGGTCAGATGCTCGGCAATTCCCAGCGGACTGAGCAGCTTGAGCCGGATTCGACTCTCCTCATCGAGTGATTCGACGATGTATTGCTCCAGCGCTCCAAACTGACTCAACGTCCAGAGCCGGTCTCGCTCGGCAGGATTCGTGTCGGCGAGATCTTTGGCTTGCTGCGCAACCAGCGCTGAAACCGGGAACACGTCCGGACGGAAACCGAGCAGTCGCTCGATGTTCTCGGTGACGAACTCCACGACCTTGACCCGGTCTTCAGGTGTCCGGATCAGATCGATCTTGTTGATGATGACGGTGATCTTCTTGCCCCACTCACGAATGTCGGCCATGAACTGGCGTTCACTTTCGGTGAAGGGGCGGTCGGCCGAGGTGATGAAGAGCACCAGATCAGCCCGTGGGACAAACCGTTGGGTAAGGGCTTCGTGCTCACGGACAATCGCATTGGTACCAGGTGTGTCAACGAGCGTGATTTCGTCGAGAAAATCAGCCGGATAGGTGCGCGAGATGACTCCGTCCTGCAGCATCTGCTCAGTCTGGGTTTCGCCGTATTGCAGCAGGTTGATCACGGCGGTGGTTGGAGTTACCCCTTCAGGCATGACCCGCTCGCCGACCAGTGCGTTCAGGAAGGCGGACTTGCCGCTGTTGAACTCACCGACGACGACCAGCAGGAAGAGCGACGTCAGTTGTTCGGCTGCGTCGTCCAGGGCGTCGAGGTCGTCTTCAGTCGCGGGATATGCCTTGAGGACTGCTTCGAGTCGCTCAAGTGCCGCCAATTCAGCGGCGAGCAGTTCGCTTTGCTGTTGGCTCAGGATTGCGTCGCCGGGAGTTTTTCGGGAACGTTTGCGGCGAAAGAGGTCACGCATCTGAATCTATCCATCCGTCGCCAGTGCCGGAGTAGGCACAGCGAGTGAGAAGCGGGTTATGAGTGAGCGGGCAGGGACATCGGATCCCCGACCAGATCGGTGCGAGGGCCAGACACCAGCCAGACCGCATACTGCGAATGCTGGTCCAACCGAGCCTGCCAGTCGCCGGGCAGGTAAAAAACCGCCTCAAACTTGGTCGTCGGCAGATTCAGGAGCGATGCTACCCGATCCAGCGCGCTGTCGATTTCTTCCAGGGGAATTTCACCAATCAATACCAGCGGAATTGGCGTAGCGGAACTGGTAGCGTGTTCATGCGCATCGTCAATTGGGAGAACCCGACCAATGAAGGCCGCCTGAAGTCCAGGAACATCGGCAAGCGTTGCTCGTACCGATTCCTCCTGCCCAAGCGCCGAAACGACAAGCGCGGTCAACTCGGGGAGAACCCGACAGGAGCCGTCGACTCGATAGCGTCGGGAGTTGCCTTCGCGCTTGCCGCGAATGACGCCGATTCGTTCGAGCTTGTAGCATTCATGCTGCAGCGAACTGATTGGCAAATCGAGAATTCTGGAGAACTCCGTCAAGGACAGCGCAATTTGTGGCCTGAGCAACAAATGGCCCAGGACCGCAGCACGCACTTTTGACGAAAAAAGCTCAGCAAGCAATTCGTTCATAGGGAACCGCGGCAAACCTCACGCTTCGGACATTAACGTTACGGAGCAAACGTATAATACCCAGATTTCAGTAAGTTGCATAGTTTCGGCTACGAATTGCCAGATTCGTGTTGATTCGTGTACCAGGTGAGCAGATCCGAGCGGCTGATGATCCCCAGCAACGCGCCGTCCTTGCAGACCGGTACCCGGCGAATGCCATGTAGTCCCATTAACTGAACAACGTCCGAGATCGGATCATCCGGGCCGGCCCAGACAACGCCCCGACTCATGATCTCGCCGACGGTTTCGCCCGTTTTGCTGATCACGTCGAATCCGCTGATCATGCCGATCAGTGCGCCGTCTTCACTCAGGACGGGCATTCCACCGAAGTCACGATCGAGCAATGTTCGCGCAACGGACCAGACCGGGGAGTCGATCGTGGTCGTAATCACGTCAGTAGTCATAATTTCCGAAGCCTGTGCCATGGGTCGTTTTGTCCTCGATGTTCGCGTTCAATACCGGTGTATGGTAGCCGTATTGGAATTCTGAGCCTTAAGAGGGATCACTATGCCGGTCCGGCGTCGGACAAGAGAACAGATGCCAGCCGAGCACGCATTGCTTGGGCTCCTCGCGCAGTCCCCGTCGAGTCGGCACGGGTACGACCTTGCCCGCGAGTTTCTGCCTGGTTCCGAGTTGGGCGAGGTGATCCGGCTGGAGCCTGGGATGCTCTATCACCATCTCAAGAAACTGGAACGGGATGGCTGGGTCTCATCGCATCAGGAAATCGTCGATCGGCGACCAGCCCGCTCGGTCTACACGCTGACTGATGCGGGTCGCGCTGAACTCAAGCGGTGGATGCAGGAGCCGGTCGGACATACCCGCGAAGTGCGCCTCGAATTCCTGGTCAAGCTCTACCTGGCCCGCCAAACCGATCTGGAATTAGCCCGTCGCCTGATAGCCGAACAGATCGCCACCCTCGAGGAAATCGAGGCAACACGGGAAACAGAATCTGCGGAACCGCCATTCACGCTGGCCGTACGCGAGCTTCGACTGGCGCAAACCCGGACTGCGCTGGACTGGCTACGAAACCTGAACGTTACCGACCAATAAGCCGCCGGTGCTCGACAGCTATGCATCGATCCTGAACAACGAGCAGACCAGCACTGGCTGCCTCCAACGCTGATTCCTCGTTGCTGATTCCCAGTTGCATCCAGATTCCAGTCGCACCTGCCTGAATCGCTTCCCGGACCGGTCTGGGTACGTCCACCCTGCGCCGGAAGAGGTCAACGATGTCGATCCGCTCGGGTATCTCGGCCAGCGTTGAGACGACCAATTCATCGAGAATCAATTCGCCAGCGTGCTTGGGATTGACCGGCACGATGCGGTATCCGACGTCCTGCAAATAGCGAGCGACTCCGTAACTCGGCCGGGATTTGTCCGACGAGAGTCCAACAACCGCGATCAGCCTGGCCGAGGTGAGCCAGGCTGCGATCTGCTCGTCGGTAAGCCCGATCAACTGAGTGAACGGCGACCGCTAATGACACCGGTATTCAGTCCGACCAGGTTCATGCCACCGTGGAAGCGGGCGTGCTCGATCTTGACGCACCGGTTCTGGACAAACTGGAGTCCTGCTGACTTCGCGATCCGTCCCGCCTCTTCGCTTTCGATTCCAAGTTGAATCCAGAAGACCTTGGCACCGATCTGGACCGCTTCTTCGGCAAGGGCAGGGCATTCCTCGGGTCGGCGGAAGACATCGACGATATCGACCGGGAACGGGATGTCCTTCAATGAGGCGTAAACGGTCTCACCAAGAATCGTCTGACCGGCATAGCGCGGATTGACCGGGACAATCTTGTATCCCTCGGCCTGCATGTAGATCGCCGCGAAGTGACTCGGGCGCATCGGATCGGCCGAGAGTCCAACCATCGCAATGGTCTTGTGCTTGTTCAGGATGCTCAGTCGCTCCGAACTTGACGCGGATGGGACGTGATCGGATGTGACGGTCATGACTTCACCTCAGTCCCTACTGAAACGGCGCGAGCGGCCTTGGTCAGCGCCTGATCGAGGTCCCAGGTGATGTCGCCGACGTCCTCGAGTCCGACAGAGATCCGGATAAGGTCGGGACTCAATCCAGCCTCGACTTGCTCCTCGTCCGACATCTGCTGGTGAGTGGTGCTGGCCGGGTGGATCACCAGGGTCTTGGCATCACCGACATTGGCCAGATGGGAAATCATCTCGAGGGCCTCGATGAAGACCTTGCCAGCCTCGCGACCGCCCTTGACGCCAAAGCAGAAGACCGCCCCCGGCCCTTTCGGCAGGTACTTCTTCGCCAGGGCGTTGTATGGATCGTCGGCCAGTCCCGGGTAATGCACCCAACTGACCAGCGGATGGGCTTGCAGGTACTCAGCGACGGCCTGTGCATTCTGGACGTGCCGATCCATGCGGACGTGGAGTGTTTCCAGTCCCTGCAGGAACATGAACGCGTTGAATGGACTCAGGGCCGGACCGAAATCCCGAAGTGACTCAACCCGGCACTTCATGATGTACCCGTAGATGCCGAACTGCTCATAAAAGCGGATGCCGTGATACCCCGGGGATGGTTCGGTCATTCCAGGAAACTTGCCGTTGTCCCACGGGAATTTGCCGGAATCGACGATCACGCCACCGATCGACGTACCGTGACCGCCGATGAACTTGGTGGCGGAGTGAACGACGATATCGGCCCCGTGCTCGATCGGGCGACAGAGATACGGCGTCCCGAATGTGTTGTCGATGATCAGCGGCACACCGGCTTCGTGGGCGATGTCGGCCAAGTGCTTCGATGTCGAGCACATTGATGCGCGGATTGCCGATGGTTTCGCCGTAAATGGCCCGCGTTTTCGGCGTGATTGCCCGTCGGAAGTTCTCGGGATCGTCCGGATCGACAAAGACGACGTCGACGCCCCACTTGCGGAGGGTGATTCCGAACTGGGCGTACGTCCCGCCGTAAAGCGCGTTGGACGAGACCAGTTGATCACCTGGTCCGAGCAGCGTCGCCAGCGCAATGAACTGGGCGGCATGTCCGGACGAAACCGCCAGTGCACCAACCCCACCTTCGAGCGTTGCCACGCGCTCCTCGAATGCTCCGTTTGTCGGGTTCATGATGCGGGAGTAGATGTTGCCGAAGCGCTGGAGCGCGAACAGTTCGGCGGCGTGGTCGGTGTCTTCGAAAACGAACGACGAGGTCTGGTAGATCGGCATCGCCCGTGCGCCAGTGGTTGGATCGGGGCGCTGGCCCGCGTGGATAGTCAATGTGTCAAACCCAAAAACGTGGTCGTCGTCAAAATGACCGTTTGCCGCGTCCTTGTGGCCGTTCGATTCGATACTCACCTGATGCTCCTTGCAGTGCACTGTTTCAACACGGCTAGGCTACGCATCCGGTCGTCCATTGTCGAGTTCGGTTGGACTATGTGGAGCCGTATTTCTCTTCGATTCCGGCAATGTAGGCATCGACGTCGAAGTACCGTTTCATCGCCTTGATGCCGAGGGGCCGGACCAGACCAAGGATTGGCTTGTTGGGTGGGAACGGTCGATCATGCCGGCCACCAATTGCCCACGCAATGCCCGCGTAGCCATTCGGATCGCGCCCATCGACGAAGTAGCGGTCGTTCAATTGCACGGCGATATCGAACGCGATTTCCGGCGTGGGAGTCCAGTACAACATCTGCTTGGCCCAATACATTCGCAAGCGATTCGGCATGAAACCTTCGTGCACCATCTGGAGCTGGGCCGCATTCCAAAGGCGGTCGTGCGTCTGTCCGGTTTCGAGCGATTCCCGGTCGTAGAGCACTGGACGTCGGATCATCTCGATGGGCGCTCAAGTGATTTTCTTGGCCCAATCGGGAATGCCGTCGAATCGATCGTAGTTCGGCTCATACATCGCGAAATTGATCGCCAGTTCGCGCTGGACGATCAGTTCATTGAAGAACGAATCGAGTGCCGCTCCCTCCTTCCCGCGCAGTGCCTCCTGAACCGTATGCGCAATCTCAATCGGACCGATCTGGCCAAAGTGCAGGTACGGCGACATTCCGCTGCTGCCGTCGATATCTGACCGGTTGCGATCCACGTCGTATGTCGCTAGGTGATGTTCGACGAACCAGGTTAGTCGCTTGCGGGCAGCAGTTTGCCCTCCGGTGAATCGGGGAGATGGCCCCACCGTTCGATCCAGGTTCATTCTGTAGATGAGGTTCATTACGTCAGGACTCTCGAGGATGTTCGACTTGATCTGGGCCTTGGGATTCGGGATTGGGTGAATGTAATCGTCCAGGAGGGGAAGGAGTTTGGTGCGTATCGTCCTCGGTGCCCATTCGAGTTTGGTCAGGTGCGCGGTTGGGACGACCACATCGTTGTCGACCAGCACCATCGGCACTGAAATGCGCTCAGCGACGTCAGCCTTCCACTGTCTAGCCAGGCGGGTCGGAGCCACATCCGAGACGACGGCAACCGCCTTCAGCTCAGAAGCAAGCTTCGGAATGATCTCGACTGGATCTCCCTGCCGGAGAACCCAGCCAATGTTCCGTGCGGCGAATCGTGCCGGAAGCTCCTGCAATCCTTCGGCCATGAAGTGATATGCGCGAAGGGTGGCTCCCGGGTACGCATCAACCAGACAGAAGACCGCCACCACCGGCAACCTGAGTTCGTTGGCAATCGAGATCGCCAGGTTTGCCGCGTGATTACCACTAGCCCGTTGTGATCTCTGGACCCAGAGCAAAACACAAGCGCTATCCGTGGCAGTTACCGTTCCTGGTTTGACGACCTGGATTCGCTTATCTGATTGTTCTATGAACGATTCGACCTGAGTCATTGAACGCAGTGCTCTCCCTATGAAGTGATCGACGATCAAACGCGACGACGGCCGATCTGGATCGATTCGACACGTTAGCTGTTATGCCAGATCGAGGGGTTGTTAGCTTTATGCGACGCCATCAGATGTCCGCGCATGGTGACATCATGACGGTCGCGCTGAGGCACTGCTCTATACTGACCGCCGTTACGGCAATCGATTTCCTTCGGAGACTTCAAGCCACGCGTGGATCGCATCACCGAACGTTCACTCCACATCAACCGGCTGCTCATTGCCCGTCCGGGTCTGACCATCTCCGCAGCCGAGTCCTGCTCGGGTGGGGGAATTGCCAGCGCAATCACCGCAGTTCCCGGAAGTTCAGACTACTTCCTCGGTAGTGTCGTGGCCTACGTCAATGCGGCCAAGCACGATTTGCTTCACGTTCCTGCCGAAATTCTGGAAACCCGGGGTGCGGTGAGTGCGGAATGCGCAATCGCCATGGCAGAGGGGAGTCGTTCGGTTTTCCATGCATCGATAGCCGTCTCAACGACTGGTATCGCTGGCCCGACCGGTGCCACCGCACGAAAGCCGGTCGGTCTTGTCTACATTGCGCTGGCCACCGAAGGTGGCACCAGCGTTGAAGAGCATTATTTCAACGGAGATCGGCAAGCGATTACCGAGGCAGCCATCGAGCGCAGTCTTGATCTGATCTCGGAACATATAGAACACGTACATTCAACATGATGCCGTTTTAGTCTGGAGAGTTCGTTGACCAATCCGTTGTACGAAAAGTCGATCCTTGCGAATGGTGTCCGGGTGGTTTCCGGGCCGATGACCGGCGTGAAATCGGCCAGCCTGATTCTCTATTACGAGGTCGGGTCACGGTATGAGAATCCGGTATACCAGGGCGTTTCCCACTTCCTCGAGCACATGTTGTTCAAGGGGACGGAAAGACGTCCGGACCCGTTGATGATCTCCCAGGCCATCGAAAGCGTCGGTGGAATTCTCAACGCATCTACCGGTCGTGAATCGACGAACTACTGGGCGAAAGTTCCGAGCACGCACTTCGAGCTGGCCTTCGACGTGCTTGCCGATATCGTGTGCAACTCCGTCATTGACGAGACCGAGCTCAACAAGGAGCGGTCTGTCATCGTCGAGGAGATCCGGTCGGTCTTCGACGCGCCTGAGGACCTGGTCCACGATGTGATCGATGAAGTGATCTGGGGAACCCAGAGCGTCGGTCGCCCGATCGCTGGCACTGAGGAAACCGTCGCCGCGATCAACCGGGAGAACATGACCCGATTCTGGAAGCGGAATTACCGACCCGAGCGCATGGTCGTTGCCGCAGCCGGGGACATCAAGCACGACGAGGTTGTCCGCCTGGCCGAAGAGCATCTCGGTGGTCTCGTCGCCGAGGACCCGGCCGATGTGCTGGAGCCGTCCAAATCAGTCCAGACCGAGTCCCGAGTCCAGCTGGTTGAGCGGGATACCGAGCAGGCCCATCTGTGCGTCGGACTCCCGGCGCTGCCGTACTCGACAGAGCGCCGGTATGTACAGGGAACGATCGAGGCGATCCTCTCGTCCGGAATGTCATCCCGCCTTTTCCAGGAGATACGTGAAAAACGCGGTCTGGTCTACTCCGTGTATGGCTACTTCCGCCCATATCAGGACGTCGGTCAGGGCGTGGTCTACGCTGGAACGGACCTTGAGCGTGTCGAAGAGGCAACGACGGCGATCATCGGCGAGCTTCGCAAACTTCGGGACGACGGGGTGCCGGAGGATGAACTTGCCCGAACCAGAGAACTGCGCAAGGGTCGATTGCTGATGGGCTTCGAGGACAGTCGCTCGGTTGCCTCGTGGATCGGCAGTCAGGAACTCACCTACGGCGAGATCAAGACGCCGGAGGAAGTAATGGAGCGAATCGAGAAAGTGACCGCGGCTGATGTCAAGGAGCTTTCCGAAGAGCTTTTCCAGACCGACAGGATGAGTCTGGCGCTGATTGGACCGTATTCCGACGAAGCGAAGTTCCGTGGGTTGCTGGAAATCTAGAGGCACCAGGCAATGATCAATGTCGACGAGCCACGAGTTGGACCGCTATCCGAAGCGTTGCTGCCGGATCTGGTATCGCTGCTGAACAAGTGGCGAGACGGAATGCCGGAGATCGACCAGTCTGCGCTCGACCCGGCGAATGCTCAGGTGATCGGAGTCACGCTGGACGGCCGTGTAGTCGGCGGATACGTGCTGCTATCCATTCCGATGGCGTACGAGATGATCGGACTGGCGATCAATCCGGACTATCGCAAGCGCGGTCTTGGGAGGATGTGCTGCATGGATGCGCTTTTCCGGTCCGGCAAACGACCCCTGGTGCTGACCGCCAACGACGAATCAGCTCCGTTCGCCAAGGCGGTCGGGTTCAAGATCATCGGCAAGCGTAAGCAAGCGGACGGTACGTTCCTGACCAGACTCGGTTGGCACGCTCCGCGTCCGACTGCTGATCCGAACGATCCGGCGAGCTGTTAGATGATCAATCCACAGGTACAGGCAATCATCGACCTTGCCCTGGCCGAGGACCTCGGCTCGGGCGATCTCTCGGGCCAAAGTGCAGTGCCCGCAGACGCGAGGGCATCGGGATCATTTCTGCTCAAGTCACCGGGCGTCCTGTCCGGGTTCGGCGTGGTTGATCAGGTCTGCCGCACCGTGGATTCGACTATTGAGTTCACCACTCTCGTACCGGAAGGTGTGGAGCTCGAATCAGGGGTGACTAGTTGCAACCATTGCTGGCCCGGCCCGTTCAGTCCTGATTGCTGAGCGAACGTCGCTGAACTTTTTGCAGCAACTCTCAGGCGTGGCGACCTTGACCAACAGGTACGTCAGCGCAGTGGCAGGAACAGGCGTCAAAATTGTCGACACTCGCAAGACGAGCCCTGGCATGCGGGTGCTCGAAAAGGCGGCAGTTCGGCACGGCGGTGGGTTCAATCACCGGATCGGCTTGTTCGACGGCGTGATGATCAAGGACAACCACATTGCCGCGTTCGGTGGCGACGCTGGAATTGTCGAGGCGGTTGCCGCGGGCACGGACGCTGATTCCCCATACCGTCAAGATCGAGATCGAGGTCACCAACCTTGACCAGCTGCGGCTCGCACTCGATTCCGGAGCCGAGATCATCATGCTCGACAACATGTCACACCGAACTGATGGCCGAAGCTGTGACGATCACGGATGGGCGAGCGCTGCTCGAAGCGTCCGGTGGAGTCACGCTGGAGACGGTCCGTGAGATCGCCGAAACCGGTGTCGACATCATCTCGGTCGGCGCTCTGACTCATTCGGCACCTGCGCTCGACATCAGTCTCAACCTGCAGATCAACTGATCAGGACTCAGGTCTCAGGCGTGAATCCGATGCACGATTGCCTGACGTACTAAACTACGGGTGATTCCCGCAGAATTCTTGGCAAAACTTGGCGTAACATTTGGCCATGTCCGCGCGTTCAATTGTCAGCGCGGCATCCAGAAGTGGTCTGTCACGCCGGGTTGGGTATTGGTCGGCAAGTGGGGTAGTCGGGAACTATGAATTTCCATTCGGTCGGTCGGCGGGTCCGGTCAGTTGTGTTCCGTTGTGCAGTGCGGTCTGCATTTGTAGCGGTTCTGATCTCGCTCACATTTGGTTCGATGGCCGTCGCCGCACAAGACATTCAACCGCTTTCCAACAGCACCACCAAGTGGTCCCCGCCCCGCACGGTGTACATCTCCCAGACCGGACAATCGATCGACGGCGTTTTCCTCGACTACTGGCGGGCAAACAACGGCATTGCCAGCTTCGGCTACCCGGTGACGCCAGAGTTCACGATGACCAACGGTGTCGTGGCGCAAATGTATGCCTACGCCCGGTTTGAATACTGGCCGGGTGCTGCCGACGGACAGGTCGTGAAGATTGGCAATATTGGCGAAGATCTGCGTCCGAAAAATCTGATGCGGAATTCGATCGCGTCGGTCGATTCATCGTCTGCCAATGCCGAAGTCGCCTTGATTTCCCGCGCCTGGTTGCCACTAACGGGTAAGGATGTCGGCAAGAATTCGGATAGTTACGTATACATCGAGGCAACTCGTCACAGTGTCTCCAACGGCTTCAAGTCATTCTGGGAGGCCACCGGTGGCGATGGTTGGCTCGGCAATCCGCTCTCGCAGGAATATGTCCTCAAAGGCGTCACCTACCAGGTGTTCGAGCGTGGACAGCTTTCCTGGACCGCGGAAAACGGCGTTTCAGTCGTGCCACTTGGATCAGTACTTGCCCAGCAATATCAGATCAGTACGGCTCCGGTCGCGCAGGGAAATCTGCCGGTCTACTCCGAAGAGCTCTTCGTTGAGCCAAAGCAGGGACCGAAGACAGGTACTGGTGGCGAGCGCTGGATCGAAGTCAATCTGACGACGCAGTACTTCATCGCCTGGGAGGGTGATGTGTCGGTGTACGAAACGTACACAAGCACGGGGCGACCGGGTTTCGACACACCACCCGGCACCTACCACATCCTGACGAAGCTCGAATCGCAAACGATGGAAGGCGTATTGGGCGGTGAGTACTACAACGTGCCCGATGTACCGTGGGTGCAGTACTTCACAAATAGGGGCCATGCCATTCACGGTGCGTATTGGCACAACAATTTTGGCTCGGTGATGAGCCATGGCTGTGTAAACCTGCCGGTCGACTTTGCGGCCTGGCTTTACACCTGGACATCAATCGGAACCCGGGTCGAAATTCACTTCTAGGTCACTGAATTCCTGCGCAACGGGTCGCCAAATCAGGCGGCCCGTTTGCATGCCTGCCTGATTCTGCTGTGTCGCATCGCGTCACGCCCGGTATGATCTATGCGGTCCTGTTTGGACGCACCAGAAGCGGATTCAGAATGTTGCGAGTCTCCCTGCTTTCGAAACCGATCGCCATAGTGCTGTTCACAAGTTTGTTGCTTGTGATTGTCTCGGCAACCAAGGTTCTGGCACATGCCGAACTCGATACCGCGAGCCCGCCAGTTGACGGGACTGTTACCTCGTTACCGGCCAGCATTTCACTGATCTTTACTGAGGAAGTCAAACCAGGCGGAGTGACCATCCGGGTAACCGGACCAGGTGGCGAACGGGTTGATACGGGTGATGCAGCAGTCGATCTTAACGATGCCGAGCGAACCCGGGTCAACGTTTCTCTCTACGCAGGCGGACCGGGGACGTATTCCGTCGTGTGGGAGACAATCTCCAATCTGGACGGTGATCAGGCCAGCGGGAACTATGTCTTCACCGTTGCGGCAGGGGCCTCACCCCAACCGTCAATCATCGGAACGCCAGATTCTGCCGCTGCAACGGTTGCAGTGACGGCGACACTTGATCCCGAGGTCAATGGCAATCCACTTGGCTCGACCGAAAATTATGACAGTCGGGCATTTGCCATCAGTGTCGGGGCGGGACTACTGGCGCTCGCGCTGATTGTCTGTTTCTGGTTAGTGGTTCGCCCCCGAAACGCGAAGTTCGGATCACGGTCCCGCCCGGAGCAGGATTGAGTCGTGTCATCCCGCGGACGGCATTTGCGCTACCTCGCGACATGCGCCGGCCTCGTTGCGCTTTGCCTGTTTCTTGCCCTGCCAGGCACCGCCAGCGCTCATGCCACCCTTGGCAGTACCGATCCGCCCGCGAACGAGATCGTTTCGAGCTCCCCGGGCCGGGTCGAACTCCGGTTTACGGAGCCGGTTGAAGAGGCGTACACCGCGGTCATTCTGGTTGATCAGACAGGGGCCGAGGTTCCGGACACCTCCTTCCAGATTGATTCATCCGATGCAACGCTGATTCATTTCGACATACCGGACGAACTGCCGCGGGGAACCTACTCAGTTGTCTGGCGAACCTTGTCGGCGGCGGATGGTCATCGTTTTTCCGGATACTTCGCATTCACTGTCGGATCAACTGCAGACGTTCGCACGGTCATACCGCCAACGTTCGATGCGCAGTCTGGCGCGCCATTCTGGCTCAACGTCGCGTCGAGATGGTTCGTGTTCCTTACCCTGAGTGCCCTGGCCGGTTTGTGGTTTGCCTGGGTGTTGGTCATTCGACCGGGACTGCGTCCTGTCTGGCAGATTGCCCCAACGCTGGTGCCGAAGATCCGTCGTTTCGCCCTGCTCGCGGGTTTGATGTACCTGCTTGGTTCGGCATTGGCGCTACTCATCCAGATCTGGGGCCAATCCGATGGCGACCCGCTCGGCACAATTCGCGAAACATTGATGGAGACCCGCTGGGGTAGCCTGTGGATCCTGCGAATCATCTTCGGGGCAACAGCGACGCTGGTGTTTGCGGTGGCTCCTTGGTGGTGGCCACGACGCAATCGTCTACTTACCGGACTCCTATTCCTGATATCCCTCTTGCTTGTGCTGCCCCACGCATTGATCTCCCATGCATCAGCCCAACGATTCGGTCGGACAGAAGCGATCGCGGCGGACTATTACCACCTGCTGGCGATGTCGATCTGGTTCGGTGGGCTGATTCTGATCGCAGTCACGATGTTCGCCTCCGGCGACTTGTTGCCCGGAGGTCGTCGCGCGTTCCTCGTTCGGATGATTCCCGGATTTTCGATTGTTGCGATCGTGTGCTGGGCATCCCTGGGTCTTTCTGGCGTCTACAGCGGATACCTCCAGGTGGGCTCCTGGTCGGCTCTGACTGATACCGATTACGGCCGTTCGTTGATATTCAAACTCATCGCCCTTGCGATCGTTCTGGTCGTTGCCAGCATCAACCTGTTGGTCGTAACCCGGCATATCAATCGATCTGAGTCTGATAGTGGATCGCTCTGGTGGCGCCGGTTTGGTGTGCTGCTGGGAATTGAGATCGTCGGTGTAGCGATAGCTCTGATCTTTGTTGGCCGGATGACGGCAATGGAACCGGGTCGGCAAGTGGTTGCGGAACTGGAAAATCAGCAGACGATCGCCCTCACCCTGGACGACCGCAGTTCGACGCTGACTATCGCGCCGGGCAGTGCCGGGCCGAATCACTTTCGCCTCGATATCGGTGGAGGTACCTCTGGACGCAAACGTCAAAGCGACCATCTTGCTCCAACCGCCGCTCGACATGGCAGGCGACAAGCTGATCACGCTCGAGCGCACAACCGGAAACGCATTCGAAGCGCATTCAGCGGAAATGAGCGTGACTGGAGACTGGACCATGAGTATCACGGTCAGCCAGGTCGGCTCGTTCCAATGGCAGGACGACGTCACATTCACGGCGCCAGTCCGAAAGGCTGGGGCAGTCTCATTCAGTTACCCATCCTGGACCATTAACCGGACAGGTCTCGGTGGTTTCATGGCGATACTGGCCGGAATCGCAGGGTTGATTGTCGGCTTGCGGGCTACATCGCGAACATCCCGGCGCGAGGGCTACGGCCTCGGATCGATAGCGCTCATCGCTGGTGCGCTGATGATCCTGCAAGGTCGATCAGATGCGACCGCAGGCGGAATTCCGCTGGACACCCCCAATCCGGTACCGGTTACTGATCAGGCGATTGCTGTCGGTGGCGCTGCGTTTCAGGCGAACTGTATTGCCTGCCATGGAGTTGGCGGAGCTGGAGACGGTCCGGTCGGCGAGGGTATGGTCCCGCCGCCCGCCAATTTGCTTGAAGGACACGCGATTTATCACGCCGATGCTGAGTTCTTTAACTGGATCCGGAATGGCAAGCCAGGAACCGCGATGCCGGCCTTCTCATCCACGCTGACCGATGAGCAAATCTGGTCAACGATTCACTATATCCGCTCATTGCAACAGGCCCATGCTGAAGCGCTTGGGACAGTCAGCCCAGTCCCGACTGTGCCCGGTGCCACTCCAATACCATGACGTAGCGGCGATATCCGAATTGGGCCCGAACCGATACGCTGGACATCCGGAGTCTGGTTAGCCAGCCTCAGAGTACGAGTTCGTGGGAGACCCAATCGTTCATGACCAATTCCGAAAGCCAGAATCCGCGTTCGTCCAAAACTGTGCAGCCGAGCAATCGGGCTACCCGTCTGGCGGCTCAACAAAAGGCAAAGCAGCGCAAGGACTTGCTCAAGTGGCTTGGAGCAGGCCTGATCGTAGCGTTTGCGGGTGTACTGTTCCTGATCTTCATAAGCAATCAGGATGACGATGACAACCAGGTCGTCGGTGGGCCCGAAAATGTTGCGACCGTGCTCCCTGGCCCGGCGGTTTCGTCGGCGGTCCAAATGAACGGAACGACGATGGGGGATCCGGCCGCGCCGATCCTGGTCGTTGAGTACGGCGATTACCAATGCCCGTTCTGCACGAAGTTCGCCCGACAGGACATGCCTACCCTCATCCAGGAGTATGTCGAGACCGGGAAGATTCGTTTCGAATTCCACGAACTACCGATCATTGGAGCGAACTCGGACGGCTCATTTGATCAGGATGGCGAATCGTTTCGTGCAGCAGAAGCGGCGATGTGTGCGAACGACCAGAATCAGTACTGGACCTACCACGACCTCCTCTATGCCAATTCGCTCGGTGAGTTCAAGGGCTCATTCACACCAGAGCGTCTGAAATCGATCGCGACTCAGGTGCCTGGTCTCGATCTGGATGCATTTAACACCTGTGTCGACAACAGAACACACACCCAGACGGTGCTGGATCTGGGCACACAGGCGCAGGCCGTGCCGATCCAGAACACTCCCACGTTCATCGTCAATGGCAAGCCGGTTGTCGGGGCGGATTACGACGAGCTCAAGGCCGTCATTGAGGAGCAACTCGCCGGGCCGTGACGCCTTGGGGTCATCGCTGTCTACGTTTCCGAGCGCGGATACAATGATCCGCACGAAGGGATTACGACTCGGTGAACCAGACTACGTTCGAACCAGCAGTAGACCCGGCGAGGTTTCCGTCATCAGATGCAATCTGCTTTGTTGTACGGAAGGGCGAGCTCCTGGTTGGAGAGTCGGTCTCGACCGGCGTTCTGCCCAGCTGGGAAGAACTCGAACCGATCCATCATGACGTGGTGCGGGCGCTCTTCATTGGCGACCTCGACGGCGCAGCGGCGTTTGCGATTGAGGTCGGTGAATCAACGGTAGCGCCACTGCCGTTCACGTTCCAGACATTGCGCGCGACCTACGGCTTGCTGAACGAGCCGACCTGGATTGTTGCCGGACGGGCGTCGCAGATTCTCGAATGGGACCGGACCCACCAGTTCTGCGGGCGATGTGGCGGTCGGACCGAGCCGTCGGCCCAGGAGCGAGCGAGGCGTTGTCCGGAATGCGGTTCGATCGCTTTCCCACGGATATCACCGGCGATGATTGTTCTCGTTGAGCGCGGTGATCAGGTACTGCTTGCTCGCGGTCCACATCATGCCCCCGGGATGTATGCACTGCTCGCCGGATTCGTAGAGACCGGGGAGTCGCTTGAGGATGCCGTACAGCGCGAAATTCGCGAGGAAGTCGGTATCGAAGTTGAAGATATCCGCTACTTCGGGAGTCAGCCCTGGCCATTCCCGCACTCGCTGATGGTGGGCTTTACTGCCCAGTACCGCTCTGGCGAAATCCGGATTGATCCGACCGAACTGGAAGACGCGCAGTGGTTCGACACGAGTTCGATGCCCCCGGTTCCTCCACGCCTGAGCATCGCCCGCAAGCTGATCGATTACTACGCTGAAAAGCACGGACTGCACCTGGTCGAGGCGTGATCAACTGGCCCGAGCTGCGAGCATGGATCGCCGGGAGCTCCAATCACGTTGTTCAGATACTGGTCGAGACTCGGGCTTTGCGGGGTTTTGCGGACGGTTTGGTCAGCGTTGTCCTCGCCGGATATCTGATTTCGCTGGGATTTGGGCCGAGGCAAATCGGTTGGGTCACGACGCTGACCCTGGTGGGCTCGGCCGCAGCAACAATGGCACTCGGACTCGTTGCGCATCGCTGGACCCGTCATCGCCTGTTGACGCTTGCGTCGATCCTGATGGCGGTTACAGGCATCGGATTCCTGGTAGCGGAGTCGTACTGGATTTTGGTCCCGGTCGCCTTTCTCGGCACGATGAACCCGTCGTCTGGTGATGTGAGCGTGTTCCTGCCACTGGAGCAGGCCGAAATTGCGAAACACGTGACCGTCATCGGACAGGACGAGTGTGTTTGCGCGCTTCAGTCTGGCTGCGAATTTGACCGCCGCCCTCGGCTCCCTGGTCGCCGGAGCGATCGCCGCGTTGGTTGCGTTTCGGGAGTGGCCGGATCAGGTGACCGGTCGGGTTGGGTTCGGAATCTACATAGCGGTAGGACTGCTTTTGCTGTCTCGGTACCGGACATTGCCGGATCAGAAGCTGGTTGCGAGCTGAGGCAGTCAAGCGCGGATTGCACAAGTCACGCTCGATCGTCTTCAAGCTCGCGGCCGTTTTCAGTATCGATTCACTTGGTGGCGGGTTCGTGGTCCAGACAATGCTGATTGTCTGGCTGCATCAGCGTTACGGAATGAGCGAGGCGGCGGCTGGGCTCCTGTTCGCGATGACCAGTCTCGGTAGTGCCTTTTCGATGTTGGCAGCACCTCGAATCGCGCGGCGATTTGGCTTGGTGAACACGATGGTCTTTACCCATTTGCCAGCCAACCTCTTACTGATGATCACCCCGTTTATGCCGACTCTTCCGCTGGCCGTGCTGATGCTGTTCTGCCGGTCCCTGCTTTCCAGCATGGATGTACCGGCCCGCACTGCGTACGTCATGGCGGTGGTCGATCCAGACGAGCGTTCGGCGGCGGCAAGCATCACGAACGTTCCAAGAAGCCTCGCTTCGGCGGTAAGCCCGGCCATCGCGGGTCAGATGCTGAGCGTGACGCCGTTTGGTTGGCCGCTGATCATTGGTGGTGGATTGAAGGCGAGTTACGATCTGATTCTGCTGAAGATGTTCCGGAACGTCCCGGAGCTCCCTGATCAAACCACCCAGAAACCATGAGCAAACAGGATCGCCAGGGAGGTCATGGCGATCAGTGACACGGCCAGAATTGATTGTCGGAACGGGTGAAGCCGCCGGTGTTCTGAGGTAACGATTGCCGCCGCCAGGTAGATGCCAATCGCAGGCGCCAGATAGCGACCGAGCGAGACCCAGGTGATCAAAAACTGACCAACCACAAGCAGGATCGAGATTCCGGCAGTGGCCGGGTCGAGCCGCTTGAACATGGTGGGCACGAGGGCAAGAGCGAGTCCAGCCAGCGCGACATTGCCAATGATGATGAGATGGCGGGGATCGCCCGAGAGTGCTTCACGAGGTCGGGTAAGAAAGAGCTCAACATAAAACCAGACATGATCTGACCAGCTCCCCCAGCGTTCCTGGGTCCTGAAATAGGCCATCGGATCATCGACCTTGACCCAGAGCCATGCCAGAAATCCCAAAAAGCCGGACGCGCCAATTGCGCCGAGTGCGATCAGTCGAGGCAGTCGGACCCCGCCTCGCCAGGCCGCATAGAGGACTCCGCCGATCACCGACAGGCCAACCAGCCGTGTAGCTGAGGCGAACAACCCCATCAGCGCTGCCATCCACCACCGTTTCTGCCGGGCGAAATAGATGGCGGCCAGGACTTCCAGAACGAAGAGCGCTTCGGTATAGGCAGCGGTGTAGAAGAACGCGAACGGAAAGACAAGGAAGAGCGAAACGGCAAAGCGGGCATCGTTGATCGGGAGCGAATCGCCAGCGAGCCGGACCAGGAGCGGAAGTGAGGCAGCGAAGCAAATGATGCTGACGACGATTCCGATCACGGCCAGACCGGCATTGGAATCGGTCTGACCAGTGACCGTGGCGATTGCCCGCATCAGGAGTGGGTAAAGCGGGAAGAAGCCGATGCCGCCGTCGGGACTGGGACTAGCTGGATCGCCATAGCCAAATCGCGCTACCGCGATGTAGTGCGCTGAGTCCCACCTCGCCCAGCCATCCAGAAATGGGTTACCTGGCAGGAAGCTATCTGGTAATTGGGTAGGGTAGAGGCCAATACGTGGCAATGCGCGAAGACTGAGCCAGACCATCGCGGCCAGTCCGAATCGCGTGGCGATGGCGAACACGGTCATTTCGCGCAAGAGCGACCATTTGCCAGAATCGATTGGCGTCGCCGGATCACTCATTGAGTTCGCGGAGAAGCTTGGCCAGATCGGTGGCATCGAAGTCATCTTCGCCATTTGGTGACTCGAACCAGTGGGTCCAGAATTCCGAGAGATCCTCTCCGGAACTCCCCTCGAACGCCGCTCTCATGTCGTCCGGTTGGGCCACTTTGAAGGCGAAATCCTGGTAATACGATGCTAGTCCGTCGAAGAACGCGTCAGTGCCAATTTCACGCCTGAGCTGCTGAAAAGCCAGCGCGCCCTTGCCGTATACGATGATGCCGTAATCCCGCGACGTGACGAAGTCATCGGTCGGCTGATCGACGATCTGATCACCCTCCTTGAACAGCATGTCGAAATAGCCGAGGCGCAACTGGACATTGGCCTGCTCATTGGCGGATTCGGTGCCATAGTGGCGGCGAAGTAGACGATGCTCATGTAGTTGGCCATCGATTCGTCGAGGAACGCGTGCTGGTACTGGTTGTTGCCGATCACGTTGTAGAACCACTGATGCGCCACTTCGTGAACAACGATGAATTCGAGGAAGTTCGGAATTCCGGGATCGTACGTGTCGGAGTAAAAGTCCGCACCGATGTAGATCAGTCCCGGGAATTCAACTCCACCCGCACCGTTACCAATGTCGACCTGGACGAAGATCCAATTCTTCGTACGGGATACGGACCAATCAGCCCGTTATAGAGTTCGAGTGAAGCCGCGCCGCTTTCCAGCACGGCCTTCGGAGCCATTCTCGAACCGGGCCAGCATACGAGCGAACCGTGGTTTCGCCGACCGTCTCCTCAATAACCTCGAAGTCGGCCGATGCCGTCATCACGAAATCGCGACTCGGCCCGCTTGAAAAGTGACCGGTCGTGATCCCGCTTCTGGTCGAAGAATCCAGTTCTGAACCCGATGTCACCAAAACCAGATTGCGAGGATACGAGAACGTGACGTCAAACACTGCCGCCTCGGTGTAGACAGGGTCTCCATTGATGCTGATCGGGCCGGTATTCCAGCCATAACCGCGTCCCATCCGGCCAGAAGTGGTAACCAATGGGCCAGCGAGTAGGTGTTGGTATCCGTGTCGAACTTGAACATGCCGTAGCTCTGGGCGGGATCAGTTGGCAGTGTTGTTACAAAACTAAGGTCGATCTCCAGAGTGCCGCCAGTTTCAACTGTTTCAGGTATCTCGACCGATAGCAATGTGTCATCGAGAGACAATGCCGATATCGCTGGTTCTCCGTCGACCATGATGTCATCAACCGTGATTGCCCCCTCGGCATACTCTGCGTTGTTGGCATAAAGTCGGAACGGAATCTCATCCAGCGAGTCACCGGTTTGATTTATGTACTCGACGCTCAGCGTGCCGGTAATCGTTGCACTGGCCGCCGTTGATGCTTCGGACAACGATGCGTCTACGACATAGTTGGTCAGATCGCCTGTCTGCTCAAGGAGATCGGCTTCCATGGAGTCGATGATTGGTGCATAGAGCGGATTGACCGATGTCTGTGCCAGGCCCGGCGATGCTAGTGCAATCAGCGTATTGGCGCACAGGACAATGCAGGCTACTATCCGAATCGATTGGCGCATCTGGGATCGACTCCTGGTAATCAACGTGCCCGGAACCTGCCCGGGACGGAAAACGCAATTGGCTCTGGACAATACTACGCATCGAGGGTCCGACGCGATCCATATTCCCGCCGCAATCTGGGACGAAGTGGTCCAGCATCTTTGCCGGACACTGCCAAATGAAGGGTGTGGACTGTTAGGCGGCACCAGGGACGCAATTGGAGACTGGCACGTTTCGAAGTTCTACCCGGGCACCAACGTCCTTCAATCCCCCACTCGCTACCGTATGGCCGATGCTGAGGTGATACGGGCAATGGTCGCGATTCGTGAGTCAGGGCTGGAGCTCGCGGCGATCGTGCATAGCCATCCTGCAAGTCCGGCAACGCTCTCCCGGACTGATCGGAACGAGGCGAATTACCCTGGGGCCGCACTTATCGTGGTCAGTTTTCAGACTGATACTCCCGAACCGTCTGCCTGGATGGTCTCCGGTCAGGATTCAGGCGAAGTGACCAAATTGTGTTTGCATGTGTTCAATCCGTCCTGAATCTCTTGTGTATGCTTGTGACCGTGTGCTGGTACGGGTGAGGCCACGCACGGGTTTGGAACCAGGGCGAACTGAGTGGATGAACTTCAGCAGGATCAGGTAGTGCGTTCTCGCGACGAGATTCTGCATGCGTTGGAACAGTTCCCTACGGAACTCAAGCGATTGATTCTTGATCCTGCAGACAAGGACGCGTTGCTCAAACCCGCGTTCGATGGCGGTTGGGGAATCGTTGAGATTCTCCCGCATCTCAGGGACTGGGAAGAGATTTACCTCGATCGGATCCAGGCGATCCTTACAGAGGAATTGCCTTCCTTACCGGGTTTTGATGACACCCTTTGGTCAATCGAGCGTGATTACCGGGGTCAGGATCCATATGAAACATTTGCCGCGTTTGCGGAGTTAAGAGGACAATTGGTATCGCAACTGAAATCCGCGACGTCCGCAGATTGGGATCGCCTCGGAGTTCATGGATACTATGGTGAAATCACCTTGCTCTGGATGGCAAACCACATTTGCGATCATGATGATGAGCATTTGCAGCAAGCGAAAGATGCGATGACCGCCTAGAGCGGGTTCGGTTGGAAAGATACAGCCACAATGAGCACAGCAACGATCACGCGCACATCTGGCCCGACTGCCGGCGACGTCCGCATCAGTGACTTGTCAAACGACTCGCTGATCATCCGGCTGCACTTCACGATCAATCACCTCTCCCGATGGCTGACACCTGTCCACGATCTCGATCGCATGGACAGGATCGTTTTTCGGAACGAGCCAAGCATCAAGGAACTGGTCATCCAGATGCGCCAGGAAGAACGGCGCGTTTTCCCGATGCTGCACCAGATTGCCAACCTGAACAACCCGGACCTGGATCGTCTGCCGGCTCCGGTTATCACTCCGGAGCAAGCCCAGATCGATCTGAACCGGTCGGTTCTTTCGGTACAGGCCGAATTCCGCCGCCTGCGACAGAGCACGTGTTCATTGCTGCGCAGCTTGACCGATTCTGGCTGGAATCGGGTCGGCACGTCGCGAATCGAGCATGACTGGCAGGTGCGCAGCCTTGCGGAGGCTTTATGCGAACACGACGAACTGCTGCTGACAGCGATTGATGTGGCAATGGACCGATATGGCATCCGCAAGGGTGTTGCCGAACACGGACGCGCACATCTCTACGAATTGCTGAAGTTGATCCCGGTCACTACTCGCGACAAGCGGTAATCGAGTCCAGATGAGTGACGAGAGCGCCGCGCTTCCCAGTGTAGAAACGTTGGCACGGGAATTCTTTGCCTCCATAGAGGATCGTGATCCACGCCGACTGCACGCAACACTTGCGGAACACGCAACGTTCCGCTCACTTCCGCATAGTGCGCCAATTCGGCCAGCGAACGACATCGTTGCCTATTTCGGCACAGTCGTCTCGTCGTATCCGGCCGCTCATTGGGAAGTCAGCGATGTTATTGCCAGCGGAGATCGGGCGACGGTGCAATTCGTGATCCGGGAGTTCTCGACCAGGCTTGGCCGTGATCTTCTCTCAGAACAGGTGGCGGTGTTCCGGGTTGCGCAAGGCAAAATAGTCAGCATCGTTGGCTATTACGACTCGGCCGAATTTCGCCGCGTCTTCTGGGACGAGTCCTAGTCGATTAGCGCATCTTCCAGCAGTTCGCCGTCATAGACAAGAGCCGCATGACCAGTCAGGCGTACGTGTGTTGCACGTTCCTCCGACCATTCATAGCTCACATCGAGGTCTCGACCACCAGACGTCCGAATCCGGATAGGTGACGACTCGCTCATCAAAGCGCCGAGGACAATCGCGCTGGCCACCGCTCCAGTTCCACACGCCAGGGTTTCCGCCTCCACGCCTCGCTCGTAGGTTCGCATTCGCCAATGTCCCGACGAGATGCGCGAGACGACGTTGAGGTTCGTGCCTGCCGGTGCGAAGGCCGGGTGATGCCGGACGGCCTTACCGATTTCATCAAATTCACTCGTCGACGCAAATAGATCAGCGTCCTCGACAATCGTGACTACATGAGGCACGCCGACCAAAATTCGCGTGCAACTCAGGGTCCGGCCACAAACCGTGATGGCAACGGCAGGTTCTACCGGTCCTGGTTCGACCATGTCGAGGCTGACTCGCCCGGATGCTACGTCTACGTTCGCTTGAACAATGCCGCTCGGAGTCAGGAAGCGGTGTGCGATCGGTGCAATGCCGCGATCGACGGAAAATCGGGCGGCACACATGGCTCCGTTTCCGCACATCTCCCCGTCAGAGCCATCGGCGTTCACATATCGCCAGACGTAATCCACGTCGGCAGGCATTTCCGGCGGTTGCGTCAGGAGCACGATACCGTCCGCTCCAACGGAGAGCCGGTGCCGACTCAGGCGTTGAGCGAGGTTACTGGCGTCGGCCTCTGCAACCTGACCATCGCGATTGTCGACCATGATGAAGTCGTTACCGCTTCCGCTCATTTTGGTGAATCGCAGGGACGTAGTCACGATCGTTCGCCTCGCACTGCACAACAGATTGATCCTGCCGTACTGTATCGGTAGTTCGAACCGGAATGCGAGGAGACAACTCATGGCAATTGCACTTGGAATCGATTTTGGTGGCACCAAGGTTTTGGCAGGTGTTGTAGATCTCAAATCCGGCAAGGTTCTGGCAACGGCCAAGAAGAAGACCAACGCATCCGACGACGCCAAGCAGATGATGGAGCGGCTCTATGACGTTGGAGAGGAAGCACTTCGCAAAGCAGAGGCAAAGGCGTCCGATCTGGCAGGGGTCGGGGTTGGCATTGCCGGTCAGATAGATACCAAACGCGGCATACTGCTCGGTGCACCAAACTCTGAGCCAGTCGACCGTGGACCTGCCCATGGCCGATCTACTGAAAGAGCATTTCGGCGTTTCCGCTTACCTGCGGAACGATGTTCAGGTCGCTGCGCTCGGCGAGGCCGCGTTCGGTGCCGGTAAAGATCAGGATGATTTCGTCTGTGTCTTCGTCGGCACTGGTATCGGCGGTGCAATCGTTCGCAACGGTGAGCTGGTCAACGGATCGTCAGGCAGCGCCGGTGAGATCGGACACATGGTGATTGATGCCAATGGTCGACTTTGCGGCTGCGGCGGGCGGGGTCATCTTGAGGCATATGCCTCCCGAACAGCAATCACCAAGGCGTTGCTGGGGGAAATGAAGCGAGGCCGGGAGAGCATTCTCGGTGAAATGCTTAGCGAACTGAAAGAAGACGAGCCAGGCGGAACGGCCATCCGGTCCGGGATGTTGGCCAAGGCGATCGATGCCGGCGACGAACTTGCCCTCGATATTGTTCACGAGGCCGGAATGTACCTTGGGTTATGGCCTGGCGTCGGTCATCAACCTGGTGAACCCGTCCCGGATCATCCTTGGTGGTGGAGTCATTGAATCAGTGCCGTCGCTGCTCAAGTTGGCCGATCGGACTGCCCGGCGGGAATCGCTTGCGACCCCGGCCGCAAAGGTTGAGATCGTCACGGCGGGACTTGGCGACAACTCCGGGATTGTCGGAGCTGCCCTTCTGAGCAAATGAGTCCGGAATGCACCCGCAAGAAATCGCGTTCGACGTGATAAACTCGCGCCCATATTTGACCAGCGAATTAATACGTCCGTCGGCAATCGCCGGACCAGAGTGCGTAAGCCGTCTGGTTACCGGTTAGCGGACCTATTGCATTTCAGGTTAATTGTTTTGGTCTGAGGAAGGGAAGCGCCCCGGCGATACATTCTGGGAATGGAAAACAATATGGGAATGCAGAGTAATGCAGCCAGTCGTGGCGAAGTAGCCGTTTTTGTAGACCTGGAAAACATCCGATATTCGACGATCAATTCCTTTGGGCGGGAGCCTGATCCGCTTGTTTGGCGTGACAAGGCGATGAAATACGGGCTGATGGCTGTCGCGCGCGCCTACGCTGACTTCGATCAGCACCCGGCCGCAGTCCGGACCAAACTCGAAGTCGCCGGATTCGAGGCGCAACATTTTCCGGCCAAACGCACGACCGACAGTCAGGGTAGGGAGCGCGTCGTTTCCCGGTCAGACCTTAATTTTGCAGTAGATATCATCAACACAGCCCTCGCACGTCCTGATATTGACACGTTCCTGCTCTTCACTGGCGACAAGGATTTCATCCGCCTGGTGACTACACTTCGCAACCGCCTTGGTCGTCGAGTGGTGATCTGCGGAATACCAGGTTCGATCAGTCCAGATCTGGTGACATCAGCCGGAGAAGAGGATCACATCGTCGTCGAACCCTGTTTCGATAACGACGTTGCTATCATCCGCGCCATTTACACGTACATCGGGCAACTGCATCCCGGCTTCGTACCTACCCAGAGCCACATGAGTCGAACCCTCTGGCGCTTTCTCGACCGGAATGCACTCCCATCCGAACACATCGAAGCCAAAATCATGGAGTTTGTCCGCAAAGGAATCCTTTCCAAACGGCAAACGGTGAATGGACAGAATCAGGAGCTCGTCACGACAGAACTCAACATGACGAATCCGATGGTGGAAGAGGCATTGCGTGACTGGTCAGCCGAGCCGGTCTTTACTGCGGCCGATCTTGAAGACGATCCGGTCAGCTAGCGCGGCACTCGTTCATCGGCAGATCATCGTACTGTGTCAGAATCTGGCCATGCATACCTGTGGCGTCGGCCCGTGAACGAATCCAGCCAGATTGAACCGTCATTGATCGACGACCTCGAGCGCCGACTCGCCGCAGGGCGAGTTGACGCCGATGCCTTCCGTGTGCGCTGGAATCAGATCTCGAATGTTCGGCTGGTTATCGCGGTGGTGGCAGTCGGCGCCGGGTTCTGGTGGATTCGGAGTGGGGCGGGGATCTGGGGTGTGTTGACCCTGATTCTTGTGGCGGCCTTTGTTGCGGTCCTGATCTGGCATCAACGTCTCAGACGAACAAGAGATCTCCTGTTTGCCATTGTCACCATACGAGAACAATCAATCCATCGCGTTCGGCGTGAATGGTCGAGCATTCCAGTTCCCCAATCTCGATCTATTCCGATCGACCACCCGTACGCGAACGACCTCGATCTGACCGGGCGGGGTTCGCTAGTTCAGCTTGTCGATACCACTCAAACTCCGGCCGGCAATTCGCAGTTACTCGCCTGGCTGGTAGATGGCGCATCGACTCCGGAAATCCTGCGACGACAGGCCATCGCGTCTGATCTGCTGAGTGAGCGGGACTGGCGAGAGCAGCTGCAAGCAGCTGGAATGATCGAATCCAGCCCGTCCGGCGACCCTGAGGCGTTGATTGGCTGGGTGGAGAACGCTTCGCAAGTCGGTGTATCTCCTCGGCACATGGTAGGCGTGTTACTTGCGATTCTGACCGTGGCAGGAATCATCCTGTCTGCCATCGGGGCGATCCAGTTCGCCTATGTATTCCCGCTGTTTCTCATTAATGGACTACTCAGCTTCGCTTTTCCCAGGCAATCGCAACTCAATGAGCTCAACCAACATCAGCGCGCAATGCGCCAATACCGATCCGTATTGCCGGTAGCAGAGCGATTGCCGGGACAGCATCAATTCACCCTTGAACTGAGGACTAGCCTGGAGCATGACGGTCAGTTGGCATCTGCCGCACTGAGTCGGCTGGATCGCACGCTGTCGTTGATTATTCCGCCCTCGACGATCGTCTGGTTTCCGCTGCAGTTGGCAGTGAACTGGGATTTGCTCGTTGACGGATTGCTCAAGCGCAATGCCCGAGAAATTGGTCCGCACATCCGTCGGTGGATCGGCTCAATCGGCGAAATTGAAGCGCTTTCCGCGTTGGCTGGTCTGAACGATCTCAATCCCGATTGGTCAATCCCGAATCTGGGCGAGTCCGGGACATCGTTACGGGCGAGTCAACTAGGTCATCCACTCTTGCCAGCCGACCGCCGGGTGTCCAATGACATCGAGCTTGGACCGCCTGGGGAAGTGCTGATCGTGACCGGATCGAACATGGCTGGCAAAAGCACGCTGTTGCGCTCGATCGGTCTGAACGCCGTGCTTGCTCGCGCGGGTGGGCCAGTCTGTGCCCAGTCGCTCACGGTCCCGAATCAACCTGTCTGGTCGAGCGTGCGAATTCAGGATTCACTCGAGCAAGGCGTTTCACTCTACATGGCGGAGCTTCTGCGATTGAAGCAGATCGTGGACGCTGCGCAGTCTGAACCGGTCACGTACTTGCTGGACGAAATTCTGCATGGCACAAATACGACCGAACGCCGAATTGCCGCCCGCACAGTGATGCACAAGTTGCTGCGAACGAAGTCGATTGGCGCTGTGTCGACGCATGATCTGGAGCTGATAGATGCGGGTCTGGGAGCGAAGTCGACCGTTGTGCACCTGGTCGATCAAGTCACCGAATCGCCCGACGGGCCGGGAATGACCTTTGATTACAAGGTGCGACCGGGTTTGGCCCCATCCTCAAACGCGCTGAGACTTCTGAAACTGGTTGGGTTGGGAGAGGATGCCGGGAATTAAACCTGCGGCGCCGAGAAGCTGTGCTCAAAACCGCCAAACGCGGAAATGATCGTTAGAACAATCAGGGCGACCAGAATGAGGGAACCTGCGATTGTTACGAACTTGAAAACGCCACTCATCATTACCGCTCCGTGATTCCCCGTCCGACGACTCCGGACCATGCTGTGTGCGAATGATACCTGAACCTGCGCCGACCTAACCGGTTATGGAACTCAGCACGACCCGCTCCACCACCTGCAACAGCACCAGAGCAATGATCGGTGAAAGATCGATCGTTCCACCCAACGGAGGGACGACTCGACGTATTGGGCCGATCAATGGTTCGGTCAAATCAACCAGCAGCTTGCTGATGGGGTTTTGCATTGTTGGGTCAATCCAGGACAACAATGCACGCCCGATCACAGCGAGGGTCATCACGGTAAAAAGCAGATTCAGAATTCCCGCAATGTCTGACAACGACCTGTCCTCGCTTCAACCGTGCTGCGCTTGGGCAACTCAGCGCAGTATAGCCAACGGCTATCTGAGGCTGGGCAGCAATTCACGTGATACCCGGTCAACAACATCGCTGGTTTCCTCGAACGGAGGCTGAAGGATGAAGTCTGTTACGCCAGATTCGCCATATCGCCCGACAAAATCCGCAAAGGCGTCGACGGAATCCCATGGATGCTCATCAGGGATGATGCTTGGCACGTACAGCAGCGATTTGATCACAGTCCCGGGATCCCGACCGGCGTTGACCAGCGCCTCGTCCAGCCGTTCTCCCCGTTCCTTCATCTCTACCGTTGTGCCCATCGAATTCCATCGATCAACATATGGCGCAATTGACTTCAGCATCCTCGGCGCATGAGCAGCCAGGGTCATGGGCGGACGTGGTTGCTGGATGGGGGCTGGCCGGAACACCGCTTCGTCCAGCCGGTAGTACGTGCCCTGATAGCTCGAGACATCCTGGCGAAGAAGCATGTCGATCAGCTCAACAGCTTCGGCGAACATCGACACGCGGGTCGGGCCATCCGGATAATCGATCCCGAACATGATGTGCTCGAACTCGACCCACCCGGTTCCAATGCCTAATTCGAGTCGACCGCCGCTGATGTGGTCGACCGTCGCGGCCTGCTTCGCGAGGAGCGACGGGTGGCGGAAGGTATTGCAGCTGACAAGAACTCCCAGCCGGACACGTTTGGTGTTGGCGGCCAGCGCTGAGAGCAGGGTCCAGGCCTCAAAGAGCCCGAGATCGCGGCGGAATGTCGGCAGGAAGTGATCAGCCAGCCAGATTGAGTCCCAGCCAAGGTTCTCGAACCGTTGCCAGTCCGCAACCATGCGGGGCCAATCGCGAAACGGAGGTGTCTGGATTCCAAAGGTGAGCCCGGTCATCTGAGAGTCACTCCGTTTCCCTGATGCCCTGTGCGAAACTGAACAGGACAGATACGTGATCGCGCAGGCACATTGTGCGACAAACTTTTCAGGAGACAAGGGGCCACTTGATGACAGGCAGTAACGGATCAAACGGCAATGGCGCTTTTGACGTTCGGCACATGAGTCGACATCTCATCGATGGACCCGAACGTGCCGGAGCCCGGGCCATGCTCAAGGGCATCGGCCTGACTGACGACGATCTCAAAAAGCCCATGATTTTGATCGCCAATACCTGGATCGAGACCATGCCGTGCAATTTCGGCCTCCGCACCCTGGCCCACGCGGTCAAGGAAGGCGTACGGGCGGCGGGCGGAATTCCGATGGAGATGAACACCGTCTCGATTTCCGACGGCATCACAATGGGCACCGAGGGCATGAAGACCTCCCTGATCTCCCGGGAAGTGATTGCCGACTCGGTCGAACTTGGTTGCACGTGGCCACATGTTCGACGCGGTCATCGGACTCGGTGCCTGCGACAAGACGCTTCCGGGTCTCTCCCTTGCCCTCGCTCGCCTGAACATTCCGGGATTTCTGCTTTATGGCGGAACAATTCTGCCGGGCGATGTCGAAGGTGAGGAAGCCACAGTCCGGACCGTGTACGAGAAGATCGGTGCCTTCATGGCCGGCAAGATCACCGAAGAGGAGCTCAAGCGCTTCGAGGATCACGCCTGCCCGACCCATGGTGCCTGCGGTGGTCAGTACACCGCGAACACGATGGCCATGGCAATGGAGTTCATCGGGCTTTCGCCGCTGGGATCAGCCAGTGCCCCGGCCGTCAGTGACGAGCAACTCGCACAAGGCATCGGTACCAAGGGCGATGTGGTCAATCCGCGCAAGATGGAGATCGGTCGACGCGCCGGTGCCGTCATCATGGACATGCTCAAGAAGGGCATCCGTCCGCTCGATGTCCTGACTCGGGAAGCATTCGAGAACGCAATTGCCGGTGTGGCGGCGACCGCAGGTTCGACCAACGCAGTGTTGCACTTGCTGGCACTGGCGCAGGAAGCCGGTGTCGAGCTTTCGATTGATGACTTCGACACGATTTCCCGACGCACCCCATTGATCGCGGACATGATGCCAGGCGGTCGCTACGCCGCTGCAGATCTCGACAAGGCCGGCGGAACCACGCTTGTTGCCCAGCGCATGGTCGAAGGCGGCTGGATAGATGGATCGCAGATGACGCCGACCGGCCAATCACTTGCAACAGAGGCCGCGCTGGCCGTTGAAACACCGGGCAGGACGTCGTCCGTGCGGTCAACGATCCGATCAGCGAGAACGGTGGACTGGTCATCCTGAAGGGCAACATCGCACCCGATGGAGCCGTGATGAAGCTGTTCGGGTACGAGCGGCACTATCACGAAGGACCAGCCCGGGTCTTCGATTCCGAGCATGAAGCGCTGCAGGCTGTGTACGCCAACAAGATCAACCCGAACGACGTCGTGGTCATTCGCTATGAGGGGCCACGCGGTGGACCAGGAATGCAGGAGATGCTCGCCATCACCGCGGCGATGATCGGTCAGGGACTCGGTGGCGAATGCGCACTGGTCACAGACGGACGATTCAGCGGTGCGACAAAGGGCCTGATGTGCGGCCACGTCGCTCCCGAAGCGTTCGTGGGCGGACCGATTGCCGCGATTCACGAAGGCGACACGGTGATCATGGATATCGATAATCGGAGTTTGCGAATCGTGGTTTCCGACGACGAGATCGCTGCCCGCCTCGCGAACTGGAAGCAGCCCGAGCCACGATACAAGACCGGTGTGCTCGCCAAGTACGCGTCTCTGGTAGGCCAGGCAAACGAAGGCGCGGTCACCAAACCGACTTTCTAGACACAGTCGAGACTGAAGCAACGGGACCGGATTCAATCCGGTCCCGTTTGCTATCCGGCGATGAGGAACATCACTACACAGAAAAGCAGGGCCGCCACCAGGACTGCTCCGATCGCGAGAAGCGGCGGGCCGGTCCTATCCTCTGGCGCGGTGAGATCACCTTCAACTGATTCGCGATTTGTCATGCAACTCTGTCCAACACGTCCCAGGCAATTCAATGCAGGAAGTATGCGCTGTTGGGCCCTGTACTAGCTGGCCCTGAACTCGTTCGTGTTTGAGCGAGATCGCGGATCCTGGTCTAGTTCGCTGGTCGATGCCTTGATCATGGTGCGGGCCGTGCTGCTCATGATCGTCCTGAACGCGAGATCGAAGTAGCTAAGTTGCTCGGCCAGTCGTGCCCGAGGGTCTTCGGTGCCTGAAAAGCGCATGGATTCGGCCGTGAAATAGGTGGCCAATTGCATGGCTGCGGTGGTGCGATCACTGACATGAAGTACGAAGCCAGTATCGGGGGTGGCGGGATCAAGTTCGTTTGCGGCGCGCAAGTCTTTCATGCACTCATGGTACGGAGTCCCGCACTCAAACTCACGCTTTGGCATGGCCCAATTGTCGGGGAGGTCATGGGAAACTGGCGGGATGGCAAACCGGACTGCCGTTAGCTGGCCAGAATCCCAGTCAGCTTCTGCAGCCAGACGGATTGCCCGATGCCGCGAAGTTGGTCGGTGGCAACGATCCGAATCAGCCGTCGATGCTCCTCGTAGCGCTTCAAATCGTCATCGGTGAGACCAACAACATCCCGCCATGGCATGACAGAATCGAATCCGACCGGCGGATTGTCAAACGCAACCAGCACGTCGGTCCGCCACTTCTCCGGTTTGGGAATGTCGATCAGCACCTGGGCATCCAGAACTGCCCGGCCGGACGACTGACCGACCGCCTGGCCCAGTTCGTCCTCTACCTGCCGCCGCCTGGCAGGATCGTTCCAGAGGGCAGCCAGGTGTTCGTAGAGCAGACCAGCGCGTGATGAGATATCAATCACCCGCTTGTAAATCTGGCGAGTCTGAAGCGCAGTGCCCAACATATGGGTGGACGGCGGCATTGTTGGCCGATTGAGCAACTGCAGCAGCCCCGCATCGTCCACATTGGTCAGGGCCGTGGCGGTGATCTCGTTCGCGAGCAATGCGTCCTGGACGGCACGCAACAACATGACCATGCAGGCCCGGTTGGTGTGGTGCCAGTAGACGTTGTCGAACATCTCCTGGCGGGCATTGATCAGCGAATGAGTCGGACTGATGCCCTTTGCCCCGATCAGGATTCGCGCAACACCGTCGATTTCCGGATCTCGAGCGCATCGATCAACCTGGCCGTATCAACGCCACCGTACGGTACACCGCAGGCACGGGCATCACGGGGCAGGTAGTCCATCTTGTCGACATCGAGCGGGCCTGACAGGAGCGCTCTCAGCATCCGATCGGTTTCACTCAGTTCGCGGCCATGTGGATCGATTATCGAGGCCACCCGCTCAGGATCGACCTCCCATTGGTTGCGCAGGATCCCGGCAATCGGCTCAGCAAGGATGATCGACCGGCCAACAACCTCGTGGGGAAGAATCGGATGACCCAGTTCTTCGATCGCGTGGGAGAACGGATAGTGGCCGATGTCGTGCAGCAGGGCAGCTGCACTCAGGACTCGCGCGCCGTCGACCGGGATTACATCGCGTCCGTATCGTTCCAGCAAGTGGTCAAGTGCCTGTCGAGCCAGGTTCAGTACTCCCAGCGAGTGCTCGAAGCGGGTGTGGCGCGCCCCCGGCCATACCCGGGATGCAAACCCAAGCTGCTGGATCCGCTCCAGGCGCTGGAATGGCAAGGAACTGATCAGGGCAAGTTCTTCTCGCGACATCTCGATCCGGTCGTACAACTGATCCCGAATCGTCGCTGTTGACCGAAACTGAGTGGCTTGGAATGCTCGCATCTGGCAAGCATATCCGAGGAACCGACCGTTCACGTCATGCCGGGTTAGACAACGGATTCGTTGCACGGCGATACTCAGCCAAACGGGAGTGTGCCCGTCTGTTTGCACTGGAATGGTGTTCAAATGCAGGTTTTCCGCCGTCCGATCCTGTCCGTGGCCAGTCGACCCTCAGTCGAGCGATTCACCCGCACCAATGGGCTGGTCAAGGGGTTGGTTGAACGATTCGTGGCCGGCGACGATCTCACGGCCACCCTCCCAAATGTGCACGCCCTCGCCGCAGACGGAATTACGGCAACGCTCGATGAACTTGGCGAGAATGTATCGACCATCGACGAGGCATTGCTGGCCGTCAAGACCTTTACTAATTCGCTCGAAGAACTTGCGCGCCAGAAGCTGGAACCCAACATTTCGATCAAGTTGACCAGCCTCGGCCTCGATCTCGGAGATGATGTTGCGCTTGCCAACACCCGAACGATTCTGGAAGCCGCCCGGAATGTCGGCGGATTCGTTCGGATCGATATGGAAGGTAGCGCATACGTCGATCGAACTATGGATTTGTTCGAGCACCTGCATGACGCCTTCCCGGAGACTGTGGGCATTGTTATCCAGACCTATCTCTATCGTGCCCGGGCCGATGTGGAGCGGATGATCGATCGCAACGCACGGGTTCGGCTGGTCAAGGGTGCGTACGCGGAACCGGCGACCGTCGCGTTTCGGGAGAAATCCGAAATCGATGACAACTACTTGCGGCTGATGTACCTGCTTCTGGAGAAAGGCAATTACCCGGCGATCGCGACCCACGACACAGCGCTGATCGATGCGGCAAAGGCGTTCGCAGTTGATCATCAGATTCCGCCGGACCGGTACGAATTCCAGATGCTTTATGGAGTGCGGAAGGATCTGCAGAAGTCGTTGGTCAATGATGGATACCGCATGCGCGTCTACGTACCATTCGGCACCGAGTGGTATCCATATTTCACTCGCCGGATTGCCGAGCGACCAGCCAATGCCTTCTTCGTTCTGCGCCAGTTCCTTGACCGATAACTGACTTGGTGTCCGACAACCCCGCCACATCACGATCATTGCCATGGCGCCCCTGGTTGGCGATGGTGCTGGTGATCGTGGTTACGGTAATCGGGTTGTCGATCGTATTTCGGCAGGATCGTAAGCCCTTTGCCCCCCAAGTCCGGGATGACCGGGTAACCGACTTGCTCGGCTGGCTTCCGGCAACGGATATCACTCGCCGGGCCTATGCGGTTTGGGCGTCCTCTCCAGAACATCCGCTTGATTTGACATCGGCACTCGACACATTGGCGCTGGAGCCAGCACCGCTGGCCCTGGGTCGCAGCTCGGAGTGGCAACAGTTGACCGGAGTTTCCGCCTCGCAGGTGACCGGATGGGCATCGGCCAGCGGAGTCACCGTCCTCGAAGGACGTTTCGACGAGGTAGAGATTCGCGGCAGATTGGCGAGCTCATCATTTTCCCAAACAACGCATAGCGGTGTGGATATCTGGACGGCGCCCGAAGAGATGATCAGCGGCACGATCGTTGCCGGCGATGATCTGCGTGCGCTTGTCGCGATTGCAGTAGTCGGTGACCGGATCGTGATTGGCCATTCGGTTGATCTGGTTCGGTCAGCGCTCGATGCTGCTGCTGGCTATCTACCGTCGCTGGCAGAGGAAAAAGTTGTAGTCCGGGCGGGGTCGGACGATCTGGTGGGCTTGACCGTTGTGGATTCACGTGACCTCGCGATTGAGTGTGGGGTAAGCGGCGAGTGGCTACCCAGCGACTTCGATGAGCCATCGTCGGAAGTAATCGCGGTGGTCTATCGAATGGCAAAAGAGGCAGATACTCCTGTCACCTCGGTCTGGGTTGAGTATCCGGATGAGCTGGAAGCACTTGTCGGATTCACCCGGCTCGAAGGCGAATGGGTGAACGGCTCTGTCAATCAAATGGGGCTCGGCGGGAGGGTTTCGGACCTGGCATCAGTGGAACAGGTGTATGCGGAGGGTGAGTTCGTGGTTGCCGACCTCGTCAATGGCCGCGACAATGGATGGATACGGACCGGTATCCGGTTCCTGGTCGGCGTTTGCGAGCATGTTTCAACCTTGATTCCGTCCGCTAGTCCGCACCGCGCCACACCAGTCGCTAGTCCATCACCGATGGAGTAACCATGAACGCATATGCAACCGACATGATCAATTCTGTTCAGCGCTGGACACGAGCCGCGCAAGATCACCCGGTACTCGGGCCGTACCTTGGCATGGTTACGCGATTGCCAATGTACGCTCGGTTGGGTGCGGATCTCGCTCGTGACCCGGACGTTCCGGCCGTCGCCAAGGCCTCCCTTGTCGCGGCCGGGGCATATGCCGTCTCACCAATTGACCTGGTACCCGGAATCATTCCGGTTGCCGGGCAAATGGATGATTTGGCCGCACTGTTGCTTGCGATCCGTTTCGCGATAAAGATGACACCGAAGGAAGTGGCCGTCCCTCACCTCGAGCGGGCTGGCATAACCCCGCAGCAGCTTGATGAGGATGTTGCAGCGATCAAGGTTGCGGCACTCTGGCTTGCTCGCAAGGCCGCGGTCGGAGTCCGAAATATCGCGACGTCCACCGCAACACGCGTCTCAACCCAGATGCGCAGAATTTCCGCCCGGTAGAATCTGGCTACGGACGTTGGGTCGCTCCTCCCCTATACTCGCCTGAACGTCGGAATTCCGACGTATCTGCAAGAATGTTCGCACCCTGATCTGTGCTGATTGCCCGTACTGACGAGGCGATCGCGCGGAAACCGAAAATCAAACTGGATTGCAGGAAGGTTGACGACCTTTCTGGACGCGATTCTCCGGTTGTCGGGCCACCAGTGTGCCTTCTGTCGCTGAAAGGCCATGAATATGGCAAATCGACCAATCAATCAACCTGCCGGAACAGACGAATACGTTGCCGATCAAATCAAGGCTGGCTGTCCGATGCTGATACATGCTTCAGCACCACACCCGATCATCCCTGGGGCAAAGTTCATGCGATGCACCTTGGGTTGGTCGGTGTATTCCGAACTGAGCCAGGCACGGTGCGCCGCTACAAACGCGGTCGAAAATTGCTGGCGCGTTCATCCGGAGCGAACACCGCTGACATCGTTGGATCAAGCCCCGGTTCCCATCCGGATTGTTTCCGGTAAGGTCGCCGCCGATTAGCTCGAATTGGGGAAGTAAAAGGCGTAGCGCCAACGTGTAGCATGGAACGTTTTGGCTGCAGCGTTCGTATTACTATCTGAACACTCTGGTTGAGTTCTGTGTGGGTCCTGGGAGGTTGGTATGCGTCGTACGGCTTGGGTTGGTTTTGCATGGCTGGTTGCCCTGCTTTTGGCATTCACACCGGTACTCTCAAGTACCCCGTCGGTAGGGGCACAAGCGGACGATTCCACCCCGGTGGTGGACGAAACTGCGACTGACACTCCGCCAGTCGATCCGACCGAAACTCCGATCATCATCGAACCAACAGCGACGGTGGAGCCGACCGAAGAGGTGGTCGAGTCACCCGTCGCAACAGAGACGGCAACAGTCGAGGAGACGGCGACTGATCTCCCAACTCAGACAGCAACTGATACTCCAACTGAGCCAGCCACTCAGACTCCATCACTGACCCCAACCCCGCCTCCGACGAAGACCGTTCAGCCAACGCAGGACGACGGCTTTTCATCGGCCGCTGTCACAGACCTTGAGATCACGCTGAGCTGTGCGACCGATCCGGAAACAATCCGGGTCAAGAATATTGGCGCTGCTGACATTCTGTTGAAGCAAATCACGACATATCTGGACGTTACGGCCAATGAACCATTTACCGTCAACCGGAATCTGAAGCCAGGTCAAACCGCGATCTACCAGAGCGGCCACGGCGCCCAGTATGGGACGGTACTAACCTCGAACTTCATCTTCACCAACAGCGCATACGATGCTGAAGGCGTCCGCATCTCCACGTCGGTCGGCAAGGCCGTCAAGATGTGCGATGCCCGCCCACTGCCGCCGCCACCTCCGGCCGGAAAGCTCAGCGACCTGAAGATCACTCTGCTGTGCAACACGGCGGCAGAATCCATCCGAGTCTCGAACAACGGCACTGGCTACATCACCCTCAAGGGCATCGCGACGTATATCGATCCGATTGCCGCCGAGCCGTTTTCGATCAGCCGGGTTCTTGCTCCGGGACAGACTGCGATCTATCAGGCTGGTCTCGAGGCCAAATACGGTACGGTACTGACCAAGGAGTACATCTTCACCAACGCGGCCTATGAGAAGGACGGCGTGCGGGTCAATACCAATGTCGGTAAGGCGTTCAAGGCATGCCCTGCTAAACCAGTTCCGCTGGAGCGATGGATTGAAGTCAACCTCAGTACCCAGTATCTCATCGCGTGGTATGGCAACACGCGCGTTAACGAAACTTGGGTCAGTACGGGCAAGCCAGGATTCGAAACGCCGACCGGCACCTACTACATCAATCTTCGCTATCGATACGACACCATGCAGGGTTGTATTCAGGGAGAGTGCTATTACGTACCCGATGTTCCCTGGGTTCAGTACTTCACCAATTACGGGCATGCCTTGCACGGTGCGTACTGGCACAACGACTTTGGATCCACCCGGAGTCACGGTTGCGTGAACTTGCCGCTCTGGTTTGCCGAGTGGCTCTGGAACTGGGCGACGTACGGCACCAGACTCTGGATCCACTACTAGTCCGGACAACAGACAGGGCGGGGAGAATGTTCTCCCCGCCCTGTTTCGTTCTCGTTACTGAAATGCTAGATCCGCCGTGCAGCCAGGTTGGCAGCTTCTTCCGACCGGGGCGCGTTTGCCTGAACAAATGAAGCGACTTCTTCGGGGGTGTGCGCACGCAGGTCGAGTGCGGCATTCCGGGCTCGATTTGGCAGATACAGATTGAACGTGAATTTGATCGGCTCCACGCGCTCCATCTCCGCCCACCAGGAATACAACGCAGGCAACCAGGCAAAACTGCTTGCCTCGATCCGCCAGAGCGCAACGCCAGCTCCGCGCTCGTAGGTCAGTGCCTCGCTGAAATAGACTCGCGCAGCCGGATCGGACTCGATGATCTTCTTGACATCGTCATAGTGGCGAGGGGAACCCTTGAGGGAAAATCGCCAGCCGTCCGTTACCTGCTTTTGTGCTGGCTTCTCGCGAAAGAACCAGGCCGGTTGACCGTGATGCTTCTTTTGGCGAAGCGGCATGAACCCTGAACCTCCGAAAACTGCTCGACTGCAACCCACTAACTCAGGCGCGATTGTACTCGACTACCTCATGCGATTCGCATGCTCAGTCGGTTGGGCTATTCTTCCGACGGGAAGGAAATGACGTATTGCCACGCAATCTTGAACTCAAGGTCCGGTGCGACCTGGAGAAACACACTGCGATTCTGAAAGTCCTGCAAGACACACAACACATTCAGCCAACCGAGATCAAACAGCGCGACACGTACTTCACCGTACCGTCGGGTCGCTTGAAGCTTCGCGAAATCACAAAGGGCAGTTCCTGTGCGGCTGAGCTGATTCAATACGCTCGCCCGGATCTCCCCGGAATGCGACTTAGCACCTATCGCCGGATTGAGATTGTGTTCGATCAGGCGGCTGGATTGCGCGCGGCGATGATTGATGCGTGCGGTTTGCTAACGACGGTCACAAAAATGCGCACAGTCCTGATCTGGAATGCCACCCGGATCCATCTCGACGAGGTGGAGTCGTTAGGTCACTTTATTGAACTCGAGACGGTGTTGTCCGAAAGCGATGAGTCGGGAGAACTGGGTCAGAAGGAGTACGAACACGTAGTCAGCATGCTTGGGATGGGGGATCTGGAGATCGTCTCCGGGTCGTACAGCGATCTGATGATCGAGAAAGAGCTCGCAAAATGAAGGTAGGCGTCATTGTCCCGATTCACGGTCCGTTCAAGGGACCGGACGCTTCGGCTCCGACATACAAGACCGTGAAATCGATCTACCAGACCGCCGAGGCAGTTGGCCTGGATTCCGCATGGATCACTGACCATCTGCTGTTCCGGTTCCCGCCCGAGAATTCCAACATCGAGTCTCACGAGGCCTTCACCTTTTGGGGCGGCGTGGCCGAAGCGACTTCCCGGATCGAGCTCGGATCGCTCGTGCTCTGCATGCCGTTCCGCAATCCCGCGATGATGGCGAAGTTGGCTGTCTCGCTTGATCAGGTGTCCAACAACCGGGTGACCTTCGGCGTTGGTTGTGGCTGGCATGAGCCGGAATTCAAGGCGTTCGGTTATCCGTTCACCAACCTGGTCAGCAAGTTCGAGGAGGCACTCCAGATCATGCATCCACTTCTTCGCACTGGCGCGGTCGATTTCAAGGGGACGTACTACGAAGCCATCAACTGTGAACTGTGCCCACCGGATACGCGACCGGGCGGAATTCCGATTCTGATCGCGTCTCACCAGCCGCGCATGATGGATCTGACCGCCAAATACGCTGATCAGTGGAACGGTGCCTGGTTCGGTGACGTCCAGGGCTACATCGACCGTGTGGCCCTGCTCGATGCCGCCTGCGAGCGGGTCGGGCGCGATACGAAGACGCTGCTGAAGACCGCTGGCGTCGTAGTCGACTTTCAGGATTCGGTTCCGTCCTGCCGAGGATGTTGATCCGGCCGGAACGATCGCCGGCCCGGTGGAGCATGTCGCCGAGAAGCTCGCTGAGTACGCCAGGACCGACTGCGGTCACCTGATTGCGAACCTGCGTGGCCTGAATGAGTCGAAGACGGAAAAACTGGCAGAGGCAGCGAAAATGGCCGGACTCATCAGCTAGCGGGCTGACCATGACTGCGGGCGTCCCGATGCCGGGACGCCCGCTCAGTTCTGATCAATTCGATCGCTAGCCAGCCAGTTCATTCAGCAAGGCAACTGGCCCGAATGATCCAGCGCGTCGTACAGCGGTTGCATGCCCACGCGGACACCCCCACAGCTGTTGCCGAATCATGGATCCGGTCTCATCGCGGACTGAGTGTGTCGCGAGAATGACCAGGCGCTTGTTGCAGCGTGGGCATGATGGTGGCCGCTCATCGTCCTGCATCGGCGTGGACAGTCCTGCAGTTGACATTGATTGCGTGGCAGATTCTACAGTGACTTCGCTCACGGGAAGCGTATTCCTTCTTTGCTCGCGCTTCGGGTTAGCGCCTCTCACTCTGCGGAAAGCCGAATTTGCATTCAACTTCTTCGCTTGTACGACTATCCTGACGCCTCGCTCCCGGGGGCACAATGCCCGCATCTCGCCACATCGTCCCAACGCGAATCGGGCTGGTATCGGGACGTACCTGACTAAAAGGGTGAGAGTGTTCAGGCACAAAACGGCGGGTTCAGAACCTGAACCCGCCTATTGAACGTTTGGTGCATGACCGATGGGCTGAACGAACGGATCAGCCTCGAACTAGTACGTTGCGCGTCCACCAGAAAGGTCGAACACGGCGCCAGTCGAGAAGGTCACTTCCTCGGAGCAGAGGAACGTCGCCAGCGCGGCGACTTCATGGGGCTGGCCAACGCGGCCCATCGGAATCCGGCTGGTCATGTAATCGATGTGCTGTTGCGAGACCTGCTTGAGAATTTCGGTCTCGATCACAGCCGGGGTGATGGCATTGACGATCACTCCCTTGGTCGCGACTTCCTTGGCAATTGACTTGGTCAGACCGATCACGCCCGATTTTGCTGCGGAATAGGGAGCGGCATTCGGATTGCCTTCCTTGCCAGCAATTGACGAGATGTTGACGATCCGTCCGAATCCGCGCTCAATCATGCCTGGCAAAACAGCCCGGCAACCAAGGAAGACCCCGGTTAGGTCGATATCGAGAACCTGCTTCCATTCTTCAACTGAAAGCTCCCAGGTCGGGGCCGAACGTCCGGCAATGCCAGCGTTGTTGACGAGAATATCGACCGAGCCGAACAGGTTGGTTGCCGCGAGTACTGCCGCTTGCCAGGAATCGTCGGACGTCACGTCGAGTGGAAACGACGTGGAACTGGCACCAAGACCTGCGGCGGTCTCTTTGCCAGCCGCGTCGTCGATATCGGCGATCATGACCTTCGCGCCCTCGCTTGCCAGTCGCTCGGCAATCGCACGTCCAATACCGCGTGCCGATCCTGTTACGATCGCGCCACGTCCCTCAAACCGCATGTGAAATTCTCCCGGGTAATGCATTCAGTAAACGGCTCGTATCTTCCCACACTGGCATTGTTTTGGGGTGCAGCGGTGATCTACCCGCCGACTCCGGTCAGTCCGACAAGTGAGCGGGCATGTTCCAGTTCACCCAGGTGACGCAACGAATGGTGATAGAGCACGACCTCAAGATAGGTCCCGAGTGTTACGGGGCCATCGCCGACAAGGAGGTGCAAGTAGCCACCGTGCATGGCAGGCGGCACGGACTCCATGAAAACCTCGTCCCAACGGTCGTCAGGAGCATCCTGGAGCAGCTGGATGGTCTGGGCGAACGTTGCTGTCTGATACGCGCGCCAGGCGTCCACGTCGCGAAACCGCAGCGTTTCGGCGACCTCCATCGGCGTACCACGAAATACAGCCGGCACATTTACTCCGACGCGTTCTGCCCATTCACCAGTGACCCAAAGAGGATCCTGGCCGGTCATCCGCTCGCACATCCGGAAATCCTCCGTGTTCACGAGATGCATCAGGGTAAAGCTGATCGGAAGGACACCGCTCCGCTCCTGATGATTGACCTGAGACAGGGTTAGCTCGGAAACAGCCTGCTCCCAGGAGCGGTGAGCGGGCGCCATCCTTTGGGCCATCTGATGAAAACGATTCATGTTTCCTCGCTATTCACGGAGCCAATGCCTTCCTGCGATTATGGCACTCAGGGGTACAGGCGAAGTTCGCTGATTCCGCCTATCCAATCCAGCCCATCGGGATTTGTCACGACGATCCGAACCTCCATGGCAGGGCTGTTTACGGTCAATAACGACGTGGCCGCTGGGCTCAGGTCAATCGGTCCACTCACCGGAATCCACTCCACACCGTTGATGGTGTACGCAACAGCGACCTGGCCACGGATGCCATCGGGCCCGGCAGCGAGTTCGATTGTGCCAATGTGCTGGACCTGCCCAAGCTCGGCGATCACATAACTGCTGCCTGTCATCGGCTCGATCGATCGCCAAGTGGTCGTCGTATCGCGGTCGGTCAAAACTCCAGCGTCGCTTGCATTGGTTGTCCGGCGGAATTGCAGAATCTGAATCGGGTTTGATTCAGCGATTGGGGAGGCAACCGCAGACTCGGTTGGGATAGACTCAGGATGCGGCAGGTCAATCACGGTCATCGGAGTCGGAGTCGCTGTTGGGGTGCTGGTTGGTACGTCGACAGCTGTGGTTGGGGAACTCGTCGGAGTCGCAGTGGGCGTGAGTGTGGGAGTTGCCGTCGGGTCAATGGCGGGCTGGAATGTGCCGAGCGATCCGAAGACCCTGACCTCGGCAAGATAGCCAAGCGCAGGGGTACCCGTGGTGTTGGTGAAGAGAAACTGAATGTACCGGCCAGACGTCGTGAATCTGGCGCGTTGCCAGATGAGCGGAGACGCGTAATCGAATGTGGCGACGGTGGTCCAGGTAACCTTGTCATTCGAGACCCGCACCTGATACTGCCGAGCCGCGTTCAGTCGCCGGATCATGAATTCGACGCCAGTTATGGTACCGACATCCCCTAGATCGACATAGACCTGGGCCTGGCTGGGAGGGGAACTTGTCGTTGTTTGCCAGGTGGTAGTGATCGACCCGTCCCAGATCAACTTTGATGGAGCGGCAGAACCAGACCCGCCGCTGCCGACGATCGGAATCGACACACCGGGAAGTGCGGATGGTGTCCGCGTTGGGGTCGGAGGACCGGGCGTACTGGTCTGGGTTGCTGTCGGCAGTGGGGTGTTCGTGGAGGACGGCGACGGGTACGGAGTTGCTGTCGCCGTGGGTACTCCGGACGCGTTCACTCCGTAAAACTCAACTTCCGATAGGAAGCCCAGCGAGAGATCGCCATTGGGGTTGCGGAACAGGAACCGGATATAGCGTGCGGTGCCCGGATTCGATGCGGTAGTCCAGACGTTGATGGTGGGGTTGGAATAGGTGCTTACCGTTGTCCAGGTTATTGCGTCATTTGATCGCTGCACATCGAAGCTGTCAGCAGCTTCCCGACTGCCGAAACATCCACTGCACCCGCTCGAAGACAATTCGTCGACCCATGTCGAAGGTGATGTATGCACCTGGCGGAGGGGTATCGATCCCTTCGACCGCAAAGCTGCTCTTGATATTGCCGTCCCGGGTTCTCCACGGGTCGTTGCCGGCTGACGCATCGATTGCGGACACTGGCATGGCCGGCTGCAGTGGATCGTTGGATCCGGTCGCATAGATGGCATTGCCGCGATTGGCGATCTTCTGGCCATAGATGGGGTCGACGGCCCAGCTTGCCGGTCAGGTCGTCGATGATCTGGGCCTGGCCGTCGTAACCCAGGGCAAAAAGGTGGCTGTAATCGGGACCGTCCAGCCTATACGGATAGAGCGGATTACCGACGTCGATTGGACCAGCGACGTAGACGTACAAGCGGGCCAGATGGAACCGTGCGGCTGCAGTCCCGGACGACCAGGTGTACGACGGGACTCCGGTCTGGGTGATACCGATTCCTGCCGGGTTGAGGTGATTGGTCCAGTAGAACGAGGTCCAGTCAGCTGTCTCAAGTGCAGATTGGGAAATGACGAAGGCTGGATCGATTCCAACCAGCGGGGCAAGCCTGTACACCTCATAGATATAGGCACGCGTCTCGGTGAAGCGTGTTGAATCCCTGCTTTGGGCGTAGTGGAGAACGGTCTCGGCGGTCCCACGAGGGGGAGCCTTGGTCGGATCAGTCTTGCTGATGACAATCGCCGCCGTCGCTAACGGAGCATCTTTGGCTGAAAGCCCAATTCCCATAGTGATTGCCATGAGCACTGTGCAACATGCAATACCAAGTCGACCGAACGTGGATACGGCTGGTTGAGTAGGACCCATCTGAACCTTTGGCCGGATACGCACGAGCGCAACACGGCGATCAGGATGTCATTGACCATGCGGATGGCGCGACATCATTGCAGCAGAAATCTCGCTGCGGGGAGCACTCAGTATACGAGACGAATTGTTACCGGGATGTCTCTATCAGGCGGTGTACCGGGAGAAGACGGCTACCGCATTCTGTCCGCCAAACCCGAAACCATTGGCCAGGGCGACATCGACGGTCATCTCGCGCTTCACATTCGGCACGTAATCGAGGTCACATTGCGGATCTGGTGTGCGCAAATTAATGGTCGGGTGAACTACCTGATCGCGGATCGCCATGATGCAGCCCAATCCGGAGACCGCCCCGGCGGCGCCCAGCAGGTGACCAATCATCGATTTGTTCGCGGAGATAGCCAGCTTGTACGCGTACTCTCCGAACACCTTCTTCAGGGCATTGGTTTCAGCGATATCGCCCAGGGTTGTCGCCGTCGCATGGGCGGCCACATAGTCGACGTCGGTGACTTCGAATCCGGCACGAGTAATCGCCCGATTCATTGCCATTGCCGCCCCCCGTCCTTCAGGATGTGGAGCTGTTATGTGGTACGCGTCCGAGGTGTAGGCTCCGCCATGAACTTCGGCGATGATCTCGGCTCCCCGGGCGAGTGCGTGCTCTTCGGTCTCGAGGACGAAGACGGCAGCCCCTTCTGAGAACACAAAGCCATCACGTTCGACATCAAATGGCCGACTTGCCGATGCCGGATCATCATTGCGCTTGGACAGGGCATGCATGTTGGAAAGGCCCGCCACGGCAACTGGAGTGATGCCAGATTCGGTTCCGCCGGTAATGACGACCTCAGCTTCATCTCGCTGAATCATGTTGTAGGCATCGATGAAGGCCTGGATTCCGGATGCGCATGCCGCAGCCGAGGTAATCGATGGGCCGTGTATGCCGAATGCGATCGATACCTGGCAACTGGCCATGTTAGGAGCGAAAAGCGGAATCAACAGGGGAGAAACATACCGCTGCCCCTTGTCGTGCATTTGGTTGACGTCGTGCTCAATCGTCGGGATGCCACCACCGCCAGTATTGACGACGACTGCGACCCGATCTGCATTCTCTTCATTGATGATCAGGCCGGATTGCTCAATTGCTTCCCGAGCGCTGGCCACACCAAATTGAGCAAAGCGATCCATGCGCTTGGCCAATTTGAAATCCATGTGGTCCTTGGCAACAAAGCCTTCGACCTCACCTGCGATCTGGACTTCCAGGTTTGACGCGTCCCAATGCTGGATCGTGCGAATACCGGAACGACCTGCAAGGAGCCCGTCCCAGGTCGTTTGCGCACCAATTCCAAGCGGGGTGACCGCGCCGACCCCCGTCACCACTACTCGCTTTGCCACAGTTCTCTCCTGGAATGCACACAAGCGGCGGATTTCATACCCGGCTCGCCAGTGCCGTTGTTGCGCCTACTAGTGTACTCATCTCGCAAAAAAGGTGATAACCGCACTACTTGCTCACGGACGGAAGACTCAGTCCGAGATCGGTTGGTCCCAGTATGGTCGCATCCCGATCAATTCGTTTGATCAATCCGGCCAGAACCGCCCCCGGTCCGACGTCAATAAAGGTTGATACCCCGCTCGTAATCATGGTCTGGACGCTGCCAGTCCAATTGACTTCCGCTGCCATCTGGGCGGAAATCTCCGCCACAATCTCAGCCGACGTGGTCATTGCCTGCGCCGAACCGTTGGCTATCACCGGAACACTCGGGGCGTTCAGGTTTGTGTTGGCGACGAGCGCCGCGAATTCTGCGGAAGCATCGGCCATCAATGGCGAGTGCGAAGCAATGCTCACTCCCAGCCGGGCGACACGCTTTGCTCCCCTGGCTTTGGCAAGTTCGCTGGCGCGCTCAAGCGCTGGCTACATCGCCGGAAATGACCGTTTGGCCCGGGCAATTGCGGTTGGCGATCACAACGACACCATCCCCCGATGCCTCGGCGCAAACCTCAGTCAGCACGTCGTCCTCAAGACCTAGGACCGCCGCCATGGCCCCCGGAGATGTGATCCCCGCTGCTTTCATGATGCGGCCACGCTCCCGTACCAGAATTAATGCATCCTCATAGGAGAGAACATTGGCAACGACGAGCGCGCTGAATTCACCGAGCGAGTGGCCGGCAACGACTGCTGGCTGAACCGGTCCACCAATCTGCTCTTCGATGGCCCGGATGCAGGCAATACTCGCCGCCAGAATCGCCGGCTGAGCATTGAAGGTGTCTTCAAGTTCATCGGCGGGACCATTTGCCATCAAGCCGCTCAGATCGAAGCCAAGAATCGCATTCGCGTCAGATAGGGCATTGCGTGCTGCAATCGATGCTTCAGCAAGCGCGGAACCCATTCCTGCAAACTGTGCGCCTTGCCCCGGGAAAACCAGTGCATACGGCTGACTTCGCCAATCCGACACGTGACACTCCATGAACATGCGAATCCTCGGCCATATCAATCCGCCGAAGCAACCGCGAAGAATACCAGAGATGGCACTCCAGGCCGATCTGCTTTCTGTTTAGATACGCGTAGCGTCGTTCCGTGTACTAATGGAGACCCCAACATGTCAAACATCTACGATGAACTCGGTGTGACCCGGATCATCAATTGCGCTACTACCTACACCCGTTTGGGTGGATCAATAATGGCCCCTGAGGTCGCCCAGGCGATGGCAGATGCGGCAAATGCCTATGTCGACATTCCGGTGCTGATCGAAGCCGTCGGTCGTCGTTTGGCCGAACTGACCAACAACGAAGCCGCATACGTAACCAATGGAGCGGCCGCTGGAGTCAGCATTGCCACGGCCGCTGCGATCGCTGGGGACGATCCGGCGAAGATCTCGAAGATCCCGACGAGACTCGATGGCATGAAGAACGAAGTCGTCATTCACCGGATGCACCGGATCTGGTACGACCAGGCCGCGATCAATGCCGGTGTGAAGCTGGTAGAGATCGGGCATTCGTATGAAACACAGCTCTGGGAACTGGACGACGCAATCAACGAGCGTACCGCCGCCGTGCTGTTCTGTGCCGGGGCCCATCTGGAGCGGAATACCTTGCCCCTTGCCTATGTCGTGGAACGGGCACACGCCCGTGGGATACCAGTCATCGTCGATGCCGCCGCGCAGGTGCCGCCTGTATCGAACTTGTGGCACTTCACGCGAGATCTGGGCGCAGATGTCGCTATTTTCAGTGGCGGCAAGAACATCAGTGGTCCGCAGAACAGTGGACTCTGCGTTGGCACAGAGCCGTTCATTCGGGCCATGCGTGCCTGTGGCCCGCCTAATCAGCGCTTCGGTCGCCCGCTCAAGGTTGGCAAGGAGACCATGATCGGGTTGCTGAAAGCCGTCGAACGGTTCGTGAATCTGGATCATGAGGCAGAGTGGCAGCGCTGGGGCGAGATCGTTGACATGTGGATGGACGCATGGTCAGGGACTGGCATGGTTTCCCGTCACGAAGTGAATGAGGCCGGCGAACCAATTCCGCGGGTCATCATGACGTTCGAGACAGAGGAGGCACGGGATGCGGCCTACCGCGCACTCAAATTCGGGCACGCCAGCCATCGACACTGTGCTGCATGTGAAGACGGGGCTCGCCTTCAGTCCGCACATGTTGCAGCCGGGTGAGGCTGAGATCGTCGCGACTAAAGTACCTGAAAATATTGGTATATCTATGCAAGTCTAGGCAAGTTCTGCTACGATACTGAGGACTGTTCCGCAACACGTCCATGCCTTGCCCCGCGTTGAAGGTAGTGTCGATAAGCGAACCTGCTCACTTGCGGAGCACATTCTGCGCAGTGGGAACCGGAGTTTAGGCTATGCGAACCCGTGCTTTGGCGATTGTTGCCAGCCTGATGATGATCGCACTGGTGGCGATGTTGATAAACACCCAGGCTCCGGCCCGGGCATTCCAATCCGACGCGTCGCCGGTTGCTTCACCGGTTGATGAGGCTACGCCGGTTGCTGAGGAAGAAGTCGATACAGGCATCGTCACGATGGTGCTCTGGTATCAGCAGAACTCAACTGGTGAAATCTTGCAGCTTACACCGATCGAATACGACGGCTTCATGGCTACTCCGCGCGAAGCGGCAGATGAAACCGAGCAGGGCCGGGTTGTCTTCGATGAGTCGCGCAACGAGGGTTACCCGCGTATCCGGGTCGGCGAGGACAATTATTTCGACGCGTATCCGGTTTACCCGGATGATCCGAACACGGTTCAGCGCTGGCTCTACTTCGACGAGAATCCTGAAATTCGCCCAGCGACGATGGTCATGCAGATCGTCGGAATTCGTGGCGAATACGAAGACTGGTTCGGGACCGCGACATTCATCTCTCGTGGCAGTGAACAGGGCGGCATTCTGGTGATCGCGATCAGCCCGCCAGCCGAATAATCCCTCAAGTCAGCCAGGTGAAAACGGCCGGTACGCATTGAATTGCGTACCGGCCGTTATTCGTTGCGCCTGGTGGATTAGCGGTGGGCAGGAACCGGCGACATGATCGTGTCTGGATCGAGCCGATGCAGCAGTTCTACCCCGAGCTTTGCCCGACGTACCCGCTCCTTGGTCAGAGCGACTGCGGTGTTCTCCAGATGTGTCCCGGCTGGGTAGATGTTCGGCGAGTTGCGCAGACCGAACTTCAGATAAACCGGCGCACATATCCGGACTATCTCGGCGATCTCGTAATGGCGAATGAACCCACCAATGTCATCCGGAACCTCGACATAAATATCGATCGGCATATCCACGACTGCCCGAATGGCCGCCAACTGAGCCAGTGAAAGATCGGTCGGAACGTTGTATGTGGTCATACCGCGTTCTTCCAGGAGCTTGATCGATGCGGGATTCGCCGCGCCAAGCATGACTGAACCCTTGATGATCAGGTCACTCGGGAGTTCACCGGCCTTCTTCATCGCCCCCATCACCCATAGCAAACCTTCGTCGGTCACCAGGACGCTATTGATGCCGTGCTGGCACGACCGCTTCACATCCTCGATCGCATGGACAAGTTGATCCATGCCCCGGATCTTTGGCGCGACGATTCTCCCGGCGGTAGAGGTGGCCATCGCTCCGGTATCCCACCCTGCGCGGGGCCCAACAAAGAGGCTGATCTCGATACCACGATCGCGACCGAGTTTGGCCATCTCATCGAGCTCGGCATCGGTCATCAGCATGATGCCGCTACCCTGGCTGACCCGGTGGATAGGAACATCAAGCGCATCGGCCGTGTCGTACACAGCCTGGAGGCATACGGCACCCTCGGTGGAAGGAATCTCGATTCTCCACTGGCCACCATCCGGAAATCGTTTGGCGGATGACGGCAGGTCGTGTGCGTCACCCTCCGGCAGCCCCATGGTCTTCAGAAATGCTCGCGTCGCAGACATGCCATTTGGCACGAGGAATCTCCTTCAATCTCATCGCAGATCAGGTTCGGCTACGGCCAAACAATCGTTCAGCGAGATTATCCCACTGTCGCCATCGGTGCACCGCGTACCAGCCACCACTGCCGTTCCCAGGTGATCGCGTAATGCAGGATGGAGACGGTCAGGAACGTCTCACTGGCCGCCCGGCTCCAGACCACCCAGATTCCGTACGCGGCAATCGCGAAGAGCGCAATTTCAAGCAACAACCGAATCCGACCCGGTGTTTTGACTACTGGGTCGCCTCGTGAACCGTCACCCGGCGTGCCGAATACGCCCCACAGCGCCATCGAAACCGCGACCCCGAGCACGGCGCCTGGCCACCCAACGAGGTGCCATCCAGCCATGCCGCACCCGGCCCACATCACGAGTTCCAGCACAAACCGGATTGCCAGATGCACTACCGGAATCGGTGGAAATCCCGACGGAACAGATTCCCTGGATTTGGGCAACTAGCTGTCAACCCGCCCGAAGACCAGGCAAGCGTTTTGACCGCCGAGGCCGAAGGAATGCTTGGTCGAAACGGCGAAGTCGGTCTTGCGTGGTTCCTTATTGACGATGTCCAGCCCGATCTCTTCGTCGGGCGTGTTGTAGTTCAGGGTCGGCGGGATCACCTGATTGGACATGGACAGGACTGCGATTACGGACTCAATCGCTCCGGCCGCGCCCATGCAATGTCCGATTGCACCTTTGATCGAAGTCACCGGGATCTCACTGGCGCGCTCGCCATAGACGCTCTTGATTGCATTGGCTTCGGCTGGATCGCCGGCCGGTGTCGAGGCAGCATGGGCCTGCACGTGGCCAACATCTGCGGCGGTCACCCCGGCATCAGCGAGTGCGTTGCGGATGGCCTTGGCCGCCGCTGCTCCATCTGGTCGAGGTGCGATCGGGTGGTACGCATCATTCGTCGAGGCGTACCCAAGGAGCTCGGCATAGATGTGCGCACCGCGAGCCTTCGCTCGTTCGTAATCCTCAAGGACGACCATGCCCGCCCCTTCGCCAAGAACAAACCCAGCCCGATTCTTGTCGAATGGGCGGCTGGCTTTGGTGGGATCGTCATTGCTGTCGGTTGCCAGCGCTTTCATCACGGCGAAACCGGCAATGAACATGGGATGGGAATCGGACTCCGACGCTCCGGCGACCATAAACGGTGCCTGACCATATCGAACTTGATGAAATGCCTCGCCGATCGCCTGGGATCCAGTAGCACAGGCAGTGTTGATCGTATTGCTTGGCCCCTGCATGCCGAAGCGCCACTGGATCGTGTAGCTGGCCAGGTTAAGTGGGAACATCACGTGAAGGTGCGGGGGGATACGTCCTGGTCCCCGGTCCTCGAATGTCTTGAACGCGGGCAGCATATCGTCGTGCGTGCCACCAACGCAGGTGCCAATAACCGTTCCGCCATCGGACAGGTCCATTAACGGATCGCCCGCTTCCGTGATCATGCCGGCATCGATCAGTGCTTCGCCAGCTGCATCGAGCGCCATCCGTGAGAATTTCGAGGTATTGCGCAGTGCCTTGGCTTCCAGGAATCGATTGGGTATCTGGTCGTTTTCAACGTCACCACGAATTCGACATGGATAGGTCTCTGGATCCAGGTCAACCTGTTTAAGGCCGCAATCGCCTGCGAGCACCCGAGTCCATGTTTCCTTGGCCGTGTTGGCAAGTGATGTGACTGCGCCGACACCAGTGATCACTACTCGCCTGGGAGTCATCGGCGGTAGATTCTGGAATCCTGAACTTCCCATTTCAATCCATTCTTATCAACTGCAACTGACCGTTGCATGTGTACAGAACAAGTCTGTGTTCGTGCAAAGTTGGGCCAGTATACCGGGGGTCCTGTCATCCATAGGTCATTTGTCTCCCCATGGACCGAGACCTGCGTCACTAAACGTACACTGGAGCGTCGTCCCGCAATAGCCGATAAGTGAGCATCGGAGTCACTCCGCTGGTTGTCCAGCGAGTCGGAACGTACTGGAGCTGAAGGAGACCCCGTCATGCTCAAACGCAGAATAATGATCGTCGACGATCATCCGATGTATCGAATCGGATTGCGTCGACTACTTGAATCTGATCCCAGGTTGACCGTGGTGGCCGAGGCCGAGAACGGTCATCAGGCCTTGCACGAAGCAGATATTCACAAACCAGCTGTTGTGCTGATGGATGTCCAGCTGCCAGGCGTAACCGGAATTCACGTCGCATCCGCGCTTCGACGGGAGCGGCCAACGACCTCCGTCATCTTCCTCTCGATGCACGTGGATGATGACCGCTTATTCTCCGCCGTGCGAGTTGGCGCAGCCGCATTCCTGACCAAGGATGCTGATCCCCAGAAGATTCTGGACACGGTTCACTCCGTCCTGAAGGGCGAGAACCTCCTGCATCAAGCTGTCTTGACCAATCCTGAACTGGCGCGCCGGGTAATGGGCGAATTCCGCTCACTGAGCGATGGCAGCGCCATTTCGGCCGCCGAAGTTGCGCTCTCGCCCCGCGAGCTCGAAGTGCTCGATTGTCTTGTCATGGGCCACTCGAACAAGGAGATTGGCGAGGCGCTCTACATCACCGAGCAAACGGTCAAGAACCACATGACGTCGGTGCTGCGGAAGCTGCAAGTCGATGATCGAGTCGCCGCACTCCGCTATGCCGTTACGCGACGGTGGGCCGAAATCGGACCCCAACCGTATGCCGAAGTCGAGCAGGCCGAGGTTGAACAGCAGCCAGATTCGCGAACCTCGGCAGCTTGATCCTACACATTCACGAAACGAAAGAGGCCCGGTCGAATGTTCGACCGAGCCTCTTTTTGTGTTACCACCGCTGCCGAGGGCTTTTTCGATATGACGGCGGTGGGCTCGCCCTATCGCATGAGGATCGATTCTGGAGGCTCCAGGAAATGGAGACATCGAGAGGATCGGATGCGGTTTATCTCTGCACAGGACTGGCTATGTCCCGAGTGGACTCATTCGCGTGCTAGGTGCACTACTCATACAGTGCACCACACAAATATGAAACGTCTGTGAACTCCCCGGGGTTCCGGGGAATATGTTGCGAAGGCTACTCTTCAGCCAAGAGGACTTCTTCATCCCGTCCGTTGGCAACGGCGCGGAGGTTGGCGCTCAATTGCAGCGCCTGACTACGGGAGAGTCTCATCCGGAGCATCGGTGGACCATCCGCTGGGCCAACATCAATTGCGATTTCGCCGGCATCCTTGGTCACCACAATGGCGCCGATTGCCCATGACTCATCCCGATCGAAGAGCTCAATCTTCATGCACCCGCCCGCCTGATTTCCACAACGAGGATTTGGACTGACCTGGCTCAATCGACCAGATCAAGCACGTGCGAACGATAATACGACGCTCGCTCGCCAGATCGGAAGCCCCCGACCTATTCAATCGGCTCGATAATCGGTTCCTCGTCATCGCTCTGGAAATCGTCCTCGATGACATCGCCTTCGAAGATTTCACCATCGTCGACCGGTTCAATCTGCGGGTTGTAATCGCCACCGCCGCTGACGACCGATTCGTACCGATAGATCTTGTCCTGACCACCGTTTGTGAAGCGGCCGTTGGTCTGGACGTCCTTCATCGCGGCATCCAGTTCCTGTTGCTGTTCGACCGAAAGTTGATCGCAGGCGAGGTACGGACCATTGCCGCGGACCAGAACTTCGTCATTGCTTTCAAATCCGGACGTGGCCTGATTGCCGGTTGCGGCGCACACCTCCCCGTCATAGACCTCAGATCGGTCGTGGGAAGTTCTCATTCAGCGGCGAACCGTTCGGACCGTCCAGCAGATCAGACCACTTGGAGTCGTGAATCTCGTACATCATCTTTTGCCAGATGGGTCCGGCACCCTGAATTCCATCGAACTCAGGCAATGACGCAGGTGAACTGCCGTCTGCTGAGGTATTGCCGGCCCACACGCCTATGGCGACATCGGTTGTGTACCCCATGGTCCAGATGTCACGCCAGTTGTCGGTGGTGCCGGACTTGGCGGCAGTCGGGCGCCCAAGTTGCGATCTGGGTGTTACCGAACAGATTGTTCTCGCTGAAGATCATCGCGCGGGCCTGGTTGTCGGTCAGGATCGACGTGACCTGGTAGGCATACCCGGCCCGGATCGCCTGATTTGCGTCCTCAAGCGGATTGGACTCGGTGGCATCGTACAGAACGTTGCCCTGGGAATCCTCGATCTTCAGGATCGGGTTGTACGGCACAAACTTGCCGTTATTGGCCAGCGTGGCATAGGCATTGGTGTGTTCGATCAATCGAACTTCTCCCGAGCCCAGCGAGAACGAATTGCCGTAGTCGTACCAGGGCCGATTAAGACTGGTGACCAACCCCATGCGTTTTGCGACGTCGACGGTATGTTCAACACCGGCGTGCCGGATAGCCTTGATCGCCGGAATATTCAGAGAGTTGGACAGAGCAGTCCGGACATCAACCGCTCCATAGAAATAGCCGTTGTAATTATTGGGTTCCCAGACCTTGTCATCGGGGTCGGAGGGATTCTCGATTTCCTCGGTGTACTTCGTGTCCATCACGACCGTGCCCGGGTTCCAGCCGCTTTCAAAGGCAGCCGCGTAGACAATCGGTTTTATTGATGAGCCAGGTTGCCTGCGTTCATAGGCGTAGTTGACCTGACCGCCGATGAACGGGTTATTGAAGTCAGCCGAGCCGACCATCGCCAGTACCTCCCCGCTCCACGGCACCATCACCACCATCGCGGCGTTGTTCCGTTGATATCGGGTGAGGAGATTCTGGACGGTGCTGCTGACGATGTTCTGGGCGGTTTCCTGGAGATCGACATCGAGTGTCGTCGTGAACGTGAGGCCGCCGTCATAGAGCGCGCCTGGCCAGTGCTCCTCGATATAGTCGCGTACAAAGATGGTGAAGTGCTCGGATCCGGCCCGGATCGATCCGTCACGCGTCTGCGGATCGAGATTCTCTTTGAATGCGGCGTCCGCCTCTTCCTGAGTGATGTAGCCGTACTCGACCATCTGATCAAGCACGTACTTCTGCCGTTCCTTGGCCGCGTCGAAATTGGCGGTCGGGTCGTAGTAGGACGGTATCTGCGGGATACCGGCCAGCATCGAAGCCTCAGCAAGGTTCAGTTCACTGGCGTGCTTCTGGAAGTAGGTATTGGCCGCCGCCTCAATTCCGTACGAGCGCTGACCATAAAAGATCAGGTTCAGGTACATGGTCATGATGTCTTCCTTGGAGAATTGCTTCTCCAGGGCGACGGCGGCCATCGCTTCCCTGATCTTGCGGGAGATCGAATATTCGGTGCCAATGTCGTCTGGGTAAAGACCACGGGCAAGTTGCTGGGTAATCGTCGATCCGCCGGAGGAGCCTGCGCCGGAGAAAATGATGGTTGCTCCACGGACAATCGCGATCGGTTCCACGCCGTAGTGAGTCCAGAAGGTCGCGTCTTCGGCAGAAATGGTCGCCTGGATCAGGTACGGGGAGACATCGTCGAGCGCAACGAATGTGCGCCACCCGCCATCGCGCTGGTCAACCTGCTGGAGCAGGACCCCGTTGCGATCCATGATCGTTGTGGTCTGGAATGCATCTGAGGCGACTTCAGCCGCGTTGGGCAGCCCCTCGTTGACATCCTTGTACTGCTGCACCGTCGCGCTCGCCACGCCTACCGAGGTAACGATGAAGCTGACCGTGGCGATGACAACGGTGAGCGTCAATAGTGCGACGCCCGCGATGATGAACTGGGGCATTTTCGACTTTGGTTTGCGCGCTTCCCGGGAGGAGGCCAGCATCATCGGGGGAAGTGGTTTGCGCCGCCGACCGCCGTTCGCCTTCAAGCGCCGTTTCTCAGCATGTCGGATTTTGGCGCGAATGAGATCTTGATCCATGAACCTTCCGGGGGTGAGTGTGATGGGATGTGCAACCGGCGGCTACGACATCGAGCGCTACGTCATTCCAAACGGATTGCAACGGGGTTCGGTTTCATTCGACCCCCTCGTCGAGCGGTAACCCGGACATAATGACATCACGCTTCAAGGCGACTTCCGAAATCGTCATGTGGCCGGCATTGCAGAGTTCAAGCAGCGATCGCAGACGAATTGCCGCTTCCCCCAGTCGGGTGATCTGCCCCTTGACCGTTCGGGTTTGTTCGACCGAGTAGTAATCGGTTCCGGCGAGCTCGATCAGCTCTGCCAGTGCGCGGGACTGTTCCTCCGAAGACGGAGGCATCGCCCGCAACAATGGCGACGCCTGACCTGCGACCCGGCGATCGACCGCCTGATTCACTTCATCAATAGTCCGGCGGGCTTTGGCGAGGTACGTCAGCAGCTCTTTCGGCTCGGCAATCGGCATTGGTTCGGGTGGGGGAGCGTCGTAAAGCTGGTTCCCGCCTGGCCACGATGTCAGCGCGTCCACCAGACGGGTCCCGCTTGAGTCGTAGGCAAAATCAGTATTGTCGGGAGGCAATACATCAATTCGTCGGCCGTGAATGCCGTCGCCTGAATCTCCGTACGGAAAGACGGTCGGTCGACGAACGTCAGCCCATGTCTCAAAGACCGGTTCATCCTCGAGCCGCGCTGGTTCGTCAGTTTCAGCGTCATCAACCGCAGGCTCTACCTCAACTGGCTCAACATCATTGGAAATCTCGTCGACTTCTACCTGGTCTTTCGGTATCGCAGGTTGTCTGCTCTGATCCAGGGTTGATCGTCTACGGCACCGTGAGTTCAATGACCGAATCACCGCGAAAGATCGCCAGGAAACTGTCACGAGCTTCAAGCGGAGTCATCGAAGCAGACTGATTGAAGATGAACGGTAGATCGAGACTGGTGTCACCAACCGAAGCCGTCTCCACATAGACCACTGGCGACTTCGCCGAATCGTTCAACGAGACTGTGCCTAGTCGCTCTATGGCGGTCAATGGAACTCTGTTGATACCCCGACCCCTGGTGCTGCCCCAAATCAGTGCAGTTGGCGTCACCCAAACGTCGGTTGGAGCGCATTCACGGCCAGGTCGAAGCGGAGCCGTCAGGCGGCCTTTCCAGACTACCGCGTCGGAATCGGTCCTCTGGAGTGATTCCCAGGAGGCCGAGAACGCATCGCCGATGGTTCGGGCAAAGTCGGCCATGGTGACATTCGCGGTGGTCAGGACCGCAATCAGTTCCATAACTTTGCTCTTGCCTCGCACCGGAATGCGGGATCGGGATACTCTCAGGCGAAAGAGTGAGACCCTTGCATCCGTTCGAAAGCGCACCAGCACATCTTCAAACGTCTCAGGGTCGGGATCGATCGAAACATCGACCAGACGATCGAGATTCAGGGCAAATCCGTGTGGAGCCCATTCATCGATAAGCAGGTATCGCTCGGTAACCGAGAGCGTTGCGTTGACAATCAGACCGGCATTGGTTGCATATCCGGGGAAGTTTCCGATCGCATCGAATGTGCCCCGGTACTGGTCAATTCCCCTGCGCTCGGCCCAGGTATCGTTGACGGCCCGGGGAGCGCGACTCGTTCCAAGGCTGCGTTTTGCGGCCTGCACTCGCGAACCGAGTGCACCGATGTCAGTTCTTCTCATGGTTCGAGGTGTCAGATCGGCGTACGTTCACATGTCGCATGCTACCCCACGGCCAGAATGCGTTCAATTGAATTCCGAATGTGCTGTTCGATTCCGGATAGTATTCGCCCCCAAACCCTCCGACAATCGGGGCAAATCCGATTGAAAGGGCACACCGCAGGATGAGCACAACACCAGCCATCGATTACACAAATTTTGACGCGCTCTGGGACACATTTCACTCCCACAGACCCGGAAGCGGTGGGACGCCTCTTCATGGCTGTCCGCACCACCGGTATCTTCTGCAGACCTGGTTGCCCGGCCCGCGAGCCGAAGCGCACCAACGTCAGGTTCTATGCAACCGCCTCGGCTGCGCAACGAGCCGGCTTTCGTGCCTGCAAGCGCTGTCGTCCTGGAGATGTCGCTCCAGACCCGAAACTCGCCCTGGTCGAGGCGGCGTGTCGGTACATCGATGAGAACTATGAAGAGAACGTGCAACTGGCCGCCCTCGCCGAAGCAATCGGGGTCAGCAGTCAGTCAATCCAGCGGGCATTTCGCGAGGTCATTGGAATGACGCCGCGCTCCTACGCTCGCGAACGACGCCTGGACCAGTTCCGGACTGAGTTGCGGGACGGATCTGATGTGGCCACGGCGATTTACGGGGCCGGGTTCAGTTCACCGAGTCGGGTGTACGAATCGGCCAATCGTGAGCTTGGCATGACACCAGCAAGGTACGGCAAAGGTGGAGAAGCTCATCAGGTTCGCGTCTCAATAGGCACGACTCCGTTCGGTGTTATTGGAGTCGGAAGCACGGACACCGGAGTCTGCTCGGTTCGGCTGGCCGATACGTCTGAAGCGGTGATGAACTCGATTCGGGCGGAGCTTCCGAGAGCCGAGATTGTCGATTCCGACGACACGTCCGACCTGGATCGGATCGTCCAGCACATCGTCAGCGGTACCTCGATCGCCGAGTTGCCACTCGATCTGCAGGGGACGGCGTTTCAGCGCAAGGTCTGGACGGAACTGCGGCGAATACCAAGAGGCGAGCGCCGAACGTATCAACAGGTCGCCGAGGGGATCGGTTCACCGAATGCGGTTCGGGCTGTTGCGAACGCATGCGGAGCCAATCCGGTCGCCCTGGTCGTGCCATGCCACCGAGTGGTGCGGACGGACGGCGGAGTCGGTGGGTATCGTTGGGGTTCAGAGCGAAAAGAGGCGATACTCACCATAGAACAAACCTAGGCAATCGAGATGGAGGAAACGTGTACGGATCGCAAATCAAGCCGGGTTCCTCCGTCTCCCTGAAACGCCACAGAACCCGAACCACCAACTCGATCTCCAAGGAAGCCGGCCTTGATGAGTTGCACAAGTTGGCGGTCGAGCTCGGTGAACTGCAGGAATTGCTCTTCGCAGCCGGTACCCACTCACTACTGGTCGTCTTGCAGGGAATGGACACGAGCGGCAAGGACGGCACGATTCGCGAGGCGTTCAAAGAGGTCAATCCGGCCGGTATCCGGGTCGCGTCGTTCAAGGTGCCCACTCCGACCGAGCTGGCGCACGACTTCCTCTGGCGTGTCCATAGCCAAACCCCGGATCGCGGCCAAATTGCCATCTTCAATCGCTCCCATTACGAAGACGTGGTTGTCGTTCGGGTCCATGATCTGGTTCCGCGATCGGTTTGGTCGGCCCGATACGATCAGATCAATGAATTCGAACGACTCCTGTCCGAAAATCAGACCATCATCTGCAAGTTCTTCCTGCATGTCAGCAAAGAGGAGCAGGAAGAGCGTCTCCTTGCCCGCGAAGCCGACCTGACCGATGCCTGGAAACTCTCAGTCGCTGACTGGACCGAACGAGAGCATTGGGACAGTTACCAGGAGGCCTATGCGGATGCCATTGCCCGCTGCTCGACCAAACACGCGCCCTGGCATTTGATCCCTTCTGATCAAAAGTGGTTCCGCAATCTGGCCGTTACCGAATCATTGGTCAAGGAACTTCGACCCTACCGCAAACAATGGCTGGCCAAGCTGGAAACCGAAGCCAGGACACAGTTGCAGGCACTCGAGGACGCCCGCGCGGCCGGAACAATCGCCAAACCCTCTAACAGCAAATCCGCAGTCGATCCCAAAGTGCAAAATGCCGATGCCGAAGAGCAACCATAGACATGGATAGTCGCTCCGCCTTTATCGAAGCGATGAGCAGGGCCGCTTCTGGCGTGACCATCGTGACGACAAATGGCCACGCCGGGCGATTCGGGCAGACGGTCAGCGCCATGTGTTCGGTATCGGCCGATCCGCCGACGCTGCTGGTCTGCATCAAGTCAACGTCGGTGATTGTGAATGGCATCCGCGAACATCGATCGTTCGGGGTCAACCTGCTGCGGGCCGATCAGCGCCGGGTTGCCGATTCCTTTGCCGGCCGGTCAACATCAGGCCCGCCGTACGATTTCGATTCCGCGCGCTGGGACACATTGGTTACCGGTGCGCCACTTCTGGTTGGGTCGGTCGGTCGCTTTGATTGCGAGTTATCGACCGTCCTGGAGGTTGGATCGCATTCGGTCCTGTTCGGCAACGTTGTTGCAGCCGATTCTGCCCAGGGAACTCCATTGTTGTACGCCAGACGGTCGTATGGCGAGCACGTTGACATTCCCCGCCAAACCGGCGCCATGCCAATTGATATGGATATTCGACTGGTCGATGAAGACTTGTTTGAAGGAGAGCCAGAGTGATCAGAACCGGCGACGAATACCGCGAATCGATCCGGGATGGCCGCGAGGTCTGGATGAACGGTGAGCGGATTACCGATGTAACGACACATCCTGCCTTCAAGCCAGCCGTCGATGCTCGCGCTGCGATCTACGATATGCAGCACAGGGCCGAACTCCAGAACGCGATGACCTATGTGGACGAAATCACAGGGGAGCGCTGTGCCGTCGCGCTCAAGTTGCCCAGAACCCGGCAGGATTGGTCAGACAAGCGTGCGGCCGTTGACCACGTAATGGACGAAGTTCGCGGAGTGGTCACCCGGGTTGGCGACGAGACAATCGGCGAGATGTGGTCACTCTACGATGGTCAGGACCTTCTCAACGAAGTCAATCCGCAGTTTTCAGAGAACATCAGACGCCACATTGATCGAGCGATAATTGCCGACCCATTTCACGTCTCAGCGAACACCGACCCCAAGGGAGACCGATCCAAACGGCCCCAGGATCAGGACCCCGACATGTTGCTGCACGTTGTGTCAGAGAACGACCGTGGCATTGTGGTTCGCGGGGCCAAGTACGAAACGGCGGCGGCGTATTCCAACCAGGCGTTTGTCAAACCGACCATTGCCAATTGGGGTGACAGCGAGCTTTCCGACTATGCCCTCGGGTTCATCGTCGACATGGGCGCGCCGGGCATGAAACACATCTGCCGGACCGGATTTGCTGGCCAGAAGCCGGTGGAGGATTACCCGCTCTCGAACCGGACTGACGAGGTCGATACGCTCGTGATTTTCGACAACGTTGAGATCCCTTGGGAGGATGTGCTTTTTTATCGGCACACTCGAGCCGCCTCGTACATCCGGGCCACGTTGCACCGATACAGTGCGTTCCCATACACCCAGCGCGTGCTGCGCCTGGCCGATCTGATGATCGGTGCCGCCCTCTTCAATGCCCGCCAGACCGGTCTGGACAAGCAGCAGGCTGTTCAGGAGAAGCTGGCAGAGTTGGCATGCTTCCGCGAAGGAATCAACGCTCACCTGACTGCGTCAATCGCGATGGCCGAGCATAGTCCCGGTGGATTGCTGATGCCGAACCAGTCGTTGATGTACACCGGTCGGATACTCGCCTCGAGCCAATTGCCCAAAATGATGCACATTGCTCGCGAGCTCTGCGGTGGCCAGATTTGCGTCACTCCGGATTACGCGACATTCGTGCATCCCGAGACCAAGCCGTGGATGGACAAGTTCTACACAATCAACGACGACTGGGTCGCCGAAGATCGACGGAAGTTGCTGGCCTTCGCGCGGGATCTGCTCAACAGTGACTACGCCGGGCACCGATTGACGTTCCAGCTCTTCGCTCAATCGCCGCCGTTCGCCAATCTGGCTGCCGTCTATCGCAACTTTGACTGGACCGAAAGCCTCCGCGTTGCTAAAGACGCCGCTGGCCTGTCAGATACGGTGCTGAACTAATTCGTCGGTGCTTCAGCCGGGAGGATGCTGTACCGCAGCACGAGCTGCTCCATGGACGTGCCGCTCGGAACGAATTCGAAAACGACTGCGAATATTGCGTTGGTCGAGATCGCATCAGTTCCGTACTGAGATTTGAGCGTGCCGCTGCGAAAGCGCTGGATGAGCGTGCTGTATCCGATGAATCCAAACTGGGCAGCGAAGTTCTCGTTCAGAACCGCGTCGGCTGGTAGAAGGGATAGCGCATCGGCCATCGCCGCTTCCTGAGTGCCTCGCGACTCTGGATTCCAGTAGCGTTCGATGAAATTGACGACACCGGCGGTGTTGTCTTGACCGACGAACATCATGCCGTCGGCCATCGGGAACTGGATATAAGACTGGCCGGGTTCGCCATCGCCATGTATCGCCTTGAATTGATCCACGCGGAGACCGTAGCCATTTGAAGAAAAGGTTGCTATAGCCCGTGATTCGGTTTGCAAGGCCAGAACACCAGTCACTGCTGTCAACCCACCGATGATTGTTCGCCGGTTCATCGTCACCTCCGGATCGCTACGAAATCAGGACATGTCCTGGAGAGTACAGGAGCCAGACAAGCATGTATATGACCATGTTGCCGACGGGGATTGAGCAATTGACGGGTGCCATGCCAGTCGGTATGATCAGGTCATACCAGGAGGCCAGAAATGACCGTGAAGACGACCCTCAGCTTTACTGACCGCCATCACAAATTCATCGCGCGTCAGGTAGAAGCCGGGATTTATGCAACTCAGAGCGCCGTCGTTGCAGACGCGATCGAGGAGTTGATACGTCAGGATGAGGCACGCGAAGCGGCGCTCCAGGCGATGGGTGACGAAATTCGTAGACGACTGGAAACACCGCGCGAGGAATACATCGCATGGGATCCGGATGACAATCTGATCACCAGAATGGTCGCGGAGCGGAATGGTAAGTGAGCTACCTCGTCGCGTATCACCCTGAGGTAGATGGAGACCTTCGGGAAATTGAGCGGTGGCTTGACAGGTTCTCGGACCCGGGACGGCAACTCGCCGACTTCGCCAAATCGCCACTACGATCAACTTTCTGGCGGACTACCCGCATGCCTGTGCGATCCGGGAGGATGTGGCTCCGAATTTGAGAGTCGTCCCGTCGGCCGAGGGCAAGGCGGTCTTGACATTCGTAGTAGATGACGATGTTCGAGAGGTACTGATTTTAGCGGCCACATACGGCGGAACCGATTGGATCGGTCGAAGTCAGTCGAGACTCAAAGTTTAGGGTTTGTCATCGTATCGCGTCAGGGGACTGGATGGTTATTCACGATCGGATCCGCCCGTTCAACACGAAAGAGACGTATCCAGAGCAGAACCTGGATAACGACCTGTGCCAGGCAGTGCGAGCCGGGAACATGGTCTTTCTTCGTGGGCAGATCGGGCAGAATCTAGATACTCGTGAGTCGGTCGGCATTGGTGATGTGGCCGCCCAGACCGAGCAGGCAATGGCCAACATCGACATGCTGCTCCGGGAGGCCGGGAGCGAACTTGCCCATATCTGCAAGATCGTCGTGTACCTGACCGACATCCGGTATCGCGAACCCGTCTATCAGGTGATGGGTAAGTGGCTCAAGGGGTTTTCCCGGTCTCGACCGGATTGGTCGTCACCGCGCTGGCGAGGCCCGAGTGGGTCGTCGAGATTGATGCAACGGCGGTGATTCCGGAATGACCTTTTCACTGGCTGGTCGCTGCGAGCGCACGGGACAATTCGGAGTCGTAATTTCATCTTCGAGCCCGGCAGTCGCTGCCCGGTGTGCCCATGTGTCGCCCGGGGTAGGCGCAGCCTGTACCCAAAACATCACCGATCCCCGCCTCGGGCCGCTATTGCTGCGCCATGTCGGGCAAGGACTCTCGGCCAGAACCGCTATGTCACGCGTGATCCGGGACGGCACGAATCTTGAGTTCCGTCAGTTGACGGTTATCGATGCCAATGGTGATACCGCAGTTCATAGCGGCAGTGGGGTGCTTGGGGACGCATTCCACAGCACAAGGCTCCGATTGTGTTGCAGCGGGCAACCTGCTGGCCAGCGAACTCGTCCCTGCCGAGATGGTTGCCGCATTCGAGCGCCAGCCCGAGCGATGAACTTGGGGACCGCTTGATCGCGGCAATACAGGCGGCAATTGCTGCTGGTGGTGAGGAAGGTCCGGTTCATTCGGCCGGACTCCTGATCGTCGCCGACCAGGAATGGCCAGTTACCGACCTCCGCGTCGACTGGTCTGATGACCCGATAGGCCAACTTTCCGCACTCTGGCGCCTTTGGCGACCGCAGGCAGCAGATTACGTACGTCGCGCAATAGCTCCGCAGGCAGCACCCTCGTACGGCGTGCCCGGCGACCGATAGCCGCCGGGACACGTCTCGAAGTTACGTCCAGTCCGGGAACGACTGCGGCGAAAGCTGATTGACATCCCGCCCTGCCCAATCGTGCTGCTGCATAGCCGGCCACATCCGCTCGCCAGCTGCTTGCAAATCGAGTGCTAGCTGGCGACTGTCCACCCCTAGAACTTCCCGATCCTTCATCCGGATAACGCCGTCGATGATAGAGGTGTTGAGATCTTCCGCCTGGGCTGAGTAGACGATGTTCTTGATCGGATCGCGCATCGGCGACATGAAGATCGTATCAGCATCCCAGATGAGCATGTCGGCCTTGGCACCAACCTCAATCCGTCCAATGTCAGTACGACCGAGTGCCTTTGCTCCGTTGAGTGTCGCGGCATTGAAAACGTCAGCCGCGGTAGCGACATCCGTGCGGCGGTCCACGATCTTGCTGCAGACAGCTGCCCACCGCAGCGTCTCAAGCATGGTTTGCGGGGATGTGTCCGTCCCAAGAGTCATGTTGATTCCGGCTGCGGTGTATCGAGCGAACGACTCCATCGCGATTCCCCGGCGAGCAAACACCCAGACGCAGTGGGCCACGCTCGCACCATTGCGCGCCATCACGGCAATATCGTCGCCCGCGTAATTCGCCCACGAACCGCCAGCCAGAATGATCGCGTGCCCCAGAATGACGTCAGGAGCCAGGAACCCGATGTCCTCGAGCCATTCGATCGGGGAGCGACCGTGCCGTGCGGCCATTTCGTTGAACTCGGTGACCGACTGAGCAGCATGCAAGGCAATCGGAACACCCATGCTTGTCGCCGCAGCATCGGGACTTCCGAAGTAGACCCTCGGAGCAGGTGTCGATCTGCATCGGGGAGAGGAAGCCCTTGATCCGGCCATTGCTCTTGCCGTCAAAGTCCTCGATGAACTTGACGGCCTTGGCCATGCCCTCGTCACCAGCGGATTCGTTCCATTCCCACTCGGCGCGCTTTCCATCTTTGGTCAGCCAGCGGCCGGATCGGTATCCCTGACCCATGTAGAGCCGCATCCCGACCTTGTCCGCTTCCTGAACGGCCTCAACCGGGCGGTGGCCGATTTCCATCACAGTGGTGGTGCCGGTCCGGATCAGCTCGGCCATTGAGAAGGCGAGGCAGGCAACATCTGCCTCAGCATCCTGCGCGCCGTTTCGTACGGGCAGATACTCGAAGAGACCGGAAAGATAGAACTGCCGTGGACCAACGTCCTCGATGAACGACTTGTCGAGTGGGGAGCCGGCGAGATGAGAGTGGGTGTTGATGAAACCGGGTGTGACGATGCCGTGGGGAACGTTGATCGTCTCGTCGACAGTACCGTCAAACGTCGGGCCGACGTGGATGATCGTATCGCCTTCGTAGACGACTACACCATTCTGCAGGTGGCGGTGCTGATTGTTCTGGGTGGCGATGATGTTGGCAGCATTGATTCGGGTTCTGGTCGGCATGTCGTCTCCCTTGACGCGGCTGATGCATACAGTTGCTGCGTCATGGTACGGGAGGAGGGACAGGTTGTGGTATCAGCGCGGTCGCTGAATGGATCTCAGGGAGCGGCGAACAAGATCAGCCGTTTCCGGACCGGAAGCCTCAGCGTAGATGTATTCCGCTCGATCATGGTTGAGCAACGCGAGGATCACGATGTGGTCGCTGCGCGTGGCCATGACTTCGGTGCAATCAGGTCCCAATAGTGCTGCCCAGGTGCGGATGCCTCGGGCGAGATCGCCAGTTGGATTGCTGAGCATGCCGGTGTGCCTGTGATCGGGTCCTGTCGGTGCATCTGGACCAACTACCCGCACGTTGGACGCGCCCGCCATCACCATTGAATCGACCAGCCATTGCCAATCGCCATTTGACCCGTGGCCTGGAGCGTGGTCACTTCGATCAAAGTCGGGAAGGTTTGCCGGATTCAGCAAGCCAGTCTCATCACCAATCCGAACTGCATCCATGATGAGCTGGGTAATTGGTCGCTGCACGGTGTGCCGAAACAGGTCTACGCCATCCAGAATGCTGGTCTGCGGGTTCACCCAGTTCAGAATCATGTGCGCGGCATCTTCGCCATCGGCGTCACCGACGCTGGCATCGACCAGTTCGCCGTTCACCAGGGTCAAGGTCCCAAGCCAACCGTGGGCCGAAACATCAACCACGCAGGTTTTGCGTTCCAGGTGAAGCATTTGCAGGACGGCTGAAAGTGAAACACCGTTCAGGTATCCAGTTTGGCGAGGTGTTAGATCTGAGGTCTGAACCTGATAGCTGGACTGTGTTGATTCGGCTTGAACAACAGGAGCCGTATCAAACTCGGTCAGAAGATCGGCAATTGGCTCAAGTTCGTCCGACTCCTCATCAACTGAATAGTCCATGAACGAGAACGGGGCGAGATCTGACCCAGATGGATCTGACCGCAGTGGGGTGAACGGGATGACATCTGCCAGGGGCGACTGGATATCGAAGATTGGAGCCGAGCTCAAATTCGACGCATCCAGATCAAGCGACGGAGATGGCAGAAGCCGTAGGGAAGATTGAGGCGGTGCGAGCGGCTGCGTCGATGCCATACACGGTCACTTCATGATGAGGATGAGCGACATGCCCAACCCGCGAACAAATGCGTGACCCCGACGGAAAAGTACAGATGATAGGGCGTGCGGGGTCCCTGCAGGTAGCGTACCGGTCGGACCAACACGGACATACTCAACCGAAGTCCCGAACGGGGCATGCTCATAGGTATACCGGCATGCATGACGACCGGGGCCGAACGTACGGGACCAGAGGTTCAGACGTATGCGAGGAGCAAGCGGCTGGGGGTCATCATGGTAGACTCGCGCTCGGTGTACAGGCACGGTTGACCTCGTTCCAGACGTGCCCTGACACGCTCATACAGAAGGAAATGATTCATGGAATTGACGGGTGAGCACACGTTCAATGTGCCTCGGGAAAAAGTCTGGAAGTTCATGCTTGATCCTGAAGTCCTCAAGGCCTGCCTGCCTGGTTGCGAGAAACTCGAGGCCGTTGGTGAGGACGAATATGTCGCCACCATGAAGATCGGCATCTCGTTCATCCGCGGAACGTTCAGCGGCAAAGTGAAGATAACGGACAAGATCGAGCCGGAAAGCTACAAGATGCAGGTCGAGGGGTCCGGTCCTCAGGGACAGGTTTCCGGAGTTGGCTCGCTTGAGCTGATCGACCAGGGTGATTCGACGCTGGTCCGGTATGTTGGCGAAGCCAATGTCCGCGGTTCATTGGCGCGAGTAGGCGCACGAATGATCCAGCCAGCGGCTAAAACGATCGTTGGGCAGTTCTTCGAGAAGATGGAAAAAGAGTCGCTCGCGGCAACCTAGACCGTGACCCGAATAACAGACTGCGACCCGTCTCAACGAGGCGGGTCGCTTTTTGTTCAGGAAGGCGAATCGACTTTGGTGCCGTTGAGGTCCGGGTTAAGAGACGCCCACCGGGACGCATGAGACTGAACCAGAAGCGCCGTCACGAATTCCTTGCGACGGAAGAAGAGTCGGATCTCCTGCCAGAGTTCGGGATCGGTTTGTGGCAGCCGCATCATTTTGTCCGAGAACTCGATGTCGCCGCGAGCGCGTTGCTCGGTCATGAATTCAGTCGAAAGCAAGTCGGCGAGGTAAACGATGCCGACGTCAGAGAACTTCTGCTTGTAATAGGCGATCAGCCTGGCAATGTCTTCCAGGGTGATCGGTTTGCCATCTGACTCGGTAAATGCGCCTCGCCAATCAACACAGGCCAGCAATTCGGTCAACAAGTCAAATGGCTGGCCCTGACGGACCTTGTCGACCAGCGCATCGATCTTGCCGCGATCGTAGGGAAGCTCGTGCGGGGTTTCCGGTAGGGTGTTGGTCAACTCTCCACGGGAGAGATGCAAGATGTTCATATCCATGGCGTGAGTATACGAAGAGACCTTGAGCAGGTCACACAGTCGCAACTAGAATTTGAGTCATTAAGCCTGTCGTTGCGGGAGAGCGATATTGAGCATCATCACCTGGATCATCTTCGGAGCAATTGCAGGTTGGGTGGCTGGCAAACTGATTGGTGACGATCGGCCGGAGGGGTGCGTAACCAATATCGTCATAGGTATTGGTGGGGCGCTTCTCGGTGGGGCGTTGTACACCCTTGTCACCGGACGTGATTTCACGGCCGGGTTCAATCTGCCAAGCCTGATCGTTGCGATTGGTGGATCGTTGCTCCTGATTTTCGTCATGCGGAAACTATTTGGAGATCGCGGCTGAGGAGGCTTGGGTAGGCGGTTTCTATGCTATACTCACCGGTGGTTTCTGACTGCGTTATGTCTTGCTCTGGTGGCTGAAGTCGCATCCACCGCGACCCGTTTTGCACTGATCAGCAACCGCCACCAACCTTATGAATACCCCGACGCTTGACGCCTGGGAGGTCCCCCCAATTTGATTCGTCCATTGAGTTCGCTGTTCGGCTTCTTTAGCCGTGATCTGGGCATTGACCTGGGCACGGCCAACACCCTCGTCTATGTCCGCGGCAAGGGCATCGTCATCTCCGAGCCGTCGGTCGTTGCGATCGACACCAAGACCAGGCGGGCCCTCGGCGTCGGTGTCGAAGCCAAGGCAGATGGTCGGCAAAACGCCCGAAACCATCATCGCGATCCGCCCGCTCAAGGATGGCGTGATTGCCGACTTCGACACCGTCGAAATGATGCTCCATTACTTCATCCGCAAGGTGCACATGCAGCGCATGATGGCGCCGCACCCGCGCGTCGTCATCGGCATTCCCGTCGGCGTGACCGAAGTCGAAAAACGCGCCGCCAAGGACGCGGCCCTTTCGGCGGGTGCACGCGAGGCCTACACCATCGAAGAGCCGATGGCCGCCGCGATCGGCGCCGGACTTCCGATCAACGAACCGGTCGGCAGCATGATCGTCGACATTGGCGGCGGCACCACCGAAGTCGCCGTCATCTCGCTCGGCGGCATCGTCGTCAATCACTCGATTCGGGTCGCCGGCGACGAGATCGACGACGCGATCATCCAGTACGCCCGGCGCGACCACAACCTGGTGATCGGCGAGCGCACGGCCGAGAACGCCAAGATCGCTGCCGGCTCGGCCTATCCGCTGGAAGAAGAGATGCGGGTGACGCTGCGCGGACGCGACCTGCTGACCGGACTGCCGAAGTCGGTCGAGGTCAGTTCGGTCGAGTTGCGCGATGCGATCTCGCCGCCGGTCAACACCATCGTCGAACTGGTCAAGACGGCGATCGAAGAAACGCCGCCGGAGCTGGTCGCCGACATCATGGAGCAGGGCATCACGCTGGCCGGCGGCGGTGCATTGCTGCTCGGGCTGGACCGGCGACTGCAGAACGAACTGAAGATGCCGGTCGATCGCGCGGAAGATCCACTCACCTGTGTGGCCCGCGGAACCGGCCGTGTCGCTGAAGCGCTTCATCTGTACGAGCGTGCACTGGCCGGCGGACGAGAGTTGCGTCGGGCCAGATAGTCGATCGAGCCTCGCTCGATCTATGCGTAATGGAACCCGCGGTTGAGGCTGAGATATGGGATCGGTGAGTCCAAAGCAGACTGCTCTGCTCATCTTGTTGTTCGTCGTGACGAGCGTGGCTTTTATCGTTCTCGACGATCAGACGGCTCTCAATCCACTCAAAACCGGGCTGCGGAATCTGGTTACTCCGATAACCGACTTCGTAAACGATCGCGCCTCGACTGACACCGCCAGCGAGGGTGAGTGGGAAGCCAAGTACAACGAACTCGAGGATCGGTACGCAGCACTTGAATCCGATTACCAGCGAACGAGAATCGTCGCCGACCAGGTAGTTGCGTTGCAGGCGATGCTCAACCTGCAGAAGACCAGCCCGGACGTGACGCTTTTGCCGGCTCGGGTAATCTCGGTCGATCCAACCTCCACCAACAAATTGATCGTGATCGATCGCGGCTCAGCGGATGGAGTCGCAGTCGGAATGGCCGTGACCGACCCGAATTACTATGTCGGTGTCGTCACCAAGGTTGAGGATCACTCGGCGCAAGTTCTGTTGGCCATCGACTCTACCCATACCGTTGGCGCAGAGATCGTCGCCGAGTCAGCGACGTCAACAGGAGTCGCGTACGGCATGTGGCAACAGGGTGGGCGAATCGAACTTCGGTACATTGCCCGCGATGCCATCATCACCCCGGAAGACAAGGTTGTAACGACCTGCGCGCCGGATATCCGGACGGCGAACATGCCATGTGGGCTAATCATTGGGAAGGTTGCCGGGCAACCGCAGGTCGACAATCAGGATGACGTTCAAACCGATCCAGATCATCCCGGCGGCCGACTTTGACAATCTCTCCTTTGTCGCGGTTATCACATCAAGTGGCGGGCAATAGCGAATTGGGCAAGGGTATCGACGTTCGACTTGGCCTGGCAGTAGCAGCGGCAAGAGTGACCACAATGGGGTTACGTCGAACTGGTCGGGGTGGCGGAACTGCTGCGCCCGGGCTGGTGGCAGATTTTCTCGATCCCGGGATATTGCGTAAAGTCAGCAAGCGGCTGGGCCGCGGCGTAGTCGTCGTCGCAGGAACAAACGGCAAGACCACCACATCTCGCATGATTGCCGATGTACTGGAAGCGGACGGATCGACCGTCGTGCATAACCGGTCCGGATCAAATCTGGTCCGGGGAGTCGCAGCGGCATTTGCTGAGCAAACCTCGTTCACTGGCGCGCCAGACGGTGATGTCGGTGTTGTGGAAACTGACGAAGCCGCGTTTGCCGAAATCGTCGAGCGGCTGCAGCCAAAGGTTGTGCTTCTGAATAACCTGTTCCGGGATCAACTGGACCGATATGGCGAACTCGAAAGCATTGCGAGCCGCTGGGCCGGAGCACTCTCACGATTGCCCGCCACGACGACCGTTGTAGTCAACGCTGATGACCCAATGCTGGCCGAGATTACCCGCAATATGCCCGCCCGGCGGGTGACCTTCGGAATGGACGAGCGCCGATACGTTCTCGACCGCCTGCCGCATGCTGCTGATTCGGCCGTCTGCCGACGGTGCGGGGCCGATTTGACCTACACCGCGCTCTTCGTGTCGCATCTCGGCGCGTGGCGATGTCCTCGATGCACAGCAGCACGTCCCACACTGGACATCCGGGGCTCCGACATTCAGCTGAATGATGTCGATTCGCTGGACATCACGATCCACGCGGCCGGAGGTGAGTCGTTCCAGGTTTCGGCCGGTGTTCCAGGTATGTACAACGCCTATAACGTACTCGCCACCGCAGCTGTATCGTCGGTTTTGGGCATCCAGCCGCCTGTGCTGCAGAAAGCAATCGGCGAGTTCCGCTCAGCCTTTGGTCGAATTGAGCGCGTAGAGGTTGCCGGTCGAACGGTGACCCTGGCACTGGTCAAGAACCCGGTCGGGTTCAATGAAGTACTGCGCATGCTGACGATGGCAACCGACGGTTTGACCGTGCCGACGATGATTGTCATCAATGACCGCCATGCGGACGGGCGGGATGTATCGTGGCTGTGGGACGTCGACTTCGAGATGCTCGCCAGTGGCGATGCGCCGTTGCACACGGCTGGCATCCGCGGCACGGATATGGCCAATCGCCTGAAGTATGCGGGTGTACCCGACGAGCGGATCAAATCGCTCGAACCCAATCCTGGCGCCGCGATCGACCTCTTCGTCTCAACCATCCCCGAAGGTGGCAAAGGCTATATCCTCGCAACGTACACCGCGATGCTCGACCTTCGCGCGAATCTGGCTGAGCGCGGTGCCGTCGAGCGATTCTGGGAGCAGTAGAGATGTCGGAGACCTTTACGATTGGCTGGCTCTACCCAACCAAAATGAACATCTACGGCGACCGCGGTAACGTCATCGCTCTCCAGCGACGCGCCGCCTGGCGAGGACTCGACAGCCGCGTCGTCGATCTCCATATCGGCGACCCCATTCCGCCGGATGTCGACACATGGTTCTTCGGCGGCGGACAAGATCAGCAGCAGGTGGCGGTTGCCAAAGACCTGCAGGGCGCGAAAGGGGACGCGATCAAGGCGTCGATCGAAGCCGGAGCGTCGCTCCTCTCGGTTTGTGGTGGATATCAACTGCTTGGGCACGAGTACCGACCGCATGGTGCCGAGCCTCTGCCGGGTATCGGTCTGTTCGATCTCGTGACCGTCGCCGGACCGGAACGCTTCATCGGCAACGTCGTGGTCGAGAGCCAATGGGGCGATCTGGTCGGTTTCGAGAATCACTCCGGACTGACACATCTTGCCGAGGGGCAGGCGCCGATGGGCAAGGTCAAGGTTGGCCGCGGGAACAACGGAGCCGATGGATTCGAAGGTGCAATCTACCGGAATGCGATCGGATGCTACCTGCACGGGGCACTCCTTCCGAAGAACCCGGTAGTGACAGACTGGTTGATCGAATCCTCCATGCAACGGCGGATTCCAGGATTCGCACTATCTCCGCTCGGCAACGACATCGAAGCAAGCGCGCGCTTGACGGCCATTGAACGTGCCGTCGCAACCCGATAATCGCGCGCGCCTGGCCCGGATATGTCTCGCCTGATTTATGCCGTCATCATGTTTTCGACGGCCATTCTGCAGGCGACGATCATGGGCAAGCTGAGCCCGATCGAGATCTATCCGGACGTCACGCTCGTATTGCTATTGGTGTGGTGTGCAAACACATCAACGGCCGAAGGCCTGACCTGGGCATTCGGGCTCGGGCATTCTGACTGATGTTCTGGCGCTCGATGCGTTGGGCACGAATGCGCTGGCACTGTTGCCGGTGGCGCTCCTCGCGGCGGCGTCACGCAAGCGCATTTTCAATAGTCGATTGTTGTTTCCGATTGGTCTTGCAGTGGCAGCAACGTTCCTGCACGCGTTAGTCTTGCTTTTGCTTCGGAGTAGTGCAATCGGCGATGTCCCATTGGCTACCATTTTCAGACTGGTCTTCCTCCAGTCGCTGTTGAACTCGATTATTGTGCCGCCGCTTGCATTGCTCGCTGGATATCTGAGCGGTCGAGCCGCTACCAGATCGCGCACATATCGCAGAAGTTACTGATCAGATTGGTTGCCTGATGCTGTTTGGACGCAGAGAGAAAAAGCGCAAACGCATTCCCTATGATCCACCTGGAAGCAAATCCAGGATCAAGGCGAATCGAGCTGCCAACAAACGCACTGATCAGGTCTTCGTTACCCGCCGCGTCTTCATGCTCAAGAGCGGAGTGGTCGCGGCATTCAGTATCCTGCTCGCTCGCCTTGGCTACATGCAGATCGGCAAGGGTGACGACTGGAGCGCGGCCGCAACCACGAACAAGACCGACTGGCGAGAGCTCAAACCTACCCGCGGTTTGATTGTCGATCGCCAGGGCCGGGTCATGGCCGGCAATCGCAAGTCGTGGTCGGTCAGCATCATTCCGGCAGACATCCGGCAATTGCCAGACGAATCGCTTGCCTATGTTCGCGAGCAATTGCGGACCTCGCTGAGACTTCCTGACGTGGTGATGATCAATCCCGGCTCGATTCCTGCAGACGCCAAGGACCAGGTATATCGGCGGGTCGGCCGATTGCTCGGTGATTCGACCGAAGAGGATTTCGAAGACACAAAGGGTTGGATCGCGGCTCAGCTGCGATTCAATGACTTTGCCAAGTTCGACAACATCAGCGCAGATACGGCCGCCCAGTTCAACACGTTCAGGGCAGATCTTCCGGGCGTCGAGATCGTCAACTTCTTCGATTTCGTAGTCCAGAACTATCGCTACGTTGAAACACCGTTCCTGTTGAAGAGCGACATCACCCGCGACGTGGCAATGAAGCTCGCCTCGAACCAGCTCTATCTGCCTGGTGTTGTGCTCGATGACAACGTCCTGACCCGCAAGTACGAGGGCGGACCGACGATGTCGCACATCCTCGGTTTCGCAGGCCCGGTCAATGACGAGGAACTGAACAGCAAGGACAACGTCGTTACCCGTGATGAGGACAACAACCCTCAGTACCGCTATTACAAACCTGGGGACATCATCGGTAAGCAGGGGATTGAGTATTACTACGAAGAGCAGCTTCGTGGACTGAAGGGCGGCTATCTGTACGAGCGCGACTCAAACGGTCGTGAGCTCAGACGCCTGGAGGAAGGTGCGCAGCCTGCGGTACAGGGTCGCAATCTTCGCCTGACCGTCGATGTTGAGCTTCAGGCTGCGGTTTCCCGTGTTCTCGAGCAGGAACTTCCGCTTGCCATGGAGCGCCGGTATGTAGCGGACGAGCTAAACGACAACCCATCCCGAACCCACGTCACCCAGGGTGGTGCGGTCGTAGTCATGGACGTCCGCAACGGCGAAGTACTGGCAATGGCCAGTTATCCGACCTACGACAACACCCTGTTCGTCGAGGGAATCTCGGAGCGCAAGTACGCGGAACTCAGGGACGACCCCCGCGGTCCGCTGTACGACAAGTGCTACATGCAGAAATACTCACCCGGTTCAATTATGAAGCCATTCATGGCCCTGTCAGCGCTTCGCGAAGGCACGATTGATCCGGGAACGTCATTCAATTGCGGTGGCGGAATAAAGGTCCCATTCGACTATGACGAGTCAAAAGGTAACGCCTACGCGTGCTGGCAGCGCAATCCTGGTCACGGTGAACTGTCGTTGGAGGGAGCACTCATTCAGTCGTGTGACGTGTACTTCTATAACGTTGGTGTGTCTGCCGGACAGCGCCGTGATAACGGTAAGGTCAACCACTACTACGACTTCAATACGGTTACCCAGTCCCAAGGTGCCGATCACGATTTCAATGGTCTCGGAATCAACAAGATCCACGACAACCTATCGAAGCGCTTCTGGTTTGGTCGAATTACCGGAATCGACCTGCCAGTTGAGACGGCTGGTCTGGTTGGCTCCGAAGAGTGGCTCCGCGAGACCTACGAGGGCCAGGGCTGGTCGATTGGTGACACGATCAATGCCTCGATCGGTCAGGGGTACATCGAGACATCTCCGCTCCAGATGGCGATGAATACAGCCGCCCTGGCCAATGGTGGACGAATCTACAAGCCGCGAATTGTCCAGAGCGTGGTCGATAACGACGGGAACGTCCTCCAGGAATTCGCTCCCGTCATCAAGCGCCGCACCAAGACGGATGAAGAGCACCTTCGCATCGTCAATGAAGCCATGCGCAAGGTGGTAAACGACCCAAGCGGAACAGCAAACCGCAATGCGGACGGCTCAAGCAAGTGGTCGTTTAGCAACCCCGAAGGCGAAGATCCGATTGTCATCGCTGGAAAAACAGGCACGGCAGAATTTTTCAAACGAACTGAGGCCGAGCCAGAGGGCTTTTACGACTCGCATGCCTGGTTCGCCATGTTCGCCCCGTTTGATGATCCCGAGGTCGCTATCGTTGCGTTTGTGGAGTCCGGCGGCGAAGGATCTACCAACGCAGTTCCGATTTGCGACAAGGCATACCGCGCCTATCTGGAGTCGACCGGCAAACGCGCGCGCGGCAAGGTTCTGCGTCAGGACGGTCAGCCGATCAGCGCCGAAGTGCCAGGCCCGCTGGATGATCCAAACGCCGGCAAGATCGATGGGGCTGCTCCTGCCGCAACCCCTGAAGACGACAATTAGCCTTGGCCACTCCTAATTTGCTGACATCCAGTCGATTGCATCACGTCGGGATAGTCGTTTCCGATCTGGATACGGCGATTGCGTCCTACGAGTCGCTGGGATTCGGCGAGGCGGACCGGTTCGACATTCCCGAGCAGGGTATCCGGGCTGCGTTCTTCCCCTTGGCGTCTGGCTCGGTTGAGCTGATCCAGCCGACTGACCCGGACGGAGCGATCGGTCGATTCATGGCAAAGCGTGGCGAGGGATTTCACCATGTCGCCTACCAGGTTGACGATCTGGTCGAAACGCTTGGCGTCCTTGCGGAAGCGGGAGTTGAGCTGATTGACCGAACTCCCCGGATCGGTGGGCACGGGCTCTGGATCGCGTTCATGCATCCCAGGGCGGCCAATGGAGTACTGACTGAGTTGGTTCAGGTGCCGCCAACCTGATCGCTGACTGGTACCATCTCCTCGCGGTTTCCCGGTTGCGGGATTCGGGTAGAGGAAGTGGTTCACTGTGGCGTCCGACAAGAGTATCCAGACCGATTCCGATATCGAAATCAAGCCAATCTACCGGGCCGACGACGCCACCGAGCGTGAAGACCCGGGCACGTACCCGTACACGCGCGGCATTTACCCGAACATGTATCGCGGTCGTCGCTGGACCATGCGCCAGTACGCCGGCTTTTCGACCGCAGCGGAAAGTAACCGCCGCTATCGACTTCTACTGGGACGTGGGCAAACCGGACTGAGTGTCGCCTTCGATCTCCCGACACAGCTGGGCATGGATTCCGACGATCCCCGCGCTGAGGGTGAAGTCGGCCGAGTCGGTGTACCGATCAGCACGCTCGACGACATGCGCGTGCTCTTCGACGGCATCAAGCAGGACGACGTCACCACCTCGATGACGATCAACGCCCCGGCGTCGTTGCTGTTGCTCATGTATCAGATCGTCGCCGAGGAGCAAGGGGCCGATCCCAAGAAACTCGGCGGCACGATCCAGAACGACATCCTCAAGGAGTACGCAGCCCGCGGAACCTTCATCTTTCCGCCGCGACCATCGATGCGTCTCGTGACCGATACCTTCGCCTACTGCGCGACCGAGCTACCGAGCTGGAACACGATCTCCATCTCCGGATATCACATGCGCGAAGCGGGAAGCTCCGCCGCCCAGGAGATCGCCTTCACGCTCGCCAACGCGATTGCCTACCTTGAGGCGGCCCAAAAGGTCGGGCTCGGTGTGGACGTCGTCGCGCCGCGAATCAGCTTCTTCTTCGCCTGCCACAACAACTTCTTCGAGGAAGTCGCCAAGTTCCGGGCGGCGCGGACGCTCTGGGCCAAGATCACGCGCGATCAGTTTGGCGCGAAGGATCCGAAGTCGCTGACCATGCGATTCCATACCCAGACCGGCGGGGTGACCCTGACCGCCCAGCAACCGATGAACAATGTCGTCCGGGTCGCGTATCAGGCACTTTCAGCGGTCCTCGGCGGAACCCAGAGTCTGCACACCAACAGCTACGACGAAGCGCTTGGGCTTGCCGACCGAAGAGAGCGCCACAATCGCACTCCGGACCCAGCAAATTCTGGCCGACGAAACCGGAGTCGCCGACACAGCCGATCCGCTCGCCGGGTCCTATTTCGTCGAGGCACTGACCAGCGACCTGATGACTCGGGCGCAGGAGTGGCTGGACCAGATCGCGGCCGAAGGTGGGGCGGTTTCAGCAATTGAGCATGGCTTTGTCCAGAACGCAATCGGCGAGAATGCGTACCGACGCGAACGAGCGGTCGACAGTGGTGAGGCAGTCATCGTCGGGATCAATCGCTACGCCGACGGTGAGGAACCGGACATCCCGATTCAGCCTATGGACGAAGCTGCGATTGCACTGCAACGTAGTCGGGTGGGCGAATATCGAGCCCGGCAGAATCGTGCCGTGGTGGAACAGTCATTGTCGGACGTTCGAGCTGCAGCTCAGGGCGATGCCAATTTGCTGCCAATCATGAAGTCGGCGCTGGTCAACGGCGCGACGCTGGGTGAAATCTGTTCAGTTCTACGGGGAGTGTTTGGTGAGCATCGTGCAATTTGATCGGCCGGTTACAAACATATGACATCGCACGCAGAGCGGTACAAACAGCTTGAAGCAGACGTCCACTCCCAGCATGAGGCAGCAGACGCCAAACAGCGGGAGCGTGGCAAGCAGGGTGCCCGGGCGCGAATCCTGGCATTGCTCGATCCGGATTCGTTCGTCGAACTCGACCCGCTCGTCCAGCATCGCTCGACGTCGCTCGGAATGGCCGACAAGCGTCCCTACGGTGATGGCGTCGTGACCGGACTCGGCCTGATCGACGGCCGTAAGGTCGCGATCTTCTCGCAGGACTTCACCGTGTTCGGCGGGTCGCTGGGTGAGGCATTTGCCGAAAAGATGGTCAAGGTCATGGATCTGGCCGAGCAGTACGGCTGCCCGGTGATCGGCATCAACGATTCGGCTGGTGCCCGCATCCAGGAAGGCGTCGAGGGGCTCAACGGGTACGGCAAGGTCTTTGTCCGCAACTCCCGGCTCTCCGGCGTGGTGCCCCAGATTTCGATCATCGCTGGACCCTGCGCTGGCGGAGCGGTCTACTCGCCGGCCATGACGGACATCACCATCATCGTCAACAAGGTCGGCCAGATGTTCATCACCGGGCCTGACGTGATCAAAACCGTGACCGGCGAAACCGTGACCCATGAGGAACTCGGTGGCGCGGATACCCATTTCCGGATCAGCGGCGTTGCCCATCTGGTTGCCGAAACCGAGGCCGATCTGCCGGATCTGGTCCGGGATGTACTGGCGCACCTGCCCTCGAACAATCTCGAGGAACCACCGCTGATCCCGGATGCCGACGGTCCGTACCGGGCCGAGTCGCTCAACTCTGTGATTCCAGCGGAGAGCAACCGGCCCTATGACGTGCATGATGTTCTGTCCGAGATTCTGGATGATGGCGACTTTCTGGAACTGCAGGGAGCCCACGCCGGCAACATCCTGACCGGGTTTGGCCGCATCGCTGGTCGAACCAGTTGGGGTCGTGGCCAATCAGCCCAAGGTTCTGGCCGGCACGCTCGATATCGATGCCAGCGTCAAGGGCGCCCGTTTCGTCCGCCTGTGCGACGCATTCAACATCCCGTTGATCGTCTTTGAGGACGTGCCAGGATTTCTTGCCAGGCACCGAGCAGGAATATGGCGGCATCATCCGACATGGCTCGAAGTTGCTGTATGCATTTGGCGAGGCGACCGTGCCCAAGATCACCGTGATTACCCGCAAGGCCTATGGTGGCGCGTACGTCGTCATGAACTCCAAAGCGATCGGCGCTGACTTTGTTTACGCGTGGCCAACCGCCGAGATTGCCGTCATGGGATCCGAGGCGGCCGTTCCGCTGCTGTTCCGGCGGGAGATTGCCGCAGCCGATGACCCGGTCGCCAAGCGCAAGGAACTCGTCGCCGATTACCAGGAGCGATTTGCCAGTCCCTATCAGGCGGCGTCGCGTGGCTACGTCGACGATGTCATCGAACCAGCCGAAACCCGCAATCACCTGATCAGGGCGCTGGCCATGTCAGACAGCAAGCGAGTCTCCGTTCCCCGTCGCAAACACGGAAATATCCCGCTGTGAGCGAGCAGGCAGAGCCAACTGAAGAAGATGTTGCAGCGATCGTCGCGGTTCTTGTCCAGCAGCGACAAACGGTCGAACAAGTGGCGCCAATCCGGCGGTCGCCATGGAAAATGGCCGGGCGACTTGAAGCGGTCGATAAGTGGCCGCAGCCCCATCGAGAATCCAGAATTACCAAGGAGTAGAACCCAAATGTCGTCAGAACAGCGCGTACGGGCATCGGAACTCGGAATCACGATCGGCCGCCTTGAGCGCGGGCCACTGAACGCGATTACTGATGTGGCGGGGTCAAGGTCGGTCACGAAACCATCATCCGGGGCGACGGAGATCTCGAAGTCGGTGTCGGTCCGGTTCGCACCGGCGTGACCGTAATCTTCCCCCATTCCGACGGTTCTATCGCGTCTGATCCGGTCTACGCCGGGTATCACCAACTCAATGGCAACGGCGAAATGACCGGAATCCCCTGGATCATGGAGTCAGGCTTGCTCAGCAGCCCGATCGCGATCACCAATACGCACAGTGTCGGGGTCGTGCGTGATGCCCTGCTTGCATATGAACTCAGCCGATTCCCGAACGACAAGGACATCGATTGGGGATTGCCGGTAGTCGCCGAAACCTACGACGGCTGGCTGAACGACATCAACGGATTCCACGTCAAGGAAGAGCACGTCTTCGCAGCGGCGGACTCCGCGTCAGGTGGACCGGTTGCCGAAGGCTGCGTCGGTGGCGGAACCGGCATGAATTGCCATGGCTTCAAGGGCGGTATCGGTACCTCAAGCCGGGTGGTCGCGGAGAAGCACGGCGGCTGGACCGTCGGAGTCCTGGTTCAGGCGAATTACGGAGACCGCTATCACTTCCGGGTCGACGGCGTGCCGGTCGGTCGCGAGATCAACGAAGACGTCGTTCCGGCACCATGGACTCCGACGCCGGTTGAGGGATCGATCATCATCATCGTGGCGACGGATGCACCGATCTTGCCAGATCAGTGCCGACGCCTCGCCCAGCGGGCGACGATCGGCTTGGCCAGAGTCGGCGGAAACGGAAACAACAGCTCAGGTGACATATTCCTCGCCTTCACAACAGCGAATCGTGGATTCTCAGGTGAAGACACCTATGCGCCGGTTCCAGTGCAGACATTGCAACCAGATGCCATGACCCCGTTATTCGAAGCCGTGGCCGACGCAACTGAAGAGGCGATCCTGAACGCTCTCTGTGCCGCCACCACCATGACCGGAGTGAACGGGCGAACATCGCACGCGTTGCCTCTGGACAAGGTCGCGGACCTGATGCGGAATTACTCGCGGGCGCGATAAAACCACAGTTCTCCCACAGCTTCAGAGAGTCATCTTGCCGGACGGCTGAACTGGCCGGATACTGGTGCATGTGTTGAGAACCGGAAAATAGTCGTGATCGGAATGCCAAATGCGTTTCCCGTCGTTGCTGCGCATCGTGCTCGCCGTCGCCTTGATTGCCCCTGGATCCGTCCTGGTCACACCGTCTGCATTGGCGGTCTTGTGCAATGGAGCGGTGGTCACCATCAGTGGGGCCGGCGTCATCAACGGCACCCCGGGTGATGACGTCATCGAAGGGTCCGCGCGAAACGACACGATCAATGGACTGGGCGGCAACGACGTTGTTTGCTCGAACGACGGTAACGACAAGATCACCCTGACAGGCTCCGGCAATGACGTGGTCTATTCCGGTTTGGGCAATGATGACGTCTCCTCTGGCGACGGAGACGATTTGCTCTACGGCGAGGACGGCAACGACAAACTTCGAGGCGAGTCCGGCAACGACGAGATCCACGCGGGAAATGGCGACGATTCACCAGCCGGCGGAGACGGGAACGACCTCCTCTACGGAGATGGCGGCAACGACAAGGTAACCTGCGGCATTGGAGATGACGAGGCCTTCGGGAACGGTGGAGAGGACCGCATCTACGGTGAAGAAGGTGCGGACGATCTTATTGGCGGGGCCGAGTACGACTCAATCTCAGCCAACGACGGTGACGATGAGATAGACGGAGGCGATGGAGACGACAAGTTGGTAGCCGGAGATGGGGCGGATCTCATCCTGGGCGGCTCAGGCGACGATCGGATGTATGGAGAAGGCGGTGAAGACCAACTCGATGGTGCGGCGGGAGACGATTACCTCAGCGGTTCGGCTGATTCAGACATCCTCGTGGGCGGCGAAGACGACGACACCATCAACGGCAGCAGCGGAAATGACCTGATCGGAACGTTTCCCGGCGAAGAATCCGTCAACAATGAGCCAGGTAATGATTTGATAGATGCTGGGTCGGATGATGACTTCGTCTATTCGGGGTCCGGTAACGACCTGGTCCACGGCGGTTCGGGTATCGACTCGCTCTTCGGGCGCACCGGGAACGACACGCTGGTAGGCGATTCCGGCAACGATTACCTGTACGGCGAAGGCGGAAACGACCTACTCGGCCGAGTCGACAACGGCGATTTTCAGGGTGACGAGGATCCCGGAAATGACCGAATGTCGGGGGGCAACAGTGACGACGAGATCGTCGGCGGGTCTGGCAATGACACCCTCGAAGGCGGTGACGGTTCGGATGTGATACTCGGGGATTTCGATTCGGCAGCTGCAATCGGCGGTGAGGATGTTCTCCGCGGTGGGGCCGGCAACGACTTCCTGTACGGTGCCGGTACATCGAGCGGGCCGCTGAGCGAACCGTTTTCCAACGAACTGTTTGGCGATGCCGGTGACGACACCCTGGTTGCCGGTCCGGCTGGCGACGAGATCAGTGACGGAATGGGCGACGACTTCATCTACGGCGGATCCGGTCCGGACACGGTTTACCCAACCGGAGGGTCGGTTCTTGTTGATCGGATTCTGTTCTCCGGCGGGGATGACACCTTCCGCGGACAGGACGCTACCAACCCAGGACTCTACTGGGAGATTTACGGCGAAGAAGGTGATGATCTTATCTGGGGAACAAGTGCCACTGATCTCATTCATGGAGGACCGGGCAACGACCGAATGACCGGTCTTGGTGGAGATGACGCAATATCAGGCGACGAAGGAACCGACACACTCGGATGCGTCGACCTGACTTCTGGCGATTGTTCTTCTGCCGCGCAGTCCGGTGAAGGCGGAACCGACAACATCTCGGGAGACGAGGATGCCGACATCCTGTTTGGCGGCCCCGGTGACGACAACTTGAACGGCGGCGGCGGTAATGACTCGATTGTGGGCGACTTCCACATTGGCTCGGCCGTTGCCAACATGTCCGACGAGATCGACGGAGCCGAAGGTGCAGACACCATCTATGTCGGTGGGAGCAACCTGACGCTCGACACGACGATCAACCAGGCCAGGGGAGGTGGAGGTGCGGACGTCATTTACGGAGCGGCCGGAGACGATGATATCGAAGGCGGTCCCCAGGCAGATGCGCTGTATGGCTATGGCGGCGAGGATTCCCTGGAAGGCAACGAAGGCGATGACGTGCTGACCGGTGGGGACGAAGATGATTTCCTCGATGGTGGCCCACAGACCGACGAGTGCAATGGAAACGCCGGAACCGACGTCTTCACGGCAGCGTGCGAAACGGTGAATCCGTGATCTGAAACCGAGATTCCGACTCCAGATTGCCGAATCTCCTACAATGGACTGGCGTTTTTGTCGCGTTTCACCCAGTTCAACGAGGAATTCATGGTATCCACAGCTGACGCTCCATCTCACTCCGAAACCTTGACCCAGCCGATGACCGGTGGCGATGCGCTGGCCGAAATGCTGATTCGCAATGGCGTGGATACGATCTTCGGTCTCCCGGGCGTGCAGCTCGACGGTCTCTTCAACGCACTCTGGTCGCGTCAGGATCAGCTGCGCGTGCTCCACACCCGCCATGAGCAGGCGACTGCGTACATGGCTGATGGGTATGCCCGTGTCTCCGGCAAGGAAGGCGTCTGTGTCGTCGTTCCTGGCCCCGGCCTGCTGAACGCCGCCGCTGCCATCTCTACCGCGTATGCCTGCAACTCACCGATGCTGGTGGTGACCGGCCAGATCAAGTCTGACCTGATTGACCACGGTCGCGGCATGTTGCACGAGATTCACGACCAGGTTGGCATGATCCGGCACATCACCAAGAGCGCCGAGCGCGCTACCCTCCCGACCGAAGTTCCGGGCATGGTGGACAGGGCGTTCAGCGCACTGCGGACTGGCCGAATGCGACCAGTTGAGATCGAGGTTCCGCTCGACACGTTGTTCGCCGAATCCGATGTGACACTTTTGCCAACTACGCCGGCGCGGGTGTATGTCGAACCGGACGGCAATCGCCTCGAAGAAGCCGCCGCCTTGCTGGCCTCCGCCAAGAAGCCGCTGATCTATGCCGGTGGGGGCGTTTTGCGCGGGCAGGCGTGGGACGAACTGCTCCAGCTTGCCGAATTGCTCGAAGCGCCAGTCGTTATGAGTGCCAACGGCAAGGGATCGGTATCCGATCGCCATTACCTTGCCCAGAACCAGGTCAGGCGAAATCGAACTTCGCTCCTCGGCCGATGTCGCGCTGGTTGTCGGTACCCGCTTCCTCGATAACTTCAGCAATCCGCGTCCGATTAATCCGGCCACGAAGATCATCCGCATCGACATTGACGAGGAAGAGATCCATCGCGACATCAAGCCGGACGTCGAGCTGGTCGGAGATGCCAAGGCTGGACTCGCGGCACTGATCTCGTTGCTCAATGGCAAGCTGGCCGCTCGCGAATCGCGCAAGTCCGAACTCGAAGACCTCAAGCGGCGCGTCGATGAGCGCATTTTTGGACTCGTTCCGCAGGCTGATTTCGGTCGGGCGATCCGCAACGCGCTACCGGATGATGGCGTGATCGTCGGCGAGATGACCCAGATCGCATATTGGTCAAACTTCGGCATGCCGATCTACGAGCCGAACACGTACATCACGCCTGGCTACCAGGGAACGCTCGGCTTCGGATTTTGCACTTCGCTCGGAGTCAAGATCGGCAAGCCAGACAGCCCGGTCGTTTCGATCAACGGCGACGGCGGCTTCGGGTTTGCCCTGAATGAACTCGCCACAATGGCGCAGCACAACATTCCGGCGATTGTTCTCGTCTTCAACGACTCCGCATATGGAAACGTCAAGCGTATCCAGCAAGAGGACCAGGGCGGACGGACGATTGCCTCCGATCTTCGCAACCCGGACTACGTCAAGATTGCTGACGCCTTCGGAGTTGTTGGACGACGAACTGAGACGGCATCCGGTCTGCAAACGGCAATCGAGGAGTCGATGAAGGCGAACGAGCCGACACTGATCGAGATTCCGGTGGGCCCGATGCCCAATCCATGGCGGACACTCGGCCTGCGTTAGTACTCAGCGCACATTGTCAGCAGGGCGGGTGCCATTGCTATACTCGCCCTACCTGCAAGTTCGTCACCGACGAGCGACGTTTGCGATTCAGCAGGTCAGAGCGCAATTCTCAACCCAGTCAGGGCTTCCCGGTTAGCGGGGAGGAGAGGATCGAGCGATGGCATACGTCATCACCCAGCCATGTATTGGCACCAAAGACGCATCCTGCGTTGAAGTGTGCCCGGTCGACTGCATCCATTCGACGGACGACGCGGAGCAGTACTACATCAATCCTGATGAGTGCATCGACTGCGGAGTTTGCGCCGAAGTCTGTCCGGTCGAGGCCATCTTCTTTGAGGATGATGTGCCGGAGCAGTGGGCTGCCTTCATTCCAGTGAACAAGCTCTTCTTCGCGAAGTAGCCACGCAGGAGCGACAAACAGGCGACCCGGAGGATTTCCTCCGGGTCGCTTCTGTTTTGTTCAGGTGGGCGAAAGCCTAGTCGGACGTCCGCACAGCCGACCAAACGGCTCGTGCTCTGCGATCCACCCGGCCAAGCACCTGATTAGTGACGGCCCGGACGTTTCCTGCCAGGGATGCTGGCTCGAATCTGGTTGAGAGTGCAATCAACTCGTATGGGTCGATCTGATTGCTGGCGCCCATTCGCCCGATTTCTGCACACGCTTCACTCGAAGTCTTTGGCGACTTCTCCAATTTGGCGAGAGCCGCTCCGATCGTGCTGGTGGTGACCAGAATGTCGTCGTCGTGATTGATCTGGGACGTGAAGAACGCGGGTTGCACAGTGTCGGTCCAGCCAAGCGGTTGTCCCCCCAGTCCAGCTGCGTCGCTGATCCAGGATTCACGCGACGGCAACCACGTCGACTGTGACCCTTGAAACAGAATTACCTGGACAGGGGCGATCAGGGCAATCGTCGCCGATTTGCCGGATCGCATGATGATCGCCATCCCGACCCCACAATGGCGCTGCAGATCGTTGCCTGCCGCCGCCCGATTCGAGGCGAGTACGGTTTCGTTAGCAGCGTCGATCGCCCGTGAGATGCGCTGCCCACCCGAAAGATCTGCTATGTATTCGGTCCGAAGCAGCGTGGCTCGGAGCGCATCGAGTGCATTCGCGGCAATGCCAAGCGCGCGGTCACTCCAGTCCGAGGGTTGGGCAAGGGCGATCAGTCGGTCATTGCCAAGGTAAGAGTTGAAGATGAGCCGGGATCGGATGTCATACGCCGGAGCATCTCCGTACGCTGGCATTCGGTCTGAACTGGCGACATTCGTTGCCATGCAGGAACTCCCGGATAGCAAAATGCCCCGGAGTGACGGCATCTGGTCGTACGAGAACTGCTCCAGGGTGACTGTACGTCATAGCCTAAAGCAATTCTGATAACAGTTCAATAGTGAAGTTCGGCGATTAGTTCGGTGGGAGCGTAGATTCTTTGTAGAGTTCGTCCGGCGGGTAATCGAGTTGATCACCGGATGCCTGCCAGGATTCACCTGGACTCCAGCTCGCAGCCCGCTCATCGGCTGCGTATGCACGCTCCGGCCGTTGATCGCGCTCGTCGTCCATATATTCGGACCGTGCCGCGGACGCTCGCGCCAGTGTGCGACCGCCGGCCGATAGAATCGCGTCCTCGATCCTGTCTGCCATCGCCGTTTCATTCATCTGCGCGTCGACCAGAATGTCCGAGGCGCGGTAAAGATGCTTGAGACCGGTGGTGGAATCGCCATCGCCGATGTAGAGCAGACCCATGTTGTAGTGGATCATCGCCACGCGATCCGGCAACCCGGATTCCTGAACCATGGCCAGTGCTCGTCGATACGTGCTCATCGCCGCGCCATCACCAACCGCGTGCTGGGCAGTTGCCAGCGCCATCAGGCCCCGTTCCAGCATTGGACGATCGTTGAGCGATTCAGCGGCATCGACCGCGAACCGGTAATGCTCAAGTGCACCGATTGTGTCGCGCTGGGATTGCTTGAGTTGGCCGAGCCGACCGTGCAGCTTCGCCTGAGCCAAGTCGATCGCTGGTCTCGATCGGCAATGTCGAGCGCCTGCTCGTATTGACCGATCGCCAGCGCGTTCTGACGAGCCGCCGCAGCTAGCTGCCCGAGCGAAACCAGCACCTTCATCAGCTGCGCCGGCGGACCCGTCCGCTTGTAGATCTCGAGTGCTCTGGTAAAGGATTCGCGCGCCCGGGGTGCCTGATCCTGGCGAACATAGAGTGTGCCGAGCATAGACAGCAGGTCCGCCTGCAGACTCTCATCGGGCATCCGACGCGTAATGGCCAACGCATCGTTGACGGCACGGATCGCCTCATTGGTCTGGCCGTATTGCATCAGGACCTGGGCAATCGTCGCCAGCCACTTGGCCTCGTTCTCGATGTCCTGGGTCTGGCGGGCAATTTCCAGAGCCTTCATCAGGTTGTCGATCGCGTGGGATGCCTCGTTCAGCTGAGCGTAGGCAATGCCGAGTCCGCCGAAGGCCTTCTGCTCAAGCTTGTGATCGCGCAGAGACGTGGCCATGGTGCGGGCGCGATCAAATGCATTGACGGCGTGCCTGGGCTCGTTGATGTCCAGCAGCGTCATTCCGAGTCGGTTGGCGATGCCTCCAGCGACCGCTCGATTGCCGAGTCGATCCTCGAGCTCAAGCCAATCGGTCAGATGCTCGGCTACCGCCTCGTCGTCACCTAACTGATCTTCGACGTCTACCAATGCTTGCAGACAGCGTCCCTCGAGCGAAAGGTCACCAATTTCGCGAGCAATCTCGACTCCATCGGCCAGAATCGGCGCTACTTCCTCGATCCGGCCAAGTCTGGTCAGCGTTTCCGCATGCATCAGCAGAATGCGGGATTGCAGGCCAAGATCAGTTGTGCGCTCAGCGGAATCGAGTGCCTGCCGCTGCATTTGAGCGACGGTCTCGAGGCTCGTGCCGGCATCGACCAGATCGATCTGTCGAACCAGCGCCTCAGCAACACCATGGTGATAATCAAGTTTCAGACCGGATCGACTGGCGCGGCGGTACAGCGCCTGCGCCCCGAGGATGTCTCCTTCACGCCGGAGAATATCTCCGCATGAAAGAGCGGAGTCGACTTCAACGCGTGAATCCGTGGACTCGTCGCCAATCTCAAGCTGCTGCATGAAGAATTTGCGTGCGCGTTCCAGATCGTCGGCGTCCAGGGCACGGTCAGCGAGGCGGGCCAGGGTAATTCGACCGCCGCGAGCATAGCCAGCCTTCTGGGCCACTACGTATGCATCGCGCAAGAGTTGATCGCGCTCGCGGCTGGGATCGTCAAGGGGAAGCAGGCTGTCCAGCCGGATCGCCGCGTCGACTATCTGACGGTCAAATCCTTTGGCGCGCGCAGCCGCGTGGGCCAACCGGGCCAGGATGATAGCGAATTCGGGGTGTGCACCAGCGTTCTCGGCGATGGTCTCATCGAGTTGGCGGAAATCCTCGTCAGAGAGCGAGTCCAGCACGGCCGGGTGGCGAACTTCGTTCATTGCCCCCTGCATCGATCTGCGCCGCTCGACCACTTCGCGGGCAAACTGCAGCATCACATTGCTGTGCCCGTCCGGTCGTCCTCGTCCACTCAGCCATTCAACTAGTCGCGCCACTGGCCATCCCCCTGTGCCAACGCGTCGCGTATTCCTGTCAGTGGGACATTACCACCACTGACTACGCAACAGACAGATTTTCCTTTAAGTTGATCCCGCATCTGGAACGCGGCCGCCGTTGCTGCTGCACCGGCTCCCTCCGCCACAATCCATGCGGTTTCCAGTAGTGCGAGCATTGCTGTCCGCATCTCGTCATCACTGACGAGGACAAAACCATCAATCCGGTCCCACATGATCCGGGCCGGATACGCAAACGCGGTACGGGTCGCCAACCCTTCCGCAAATGTTGATGCGCTGTCGTACGAATGCAAAGTTCGGTCGCGCCATGAATCCGCCGCCGCCGCCGCTCCAACGGCCTGGACGCCGTAGATGTGCAAGTCGGGCTTGATAGCTTTGCCGGCGACGAGTGCGCCGCAAACTCCGCTTCCGGCACCGACGGGTACCAGCATCACATCGAGGTCTGGCAATTCCTCCATGACCTCCAGCGTGTAGGTCGCTACGCCTTCAACCAGCCGATTGTCGTTGGCCGATTGAACGAAATAGCGTCCGGACTCGCTGGCATATGTATCGGCATTGACTCTGCTTTCATCGAAGTCTTTGCCCGAGAACACGATCTCCGCTCCCAGGCGGCGCATCGATTCGACCTTGACTGGATTTGCGCCAATCGGGACGTATATCGTTGCCTGGATTCCGAACTCTCGAGCGGCATATGCGATTGATTGCCCGTGATTGCCGGTTGACGCGGTGACCACTCCGGCCGTCCGATACTCCGGCTCGAGTTGGCTCATCAGATGAATACCGCCACGGACCTTGAACGCTCCGACAGGCTGAAGGTTTTCGCATTTCAGATAGAGATCAAATCCGAGATATTCGCTGAGTGCCAGATCATGGAGCAGCGGAGTGCGGCTGAGATACCCATCAATCGTTTTTCTGGCCCGGAACACATCGGAAAGCGTGGGGATTGGTAGGAGGTCGGCGTCAATCGAGTGCAGGTTCGATTGTGTTCCTTGCGGGACGGCCGTCATTACGCTCACCAGTATCAATATCAGGCACAAAACAATCAGGACCCGGACTCATCGCTGCCGGGCTAACTACCCAGAATTGAATAGTTTTGGAAAGTCTAGCACGCTCTCCCAGAGATGCGATAGGCAAAAATCCGGGTTGTGTAGCGGTACCACAATCAAACAGGACATCCATCTCAATTCCGTCGAACTCTGCTATACAGAAGCAGTCGAGAACCACCTTTGCAGAGAGAAAATGCGTGCGAACTGAACGGGAAAAATGGGAAGTTCCGGATTCTGATCCGGCAGGGAATGTCGCCCAACCGAATCGCGGTCATGGGTCGATCAATTTGCCTGAGGCTGGGTCCGGGGATCAACCGGTTCAATCTGCTGAACGCGCGGCGCTGATTTACTGCGGTCAATGCGCCGCGCTGAATCCTGCGACGAATTATTTCTGTGCTGCCTGCGGAGCCACGCTTGTCGATGCATTCCATGCCGCTGAAGGCATGCGGGTCTATGACCGGGCCGACTCAGCCTCGCGCGTCATCGATATTGTTTCGCCAGGATCCGAGCTGGACCTGGTCGACGATCCGGATTCGCCGGCTGATTTCATGCGGGTCAAACTCGAACACGGTCGACTCGGATACATCCGGGTGGGTGATATCGAGGCAATGGCGGGATTACCCTCCACAAATGTCGATCCGCTCGGAACACCGGACATCAACTCTAATGCGCGCGGTTGCATCACCCAGACCGGTGCGCTGCTGGCTCTTCTCCTGCTGGTGATGCTCACCGTTCTGGTGATCGTCTACATCTCACAGACAACCATTCAGGAACAAGGAATCGTGGCGCTTGCAGCCTGCGTTTCACTCGGTCCGCTCGTCCTGATCACAATCGCTCTCTACGTCTACGCGCGCAGCCGGGACGAACGTCTCGAAGCGGATGCGGCCGACGACATCGCCCGTAAGCAAGCAATTCGCGTGAAGGTCGCAGAAGGCAAATCGGATGGAGATTGAGGCACGCATCGAGGGACTGCAGCAAATCGCAATTCACGGCTCGCCGTACGTCCGCGTCTTCTATTCGCTACCGGATGACCCGGAGACCATCCAGCGCTGCCAGCTGCCCAGCGAGGCGGTTGACGACGGAGTGGCAGTTGGCGATACGGTGCGGATGACCGTGCTGATGCGCACGGTCATGGAAGTCCGCAAAGTCCCGGCGCAGTAACTAGACCGGCAGCCAGCCCCGTTCAGAACCGATGTTGGTTGGCTTGCCGTGCCCGGGGTAGACGACTACATCGTCTGCAAGCGCTCCGAGTCGTTTGAGCGAGGCAATCATGTCCGCCTCACTAGCTCCCGGAATGTCGATTCGACCGTGACCGCCCGGGAAAAGCACATCTCCACCCAGCACCAGCTTGTCTTGAGTGCTGACCAGAACAATGTGCCCCGGGTCATGACCCGGCAGAAACCAGACGTCAAACTGATGCGAACCAAGGTTGACCGTGTCGCCTTCGCCAATCAATTTGTCGGGCGTTGACGGCTCGATTTCGATCGGCAAGGTCATGACAGCGGATCCAGGAGTTGCGAGTCGGTCGACTACGTTGGCATGGGCAAGGACTGGTACGCCGAGTTCGCGCTGGAGTCGGGCGGTATCGCCGATGTGATCCCAATGCCCGTGCGTGATGACGATCTCGGTGACGGTCAGATTGCGCTGCTTGACGTCACGGATCACGTCGTCCGTGAAATCGGACGGTGCGTCGATGATCAACGCAGTAGATGTTTCCGGATCGATGACCAGGTAACCGTTGGTCTCGATTGGACCCGCCGGGTAGGTAATCAGTTCAAGGGTGCTCATCGGGTTTTGATTCCTTTGCTTCAGTCTCGGCCGGTTTGGGAACGGCTCCCTTCGGCGACATACCTTCTTGCCATATCGGTTCGCCTTGTTGCAACGGTTCCACCGTAACCCCCAGTTTGCCAAGCAGATCCCGTGCCCAGGTTGCCTGCCATTCCATCGGGTCGACCGGTTGTTTGGGAGCGTGGGAGTCGGACCCGGTCGAGATCAGCAAACCGTGATCGTTGGCAATACGCCGGTAGAGCGCAGTATCGGTATCGGAATAGGAGCGGTAGTGCGCCTCCAGCCCATCGACCGGAATCTCCGGCAGAAACGCCTTGAAGTCGGTATCGGTCACTAACCCGACCGAATCGCCGCGGCCAGGATGCGCGACGACCGTGATTCCACCCGCCTGATGCGCGGCATCCACCACGCGATCCATTGGCAAATCGCCGTTGAAATCACCACCGAGCGAGACAAGCAGCTCGGCAGAATCCTTGAGGCCCTTCGCATGCCCGTCCTTGATCGCAGCTGACAGGACATGGAACGGCCACATTGGTCGACCATTGACGATCTCGTCGAGCGACGGAAGCGGTTTGCCGTTGGCGATAAAGCGTGTGCGAGCATCGGACGCACGCTCCATCATCAATTGATCAATGTCGTGGAGGGCGCTGTTCCAACTGGAGGCTGAGTCCGCAGTCAGTCCGGGTTCGAGTCCGTAAACCAACAAGTGAATCTGGCGATCATTCCAGCGGACGGTCATCTCTACGCCCGGGATGACGATGATCCCTCGCTCACGGCCGCGTTCAATTCCCCGTGCAACCGATCGTTGGTTGTCGTGATCAGTTATCGCGACGACTTTGAAGCCGCGGTCGGCAACAGAATCGATCAAGTCATCGACTTGCCAGAAACCGTCACTGGCCAGCGTATGAAGGTGGAGATCGATGGGGTCGCGTGCCCCGATTGCTTGATATGTGGTGGGAGTGGTCATCGAATTCCTGAATTGGTGCGCCGAAATGCACACGATTACAGTCTAGCCGTGCATCCCCTTGAATGCTCTCGGCTATGCTTTCGACCTGCCTGAACGAGGGGGCATTTCACTCCGGAGGACTCCACGTGACTGACCAGATTAATCCGGCAAAAGTGGCCGGTATGTTCAAGACCTACGATATCCGCGGAATTGCTCCGTCCGAGCTTTCTCCCGAACTCGCGTACCGGATCGGTCGCGCTCTGGTGCTGGAGCTCGGTGTGGATGCAATCGCCGTTGGCCGGGACATGCGGGTGACCGGTTCAGTGCTCTCCGCCAGCCTGATCGACGGTATTCGCGACCAGGGCGCCGATGTGACCGATGTCGGACTGGTCTCGACCGATGCGCTCTACTTCACCGTTGGCAAGTACGGGTTCCCGGCGGGAGTGATGATCACTGCATCCCACAACCCACCGGAATACAACGGTTTCAAGATCTGCCGTGCTGAAGCGCGGGCGGTCTCATTTGACGATGGCATCAAGCAAATCCGCGATCGCGCCTTGGCCAACGATTTCCCGCCGCTCGCCGAACATCGTGGTGATCTTCTGGCCAAAGACGTAATCGATGCCTATGCCGATCACGTACTGAGCCTGGTCGACACGTCGGTGATCAAGCCGCTCAAGATCGCAATCGACGCCGGCAACGGAATGGCCGGCAAGACGGTGCCGGTTGTGTTTGGGCGGCTTCCGGTTGAGATCATTCCGCTCTTTTTCGAGTTGGATGGCACATTTCCGAACCACCTGGCCAATCCAATCGAACCGGAAAACGTACGCGATCTGCAGAAGGCCGTGCTCGACAATGGTTGCGACTTCGGCTTGGCGTTTGATGGCGATGCCGACCGCGTATTCCTGATCGACGAAAAGGGCCGAGCTATCGGCGGCGATATGGTTACATCGATGGTCGCGATTGCCCTGCTCAAGCAGCATCCGGGAGCGGCGGTTTGCTACAACCTGATCTGCTCCAAATCGGTTCCTGAAGTGATCACGGCTCATGGTGGTCGACCGATTCGGACACCGGTTGGCCATTCGCTCATCAAGAAGATCATGCGCGAAGAAGACGCCGTTTTCGGCGGCGAGCATTCCGGCCACTTCTATTTCCGGGACAACTGGTACGCAGACAGCGGCATCATCGCAGCTCTGACAGTGCTTCAACTTGTGTCCGAGCAAGGCAAGCCAGTGTCCGAGGTCCTTGCCCCGCTCGATACGCGGGTTCGATCCGGTGAAATCAATATGAAGGTCGCGGACGCGAAATCGATCATGGCCGATATCGAAGCTCACTACGTAGCTGAGGGTGGCTCGGTCGATCACCTCGACGGTGTGACGATCGAGTTCTCCGATTGGTGGTTCAGTCTCCGCGCCTCCAATACTGAGCCGCTGCTTCGGTTGAATGTCGAAGCCGACACCAATCAGACGCTCGCGCTGAAGACCGCCGAGATTCGCTCGCTGATCCCGGCAAGCTAGTCCAATGAAAAACAGATCACATTCGATCATTCCTGGAGTGTCACAGGTAATGCACCAATGTTGAATCCGGGTGACGTCGTCGATGTGATCAAGTTGTATCCGGACGGCAGTGAGGCGACCCGGTACAAGGCGCGCGTGCTGGACGAGGCAATCCCGGAACCATGGGTAGCGGTTCAGGCGACCTGGGTGATGAAGCGGGTGGAGGCGCACGGACTGGTGTTCGAACCCGGCGATACCCTCATCGAGTACTTCTCACCGGAGCACTGGTTCGACGCCTTCCGGGTGGAATCGCCGACCGGTGAAATTCGTGGCTGGTACGGCAACGTGACCCATCCTACGACGATCACCGCAGACAGCATCACCTGGCACGATCTCTACCTCGACGTGATCAAGCTGCCAGACGGATCAGTGGAGCTCTGTGATGAGGATGAGCTGTTCGAATCCAATCTGGAAGAGCGTGATCCGGAACTTCACCAGACCGTCATCGAGCACGCCACAATCATGAAGCTGCTCGCCAACGGAGGATTATTCCCATTTCACCGACCTGAGCACAGCGCGAAATGATCCCGCGGACAGGTCGCCTGTTACTGCTGATGTCTGTCATGATGCTCGTTAGTACGACTTTGATACAGTCATCCTCGCAAGCTAGTGCCCAGACCGAAGCGTCCTCGACACCCAAACTGACCGTCGTGCCAGACCGATACATCGTGTTGCTGGCTGACGGACTGTTCCAGAGCTCGGCATCAGTTGCCAATGAGGTCGAAAGTCGTCCGGCACTGACGTCGATCAGATTTACGACACAACCTTCTCGGGATTTGCCGGCGAGTTCACATCGCAAGCCGTGACTGATCTGATGGCCGATCCGCAGATCGCCGGGGTCTATCCCGATTACCTCGCTACCGTGCAAGGGCAATCGCTCGAGCCGGGCATCAATCGGGTCGACGCCGATTACAACCCGACCAAATCCGGCGATGGATCCGGCTCTGTCGATGTTGATATCGCAATCATCGATACCGGAGTTGGACCAAACGACGACATAAACATGGTCGGCGGTCGCGATTGCCTGAACCAGGGTTCACTTCGGGACAACTACGGGCACGGCACCCACGTCGCCGGAATCGCCGCGGCAAAGGACAACGGATTCGGCGTCGTCGGTGTCGCTCCCGGTGCGCGAATCTGGTCGGTCAAAGTCCTTGATCAAAACGGCAACGGCTCGCTCTCATCAGTCATCTGCGGGATGGAGTGGGTCGCCGAGCACGGGGACACCATCGACGTCGCCAACATGAGCCTCGGTTTGATCGTCAGCGAATACGGCAGCGGGTGCACCAGCAGTCTCACCCATCGGGCCGTATGTGCAATGACCAATGCCGGGGTGACGGTCATGGCGGCGGCCTGCAATGCCGGAATCGACGCCAGCACCTGCAGTCCTGGTCGATATCCAGAAGTGATCAGCGTCTCTGCATTTGCAGAGTGGGATGGCAAACCCGGCGGACTCGGCGGATGCAAATCGACGCCTGATGGGTTCTACGGCTGCGACGACCGCCGCGCTTCATTCAGCAATTACGGCGCGACAATCGATATTGCGGCGATCGGCGTCGGGGTCTATTCAACGCTCTTCGACAACCGCTACGGTTACTGGAGCGGCACAAGCATGGCCACGCCGCATGTCACCGGCGGCGCAGCCCTGATCATCGCCCAGCAAGGGAAGATGAGCCCCGCCAAGGTTCGAGAGCGACTCCTGCTTACTGCTCAATCCGGCCCGGTCCCTGGCGATCCCGACGGATATCCAGAGCCAATTCTGAATGTCGCCAGTCTCGGTGTCGGAACGATTGACGCTCCATCGTCGGCAAAACCCGGTGAGCAGATCAAGATCAAGATCGGCGAAGTCATCCCGCGCACTACCACGACGTTCCGGCTCAATGGTGCGGTGATCGGTACCAGCCAGGTAACGATCAACGGGAATGCCTACCTCACATACAGACTCCCCGACATGGCGTACGGAAAATACGTGATAACGGCGACCAACAACCGCAAGACGCTCACCGACCGTATCCTGGTCCGTCCCTCGACTAACCGCAAGTGATCGCTCGGCCTACGTCGGTGATCTCGTCTCAGTAGATTTGAGAGGTTTCGGAGCAGGCGAGTCGATTCTTCTGACCATGGATACAGGGGCGGGGATCCGATCGCTGGTCCGTGTTCGGCGCTTCGCAGTCTGGCGCAGCGATGACCTCGTTTGCGGTCCCGTCGTCCACCACTGGATCGCACAAATTGACGGCAACCGACGATTCCGGCCATTCGACCGCAATCTCCCTAACCGTCAATCCGTCGCTCCGTGTCGCCAGTTCAGTGCAGGCCGGTGAGTGGGCAGCTGTTTCGCTTTCCGGATTCAAGTCGGGGGAAAGTGTTGATTTGCGCTGGGGATCTGCAACCGGCTCAATCTTGCGGACAAAAGTGGTAACGGCGACGGGATCCGGTTCGGTCAATGTTGCAGATTCCGGTCGATGCAACCAACGGCAAACATTCGCTTTGGGCCGTCGGAGACGGAGGCAATCGCGTGCGCGTGACGGTCAGCACGTTCGGCGCATCCGCGGATGCGACTGCTACTCCGCCTGCAACCAGCACTGCGATAGTGACTGAGCCGACGACAACGCCCACGCCAGTCGCTGCTACCCCGACACCAGAACCTCAGACTCCGACTGAAACGCCTCCGTCGCAACCAACCAGCACCGCAGAATCGACCGCAACCAGTCCTGCCGCGACCGTGACCGAAGAAGTCGCGGCACCCTCAGCTACTTCATTACCGGAGTCGCCTGAACCCACCGCGACAAAGTGACCTCGACCAGCAATCTCGTAGCCAACACCGCCGTGGTCCAAATGGACCGGAAATGCAGCCCACTCGGACCCAATGTTTCATCGCGCCATCTAATGGACATAAGCGTCCATATCCCGCAGAATGAGTTCGATTCCGCGTGGAACGAGCAAGCTCAGGTGTTGGTGGAGGTTTTCTGAATGTCTGGTCTGATTCGCGTGCGTGCTATCGCCGCTGTCGCCATGGTGATGATTCAATTGTCGACCGTTGGTTTGGGCGGAACCGCCGTGCAGCACGCCAGTGCACAGGATGACTCGTTCGCTGCTGCCGCACCCAATCGATATATCGTTCGCCTCAAGGATTCCGGCGGGTTTACAAGCGCCGCATCGGTCGCATCCTCATATGACGCCAAGCCAGGTGTCTCCATTGATCAGGTGTACACGAACGTCTTCAACGGATTCGCCGGTGAGTTCAGCGCAAAAGCCGCCGCCGAGCTGGCGTCTGATCCGAACGTGCTGGACGTCTTCCCGGACCGGGCCTCGACGCTCCAAGCCCAGACCAACCCGCCCGGTATTGATCGGATCGATGCCGACCTGAATCCAACCGTTGCCGGTAATGGCTCTGGTTCAGTCGAACGCCGACATGGCGATTCTGGACACGGGTGTCTACAAGCATCCGGATCTCAATGTTGTTGGTGGCAAGGACTGCTCTACTTCCAAACTGAGTGACCAGTACACCGATATCGATGGACACGGAACTCATGTTGCGGGTTCGGTGGCCGCAATTGACAACGGTGACGGTGTTGTGGGCGTAGCGCCCGGGCGCGCGAATTTGGGCCGTCAAGATCTTCTCCGACGATGGCGGTGGGCTATACCTACGAGTCTGAGATTATTTGCGGACTGGATTACGTCCGTAGCAAGAGGGCGACATCGAAGTTCGCCAACATGAGCATTGGCGGCAACTATGGCTCAAACATTGGCGGGTGCTCGGCACATCCTTACCATCAGGCGGTCTGCCGTCTGTACGACAGCGGAGTCACCGTTCGTGGTTGCGGCTGGCAACGACGGCAACAACACGAACACATACGTCCCGGCCCAATTTCCCGAAGTAATCACGGTCACCGCGTATCACGACAGCGATGGCGAGCCTGGTGGACTCGGCGGATATGACTACGGCTGGAGCGTGGACGATGATGCCATCGTGTACTTCAGCAACTTCGGTACCGCCGTCGATATCGCTGGGCCCGGGGTAGACATCGTTTCCACCGCATCGGCATACGCTGGATATACCTAGTGTCCGATCTCGGGGTACTGCGTGGAGAGCGGCACATCGATGGCCTCTCCGCATGTTGCTGGTGCGGCGGCATCTGATGCGTGCGCAACAAGGCTCGATGTCCCCGGCAACCGTTCGGGCCCGGCTGATTCTTTCGGCTGAGCCGGGACCATTGGCGGGCGATCCGGACTCCAACAAGGAGCCGCTACTCAATGTTGCTTACCTCGGCAAGGGCAAGATTTCGGCCCCGAGCAGCTGGTCTAGTCGGAGATTAGATCCAGGTCAAGATTGGTGATTTCACCCCGGGTACGCGCGCTCTCTTCCGCTTCGATGGCACCTTCATAGGCGGTGACACGGTGGACGATGACGGTCGTGCCCACCGCGACTTCGATGATTCCCGCGTCAAAGAACGGATCGCACACGTTCTCGGTCAGCAACGGCCTCAAGACCGTTACCAAGACGATCACGATCAACGAAAGCGTGGCTGTTGCGCCGTCCTCAGGTGTCGTTGGCGACTGACGTCTCGATTGCATTGCGTGGCTTTGCCAGCGGTGAATCGGTCACAGTCAAGATCAACACCGGGTTCGACCAATACGACGCTATACGCAAACAAGGTGATGTCCTCGAGTGGTAGCGGCAACGTAACGGTCGAGATTCCGGCCAGTGTCAAGGGCAACCGCACGATCACCGCGACCGGCAACATGGGCAACAGCGCAACGACCACGTTCAACGTCAAGCAGTCTGCCTATGTCAGCAGTGGCACACCGCAGCCTGGCAACAACGTCCGTGTTCAGTACCGCGGGTACATTGCCGGTCAGACCGTGACCATGCGTTTCGATACGCAGTCCGGAACGGTCCTCGGCACGGGAACGGCCTCGGCGACCGGCAGCGGCAGTCATGCTGGTGACCATTCCGGCCACGACCAACGGCACGCACTACATCTGGGTCATGTCGGCTGGTGGAAACATCCGGGTCACGTTGAACGTGACTGGGGCAGGTCTGCCAACGCCGATCCCGCCGACCCCAACGCCAACCGTTGAGGCAACGTCGACTCCGGCACCAACCGACGTGCCGCCAACCGAGGTTCCGACGGATGTCCCAACTGAAGTGCCGACCGAAATCCCGACTGAAGTGCCCACCGAGGTGTCCGACCGAGGTCGCCAACGGACGTCCCGACAGAGGTTCCAACCGAAACTCCAGTAGTCGAAGTTCCGACCGAAACACCAACACCTGAGGCGTAATCGGCTCGAGACACCAACGCAATCTGGTAGATCACATAACCCGATGGCGTAAGCCATCGGGTTATGTGTTGTCATCGAATCGACGTAGTAGGCTGAAGCGGCTTACAGCACCGAAATTGGGAGGAACTGATGGGCAGTCGACGCATCTGGCGATTGGCCGCTGGTATCTGGATGGCGATCGTGGATTGGTCGCGGGGTCGTGGATATCGCCATCGTCAGATTCCCGTGCCCAGCCAGTAAACGACGCGGCGATCGTGCCGAATCGGTACATCGTGCGTCTGAAACCGGGGACATTCACCACTGCCGAGGCCGCAGCCGACACCTACGATGCATTGGCGGGCGTGACGGTTGATCAGGTCTACGGAGCGGCGGTCACCGGCTTTGCGGGCACGTTCACCTCGGCAGCGGTCGATCGACTTGTAAGCGATCCGAATGTGCTCGATATCTCGCCCGATCGCGAGTACGAAACGGCGGCCCAGATCCCCACCACCTGGCGTACTTCGGGTCGGTGCCGGGCTGAATCCCACCAAAGCCGGAGACGGATCAGGGTCCGTAGATGCCGACATCGCAATCATCGACACCGGTGTCTACAAGCACCCAGACCTGAACGTCGTCGGTGGCAAAGACTGCACCAATACGCGCGCGATCCGGCGCGTTCAACGACTTGAGCGGGCACGGCACCCATGTCGCCGGAATTGCCGCGGCGAGGGACAACGACTTTGGTGTGGTCGGTATCGCGCCGGCGCGCAGAATCTGGTCACTGAAGATCTTTTCAGACGATAACTACCCTCGAGCGCGCGAATCCGAAATCATTTGCGCGCTGAACTGGGTGATCCAGAACGCCGCCACGATCGACGTCGCGAATCTCAGTATCGGGCTGGACTACTTCTACGATCTTGGCGGTTGTGCTCTGACCGCAATCCACCAGGCCTACTGTCGGACCGTCGACGCTGGAGTGACCGTTGTCGTCGCCGCACAGAACTGGACGATCAACGCGCGGACAACCGTTCCCGCCCAGTTCGATGAAGTGATAACCGTTTCCGCGTACTACGACAGCGATGGTCAACGTGGTGGGCTGGGTCCCAGTTCGAATTGCACTCCTCGGTACCAGCCGACGCGAACTCAGAGCGATGATCGGATCGCTTGCTTCAGCAACTACGGGCAAGACATCGATATCACCGCGCCGGGCCACCTCGTCTATTCGACCTGGTCTGGAGTGTCTCGATTTGGAACGTTGTACCGGGCGGCTCTACTGCGTACTGAGCGGCACAAGCATGTCAACGCCGTTGGTGGCCGGCGCCGTTGCCCTGATCCATGCCCAGCAAGGGCCGCTTTCACCGGCCGAGATGAAGGTGCGCCTGCTGGCAACTGCCGAGCGTGGACCGGTTGCCGGCGACCCGGACGGCTTTCCGGAACCGTTGCTGAACGTTGCCCAACTCGGGCCAGGGGCAATCGAGCTGCCGGAGTCAGGCCCAACCGGGCAAGAACATCCGGATCAAGGCCGCCGAACTGACTCCCGGTGAACGGGCGATATTCCGGTTCAACGGCGAGTACGTCGGAGGAGCGGATGTCCTTACCGAGCGGCAATGCGTATCGAACGTTGACCGTCCCGGAAATCTGCCTGGCGGGGTGTACGAAATTACCGTCTCGGCCGGCTCAAAAGCGCTTGACAGGCGACGATCGACGATCGTCCCGGTAATCCAGATTGACACACACCTCGGGTCCGCCGGGAACCAACGTTGAACGTTCCAGCGTACAGGGTTTCGGCGCTCGCGAGTCAGTGTTGATCCAGATTGACACGGGCGCCGGGGTCCGGAAGCTCGGCCAGAATCATGGTCGATGAGACTGGCCATTGGAGCCGGGAGTCGTAATGATGCCGTCGACGGCAGGGCGGCAGCCAGCAGTTGGTGGCCGACGGGTGATCTCGGGCTCCCAGGCGTCGGTCGGCGTTCTGGGTCAAGCCGGCTGTTTCGCTGCATTCAGGCACACCGGAGCCCAATCGGTTGATCCGGATTGCCGTTCACCGGATTCGGTGGGAGCGAGACCATCGCCAGGCTCGATTCGACAAGCAGGATGGATCCATGCTGGGAAATGTCGTTGCGTCGCTGTCCGGTTCAGGCAGTTTCGCCGTTCGAATTCCTCAAGGAGCCTCAGCCCGGCCGGCACTATGTCTGGCTGATTGGCGATCAGGGAACCCGGCTGAGGTTGACGGTTGAGGTAGTTGCGCGCTGCTCCAACGCACGACTCCGACTCCCATTGCGAGCGCAACAGTCGAGCGACGTCGACTCCCGTACCAACCGACGTACCTGCAACTGAGGTCCCAACCGAAATCCCGACTGAGGTGCCAACCGAGGCCCCGACACCGTACCAACTGACGTACCGACAGAGGTCCCAACCGAGACGCCAGTAGTCGAGGTTCCGACCGAAACGCCAACACCTGAGGCGTAAGGCGAAGCGTAGCTTCAGCGATCAACGACCCGATGGTTTAGTCCATCGGGTCGTTTTCGCTGTGTCCTGACGTAGTAGGCTAGGAGAACATCACATTGGGGGACTGAATGGGTAAGCACATCGGCTGGAGAATTATTGCGGTAGCTGCCGTAATCGCCGTGTTCGCTTTCAGGGCCAGGCATTTCGAAACCGGTTCCGATTGCGTCGGGACAGGAAACCGGATTTGCCGAGATCGTGCCGAATCGTTTCATCGTACGGCTGAAACCCGGCGCAACGAGCACCGCTCAATCGTCGGCCTCGACCTACAACTCCATGACTGGCGTGACGGTTGATCAGGTCTACCAGTCAGTCTTCAGTGGGTTCGCCGGGTCGTTCACGGATGCCGCCGTCCAGAAACTGATCGATGATCCGAACGTGCTCGATATTCGACCGGATCGCAAAACGTATCTGGCCGCTCAGGAACTCCCGCCTGGTGTCGAACGCATCGACACCACACTCAATCCGACCAATGCCGGCAACGGGTAGCGGTGCGGTCGATGTCGATATTGCCGTTCTCGACACCGGAATCTACCAGCATCCCGATCTGAACGTGGTCGGCGGCAAGGACTGCGCCAACACAGCCCGCACGGGTCCGTACAACGACATCAGCGGGCACGGCACGCACGTCGCCGGTACCGCCGGCGCAAAGGACAACGGGGAGGGCGTAGTCGGTGTTGCCCCGGGTGCTCGCCTCTGGGCAGTCAAGATCTTCTCGGATGATCAGTACGGCGCGGCGTACGAATCCGAAGTCACCTGCGGACTCGATTTCGTCCGGGCCGAATGCGTCCACAATCGAGGTCATCAATCTCAGCATCGGGGCGAATTACGGCTACGACCTGGGTCCCTGCGCGGCTGATGCCTATCACCAGGCGTACTGCAACGTCGTTGCGAGCGGAGTCACTGTCGTGGTCGCGGCCCAGAACTGGACGATCAATGCGCGCACTGTGGTTCCGGCTCAGTTCGACGAAGTGATTACCGTTTCGGCCTACTACGACTCGGATGGCAAGCGCGGCGGGCTGGGTCCGGTCTCGGATTGCACCCCTCGTGGCGGATCGAAAGGCGTCCAGGACGACGACACGTTCGCCTGCTTCAGCAATTACGGTAACGACATCGACATCTCCGCACCCGGCATGGACGTCCTCTCGACCTACTCGGCCAATGCTGAACCAGATCCGGATTACTGCCCGAGCGCCACCTACTGCTACATGAGCGGCACCAGCATGGCCACGCCGCATGTCGCGGGCGCAGTCGGACTGATCGCGGCCCAGCAAGGTCGGATGTCACCATCCGCGACCAAAGCCAGATTGCTGCTGACCGCTGAGCGGGGACCGGTTCCGCTCGATCCTGATGGCCTCGATGAACCGATGCTCAACGTCGCCCAGCTCGGCAAAGGCGTCGTCGAAGTGCCGAGACATGCCAAGGTCGGCGACCGTGTGACGGTCACGGCCCGCGAATTCACTCCGGGCGAGCGGGCGATTTTCCGGTGGGACGGCGTATACGTGGGTGGTGATACGGTCGGCGACGACGGAGTTGCCAGTCGCACCTTCACCATGCCTGCGACCGGAGCCGAGGATCACCCGACTGGTCGTCACCACAGGCCAGAAGACCATCACGAAGATGATCGATATCAATCCGTCGATCGCGCTCGATGTAACAGCTGGTCCAGTTGGTCAGACAGTGCAGGTCAGATTGCGCGGTTTCGGAACCTCTGAATCAGTCCTGCTGTCGTTCGACACGGGAGCTGGTACCCGAAGCCTGGTTCGTGTGCAGATGTCCCAGGCGACCGGCAGTGCGAATACATCGTTCGTAGTTCCGGCCAGCACAGATGGCAAGCACCGTGTCTCAGCTACCGGCAACAAGAGCAGCTCGACGTACTCGAACTTCGTCACCAGGCCAAGCGCATATCTGATCGCGGAACCCCGAAACCGGATGCGTCTGGTCCGCGTCCAATTGCTGGGCTTCGCTGCGGCTGAGACCGTGACCGCGCGGTTCGATTCGCAGTACGGTGCACAATTGGGATCGTTGACTACGTCCGCCACCGGAAGTGGCAGTGTCTCGGTCCGCATTCCCGGATCCACTTCACCGGGCACGCATTACCTCTGGTTATTGGGTTCGGACGGCAACAACGTTCGGGTGACGCTCTCGGTCGGTAGTGCGTCGGTCCCGACTCCGGAGCCAACGGCATCATCCACACCCACCGAGCCGGCACCCACCGAGATTGCTTCGGAGATTCCACCCACGAACGTTCCGCCGACACTGACGGTAACAGCCGAGCCGACTGCGTCGGAAACTCCCGTGCCGCCCACACAGACGGAAACGGCAATACCACCAATTCCAACGTCTACTGAGTCGCCACCAACCGTGATTCCGACTGAGACGGTTGTCCCCGACGATCAGGCAAACGAGACTTCGACCGTAGTACCCTAACGGGAATGTATTTGTATGAGAAATGACGGATTTGCATGATCGGAACACCCGGACGACGAACTGACCTGCCGTGGCGCGCACGGCGTATTGCCCCGGTCATGAGCACCGGCGGAATGGTGGCCGCAGCCCATCCACTTATCTCCAGCGCCGGCCTCCAGACACTTGCTGCGGGTGGAAATGCCGTTGATGCCGCCGTCAGCGCGGCCCTGGTTGCAAGTGTCGTCATGCCGGAGATGTGCGGTCTCGGTGGCGATCTGTTTGCAATCGTGCACGATCCGCGTCGTCCGGGTCCGGTGACCTATCTGGGCAGCGGAATTGCCCCGCGCGGATTGTCATACGACGCCGTCATGAAGGTGAGTCCGGGCAATTACCTGATGCCAAACCAGGGACCGCTGTCGATTGGTGTTCCAGGCATGGTCGCTGGTTATCGGGACCTGATTCGGGAACATGGCACGAAAACATTTGCCGACCTCGTCCAATGCGCACTGCATCACGCCGAGTCGGGTCATCCGATGGGAATGGGGTTGGCCGATCATCTGGCGCCTGAGGTCGGATTACTTGGCAGCTTCCCGTCCAGCAAGTCGGTGTTTCTCCCGGGAGGTGTTGCTCCATCGGTCGGTCAGCTCTGGAAGCAGCCGAGCTCTTGCCGCCACCTTCAAGCGGCTGATCGATGCTGGACTTGATGACTTCTACCGTGGCGAACTTGCCCAGCGCATCGCCAGCGGAATCCAGGAGCTCGGCGGGGCAATGACGGCCGACGATCTGGCCGGGCATGAAACCGAAATCGCCCCACCATTGACGGTTGAGTATCGCGGATACCGGATCAACCAGACCGGTCTGCCCACCCAGGGACTGGTCCATCTCCAGGCGCACAAGATCGTTGAACACGCGTTGAGTAGGGACGAGTTCTGGACTGATCGCTGGTTTCACGTCCAGGCCGAGGCAATCAAACTCGCCTTCGCCGACCGACTTGGCTACGCCCAGGATCCACGCACCGGCAGTACTCCGGTCGACAAGCTGATCAGCGACGACTGGGCAAAGACCCGGGCCGCAGAGATTGGCGAGAAGGCGACCAGTACCCAAACTGCTGGTACGTTCCAGGACGGCGATACGACCTACCTCTGTGCGGTTGATGACAACGGCATGATGGTTTCGTTGATCCAGTCAGTCTCGAACGCGTTCGGCAGCGGAGTCGTGGCGGGAGACACCGGCGTCGTAATGAACAACCGGGTTGGTCGCGGCTTTACGCTCAATCCAGCCAGCCCGAATGTCTACGCACCGGGCAAGCGCACTATGCACACCCTCAACTGTTTCTCGATCGAGCAGGCCGACGGCACGCCGATTCTGGTCGGTGGAACGCCGGGTGGTGATGGGCAGCCGCAGTGGAACCTCGCCATGGTCACCGGGTTGATTGACGGCGATCTGGATGTTCAGCAGACGGCCGAAATGCCACGCTGGACGGTTTGGCCAGGCTCAGACCCGCTCAACTACCCGAATCCGTTTGAACTTCGATTCGAAGCTGAGTTCGGCCCTGAGCTGCATGAAGCAATGGCCGCTCGCGGTCACGTGCTGAAGCCGGTACTCGGCTGGCATGGTTCGGCACAGCTGATCGCGCGTGATCCCGAAACTGGCGTGCTGTATGGTGGCAGCGATCCTCGGGTCGAGGGCCAGGCAATCGGTCGATAGGAGACAGGAACGTGACCTTTACTGAGCGACTCGATGCGGGAGTCAAGGCGAAGAACTCGCTGATCTGTGTTGGACTCGATCCAGACATCGCCCGTTTCCCGCAGCGATTCCGGGAGATGAACCGCCGCGATGCGATTGTGTCGTTCAACCGGGAGATCATCGAGGCGACCGCCGATATTGCCACGGTCTACAAGCCGAACCTCGGGTTTTATGCGGCGTACGGTCTCGATGGCCTGGACGCTCTGCTGCAGACTCGCGCCCTGATCCCGACTGACATCCCGGTGTTGCTGGACTGCAAGGTTGGCGATGTCGGCAGTACCGCAACCGCCTACGCCGCTGGGTACCTCGGCGAATGGGGCTTCGACGCGATCACGGTCAATCCATATATGGGCGAGGACACCCTGGCCCCGTTCTTCTCCTACTCCGACCGCGCGGTATTCGTCGTATGCCGGACCAGCAATCCCGGAAGTGGCGACTTCCAGAACATCCACGGGAGCCGATACCGGCAAGCCGCTGTACATGCAGGTCTCCAGCCGGGCGAATCAATGGCAAAAGGACTATCCGGCGCAGGTTGGGCTGGTGGTAGGAGCAACCTACCCGGCCGAGCTCAAGCATGTCCGCGACAACTCTCCGTCGTTACCGATTCTGCTCCCCGGAGTTGGTGCTCAGGCAGGCGAGGTCGAGGAATCGATTCGCAACGGAATCAAGCCAGATGGGACCGGGTTGCTGGTTTCATCATCGCGATCAATCATCTATGCTGGGAATGGTCCCGATTTCGCCGAGCGTTCCCGCGACGCGGCGATTGCACTCAGGGATCAAGTGAACTCGGTCCGGGCCAACAAAACCGCAATGGCTGGATCGGCGTAGCACGTTCTAGCAGAATCAGGTTCGGTTATGACAGCGGTACACGCGGGGTTTCCACAAAGATGACGATAGGTAACGCGAGCAATGGTGTGCTTCGCCGGGTTTTCGCAATCATTGCCGTGCTCGGATTGCTGACTCCAGTCCTCGTGGGCCTTGCCACCCCTTCCTCCAGTTTGGCTCAGGATGACGGCGAAGAGGTTCGCGAACCGGCTTCTTATTGGGATGCGAACCTCGGCGTGGAAATTCCTGGCGGCCTTGGCCAGTCCCAACTGCAGGTCTGGATCCCCCAAACGCAGCACACGGTTCGAGGCTACATGCTCGATTACTGGCGCGCGCAAGGTACGTCGTACGTTTACGGCAATCCGGTTTCGGAACCCTATGGAGCCCGATCGGGGTACTACTCCCAGGCATTTCAATCGGCAATCTTTCAGTTTCGACCCGAATTTCTGTGGTCCGAATCGCCATCCATGACGCTTGAGCCAATTGGACGTGAGGTGCTGAACGATCGCACCGGGCAAGTCCGTCGGGACGGCAAGCGAGCCGGCGGCGGTGGTGATCGGCGCGATTCGGCCTGGCGATCCTATGGAACTGAGAGTGGAGTTGCCCAGAAAGCTGCCCAGACTGGTGGCGTCTTTGATACGTCTTCCGGACACAGTGTCACCGGAGATTTCCTGACGTGGTACGAGGAGTACGAGGGCAGTTGGTATCTTGGCGCCCCGCTAAGTCAGCCAGTCCGCGAACGTGGAGTGACCGTCCAATACTTCGAAGGCGCAGTCGTGACCCGAACACCGCTGGGCAAGTTCTCGTTTCGTCCAGTGGTAGCGGAACGACCTGAACTTTTCCGGGTCGATACCTCACCAGTCGAGCAAGGTGGGCTGCCGGAGTTCTCGGAAACGCTGCTCTGGACCGCAGAAAATCCGAACCCATTGGGAGACCCGAATGCTGGTGGGAAGAAACGCATCGAAATCAGCCTTAGCCAGCAAACGCTTGAGTGCATACCAGGGCGACACGCTCATCTCACAGACCTATGTGAGCACCGGTCTCGATCCGAACGGCACTGAAATTGGCAACTTCCACGTTCGGTACAAGGTTCCGCTACAGGATATGGCTGGCACGACAAATGCCGATGGTGAGGTCGTGGCACTTGGCGAAGAGGCGGCCGAAGGTGCCGGCGAAGGGGAACAAGAGTCAGAAACGGCGTACACCGTATCCGATGTTCCCGATGTCATGTATTTCAATCTGCAGGCTGAGGCGCTACACGGTGCGTACTGGCACAACAATTTCGGTAACAAGATGAGCCACGGGTGCGTCAATCTGCCGACTCTATTTCTCAGCCTGGTTGTTCGGTTGGGCGCCATTGGGAACGCAGGTCTGGGTCTACGAGTAGCGCCATATCGCTGCGGCAATTGGCACTATTCTCTGGTTACCCGTTGGTCGTGATGATAGGATAGGCAGATTACGGTAGCGCCTGGGGAGGCGTACCGTAACTGACGAATCCCCACGCCGATACGGTCGAAGAGTGGTTTGAGCGAGATAGCCGATTCCCCGTCGACTCCAATAATCCCGCCTGTTGTGCCCCGCGTCATCGCGATCACAAATCAAAAGGGTGGCGTGGGCAAGACCACCACAACGGTCAACCTTGCCGCGTTGTTGGCCGAGCGTGGATATCGCGTCCTGATCATCGATGCCGATCCGCAAGGCAACGCGACCTCCTCATTCGGCGTCGACAAGCAGAACCTGCCGGAAACGCTGTACGACGCACTGCTCGATCCCGACGGTGTCCAAACGTTGCCAATGCGCAATGTACGGCCCGGTGTCGATCTTGTACCCGGCCACTCCTGATCTCGCTGCGGTCGAAGTTGAGCTTGTTGGGCAGCACGCACGAGAACGCGCTCTGGCCAGAGTTCTGGCCGCCACCGAATCTGAGCTACGACCTCTGCCTGATCGATTGTCCGCCGTCCCTTGGACTGCTGACCGTCAACGCATTGACTGCTGCCGACGATGTGCTGGTGCCGCTGCAGTGCGAATTTCTGGCTCTCGAGGGTCTAGGGCAGTTGCTGGCGACGATCGATCTGATCAAGCGCGGCCTGAATCCCCATCTGAATGTCCTCGGTGTCGTCATGACCATGTACGACGCGCGGACCCGACTCTCGGCGCACGTGGTCGAGGAAGTCCGTCGGCACATGCCAGATGCTCTGCTCGAAACGATCGTGCCGCGCGCAATTCGCCTCGCCGAGGCGCCAAGCTACGGTCAGGTGATCTCCGAATACGATCCTGAGTCCCGCGGTGCCGCGGCGTACGTGCAACTCGCCGACGAGCTGCTGATTCGACTGGGCTTGTCGAAAACCAAACCATCAGAACTGAATGTGCAAGAAGACATAATGGTAGCGTCACTCGACGGAAGGGATGGTCTGCATGACGGACACAGTATCGGCTCCTGGTAAGAACGGCTCACACGCCTCGTTTTCGATTGGCGAGCGACCCAAAGACAAGTCGACCAATGCGGCAGGACAAGTTCGTCGGAATGGGGCTGACCTTCGACGACGTGCTGCTGATTCCGGCGGCGTCACACAAGCTGCCGACTGAAGTCGATACCTCGACCCGGATCGCCGGCGACATCGTTCTGCGGGTTCCGATTCTCTCCGCAGCCATGGACACAGTCACCGAGGGTCGCATGGCGATCGCGCTGGCCCGCGCTGGTGGTATCGGCGTCATTCACCGCAATCTTTCGATCGAGGAGCAGGTCGCCGAAGTCGACAAGGTCAAGCGATCCGAATCCGGCATGATCGTCGAGCCGGTCACGCTTGACCCCGGATCGTCTGGTGCGGGATGCCGTGGCGGTCATGGATCACTATCACATCTCCGGCGTGCCGATCACCGAGCCGGATGGCAAGCTGGTCGGTATCCTGACCAACCGCGACCTGCGCTTCATCGAGAACGTCGATCAGACCGATCGGCGAGGTCATGACTCGCGAGAATCTGATCACCGCCCCCGTCGGCACCACGCTCGAAGAGGCAGCAACCATCCTTCACCGGCACCGCGTCGAGAAGCTGCCAGTGGTCGACGACAACGGACATCTGACCGGTCTGATCACCGTCAAGGACATCCAGAAGAAGATCCAGTTCCCGAACGCCACCAAGGATTCCAAGGGTCGGCTGCGGGTTGCTGCGGCTATCGGCGTTGGCGCCGACGCTGAAGAGCGGGCCCAGGCGCTGATCGCGGACGACGTCGATCTGCTAGTCGTCGATACCGCGCACGGTCATCACGACTCCGTTCTGCAGATGGTCCGCACCCTCAAGAGCCGATACTCGATCCCGATCATGGCCGGAAACATTGCGACTGCCGAGGCTGCCGAAGCGCTGATTGATGCTGGCGCAGACGCAATCAAGATTGGCATTGGACCCGGCTCGATCTGCACAACTCGCGTCGTTGCCGGCACCGGAGTTCCGCAGATCACCGCTGTCTACGATTGTGCTCAGGTCGGCGCGAAGCACGGCATCCCGGTCATCAGCGACGGTGGCATTCAGTACTCCGGCGACATCGCCAAGGCGATTGCCGCCGGCGCTGATGCGGTGATGCTCGGCAGTCTGCTGGCCGGGGTCGACGAGAGTCCGGGCGAAGTCGTGCTCTACCAGGGCGAGCGCTTCAAGGAATACCGTGGCATGGGTTCGATGGGCGCCATGAGGGCCCGATCGTTCTCGAAGGACCGCTACTTCCAGGAAGGCGTCGTCGTCGAGCGAGAAACTGGTTCCGGAAGGCATCGAGGGTCGAGTCGCCTACAAGGGTCCGCTGCTCAACCTCGTCTTCCAGATGGTCGGCGGATTGCGCTCGGCGATGGGCTACGTCGGCGCCGAGGATATCGCCGGCCTGAAGCGAGATGCCCAGTTCGTGCAGATCACGGCCGCCGGACTGCGCGAAAGCCACCCGCACGACGTGATGGTGACCAAGGAAGCCCCGAATTACCGGGTGAGCAACTAGCAGCAGCGACGAGAGAACAAGAACAGCGACGAGTGTTAGCGGCGCCAGGTTGCGGGCACAGAATGCCGCTCACGCTCTCGACGTTCTCTCGCGCTCCTCAGGACACCCAATACCACTGGCTGAATTGCACGGTCAGCAGCACCAAAAGCACCGCTGACATCACCGCCAGATACGGCGTGATTCTGCGTCCCTGCAACAGTATTGCCATGACGATGAACAGCGGGAAAAGCGTCAACCCAAACCGCGGCATGCTCATCAGGGTGTGGACCGACGACGGCTGAAAGAGCGGGACGATCACGCCCGGCAGCAAATAGACCGATTGATAAAGCGGCAGCGTCTTCAGGCCGATGATTGCCAGGGCGATGAAGAGCAGCGTACTGATCAGCTCCAGCGTGTCGCTGTTTGCCGTCTGCAAACGCCACGAGTTGCTGGTGATCAGATCCCAGCCCGGGTTGTCCCAGAGTCGATGCAACCACGTCCAATCCGCGCCGTCGCCATCGCGCATTCCCATCGCGATGTTGCGAGGACTGCGCTCCTGAAATGCCCATTGGAGCGTCTCCCACGGTCTGGCCGAGTAGCGATTCCACTCCTGCTGGACGTCCTGCCATGCCTGCCAATTGCCTTGGACGCGATGGAGATGCCACGAGAAGATTGCCGGCCCGAGCACCGGCATTCCGACAGCAATCAGTCGCAACGGCTGCTTCTTGATGGACTCGCCATATTGCTGCCACATCAGAACCGCGAATGGCAGTACCAGGAACATGCCATACGACCGCGTCAGTGCAGCCAGGGCGCCGATTACTCCAGCCAGCCACCACCGTTGCAACCGTGCGGCCAGCAATGCTCCGACCATCAGCATCAGGAACGGCGATTCCGTGTAGGCAGCACTGAAGAAGAGGGCAGTCGGGAAAATCGCCATTGCCCACAGCGTGGTGTAGGCAATCTTCTGGTTGAAGTCGATGATCACCAGTCGATAGAGCAGGATCAGGGCGACCACGAAACAAACGTTGGCGATCAGATAGCTGGCAGTTTCATAGCTGATCCCGAACAGATCGTGCACCACGCGAATCGTCCACGGGTAGAGCGGCCAGAATGCTGCCTTCGCCGATGAACCCTCATAGCCCTCGATCGCAACCAGGCGGTACCAGAGGCCGTCCCACTGCCGGAGTGGATTGACGATCGCCCCGATCCAACCATCCAGCGGAACTGGCTCGCGACCGTATGGCGGCGAGGCGGCATTGAGTTCACCGTATTTGTAGGCAAGAGTGGCCGGAATCTGAACCAGCAACCAATGCACGAATGCGACCATAACCGGCACCTGCCAGGTTTTGGAAAGCGGTGGCAGTGCCGATTTGGATCGGGTGAATGTGCGGGTCGTTGAGATGGGAGCAGTTACCTCGTCAGGGTAACTCCGGCGCTTTCCGGCGGATCGTTTGGCCATAGGTGAAGCATAGGGTGGATGCAGGCAGGATCGCCACTCACTCTAACGAGCCCAGTTACCGGTTCGGGTACGCTACGGCGGTCAAACAGGCTAATCACGCAAGGAGAGGTATACGCAATGGATCTCGGATTGGCAGGCAAAGTGGCGATTGTCGCCGCGTCCAGTAAAGGTCTCGGCAAGGCAGTTGCGATGACCCTCGCACGAGAAGGCGCCCTCGTAACCGTCAATGGTCGGGAAGCAGAAACACTCAAGGCAACCGCCGACGAGATCCGGACCGAAACCGGTGCCGATGTGCTCGAAGTCGTCGGCGATATGACCAATCCAGACGACATCAAGCGATTGATCGACGAAACCGTTTTCCAGCGCGGTGGCCTCGATATCCTGGTCTGCAATGCCGGTGGTCCCCCGAGTGGAACGTTCTCGGCCTTTCCGGATGACCAGCCCTGGTTCGATGCGATCAACCTGAATCTGATGAGCACACTGCGACTGATGCGCGCCGCTCTCCCACACCTGGAAGCGAGGGGCGGTGGCAGCATCACCAACATCGTCTCGACGTCGGTCAAGCAGCCGATCGGCCACCTGATCCTGTCAAATACGGCCCGAACTGCGGTGATTGGCCTAGCGAAGTCGGTCTCGCTTGAATACGCAGCAAAGGACATCCGGGTCAACAATGTCTGCCCCGGTTCGACGCTAACGGGCCGGATCACGTCGGTCGCCGCTGTGCGTGCCGAAAAGGCGGGCAAAACGGTCGAGGAGATCATCGAGGACGACGCGAAGCAGATTCCAATGGGAAGACTTGGAACACCGCAGGAGTTTGCCAACGTTGTTGCCTTCATAGCATCGCCGGCCGCGTCCTACGTCACCGGAACCACGCTCCAGGTCGATGGCGGCAACGTCAAGAGCTTGCTCTAGAGATCTTCGGCACCCTGAGTCAGGTTCAGGTTCTCGAGTCGGCTGGACCCATCGTCGCGCTCGGCAACCCGCCAGACTTCATTGAATGCTGGCGAGAGTCGAACATCGTCAACGTGACTGATCACGAAAAGCTGCTGAAACGATTCTGCTGAGCCTGCAAGTGAGCTCAGCAGATCGAGCACATTGGCGCGCCGATCCCGATCGAGTGAGCCGAACACTTCGTCCGAGCACCATGAAACTGGGTGGATTGGCGGCCTGTGAGCCGATCAGTCGGGAAAGCGCGAGTCGGGCCGAGAGTGCAATGACATCCCGCTCACCACCGGAGAAGTGCTCGATCGGGTAATTGCCGACATCGCCGTCCCAAACCTTGATCCCGTAGTCGTCATCAAGTTCGACCGATTCGTATTTGTTCTCGGTAATCACCCGGACGAGTTCGGAGGTCATGTCTTCGAGCTGCGGGCGGACCCGGCGTGCGACGTACTGCTCGAACGCATTGAATTCCTTGTACATGCGATCCAGGTCGTCTGATTCGACTCTGGCCGTCTCAGCCCGCAAAGCAATTGCCCCGAGCTTCTTTTCGTCCGTGTCGATCTGGGTAAGATCCCGGTCGACATCCTGGCGGGCTCGACGCTGAAACTCGATTCGGCTCTGAACCGTTTGCACAGTTCTGCCGGCAGCGATCAAGGTTCATGTCAGCGCGATCGAGGAACGCAATATCGAGAGGAGCATCCACCAGGAGCTCGTCCAACCGCACGATGTCTGCCGAGGCCGTGTCGCGTTCACTGGTCGCGGTCACAATCGTCTGGTGATGTTCAGGGGCACGTTCCTGCATCTGATCCAGGTAGCGAAGCCGTTCAATCGCGGATCGGGCCTTGTCCTGATCCGCACGTGCTTGACTGAGCTGTGCAGGGTCAAACTGAATCGGTCCCATCGATTCGATCGCTCCGGCAAGTTCAGCGTCCCGGGCGGCGAGTTGCTTGAGCGATCCCCGTGCCTGATCCAGCACGGCGCGAGCAGTTTCGACGCTCCGCTCAACGCCGAGTGTTCGCTTGAGCTCGACAAGTTCGTCGTCGGTCACGATCTCGGGATGGGAGTGCGTGGAGGCCAGTTCGACCTGGGTCGAAAGCAACAGGTCGCGGTTGGATCGAACATCCGCAATCGTCTTTTCGCCATTGGTGATTCGTTCGCGTAATGTGAGCAACTCTTCCCGAATCTGCCGGATCGCTTTCAGGTCGGCGTCGCATGCCGCCATCCGGGCTTGCAACCGGCCTGTTTCTGCCTCCAGGTTTGCGATCTGGGCGTGATGCTCGGCCGCACGTCGCTCGAGTTGAATGCGTGACTGCTCCAATTCCTCTGGCGTGAATGTGCGAAGACAGGTCGGACAGACGGTGCCGTCCAGATTCGCGTGGTCGTGCCGCGTGATTTGAGTCAGGTCGGCCAACGCAGTTCGCAAGGCCCCTATGCTGGCGAGATGAGTAACGTTCGTCCGTTGCGCTTCGTCCCGCACCTCGCTGACGCTACGCTCCCGCACATCGGGCTCACCTTCCGCCAGCAGAACCGCGACTTTGTCGTGCAGTTGCTTGATGCCGGTCTGATAGCGCTCCAGGTTCTGGTCAGCCGTGCGAACAGATGTCTGGACCTCCAACAATTTGGTCAGTCCGCTGAGTCGCGCTTCGGTCGCCCGGGCATCGACTGATTGGGCCGAGCCGAGCAAACGCTCGATCCAGCTGAGGTCGTCTTCTTCTCGAAGCGACCGCCCCTCCCACGCCGGAAATCCGACTTGAGTCGCGGCCTGCACCGCCTCCCGGGTCCGGATCTGGTCTTGGGCGATCTGCTTCCGCTGTTGAACCAGTGATGCCAACCGGTCCGATTGCTCCTTGGCCAGTTCCAGCCTCAGAACTTCGCTGCCGATCGCCTCAACCCGGCTGGCGAGTTCGACCAGGGATGGCCGCTCCTTTTCGATTTCGGCGATCCGCTGCAACTCACGGTTCGCCGCTTCAATCGCCGACTCCGCCTGCCGAAGCTTGAGTTCGCATTGGTCTCGCTCGGACTTCACCCTGAGCGCAGCCTCGCGCTTTTCCACGAGCGCACTTCGCTGATTCGATGCATCCCGATATTCGGCTTCGGCAGTTATCAATGCAGCTGATTGTTCCGCGATCTGGACATCGATTTCGGAGAGTCGCTGGAAGGCCGCTGCTTTCTCGGCAGCAAAATCGCGCTGCCCGGACTCATGATCGTATTGCGACAGGAGCGCGGACGAGACATTGCGCTTGGCAGTCCGCTCCTCGGCGATCCTCTCCTGAGCCGTCCGGATCGTTTCCAGTCCCAGCAATCGCCCCACCTCGCGCCGCCGGTCGGTCGGTTTCAACGCCCCGAAAAACGACAGCTCTTTCTGGCGCGTGAAGAACGTCGCCACGAATGCCTTGTGTTCGAGACCAATCAGTCGACTGGCGGTGTAGCCCGAAACAGTCGTCGAGCCGGTTGCCAGAACAGTTCGTTCACCATCTGGACCGATCTCCACGATCTCAGCCGTCGCCGCGGTCTTCTTGAGGATGCGCTCGATCTCAAACGTGGCGCCAGTGTGGGGATTGGCCAACCGGAGCCGCACCCGAGGTCGCCCGCTATCCTCACCGCGGGGCGGAATCTCGTCACTGCGAATTTCGCGAGGCTGGTACAGGCACCATTCGATTGCCTCGAACAATGTGGTTTTTCCAGCGCCGTTGGTGCCGATAATGCCGACGACGCCATTGGGAGTCGGGTTGAAGACGTGCTTGCCCCGGAACTGTTTGAAGTTCTCGATTTCCAGTTCGAGCAGGATCATTCCGGTTCCGCCAATGCCATATCGGCCGACTGGATTGCGTCCTGAATTGCCGCTCGTCCGCGCTCCAGAAAGCGAGCCCGGAATCCGTCGTCGTACTCCTGCTCACCCACAAAATCCGAGAACAGATCAGCCAGCCCCTTCATCTTCAGCGAGTCATCAACCCGGACTTCCTCGTTGAAGAGCGCGGAGTTATCCAGCCGGGAGAACATCTGCAGAACCAGGAACTGATTCGCCGATTCGCGCCGGACCATTGCCTCGGCGGATCGTCGTTCACGCCGCTCAACATTGGTCAGTTCGATCCGCACCATCGCATCCGGATTGGCAAAACGTGTCGCCGCTTCCAGCACGCCAGCCGAAATCTCTCGTGCGGACTGCCCGGTACCGTCGTATGCACCGAGGGTGATCATCTGCCGCGCCGCGATTCGCCGGTCGTACGCCTCAACCGCACCTTCGTCAGAAACCGTCACCACCGACCAGCATGGGTTGTGGGCCTCATCGTTCCAGCCGATCCGCTCGGTCGATCCGGCGTACCAGGTATTGGACGAAATCTTGGCGTGCTCGTGAAAGTGGCCCAACAGAATCGCATCGTACTTTGGCGAGAGCAGCCCTTGATCAAGCGTCACTTCGCCGAGTTCGTGGCGCGGCGATTCGGCCAGCGTCGGTGCCAGACCGTGCGTGACCAGGATGTTGCGTTTGGCAGCGTCAAGTGCGAAGTCGGCAATAGGACCGCTGACCAGTCGCCCATGGGGAACAGCGACCACGTGGAATCCGAGGCTCGTCCAGGTCAATCTCAGCCGCGTCATATCCGGTAACGAACGTGACACCGGGCAGAGCCAGTTCCAGCACCGTAAAGACCGTGTTGACCGTTCGGAGTTGCGGCGTGTCGTGGTTGCCGGCAATCACGATGATCGGCACGCCGAGTTGCTCGAGACGTCTGGTCTGGGCAATGAAGCAACGCACTGCCGACCAGGACTCGGGCGACTCTGGTGGAATACGTCACCCGAGTGGACGATCAGATCGATTTTGCCGAACGCCAGGACGTCGTCAACAACCGCTTCGTACGCCGCCTCGATATCGAGTGATCGCTGATTGCGACCGTTTTCATCCGTGCGGAAGTAGGCTCGATATCCGAGGTGCGTATCTGAAATGTGCGCGATAGTGCGGGTCGGCATAGTCTCCAGATAATACCCGGTCTAGCGCTCGATTCCGCTCATCCACGAACCGTTTTGCCAATTCTCGGAACTGAGTTGACGCAGGAACGGACCGATGTGAGCCGCAACCGCATCGAGAATTGCCTCACCCTCCGCCGCTGATCCCCTGGATGGCTGCCCACTGTATCCGTGTGGCACGACCCGGTCGAACGAGCCGAAAACCCGCACCGGGTGATCGAAGAACTGATTCGGTACATCGACTGCCTGATCCTGACGAGCCAGTTCCGGAGCCAGATACAGGACGATCGACATCTCAGATTGCCCTCCGTGGTCCTCATCGATGTCCCACGTCCCGGCGAGCAATGACTTGGCCATTCCCTGCCAACCGCGAACCATCGCCACCGCTATCCCATGACGATCATTCAGTTCGCGAGCCGCATTCTCAATCGGAGCCGGATTGCCGTCGTGCGTCGAGACCACCAGCAGTTTCGTGATGCCGTGGGCCAGCAGACTCTCGGCAATGTCGACAATTACGGCGAAGAGCGTTTCCGGTCGAAGCGACAACGACCATGGCCATGCCATCAGGTGAAGCGACATTCCGTAATCGAGCGGCGGCAGGACGACCGCAGTTTCAAGCTCCGCCGCGAGCCGCAGGGAAAGACCCTCGGCCATGATCGTATCCGTGCCGTAGGGCAGGTGGTTGCCGTGAAACTCGGTCGCACCGATCGGCAAGATGGCGGTGTCGATTCCCCGGGATTCGAGATCAGCGGGATTGAGATGAGCGAGCAGAAGAGGATTGCGCTCTGGCATGCGGGTGATTCCTTACTGTGGTCCGTTAGCCTGTATCCAGGCAAGATACTGTCGCATTCCATCATCAAACGAGGTTGGCGGGGTCCAGTCGAGGTCTTCGGCCATCCGTTTGTTGGACGGAACTGCTCCCGGCGCGTCACCTGATACCGTGTAGTTCTCGGCACCGGGCTCAACCAGTTCGTACCGGAACCCAGGTAGATGCCGCTCGAACGCCTTGAGCACGTCGCCGATTGAAAATGCCTGACTACACGTGTTCGTGTAGAGATCGTGGCTCAAACGATCCGCCGCCCATACCCGTCGAATGCCCTCGGCAATATCACCAACATATGTCCAGTCCAGCCATGGACCTTCGAGCGAATTGACCCGGACTGGATCACCGGCAAAGTGAATCCGCAACATTTCCCGAAGTTCCGTCGCGCCGACGTACCCCGGAGTCACTCGCTCCATCGGCCCGAAGACATTTGCCAACCGCACAGAAACAGCATCCAGATCGAACAACTCGCGATAACGACTGACCACGCGTTCCGACGTGTGTTTGGTGATGCCGTAAAGATTGGTGGCGTGACTTGGCGTCGACTCGTCGATCGTCGCGGCACCCGGCACATCACCAATGGCTGATCCGGACGAGATGTAGACGAATCGTCGGAAGTTGGTGCAGCGAGCGCGCGACCTCAAGCGCCGCGATCGTCCCGCCGAGATTTACGTCGATGATTCGGGCCGGCTCCCGGGTCTCGCGGTCACGGCGCGGGGTGATCGCCGCTGCGTGGATGATCGAGGTCACCCCGTGCGCCTCACATGCAGCCCGTAATTCTAATTCTGATGTGACGTCGCCGGAGACATAGGTAACGAGTGTCCGATGTTCTCTCAGTAACTCATCAAACATGGCATCGGGTGCCATCACGTCGAACGCGATAACCGGTTCGCCAGTGGCCACGAGCGCTTTGCATATGTGGCTGGGCACCCATCCGATTCCGCCGGTTATGAGGGTTGGCATGATCACTCCATTGGGTCGTGCTAGAGTCAGCGTCGGGAGGCATTATTGGGGTGAATAGGGAATTGCTCAACATCACTCTTCGGCGAATCGCGGTCGGAGACGCCGAACTGGTCGAAAAGTGGCGCAACCAGGCGACCTCCGTACGGTACCAGGCGTCACCTCCACGGAGCCTGGAGCAGGTCCGACTGATGCTCGAGGAACAAGCGACAATTCCAATCCGTCCCGAAGCAAGCGGACGATTCGGCTGGGTGATTCTGGTCAACGGAGTGCCGTCTGGAACGATTCAGTTCACGATCAACAGTGATTACGATCGTCGCCATTCCAATGCCACGTTGGGATACATGGTGGCGGAAGAGATGCACGGACGAGGGGTGGCCACCGTTGCAGTGCGGCAGATTCTGGAGATCGGGTTTGACCCGGATGGATTGGCACTCGAACGGGTAGAAGCGGTTGCCGCAGTTGATAATGTTGCCTCACGGCGGGTGCTGGAGAAAGCAGGCTTCACCCTCGAGGGCATCAGGCGTAAGCTACTCATAATCGACGGGCAGCGCGCCGATCACGCATCGTACTCGCGATTGAGATCAGATACAGAATCGGGAGATTCTCACTAGTGGAACTCGGACAGAAGAAACCGTGGTCAGGTCGATTCAGCTCTGCACCCGACGTGCGCAGCCTCGCTTTTACGGCCTCGATTGGCTTTGATCAACGATTCATTTTCGAGGACATACGTGGATCGGTTGCCCATGTCCGCATGCTCGGTCGGCAAGGCGTCGTCTCACTGGAGGAAGCAGCTGAGATCGAGCGCGGTTTATGGCTGATCTGGGACGAGGCTGAAGCCGAATCGATCGTCTTCACGCTTGAGGACGAGGACATCCACAGTGGAGTCGAGCGTCGCCTGCGCGAGCTGATCGGTCCAGTTCAGGCCAAGCTGCACACCGGTCGCAGCCGCAACGACCAGGTCAGTACTGATTTGCGACTCTGGACCAAGAACGCGGTCCTCTCAATCACGTCTGGACTGGTCAACCTGATCGACACGCTGCTGACGATTGCCTCGGAACACGTCGAAACGGTCATGCCTGGGTTCACCCATACCCAGCGTGCCCAGCCAGTTACCCTCGGCCACCACATGTTGGCGTATGTTTCGATGTTTGAACGTGATCTCGAGCGGTTCCAGCAGGCCTATACCCGAATGGATCGCTGTCCGCTTGGATCGGCGGCGATGGCTGGCACGACATTCCCGATTGATCGACATTCAGTTGCGCAGGAACTCGGCTTCGCTGGACCGACGCGCAACAGCATGGATGCGATTGCCGACCGTGATCCGATGATCGACACGCTCTACTGCTCCTCGATGGCGGCGATGCACATCTCGCGATTGTGCGAAGAACTGGTCTGGTGGTCGTCCGGCGAGGTCAAGTACGTCCAATTTGGCGATGCGTTCTCGACCGGCAGCTCGATCATGCCGCAGAAGAAAAATCCGGATGTCGCCGAACTCGCTCGTGGCAAGACCGGTCGTGTCTTCGGTCATCTGATTGCGATGTTGACGGTGATGAAGGGCCTGCCGCTTACCCACAATACGGACATGCAGGAGGACAAGGAGGGTCTATTCGATGCGGTCGATACGATGACCAGCATCCTCGGCATCCTTCCCCCCGCGCTCGGTTCGCTGACATTCAACGTTGACCGACTGGCCGCCGCCGCAACCGCCGATTTCTCACTCGCCACTGATGCGGCAGATCTGCTCGCCCGTAATGGCGTCGCATTCCGCGAAGCGCACGGAGTGGTCGGATCGTTGGTCGGACGTTTGACTGCGGAGGGGCGTGACTTCGCTGATCTCTCGATTGACGAGTGGGCCGAGATTCATCCGGTCTTCGCCGAACAAAGACCACCGCTTACGGCCGCCGAGAGTGTCGCAGCCCGCGACATCGCTGGCGGTACCGCCCCCAAGCGCGTTCGTGCAGCTTTGGGTGGTGCGCAGGACCGTCTATCCGATCTCAAGGCCTGGCAAGAGGGCGAAGAGGAGCGGATGGGCAAGGTCATGACCCGGGGAAGTACCGGCCCGGTGTAGCCGAAGAAACGAAAAGGGGATCGAGCGTTTTGCTCGATCCCCTTCTTTCTGTCTGAATCTAGTCGGCAGCCGATTTCGAAGCCGATGCCTCGTTGATCGCGCGCCAGACCTTTTCCGGAGTGAAGGGGGTGTCCAGGTGCGTGATGCCCCAGTGTGACAGTGCATCGATCACCGCGTTGGCGGCGGCCGGTGTTGCACCAATGGTCGCTGCCTCGCCAATTCCCTTCGCGCCCAGCGGGTTGATGAACGTCGGTGTCGTCGTGTGATGCGACTCGAAGTTCGGGAAGTGGTGCGCCTTCGGGCACGGCGTAGTCGTTGAGCGTGCCGGTCAGCAGCTCACCGCTGTCTTCGTCATAGTGAATCTCTTCGAGGATCACCTGACCGATTCCCTGCGCCAGTCCACCGTGAACCTGACCGGTGACCAGGAACGGAGTCATGATGTTGCCACAGTCATCGACCGAGAGGTGCTTCAACAGCTTGATCTCGCCCGTCTCCGGGAAGAGTTCAATGACCGAAATGTGCGTGCCGAACGGGAACGTCTCGTCGGCCGGCTTGAAGAAGCTGGTCGTTTCGAGACCAATCTCGATATCGTCCGGCATGTCGCCGCTGTAGGCTCGTCCGGCAACATCTGCCAGGGAGACGCCCCGATCCGGAACACCCTTGACCTGGTACTTGCCATCGACCAGTTCGATGTCTTCGACGGCCGCCTCGAGCATGCTGGCCGCGATCTGGGTCGCCTTGTCGCGAATCTTGTTCAGCGCCATCAGCAACGCAGCTCCACCAACGGCGAGTCCGCGGCTACCCATGGTGCCATTCCCTTGCGGGTTGGTGGCAGTGTCACCGTGATGAACGACGACACTATCGAAGTCAGCTCCGAGGTGCTGTTCAGTCATCTGGGCGAACGTCGTCTCGGTGCCCTGGCCGTGCGGCGAGACTCCGGTGAAGATCGACACGGCACCGCTCGGCTCAACCCGAACCTTGGCGCTGTCGTACGGTCCGAATCCGCAAATCTCAACGTAGGACGAGATGCCAACACCAATGTGCCGACCCTCAGCCAGCGCCTTGGCCTGCTCGGCACGCAGAGCAGGGTAGTCGGCAAGTTCGAGAGCATGATCGAGCGGCTTCTCGTATTCGCCGGTGTCGTAGTGCTCGCCGCTCAATGTCGTGTACGGGAACATGTCTGGAGTCAGGAAGTTGATGCGGCGAACTTCAGCCGGATCAAGACCACCTTCGTCTGCAATCATGTCGATCACGCGCTCGAGGTAGAAGGCAGCCTCCGGACGACCGGCGCCACGGTACGCACCATTGGCCATCGTGTTCGTGTAGACGCCGAGTACTTCGTAATCGAGGTTCGGGATGTTGTACGGGCCGGTGGACATCACCCAGGTCGACCAGGCAAGCCCGAGGTCCTTCGGGTAGGCTCCGGAATCGAGGACAACGCGCGCCTTCAACCCGGTGATCTTGCCATTCGCATCGGCGCTGGCTTCGAACTCGGAGTATTGGTTGCGACCATGGGAGGTGCCGAGGAAGCTCTCGCTCCGGCTCTCCACCCATTTGATCGGCTTCTTCAGAATCCAGCACGCGGCGGCAACAACGTATTCCTCGACGTACGCACCGATCTTTGCGCCGAACCCTCCGCCGACTTCTGGCGCGATGCAGCGAACACTGCTCTGGGGCAGGTTCAATGCCTCGGCAATCGAGTTGCGATTCCAGTGCGGAGCCTGGGTAGAGGACCAGAATGTCATACCATCAATGATCGGATCCGGCTGGGCAACGATTCCGCGGCCTTCCATCGGGATGGCATGGCAGCGTGGTGACCGGATGCTCGCCTTGACGTGGATCGGTGACGAGGCAAAGGCAGCGGCGACATCCCCGGCCTCCGTGTATTCGCGGACGCCGATGTTGTTCTTGACGTTGTCGTAGAGCAGGGTCGCTCCCTCGGCCATCGCGTCGTATGGATTGACGACGGCAGGGAGTGGCTCGATATCGACATAGACCAAACCGACTGCATCTTCTGCCGTCTGCTTGGAATCGGCAATCAGGATCGCGATCGGCTCGCCGACAAACCGGACGCGATCAATTGCCAGCGCCGTGATCTGGGGAACCGGGATGCTGTCTTCTTCGACCGACTCATCAGCTTCTGGACCCGCCTCACCCGGAGGCGGTGGGAAGTGCATCGGCATGACCTGGCGCAGATCATTGGCCGAGTAAACCGCAATGACACCCGGTACCGCGAGGGCTTCCGACGCATCGATGCCCTTGATGATGCCATGGGCGTATGAACTGCGTACAAATGACGCGTGAAGCATGCCGGGAAGGACGAGATCGTCTACATAGGTAGAACCACCGGTAATCAGCCGTGGATCTTCTTTTCGGCGAACGCGGGCTCCGCGATAACTACTAAGCACCATAGTGGCCTGCACGCTCCTTTTGTATCCGAAGGGATCGACTCCGACCCCTTGTTCATCTTGCGCTTTGACCCGGATTGTATCAGTCAGCTACGCAGGCTGAGGTGAAATTCAGGCATTCGCCGGAGAAAACGGAAAACCGGAGCGGTGCGCACTGCCCACTCCGGTTTCAACTGTTTGGTCACATGTGGTCGAACGAACGTCAGATCTCGCCCTACTTGGTGTCGTCGATCGAAAGCCAGCCGCGCTTGAGCGCAGTGACGACGGCCTGGGTGCGATCGTTGACGGCCAATTTGCGAAGAATTGACGTAACGTGATTCTTGACTGTTTGGGCACTGATTCCGAGGGCGTAACCAATTTCCGCGTTGGTCATGCCGTCGCTCACCTTGCGCAGGATTTCGAGTTCCCGTTCGGTCAATGGAGCGAAGGCGTTGTGCGGAGCAAGATCGCTTGACGTTGCCGAACGGAACTGCTCGAGAACACGAGCGGCGACGTACGGCTTGTCGAGCAATTGCTCATTAATGACGTACTCACCGGTTGCCGATCGCTTGATCAGCGTGATCAATTTGGTTTCGTCGATGTCCTGTCCGCAGTATGCCGAGGCGCCAGCACGGATTGCGGCAAACAACTCGTCGTCAGTTTCCTGGGCGGCGACCACGATGACAGCGATCGATGGATAGCGACGACGGAATTCCTGCGCGGCTGCCAATCCTGAGGCATCGCTCATGGTGGTTCCGACAAGCGTTACGTCTGGCAACTGCTCGTCGGCGGTTTGATAGCCTTCCTCGGCCGTTCCAACCGAACCGACCAACTGAAGCTCGTTGTCGGTGGCAAGGCAACCGGCCAAACCACGCCGAAACAGGGGTTCTCGCTCAACAATAAGCACGCGAATCGTTTCGCTCATGGACAATCCTTACGCGCTTGGTGCACGTCTTTGGTACGTATGGTCGTTCCGGGCTAATGTTTCTGCGCCACGCAGGCGAGCTTGCCGGATGAGTAGTAAATCACGAACTTCGCCGCCTCCCCCATGCCAGACCTCCCTCATCTGACCCGGAGTCAACGACTGCCTTCAGGCCAGTGTACGGTTACCCCGGTCATAGCACAACTGGACTATAGTCATTGGTCATGTGACCGCATAGACCCCGTCCGTTCAGGGGGCCATATCGCCCATACCATATAGCCCGGGCGGCTGATGGTGAATCCACCTGACTACCGATAATGCCCCAGCCGCGAAGCACGAGCGGTTCAATGCCCGATGACTGATCGTTACTTCCTCACCCATTGTCGCAAATGTGATCGTGTGCTCACCCGGGTTCCCGCCAATCCTTAGCGACTGGATTGCCGACAGCGGAACCTGGTCTGATTCCGGGCGCCCACTGTTTACCGCGTCCATCAGCAAACGTCCTGTTCCGGATGGAGCATCCCGCTTCGCCCGGTGGTGCAGATCGACCATGGCGACATCGGCGTGGGCCAGTCCCGCCGAGAGGAGTGGGAGTAGCCGCAACAGTGCGGCCACTCCGAGACTAAAGTTTGAAGTCGCAAGTATTGGAATGGTCTCGCTGGCTTCTCTGATTCGGTCCCTCAGGTCATCCGGAAGTCCCGTTACCCCTGTCGCGAAGGGTCGACGGTGCCGAACAGCGTGAGCAAGGGCGGCAGACGTTCCAGTCGGCAAAGAAACGTCCAGAATGACATCCGCCACCACCGCATCTGACCAGCTATCCGCGGACAGCAGCGAAGGATGTCCAACCACTCCTTGGCCCGGCGTCCGAGTAACCGCCTCGATTAACTCGAGATCTTCCGCGCCCAGTAGCTCAGTCGCGATTGCCTGACCCATTCGCCCGGTTGCACCAGCGAGTCCGATTGTGATCATCGAATTAGGCCGCGACTTCTGATGCAGGTTGCCACCGCGCGATCGCCCGGGCAACATCGCGGCGATTGGCATCCGTCAGCGGTACGAGCGGCAGGCGAAGTTCTTCCGAGCAGAGTCCGAACATTCCGGCGGCGGTCTTCACTGCAGTCGGGTTGTTTTCGAGGAACATCGAGCGGAAAAGGTCGAACAGTTCGAGATGAGCAGAACGGGCATCGGTGAACCGGCCCTCGAGCGCGGCCGCCACCATGTCGCTGACCGGTCCGGGCACGATATTGGACGCGACCGAGATCACCCCGTGGCCCCCAACTGCGATCACCGGAACCGTCAGCGAGTCGTCCCCGGAAAGCACGCTGAATCCTGCTGGTGCACTGGCTACGATCTCGGTCACCGCGTCCAGGCTGCCGGACGCCTCCTTCACACCAGCGATGTTTGGGTGATGGGCCAGACCGAGAATCGTCTGCGGTGTCATGTTGACTCCGGTTCGCCCGGGCACGTTGTAGAGGATGATCGGCGTGCTGGTTGCCTCGGCGACGGCCTGAAAGTGGGCGGTCATACCGTTCTGGGTTGGCTTGTTGTAATAGGGCACCACGACCAACAGTCCGTCGGCACCGGCGGCAGACGCATGGCGTGCCCGTGTGATTGACATCGCGGTGCTGTTCGACCCAACACCGGCGATAACCGGCACACGGCCTGCAGTTTGCTGGATCACGATCTCGATCACCCGGTCATGTTCGGCTTCGCTCAGCGTCACGGACTCGCCAGTGGTGCCGCACGGCACCAGACCGTCGATTCCCGACGCAATCTGGAACTCGACAAGGTTTCGAAGTGCTGGTTCGTCGATCTGGCCATCGCGGAATGGAGTGATCAATGCTGTAAACGCACCGGTGAACATTCTGGTCTGGATCAAGGCAGTCATGGAAAGCGCTCCTTCAAGGGATAGGACAACTGGAGCACGCCTGGCAATGTGCGTGCCAAGGTGCGAATCGTCGACTACCTGCCGACGAATTGGTCTGAGTTGTGAGTGCCTTGGTCGGCGTCGCGGACTAGATCAGTCCGGACGCCTGGAGCTTGGAGGAATTGGGGAACGCGAAGCTCAAGCCGGTCAAATGCTGATCGAACGTAAACATTGGTCACCTCCCGCGGTGAAATGGGAAACGCGAGACGCGACACCATTTGTGGGAATCTGATGACTTCTGCTGGAAACACAAAAGACACCTTCGATCCCCGAAAAGGGGACGAGCGGTGTCTTGCCCGTGGTACCACCCCACTTTGCCTCGAATTGCTCGAAGCCTTTTCACACGACCGCTATGGTGTTGCGGTGATGTGTCAGCTCTGTAACGGGAGCCCTTTGGCTTTCGCCACCCGTCGCCTCCTACTGGGGATCATGCAATGATCCGGTTCGGGGCGATGCTCAGAGGTCTTGTCCACTAACGATCCCGATCCCGCTTCACAGCTACCGCGGTTCTCTGTATCGCTCGCGTCAGGAACGTGTCCTCGTCAACGCCATGCAGTATTCAACTGCACGTGAATCTAGCATTGCAGGGGAGAGCCTGTCAACGACTGTCTGCTAGCTGTCAGCTCGTGGTGATCAGAACTGGTTCCGGTTCCTCGTCTGATTGCTCTTCGATAGGTGCGAAGCCAAGATTCAGGGATTGCTCCACGATTCCGCGGCAAAGCAGTCGCTCAGTCCGGCGCAACGGCAAGATCAGTGGATGATCCGGAATGACATCTTCAAGCATCTCGCGAACCTGCTTCACCAGATCGATGGTCTTGTTGAAGGTCAAAACGAGATCGCCTTCCGAGAGCTGAATCTTCTCGGTGATCTCGACCATGGTTGCCCCAAGGCACCACGCGCGCGCGGGACCGTAGAACGACGCGTTGTGTCCTTCGGTGATGAACAGGCTATGTTCCCGCTCCTCCGATGTCACTGCCCGCTCTATCTCTTCCAGGCGGCGCTTCAGCGAGGTGAAATGCGGCGGCAATGTGAACTGGTTGGAATGGCGAAAATCGCGATCAAATGAGTACCAGCTGAACAGCTCGCCGAGGTCCTCGGGGGCAAGATCAGCAAGGACACCGCGATCGACCAAGCTCACAAAGAATCAGGCCATCGTTGTCGAACACGCCAGCCAACATGTCAGCCTTTTCGGTGGCATATCCCCGACGCATGTAGCCGAACCGATGCAGCACCTCGCGGATGCCCCAGAGAACGGACTGCACTCGTTGCTCCTCGGCTTCGGTTTCCCGCACGAGCACTTCTTCGAGGCCCGCCCGCTCCTTATCGAGGCGTTCCACCTGCATCAGGTAGTTGCGATGTTCACGCTGCCGTTCACAGGTGTGACACGGATGGTTGTCGCGCTCTTCGTCAAGCGCATCGACGATCGAGGACGCTTCTGCGAGCTCCATCCGGGTCCGCTGCAGGTCGTCGGCGATCATGGCTCGCTGGCGTTCCTGGTGTTCCTTGATCTGCGCTTCTACATCCGGAAGCGGTGCGGCCATCAGGCGATCGTGGATATCCAGTAGTTCGTCTGCGGATGGCTGGATTCCGGCGAAAACCCGTCCAATCAGCTCTTCGTCGATAGTCATCCGAACCTGGTCGGAGACGTACACCACATCCTGATAGTCAGAGAGGTTGATCAGCTCCGAGCCAAACGCCGTCAAACCAATCCCACCACCACCAGTCGGCTTGGCGATGTACGTCCCCCACCCACGGCGTCGGTGGTACAGCACGATTCCCGCGCTGGCGTGGCGGAACAGGCGTCGGAGCGCCTGTCGATTGACCTCGCTCCACGGAGTCGAGGTTTGCTCGCGTTCGGACTCACGCATCAGCTTGTGCAAGCGTTTGGTGCTCTGCTCGGTCGTGGTGTGAAGCGAAATGATTCGCCGATAGTCCTCCAGCAGTTCGTCGCCGTGATCAAGTCCGATCAGGCAACCCTTTGGGACACCGGCGATATCGCCACCGATTTCAATGATGTCGTGTTCCAGGTGGCGGATGCGTTGGCTTGCCTGGAATTGGGCAAGACTCTGTCTCAGCATTTGCCGGACGCGTTCTCCCTCAGGCGGATCCCACAGGTGCAAAACTGTGTTGTACCGAACTGCGAAAGACGAGCGAACCGGCTCAAGCTCGCCTGTCGCAACACCCAGCATTTCCTTGAAGGGCATCCATGGCGAGTACGGAACGACGACGTGCCCGTATTCGTCCATTCCGCGTCGCCCGGCCCGGCCCGCCATTTGCTGAAATTCATTCGGTATCAGGGGCCGGCGACGGCGACCGTCCCATTTGCTCATCCGCCCGATGACAACCGTGCGAGCAGGCATGTTGACACCCAGCGCGAGCGTGTCGGTCGCGAACACAACCTGCATCAGACCGTTGCCGAACAGTGATTCGACCAGTTGTTTGAGGATCGGCAGCAGACCTGCGTGGTGGAATCCGACGCCCAACCTCGCGAGATGCGTGATGAGTTGGACTTGCTCGAGTTCGTGATCTTCAGGCCGCATAGCGTTCAGGTAGCGATCAACGATGTCCTTGATCTTGCGCTGCCCGTCCCGATCAACCAGGTTTGGTCGCATGGATGCCAGGCGTTCTGCAAAGGTCTGGCAGTCTGCGCGACTGAACAGGAAGTAGATCGCCGGGAGCATGTCTCCCTTGGCCAATGCATCAATGATTTCGTGCGGTTGAGGCTCGTCTGCTCCTGGATCAGCGCGTTCATTCTGGTTTCGGCGTCCGGCCCCGGTTCGCGGAAGCTTCTTGCGCGCTTCTCCACCTGTATTGGGGAAATCGGCGACTCGTGCTCCCGTATGATCAACAACCTCGTTCAATTTCTGGTCGTTGAAGTAGTACAACGCAAGCGGAATCGGACGGCTCATTGTGCGTGATCAATCTGATCGGACGATGGGTCCGGCCGATCCATTGGGCGATCTCTTCGGCATTGGAAACGGTCGCCGAAAGACAGATCAGCTGGATATGTTCGGGGCAGAGGATGATTGCCTCTTCCCAGGTGGTGCCCCGTTCCTGATCAGCCAGGTAATGGATCTCGTCAAAGATGACGGCGTCGACGTCGTCAACTTCCCACGGCGCCTGGAGCAGCATGTTGCGAAGGATCTCGGTCGTCATCACGAGAATGCGGGCTTCACGATTTTCGGTCACATCACCAGTCAGCAGACCGACTTCATCACCATAGATATCGCGCAGATCCCGGTATTTCTGATTGGAGAGCGCCTTGATTGGTGTGGTGTAGAAGACTCGCCCAACGCCGCGAAATGCGTAGTAGACGCCAAACTCCGCGACAACGGTCTTGCCACTGCCGGTCGGTGCTGCCACCATAACCGAGTCGCCGGCGAGCAGTGTCCGGATGGCGTCCTGCTGGAAGAGATCGAGCGGAAACGGCATGGTTACCGCGAACTGATCGAGTTCCCGTTCAATTCGTTTCCGTTCGTCGCTGTTCTGGCGAGCCGATTTCAACGTCGGTGAGGCGAGATCGGGTCCGGAAGAAGTATTGGCTATTGAGGGATCGGGTGCGTTCACAAATTGACCAATGCAATACGGATAGGAACCAGTCGCAGCGGCGATGGCTCCACTGTGCTCGCAGCATAGCACTTGCGTTTACGGCAATCGAAGAATTGAGCCCAGTTAGCGATTCAGCCTTATGAGAGTCGGGATCAATGCCTACCTGTGTTCGTCGAGTGCGAATTATCGGCGAACAGGGGTCAGTCGTTATATTCACGAACTGATCATTCACCTCGCGAAACTCGATGACAGCATCGACCTGCTCGCGTATGCACGAACGGCGGAAGATGGCCGGGAGTGGGGCAACGTGACGACGCGCCCAGCGCCAATCGGAGTCGAGCGGCCACCCGTGCGAATCGGCTTTGAGTTAACCGGTCTGCCAGTTATTGCCCGCCGCGATCACCTGGATATCTTTCACGGGCCGGTCAATACGATACCGTTTGGCACCGGAGCGCGAACGGTGGTCACGATTCACGACCTGGCGTTTCTGGCCTTCCCTGAACAAGTTACGAACAAACGGTATCATTATCTGAAGCAGATGATCGGCTCGTCGGTCATGCGGGCGAACATGATAGTGACCCCGTCGGAATCAACCAGACAGGACGTAATAGAGCGATATCGGGTGAATCCAGACAAAGTGCAGGTAACGCCGCTCGGAGTCGACCCACGTTTCGCGCCGGCGGATGACCTTGAGATCCAGCGGGTGCGCTCAAAATTTGCGCTTGCTCAACCGTTCGTCCTCTTCGTGGGCACGATTGAGCCCCGCAAGAACCTGGCCCGACTGATTCAGGCCTCAGCGGCCTTGCAGTCCGACACCTCGCACGATCTGGTCCTGGCCGGACCCGATGGATGGTTGATGACCGAAATCGAAGCGTCAATTGGCAAGTACCCAATGCCGGAACGATTGCGGCGAATCGGGTACGTCGACGACGCTGACCTGGTCGGCTTGTATTCCGCAGCGGATGTTGTGGCAATTCCGTCACTCTATGAGGGATTCGGCTTGCCGGTACTGGAAGCAATGGCAGCTGGTGGCGCAGTGCTAACCTCGAATGTCTCGTCACTGCCGGAAGTCGCGGGAGATGCTGCCGAACTGATAGACCCGTCTTCAATTGATGAAATTGGTGCTGGTCTGCGCCGAATAATCGACAATCCAGGTCGCCAGGCTGGGTTGCGTGCCCTTGGGATCGAACAGGCTCGCCAGTTCACATGGGACCGCACGGCTGCGACAACCTATCGCGCATATCAGGAAGCACTCGGGTGACCAATCTCAAAGTCCGCGACATCAGTGAGTTCGAATTGATTCGCCGTCTGACTGCTGCGATGCCTGAACGTGCCCGTCAATCGAACGCGCTGGTGCTTGCCATTGGTGACGACGCAGCTGCAGCGACAGTCGGAACCGGCGAACTTATCGTCGTCAGCGCGGACACGTTGACGGACGGAGTGCACTTTCGAACTGATTGGTCCAGTTGGGAGAGCCTGGGCCACAAGTGTCTGGCGGTGAACTTGTCCGACCTGGCAGCGATGGGAGCTACCCCGATCATGGCCACGGTTTGCCTTTCGCTGACCGGTGATGAGCTGGTTACTGATCTTGAGCGGATGTATTCGGGGATGGGCCAATGCGCTATTGCGAGTCGATGCGTCGTCGCAGGTGGGGATGTGACCCGAACGCCTGGACCATTGTCTGTCTCGGTCACTGCGATCGGAGAGACCAGAAACCGGCGTTTGCTCCGTCGCGATACGGCCAAACCGTTCGATCTTGTTTGGGTGACTGGGTCAATTGGCGCAGCTGCGGCCGGTCTTGAAATCGAACGTATGTCAGCTGAAGACCCCCGGAACCGTGCGACAACCTCCAACGTATTGACGGACGCGTTACATCACCCGATGCCTCGCACAGCTGCTGGCCAATCATTGGCAAGAATCGGCGTCCGCTGTGCAATGGATTTGAGCGACGGTCTCTGCGGTGACCTGTACAAGATTCTGATCGCCAGTGATGTGGACGCAGAATTGACGATTGCTGATTTCCCGATCCCGGCGTCCGTATTTGCCCTGTTCCGTGAGCAGGCGCCCGACCTGGCCCTCTACGGTGGCGACGATTTCGAGTTGCTCTTCACAGCTCCACCTGCAATGAGTATCGAGATTCAGGAAAGCCTTGAATTGCTTGGAATTCGGGCAACGGCGATCGGGCAGATTCGGGCTCGAACCAGCCCAATGCCGGCGCTCTACGCCGTGGAGCCGCACGGTAAGCGCCTGAAACTTGAAGCGCGCGGATTTGATCACTTCGGCACTGCTTGATTGCACGGACGATAATTCGGGCGCCTGCCTTGAATAGTGGGCGATACAGGGCGAAATGCCAAAAGTGATTCAGGATTAACTGCTTAATGGATGTCTTGGAAGCAATCGTAAACAGACGAAGTATTGGCAAAGTGACCGACCAGCGACCTCCTCGTGCAGCCATAGAGCAAATCCTGGACGCTGCTACCTGGGCACCATGCCACCACGCGACAAACCCATGGCGCTTCACCGTAATTGCTGGCGATGAGCGAGTTGCCTTCGGGAAAGCAATGGCTCAGTCGAAGCTGCGGCGGCTGGAATCCGAGGGCCGGCCCACTGAGGGGGAGGAAGAAAAGCTGATTGCCAAGGCCCTCCGATCCCCGGTGATCATTGCAGTGGGTACCGAGCCGGATTCGGGTCCCAAGGTTGTGGTCGAGGAGGAGGTCGCAGCAACCGCTGCCGCAGTCCAGAACATGTTGCTCGCGGCCCATGCACTGGGGCTCGGAGCGATCTGGAGGACTGGCGACCCGGCCCGTGATCCAAATGTTGCCAGGTATCTGGGTCTGTCTGAGCGCGGATCAGTCGCAGGATTCGTCTATGTTGGATATCCGGCGATTGAGAAGGAACGGGTAAATCATGTTCCTTTTCAGGAGCTGACCACATGGAGTGGCTGGGTTGACGAATAGTCGGAAGGCATTCCGGGCCGTAACCACCTCAGCGGAATCCACACGTGCTGCCGGGGCGCAATTTGCCCAGGTCCTGAGCTGATGGTGATGTCGTCCTTTTGCACGGAGACATGGGTGCGGGCAAAGACCACCTTTGCCCAGGGAATCGCCCGCGGCCTCGGGATCGCAGGACCCATCCAGAGTCCGACATTCACCGTGATAGCAGAATACGAACCGGGAGATCGAAGACTCGCCCTGGTGCATATTGACCTCTACCGATTGGAAGGCGGGCCGCAACTGGAATCGATCGGCCTCGACGACGTCATCGATCGGGACGGATCTGTGACGATCATCGAGTGGCCGGAGCGAATGGTGCACGAGTTGGGCCTGCGTGTCTGGAACGTCCGGATCACGCTCGGTGAAGGGGATGAGCGCACCATCGAAGGACATCTGGCCAATGCCTGACCAGGCGGATTCGGGCTGGCTGCTCGCAATCGACACCTCGTCAGATTGGGCCGGAATCGCCCTGACCGATGGCGGCAATACAACTGAACTGAATTGGAACGCTGGTCACCGCCAGACCCAGGCAATTCTTCCAGAGATTGAACGACTCCTCGCCACAACTGGAATCACCCGAGACCAGATTGCAGCAGTTGCCGTCGCACTCGGACCTGGATCGTTCAGTGGGTTACGTGTCGGTACCGGATTGGCGAAGGGCTTTTCAATCGCAACCGGCATTCCAATCATCGGAGTCTCAACGCTGGCCGTAACCGTAGAGCCCTGGCGCATGACCGGGCAGGTAATTGGCGTGGTCAAGGCTGGCAGGTCCCGATTCGTATGGGCCAATGCCGGCAATATTGAAGCGGTGCGGACAGGTCGAATCGAGGATCTGTTTGAGGAACTCGGGTCCGCCGGGGAGACCACCGTTGTTGGCGAGTTGGGCCCGAGCGAAGACGCCGCCTTGGCTGGACTGAAGGACATCTCGGTTCCATCTATCCCTGCACGTCGTCGGCGGGCGGGTGTTCTCGCCGGGATTGGTTGGGCCAGGTGGCAGTCCGGTGATGTCGACGATCTTGATTCGCTGGAACCACGGTACATACACACGGTGCGTACGGCTGGATAGCCGCCGGGAGATTGTTCCCGCGCGGCCGTCATGGTAGGTTCATGCAGGGATGGGTCGACTGTCCCGGACGTTTTATCGGACGCGCCATGATTCAGACCGAGCCGACGGTCCAGCTAGCATTGGATCGCATGCAAACAACGGATATCGATGAGGTTAATCGGATCGAGCGCCGGTCGTTTTCCAATCCGTGGCCCATGTCTGCGTATCGTCGAGAATTGCGCCGCCCGGATAACAATTCCTACTTCGTGCTCCGCGCTTTCCCAAACATACCGAGCAATGGGCTAAACGAATTTCGCACGACACGCGGCCGCTTTCTCGAAAACATCCTGCCGGTCCGTCGATCGGAACCGCATGCCGAAGAGGAGCACCTCGCTGGCTACGTCGGTATGTGGCAGATGTACGACGAAACCCATATCACGACGATTGCCATAGATCCCGTTTATCGCGGCAAGGGTTACGGCGAGTTACTGCTGGTTGCCGCATTGTCGGAAGCAGTTGCGAGGGGATCGATCTGGCTTTCGCTCGAAGTGCGAGTCAGCAACGATGCCGCCCAAGCCCTGTACCGGAAATATGGAATGACCGTATATGGTCGACGCCATGCCTATTACACCGATAATCGTGAAGATGCGCTCGTCATGTGGTCTCGCTCACTCCGGGATCAGGACTATCTCGACCAGATCGAGCACCTCCGGCAAGAACTCAGCCATCGGTTGACCGAAGTTCACGTTCCGGATATTGCCGGAGGAGCTGGCCCGATCAGCCGTGATGCTCGTCCAGACGGGACGAACGAGCGCGCATGAATCTGATCGCAATCGAGTCTTCGTGTGACGAGACATCCGCAGCCGTTGTCGTGGAGGGTCGGAAAGTCCGCTCAAATGTGGTCTGGTCCCAGCTGGCTGCGCACGAAAAATACGGTGGCGTGGTTCCGGAATTGGCGGCTAGAGCCCATGTCACTGCGATTGCACCAGTCGTCCGCACCGCCCTCGAAGATGCCGGGTGTCGTTGGTCCGACATCGACGCAGTTGCCGTCACGAATCGGCCAGGCCTCTCCGGCGCGCTCCTGGTCGGCGTCAATGCGGCAAAGGCGATCGCCTTTGCCAGAGACTTGCCATTGATCGGCGTTCACCACATCGAAGGCCACGTTGCCGCTAACTGGCTTCAGGATGACCGCCAGGATTTTGGGGACATACCGCTTCCGGCCGTTTGCCTGATCGTGTCCGGCGGGCATACCGATCTGGTCTCCATGGAGGCACCGGGCAGGTACCGCCTGCTGGGGACAACCCTGGACGATGCCGCCGGAGAAGCGTTTGACAAAGGTGCGCGACTCCTCGGTCTCGGCTACCCGGGTGGTCCGGTCATTCAGTCAACAGCGATCGCGGGAGACCGGAATGCCATCCCGCTACCCCGCGCCTGGCTGGATGGCTCGTACGATTTCAGCTTCTCAGGTCTCAAAACGGCATTACTGAGATTGACTGAGCCGCATCGGATAGCGGTCGAGAAGCCGACGGTGAACGTTGCCGAGGACTTCACCCCGCAGATCAAACCGGTCTTCAGCCCGGATGCTCCCATTGCCGATTTGGCGGCGAGTTTCCAGTGGGCGATAGTCGATGTATTGGTGAGCAAAACGGTACGGGCAGCCGAGGAATTGGGCGTGCGGTCCATTCTTCTGGCGGGTGGAGTGGCGGCCAATGCATTGCTCAGATCGGAACTGGAAGTGCGGTCGCCTGTTCCGGTGATCGCACCGCGCATGGCATATTGCACCGACAACGCCGCGATGATTGGGGCCGCTGGACAATGGGCGTACGACCGTGGTGAGCGCTCTGCCCTCGACCTGGATGTTTATGCGCGAGAGCCACTCGCGGAAAGGTAGCCTTGTTTGCCTCAGACCGATTCCACTGCCGACATTCTGGCCACAGCCACTCGTCTCGCGCTTCAGGCCGGGCAACTTCTGCGCGAACGTGTCGGAAGTCAGATGGCCGTCGACTTCAAGGGAGAGATCGATCTCGTTACTGAAGTTGACCGGGCGTCTGAGGCGTTGATCGCGGCTGGAATCCGCGAGACGCATCCATCCCACGCCATGGTGGGAGAAGAGGGCTCAACTACAGGCGTGTCGGCTGAGGGTGCTGAGTGGGTCTGGATCGTCGATCCGATCGATGGCACGACCAATTTTGCCCATGGATATCCCCATTTCGCCGTCTCGATTGCGGTGATTCGCAACGGAATCGGGGAGGTCGGTGTGGTCTACGACCCCTCGCGTGACGAACTCTTTGCCGGTGTCCGAAACGGCGAAGCGACACTCAACGGCAAGTCGATACACGTCTCGAAAACGGAATTGTTGAAGCGATCGATTCTCAGCACCGGCTTCTCGTACAAGGTCGGCGATCGGGATGAACAGAACGCAATCTGGCTCGCGCTCCATGAATCGTGCCAGGGAATCAGACGGGAAGGTTCGGCCGCGCTTGGAGTCGCGTGGGCAGCGGCGGGGAGAACCGACGGGTTTTACGAACGTCCGATCAACGCGTGGGATGTAGCGGCTGGAGCAATCATTGCCGAGGCGGCCGGTGCGAAGGTCACCTCGTTGCTTGGCGGACCCTACGATGTCTACGGACAGGAGTTGACGGTCAGCAACGGACTGATCCATGATCAACTCGTACGCGCAATCCAGAAAACGGTCGATCGCCTGGCAGGAGTGGCCAACTAGACAATGGATGACGCATTCCTGAGTGAAGACACCGACGAATTCGAAGGTCGCTTGCGAACGCTTCTGATTTCGGCAGATGTGATGAGCATCCTGTTCACCCGGGTAGCACACTCCCTCATCGTTGACTTCAGGCGGCAAGATGGTGTCGGACCCAGAATCATGACCGATCCACTGGTTGCGTCTCCACACGATCGGTTCTTGTCATTTGGCCGCTTGCGACCCTTGTTCCCCCTTCCTGAGCAACTTACGCTCGCGTTTTGGGGCTATTCGGTCCGCGAGTTCAAGGAGGACGGCATGTTCGGATTACTGGCCGAGCGTTGTCAGGAATCCGATGGTGCAGCTCTCCTAGCCGAATTGGAGGATAGCTACCGGTTCCTCCTGAAGTTGGAACGACAGTACCTAAGCAATATGGTGCGTGGCGTGGGTATGAAGACATTATGGAAGCGAGCCCAGGAGTGACTCTCGTTTGAGGCAGTTCTGAGCCAGGGATGTAAACAGGTGCGTGCATACGTATTGATCACGATCGAGGCAGGCAAAGGCTCCGAGATTCAGAAATCGCTTCTGGACGCAGGTATCGGGCAAGTTGATCAACTTGCTGGAATCTACGACCTGGTGGCGGTGATTGATGCCAAGGATCCCAAGCAAATTGGCGAGTTTGTGATTGGAACGATCCAGAAAACTCCGGGAGTTGTGAGCACGGTTACCTTGCTCGCAATTGGATAGAGAACACTGGCGCACCGGCAAGCAATGAAAGTGACAGTTGCGCATGCCGGCGAAGCAATCGGACAAGAATCTCATCGAGGGTCTCGAGGAGCCGTTTTCGTTCATCGAGGAAATTGGTGGTGAGGATCGGAAGCGGTACACCACACAGCTTCAGAGGCGTGCCCAGGCACATATAACCGCAGAACTAGGCGGTACTACCGTTGTCCCCGATATCGATCGCCAGGTGACGATGGTTGTTCAGCATGCCCAGCAGACAACTGGTGCCCGACGCGTTTCATTCTTCCGACCGGTTAGCCGTGGACGGCGATGGCACGTGGCGACCGTTCTGGGTGACGGTACGTTCTATTACGGGCTTGCCTCACCAGAAACACTGGGCTGGTCTCGTATGTCCTTTGATCAGCGGCGACCGGTCCTGTACGACGATCAGGGTCATTCCCCAAAATCTGGTCCGGATCTGGCTGAACTTGGACTGCGATCCTACCTCGGCGTTCCGATTCTGGCCGATGGACGGGCAGTTGCGGTAATCGAAGCGGTTGACGTAAACCAGACCGGTGAGCTGGAGTACTACTCAACCCAAATTGAGGAAGCTGCCGCGTCACTCGCCCAACGACTCAATGACGAAAACAGCCACGTCGATGAAACTCCGGACGTACCAGGTTCATCTCGCCTTGATCTCAATGCCGAATCGGTCCTGGATCTGGTTCTGCGCCAGCCGTATGAGACCGATGAGACGTTCGAAGTAGCACCAAACGAGTGGTCGATCCTCAATTTCGTCAATGGAGATCGAACGATCAAAGGCGTAGCGGAAAAGGCATCCATGCCGATCAGTCAGGTGATCGCCGTTTCTGCTGCTCTGGTAGACCGTGGATTGATCCGGATCGGCAAGGAAAACCGCCGCCGATTGTAGCCAGGGTGCACCCGATCATCTGATAGACTCAGCCATCCACTTGAAATGCAATTTGCGCTTCGAGTGCTAGCCGGGATCGGAGGAACGGGAAATGAAACTTGTCGTTGCCATTGTGCAGGATGAGGATGTCGACGCTCTGACCGAGGAACTGATCGGCGCGGGTCATCGGTTTACCAAGGTCAGCACTACCGGATCTTTTCTGCGAACCGGCAATTCCAGCCTGCTCATCGGCGTTGACGATGCCCAGGTAGATTCGGTACTTGAAATCTTGCAACGTACATGCCGCCGCCGAACTCAGGTCGCCGTGCCGTATTCACCGGCGCTTGAGCCTGGATTGCTGTACCTCCCCGAAAACATCGAAGTCGAAGTTGGCGGCGCAATCGTGTTCGTCATGAATGTGAATCGCTTCGAGCGCCTCTAATCATCAGCCTTTAGCCTGACGGAGCCCCAATGACATCTCTCAGTTCCCGGATCGACCGAGCCACGGTCGTCCCGATTGCTCAGTCGTTGATCTCGATTCCCAGCGTTTCGGGCGACGAGCGAGGAATCATGACGTGGGTCTCGGGATGGTGCCGGGAACGTGGGCTCTCAGTGCAGGAAGTCAATCGCGATGACGCCCGGCCCAACCTGATTGTCTCGATTGGTGACCCCGAGAGTGGCCCAACCCTCGTGATGAACGGGCATCTGGATACGGTCCCGGTATCTGACGCAGATGCCTGGCGAACAGATCCGTTCGACCCGGTTATCTCCGAAGATGGTGTTCGCCTCTTCGGTCGTGGCTCGTCCGATATGAAGGCATCTACCGGTGTCATGTTGGCGATGATGGAGTTGTTTCGCGATGTCCCTCTGAAGGGGTGCCTCCAGGCCCACGTAGTCAGTGACGAAGAGCTAAGCGGGCATTACGGAACAATCGCAGTGATCGAAGCAATTGAGAACGGGGTCCTGCCTCGCCCTGACTGGTGCCTGATCGGCGAGAAGAGTGATCTCAAGGTCCGCAACGCCGAACGGGGGATTCTCGGTATCAATGTGACCGTCCATGGCAAGGCGTCCCACACAGCAGCTGCCCGTGCTTCCGGGATCAACGCCATCGCCCTCGCGTCCAGGGCAATCGTTGCTCTGGAGCAGGATCTCGACAAGTTCCATCCCTCGGTAGGGAAGCCTGTGATCAGCATCAACACGATCAGTGGCGGCGTTGCCCACAATGTCGTACCGGGCGAGTGCACGTTTTCGATCGATCGCCGCCTGATTCCGGGTGAAACGCTGGAGTCGGCCGTTGCCGAAATCGAGGCAGTCCTCGCAGACGTAACGCTCGCCGACAATCGGTTTCGCTACACACTCGATGTCGATCCTGATGGCGACTTCATCGCCGCCAATATCACCGACCCTGATTCAGTGCTGGTGCGGACCGTCTGGGACGCCGTCAAGGCGGAGCGGGAGCAGGAACCTGAATACTTCGTGCAGTGGGCCGGCGCAACAGACGGACGCTACTACCGCCAGGCTGGCATCGACACCGTAGGGCTTGGTCCCGGCGGGGAGGGTGCCCACGGTGCCAACGAGGCCGTCTACATCGACGACCTCGTTGCTCAAGCCAGAATCTACGCCCGCACCATCGAAACCCTACTCAGAGTCGACTAGCCGTCATCAGAAGTCACTCGACTGTCGATCTGACAACTGACAACGGCCAACTTTTCACTACTTCAGGTACTTCTCAAACCACGCAGCCAGCCGGTTCAGCAGATCGATCTGGTAGTTGCGCTCCTTGATGTTGTGCCCTTGCCGCGGATAGCGGACGAACTCCGTATCCACCCCAAGTCGGGTCAACGCCCGGTACATTTCCTTGCCCTGCAACGGATGCACCCGATCGTCAGCATCGCCATGAATGATCAGCGTGGGCGTAACGCAGTCGGCGATTCGCTTCAGGGCGGAGCCATCCCAGTACATATCGGAATGGTGATATGGCTCGCCCGGGAAATAGAGCAAGTTTGCCGACGGAATGTCATCAGTGCCATGGTCCGAGTAAAGATTGGAGAGTCCGGCTCCCATCATTGCCGCCTTGAACATCGTCGTTTTGGTGATGGTCGTTGCGGTCAGATACCCGCCCCAACTCCAGCCACCGATGCCCAACCGGTCAGGATCAGCAATACCCCGGTCGACCATTGCCTGCGCACCGGTGATCAGGTCGCGAACTTCACCACCCCCAACGTCGTTCTGCAGCGCTTTCTGGAATGCCTCGCCACGACCAGTTGATCCACGTGGGTTGGGAGCCAGGACAGCAAATCCGCGGGATGCCATGAACTGCGCCCAATCGTGCCAGTCAAGGAAACAGTGATCCTCCCACTGCCATGATGGTCCGCCGTGAGCCTCGATGAGCAATGGATAGCGCTTGCCCTCTTCGTAGCCGTGGGGGTAAATCAGATGCCCCTGAATCGTCCACTCGTCAGATTCCCACTCGACCAGTTCACTTCGGTTCAGACGCCCGTCGAACGCTTTCGAGAACGTGGTCACGCGTACTGGCTCAGCACCATGCGTCGACACGAACACTTCTTCCGGCATTACCGAGTCGGACCAGACGAACGCCACTGAATTGCCATCTGCCGAGTAGGCTGGGCCTGAGACAACGGTCCCCCGGTTTTGCCAGCCTTCGGAGAGCGAATACGTCCGGTTGCCAGTGTTCGCATCGACAGTCATAGCGTTTCCATGAACCGTCTCAACGATGCGCAACCCGATGTGATCCGGTCGTCCTGGGACGGGATAGATGGCTTCGACATTTCCATGGTCGTCGGTCAGAAGCTCCCGACCTTCTCCTGGCTCGACCGGGAACAGCCAGATCGAATCGACCGGGTCTGTGGTGAACCCGTTGAACCTGGCCGCGATTTGCTCTCCGTTCGCAGTGTCCACGAACATCAGGTGAGACGTGACACCCAGGGTGGTTGCAATCTTCTGAGTCCGTCCGCCGGTGACGGGGATAATGCCCAGTTCGCAGTCCTGAAACTCGCCTTCGACATCGGTCCGGTGCGACGTGGATACTGCCACCCGCTGACCATCCAGCGAGAATGCGAACTCCATCACTGAGCGCTTGCCGAAGGTGAGCTGTCGGGTTTTGCCGCTCGCGACCTCAATTACGAAGAGCCGGTTGTACTTGAGTGCCCGCTCTTCAAGAATCGGATCATTCCGATCCTCTTTGGCCTTCTTTTCTGCTTCAGTCTCAGGATCGGTTACAAGTATTCCGAGGTAGCCGCCATCGGACGACCACTGCAGATTCGACAACTCACCTTCGACCGTACCAACGCGAACGGCCTCCCCACCGGAAAGCGGCATGACATAAACCCGCTGCTGATCACGTTCATGCCGATCAGAGACAAATGCGAGTTGGGTGGAATCAGGCGAGAATACAGGGGAACTATCCCCTGCTAACCCGGACGTGAACTGGGTTGCAGGCTTGCCATCTCGCGAGAGCCAGATTGCCGAAAGGTCATGCTTCTCGCGTTTGCCAACCGGTTGCACGACGAACGCGACATTGCGACCGTCGGCGGAAATTACTGGCGAAGTTGGATAGAGTCGGTCGGACAGTTCTTCCGCCGTGAGAATGTGCGACGACGTCATTGATTTCGGAACTCCTGATGCGAAAGGCGCCTAACCGCCCGATTGTATCAGGGGACAAAATACCCGGTTCCGACCGGAAATTGCGTGAAAGGGAGTATTCCGTGGTCCAGTTTTGCGCGAATGTGTCCATGCTTTTCGCTGAGGTACCGTTTCTGGAGCGATTCGCGCGTGCCAGGGCAGCGGGATTCGAATCAGTCGAGTTCCAGTTCCCGTACGACTTCGCACCGGACGATATTGCTGCCGAACTCCAACGGAACCAACTGGACATGGTGCTTTTCAACCTCCCAGCCGGTGACGCCGCACGTGGTGATCGCGGTATGGCTAACGACCCGGCGCGCATCGACGAGTTCAAGGCATCGGTCGATCTGGCACTTACTTATGCCCGAGCAGTTGATACGACAAAGTTGAATTGTCCCGGCGGGTTGCGGCTCGATTCAGTGCCAGACGAGATCCAACGGGCGACACTGATCGAGAATCTGCGATATGCGGCAGTCGCTGCCCAGTCTGAAGGGATCCTGCTGAACGTCGAACCACTCAACCCCTTCGACGCCCCCGGATTTTATCTCTCTACCCCGTCGCTGGGATTCGCAATCGTTGAAGAGGTAGCAGAAGAGAACCTGCTTCTCGAATACGATATCTATCACGCCCAGCGGACAGAGGGGCAAATCACCAGCACGCTCAGGGAGAAGATCGACCTGATCGGGCACATTCAGATTGCCGATGCGCCGGGACGAACCGAACCCGGAACCGGTGAGCTCAACTGGGAGTTCATCTTCTCCGTGATCGACGAGGTCGGATACACCGGCCCGATCGGTCTCGAATACAAACCGAGTACAGCGACCACAGAAGAGTCGCTTGCGTGGATGGGAGCATTCGTCAAGTGAGCAGTGACACACCGAAACCAATTGGATTTATCGGCCTCGGCATCATGGGCAAGCCGATGGTTCGTAACCTGAGCAAGGCCGGCTTCTCGCTGGTTGTCCATACCCGCACCCGGGCCTCGGCTGATGAACTGGCCGCTGAGATTCCCGGTTTGCTTGTGGTTGATTCTCCGGCTCAGGTCGCAGAGCAGGCCGACATCATCATCACCATGCTGCCGGATTCGCCAGATGTCCAGGCGGTCGTCTTCGGTGACAACGGTTTGGCCGACAGCATCCGTCCCGGTTCGCTGTTGATCGACATGAGCACTATTGCCCCGGCCACCTCGGTCGCAGTCAGCGAAGCACTGGTCGCAAAGGGCGCATCGGCTCTGGACGCACCGGTCAGCGGCGGCGACAAGGGCGCGATTGCCGGAACACTCAGCATCATGGTCGGTGGTTCCGAAGCAGATCTCGCCCGGGCAATGCCATTATTCGAGGCGATGGGCAAGACAATCGTCCACCTCGGCGGACCTGGGGCCGGACAGATCGCCAAGGCCTGTAACCAGATCGTCGTGGCGATCAATTACGCCGCCGTGAGTGAGGCGCTCGTCCTGGCCCAGCGCGCCGGAGTCGATCCCGCCAAGGTCGCCCAGGTGCTCGGCGGTGGTCTGGCCGCCAGTCGGGTTCTCGAGATGCGCGGCGCGACCATGATCCAGCGCTCGTTTGAGCCGGGCTTCCGCGTTGACCTGCATCGCAAGGATTTGGGCATCGCACTGGCAACCGGTCGCGAGTCGAAGTCACCACTTCCCGTCACGGCGTTGGTCAGTCAACTCTACGACTCGGTCTCGTCGTCCGGTGGGGGCCAGCTCGATCACTCCGCGCTGATTACTGTGCTTGAGCGACTCGCCGGACCGGAGGCCTAACGTGACCAGTTTCAGGGAGACACTCAAAGCCGGAACCGCCGTTTCCGGACCGATCATCAACGAGTCCAAAACAGTCGGAGTCATCAAGGCGCTCAAACTGGCCGGGCACGATTTCATCTGGCTGGACATGGAACACGCCATGTACGGCTGGGAAACTATCCAGACGCTCGTTCAGTACGCACGCGCAATTGGAATAACGCCGTTGGTACGAGTTACTGATCTGCAGTACGCACTCGTCGCTCGCGCCCTGGATGCCGGTGCGATCGGGGCAATCGTGCCCAGGGTCGATACACCAGAAGAGGTCGCTGCGGCGGTCTCGTTCTCGTATTACCCGCCAATCGGTCGGCGCGGTGCGGGTGGCGAAGGTCGATATGGCTACGAGCGACGCACCCCAGCCGAGGGCTACGCCGAGGTCAACACGAACACCGTCTCAATCGTTCAGGTCGAAACAATCGGCGCGGTAGAACGCATCGATGAACTTGCCGCTGTTGAGGGCATCGATGTCATTTGTGTCGGCCCGCAGGATCTCTCGATCTCGCTCGGGCTGACCGGTCAGTTCGATCATCCAACGTTCGTTGAAGCCGTCGAACACGTGATGCGCCGCGTCTCAGCAGCAGGCAAGACCGCTGGAATGGTCGAGCGGGATGCCCGCCGGTTCGAACGCTGGCACGCCGCCGGTTGCCGCTTCTTCGCGCTCAACACCGACATCAACATGATCTACCAGCAGTCCGCAGCCGACGTTGCCACGGTCCGCAGCTTCGCCGGTCCTAGCGCAGGAAACTGACAATCGCATCCCCGACCTCGGTTGTGCTCGCATGACCGCCGAGGTCGGGGGTGGTGATGCCCATGGACGTGGTTGCTTCAATTGCGCCAACCACGTCCTTCGCCCATTCCGGGAACCCGAGATGTTCGAGCATCAGGGCCGCGCTCCAGATCTGACCGATCGGATTGGCGATGCCTTTCCCAGCAATATCGGGCGCAGATCCGTGCACCGGCTCGAACATGCTTGGTTCGCCGCCGTTCAGGATCAATGTTGGCGCTGGCGGCCACACCCAGACTGCCGGCCAGAGCGCTGCCGAGGTCGGACAGGATATCGCCGAAGAGATTCGACGCTACCACCACATCGAGTGTCTCCGGTCGCAACACAAATCGGGCGGCCATGGCATCGACCAGCCAGCTCTCGGTGGTGACGTCCGGGTACTCGGCCGCCACCCGCTTGAACACATCGTCCCAAAGCGTCATTCCATATTGCTGGGCATTGCTCTTGGTGACGCTCGTGACCTTGCGGCGGGGTCGGGTCATGGCCAGGTCAAAGGCATAGCGGATGATGCGCTCGCAGCCGACCTCGGTGAAGACGGCAGTCTGGGTAGCGATTTCTGAACCGCGACCTGCGCCAGTCCGTCCGCCAACACCGGCGTACTCACCTTCGCTGTTCTCCCGTACGACCACGAAATCGATGGTTTCGCGTGTGGCAGACCGAAGCGGACTCTCGATGCCAGGCAGCAGGTGCACCGGCCGCAGGCAGACGTATTGGTCAAACCCCTGGCAGATCGCCAGACGCAATCCCCAGAGGCTGATGTGGTCTGGCACGGTTGGCCAACCGACTGCCCCGAAGAAGATCGCGTCATAACCGGCCAGAATCTCGAGCGCATCGTCAGAAATCATCTTTCCGTGCTTGAGGTAATACTCGCAGCCCCACGGAAAATGGTCGTACTCGAACGTGACCTCGCCGTGTGACATGGCCGCGAGGTGGTCGAGCACCTTCAGCCCTTCCGGAACAACTTCGCTGCCGATGCCATCGCCTGGAACAACCGCCAGCCGGATTACGCGCTTGGGTGATGTTTGGTCAGTATTCATGGTCGGGAATCTACCACGTTGTGCAGGGTCGACCTTGTCATGTACGCCGTCGACCGTATAGGTTGAACCGACTAATTCCGCTAACCATGGGACATCGGATGACAACGCCAGATCGAACACTCTCCGACGACATCTATCTCCTTGGCGACTTGCTGGGCGATGTCATCCAATCGCAGGCCGGCATGGACGCGTTTGGCCTTGAGGAGCAGGTTCGCTCGCTGGGCAAGGACTTCCGGGCCGGCAAGGAATCAGCCGGATTCGAACTCGCAGCGGTGGTCAGTGGAATAGAGATCGGGGACGCGGAGATGCTGATCCGCGCCTTCACCAATTACTTTCAGCTGATTAACCTGTGCGAGGACAACGAGCGTATTCGCCGGCTGCGTCGGAGGGAGCGGGAAATCGCCCCCAAACCACGCCGGGGCTCGATCCGCGAGGCAATCGGAATCCTGCGCGATCGGGGAGTGACCGCTGAGCAACTTCAGGTGATGCTGGACCAGGCGCGGATCAAACTTGTGCTGACCGCGCATCCAACTGAGGCTCGCCGCCGCACGACAATCGACAAGCAAGCACGCATATTTCGGGTTCTGCGCGATCTCGACGAACGAGGAGCACTTCCTGCCGACCTGAAGCGGATCGAGACCCGATTGGCCTCGACCATTGCCGAACTGTGGGGAAGCAATGAGGTCCGGGCAGTTCAACCGACGGTTATTGATGAACTCCAGGCCGGCCTGATTCACTTCCGCTCGACCATCGTCCAGACCATCCCGCTCATCTACCGGGACATCGAAGAGGCAGTCTCTGAAACGTTTCCGGACGCGCAGATCCGAGTTCCTTCGTTCCTGACCTTTGGCACCTGGGTCGGCGGAGATCGCGACGGCAATCCCAACGTCACGCCCGATCTGACGCAGGAAGCACTCAAGATTCTGCGCTTCACCGCGCTCGACGTCCTCGACACGCGCCTTATCGACCTCGCGGGGCGACTCTCGCTCTCGACCCACGTTGCTGGCCCTGCGCCGGTGCTTGACCCGCTGTTGGAGCGCTACCGGGAAATGTTCCCGGAACTGGCAGCAGATCTCGCCCACCGCAACGCCGACGAACTCTACCGCCAGGCGATAACCCTGATGCGGGAACGGGTCCGGGCCGCCCGGCGCGAGTCCGAGCATGGCTATGTCCGGGCCTCCGAGCTGCTCGATGATCTGCGGTTGGTTGCTGAGTCGCTGCTGGCACAAGGCGAGCATCACATCCTGGGCGGCGACCTCAAGGACGTCATTCGCCACGTCGAGACCTTCGGATTTCACCTCGCCCAGATGGACATTCGCGATCACTCTGCCCGTCACCTTTCGACCATCACTGAATTGCTGGCCGCGGCAGGCATCGAACAGGATTTCGGAGCACTCGACGAGGAGACGCGTATCGCTGTTCTGGCTCGGGAAATCACCGATCCTCGTCCGATCATCCCGCGTTCGATTGAGCAATTCGCCCCTGTAACCCAGGAAGTGATCCAGACGTTCCTGACGATTCGCTGGCACAAGCGGCATAGCGATCCGGCCGCACTCGGCACGTATGTGATCTCCTCCAACGAGACACCCTCGGACGTGTTGGCAGTACTGCTGCTCATGAAGGAAGCGGGACTCGCCGGGGCCGGTGGGGTCAACTGCCAGATGCCGATCGCCCCACTGTTCGAGAGCCTCGCCTCACTCTCGGATGCGACCGGGATCATGGAGCGTCTCTTTGCCTGCCAGCCGTATCGAAACGCGCTCGAATCCTGGAACAACGAGCAGGAAGTGATGATCGGCTATTCCGATTCCAACAAGGAAATCGGGTACCTCGCTTCGACCTGGTCGCTGTTCGAAGCGCAAACGAAGCTGACCGAACTGTTTAATCAGGAAGGCGTCAAGGGCACGTTCTTTCATGGCCGCGGCGGTTCGATTGGCCGAGGCGGCGGACCGACCAACGAGGCGATCCTGGCCCAGCCGACCGGAACGATTCAAGGTCGGATCAAGCTCACGGAGCAGGGCGAGGTCATCTCGGCCCGCTACTCCCTGCAGGAAATTGCGATCCGCGAATTTGAGTTGGTCGTCGGTGCTGTTCTTGTCGCCAGTTTCGGTGGAATTGAGCCGATAGCCGATGAGACGATCGAACCCTATCGCAAGGCGATGCGTGACCTGTCGGAATGGTCCCGGGCCGCTTATCGCTCGCTCGCCTATGACGATCCGGAATTTGTGAGCTTTTTCCAGCAAGCCACGCCGATCCGGGAAATCGCGGAACTCAAACTCGGCTCCCGACCAGCCCGGCGAACGGCATCGACCCGCATCGAGGATCTGCGCGCAATACCGTGGGTCTTCTCGTGGACCCAGGCAAGAATCGTGCTTCCGGGTTGGTACGGTCTGGGTTCAGCATTGGCCCAGGCTCGTGACCGGTACGGAATCTCGCTCCTGCAGGAGATGTACGCAAACTGGCCGTTTTTCCGGACCACAATTGCGAATGCGGAAATGGCGCTCAGCAAGGCCGATATGCCAATCGCCGAGCGCTACGTGGCCCTCGTCGAACCACAAGCGTTGCGCGACCGTATCTGGGGGACGATTCGCGCTGAATACGACCAAACGGAGCGGTTGATTCTTGAGCTGACTGGTCAGAACCGGATTCTGGATAACGACCCCGTCCTGCGACGTTCAATTGAGCGCAGAAATCCGTATGTCGATCCATTGTCGTTCCTGCAGCTGGAGTTGATTCGTCGGTTGCGATCCAGCGAAGATGCCTCGCACCTGATCCGACCGGTATTGCTGACAATCAACGGAATAGCCGGAGCGCTCAAGAACACGGGTTAGGTCGCGTCACCGACGATCGCGTCGAGATAACCGTCCCGGCCACCAACGAACACGGTGCCGTTAACGACTACTGGTGCCGTCTGGATGGTGTAGCCGGTTGCGTAGGTAAATTGCAGCGTGCCCGTGTCCAGATCGAATCCATAGAGCGTCTGGCCACTCGCTACGTAGACGAGGTCGCCGACGATGGTCGGCCCAACAGTGATCGCACCGCCGGTGGGTACCAGCCAGATCAACTGACCATCTTCTCGCCGGATGGCCGAAACCCCGCCGTTGTCCGCAGCCACCACCAGCGTGTCGAATGTTGAGGCCCCGCCGCTGGTCCCCCCTGCGTCGTATTGCCATTCCGGTTTGCCGGTCGCGCTGAACAGCTTGTATGCGATACCCGAATTGGTGCTGAACATGATCGTGTCGTCGTCGCTGATAATCGGGGCGAAAACCCCGCCATCCGCTTCAAAGGTCCAGTTGATCGCACCCGAATCAGTGGCGATCGCCGTCACCTTGCCGCGGTCATTTGCGACGAAGAGTTGCTCGCCATCGACCGTCGGTGAACCAAAAAGCAGGCCGTCTACCTGAATGTGCCACTCTTGCTTTCCGGTTGAGAGTGCGAGTGAGTAGACGGCTCCGCTCTGACTCGCGATGAACACTGATGACCCGGCGATGAGTTGGCGAAGTATCCCCGGCAAACGAGATGTCCGTGGTCCAGAGGGTAGACCCGTCTTCCAGTGAAAGGGCGATGACCTGATACCCATTATTGACGACGATGGTCTTGTCGCTGATCGCCGGGCTGGATCGCACGATGTATTGACCGAGATCACGCGACCAGAGCGATTCTCCGGTTGTGGCGTTCAGTGCGTACAGGAAGCCACTCTTTGATCCGATGATGAGCGTATTGCCGGAAACCGCGGGAGAGGAATAGAGTTCTCCACCAGTGTCGAATCTCCAGGAACGAAAGAGCGATCCAGCCGGTGATGGGCCTGGATTGAGGCCGAGATGGGCCGGTCCCCCTCGATGCATCAGGACATTGCCGTCGAGGGCCAGATCTACCGCATCTGGGTCGTCTTTGTCCGTCGAGGCGGACGTGACTGGCCTGGTAGGGCTGGCAGCCTGCGGTTCCAGCACTCGCCAGGTCACTGCTCCCAGAACGACCAGCGAGACGCCGACCAGCCAAACTCCAAGTCGACTTAAAGCCGGGTAATCAATGCGAAGTTGCCAAAGACCAAGGGCAGCAAGAACAGTCCCGATTCCGACCAGACTCAGCATGGCCGTTGGCGTCAGGTCGAGGATTAGCCCGACCGTCGCAATCACAATGCCGGACCAGACGAGTCCACTGCCGGCGGCATCGGGATCGAGACGGGCGAATCGCCGACCTTGGTCGCGTACCGCGCTGGCGATCGGCGGAAGAGCCTTGCTCTGGGCCCAGGGCAGGAATTCGGCTTTGGCGGAGCGGATATCCGCCCCGCACTTCTGACAGAATTCAGAACCGCCGTGATTGTATTGAGTGCATTCCGGACATTGCCGGGCGTTGTGCGTCACGATTGATCTCCCGTGACCACCTCCCGAGAGAGCTGGTCGACGAAGTCAGGCTAGCACACCGGCGGGTTCAGATTACTTTCGCTTGGCGACGCAGATAGTCCACGGCAACGATCCACCCAGCCAGGCGATCTCGAATTCCGGACAGGTGGTGGTGACGAATTCGCCAAATGCCGCGCGTGACCAGAACTGCTTGTGATCCGGATCGCTGCCACGTGGGCGAATGTCGAGGTTCTTGCCACGAGCGACATTGGCCAGGCAGAAATACGGCTCGTGCGGCACGCTCATGATCACGGCGCGCTTCGAGACGCGTGCCAATTCGCGGAGGGCACTCGCCGGGTCGGTTTGATGCTCGAGCACCTCGAAGCAGCCGGTCACATCAAACTGCTGCGGACCAAATGGAATTTCGAAAATGCTCGCCTCGACGAAATCAGCCGTCGGATTCATCTTTCGCGCCATATCAACCGAAGCCGGATTGAAATCGAACCCGGTCAAGGCGACGTCGGGGACCCGTTGCAGAATGAGGTCAGCCACAAAGCCCTCACCGCAACCAGCATCAAGGAACGATGTGGGGTTCAGTTCCTCGATCTTGCCCAGAAGCACGCCATGGAACCGGTCGATCAGCTTGCGCTGAACGGGATTCGCATGGGTGTGCTTGATGTAGTTACTCGTGTCTTCAGCGCTCTCGTGAACTGCCGTACTCATTGTTCCTCCAGCCGAGGTTTTTCAGATTTATCGAACGATAACCATACGCGAAAGATAAGGTAGAGAACCGGAATCGATGCGAATAATGCCAGTCGATAGGCGACGGCGGCAAAGATAACCGGGGAGACCGCGACGCCATGAACCCGGGCAATACCACCCATCAGGGTCTCCCGGACCCCTGCGCCACCTGGTAACGGACTCAACATGCCGACAAGAATTGGTATGGACGTGATCCCAAGCACCAGCAGCACACTCGGATCAACATCGAGTGCATTCAACATGATCGCCAGGACCACGCCCTGCAGAACCCAGTACGCCGCCGTTATCGCCAATGTGATGGCGGCCTGTTTGGGTGACCTGGATGGAAACGTCAGAACGCTCATAACCCTGGTCCGGATCGTAGCCAGCCGCATCGAACGCAATCCGAAAAGGACCACTGCCCCGCCAACCGCAATCACGATCAGCGCGCCGAGGTAAACGAGCGGGGATTGTCCGGTCAGCGAGAAGTTGCTCTCAGAGTATCCGCCGAGCACAAGCCAGATCATCGAACCAATCCCGAGAACGATGACGTCGGCGCCAACTTCCCACAGCGCAACAGCACTGGTTTCCGTCAACGAGAGTCCAAGCGCGCGTTTGGTCAGCGCTGCTCGTGTCGGTACGGCCAATCCAACCGGTGCCGCGTAGTTGATCACCACCGAGGTCAGGAACGCTTCACCGGCTCGTCCGAAATTGGACGAGCCATGAATCATGATCACCAGGCTGTGCCAACGAATGCAGAGCAGGAAGAGCCCGACCAGATAGATTACCGCGCCCAGAACCAACAACCAAGGATTCGCATCCCGTAGCGAATCGACCACGGAGCCGACATCGCCACTTTGCCAGAGGACAAGTACCGCGATCCCGATCGAACCCAGGAAGATTGCCGGGGTAGGGATCGACGCTATCCGGCCAATGATGCCTTTGCGTTTCTTCGGATTAATCTCAGTCGTTAGGGGTTCAGAACTCACGCGCCTGCGGTCAGCGAGCGTCGGTTCGCGTCAAATCCGATCGTTTCCCGGGTGGCGTCAGAAACGTTTTCACGCTTTTCATTGGAGCCGTGCGCCAGGAACTCGCCCAGGAGTCCTAGTCCAAAGAACTGCGCCCCCAGAACAACCAGCAGAACGGACAGCATCAGAAGCGGTCGGGTTCCGATCTGGTGGTCAAGCACGATCCGCTCGAATGTCAGCACCATTCCGATAAAGATGCCGATCATCGCGGAGAGTAACCCTGGTAGACCAAAGAGGTGCATCGGTCGCTGTCGATACTCAGTCAGGAAGAAGACGGTCAGCAGGTCGAGGAACCCCTTGACCAGTCGTGACCAGCCGTACTTGGATTGCCCCCAGGTCCGCGGGTGGTGCTTGACCGGAATCTCGGCAATCCGGAACCCTTCGGCATTGGCCAGACACTGGTGTGAAGCGGTGGAGTTCACCATAGAGGCGAATCGAGCGGGCCGCGTCGATGCGATACGCCTTGAAGCCGCAGTTGAAATCGTGAAGCTGCACCCCGGTCACCTTGCGGACAGTCCAGTTGAAGACCTTGCTTGGCGCCGTCTTGCCGAGGGGATCCTGCCGACGCTGCTTCCATCCTGATGCAAGATCATAGCCATCGTTCAACTTGTCGATGAACTTGAAGATCTCATCCGGATCGTCCTGCAGGTCGCCATCCATGGTCACGACAGCGGTGCCGGTGGCAACGGCAAAGCCATGGGAAAGCGCCCGCGCCTTGCCGAAATTCCGACGATGGCGAAGTGCTATGACCCGGTCGTCCTGCGCATGCAATTGCCGAATCAGGTTCCAGGTACCGTCGTTCGAACCATCATCGACGAAGATAATCTCGTAGGGAAGCCCGATTCCAGCGAGCACCTCGGTCAGGCGTCGATGCAATTCGGAAAGATTACCTTCTTCGTTGAACACCGGGATGACAAAACTGAGGCTTTCAATCAGTGGCCAGCCTGCGCGGTCCACCGGAGCAGTGGATTGATCCGCAGTCCGGGCGGTTGTTACCGAGGCCGAAGGGGCTGATGACTCCAGATCAACATTCCCGACAGTCACAGAACCCACGCATTACCCCCTGAAAGTTATCGGTCGGAAGAGCGCTCGAACGAGCGGGAAGTCGACGCAATATGCGTCAATAACCGGCTGAATATAGATGACTCGCAGGCTATCTGGCAACTTCGGCGCTACTCGCTGACGTCCGGGACCACCGTCGGCTCTTGCAGCAGTGCCTGCAGGATGTCGTTCGTCAGGATATCTGAGGACCCATCGCCGGAACTCGTGTTGGGCAGAACGTGAACTGCCGCGTACTCCGAAACCGGTGCTGGCAGTTGCAGCGTCACCGTGCCATTGCCGTTGTCGTTCACGATAATTTCGCCCGCTGCCAGTAGTTCACCAAGCTTGGATTCGCAAACAACGTGATACGTCTGGTGCTCGTCCGGCATGTTCCAGACCGAGAACACCGTCGTGGTATCACCTGTGCCACTGACAACGACGCCACCCGCTTCACCAGCGCTTTCGTCAACACGCATCAATTGGTAGGAGCTGGCCCCTGCTCCAAATGCGAGCTGTCCGGCTTGCAATGAACTCAGGTGGACATTCATCGCCTCGTTCGATCGCTCGAGCTGCGAAATCTGGTCAGAGCGGGTAGCCAATTGTCGTTGCGCGTTTATTGACCAACCGCCGAGCCCGAACAGCAGCACAATCAGCGGTGCCACCGAGACAAGTGGGTGGCGCCACAGGTTGCGAATCGTCGATTTCTGGGTTGGTACCTCCACTGATAGGTCGGCAGTGGGTGCGCGGAGTTGCTCTTCCGACTCAGCACGTATGCGAGCCATCAAGCGGGCCTTGACTTCAGGTGACGGCGAGATTTGGGCAACGCTCACGCCGATCAGACCGGTGACTTGCGCCAGTCGATCCAGAACCCGGTCGCAATCGCGGCAGAGCAAACGGTGATCAGCAACCTGGTCCATCTCCAACGTCGAAAGTCCGCCAAGTGCGTAGGCGGAAGCATTCTCCCGGATCCAATCGCAGGAAAGTGAAGCGTGCAATGTGTCGGTCTGGTCGATAGTGCTCACTCAGATTCCTCGTTGGACCTGAACTTGACGTCCTGATCGAGAACTGGTCCCAGCTTGTCTCTCATCTTGAGCAAACCAAGACGCATGCGGGTTTTGATGGTTCCTAACGGTTCGCCGAGTCGTTCGGCGATTTCGCGCTGGGTAAGTCCTGAGAAATAGGCAAGCTCGATAGCTCGGCGCTGCGCTTCCGGAATGTCCCGCAACGCGTCGCGAACAATTTCCTGCAACGAGCCGAGCCAGGCTTCTCCTTCGACGTCCGATTTCAGGTCGGGGACCATCAGCAGCGTCTGGTCGTCCTCGCCACCGTCCTGAATCAGTGGTCTCCGTTTGCGCCGTCGAATCTCGTCGATGGCCATGTTGTGGGTAATGCTCAACAACCATGTCAAAAATGCCCCACGACCCTGTTGGTAACTGCCGCCCTGCCGCCACAAACGCAGAAACACTTCCTGCGTAAGTTCCTCGGCTGAACTTACATCGGCCAGCATCCGGATCGCGAACGAATAAACCACCCGGTTGTACCGGTCGTACAACGTTTCGAGCGCTGCCGAATCACCTTCGGCAAGTCGGCTGACGAGCGTTACGTCATCGACAGCTTCCAGCTGAATCGTGGCTTCGATTGGATTCGCGGCGACCGCCATAAAGCTATGGAATCCGATTGCCGACCGACCTCAGCCCGCTTGTTGTACGCCGGCTGGTATCGAATCGGTTCTTTCGTGAAGACGACCTGTTGCCGTCTTCTGCTAATCCTAAACTGCGGGCAACGGTGTGTGGTTACATCTCGTGCGCAGTTGGATCACTCAGGATCGAAATCGCCTCGCCTACGATGCCAAACGAACCCGTCACGATGACTGGATTACCGTCTGCTCGAACCGCAGTAAGGCAGTCGGCCAATGACGGCGAGATACGCGCCTTGATACCCTCAGTTTGAGCAGCGCCCAGCAAGGTCTCCGGGTTTGCTGATCGAATACCCCCGACCGGCGGAAATACGATCTCATCCGAAAACGGCGTCATCGCTGCCAACAATCGATCGAGTGGCTTGTCGTCGAGTACGTTCACGATGCATGTAGTTCGCTCGATTCCGAAATGAGTCTGGACCGCTTGTCCCAAACCCGTGATTGACTGAACAGTGTGCGCTCCGTCAAGCACAAAGACCTGCCCGGTTTTGGGATGGCGCATGATGGTGAAACGACCGGGAATGACGAGTCTGGCAACGGCATGATTCACATGTTCAGTGGAGAGATGTACTTCGGGGAATCCTATCGAGATCGCCACCAATGCAGCCCCGAGATTGGATGAATTGGATTGCCCGGGTAGCAGCAATTGGAGGTCATCCAGATCAAGATCAGCAAAGCGCAATGATGTTGTCTCGCCCGTTTCGACCGACCAGTCACGTCCCTCGATAAACATCGACGAACCGACCTGACTCGCCTCGCGCGTCGATTACCGCCAGAACGTCGTCCGACTGCCTCTGAACGACCGTCGGGACCTGCCTGCGCATGATTCCGGCCTTGTTCCAGGCGATCGTTGCAAGATCAGGCCCCAGTATCTCGGCATGTTCGTCTTCGATGGTGGTCAGAATCGTGGCGACCGGCGCCATGTGATTGGTCGAATCAAATCTACCGCCCAGACCAACTTCGATCACGGCTGCATCGCATTCCTTGCCGGAAAAGTGGAGGAACGCCGCGGCGGTGAGCAACTCGAAAGCATTGAATACGCCCAGTGCGGGTTGGTTGCGTTCGATTTGGCCCATCAGATCGTCGACCGCACCGAGAACACCCGCGAGGTCATGGTCAGAGATTGACTGCCCATCAATCGCGATGCGTTCGTTCCAGCGGAACAAATGCGGTGACACGTATCGGCCGGTGCGCAATCCGGCTTCGGCAAGGATCGACGCGGCCAGGTACGTTGTTGTGCCTTTCCCTTTGCTTCCTGCGACGTGGATTGTCCGGTACTTGCGCTGAGGATTACCGAGTTCGTCGAGAAGCACACCCATTCGTCGCAGACCGAGCTCGGCCACCGACACGTCCGCCGATCGATCTGCGACCAGACCCCGTGCAATGGCAGACCGCGCCTCAATGATGCTGGCGACTGATTGCCTACTCAACGAATGCCATCAGCTGCGGCAAATGCTCGCGGAGATGACCGGTTCGCCGTCGCAGCACCTTGGCCAGACTCCATTGCTCACCATCAATAGTCCAGGACTCGGCCCGATTCGACTCAATAGCGAGGTCGATGATCTCCTCAAACAAACTTGCAGACTGGACCAGTTCATCCTCGATCGATGTGAACGGCTTGCCGATTGCTTCCGATATCCGCATCGCGTACCAGCGGTCCATCTCGGCAACGTGACGCAGGACCTGATCGGCAGCATTTCGTGATTCAACAGGGATGTCGTCGCGCACGAAGAGCAGGTCTGAGAGTGCTGCCCGTCCGACCGCAAGAGCCAGTTCTGCATGTTCAGTCGACGGAGCGATCTGATCTGCATTGAAGAGCGGTCCGGCCCCATCAACCGCGATTCGCTTCTCGGAGAGTTCAAGATCCTGTACGAGAAAGTCGTCGGGAACCAGCTCACCCTCGGTCAACCATGTGATGTATCGGCCAACCACCTCTTTGGCGGTAGTGAACGCGTCGTCCGGGGTTGCGCCGGCGATCTGGAAACCGGGGAGGTCCGGAACAAATGCGAGCGACTCGGATGTCCACTCCTCGATCAGTACTGGCCACGTCATTGCACAGTTCCCCGCATTGCATCGGCGAGGGTCTCGAACGCCCATGACCCTCTGGACGTATCCAGCACCACGTGCACGCCATCGAGTTGAGCATCCCGCTCCGGGAAGTCAGATCGGAAATGGGCTCCCCGACTTTCCTCGCGCAAGAGTGCCGCTTGAGCAATTGCCAGCGAAGCCAGAGCGGTGTTGGCCGAAATCCACGCCTCACGTCGATCAATTTCAGTCTCAAGTGGTGCGGTTGCCAGCAATTCGAGTTCCCGGATCGCCGTTTGCAGTCCAGTTGCATCCCTTACCACGGAAACGTACCGACTCATCACTTGCTGCATGGCCTTACGTCTTGTCCCAGGCAAGGCGCTGGCTGGCACCTGCGTATCAGACGAGGACTGGATTGGCTGATGTTGAGCATCGCCCTGCTTTGGAGTCAATTGATTCAGTCGCTCGGCAGACTTGCGACCAAACACAAGCCCTTCCAGCAGGGAGTTGCTCGCCAGTCGATTCGCTCCGTGAACACCGGTGCAGGCGGCCTCTCCGATTGCCAGCAAGCCGGGCAGACTCGTCACGCCCGATTCGTCGGCAACCACTCCTCCCATAAAGTAGTGGGCAGCCGGGGCGACCGGAATCAGATCGGAGGCCAGATCAATTCCGCGCGCGTCCAGTTCATGCGCGATGGTCGGGAATCGTCGCCGCATTGCGGGTCCGTCGAGATGGCGCAGATCAAGGTAGGCGTGGTCGGAATGGTCGAGCACCATCTGGGTCTGGATTCCGCGAGCGACGACATCACGCGGTGCCAGTTCGGCGAGTTCGTGCTGGCTCATCATGAATCGGTTGCCGTCATGATCTCGCAGATAAGCGCCTTCACCCCGCACCGCCTCAGAGACGAGAAATGGCGTTTCGCCGTCCACGTGCAATACGGTCGGGTGGAATTGACAGAACTCCAGGTCGGCCACAGCCGCGCCGGCCCGAACGGCGATTGCAATCCCGTCTGCCGTGGCGGCCGCGGGGTTGGACGTCGTGGCCCACAATTGCCCCGCTCCACCTGCTGCCAGAACAACGGTTGATGCATCGATCTGCACAATCTCACCGCTGCGAAGTTGAACCATCGCTCCAGTGCAGCTTCCGTCTGCTAACGACCAGGTCGAGCGCAAAACTGAACTCCAGGATCTCGACGTTGGTTCGACTTCGCACCGCCGCGACCAGTGCTCGCTCGATTTCTGCTCCCGTCGCGTCCCCACCCGCGTGCAGCACCCGCCGCCGACTGTGCGCCGCCTCGCGTCCCAGTTCAAGCTCGCCGGTCGCATCGTCCCGGTCAAAGGCCGTACCAATTGAGAGGAGCCAATCAACAGCGGACGGCCCGTCCTCAACCAGTTCGCGAACGGCGTCGGCATCATTCAAACCGGCACCGGCAAACAGTGTGTCTGCTTCGTGCAGGTCAACAGTGTCGTCCTCGCCGATGGCAGCAGACAGGCCTCCCTGTGCCCAGCGCGTATTGCTTTCGCCCAGCACTCCTTTGGTCAGCAGCGCGACCCGCGTTCCTGGGTTGACCGTCAAGGCAAACGCGAGGCCAGCCACTCCAGCACCAATTACGACCACGTCGGTGGTCGCGTTCCGGTCGATTTCGGTCTGATCGATCAACGGTTGCGACAGGGCAACCAGATTCTGCAAAGAGGTCACTAATGCAATGCCTTGCGTAACGAATTCAGACTGGATAGGTCCAGCCCGTCGGAACGATAACGGATATCACGACCAGGATTGGGAGGATTAGATGTCGATTTGGGATTCGACTAGTGAGAGCAAATCTTCCAGTTCAGGCAATCGCTCCCGTACAAACCGTCCAATCTCAGGCGCGCGCTGGAACGGCAATTCATATGAAATGCGAACCGCTATCCCTTGCTCTACCTCGTCCCACATGGCGTACTGATGCTCACTGAGATGCCCGCGCGCAATGTTTGGCAGCACGATCCTCACCAGCCGCGCATACGTCCGCCGTTTCCACTCGTTGTCCTCATCGGCAAACATGCCGGGAGAGGAACCCCAGAGATCAACGTCATACCCGTCCATACCGACGCGAACGTCGACCCGGCCGGCCTCGTCATCGACCGCGACCGACCATCGTTGCTGATCGTCATAGGTCGTGTACGCGTAGAAACCAGCTTCGAGCAACGAAACGCGGACAGGATCCAGGGCCAGCTTGTCCCGTTCGACCACATCGATATCTTCGTCGAGCGAGGCAATAGTCAAATCAATTGGTCGTTCAAGGTGGAGTTCGTCGTCCACAAAATCCTCTGGTGCTACAAAACGATCTTTTCGACATCCGGTGGTTTTGTTCCGGCAGCGAATCGACCCGGGTCGAACGGATTGTCGGCTGGAATGACCGTCCCCGCAATCACATCGGCAAGCAATCGACTACCGGACGGAGAACCCATTATCCCGTGACCGCTGTATCCAGTGTTCAGGTAGAAGCCGTCCAGGTCGCCTGTTCCCCCGATCAGCGGTTTTTGGTCGGGAGTGACCGTGTACTGACCCGCGGTGAAGAGATACGAGTCCGGGCGTAGTGTTGCCGCAATTTCAGACCAGAATGGCGAAAGGCGAGCGATCCCCTTCTCCGACCTCAGCACCAGATCGGGCCACGATTCGTCGCGCTCTACCGGCCAGGCGGCAGCCTGGTCAATTTCTGGTTGCGCCCAGGCCATCAGTGCTCCACCGCGATGTGGTCTCCAGTGGGCGCCGGTGTTGGCATCAATGGTCATCGGGGCGTTCTGCGGAATGCGATTGTCCGGATCAACCACGATCCGGTGCCGTCGCCAGAGCGCAACCGGAAGCGGCACCGGAGAAATGTCCCGACTGAACGGTCCCGCCGCGAGCACAACCGTCGACGTTGAAACCGTTCCTTGATCCGTCTGGACGCCAGTTACTTTGCCTGCCGACGTGGAGATGGCTGTTACCGCGACATTCATAGCAATTGCAGCGCCTGATGCCTCGGCAAAGTGGGTCGCGGCAAGGACACTGTCGATCCAGCCGTCGGACTTCCGGTAAGTGCCGATCTTGATCTCTTCGCTCATCCAGGGGAAGCGGTATTGAATCTCGTCTCCATCGAGCAGTTCCAGTTCGGTAACGCCGGCTGCTTGCTGGCGTCGAACGCGATCCGCAAATGCCGCAAGATCGGCCTCATCAGTTGACGCAAAAAGGTAGCCGTTCTGAATCAGATCGATCTGGGCAGCCGGATCGCCAATGACATCCCGAAACTGTTCGTAGATCGCCAGGCTCTCGTTCATCTGGGCGATGTTCTCAGGCTCGGCAAACTGACAGCGAATCGCATGGGCAGAGACGGACGTAGTGGCGGACGCGAGCGAGTCCGACCGCTCCAGCAGAAGCACATCGCGGCCAAGCTTGCTTAAGAAGAAGGCCGTAGCACAGCCAACGATTCCTCCACCGATCACAATCACATCGGCTGACGCGGGAAGTTCCTGAACAGTTCGCATAGATTTCTTTCCGCCCTAGGACAATCATGCCTGTAACGGCACCAATTGTGCCCTACGGATTGCGAAAAACCGTGCACTCGGCACGAAAGTTGTCTCGAGCACCACACTAATGCATTTGACACCCGTCAAGACGCTCGACTATTCTCAGGTTTCAGTTAAGCCATCAAGTTGTCGCCAACATTCGCGTGCTCTTTTGGAGCGGGCCTGCCGTTATCGGTACGGTTCGTGAACCGGGCGTGATGCGATGGTGAAGTGCACCCAGGTTGGGCGCGCTGTTATCGCGTATCCGGCAATTGTGCCGGAGCGGGACAGGAGAAATGTCTGTGGTTAGAACATCGAAAGAATCGGTACCGGCACTTATCGCCAGTCTTTACCAGGGTTCGATCGACCGCCGCTCATTCATGATGCGTGCAGGCGCGGCCGGCTTGTCGGTTGGCTTGATCGGTCAGGTCATCGGTCGATACGACGCCGTTGCCCAGGATGCGACACCAGCCGCACCAGCCACCGCGATGGAAATCGGTATGCCGGGCATCGAGCACATCACCGATACCAGCAAAGGCACGATCAAGCTGTACTCCTCCTGGCCATTGACTGGTGCCATGGACCGCACCGGAAACGATGCAGTCTCAGCCATCCAGTTGGCACTTGAGGACTTCGGAAACGCCGCTGGTGGCTTCGCAATTGAGTACGAGGCACTCGATGACGGTGTCGCTGCCAATAATGGCGGCTGGGAAGCCGGTAAAGAGACCGAGAATGCGAACAAGGTCGTCAATGACCCTGACGCAGTCGTTTACCTCGCTACCTACAACTCGGGCGCTGCCAAGATCTCGATCCCGATCACGGGCGCAGCCGGCATGGCTCAGATTTCGTACGCCAACACCTACCAGGGCCTGACCAAGAACATCCCGGGCGCGGTAGAAGAGGGCGAGCCGGATCTGTACTACCCATCAGGCAAGCGCAACTACATGCGTCTTTGCCCGGCGGACGATATCCAGGGCGCTGCGCAGGCAAACTGGGCGTACAACGAGATGGGCCGCCGCAAGGCATACATCCTCCACGACAAGAGCCTTTACGGTAACGGAGTGGCCGCTGTCTTCCAGAATGTCTTCACTGAGCTCGGTGGCGAAGTGCTCGGATTCGAAGGCTACGAGCCGCTTGCCGACGACTATCAGTCGCTGATGGCCTCAATCGCGGATAAGGGTCCGGACATCATCCAGATCGGTGCCACGGTCGAGAACAACGCTGCCAAACTCCTGCAGGACATGCGCGGTGTGATGTCGGTCGACGATGTTCTCTTCCTTGGCCCGGACGGCCTCAACAACACCACGTTTGTTGATGGTGCTGCGGATGCCGCTGAAGGCGCATATCTCACCTTTGCCGGGTACACACCTGACAAATTGCTCGAGCAGGGCGGCGCCGGTGCTGACTACGTCACCCGAATGCTTGCCCGCCTCGAGTACGAGAACGCCAGCGACATCGATGCCTACGCCGTGTACGCATACGAAGTTGCTGTACTCGTGATCCAGACGCTTGACATCATCGGTGAGAAGGACCGCACCAAGTTCCTCGACACCGTTTTCGCAACTGAAGGCTTCGTCAGCCTCCTCGGCGGAGTCTGGAGCTTCACTGAGACCGGCGACACGGACTCGGCCATCATCGGACTTGCCCAGGTCGTTGACGGAGCGCTTGCGTTCCAGAAGGTCATTTCCTCCTAGTTCACGACGCTTGAATGGCGGAGGGAATCTCCCTCCGCCATTCCACCCCTCCGACCGTCTGGTCGTTTCAGCCTCTATGAATAGCGCATCAGGGAACGGTCAATGGAGTTCAACTCAACGCTTTTTATGCAGCTAGTAATTATTGGACTGGCGAACGGTGCGTTGATCGCATTGATCGCACTTGGCTACACGATTGTTTACGGAATAGTTGAACTGATCAATTTTGCCCACGGTGAAGTCTTCATGATGGGCGCTTATGGAGCCGCCGCCGTAATTGGCGCTGTCGGCACGACCTCCGAGTCAGCTCCCATCCAGATATTTGGAGTTGCACTCCTTGGGCTCGTGGCTGCGGTTGCCTTCAGCGCCGCCATCAACACGTCCATTGACCGGGTTGCCTATCGTCGTTTGCGTAAATCCTCCAGACTGGCCCCGCTGATCTGTGCGATCGGATTCAGTTTTCTGATGCAGCAGATAGCAATTTATTGGCAAGGGTCAGATCCGTTCACACCACCCCAGTTGATTGCATCTGAGTACAAGACCTACAACATCCTTACCGAGTGGTTCAATCTCGATACCCGGGTAAGAGTCCGACCAGTGGACCTGGCGGTGTTCGCAATCACCATTCCGGTGTTGCTTGGGCTTTCCTGGTTCGTCTACAAGACACGCACCGGAAAATCCATGCGTGCCACCGCGCAAGACCGAACCGCAGCCGCGCTGATGGGGATCGACATCAACCGGACAATTTCAATCGCGTTCCTCATCGGTGGCGCACTGGCGGGAGCAGCTGGAATGGCCGCGCTCTACTACAACAACAGCGCGCGCTTCTCGATGGGTTTCCGGTATGGCTTGTTCGCATTCACCGCTGCCGTCCTCGGAGGTATCGGTAATCTCAAAGGAGCGGTCGTTGGCGGATTGATGATTGGACTGGTCTGGTCGATGAGTGACGGCTTCCTGAAGGAGTATTTCTCCGGCTGGGGCGCGCAATGGACCCAGTCGGTCATCTTCACGGTGTTGATTTTGACCATGATCTTCAAACCAGGGGGACTCTTCGGAGAAACCTCAACGGACAAGGTGTAGGCGATGGCAACTGTGCAATCACCCACCGGAACCGTTTTGCCATCGAGTGGTGGTGGCGAAAAGAAATCATTCCTGAACTGGCGCGAGAACAAAGTCTGGATCGGAATTCTGCTGCTCGCCTTGTGGCCGTTTGTGGACTCGGCGACGGGCTTCAATCGGATCGGTGCGTCTGGCGCAATTCTTGTCTATGTGATTTTGGCAATGGGCCTGAATATCGTCGTCGGCTATGCCGGTCTGCTCGACCTCGGTTACGCAGCGTTTTTCGCAATTGGCGCGTATTCCATTGGCTTCCTGACGTCTCCAAGCAGCATGTTTGTTCAAAAAGGTTGGGTTCCGGAGTGGCTGCAGAGCTTCTGGCCCGCGCTGGCAGTCTCATGGATCATGGCAGCGATCTTCGGGGTACTCCTCGGCGCGCCAACCCTTCGCCTGCGGGGTGACTACCTGGCGATCGTGACATTGGGGTTCGGCGAGATCGTGCCAAGCTTTTTCCTCAACGCCGAAGGAATCACCGAAGGCACTCGCGGTCTTAACCCAATCGTCAAACCCAACACCATCAACATTTTTGGTCACAGCATCTCGTTTGGACCGACTGATGAACGCAACTGGTACTGGCTGATCCTTGGGGTGACGGTGCTTTCGTTCTTCATGATCATCCGGTTCTACAACTCCCGGCTGGGTAGGACGTGGACCGCTATTCGCGAGGATGAAATCGCCGCATCGAGTATGGGCGTCAATCTGGTCAAGACCAAGTTGTGGGCATTTGCCCTCGGCGCCTCGTTTGCCGGATTTGCCGGGTCCGTGTTCGCGTCCTATTTCCAGTACGTCCACCCGAGCAACTTCGCCTTCTCCGTTTCGATCACCATTCTGGCAATGATCATTCTCGGCGGCCTCGGAAACATCTACGGAGCAATTGCTGGTGCGTTACTCATCGGGTTCTTCGACCGGATTCTGACCGAGGAACTCAACACACCAATGCATTGGCTTGGTGAGCAACTGAACAACGACTTCATGACGAACCACGATCTCAAGCAGGACCGGTTCCTGATCTTTGGATTGGCATTGATTCTGATGATGCTTCTGAGACCCGAGGGCTTGTTCCCGAGCGCCAGAACCAAGGCTGAATTCCATCCGGAAACTGATGAAATAGCCCTGCAGGGAACGCAGCAACTGGTCGATGCGCAAGATGATTAAGCTTGATTACGTCCGGAGCGCGATCTTGAGTTCGACGATCATTGCTGACAACCCAATGACACCGACCACCACCCGTAACATTGTGCTGTCTGCCGAAGGCGTGACCAAGCAATTTGGCGGTCTCACCGCAGTGGATGGAGTTGAGCTGGCAATCGAGCGAGGTTCGATTCAAGGCGTCATCGGCCCAAACGGAGCAGGCAAGACGACATTCTTCAACATAATCGCCGGTATCTATCAGTTGACGAGCGGTCGAATCTCGTTCGAAGGGAATGTGATTCAACAGGGCGGGAGTAGTTGGGGCAAGTCCCGGACCCTACGACCGGACCAGATCGCCGGGATGGGCATCTCGCGGACGTTCCAGAATATCCGCCTTTTCGCCAACATGACTGCCCTTGAGAATGTGCTGATTGGAATGCATCCGAAACTGCATTCCAGCCCGCTGGGAGCGCTTCTCAAGCTCAAATCCGTCCGGGTCGAAGAGCGCGAGGCCAGGGCGCGCGGTCGGGAACTGCTGTCCTATGTCGGGCTGAACGGTAAGGATGACGTAATCTCCAAAAATCTTGCATACGGAGATCAACGTCGACTGGAAATTGCCCGGGCGCTGGCAAGTGGACCGCGGTTGCTTCTTCTGGACGAACCCACGGCCGGAATGAATCCGAACGAAACCGCACAGCTAACCAGGTTCATACGTCAGATGCGCGCGGATTTCGATCTCACAATTCTGCTGATTGAGCATGACATGCGGGTCGTTATGGGTATCTCGGACCGGGTTGCCGTCCTCGACCGCGGTCAAAAAATTTCGGATGGACTACCGACAGAAGTGCAGAAGGATACGCGCGTCATCGAGGCCTACCTCGGTAAAGCCGGTGCAGCAGCAGCGGCATCGGCGATTGACAATCGCGCGACAGAAACACAGACACAATCACCATCGATCGAAGGGCAGAATCAGTAATGTCGGCAATGCTTGAGATTCGTGATATCCACACATATTACGGGCATATCCACGCGTTGCAGGGCATTTCGATTGAGGTCCAGCAGGGCGAAGTCGTCACATTGATCGGATCCAACGGCGCCGGCAAGAGCACCACACTGAATTCGATTTCAGGCCTGGTTCACCCGGCCCGCGGCGAGATTCTTTTCAACGGAACCAAAATCAGCACCACTCCGGCACACAAGATCGTAACGATGGGAATAGTCCAGTCTCCGGAAGGAAGGCGTGTCTTCCCACGAATGACTGTGCTGGAAAACCTGGAAATGGGCGCATTTGCGCTTGGCACTGTCGATAGCGCTGATATTGATCGCGTCTTCGAATTGTTCCCCCGCCTTAAAGAACGCATTGCCCAGAAGGCCGGAACGCTCTCCGGCGGTGAGCAGCAGATGTTGGCGATTGGTCGGGCGCTGATGGCCAAGCCAACACTCCTCCTGCTTGATGAACCATCGATGGGCCTTTCGCCGATTCTCGTTGAAGCAATCTTCGCGATCATCGCTGAAATCAATTCGCAAGGCACAACGGTGCTTCTGGTGGAGCAAAACGCCCTGATGGCCCTTGCTGTTGCAAATCGTGGTTATGTACTTCAGACCGGCACAATCGTGCTCAGCGACAATGCGGCCGCCCTGATGCAGAATGACATGGTGAGAAAGGCGTACCTCGGTGAGGAGTAAGCACCATGTGTCAGGGACTGACCGGTCCGACAATCGACGGCAAGGACGAGTGGTATCTCGATAACGAGGTCCATCGCTCCTTCATCAAGCAAGTTCAGGCGATCAGGGAGAGCGAATCTGACGCGGCAATGATCGTCGCGAGAATCGAACCGCTCTTCAAAGAGTTGCTAGCTGATCCTGATTGGCTCCCTCAGCATTTTCAGGAACCAGCGGAAAACAGCGGCATGGGCGGCGGCATCGGAATGTGGCTGCTCTACCGGTCTGGAGATGGCGATCTGGCATTCTCAAGCCTCGTTGTCCCGCCGGGCGCCGCTACCCCTGTGCACGACCATCTCGCCTGGGGAATCGTCGGTTTGTACCGCGGCACCCAGGACGAGCACGTTTTCACCCGCACCGATGATGCGAGGTCTGAAGGCAAGGCCAGCCTCGTTACCCTTGAGCGTCGATCGCTGGTCCCCGGTAATCTCTACGAGCTTCTGCCCGAGACCGACATCCATCAGGTCCGCACGACCTCGGACGTGACCTCCGTATCACTTCACCTGCTCGGGAATGACAACGGGTGCATAGTGCGCCACCGATTCCATCCCGACGAGGGCAGGGTCGAGCCATTCAAGTCTGGCTGGCTCAATGTTCCCTGCGTTGAGGATTCAGCTGCCGACTAGATAGTTCAGGAGCATCGCATGACCGCAGCCGACCGACCCGTTGCCAATCTCAACCTCCCATCGGTCACCAAGCGGGCACCGTGGCAGGACCGACCAGAAACGCGCATCAGTAACTGGATGACGCTTTGGGACTTCGTCGAGCCGATTGACGCCGGCCTGATCGGTACCCCGTATTCTGCCGCGTCAATCTCCGCCTCCGGTGCGGCCGGTGGTCCTGAAGCGGTGCGAATGGCGTTCCGGTACTTCACGACCTATTCACCCGACTGGGACACCGACATTGCTGCCCTGAAGGTCCGGGATCTCGGCGATATCAGCGGACACATGACCGACGTTGCCAAAGCCCATTCCAATATCGAGGGAGCCGTCCGAGACGCACTGTCGCTGGGGACGCCATTCCTGCCAATCATCGTCGGTGGGGATCATTCGATTACCGCACCGGCCGTCCGCGGTTTGATGGCCGCCAATCCGGGCAAACGCATTGGAATCATCAATATCGATGCCCATTACGACGTGCGCGTCCTTGATTCAGGTCCACATAACGGCACCCCGTTCCGGCAACTGGTCGAGGGCGGTGTCGACGGGAACAACGTGGTCGAGCTTGGCATCCACGGGTTCATGAATGCGGCCTATTACCGCCAATGGGCCAACGATCAGGGAATCACCACGATTACCGGCCGCGACATCTACAAGCGCGGAATGGAAGCGTGCATTCTTGAGGCCCTGGGAATCGCCGGTGAAGGCACCGACATCATCTACGTCAGCGTCGATATCGATTGCCTTGCCTATCCGTGGGCGATCGGCACCAGCGCGTCCAGCCCGGAAGGGTTAAGCGCATGGGACCTCATGGAAGCAATGTTCATCTGCGGCCAGCATCCCAAGGTCGGCGGACTCGACGTGGTTGAAATCGATCCGACCCGCGACGTCAACGACCTGACTGCACGGAGTGGTTGCACGGCGATCCTGACATTCCTGGCCGGACTCAAGCGTCGATTGCACGGTGAACGCGGGTACTAGTCTGCACCTGCAGTGTTTCCTAAACTTGCACTTGTGTAAGGTAAGCGACTACCGTATAGTATGCGAAGGAGGTAGTCATGAGTTACACAACCAGCGGTTTTCATCACGTCACACTCGTCGCCCGGGATGCCCAACAGACCGTCAACTTTTATCGGGACGTGCTCGGTTTTCGACTGGTCAAGCAGACGGTCAATTTCGATGTTCCCTCAACCTATCACCTCTACTTTGGTGACAGCACCGGCTCACCCGGCTCGATTCTGACCTTTTTCGAATGGCCGACTGCCCCTCGTGGCAGTTTCGGGGTCGGCGGTATCCATCACATCGCCCTCAAGACGGTTGACGACGAGACGCTGCTGAAGTGGAAGCGGCGACTGACCGATGCTGGCCACCCGGTTTCTGGTCCGTACAATCGCGGTTGGTTCCACAGCATTTACTTCAAGGACCCAGATGGGCAGGTCCTGGAAATCGCAACCCAGGGACCGGGCTACGATCTCGACGAGCCAATCGATGAATTGGGCCAGTTGCTCAAAATGCCGCCGCAGGGACAACTGAGGGGACATCGCGACGAAGAGTCGATTGCGGCTCTAACCTACGCCGAGCCGGTTCCAGTGATAACGGCGGACATGGACTTGACCCTGATCCATCACGTCACCGGGTTCACCGATGACATCGTGAAAGCGGACGAGTTCTACCACCAGGCGCTCGGCATGCGGTTGATCAAGAAGTCGGTCAATCAGGACGACCCGGACACGCTGCACTATTTCTGGGCCAACTACGATGGCACCCGCGTCGCGCCAGCCAGCTCCATGACGCTCTTTGGCTGGCCCGAGACCGCCCGTCACGCCACCGAAGGTCGAGGGCAGACGCATCACATCGCCTTCCGGGCCGAGAGCGAGGACCAGCAGCATGGTTGGCGTGAGTACTTGCTCGGGCTCGGCTACGATGTCTCCGAGGTTCGGGACCGCTCCTATTTCAAGAGCATCTACTTCCGAACGCACGACGGATTGCTCGTGGAGATTGCGACCGATGCACCCGGATTCGGCATTGACGAAGCACCGGAGTCACTTGGAGCGGGTCTCCAGCTACCACCCTGGCTCCAGACGGATCGTGACTCGATTGTTGCCGGTCTGAAGCCCCTGACGTGAACGAGATGCGTTCATTCACGCCCAATGACCTGGGAACTGGCGGGGCATATCATCTGCTGAACGCGGTGATTGCACCCCGCCCGATTTCCTGGATATCGACCGTCGCGCCAGACGGAACCTTCAATCTGGCCCCGCATTCATATACAACGGTGGTCTCGCCTGATCCGCCGATCGTTTGCTTCGTCAGCGTCGGCCGAAAAGACACCCTGCGCAACGTCGAGGCGACCGGGGAGTTCGTCTACAACGTCGGCAATAATGCATTGGTCGAGCGCATCAACCGTACCGCCGCCGATTTTCCGCCTGATGTCAGCGAGTTCAGTTGGGCCGGACTGACTCCCGTTCCTGGTTCGAAGGTCAGATCTCCCCGAGTGGCTGAAGCGCCCGTCCAGATGGAATGCCGCCTGGAAACCATCCATCAGGTCGCCGAAACATCGAACTTCATGGTTCTTGGACAGGTCGTCGCGTTTCACATCGCCGAAGAGCTGTTCGTCAACGACCGGGTCGATACGTCATTGCTGGATCCGGTCGGACGACTCGCCGGTTCTCTTTACGCCCGGATGGGCGAGGTCTTCAGTATTGACCGGCCAACGTATCGGGGCCTTGTCCAATCAGATGCCAGGCCGATGCCACCGATTGACCACGGCTAGCCCGCCGCCGACAAAGCGCTCCGAATAGTGTCCTGAATGCGCTAAAAGGCGCCTTAAGTGATGGCGAAATACTGCAGTTGTCGCGTGTGTTAGCCTAGGATGCCGTCAGGAACTTCAGTGAAGAAGGTTCGACACGCGGATGCGCGGTCATCGTGTGTGTGTCGTCCCGGAGGAATTCAGGTTGGACGTTACGAACGACAACGATTTGCACCTGCCCGAGCGCATCAAGCGACTCGAATCTCTTGCCTATAACCTTTGGTGGAGCTGGAATCCGGAAGCGCGATACCTCTTCAGACGGATTGATCGGTTTGTGTGGGAGCGGGTCGGAGAGAACCCGGTGCTATTCCTGTACACGGTCGATCCTGAGCGACTCAAGTGGGCCTCGTTCGACGCAGAGTTTCTGAAGGCGTATGACCGGGTCCTGACCAGTTTCGACGAGTACCTCGACCCATCGGCAAAGACCTGGGTCTCCGAGCATGCGCCCCAGCTCAAGGACGCGGTTGCAGCCTATTTCTCGGCCGAGTTCGGACTGTATCGGTCGCTTCCGATCTATTCCGGTGGACTCGGTGTCCTCGCTGGCGATCACATCAAGGAAGCCTCAGATATCGGTCTGCCCTTGGTCGCCGTGACGTTGCTCTATCGGAGTGGCTACCTCAGTCAGCGACTGACCCCGGATGGCTGGCAGCAGGACGTCACCCCAAACCTCGAGCCACATTCCGAACCGACCACCCAGATGCTCGATGAGAACGGGCAACCGGTCTTCATCGAATTGGCTCTCGACAATCCGGACAATCCGATCAAGCTGGCGATCTGGAAAGTTCGGGTCGGGCGGGTGCAGTTGTTGCTGCTCGATTCCGACGTCGAAGGCAATCCTGACTGGACCCGGCAAGTCTCATCCCGACTCTACGGTGGCGATCGCGAACACCGGCTGCGTCAGGAACTGATCCTCGGTATTGGTGGCGTTCGCGCACTTCGGGCTTTGGGCCATGACCCGGCCTACTGGCATGCCAACGAAGGTCATGCCGCATTCAGCTTGCTTGAGCGGTTGCGTGAATTCGTCGCGGCTGGAGTTCCCTACGAGGAAGCCTGCAAACGGGTTGCGGCCAATACAGTCTTCACAACCCACACTCCTGTCCCGGCCGGTCACGATCATTTCAATTCGGACCTGATGGACCGCTATTTCGGTCACTTCTGGCCGCAACTTGGAATAGACCGGGACACATTTTTCGCCCTCGGTAACTTCGGCGAAACCGGAACCGACTTCAACATGACCGCAATCTCGATGCGATTGGCCAACCAGCGCAACGGTGTCAGCAAGAAGCACGGCGAAGTAACGCGCGAGATGTGGCACGGTATCTGGCCCGAACTCGCCGTCGACGATGTGCCGGTGCAGTCCGTCACCAACGGCGTCCACCTGCAAACCTGGATCGCTCCCCGGATCGCCCGGATGCTCGATTCACACATTGGCCCCGAATGGCGTGACCACCAGGCTGATCCCGATGTCTGGAAGGGCGTCCGCGGCATCCCCGACGATGTCTTCTGGCGAGCCCATTCCGGACGCAAGCGCCGGCTATTGGACGTACTTAGCGAGCGTTCGCGACAGCGTTGGGTCAGCGGGCGGTGAGTCTGGCCAGGTTCTTTCAGGTGGTCCATTCCTGGAAGAGAAGGTGCTCACGCTTGGGTTCGCCCGACGATTCGCGACGTACAAACGCGCGACGTTGCTTTTCCACGACGCCGACCGCCTTGCCTCGATCCTGAACAACCAGGATCGACCCGTCCAGATTGTCTTCGCGGGCAAGGCCCACCCGGCCGACGACGGCGGCAAGCACATGATTCGCGAACTGATCTGGCGCTCCCGTGATCCCGAAGTTCGGCGGACGGATTGCCTTCGCCGAGGATTACGACATGGGCGTCGCGTCGCTCCTCGTTTCGGGTGTCGATGTCTGGCTGAACAATCCTCAAAGCCCGATGGAAGCCAGCGGAACATCCGGGATGAAGGCCGCTGCCAACGGCGTGCCAAACCTGAGTATCCTCGACGGTTGGTGGATTGAGGGATGGTCTCCGGACAATAGCAATGGCTGGGGTATCGAGGGCGCGCTCGGCACCGGTTGGGAGCAGGACAACGCGGACGCCAACGCGCTCTACGACGCGATCGAGTTTGAAGTCGCGCCGCTCTACTACCACCGTGATGAGCACGGTGTCCCCCGTGACTGGGTTCGGGTCGCCAAGAACGCCATGATGACCAACGGACCCGCGTTCAGCGCTCGTAGGATGCTTCTCGACTACATCGAAAACCTGTACATCCCGGCTGCTGAGGGTTCACTCGTAGCGACCCGCTAAATTGACTTCATGCTATCCAAGCCGGGCCAGCCAAAGATCATTGGTTGGCCCGGCATCGGTGTATCCGCCGAACAGGTAGAGATTCGGGCCGGTCACGCACATGTCATGACTGGCTCTTGGAGCGGGGGTGATTTCTCCAGTGGCTACGAACCGCCACGTTGGATTCTCACCTGTCTCCAACACCCAGAGCGAATTGTCATACCCACTCTCGGTCAACCCGCCAAACAAAACCGTCTGCGATCGACCTCGATCAAACGCCAGACCAGGATTCATCCGGGCTGACGGCGCGTCGGTGGGTTGAATCAGGACCCAGGTGGACGTTTCAGCGTCGAACCGCCACAGGTCTCCCTGCGGACAAGGTCCATAACCCGATGAACACCCTCCGTACAGCAACATCGCCTGGTCCGCCTCCGACCAGATCGCCTCATGGAGACATCGGTTCAACGGACGATCTACGTCATTGGTCGGGGAAATCTCAGACCAGGAGCCACTATTGATTGACCAGCTCCACGTATCGTTGAAGCGACCCGCAAAGGTAAACCCGTGCGAGACGATCAATTCACTCGCCTCGTCAAGGGCCATAGAGGTTCCGTACCGTGGGGTTGGAGCGACTCCGGCACCATCGCTCACAAGAGTCCACGATTTGTCTGCGATCGAGAACTGCCAGAGATCGTTGAAGAAGAGGTCACCGAATTGACCGCCGAACAAATACATGATCCCGGCGGCCTGATCCACGGCAATCGCGTGTCCGAATCGAGCGGACGGCCCCGTGGCATCAATTAGCGACCAGGAATTCTCAGAGCGGCTATAGCTCCACGTGTCGGCGAACGATGCACCCGAAGCGTCGCGTCCTCCAAACGCAATCAGCGTCCGTTCGTCATCAAACACGGCCAATGTATGATCCCAACGTGCTGCTGGCGTCTCGCCGGTTGGAGCAATCAATTCCCACACAAGCGATTGCTGAGCGACCGCTGTTTGAGAAGGCGCGAAGCCCGGAACGGAGATTGCGCCGATCGATGCGGCAGTACCCAACGCAAGCTGACGTCGATTCACGAGCGGCGTATTCATGGAGCTCCTCTGGTACCTAAGCTGAACAGTTGTCTGCAGTTCCTACGTGGAGTTCAGCAGTTTGGACTCAAAGGAAGAGGCCGACGATCACCGAACGGGCACCTGATTGTTGGATTGGTACGCGGTCGAGTGTTTCCGGAGTATTATGATCTGTCAGGTTGGGGTAGGGACGGCGATGCGGCCGTGGCCTGGTGCCAAACTCCATGACATGCGAGGTTGACAGGGCACAGGAGTCACACGGATCGATGAAATCGGAGTACTACGGGGAATATTACGAACACGAGAACAACCATTGGTGGTTCCGGTGGCGGTTCGACATGATCACCGAAATCGTGGAGGCGCTCCCCCGTACTGAATCGTTCCGACTACTTGACGCAGGTTGTGGCACCGGTCAAATGACCAAACTGCTCGAACGCTATGGCGAAGCAGTGGGTCTAGAGATCGCACCGGAAGCAATTGCCTTTGCCCGCAAACGGGGCGTCAAGAATATTATCCAGGGCTCGATCACCGATCCCCCTTTTGCCGCTGGGTCGTTCGACCTCGTACTCTCACTCGATGTGATCGAGCATGTTGATAACGACGTGCAGATCATCGATAGCCTCTTCGAGATCGTGAAGCCAGGCGGCCACCTGATCGTTACAGTCCCCGCATTTAAAAGTCTTTGGTCGGCGCACGACGAAATCAATCACCACAAACGGCGGTATCGTGTCTCCGAGATGGAAGACATGCTCAAGAACGCTGGTTTTGAAATTACCCAGGCTACGTACTGCAACAGCCTTCTCTTCCCGGTCGTCTTTGCAATGCGCAAAGGCAAGACCTGGATGCGACGTCTTCGTAAAGACGGAGCTTTGGAAGAACCGGAATCTGATCTTGCCCACTATCCGAAGCCAATCAACGAATTGCTGTACCGGATCGTGACAACCGAGACCGATTTGCTCAAGCGATTCCATCCCCCGTTCGGAGTTTCAATTCTTGCGGTTGCGCAGCGCCCCCTCGATTCTGCAATCAGCGATAATCCGGCAAACGTCACGATCGATTCGTTGATCGCCAATGCCGAGCCGCAGAAAGTTCTCGCTGCTCAATAGCCATCGAGTGAACTTCATGTCTGATCCGCCAATTACGCGGGAACCTGCCCAGCGCGGATCGAACCAGGATCGTCAGATTGCCCTCGGCATGCTTGCGGTTTGCCTGCTACTCATTGGTGGCCTCTGGGCTATTTCGCGGAATGCGCCGTCATCAGTTCAGCAGGATTCGGTTGCACTTGTCACCGCGGATGTGAGCGGTGATGAAGGCTGCCAAAACTTTGGCGAATTCTGGACAACCGGTACTGGTGTTAACGTCCCGATCATTGCAATCGAGTCGATCTCTAACTGCAGGCAGGCAGCGGATGGGACGTGGTTTGTCCCTTCGGGTACGAACGATCCACGTCTGCAATCTGGAAGCATTCTCACTTCCGAACAGACCTCCGCGACCGATGAGCTCGCCTTCGCGCTCGATGATGACTTGACTGCTCTGGACAACGCCTTGCCCGATTCGCTCAAGGAATCGCTGGCTGCCAACTATGACGACGTTAATCAGCCTGTTTTCGGACACACCAAACGTGGCCGAACCGATCTGACGGTGAAACGCAACCGGTACGCGCGCATTACTCAGGCATTCCTCATTTCTCCCGACCGCACCGCGATTGCTGATTACGTGGGATGGATCACGCAGCGGCGAGTTGAAGCAGCCAATGCATTCGAGGCGACTTGCCGCTCAGATCCAGACTTCGGGTTCATCCTCCGGGCGTGCGTTGGCATGCGGAATGAATTCGCTGTCTCGCAGATTCCGCTTTACTGGGATTTGAACGACCCGGTGCTCATCCAGGAATACCTGATTGCCCGCTCAGCTGATCCGATCGCTCTTCCACAACCGACTGTTGAATCGACTACATGAGGACATTGAACTGAACATGACAAACCGGGTGCTCATTGCAAATCGCGGCGAAATTGCCATCAGGGTCAGTCGCGCCTGCCGGGATCTCGGTTGGGAGTCCATCGCGATTTACGCCCAAGGGGACGAAGAAGCACTTCACCTTGGGTATGCCGATCGCTCATACCGGATCGAATCAAATGCACCAGTTCCGTACCTTGATCAGCAAGCAATCATCGCAATTGCCCAACGCAGCGAGGCGAAATACGTTCATCCGGGCTATGGCTTTCTCGCCGAAAACGCATCGTTCGCCCAAGCCTGCGCGGATGCCAGCCTGACTTTTGTCGGCCCGACACCAGACGCAATCGCGACCATGGGCGACAAGGTCGCGGCGCGCTCGGCCGCAGTCGCTGCCGGGCTGCCGATTTTGCCAGGCACCATAGAACCGCTCTCGGACGCAGCAGCGGCCCGGGTCTGGGCGGATGCGAACGGGTATCCAGTCGCGCTGAAAGCGGCTGCTGGTGGAGGTGGTCGGGGTTTCCGGATCGCCCGCTCATCAGATGAACTCGAATCGGCATTCACCAGTGCCCAGAGCGAGTCCGAGCGCGCATTTGGCGACGGTCGACTGTACGCCGAGCGTTACCTGGATCGTCCCCGTCACGTGGAAATTCAGGTGTTTGCCGATAACCACGGCACGGTTGTGGCGCTTGGAGATCGCGATTGCAGCATCCAACGGCGCCATCAGAAGCTGGTCGAAGAGTGCCCGGCCCCAGGTTTGTCGGACAAGACGCGAGCAGCGATGGCCGAGGTTGCCATCCGACTGACCAAATCAGTTGGCTACACCGGCGCAGGCACGCTGGAGTTTCTGGTTGAGCCGGATCAGTCCTTCTGGTTCCTGGAGATGAATACACGCATTCAGGTCGAGCACACGGTCACGGAAGAAGTGTTCGGAGTCGATCTGGTTCGCGAGCAATTGCTGATTGCCTCGGGCGAACCGACCACGCTGCACAAAGCAACAGCACGTGGGCACGCGATCCAGTGCCGCATCAACGCAGAGGACCCGGGTCGCAATTTCGCTCCCAACCCCGGTCTGGTGACACGTTTTGTTTCAGCAGAAGGTCCTGGCGTGCGGGTGGATGCAGCCGCTCGATCCGGATCCACCATCTCCGAGCGCTACGATTCGATGATCGCCAAACTCATCACGCTCGCTCCGGATCGCACGATGGCCATTGCCCGCATGAGCCGGGCGTTGAACGAGACCGTCGTCGAAGGCGTTGCCAGCACGGTCGAACTCCACCGCAACATCATGCGGCAACGCGGCGTTTATCGAAGGCGATTTGTCTACCGCATTCCTGACCGAGCAGCCTGCCGTCATTCCCCCAGCCACCGAGCGCGCCGCAGCTTCGGGAGACGATCCAGAGATGTGGCAGGAGCAGGTCGTGGAGGTCAATGGCCGACGTTTTACCGTCCGGGTTCCGGCGTCCGAATCTCGTCCAAACGGACCCTGCGGCTGCCCCGAAACGCAAAGAGCGGACAAAACGCGAGCATGTCTCAGCCAGTGGCCCGACCTTGAGCAGCCCCCTCCAGGGATCGGTTCTGCGCATCACCAAAGGCTTGGGTGACTCCGTTACGGCAGGCGAAGCGGTGCTCGTAATCGAGGCAATGAAGATGGAAAACGAGATCACCGCGCATCGCACGGGAATCATTGGTGACATCGCCGTGGTTATCGGTCAAGCTGTCAAGTTGGGTGACCCGCTTCTGACTATCGCTGATCCATCCGAATAGACGATCTCCGTCCCCAGACCGCATAATGTGGATAACAGTGGGGAGAAATGGGGAAAAGTGGTCCCCAATGTGGATAAGTCCCCGCCGACGTATGAATGGCGATCACGTTGTTCCTCGGCAAGTTCGACCATGTCATCGATTCCAAAGGCCGTCTGGCCGTGCCTGCCCGGTTTCGTGATGGGCTGCAAGGCAATTCCGTGATTACACGCGGAGCCGAGCGGTGTCTCGTCATCTACCCGGAGTCCACCTGGTCCACCCTTCGAGCGTCAATCAGCAATCTTCCGATTTCAGATCCCAATGCCCGCATGTTCCGGCGGTTTATGTTCTCGGATGCCGCCCCGCTTGACCTCGACGGTCAGGGCCGGGTGATGGTCCCGGCACCACTCCGCAGCTATGCTCAGATCGATCGTTCCGTCGTCGTCGTCGGCATGGACGCCACTATCGAGATCTGGTCGGATACCGCCTGGTCGCAGATCGAAGCAGATCTTGATCGCCACGCCGACGCAATCACCGACCGCCTTTCCTCGGTCATCTAGGGGGCGAGCAGCAATTGACTGAAACTGGCCACATCCCGGTGCTCCTCAACGAAGCGGCTGACGCCCTGGTCACTCCGGCAAGGCGGGATCTATGTCGACGGCACGTTTGGGGCAGGTGGACACACCCGGGCGATCCTCAAGCGCGACCCGGCCGGAATAGTGATCGCAATAGACCGCGATCTCGATGCCATCGAGCGCGCGATCACAATCGCCGACGATTTTGGACCTGACCGATTCCAGATTGTTCACGGTAGTTTTGGCGATCTCCGGGCGATCCTGACCGGGCTGGGGATCAAATCAGTCGACGGGGTCTTGCTTGATCTCGGAGTCTCGTCATTCCAGTTCGACGAGGGTGACCGTGGCTTCTCCTTTCGATTCGACGGTCCGCTCGATATGCGATTTGATCAATCATCCGGGCAATCGGCCGCCGAGCTGTTGGCAACGCTGCCTGAACACGAGCTTGCCGATCTGATCTGGACCTATGGAGAAGAGCGTCGGTCCCGTCAGATTGCCCGGGCCATAGTCGACCGCCGAAGCTCCTCCCCGATCTCGACGACGACCCAGCTCGCGCTGCTGGTGGAGCGGATCGTCGGTCGCGGCAAATCCGGGCATCACCCCGCCACTCGCACCTTCCAGGCGCTCCGGATAGCCGTCAACGCCGAGCTGGACGAACTCCAACGTGTACTGCCCGCGGCTGTCGAATCAATCGGGCCTGGTGGCCGACTGGTGGTGATTTCATTCCATTCCCTCGAGGACCGCATCGTCAAGCAATTCATCGCCCACGAGATTGCGCCATGTATCTGTCCGCCCGAAGTTCCGGTTTGCATCTGTGGTGCGGTGCCGACGCTCAAGCGGGTAGGCAGCAAGACCCGACCCTCCGGCGCGGAACAGAACGATAATGTCCGTAGCCGCTCGGCGCTCTTGCGCGTCGCAGAACGGATTTAGCGGGAACCCGGGTAGACCGAATGTCGATTCCACCAATCAGCCTGCGCGAAGTCATCGCGGCAACCGGTGCCGAAATCCGGGGAAGCCTCGCGCCTCAAACAGAGTTTCGTTGGATCGAGCGGGACTCGCGCACGCTTAAGACCGGTGATTTGTTTCTGGCCGTGCGTGGCGAGAAGTACGACGGGCACGACTTCGTATCCGCATCAGCCGCCAAGGGTGCGACTGCCGCGCTGGTCTCCAGATCCTGGGCCGAAACCGCCGGTCTGGATGAAACATCGCCACTCCTGGTCGTCGATGATCCGGTCCTGGCCCTCCAGCAAGTTGCCCGCGCCCGTCGGCAGCAATCGGACATCAAGGTGGTGGGAATAACTGGCAGCATCGGCAAGACCAGCACAAAGGAAGTCGTTGCGGCAATCATTGCCCGGAAGTACGAAACCTATCGCAGTGTCGGCAACCTGAACAGTGAGATAGGACTGCCGCTTTGCCTGCTCGAGATGGAACCCGGCACAGAAGCGGCCGTCTTTGAGATGGGTGGTGCTTATGCGTTTGGAGAGCTCGCGCTGCTGGCTGACATCGCACACCCCCAAATCGCTGTCGTTACCAATGTCCACCCGGTACACCTTGAACGGATGGGCACGATCGAGAACATCGCGCTCACCAAAGCGGAACTGGTCGAATCTCTGCCGCCCGATGGTATTGCCGTCCTTAATGGTGATGATCCACGAGTTCGGGCGATGGCCGAAGTCGCACCGGGCGAAGTCATTACCTACGGCCTTTCGCCGACCAATGACGTCTGGGCCTCCGGATTCCAAAGTCACGGATTGCGCGGGTCAACCTTCAAGTTGCACATCGACGGCGAAACGTTTCATGTCCGTGTCCCGTTAGTAGGAGGGCACGCACCGTATCTCGCGCTGCCGGCCCTCGCGGTCGGTCACGCACTCGGTATGCACGTATCGGAAATGCTCCCGGGCTTCGACGATCCGACCATTCAGGTTCGATTGCTGGTGATTGATGGTCCAAACGGTTCGTTGATGATCGACGACACCTACAACGCCAGCGCCCCGTCGGTCCTCTCCGCACTCGGCTTGCTGGACGAAGTTGCCGAAGGTCGCCGAATTGCCGTACTTGGGGATATGCGGGAGCTCGGCGAGGAAAGTGAGGCGCAGCATCGGATGGTCGGCAGAAGGGCAGCAGAAGTGGTCGACGAGCTGATCACCTTTGGACCGTTGGCGACGATTATTGCTGAGGAAGCGATGCTGGCCACCACTGATTCCGACACCAGAGTCAGCCATGTACGATCATTTGCGCTCGATGAGCGTGAGGCCCTCGTCGCCTACCTGCATACGGAACCGGGCGAGGGCGACGTGGTGCTATTGAAAGGATCGCGCGGTCTTCAGATGGAAAATATCGTCACTGCGTTAAGGCCGCCAACCTGATGCTGGATTTGCTGCCGGGGTCGATGGTGCTCGCCGACTCGATCATGCCAATAGAGCCCGACGAGAACATGGCCGTCTCACTGGCACTGGCTGGTCTTGCGTTCATCCTGACCATCATTGTCGGCCGCCCGCTGATCACATTCCTGCGACAGAAGAACATCGGCAAACAGGTGCGCATCGACGGACCCAAGACCCAGCTGTACAAGACAGGCACCCCCGTAATGGGCGGCATCATGATCTCCGCTGTGGTGGTCGTGATTACCCTTGTCTTCAACGTGTATGGCCGTTTGTCGATGCTCCTGCCTGTCGGAGTTTTGCTCGCCTGCGCGGTGTTGGGCGCTATCGATGACAAGATGAGTCTGGTCGGCGGCAAAAAGACCGGAATGACCGCCCGCTTCAAAATGGCATGGTTGACGCTATTCGGACTGGTCGCTGCCTGCCTGCTGCATTTCGACGGACTGGGGCTTGGCCTTCACCACATGTACGTGCCCTTTGCGGGTCGCTATGACATCGGGCTTTTTTACTTGCCCATCGCCCTTTTCACAATAGTGGGCACGGCCAACGCAGTTAATTTTTCCGATGGATTGGATACGCTTGCAGCAGGTCTTGCAGCGATTGCATTTGTTGCCTATGGCGTGATTGCGTATCGCCAGGGTCAGATTGGCATTGTGACGTTTTCATTCACGATGGTCGGCAGTCTCCTCGGCTTCCTCTGGTTCAACGCCCACCCCGCCCAGGTCTTCATGGGCGATACCGGGTCTCTCTCGATCGGTGCTGCGCTGGCAGTGGCCGCGTTCATGACCGGACAGTGGCTCTTGCTGCCGATAGTTGGCGGAGTCTTTGTGGCTGAGGCACTATCGGTGATCATCCAGGTCGGTTATTTCAGAATCACCGGCGGCAAGCGAATTTTTAAGATGACTCCGCTCCATCATCACTTTGAACAAAGCAACTGGTCGGAAACCCAAATCACCATGCGTTTCTGGATTGTCGGCATGATGTGCGGCCTGATTGGCGTCGCCCTGGCGCTGCTCTAATGGCAACCGACTGGCACGGCAAACGGGTCACAGTGATGGGGCTCGGCACTCGCGGTGGCGGGTCGGGAGTGGCGCGGTATCTTGCTGAATCCGGAGCGACCGTTACCGTCACGGATATGCGGAGTGCCGACCATCTCGAACAGCAAATCGCAGAACTCTCGGATCTCGACATCCGGTATGCGCTGGGTGGTCACGACCCGGTCGATTTCTCTGAGACCGACGCCGTAGTCCGCAATCCCGCCGTGCGTCGCAACAATCAGTACCTGACTATTGCCCGAAACGCGGGGGTGCCGATAGAGATGGAGATGACCATCTTCCTGCGCGCGTGCCCCGGCAAGGTGATCGGCATCACCGGTACCAAGGGCAAAACCTCAACCAGCGCCATCTGCGGCTCGATCCTCAAGTCGTTCCGTCCCGACACCATTGTCGCGGGAAACATGGGTGTTTCGGCACTCGCCCAGTTGCCACTGATCGCAAGTGACACTCCGGTGGTTCTGGAGATATCGAGCTGGCAACTGGAGGCAATGGACGAGCAGTGCCTCGGTCCGAACATCGCCGTTCTCACCAACATCTCCGAGGACCATCTGGACACGTACCGGGATTTCGACGACTACGCGGATACCAAGCGATCAATCGGCCGTCATCTAGCGGTTGGCGATACGCTCATTCTGAACGCGGACGATGCCGAAGTAGTCCGATTGAGCCCACCGTCAGGAGTTCGGGTAGTCCAGTTTGGATCAGGTGAACTCGACCCGGAATCCGTCTCCGTGGTTGACGGACGACTGCATTCGACCATCGTGGACCGTGTCGGTACGGTTCAGATTCCCGAGACCGACGCCTTGCGCGGCAAACACCAGCACCTGAACGCCGCCGCAGCCGCTGCTGCCGCACTCGTCCTCGGGGCGAGTCTTGACGACGTCGCAGCTGGCCTCAGGTCGTTCGCCGGAGTGGCCAACCGAATGGAGCCAGTCGCAGAAGTCGACGGCGTGCTCTACGTAAACGACACCGCCGCCACCGCACCCGCTGCAGCCATCGCCAGCCTCCGCGCCTTTACAGCTCGTCCCATTCACTTGATTTCTGGAGGTGCGGACAAGCGCCTCGACTTCAGACTAATGGCACAGGAAATTGTTGGACGAGCATCCTCCGTGACCCTCCTCGCCGGAACCGCTACCGACCTACTCATTGAGGAACTTCGATCTGCTGGTTGGGCTGGTGAACTGCCAACGGTCGAGTCTATGGCTGCCGCTGTCGCCAACGCTGAAACGGCCGCAAAGCCTGGCGATGTTGTTCTCCTTTCACCTGGCTGCGCAAGTTTCGGGCTGTTCCGGGACGAGTTTGATCGAGGGGCCCAGTTCAGGGAGTTGGCCGTGGCCCGGTCGACTATGGTTACCTCATGACGACCATCGCACGAGATCTTTTGCCGCCACCCCCAGCGCACATCCATTTTGTCGGTATCGGCGGAATTGGCATGAGCGGTCTGGCCCGGATTCTCAAAGCTTGGGGTTACCACGTCACTGGCTCGGATTCGTTCCGTTCCGAGCAGGTCGCCTTGCTTTCCGACGAGGGAATCGAGATCGACATCGGGCACAACGCGGTTGACATGGCCCTCGCCGCACAATTGATCGTTGCGACAGCGGCTGTTCGTGATACCAATCCGGAGATCCATGCCGCACACGAGGGTGGCATCCCGATAATCAAGCGCGCAGAATTGCTCGGTTTGCTTGCCAATGCCCGGACCTGCATTGCCGTGGCCGGATCGCATGGAAAGTCAACCACCAGCGGCATGCTGGTAACGGCGCTCCGCTCGTTGGAACGCGATCCCAACTACGCGGTTGGTGCAATTCTGGCCAGCACCGGGACGAACGCCGCGCCAGGATCGGACGCCGAAATGGTGGTCGAAGCCGACGAGTATGACTACTCGTTCCTTTGGCTCAAACCAGACTTCGGCATCATCACCAACATCGACTACGACCATCCTGATCTCTTCCCGGATCAGGCCACGTATGACAGCGCCTTTATCCGCTTCGTTCAGGGTTTCAATCCTGGCAGCACACTGGCCGTGAATGGAGACGACGTCGGAGTCAAGCGGCTCTTGCCCGAATTCCGGACCTCCGCTGCAAAGGTCGTCACCTACGGCTCCGGCCCAGAGAACTACTGGCGCATCATCGACAAGACAGTCATGTCGCCAGAGGAGCACGTCACGCTCAACCTGGCTGTCCCGGGTGCACACAATGTCGGCAACGCGGTTGGGGCGATGATTGTGCTAACCGGGATGGGCTTCTCGATTGACGCTGCTGCTCGTGCCGTCGAGTCGTTCACCGGAGTCGGTCGACGGTTCGATCTGAAGGGCGAGATCGATGGAATCACCGTGATCGACGATTACGCTCATCATCCGGAAGAGATCCGCGCGACCATTCAGGCGGCGCGCGAACGGTTCCCGGGGCGGCGGATCGTCATCGCCTTCCAGCCACACACGTATTCGCGCACGAAGACCTTGCTCGAGCCGTTTGCTGAAGCGTTGACCCCAGCTGACCTTGCGGTCGTTCTCGATATCTATGCGGCCCGTGAAACCGAGACGCTCGGTGTGTCGTCATCGGACATCATTGCTCGCATGCCGGCCTCCACGGTGTCCGGTGGCAAGCCGTCGGACACGGTCAAGATTCTTGCGCAGTCAGTTCAATCTGGCGATGTCGTTCTGACCATGGGCGCCGGAGATGTGACACTGGTTGGCCCCGCCTTGCTCGCGGCCCTCGCGGAGCGGTCCTGATGGTCAATGCGACGTCGAACCAGGCGGCAATCAGCATTCCCGACGCACCTCATCTGAAGGTAGAGCGAGATGTGCCGATGTCGCGGGTCACAACCTGGCGTATCGGTGGGCCGGTTCCGTTTCTGGTTCGAACTGCCACCCCGGATGATTCGATTGCCGCTGTCAGATGGGCCGCCAGCGAGGGACTTCCGGTGACGGTTCTCGGCGGTGGGTCGAATGTGCTTGCCCCGGACGAAGGCCTGGACGGACTGCTCCTGGTCGCGAAGGTATCCGGGGAACGCTCGTCCGGCCTGCTCTCGTGGGACGACCTCGGCGATTCCGTTGTACTCACTGCAGGTGCGCAGGCTCCGTTGAGTTGGGTCGGTCGGTTTGCCAGCGAGCAGGGATGGGCCGGAATGGACTGGGGAGTCGGATTGCCCGGTACCATCGGTGGTGCAACGGTCAATAATGCTGGCGCGCACGGTACTGAGCAAAAGGATCATCTCGAGTCGATTTCTGTACTGCTGCCAGATGGTTCAGTTGAGCAAAGGGATCGCGACTGGCTCGCTCCCACCTATCGCAACACGCACATCAAGGCAATGGATCGACCGCGCGCGCATGTCGTCCTCAGTGCAACCATGCGTCTACCCAAGGGCGACACGGTCGACCTGGTTCGACTCGCTGATGAGCACGCGCTGTACCGCAAGCAAACCCAGCCGACTGGTGCCTGTGCCGGATCAACCTTCGCCAATCCTTCCGGAGATTTTGCTGGTCGCTTGATCGAAGCGGCCGGGTTGAAGGGATTCTCGGTTGGTCCGGTCCAGTTCTCGCCGAAGCACGCGAATTTCATTGTCAATGCTGGCGGCGGCACAGCGGCAAATGTCCGCGAACTGATCGCACACGCCCAAAAGACCGTACTCGACCAGTTTGGAATCCATCTCGAAACCGAGGTGGAGTTTCTACCTCGTTCAACGGAGCGTGCATGAGCAGCGAAAATCGCAAAATCAACGTGATGGTTATCTTCGGTGGGCAGTCCGGAGAACATGATGTCTCGCTGCGTTCCGCCCAGACTGTGATCGGCGCGCTTGATCCGGACAAATACAACGTCACCCAGATCGGCATCACCCGCGAAGGTGGTTGGCTCGCCTCCGGGGACCCGATGGGCGCGCTGACGGCGAACTCACCGCTCTTCCAGATTGAGGGCACGACAGGCACGCCCGTCGAAGTCCATCCCGACCCGGGTCTGCCGATGCTGACCAGCGATGCGATCGACGTCGTTTTCCCGGTACTGCACGGACCAATGGGCGAGGACGGCACCATCCAGGGCATGCTCAAACTGGCCGGTATCCCGTTTGTCGGCTCCGGAGTCCTGGGTTCCGCGGTCGCTATGGACAAGGTCATGACCAAGCTGGTCCTCAGTCAGGCGGGTATCCCGCAGGCCGATTGGCTGATGGTCAACAAGCGCGAACTAGCCGAATCAACCGAAGAGATCCTCGACCAGATTGAAGCGAAACTTGGTTATCCCTGTTTCGTCAAACCAGCCAATATGGGCTCCAGTGTCGGCGTATCCAAGGCGCACGACCGATCGGAACTCAAGGTGGCTCTGGAAACGGCCGTTGGTTACGACCGCCGGATTGTGGTCGAGCAGGGAGTCAATGGCCGCGAACTGGAAATCTCGGTACTCGGCAACGACCGTCCGCGCGCATCGGTTGCTGGTGAAATCCGGCCGGTCAACGAGTTCTACGATTACAACGCCAAATACGTCGACGACGGCTCTGAGCTGATCATCCCGGCTGAACTTACGCCCGAAGTACTTGCCGATATGCAGGACGTGGCAATTCGCTCCTTCCGTGCGCTCGACCTCGCCGGTCTCGCCCGGGTCGACTTCTTTCTGGAGCACGGTACCGATCGTGTCTTGCTCAACGAAGTCAACACAATGCCCGGCTTCACATCTATCTCGATGTATCCCATGTTGTGGGAGGCGTCTGGCCTGCCACTGACTGAATTGATCGATATGCTGATCAGCCTTGCCCTGGAGCGTCACGCCGATGACCAGGGAGCACACTGAGCCCGAAAATCTGCGGGAATCTAGCTGCCCGGTGATATACTCACCACTCGGTCGCACCTGCTCGATTGAGTTCGCGACTAATGATCGTGCGCGAGGAAATTGCATGTTCGGTCGATTTGACTGGACTGCCACCTACCGCCGGGAGCAGCATGCAACCACGGGATCCACGTTCACCATCCGGTGTGTCGACTGGTTCGACATCCGCATCCGGACCATTCATTGGCCGCCGCACGAGCGGACGATCTGGTCGTCCTGCTGAGGAGCAAACGGTGCAGCAATCACGACTCGATGATTTCACAAACACGTTTGCACGGATCAAGGTTATCGGAGTGGGCGGCGCTGGCGGTAACGCAATCAACCGTATGGTCGATGCAGGAGTCGATGGCATTGAGTTTGTCGCCGTCAACACCGATGGCCAGGCGTTGCTCAACAGCCGGGCACCAATCGCCGTCCGCATCGGCGACAAACTGACCAAGGGCCTTGGCGCCGGAGGTCGACCGGAAGTTGGTCAGCGCGCTGCCGAGGAGAGCTCGGATTCGATTGCCGAGATGGTCCGCGACGCAGACATGATTTTCATTGCCGCTGGCATGGGCGGAGGAACCGGAACCGGTGCATCCTCTGTCATCGCCCGGATCGCCAAGCAGGCCGGTGCATTGACCGTTGGTGTCGTGACCCGACCGTTCGAGTTCGAAGGCAATCGTCGCAGCCGTTCGGCCGAGGAGGGAATCAACAACCTCCGCGAAAACGTCGATGCCTTGATCACCATCCCGAACGAACGTCTGCTTTCAATGGTCGATCCCAAGACCTCGATTTCGGAGGCATTCCAGATCGCCGACGACGTCCTGCATCAAGGTATTTCGGGTATTTCCGACCTGATCACCAAGCCAGGCATGATCAACCTCGACTTTGCGGACGTTCGCACAATCATGCGCGACGCCGGTTCTGCATTGATGGCAATCGGGTATGGCGAAGGCGAAAATCGGACTATCGAAGCCGCCAAGCAGGCGATTGAAAGCCCGTTGCTCGAAACCAGCATCCAGGGTGCGACCGGTGTGCTCTACAACATCTCCGGTGGCAAAAACCTCACCTTGCTCGAGACCAGCGAAGCAGCGGAAATCATCCGGGCGGCGGTCGATGAGGACGCCGAAATCATCTATGGCACCTCAATCGACGAATCACTTGGAGATGCCGTCAAGATAACGTTGATCGCGACCGGCTTTGATGATCACGAATCGTTCCAGCCATACGGTGCCAACCGCCGTGGACGCCAAGCCCGACCTGCCCAGGAACCGGTGTACCGGCTGAACCCACGGCAGGAACGCGAGCAGCGCGAACGGGATCGTCCGGGAGCAACTCCTGATCGCGAACGTCAACGTCAGGCCCCGCCACCGCAACAACCGGGTTCCCGACCGGCCACACCTGCTCCGATGCTTCCCGATGATGATTGGGAGGGTGATTCCTCGATCATCCGGTTCCTGAGGGAGCGGTAGGCAGAGTCCCTAACCGGACCAAAATCATGCGTTGTCCATTTTGTCAGGCCAGAGATTCCAGAGTCATCGATAGCCGCGACCTCAGCGGCGGCGGAGCCATTCGACGTCGCCGGGAATGTGTTGACTGTGGTCGACGTTTCACCACGTACGAGCGCGTCGAAATCGGCGGTCTTGTTGTGGTCAAGAAGGACGGACGACGCGAAGACTTCGATCCGTCGAAGTTGCGTCAGAAGCTCCGGGTTGCCCTGACCAAGCGTCCAGTGGGCGAACGTGAAATCGACGACCTCGTCACCCGAATCGAAGCAGAAATGATGGCGCTCGGGCTTCCTGAGGTCTCGTCAGCGGCGATCGGCGAGGAAGTCCTCAAGCAACTGAAGGCGGTGGATCACGTCGCCTATATCCGGTTCGCCTCGGTCTATCGCCAGTTCACTGACATCGATGACCTGCGGCGCGAATTGGCAGATCTAGGCGAAGGCACAGAAAAGCGCCAGGAATCCGAAGACTCCTGACGCTCAACTGAATCGATGCGATTGATTACGCCTCGACAGTGACCAGTTTGTCGATTCGGGACTCGATGGTTGCCTTCGGATGGGCACCGACGATCTTGTCGATCGGCTGGCCTTCCTTGAAGATCACCAGGGTTGGGATGGACATAACACCGAGCTTGAATGCATATTCCTGATTATCATCAATATTGACTTTTACAATCTTGATTTCAGATTCGCGCTCAGCGGCAATTTCAGAGAGAACCGGACCAATTGCCTTGCACGGACCGCACCATGGGGCCCAGAAATCAACCACAACCGGCTTGTCTGACTTGATCACTTCTGTATCAAAAGTCGCATCTGTTACTTCTACGACGATGGCCACGAAAACCCCCTTGAATTGCGGGACAGTTCCAATACTTCCCAAATGATAGCATGACTGTCAATCTGCCCTTGGTAGATCGGACACGCATATACTACTCCGCCGAACGACATTATCGGAAATGTTGACGACGAAAGATTTCCAGATCATGCGCGTGGCCCTCGACACAACCTTTCTGGATCGCCCGCCCTCCGGAATCGGAGCCTATGTCGGCGCACTCCGGAACGAACTCGTTCAACTGACCGACGATCTCGAACTGGTCGAAATCCGGCAGCCACAATCCGGGATCTGGCCGTATCTTGGAGCGCGGGGAGCACGATTCGGTTGGGAGTTCGCCGGTGCCGGTTGGGCCAATCGCAAAGCCGACGTCGATTTATTGCACATGCCGATGATGTCCCGTCCCGTGCTGGCCGGACGTCCGGTGGTCATCACTGTCCACGATGTCATCCCGTATGTCATGCCGGAGTACCGTGCGTCGCGGCCCATGCAGGTCAATCTCGCCGTCGCGAAACAATCGCTTCGTTTTGCCAAAGCGATCATCTCTCCGTCCCATCACGCTGCCAATGACGTAATCCGGGTACTCGGTGTGCCGCGGGACAAGGTCTGGATCACCTACGAAGCTGCTGATGCCTCATACGCCCCGCTCAGGGACGATCAGAGGGAAGACCGATCGGCGCTTGACCGATTCGGCATCACGAACCGATACGTCTTCAACGTGGGCGGTCTCGATGTCCGGAAGAACGTCCCTGCGCTCATTCGCGCATTCTCGGAAATCAGTTCAGAGGGACATTCGGATGTGCAGTTGGTCATTGCTGGCAGCGAACATGCCAGCAATCCCCTTGTCTACCCGGCGCTGAAACCGCTGATTGCTGAGTTGGGTCTTGAGCAGCGCGTAGTTCTGACCGGGCGTGTCTCCGAGGACGACAAGATTGCCCTGATGCAGCGTGCTGAAATCTATGTCACCCCGTCACTCTATGAAGGCTTCGGATTAACGGCTCTGGAGGCAATGGCGTGCGGCATACCTGTGATAGCCGCCAATCGCACGTCGCTGCCAGAAGTAGTGGGGGACGCCGGTTTACTCGTTGAACCAAGAGTACCGGAATTGGCCGCCGCCCTTCGACAACTCCTCGCCAATTCCGAACTCCGTGCGGACCTCGGCCATCGAGGGCGGGAGCGATCTATGCGCTTCAGTTGGGCGAAGACTGCCCGGGAAACCGTTACCGTTTATCGGCACGCGCTTGGGATTTCAGGAGAGCGATAACGTCATGGGAACGCTGGTCGAGCGTCAGATTCGCGATGCCTTGCGCATCCTCGTCCCCGGTCCGGTCACGCTTCTGTCTTCAATGGCCAAGGGCCAGCCGAATGTAATGGCCGCATCCTGGTTGACCTTGCAGAGCCTGAGTCCAACCATGATCTCCGTGGCAATACAACCGAGTCGTCTCACCCACAGCTTTGTCTCGACCACCGAGCAGTTCGTCATCAATGTCCCGGTGCTGGATCACCTGCGCGTCGTCCACGAGTCCGGAATGGTTAGCGGCCGCGATGGTGACAAGTTCCAGGCACTGGGCATTGAGCCAGTCGATTCGGTCAAGGTCGAACCGCCGCGAGTCGATGGCTGCGTCGCCTACATCGAGTGTCAGCTGATCGAGCGGCACACCGCCGGCGATCATGATCTCTTCGTCGCCGAAGTCATCTACGTTGCCGCGGACGACGAGGCATTTGATGGGCATTGGCGGCTGGACGGAGACAGCGGACGACTCCTGCATCATCTGGGTGCAGATCGCTATGCCGCCCTGGCGCATGAGTATCGCTACTCGTCAACTGAGGACGCGGACGAATAGCTACTCGTCGCTGTTCTCGTCCAGGGCCTGGCAACCTCTGAAGAAGTACATCTGAATCTCTGCCTGCTCAACATCCGCGACATTGGCGAAGTTTTGGTAGACCGCTTCTTCAAACATGTCCGGCTCAGCCACCGGAAGCAAGGCATTGATTCGGTCGGCGATCAGTTGACCGGTACTGATATCCAGATCCCAGCCAAAGGTCAGCGTGATTCCGACCCGGCAGTCTTCGTACGACGCCAGGGCCCGCTGAATCTCTTCCACCGCAGCGGCCTCAGCATCAGGATCACCCGCAAGAATTCCAGCAGTATCGATCGGAATCGTCACTTCCACGTACGCCTGGTCAATTGTGTTCAGCCCGGCCCGCTGGGCAATGATGGTCGCCGTGGCAGCTACGGACTCGATGGTGGACTGGATATTGGCGACTTCGGCTTGCGATGTAGCGATTTCCGAGTCACTGGATTCCTGAGATTCGGAAAGCGCCTCAGCCGTTGCCTGTGCTGCCTCCGCCCGAGCCTGAGCGGTGGCCAGATCATTGGCCCCGGATTCCGCATTCTCGGTTGCTATCTCCCGAATCTCGACCAGTTCCGTCGCGGCTGCATTCGCCGTAGCTACTACATTCGCCCCGGACTCAGCATTCTCGGTAGCGATTTCGGCCACTTCGGCGGCCTGAGTCGCTTGCGCGTCGATTGTTGCCTGCGATGATCGGGCGTCAATGGTCGCCTGGGCCGCGGCGGTGGCAAGGTCGCGGGTAATCTGGTTGACATCAGCATCTGACTGAGCTTGCTCGGTGGCAAATGCCGCAATCGTGGCTTCAGATGAAAGCGCTTCAGAGGTAGCCTGCGCCGCAGCGGTCGCAGCCTGCGAATCGGACATAGCCGCCCTGGTCTGATCGGCACGGGCGGTGGCCGTCAGCATGTTGGCCAACTGCGCATCTTCAGTGGCTCGGGCATTTTCGGTCGCAATTGCCGAATCAGCCGCACTCTCGACTGTTTCATTGAGCATTGCCACATTCCCGGCCTGCACCGTGGCCGTCAGCGCTGCCCGAACCTGGCTGGTCGCGAGTTGATTCGGAGTCGCCGTACCGGTTGGGGTAGGAAGCGGAGAACCGGACGTACCGGACGTGAGAAACAGCATTGCAAGACCAAGCAGGAGGTCGGCAAAGAGCCATCCTCCAAGCAGATCATGCTGTTGCTGTTATCTCTTGGCTTCCGAATTTCACGCCAGCTAACTCCGATGACGATCGACCGCGCCTAGTCCCGTCGGTTGCGATTTCCACGATCGCCGGGTGTATCTGCGGGATCGCTCATAAAGTCGGGGGCATTCGTCAAAACTTGCGCACCCCATCACCGGTCGGGCTTCGATTCGAATCCGCGTGGTACCAGCCGTGGCCGGGGCGATGTTATCGAGTCGTTTGATCAGACCAGAAAGTTCGTTGCTGAAATCCTGCTGTTGTTGCGCGTTGGCAACGCCAGACGATCCCATGTCACGAACGGCCCGGGCAATACCGGATGACACCGTAGTTTGCTCAGTCAGCAGGCGCGACAGTGAATTGGCGTAATCCTGATTGGTGGACGAGATCTGCCGGAACTCATCTCTGATTCCGATCAGACCGGCCTGAACCTCAGCCAAGGTCTTCGCCGTCTGCGCAACACCGGACATTCCGGATCGCAGCGCTTCGGCAAGCCGGGTATTTGCTTCGCTCTCAGAGGCAATCGCATGCTCGACGCGATTGTGCCCGGTCGCGAGTCCTGCCCCGATTTCGGCGATCCCACGCACGGCCTCGGTTGCGATTCGTCCCGCCTGAGCCGCAGCTTCAGAACCGGCCAGCGACCGCTCGGATGCCTCGGCCAGAACTTCGGCCGCTTCCGCCAATCTCCTGGTGACTCCGTGGTCGCTCTGGATTCCTGTGGCAACCAATCGTTCCAGCGATGTAACTGCCGAGAGCAGCGACTTGTTCTGATCGCCACTTACGCCAACTTCGCTGGTCAGGTCCTCAAGAGCCTGATGCAGTTGCGTTGAAACCTGGCGCAGTTCGACCAGCAATCGATGGGTCTCTTCGGCGCCCGCTCGCATTCCGCTTGCAAAGACACCAAAGTCGGCGAATTCCTTTTCCCGTCGATTGGCGATCGCTTCGAGGCGATCATGCTCGACACGGAGTCGACCGATAAGTTCCTGAGAGTTGTGCTCGAATCGCTCAGCCAGGCGCTCGACCGATCGGGCGAGCATGGCCGGTCGACCAGCGCGATCCGGTGCGAGGGCAACTGTTGCTTCGGCCAGAATGTTGTCGACATCAGCCTGAAATTTTTGCGCGGTCCGGTCGATCGATTCTTCCCGGTGCTCACGGCGACCGTGCGAGTAAAACGTCAAACCAATGATGACCATGATGATCATTGCATCGGTAATAGCCAGCGTTGAGAACGATGTAGAAAACCAGGGACCGCTCCCGTCGAAGCCCCGCTGCCATAGCAGCAGGAATGGTTGGCGAATCTCTTCCGGGTTGGCGTCGATGTACTTGCGATAGGCCTTGGTAGATTCATAGAGTGCGAACCAGGTCAGCGCGATTGGCAAAAGAACGAGAACGTTCCGGATCCGGTCAACGACGGCGACGCTCGTCGGTGCGTATCCACCCTCACGGCGAACCGCGTAGAAGTGCGAGAGATACTCGCTGTTGAACGCACGCCGAAGATCAACATCTGCCCAACGCAGACGACCTTCCTCGGTGCTCAGGGACGACGCCAGATCCCGAAGTCGCTCGGTACTGCGCTCGTCGATCTCTTCCAGCGACGCTGCCAGTCCGTTCAGGTCGTCGGCAAGGTCCCGGGTTGTCGCCGGTCTCGGCCGCGATCGGGGAAGTGGTGCGGTGCCAACTTCACGATCGAGAAACGGATCTTGTTCTGAATTAAGTTCGCCCTGACTGCGGGGGAAGGGCTGGTTGCTCTTTCGAGCCCCTAGCTGGACCATACGCCTCCCGGTTGGTCGTTGCCCATCGTCATCGGAAACATGGACCTTTGACGCGTTTCAACTAACCTTGTCGCCACTGTACCATTGCGGGAACCCGTCTCGAAACCCGCCCAAACGTTGAGACTTGGTGAATCGGGACTAACGGCACCCATGACTATTCAGACGCATTACGACAACGCAATGTTACGCGGACCTCGCTCAGTGCCGATTATTGGCCGGCTGGGAGGTGGCACACTCGCCACGGTTGGTGACAACCACCCGTTTCGCGTTGTCGGGAACGAGGCGGTCGTCTATCAGCTGCGGCAGGCAACCGGCAAGGTACTCGCACTGCGGGCATGGCTGACCGAGGACCTCGATCCGGATCTGGTAGCTCGCTATCGGGCAATCGGCACTCCCGAAGTCCTCCGCACATTCAAATCCGTCGAACATTCGCCGATCATTCACAACCTCTCGTATCACTCCGATGCCGTCATGATCGAATCGGACGACCAGCACCCGGTGACGCTGCCCATGGTCGTCATGGATTGGCTGATGGGTCCCACAATCCTTGCGGCGGTCGACCGGGCGTGCCGCGCCAACGATGGCGCGTATCTGAAGGCTCTGGCCAACGCCTGGCGACTCGCAATCGATGCGTCACGCCAGGCCGGCTTTGTGCATGGCGATCTCACGGCCGACAACGCAATAGTCCGACCCAAGGAAGGAATTGCCTTTGTCGATTACGACACCGCCTACTGGCATGGCTCGCCCAACGTCCCGGCTCTGAACCAGGCCCCGGCGTACCGACATTCGGGTGGCTCACCCCAGGCTCCGGACCGGGCCGATGACTTTGCCGCTCTTCTGATCTACGCGTCACTCCGGGTGCTCGCGATTTGGCCGGGCTTGCGGCTTGAACACGGACAACCGGCTACGGTCAAGAGCGCGGGTCTTCTGTTCCAGCAACGCGACCTTGCTAACCCGGATGGCTCTGCGCTCTTTGGCAAGATGCGGGTAATCAGCGATACGGCCGTACTCGGATTGGTCAGCGTGCTTCGGGAAGCCGCTCTTGGCAGCCCGGACGATGTCCCGAGTTTCGGCGAGGCGCTCGATCTGGCTGAACATGTTGCCCGCATGAATCCCAATGCCTCAATCCCTCGTCCGAAATCAAAGCGAGCACCGTCGATCGTTTCCAATGTTGCCCAATCCGAGCGAGAGTCCGTAAAGCGAACTACGGACCGGCTGATACCACCGCTGGATCAACCGGCCGCAGAGCAAATGTGGCCCGCCCATCAGAGGGCGTGGAATCCGGAGATGCTGTCCGAGCTGGCCGATGCAATCGGCAGTCAGGATCTTGCCCGGGCAGAGGCGGCCTGGACGGCCGTCAAAGGTGAGCCTGGGGCAGGAGCACTTCTGCCGGCACTCCACATGCTCCGAACGCCGGTCCAGACAATCGACGTGCCTGAACACGTCCGTCGTCGCGATGCTCGCGCGCACGAACGGTCCGAAACGGTCCGCCGCTCTTTTGCGAATGCCCTGGACACGAATAATCCGGAAATTTTGGCCGATCTAGCCCTCTCGGGCGATCTGGACGATCTCGATGACATGACCGAAGCCAGCACGCGCCGAGTGGTAGCTGCACTGGCCGTGCAGCATCTGGAGCGCGCCCTGCTCTCCGACGACGACACCCTGATCCTCGAAGCGTATGACGAAACAATCATGGCGCCTGCTGGAATTCTGACCGCAGAGCAGCGCAACCGAATTGATCTCGCCTTCGACCGCAAACGATGGCAATCCGATGTCCGTGATGCCCTCCGCCGCCGGGATCGTGCGGCGTATGACCGACTTGAGGCGGTCATGCCCGAGGGAGCGGACCGTCGCCTGACTGAACGCGAGCGAGTTCGCCTGAGGCGTTTGCGCGATCAGGATGACGCGGTGATCGCACTGCAGAACGCTGTTGCCAGTCGCCAGGGTGAAGCAGTTGTCGGGGCCTTGCAACAGGTAGAGCGCCTGGGTGCATGGCTTCCGGAAGACCTGGTCTGGTCCGAGATCTCGAACGTCGTCGATCGCCACACCTTGATTCACGCCATCCGCCGTGCCTCCGAGCAATACCCACGTGACTATGGGAGATTGGCCAGACTGCTGCCTCAGCTGCGTGACGCATGTGGTGGACGATTGCCAGCGTCCGAAGAAGGCCTCGATCTGGACATGCTGGATCGGGAAGTCAAGCAAGTTGCTCAATTCAGCCGCTTGCGGGAAGCACTCGCATCGAACGATGACCGGTTGATCGTAGCCACCGCACTACCGGACCTCTACCAGATCATTCCGAAACTGGATCGCGGTGAACAGGCGAGGATCGAGCGTGCGGTCGCGGTCGTCAATCGAGCGCTGCGCCGCTCTGGTCAGCGAATCAGCAATATCGACGACAGCTCATCCACAGTCGAAACAATGTAATCAGGTTCCGCGGCATCAAGTTCGTGATGATCCGGACTACCCCACGTCACGCCGATTGTCCCGATTCCTGCAGCCCGACCTGCGAGTACATCCGCAGCAGAGTCTCCGATCATCACCGCCCGGTTTGATGGTGGTACACCTGCATCGTTCAGAGACTTGATGACGGCCTCGGGATCCGGCTTTTGCCGCTCGACATCATCACCGGCATAGATCACACGGAAGAAATCGAGTAAGCCCGTCTTTTCGAGCGATACCAGGGCCGTACTACGGGATTTCCCTGTGATCACTCCGAGCCAATAGCCCTCCGAAGTCAGTCGCATCAGCAGATCTTGAATCCCTGCAAACGGTGAGACGAGATCGTCATGTCGAAGCGAATAGTGCGCGTTGTAGCGATCAATCGCGGCCTCAGCTACATCAACCGATACCTGATCGCGAATGATCTGATGATCCGGCGGTCCAAACATCGCGCGAATCTGGGTATCAGTGAATCGGTGCCCCAATTCCGGAAAAAATGCCTGATCGAATGCCTCATAGATCAGTGGCAAGGTATCCGCGAGAGTTCCGTCCAGATCGAAAAAGGCAGTATCAAAGGCTCTCACAAGCGTCAGACTCCGTAATTCATCGTTGTTACGCAACTACTTTGTTAGCATATCCCCACGCCCGAACCGACACTGCCATTACGTCGTGCGTGCATCATCGATCCAGACGGAAAATCGGAGACCCTCCAGCACAATGTCGACCGTTGCCCATACGCCGAGAGTTGTGGCGGATCATTACGAGATTGATGGCAACACTCCGATCGGCAGTGGCGGAATGGCCCTTGTCTTTCGCGGTCGGGACCTTCGCACACGCCGCGATGTTGCGCTCAAAACCCTGAAACCCGAATGGGTCGGGGACGCCGCCGCCCGGGCGCGTTTCCGCCACGAAGCCCGCACAATGGCATTCCTGACGCACCCGAACGTCGCCCGCGTGTACGACTTGTTCGAGCCAGACGAATTGTCTGCTCCGTGGGCCGTGCTTGAGTTCCTCCCGGGACCGTCTCTGCGCCAGGAAATTGACCGCGAAGGGCACCTCGATATCGATCGCATCGCCCACCTGCTCAAACAGATTGCCTCCGCCCTTGACCATTTGCACAAGCGGGGGATGGTCCACCTCGACGTCAAACCGCAGAACATCCTCTTTGCCGATCCGATGACGGTGAAACTGATCGACTTCGGGATTGCCCAGAGCGCTTATACCGCTCCGGAGCTCCTCAACGGTCAGTCGTTCGGAACCGTCTCCTACGTCTCACCGGAGCAGGCAACGGGTGATGTCGTTGGTCCGGCCAGCGATATCTATTCGCTCGGCTGTGTCGCCTATGAGATGGTTACTGGCCGCACGCCGTTCGTTACGACCAGCGAGTCGACGCCAGAGGAAATTCTCTCGTCCCATGTTTCGACGTCTCCGCCAGCCCTGACTGCGGTTCGCCCGGATCTGAATCTGCCCGACTGGATTGACGACGTCATTCTCGATGCACTTCGCAAGGACCCGGATCAGCGCTACACATCGACGATCGGGTTAGCGGATTCGTTTCAGCAGTCGCTCGACGCGGCAACACCGATTGATTCAACCGTCCCGCTCGGTGATTTGCCACGATTCGATCCCCGGCGTAATCCAGTCGTGGTTCAGGACAATCGCCCCCGACCTGCCGCCCGACGAACCGGACCGCCGCTGATCACCCGGATCCCAACCGCATTCCTCTGGAAACTGATCCTGATTGTGGCAGTGGGCAATGTCTTGCTCGCGGGCCTGTCGTTTTTCGTATACGGAACCGTGCCCGGACTCTACGATCCCCAAACGACATTGAACGCCGCCACAGAGGTTGAGGTATCGGCTGAGTTGCTCAACGTTCGTGATGGACCGGGTGACAGCGCAGACATAGTGGGTCAAGTCACCGGCGGAATGGTGCTGGATGTTACCGGTCCACCAGAATCCAGCTGGCTTCCGATCGAGTTCCAGATTGGTGGTGAAACGATCGCAGGATACGTCGCTACGGAACATGTAGAGCCAGTTCCATTAACCGGTCAACAGCGATTGCGTCGCCAGCTTGATGTGTGGCTGCCATAATGGACCGCGGACAGCACTGTGGACGACCAACGTGAGATCGTCGACGTGAGCGGAGAACGGGCTATCGATTCCTCATCCGAAAACGTGCACCAGGATGATGTGGCTCTGGCGCTGAGCGTGCGCCAGGGGGATCACGATGCATTTCAAGCACTTTACGATCGCTATTCGAGTTCGGTGCTCGGCTTGGCGCAGTCGGTCGTCCGGGATCGTGGTGCTGCCGAGGACATCGCGCATGATGTCTTTCTGGGCTTCTGGCGCAATCCGCATTCGTTTGAGCCCGGTCGGGGACATTTCGTCGCCTGGCTGCTTCGCGTAACGCGGAACCGATCAATCGACGTGTTGCGTAAGCGGCGTGACGTCACCTTTGGCAATGCGCCAACCTCGGCCGACGGTGATCCGATCGACCCCACCCAATGGCTTCAGGACAAGGATCCATCCCCCGAGGTCCAGGCCATCAGCCGAACACTCGGAGGTCGAGTCCGGGAAGCACTCAAGGAACTCCCGCCCGAGCATCGGATCCTGCTTGAGTTGGCCTATTTTGGCGGCCTAACACAGCGTGAAATCGCCGAACGCCTCAATCGCCCGCTCGGTACCGTCAAAACGCAGATGCGCACCTCGCTCAAACGACTTTCAGGCATGTCCGATATGCAGGAATGGGCAACATCCAATACAGATGATCAAATCGTAGAAGAGGGCAGAGGGGAAACTGGGGCCTGGAATCTGGCACCGAGCCAAAGCCAAACTATTGTCGGTCCCGAAACCTCATGAGTAACTGGTTGAACATGAATCCTGCCGACTCCAAAGACATCTGTATCGAAATCGAAGATTTGATCGACGGTTTCGCTATTGGCGCGCTGGAGCCCGAAGAAATGCTCTTCGTCGCCAATGCAATTGATGATTGCCCGGAACTTGCCGTTCGCCTGAACCAGCTGGACGAGACAGTTGGCTTGCTCGGACTTTCCGTTCCGGCGATTGATCCGGCTCCGGAACTCTGGAACCGTGTCAATGCATCGACCCGAATGACGACAGCATCGGCCGATCCGATCGACATTGCTTCGCGCCGCAAGCCCGGCATGCTCACAGTCCCGAAGTGGGCGGCAACGCTCGTTTCAGCAGCGGCAGTCGTTCTGCTCATTTCCAGCGTCGCGCTCGGCATGGCCCTGCGTGGCGATGATTCCAGCGACCCAACTGACAATTTTGAGTCGGCTATGACGACCTATATGACATCTGGCGGCACTATGCTGCAGCTCTCGTCTCAGGCCGCGCCTGAGTATCAGACATGGCCCGGCAAGGGCACCTTGCTGACTGCCCCGGACATGGCACCCGTCGTCTTCGTCGACAAATGCATGCCCAGTTCAGATGACTTTGAGTACGTCGTCTGGCTGCAGAAGGGCGACGTCCGGACTCCGATGGGGAAGATGGAGATCAGTGAGGACGGCCAGGGAATGCTTTCACTCGAGGGGGTCGAATCCCTTGCCGAGTACGACGCGATCGGCATCTCGATCAAGACCCGTGAAGATGAGGTCTACGACCTCATGGAAGGTTGGCCGAAGCAGGAAGGCTAGGTGAGCCAGATTGCATCGTTCGCTATACTCTTTTGTGGTCACTCCATTGACCACGCACTGATTCAGGACGCTGAGGATTCTCTTGACCGACGCTCAACACATTTGCTCTGCCTGCAACGCACCATTCATCATCTCGACAGCAGAACAGCTCTTTTACGCCGAGCGTGGATACAACGAACCAAACTATTGCCCGAAGTGCCGGGCCGACCGTCGTGCCAGTCGCCAATCTGAACTGTTGGCCAGTACAACTGCCGGAGCCGCCGGACCGCGATTGGGCACCTACGGTGGATTCGCACCTCCCCCACCTCGTGGCGGGGAATCCGGCACTCGTTTCACCGCGGTCTGCAGTTCCTGTGGAGGTGAAGCGGTGGTTCCGTTCCAGCCTCGCCCGGGACGCCCGGTCTACTGTCGCAAATGCTTTGGCGCAAGGAAATAACGATCCACGAGAAGATGGCCCAGGGAGAATTCCCTGGGCCATCAGTGTCTGTAGTCCTAGTCGGCCAGCTCGCCAGCGAATTCCCGTTCGGCGATGGTCAAACTCTCGTCCGCGATGGCCACCATTCGGTCGACCTCTTCGCGCGATACGGTCAGCGGCGGTGCGAAGTGCATCACGTCCCATGTTCGGTTGATCAAACCGGCCGCCATGTTCAGTTCCTGCAGGCGACGCAGGAATCCGTGGTCCCGTCCCCACTGGGTCTTCTCATTCTTGCTCTTGACCAGGTCAAGCGCCCAGACCATGCCCACTCCGCGAACGTCCCCGACTGAAGGGTGTGACCGCAGGTCTTCGAGCTTCTGTCCGAGGTATGCGCCAGTCTCCGCGCCCTTCTCGACAAGCTTCTCGTCGTCGAATATTTCCAGATTCTTGATTGCCGCCGCCGCTGCAACCGGGTGCCCACCAAAGGTCAACAAGTGACCCAACGGAACCTCGTTCTTCTCCTTGAAGATCTCAAAAACCGAGTCACGCACGATGGCTGCGGCGATCGGTGCGTACCCGGATGAAAGCGCCTTGGCGACGGTCATGATGTCCGGAACTATGTCGTAATGCTCAACCGCAAACATCTTCCCGGTCCGACCGAATCCGTTGATTACCTCGTCGGCGATCAGGAGAACGCCGTGGCGGTCGCAAATCTCGCGAAGCATCTGCCAGTACACCTTGGACGGCACGTGAACGCCTGCTGCCGTGGAGATTGGCTCGCCAATCACGGCCGCAACCGTGTCCGGGCCCTGGAACATGATCTCTTGCTCGACGGCCTTGGCCGCCATGATGTCCGCCTGCTCGCCCTCAACACCAAAATCGGAGCGATACCGGTTCGGATGCTGCACGTGCGACACGCCGTACATGAACGGTCCAAAATGGTGCTCGTTCTTGTTGGCAGTCAGGCTCATCGCGCCGTAGGTCATCCCGTGATAGGAACCGCGCCGGGCGATGATCTTGTACCGGCGGGCAAACCCGCGCATCGACTGGACCTGCTTGGCAATCTTGATCGCCGACTCGACCGCATCGGACCCACCAGTCGAGAAAAAGACGCGATTGAGGTCGCCCGGGGTTCGCTCGGCGATCATCTCGGCCAGCTGAACGGCCGGCACCGTCGTGAAGTTCATCGATGACGCATATGCAAGTCGACCAGCCTGCTTGCCCATCGCTTCCGCAATTTCCTGACGACCGTGCCCCGCGTTGACGACCCAGAGACCGGCAATTCCATCCAGGTACCCATTGCCGTGGACGTCGTAGATCATGCACCCCTCGGCTCGGTCGAACACATGCATGCCGTTGCGTTCGGCCAGATCGATCCACGGCACCGAGTGAATCCAGACGTGATTGAGCGCCTCTTCTGTGAGGTAGGCGGGGGCGATCGGATTAAGTTCGGTGGTGACTGATGCCATGAGTCTGATTCTCCTTCAGCGCTGAGGGTTGTCAGCTGGTGCAATGATTTGGCTGCGTTAAGCCGGGCCGAGTATAGCCGAGCGCTGAATCCGCACCGTCGTTTGACGCTGTTCGGGCAGAATGCCAATATGACGTCAAGAAGACGTCTCAACGCAGAAAGTGCACGCATGAACACCCACGGGGCTCGACGAAGAGCCAGCGCCAACCTGTCCGACCCGGTCAGTTTTCTTTTCGGTGACATTTCTGTTCAGGCATATGCAACTGACACAGTTGCCAGTGCTTTGATCGCGTCGGGCCATCGAATTTTTGTTGAGCACCCCCACGATGGCTCGCCCCGCGGCGGATTCTGCCTCGTTGGCCGATGCAGTGATTGCCTGATGGTGATTGATGGCCAACCCGGTGTCATGGCGTGCCAGACCCCTGTCCGTAACGGAATGGTGGTCGAGCTGCAAACCGGTCTTGGGCACTGGTCGGGATCGGCTGAACAATGACAACGGTAGTTGTTGGAGCAGGACCGGCTGGCCTGCTAACTGCGATCACGCTCGCCGCTGCCGGAAACCCCGTCCACCTTGTCGATGAGCAAGCGAGTCTCGGCGGTCATCTCCGCTATGACGCCGGGTACGCACCTGCTGGCTGGTTGCGCGAATTGACAGACGCTGTCGATGCACGGGCAATCCAGGTGAACCTCAACACTGTGGTCTGGGCTGCATATCGAACTGACAGTGGATTCGACCTGATGCTCAGTACTCCAGTAGGGCCTTCAACCCTGAACGCCGACTCACTCGTGCTCGCGACCGGCACAACTGATCGGGAAACGCACATCCCCGGATCGACCTTACCTGGCGTCCTGACCGAGCGAGCCCTGCGAATCCTGCTCAACATTCACGGCGTACTGCCCGGTGCGCGTTACGCAATCATCGGAGACGACGAGTTGCGAACAGCACGTCTGGCCGACGAACTCCGGCAGGACGAAGTCGAGGTCTCGGTTCATGGCTCCTCAGATGTGATCGAGATCGGTGGCATTGCCGGAGTTCAGCACCTGACCACGCGTGACCTCAAGCAACATCCGGTAGACATCGTCGTCCTGGCATTGGGTGAGCGCCCGGATACCCAGTTGGCTGGGATGCTCGAGATTGACCGCTCGTTCTCCCCTGAACAAGACGCCTGGATCGTGTCGAATTCCAACCCAGGACCCGGCCTCTATGCGGTTGGCGGAGCACTCCATGGAGCGACTGATCTGGCGGGCATCGTTCGAACTGCTGTCGACGTTTCCACCCGCATTACTGGCACGGCGCAATCGATTGGGGATTCCCTGCCGATTACACGAAGTATCCCGATTGAATCGAGGTCCACGCTGTGAGTGAACAGACAGTCATCGCCTGCCGTTGTGAAATGGTGAGTCAATCGCAAATTGACGAAGCGATCGCCGAGGGCAACCTCACGATCAACGACATCAAGCGGCGAACCCGACTCGGAATGGGTATCTGCCAGGGCATCTACTGCACGTCCGCAGTCGCCCAGGCACTGGTCACGCATGGGCTCGCCCCGGACAACATCCCGCCTATGACCGCGCGACCACCAATGCGCATGATTTCACTTGGAACCGCTGCAGACTCCAGTTCGACAGGCTCCTCGTGAGTGGGGATCACTCGTGGATGCGTCCGGTCTTGACGGCGCTCTTCGACGCGATACCCGACGCCGATGTCAAGGCGGCACTGCGCGAGGATGAATTGCGCTCAGCCCTCCGGGACACGCTGAATCACGATGCGTCTGGCAGACGGCAAGCTCGGACAAATTCCGGTCGATCAGTACGGCGACAATCTGCTTCATGGTCTGCTTGCGCTCAGGGTAAAGTTTGACCGGGCAACCGCAATCGAAAAACTGGACGTGAACCTGGCCATGCGAACGAAGCGGACTCGATAACCAATGGCACCGATGACCGCACGCCAAACAGCGATCAACACAGCAGTAATTCTGCTGGTGATTTTCCTTGCGTGGCTTTTGGTCCAGGTTCGTTCGATTCTCGTCCTCCTGGCGATAGGCATTCTGTTCGCCGCGGCAATCGAACCGCTCGTGATCAAGCTGCGGCGACGGGGAGTCAAGCGAGGACAATCGATTGCACTGATCTACGGATCGATGATTACGCTCGTTGGTATCGCGATCGTGCTGATCGTTCCCTCAATCGTCGATCAGTCGTCGTCTCTCATCGACGACGTACCCACAATCCTGCAGGATAGCCGCGTTCGGGTCGCCGAAATTGATAACGTCGCGGTGCGTGATGGTTTGACCCGTGCGCTGAATGAGGCCGAGCAAATTTATGATGAGACAAGTTCAGGAGACAACTCTGAACTTGGGACGGATGTCGTACTGGGTCTGATCACATCCGTAGGGGGTATTGCGGTCTCGATCGTGACCGTGCTGGTTGTGGCGTTCTACTGGTTAACCGAGAAGACGTTGATCAAGCAGGTGGTCCTTCGCCGGATCCCGCAGGAGCACAAGGCTCGCTCGTTTCGGGTTTGGGAAGAAATTGAAGGACGTATCGGCGGCTGGACACGCGGTCAGGCGTTGCTCTGCCTGATCATCGGGGTCATCTCGACGATCGGTTACCTGATTCTCGGGCTGGATTACTGGATTGCCCTCGGACTCTGGGCCGGTATCACTGAGCTGATCCCGTTCATTGGTCCAATACTCGGTGGCGCAGCAGCATTTGCGGTTGCCCTGACTGATTCCTGGCAAAAAGCGCTGATCGTGCTGGTGTTCGTACTCATCCTGCAGCAGCTCGAAAGTTCCGTGCTCGTACCCAGGGTCATGCGTAACGCCGTCGGAATGTCTCCACTTACGGTCATTCTGGCCGTGTTGATCGGGTCGACGCTCGGTGGTCCACTTGGCGCCGTGCTGGCAATCCCACTCGGAGCCGCCGTGCAGGTGATTGCCTCCGAATTGATCCAGGAACGGCGACGAATGGGACGTTCAACTCCTACCAGTCAGGTACCAGGCGGTTAGCTGTCCTTGGCTTGTGCGATTTCCCGCAGCAGCTCATCCGGTGGTGGTGCGCCTGCCGCCCGGAAGATGACCTTTCCGTTCTTGCCGACCACGACAACCGTCCGGTTGATCCGCTCCTCGCCCGGTTTCATAGCGTCGTACGCGCGCGAGACCACAAACCCGGTATCGACCAGGAGATCGACTGGTCCCTTGATCTGATCCAGAAACTCCAGATGACTTTCGGCATCGGCTTCATTGACGCCAAATACTTCAGTATCAAGCGCATGAAAGTCGTCAAGCACCAGGCCGGCCTGAGTGAGTTGATCAAGGCAACCGCTCGTGCAGTCCTGGGGGTAAAAGATCAACACAGCACGCTTCTTGCCGCGATAGTCACTGAGTTTGAGTCCCGGGCCAGTTGTTCCGGTCAAGTGAAACTCCGGCGCGTCATCACCGACGTTCGCCGCGTTGGCTTTCTTGAGCTTGCTCCACAGCGCCATTGATCTACCTCTCGAATGCGCGAACGACAGTTTTGAGAATGCCCTGACCCTACGGGACCGCGAGCATCCGGTCAAGTGCGACGATCGCATCGCGCCGGGTCTCAGGATCGACCACGATCTGGTTGACCACTTCACCCCGCTCGAGGTGCTCCAGCGCCCACAGCATGTACCCCGGATGAATGCGATACATCGTTGAACACGGACAAATCACCGGGTCGAGGCAGAAGATGCGCTTGTCCGGCATTTCCTTCTGCAACCGATTGACCAGGTTGATCTCGGTGCCGACTGCCCAGGTCGTGCCAGGCTTGGCCGAGGTGACGACATCGATGATGTGCTCGGTGGAACCGTTATCGTCCGATGCCTGCACGACTTCGAGTCGGCACTCCGGGTGGACGATCACGTTCACGTCCGGGAACGCTGCCCGTGCCTGCTCGATTTGCTCAACCGCAAAGCGGGCATGTACCGAACAGTACCCCTTCCAGAGAATCACCTTGGCGGCTCGGAGCGACTCCTCCGTGTTGCCACCCAGTGGCAGGAACGGATCCCAGACGACCATGTCGGATTCAGGGATACCCTTCGCCACGCCGGTGTTGCGACCGAGATGCTCGTCCGGGAAGAAGAGAATCTTCTCGCCGCGCTGGAACGCCCAGTCGTACACCCGTGGCGCATTGGACGACGTGCAGACAATGCCGCCATTGCGACCGCAGAACGCCTTCAGGGATGCCGCCGAGTTCATGTAGGTGACCGGAACGATGCCGCTGATCCCCAGGCCGTTCAGCGCGGTCCAGCAGGCTTCGACGTCAACCGCAGTCGCCATATCTGCCATCGAGCAGCCGGCTTCAAGATTCGGCAGGATCACCTTCTGACCTGGTGCGGAAAGAATGTCCGCACTCTCGGCCATGAAGTGCACGCCGCAGAACATCGTGAATTCGGCTTCGCGCCGGGTTGCGGCCTGCTGTGAGAGCTTGTAGGAATCGCCGCGGAAATCAGCGAACTGAATAACTTCGTCGCGCTGGTAGTGATGACCGAGGATGACCAGGCGATCCCCCATCTTGCGCTTGATCGCCCAGATCTGCTCGGCACGCAGATCTGCGTCCATTTTGAAATAGTCGCGCGGAATCTTGTGTTGGCGAAGCGGAGTCGCGCCGTATTTGCGCAGCGTCGTGTACGCCCCGACACCCTCTTCAGGAACACAACTCGCCGGGTTCAGTTGCGGCTCCACGAACCACGATGTCAGTGATTCCCCAAATGTGATTGGTTCGGCAGGATTGAGATCGATCGTTGCACTTGACCGGGTGACGGTCATCCACGTTCTCCTTGACCCGCACCTGGCGGGGGACCGAATCGCTCATTGATCCGGCGTTGCCTCAGGGCCGGTACAGACAACCTGACCCATTCCTGAGCGTCTGGATCATAAAAGGATCGTTAGTAATTGTCAACATGACAGTAAGTCCCCAGCTACCTCGATTTGCCAAAGATTCACCCATTCAGGACTCACGTATCATTCGGGAAGCATTGAACGAAAGGTGATTGCACAGTGGTTTTGTCAGAAAGCGCTATCCGAACCCGGGACGAGGTCGATATCTCGGATACCTGGGATCTCTCCGATATCTTTACAAGCGATGCCGAATTCGCCGTCGAAGTCGCCAGCCTGGATTCCCTGATAGCCGCTGTCGTGGCCTATCAGGGTCGCCTCGGCGAATCCGCCCTAACGCTGCTCGATGCACTCAACGCGGCCGTAGCGCTTCAGCATTCGGTCGAGCGAATCAGCGTCTATGCAAAGCTGACCTTTGATCAGGACACGACGGACTCCGAGGCCCAGTCCCGAATGGACCAGGCGACAGCCGCATCAATCAAGGCCGGTCAGGCGTTGTCATGGTTCGATCCCGAGCTGCTTGAAGTCGATCCAGACACCCTGCAGGCATTCGTTGCCGAAGACCACCTGGCGCCATTCAGGCATGTGATTGACGACGTCGTCCGCAACCGCCGATACACAAAATCACCAGAGATTGAGTCGATTCTCGTCTCCGTCTCGGATATCGCCCGTACCGCCCGCGAGTCCTTCGGAGCACTCGACAACGCCGATATCACCTACGGAACGGTGCACTGATGAGACCGGTCAAACCGTTGAATTGACCAAGGGCCGTTACCACCTGTTCCTGGAGTCGCGGAACCGTGAACTGCGCAAGGAGGCGTACGTCGCCTTCACCAACGCCTACCTTCAGCACAAGCACGTGCTGGCCGCATTGCACGCCGGCACGGTGCGCAAGGACGTCTTCTACGCCAAGACCCGCGGATTCGATTCGGCCCGCCAGATGGCGCTGAATGCCAACAACATCGACGAGCAGGTCTACGACACACTGATCGACGTCACCCGCAAGCACACTGATACCGTCGCCCGATACCTCGAACTCCGCCGTCAACTGCTTGGCGTCGAGCAACTGGAGATTTACGACAGCTGGGTCCCGCTTTCGGAACTGCCCGCCGTCCAGTACTCGTGGGCCGAAGCAGTCGATATCGTCTGTGCGGGTCTTGCACCGCTGGGCGCCGAGTACGTCGAGCAGGTGCGCATCGGATTAACGACCGGTCGCTGGGCCGATGTCCACGAAACCAAAGGCAAGCGATCCGGAGCCTATTCCTGGGGCGCATACGGTTCGCACCCGGTCATTCTGATGAACTGGAACGGAACACTGTCTGATGTCTTCACCCTGGCCCACGAAGCCGGTCACGCGATGCACAGCTTCCTCGCCGATCGTGCCCAGCCGTACCAGAGCGCTCGCTACTCGATCTTCCTCGCCGAAATCGCCTCGACCCTGAACGAGGTGCTGCTCACCTGGCATCTGCTCGGTCAGATTCCCGAATCGGACGCGATGTCCCGGTTCGCAATTCTCAACCGCTTCGCCGATCAGATCATGGGCACCCACGTTCGCCAGGCCATGTTCGCCGAGTTTGAGCGGGAGACCCACCGCATCGTCGAGCAATCCCAGCCACTGGTGCTGCAAAACCTGAGTGAGCTCTACTCCGAGCTCTACAAGACCTACACGCCGGGCATGAACTGCGATGAATTGACCGCCATAGGCTGGTCTCGCGTGCCGCACTTCTACAACGGCTTCTACGTCTTCCAGTACGCAACCGGAATCTCCGCTGGAATCGCCCTGGCCAAAGCAGTTCGCGACGAGGGTCAAGCTGCCGTTGAGCGCGTAATCAGACTGTTCGAGCAGGGCGGATCGGATTACCCGCTGCCGGTGCTCAAGGCAGCTGGAGTCGACCTGACCCAACCGGACGCGATTGAAGCCTGCATGACCGTCTTCGCCGAAACCGTGACCGAGCTGGAGCAAATCGTCGCGTCGGGTGCATTCACCGGGACCGTCGCCTGAATGGATCCACGCGCGTCCGACAAGGTCAAATCATTCGGTGTTTCGGTCTTTGCCGAAATGAGCCGGCTCGCCGTCCAGCACAACGCCGTCAATCTCGGCCAGGGATTCCCGGATTTCCCGGGACCAGCCTTCCTCAAGCAAGCGGCCAAGGCAGCGATCGATGCCGATCTCAACCAGTACGCCGTTTCCCATGGACACCCGCGGTTGCGCAATGCCATCGCTTCCGACTTTGGCTCGCGCTTCAACCGGGAGATCGATCCAAACACCGAAGTGACCGTCGCGTCAGGCGCCACCGAAGTCATCTTCGACGCCATCCAGGCGTTCATCGGTCCCGGCGATGCACTGGTCGCCTTCGAGCCGTTCTACGACTCGTATTCGGCTGCCACGAAATTGGCCGGTGGGGAGTTCCGCCCGGTCCGCCTCAACCCACCGGATTGGTCCTTCGATCCAGACGAACTGCGCAAGCAGTGCGGAACGGGGGCGAAAGTCCTCCTCCTGAACACGCCGCACAATCCGACCGGGAAAGTCTTTACCGACGCAGAACTGGCTCTGATCGCGGAAATTGCCATCGAGCGGGACCTGATCGTGCTGAGCGACGAGGTCTACGACCGGATCCTGTTCCACGGACTCGAACACCACCCGATCGCCTTTTTGCCCGGGATGTGGGAGCGAACACTCACCATCAACTCGACCGGCAAGACCTTTTCCATGACCGGCTGGAAAGTCGGATACGCAATCGGACCAGCAGGGCTGAACGCGGCGATTCGCTCGGTCCACCAGTTCGTGACCTTTGCCAGCGCCACCCCGTTTCAGGAGGCCATGGCCGTCGCCATCGAGCAATCCGGCTCCATCACCTACTACCAGGACCTTGCCGCCGAGTACGACGCCCGCCGGGTCGCGCTCGATGCCGCTCTCACTGAAGCCGGACTCAACCCGCTCCCTATCGGCGGAAGCTACTTCCTGATGGCCGACATTTCGCATCTGCCCTATGCAAACGATGTCGAGTTCTGTCGCTGGCTGGTCGCGGAAAAGGGCGTAGCCGCTGTCCCGCCTTCCGCCTTCTATGTCCAGCCGGAAACCGCACCGCTGTTGGCCCGATTCTGCTTCGCAAAGAGCCTCGACACAATCGCCGAAGCAAAACGCCGCCTGCTCGCCTGACCAGGGCCACCCGTTGTAACGCGACCTAGAAGGTAGGGGCGCTGCTTGCCGCGCCTTGCTCGACCGCCCCGACGACGGGGAGCAGCAAGCGGCTCCACTACGGTGGCGGACCGTTGAATTCACTTGCCGCGTCCGTTCCTCGAAATGGTCGCGAGAGAATGTAGGGGCGCTGCTTGCCGCGCCTTGCTCGACCGCCACGACGACGGGGAGCAGCAAGCGGCTCCACTACGGTGGCCGTATCGAATTGAGCGCGAGATGTAGGGGCGCTGCTTGCCGCGCCTTGCTCGACCGCCACGACGACGGGGAGCAGCAAGCGGCTCCACTACGGTGGTGCGACGGTCTCCGCTTAATCCGCAACGATCTGGATTGTCTCGAGATGGTGGTCGACCGCGCCCGAAATATAGAACCCGGCCTTGACGCCCTCGGAGAGGTACTCGAGCTTGTGCTGTTCGATGACATCGCCAGGCGCAATCACCGGAATGCCGGGCGGGTAGGGGATCACCAGGTCAGAACTGACGTGACCGGCCGCTTCCATTAGCGGTACCGCCCGACTCTTCGCGAAGAAGGCATCCCGCGGCGTCATCACCTGGATTCCGGGTCGGATGATCGATCCGGACGAGCGTAGGTTGGTGACCAGTGGTGGCTTGCCTCGGTTCTCGGCACTCAGCGTCTCAAACGCCAGCACGAGGCGGTCAATCGTCTCCTGCGTATCTCCCACGGTCATGAAACAGACAACCGAAACCAGATCGCTCGCTTCCGGATTGATGTGGAACCGGTACCGCATCGCATCTTCCGCTTCGAACCCGGTGATCCCCATGCCTGCCACATCGAGAATGAACTTGGTCGGGTCGTACCGCTCCACCCCAAGCGTCAGGCCGTCGACGATCGTCAATCCCGGAATCTTCCGCAGCCGCTCTCGGGCATCGTGGGCGAGCTCCAGCGCCCGCTCCAGCAGCGCGTGCCCGTGCAGCACCATCTGCGATCGTGCCGCGTCAATCGATGCGTAGATGAACGCCGCCGGGCTGGTCGTCTGCGACATACCGACCGTCGCCCCCAATCGACCGTAATTCACCAGGTCGCCCTGAACATTGAGCACCGCCGATTGGGTCAACGCCGCCAGCGCCTTGTGGGTACTCATCACTGCACCATCGATTCCGGCGGCCATCGCCGATGGGCGGGAATCCGGGGTGAAAGTGGAAGTGCGGACCCCACGCTTCGTCGACATAAACCGGAACACCATGCCGGTGAGCGACATCGGCAATGCCCTTGAGATCGGACGAAACGCCGCTATACGACGGACTCACCAGCGCAATCAGCTTCGCGTCCGGATTCGCCTCCAGCGCGCGCTCGATCTGGGCAGCGTCGACTCCAAGCCCAAAATCGAGCTCAGGATGCAGTTGCGGGGCAATGTAAATCGGCTGGACCCCGGTGTGGATCAGCGCAGTCATCAGCGATTTGTGGATGTCCCGCGAAATGATCACCCGGTCGCCGGGAGCAAGGTGAGCCAGGAAAAAGGCGAGGTTGCCGGCCGACGATCCGTTGACCAGATAGTGACACTCGCGCGAACCCCAGGCGTGCGCGCCCAGCTGTTCCGCTTCGTCGATCACATCGCGCTTGAAGTGCACATCGGTCGCGCCACCCGACACCGGAATATCCAGCTCCCAGGCCCGCCGACCGAGCAGCTCGATCATCTCGGGATGCGTGCCGCCGCCAAGCCGATGCCCGGGCGTCGCAAACGAAGCGAACCCCTGCTCGTGATACCAGCGCATACCCTCAACAATTGGCATGCGAGTGTGGTCGACCGAACTGCCCGGCGAATGCGAACCCATTGGTGTTGGTGACTCTTTCTGATCAGGCGTCGAGACCGTAGAACCGGATTGCGTTGCCTCGCCACAACTTGTAGCGAGCGTCGTCGGACCAATCGGCGGTCAATGAATCGACCGTCTCGACCCAGCGCTTGTACGGCGACGCCAATGTCACCACGGGCCAGTCACTCCCGAAGACCACCCGATCCTCTCCGAAGGCAGTCAGCGCGTGATTGACGTACGGAGCAACATCGTCGATCGTCCATGATTCCAGATTGGCCTCAGTCGTCGCCCCGCTGATCTTGCAGACCACATTCGGCAGTGACGCGAGTTCGGTCATCTGACTGGCCCACGGTTCGAACTCGCCTCCCCGGATATTCGGCTTGGCGATGTGATCGAGAATGAATTCGGTGCCCGGACATTGCCGGACCAGTTCGACATTCGGACCCAACTGCCGGAAATTGCAGCAGATATCGGACTTCAGTCCGAACTCGCCAAGCAACTGATTGCCGCGGATGTAGTCGGGCTGCAGACAGTACTCCGGATCCGGCTCGTCCTGCACAATCCGGCGCACACCCTTGATCTCGGGACCGAGCGCGACCAGCTCCTCCAGGAAGTACCGCACCTTCTCGCCGTACTCCAGCGGAGCCCATGCCACGACACCCTTGACCCGCGAATCCGCCCGGGCCAGATTGACCAGATCGCGTGCCTCAACCAGGGCATACGGCGGTGCAACTTCGACCTGCAGGTAGACGAGTCCCTCGACATCGAGACCATCCGTCACCTCAGCGTACTCGTCGAGATTGATCAGACGGTTGATCGTCGGAACCTTGGCCAGCCACGGGATCATGACGCGATCCGGGTCCCAGAGGTGAACGTGTGAATCGATGATCCGGGGCCGTGTCATGATGCAGTGCTACTCCCGTTTTGGTGCGAATCCATCCCGCGCAACTCTACCCGAGCCGCCAACCTTCGCGCTTGTGCCGGTTGAACTTACTGACTGACCACAATCCGCGCGATTGGACATTCGTAGCATCGCCGTGGTTCGCAGAGTTGCGTCGTCAAATGCACCAGTCCTTGCATGTGCCGCTCGGTCAGCCGCCGCAGTCCCGCGTCACCGGCAATCTGACGAACTCCCTTGCGCGTCCGCTCGTTCGCTTCACCGGCCTTGAGCGATACCCACAGAGCGGAGGTCGCCTCGGCCAGGTCGTGATCTCCGGTCGCGGCTGCCTGAGCGAATGCGAACGGGATCAACACGTTCGTGGCGATTGTCCGCGCCCGATCTCGTCCCAAGCGCGGGTGCACCACCGCTGTTGACCAGCTCCAACAGATTCTCCGATGGATCAATCCCGGACCGGATCGGCGCAAGTAATTCGGTGGCCAGTCGCCCGCTGGTGCCCTTCAACGATCGCCGAAAATTGCGCGAGACGCCGTATCGGATGGTTGAGCGGCCGAATCCGGGCAAGCACCCAGTTGGTCGCCGGCAGAGAGCCAATCGCCCAGTTCGCTGACACTGTTTGCCAATCGTCATGCATCGCCCGAATCTGATCGGGCGGCGACCCAGTGTGTGGGGACTCAGCGTCGGAGAGCGGCAGAAAGCCTCCCGCTCCAAGCAGACAGCCCAACGTCGAATAACCCGCCGCCCTGGCTGAATTGAGCACTTGCCAGGGCAGCACCTCGGTCAGTGCGCGCATTGGCCCCCTGTTTTGGGAATAGCCGAGCGCTTCCAGGATCTCCCGGTACAGCAACTCGTCCGCACTCCATCTCGCAAGTTCTGATTCGAGCACCGCTGATCGGCGAGTCATGCGCAGATCACCAAGTCCAGCCAGCGCCTCCCGAATTACGTCCGGCTGCTCCCGGGCAATCGCTTCAGCGCAGACCTCACCGCCCACAACCGACCAATCGACTGGCTGCGGCGCAGCGCCAGTAAGAGCGATATCGAGCGCAACCGTCGGGACCAGTTTGCCGTCGGACCGCCTGGTTTCGACCAGATCGTGCTTGCCGACAACGTGCAAAATCACGTCGTTGTATCGCGGATCAAGATGATGCTTGTGCTCGGTCCATCCCCGAGTTCGCAGGTGAATCTCGATTGACCCGGAAATCGCCGGACCGGAATCGATCGAAATCATCGCGTCCCGGAAATCCGGACCAAACCCGTGCGTCCAGGTTCCCAGGTGAATCACATCGACGGACCGGCCATCGGTCGTGGTCAGGGGAATTGAGCGAGGCAGTCGGGTCCACGCCCGGCACAGATCAAGCTCTAAACCGGCAGATTCGCGAATCTCCATCTGAGTAATCCCGGAAGCTGGCGGCAGGCATTCAATCGTCGTGACTTTGAAAAACAGGGTTCAGGGCAATGTTGATCTCCACCTGTACGACTCTCAGGACCGAGGATAAACCCGATCGTGAAAAACCGGACAGGTGTTCGGCTAAGTATACGGTCGATCTAAATTGGGGCGAGTGACTGATCGGTCAGGAGGCGTTGGCCAGGAGATTGGCTGTCTCGTTCGGCAATTGATCGACAGACAGGCTCTGTAACGCATCGGCGCCAGCGGTCAGCGTGTCAGTCAACCGGTATCCGATTTGCCAGATGTTCTCGAATCCGTCCGGCTCAACCAGGCAGACCGCACCCTGAAGCGCAATCCAGGTCGATGGTCCGACGTCATGGGTGTCGTCAGCTCCGAACAGCGTGTCCATCTCGTAGTAGGCCGGTACCAGTGAGTCGAATTCGTACGTCGTCTGGGCAATCACTTCCTGCACCGCCGAACTCGGACCGATCACCAGGAAGTTGCCGTCGTCGAGATGCCCGACACTCAATGTCGATGCCGCCGAGGCATGCCGACGCAGCAAGACGCTGACCAGCACGACGAACTGATCGAGTCCGCTCCGTCCGAAGTCCTGTCGATAGGCATCGGCCTCGCGCAAATTAAGCACGCCGACACCGAAGAGTTCCCGGGCCAGAACCCGCCGCTGCATCTCATCGATCACCGATGGTCGGCGCGGGAAATTGGTCAGGTCGTCGAGGGTTGAGGTTGAGGTCTGCGCTGGCAACAGGATATCGACCTGATGGAAGAACTCATCGGTCTCCCAGGGTGCCTGCAAAATGGCGTCCGCCGGAATGCCAGCCAGCATCCAGGCTGGTGGAGGCGAGTCCTCGACCAGAATGATCGGGATCCCTGCCGTCAGGACGTTCTGCTTGAATCGCTGGCAGATGTGGGCGGCATCCCCAGCCGGTCCGTCACCGTGAACGATGATCAGGTCTGGCGGATGGTTCATGATCAAGTCATTGATCTCATGGACAAACTGGGCATGGGACACGTGCCATTTTCGCTCCGTCAAAACGGGGGCGAGAACGGCATCTACTGTGTTCATGGGATCGACGATCAACGCATTCATTGGCAGCGGGCGCTCCTTTAGCTTCAACGCCTGGACCCATCCTATGCGGTTTACCCGCCAAAGTGGTATCCACCGTATCACCCCAAAGTCAGGGTTCTGATGTACTGCTCGGCGTCAGGAAATCGGCAACCGTTTGCCCCAATCGGACCTGCCATCCGGATTCCGACGTGTCGAACGGGATGAGATCCGCCCGCTTCCGCAACCAGGTCGTCTGGTGCCGCACGTATCGGTGGGTTGCGACCTTCGTTTCGCGGATCGCCTCATCGAGATCGACCTCGTCCCGCAGGTACGAAACAAGTTGCCGATACCCGATTGCCGAGAAGGCCGGCTCATCGCCAGTCAGCCCCGAATCGAGCAAGCCGCGTACCTCGTCGATCAGGCCGGTCGCAATGTGATGATCGACCCGCCTGTCGAGACGCTCATACAAGATGTCGCGGGGCTGACTGAGCCCGATGTTCAGGAACCGATACGGTGGCGGATTCTTGGACTCCAGCACACTCATCGGTACACCAGTCGCCCGGAACACTTCCAAGCGCCCGGATCAACCGGCGCGGATTGGCAGCCGATCGTTCCGCGCTAACCACGTCAATCGCCCGAACCTGATCCGCCAGCCACTCGACTCCATTCGCCTGCACCTGGTCGTCCATTTCGCTTCGAAAGTCCCAGTCCGGCGGCACCTCAGGAATCGACCATCCTTCGGTGATAGCGTTCATGTAGAGCGGCGTACCCCCGACCAGAATAGGCAGCATCCCCTCTGCAGTCACCTCTTCAATCGCCTGATACGCCAGGCGCTGAACCTCGGCAATCGTGGCCACCTCAGTCGGTTCGTACACATCGATCAGGTGGTGGCGAACCCCTTTGCGCTCCTCAAGCGTTGGTTTAGCGACACCAATGTGCAGACTCCGGTAGAGATACCGCGAATCTGCGTTGACGATTTGTCCGTTGAACTGAAGGGCAAGGTCAACCGAGGCTTCGGTCTTGCCAGTACCAGTCGGACCGAAGATCGCCACAACCGGTGGATGATGGGGAGTGCTGGACATGAATGGGATACGTTCCAACGTTGGGGTTGCGAGTAAACTCTGTGCTGGAGCCATTATGCGCTCCTTCCGAGAAACCCCCGCCCGGCACGGTCGTCATATCAATCACCGCCAGGCGTTGAGTGGAGTAGCTGTCAGATGATTCGTCTCATTCTCTCGTCGATGAAAGTGCTGATCATCGTAATCAGCACCGGCGTAGTCGCCCTCGGCGGCTATCGCGTCTTCGATCACTATCAGGGCCAGGCCGAGGCGGACTACGGAGTCGGCGAATCGGTCATTTTCACCGTCAGCAGCAAGGACGAGCCGGAAGACGTCGCCAAAAAGTTGCGCAAGGCTGGCCTGATCCAGTCTGAGCAGGTCTTTGAGCTGACCGTTCGCTACGTCGACAAGGATCTCAAAGCCGAGACCTACGATCTCAAGAAGGGCATGTCGGTCGCCACAATCGTGGACCTGATCACGACTGAGAAGAGCGAAGCCGTCACCGACGTCAAGGAGCTCAAGATCACAGTGGTCGAAGGCTGGCGAACCGAGCAGATCGCCGAAGAACTCGACGCCCTCAAGTACCCACCAGGCGGCGATGCCTTCCTCCGCGCCGTCAAGGACTACCCGCACGATTCCTACGACTTCCTTGAGGGCACCAAGAAGGGCATGCTCGAAGGATTTCTTTACCCGGCCACGTACGACTTCACCAATGACACGTCACCCGAAGAGCTCGTCACGATGATGCTCAACACGTTCGACAGTCAGTTCACACCGGAAATGCGGGAGCGAGCTGACCAGATGAATCTGTCGATCTATGACGTCGTCAAAATTGCCGCCCTGGTCGAACGCGAGGCCGTGGTCGACGACGAACGCCCAATAATCGCCGATGTCTACCTGAAGCGTTTCTCTGAGGGGGGTTGGCGGCTTGATGCTGACCCAGCCGTTGCATATGCATTGGGCAAGCGGGACGGCAAGTGGTGGCCGCAGCTCGAACCCGAAGACCTCGAGATCGATTCACCGTACAACCTCTATCGCAAGGATGGTCTTGGTCCCACACCGATTTGCAGTCCACGACAACTTTCGATGCTCTCCGTATCTGAGCCCGGCCGACTCGCCGTTCTACTTTTTCACTGCCCGAGGTGATGACTCAGGTCGCCACCTGTTTGCGGCTACGAACTGACAGAGCAGAATGCGAATCAAGAACTGGTCGACTCTGGAGAGGACATGTCCGACTACGACACCGAATACCAGCAGTACCTGCCAACAGGCAGCATCAACGACGGCCTCGAGCTCGCCCTCGGCCCAATCCACCGCCGCCCAACCTGACCAACCACGTAGGTCGGGGTGAAAACCCCGACTGCTTCGACCGGCAATCTGATCCGGGTTTGGCCGACTAGGGTCGGCGGTATCAGGCGGCATCCGGAGTCTCTGCCGCCGCCGTCAAACTAACTGACGTCTGACAACGGCAAACTGCCAACTCCTACTCAACCGGTTCTGCCTGGATAAACTCCTCGGCCACAAATCCGGAGATCGACGTGTCTTCGGCAATCGCCACGGGCCACCAGGTGATCCCGTCACCATCTTCCGGTCCACCGGTAACGACCAGGGCCTGTCCGTAGATCAGCACCGTCACCTGACCGCCGCTGGTCGATGGACTGTCCCGCAAATTGACATCGGTTGAATTCACATAGACGGTCGAGTCCTCGGCGAACTGCACATCCGGATCGGATTCCTCGTCACCTGCCGCCTCTTCAGCCCGGTCGGAATCGTCCTCTTCCGGTGGCGCTGCGGGCTGCTTGAACTTGATCTGACCGCGACTCGCCTCCGACAGCACTTCACCGTCGTCAGTCGGCGCCACAATCACCTGTAGCAAATCGAGGTCGTCCGAATTCTCGCCACGCCCGGTGGTGCGCAAGCCATTCGGGAAGAACATCGCGTCCCCCGCCTTCAGTTCCACCTCGGTATCGATCTCGGTGTCGTTCTGCGGTCCCGGTTCCTTTGTTCGCGAAATCTGGACCGACCCGCCAGTGACCGTGAATTCAGCGTCACCGGAGGTCACCGAATAGAGCACCGGGTTTCGACTGCCCGGAAGCGACTGCCCTTCGTTGAGCTTCACCCGCATGATCGTCACCCGGGATCCGCCAGTCGGGAGCGTCGTGGCAATTCCATCGCCGAGGATCTTGGACGACAGTCCCTCGAACGCTTCCTCAGTCGGATCGTCACCGGTGTAATCAATCAGCTCCGGATCGTCATCTTCGTCCTTGGGTGCTGGCAAGATCACCAGAGCCAATAAGCTGCGCCTGCTCTTCGCCATCGTTCCGGAATGTCAGCGGCGTGCCAGCCGGGTAGTAAATCTGGTCACCACGGTCCATCTGGATTGCTTCACCGGGCGTGACATCCTCAAACGGATCGTCTGGCTTCAGCGCTGCGCTGCTTGATCTTGGCCGGTCCACCGACCTGAACTGTCACCACGCCAGATTCAACCCGACCGAACTCTGGTCCGGGATGCGTGTGTTCCGGACTGACCGCACCGGGCTCCAGCGTGATCCGAACCAGCCGGATAAAAGCCGGAACCGCTGGCAACGAACCCGCTTCGAGATCGATGCCCAAGCAGCGAATCGGTGTCAATTTCCTCTTCGTCCTGCGCGAATCCCGGAGTGAGACTCTGCGCGAGACCGGTGAGGAGCAGAAGTGCAATGAAGATGAGTCGCCCAGCGCGACCAACGGACATGAACATGGAACCCCCGGTAAAGACCTGAGCTGACTGACGCTATGACGTGCTCATGGCCTGTAGAGTTTCGCACATGACCATTCGCCGATGAGGAACTGGAGCCACTATGCAGTCGGTCAAGCGCGTCGGAGTCATCGGAGATCCAGTCGCCCATTCGCTTTCACCCGTTTTTCAGCAAGCCGCCTTTGATGCTGCGGGCATCGCCGCCCACTACGAACGCTGGCACACCGTTGAGGCCGATCTGCCCGCCCGGATCGAAAGTCTTCGCTTGCCAGATGCACTTGGAGCCAATGTCACCGTCCCGCACAAGATTCTGGTTGCGGGCCTCGTCGATGAACTGGCCGACACTGCGCGCCGGATTGGCGCGGTCAACACGGTGATCAACCGCGATGGGCACCTGATCGGCGAGAACACCGATGTCTACGGCTTCTACCGGGCCCTACTGACCGCCAGGCCAGCCGTGGAGCGCGACAAGGTCCTGATCATTGGAGCGGGTGGTGCCGCCAGGGCGATCGTCGCGGCTGTCGCCCAAATTGGAGTCGCAGGCATCACCGTCGCCAATCGCTCCCCGGACAAGGCCAGCGCGATGGTCGAGGAAATCGGAGCGGAGGGCGTCACTGTAATCCCGCTCACCGATTGGGATGTCATGGCTGCGATCCGGGACCACTCGGTGATCGTCAACGCCACCTCGATCGGCTGGAATGATGACCAGGTAGTGATTTCTGGCGATCTGCTCGATGCGGTTGCGCAGGATGGCCTGATTGCTGATCTCACCTACCGGTCGACCGCACTTCTTCGCGCCGCTGAAGAGCGTGGCATCCCGACTATGGACGGATTGCCAATGCTCATCTATCAAGGCGCACGATCGTTTGAACTCTGGACCGGCTTGACCGCTCCAACAGACCTCATGTTTGCCGCAGTAGCACGCGAGCGGGCAGGGTAAGGGACCGATTCATGGTTGCAGGACTCGTCGCAGGAATCATCGGACTTTTCGTAGCAGGCATCGTCTGGCATCTCGCCCGACGTCAGGCCGCCCGAATCAAGCTCGTCGGTGGTGATCTGCAAACCTCGGTGCCCGACTGGTTGCCACTCTGGGGATTCGGAACGTCACAAACCGATGTGGTAACCGGAGTCCAGCGATCGCAGTGGCAGGCAATCTTCGAGGTCTGCACCGCCGTCTACTTCGCGGCACTCGGCTGGAAATTCGGCTTCAGCACCGAACTGTTCATGGCCATCGCATTCTCGGTTCCGTTGCTGGTGATTGGGCTGGTCGATTACTGGACCCGGCTTGATCCACACCAACATCATCATGCTCGGTATTCTGCTCGGCTGGGTCTTCGCCGCAACCGACGGAACCAGCGCACTGATCGATTCGGTCCTCGGCATGCTGGTTGGAGCCGGAATCTTCATCTTCTTCTTCGTGCTTGCGCTGGTGATCTACCGCAATCCCAAGGTCGTTCCGTTCGGACTCGGTGATGTCTACCTGGCCGCGATGATCGGGGCGATGCTCCGGATCGATCTGGTTGGCCGGGCACTTGATCCTCGGCGTGCTGCTTGCCGGTGTAATTCTCGCCGCGCTGCTCTTCGCCAAGGTCCTGACCCGCAAGCAGGCCGTCGCCTACGGACCGTATCTCTGCCTCGGCGCACTCGTGACGATGATGCTGGCCTAGCGTCGCGTTTGGATCAACTGGTCCCGGGCCGCACGCAGGGCACTGATCGGCGTCGCTTCACCAATCAGCGCTGATCGTACGGCCGTTCCGATGATGGTCGTCACCACGTCGTAATTCGGCCGAAACCCCGAATCGATCCGGTGCCGCAATTGCTCGCGAACCGCGACAGCATGCGGAGCCACCAACTGGAACTCCGGATCATCAAGTGCGGTCAAACTGATCGGCAACCACCCGGTCTGGGCAAACATTTGCTTCTGGGCGCGCGGTTCAAGGAAGAACCGGATCAGCGACATCGATTTGCCCGGAATCCAGGTTCGGGACTCAATCGTCCACCCATCCCCGGAATCGACCGACGCCGTTCCGACCGGTCCCGCTGGCAACGCTGCCGTGACAACAGAGTCGGTGATCTGCGATATCTCCGGATTGACCATCGAGCGCCGCATCACCGCCCAGTTCGCCATCATGCCCACCTCGCCGCGCAGCATCGGCACCGTCGCCTCCAGCATGCTGCCGTGTTCGAGGACAGACGCGTCACTGTACGGGAGCAATCGCTGCAGCATCTCGATCGCTGCGACGCCAGAGTCGTTGGCAAAGAGCGGGCGATCGTCAATATCGAACAGCTCGCCGCCAGCCTGCAGGAAAAAGAGCTGCCAGCTTGTCGCCAGTCCCCCAAGTCCCGTTAATTGCCCGCCAGCCATGGTCCAGCCAGCCGTGCCGGTTTGGTGGATGAGCCTCGCCGCCTCGACCAGGTCATCCCAGTTTTCTGGAAGTTCGGAGATCCCAGCTCGGTCCATCGCGTCGCGGTTGCCGAACAGGATCATCGGATTGGCAACGCTGGGAACGCCATACGTCTTGCCGTTCCACCGAAACGAGTTCAGCGACCAAGCTGGGATGTCGTTTCGGGTGGTTGCGCCCAGTAATGTGTCGATCGGGATCAGATATCCGGCCAGTTCCTGACTCCAGCCTGCGCAGTACATCACATCGTGCACGTGGTAACCGCGGCGGATGTTGATCAGGATCTTGGCCTTCATCAGCTCAACCGCAGCCGTCTCGAATCTGACCGAAGCCCGATTGCGCGCTTCCCAGAGTTCAAGGCCGGGCAACAGTTCATTGATCACCCCTGGTGGGGACGGGTCCGGCACAATCGGAGCGAGCACAGAGACGTTGTCGGCAAGTATCAGTTCCGACTCCTCCTGACCCGGAGTCGTCTGACCCGTGAGCGCAGCCGAACCGACACCGGCAATCACTGCGGCCATAGCTCGACGTCGCGTTACCAGTTGCTGTTTCATAGGGTGATCGGTGCGAATCCTGTCGAAATCGATTGCCCGGAACGGGCAATGCATCGCCGAAATGGTACTCCTCTGCCGCATCTCGAGAGGAGTTGAGCCAAAGCGGTTTTGCGCAGTGGGCCCGTGGGTTGTACGATCTCCGTTTGTGACCGGTTTCGGTCGTGCACGACTCCGTAGCTCAATTGGCAGAGCAGTGGACTTTTAATCCATTGGTTCTGGGTTCGAGTCCCAGCGGAGTCACCAGGGTAAGCGACATGCATATGCGCTTGAAACAGGCCGGTCGCACCGCCGCGACCGGCCTGTCTATTTTCTGCAGATCACGCCCCGACGTATGCCGCCAGATGCTCTCCAGTCAAGGTCGATTTGGCCGCTACGATCTCAGCTAGGGGTCCCCTCGAACACGATCCGACCGCCATCCTGCCCTGCCCCTGGCCCGATATCGATGATCCAGTCCGCATGCGCCATCACTGCCTGGTTGTGCTCAATCACGATCACCGACTTGCCGGAATCGACGATCTGGTCCATTAGCCGAAGCAGATTCTCGACATCAGCCAGATGCAATCCGGTCGTCGGTTCGTCGAGAATGTAGATTCCGCCCTTGTCAGCCATGTGGGTCGCCAGTTTGAGTCGCTGCCGTTCGCCACCAGAGAGTGTCGGTAGCGGCTGACCCAGCGTGATGTACCCAAGACCAACATCGTCCAACCGCGACAAAATAGCGCTCGCGGCCGGTGTCTTGGCGGGACCCGATCCGAAGAATTCGGCGGCCTCGGTCACCGACATGGCCAGCACCTCGCTGATGTCCTTGCCGCCCAGGTGGTACGTGCAGCACCTCAGCCTGGAATCGCTTGCCTTCGCAGTCCTCGCACACGCTCGCCACGCTGGTCATGATTGCCAGGTCGGTGTAGATCACGCCTGCGCCGTTACAGGTCGGGCAGGCCCCCTCCGAGTTCGAACTGAAGAGTGCCGGCTTGACTCCGTTTTCCTTGGCGAACGCCTTGCGAATCGGCTCGAGCAGACCCGTATACGTCGCCGGGTTGCTTCGGCGCGACCCCTTGATTGCCCCCTGATCGACCGAGATCACCCCGGCCGATGCCGGAATCGAGCCATGCAGCAACGAGCTCTTGCCAGACCCGGCGACGCCTGTCACAACCACCAACACGCCGAGCGGAATGTCGACATCAACATTCTTCAGGTTGTGCCGATTTGCCCCCCTGATTTCGAGTTTGCCGGTTGGTTTGCGAACCTCCGACTTCAGTTCGGCGCGATCATCCAGATGTCGACCGGTAATCGTGCCGCTCGAACGCAGTCCGTCGAACGACCCCTCAAAGCAGATAGTGCCGCCGTTCGTCCCCGCACCCGGACCGATATCGACAACGTGATCGGCTATTGCGATCGTTTCCGGCTCGTGCTCAACCACCAGCACGGTATTGCCCTTGTCCCGCAATCGAAGCAGCAGATCGTTCATCCGCTTCACGTCGTGCGGATGCAGACCAATCGTCGGCTCGTCGAAACACATACGTGATATCGGTCAATGACGAACCCAGATGGCGAATGATCTTGGTGCGTTGCGCTTCACCACCTGAAAGCGTGCCCGACGGTCGTTCCAGCGAGAGGTAACCCAGCCCGATCTCGACGAACGAATCGAGAATCTGTTGGATCGCCGCCAGCAGCGGAGCAACTGTCGGCTCGTTCAGATCTCGTACCCACTTGGCCAGATCACTGATCTGCATCGCACAGGCATCGGCGATGTTGATTCCGCCAATGCGGGACGATCTGCGCCGCCTCGCTCAGTCGAGTCCCGTCACATTCGGGACACGTCGTGAATGTGGCTGCCCGGTCCACAAACGCCCGGATGTGCGGCTGGAGCGCATCGGGATCCTTGGAGAGCATCGATTTCTGGATCTTGGGAACCAGGCCCTTCATAGGTCAGATTGACGCCATTAACCTTGACCTTGGTCGGTTCCTTGTACAGAAAGTCGTCGAGTTCCTTCTTCGTGAAATCGCGGATCGGCTTGTGCGCATCAACGAAGCCCGACTCGATGAAGATCTGGACGGTCCAGAAACTGTCGACGTTGTACCCGGGGATGGTGATTGCCCCCTCGGCGATCGATTTGGAGTCGTCATAGAGCTGGGTAAGATCGATATCAGAAACAGATCCGACTCCCTCGCACCGTGGACACATGCCGCCCTGCCGCGAAAACGTCTGCCGCTGGGACTTGCCGGCGACCGTCATCACGCCGCTCGCGGTAACCGATGCCGTGTTGAACGAGAAGGCATTGGGTGGACCGATATGTGGATCCCCGATTCGACTGAACAGAATGCGGAGCAACGCGTTTGCATCCGTCGCCGTACCCACGGTCGAGCGATTGTTCGCGCCCATCCGCTCCTGGTCGACGATGATCGCAGTCGTCAACCCTTCGAGAACGTCGACTTCTGGGCGGGAGAGCGTCGGCATGAATCCCTGCACAAACGCGCTGTAGGTCTCATTGATCAGGCGTTGCGATTCGGCGGCGATCGTCCCGAACACCAGCGAGCTTTTGCCCGAGCCGGAAACACCGGTGAAGACCGTCAGCCGCCGCTTGGGCAAGATCGATGCTGACGTCCTTGAGATTGTTTACCCGAGCCCCACGAACCCGAATCAGATCATGAGAATCAGCATCATGCCGGGTGTCTGACGTCGGTTCGGTGCGTGTTGTCATCGTTAGAGACTCTCCGGCTAGGTATCACGGGATGTTTTGAAACCACGAGTGCGAAATGGTTCGCCCGATTCTCCACGGTCGAACCAGAGACGGCAACATTCGACAGATTCCGGTGTTTAGCGGACGGATATGGTCCTGAAGAAACCTAGGGCGTCCAGCCAGGCAGTTTCGAGGCTTGCTTGATCCATGAGGCCACAAGAGTTCGATCTATCTCGTCACCCTCGAAGACGTGAAAAAAGCGAGCGCGCTCATCCTTGTGCTTGATCGGTGGCTCTGGTTCGAGTGACGCGCCATCGAAAAAGGTGACCTTGATGTACTTGGTCAGGCAGTGGAAGTTAAGAAACCAGCCCTGACCCTCCACTCCGTAGAATGGCGAGTTCCATCGGACCGCCTTGGTCACACCTGGAACGGATTCGACGATCAGCGCGTCGAGCTCGCGACCCACTGCCTGCTTCCAGTCCGGGCATGGCGGCGATGTACTTCTGCACCGGTCCATCACCATCCCCTTTGGCAATCTGGGGGTTCCCGCCCGACAACAGCTTTACCTTTGCCGCGCTTGCTGACGTTTCTTCAGGCATCAGTCCCTCTCCATTTGTTCCAGAAGTTCGAATGCGATTGTTCAGTAGAGCAGAGACCGCCTGATAGTGCGGGCACGTGTCCCAGTATCAGGCGGTCTCAGTACCAGCGTTTACTTGTGCTCCTGGATACGGAGCGTGTTACCGGCCGGATCACGAACCGCGCAGTCCCTGATTCCGTAATCCTGGTCCACCGGTTCCTGCATGATCTCCGCACCGTTCGCCTCAAGCTGGGCAAACGTCGCGTCCAGATCGGTCGTCGCCAGGACCAGCGTCGCCCAGGTCCCCTTCGCCATCATCTCGGCAATCATCTGCCGTTCAGCATCCGTGATTCCAGGATCGGCGTCTGGCGGGGCAATCACGATCGAGGTGTCCGGTTGATTCACCGGACCAACCGTAATCCAGTGCATCCCACCATACTCGACATGATTGCGGACCTCGAATCCGAGGACATCGCGATAAAAGGCGAGACTGGCGTTGGCATCGGTGTACGGCAAAAAGCTGGCGTTAATTGTTACGGTCATTAGCTTCTCCTGTCAGCATTGGGGCATCGCTGGCCGGCCGGTCCAACTGTCCCCCCGATCTCCGGTCGCTCCCTTTGTCATTCAACGTGGGTTACGAACCGATGACCCGAGTCTAGACCTGGTCACTCGTAGACGCTTCTCGATTCCTGATCGGTCTGGTCACACGTTTCGCGACACACGCCGGAATCCCATTGGCAGCGTCAGCCTGCTGGAGCCGGTATGTGCTCGGCGGAATCCCCACCAACTCGGTGAAGCGTGTGCTGAACGTTCCCAGCGACGAACAACCCACCTCGAAGCAGACCTCGGTCACGCTCATGTCCCCACGCCGGAGCAACGCCATGGCCCGTTCAATGCGTCGCGTCATCAGGTAGCTGTACGGCGATTCACCATAAGCACGACGAAATTCTCGGCTCAAGTGCCCGGCAGACATCCCGATATCCCGACCCAGTGATTCCACATCGAGCGGCTGCGCGTATTCCCGATCGATCCGGTCCCGAACGCTCCGCAACCGGGTGAGATTGTGCAAATGGTCTTCGGCCGTCGTAACGCTCATTGACTCTCCAGAAGCCTCTTCACCTTCGCATGGTAAAGCAGCGCAATCGTCTTGGCATCCTGGATTTCGCCCGAGTCGATCATCTCCAGCGCCCGCTCAAATGGCATTTCGAGCACCTCGATGTCCTCGGTCTCATGCTCGGCACCACCTCCCGCACCTACGCGGGACGCAGGATCGTATTCACCGACGAAGAAATACAACTTCTCAGTCACCGACCCCGGACTCATGAACGCCTCAAAGACCTTGGTGACCGCTTCGATCCGATACCCGGTCTCTTCCTCGACCTCACGCTTTATGCACGCTTCGGGCTCGTCCAGATCAAGCAATCCAGCACACGCCTCGATCAGCATCCCGTCCGGCGACCCGTTCGAATAGGCCGGATAACGGAACTGGCGGGTCAGGATCACCGTCTGTTGGGCGCGGTTGTAGAGCAGAATCACCGCCCCGTTTCCGCGGTCATACGCCTCTCGACTCTGCGTTTGCCAGGTACCGTCGTTCCGTTGATAGTCGAACGTCGCCTTGCGCAGCACGTACCAGTTGTCGGAAAGCGTCTCCACCGACCGGATACGCACTCGCGGGTTGGATTCAGTCATCGATTGCCTTTTCCGGTTTCAGTTGAGCGATATGTGATGTGCCTAGCGCCCGATACCGTTCATACCGTCTGGTCTTCCGCTTGCTGTTATCCATGCGGTTCAACTCGGTCAGGTGATCAAGCAGTGCCGTTCGGACACGGTTGGCCGCCTCGATCGGATCGCCTTTTGCAGTTCCGGCTGGTTCCGTTATCGTCCCGTCCGAAATCCCCAGTCGGCGCACCTCTGCCGCAGTGATCTTCAGCCGTTCGGCCAGCTCCGGAGCCCGCGACGCATCCCGGAACAGGATCGCCGCCGCACCCTCGGGCGCGATAACCGAGTAGATCGCCCGTTCCTGCATCAGTAACCGATCGGCAACTGCAAACGCTAGTGCCCCACCGCTGCCACCTTCGCCAATAATTACCGCAATCGTCGGCGCATTGATCCGGATCATCGCGGTCATGGTCGTCGCGATCTCGAAGGCCAGGCCCTGCTCCTCAGACTCGATTCCGGGATAGGCACCAGGCGTATCGACGAACGAAATCAGCGGCAACCCGAATCGTGAAGCCAGCCGCATGACGCGCTGCGCCTTCCGGTACCCACCCGGCATCGGGCGACCACCGCGACGATCTACTGGGTCAGCCGGGCCGCCACGTTCGAATCCGATCACGGCAACCGCCTGCCCGTTTATCTGACCAAGTCCGGCAACCACCGCGCGATCGTCTGTTCCGCTTCGATCTCCATGCAGCTCCACCCACTGATCGAGCACATTGGTCACGTAATGCATAGTGGTGGGTCGATTCGGGTCCCGGGCTGCCGCCACGACTTCCCACGGCTCCAACGGTTCCAGTGGGCCTGAGGGCCGTCGCGTCCGGCGCGACTTGTCGAGGTTGGAACCAAGCGTGTTGAGCGTGATCCCGATCGCCGAGCGCAAATGCATCCTCGGCACGATCGAATCGACAAAGCCGTGCGCCAACAGGAACTCGGAGGTATGGCTTCCAGGTGGCAAGGGTTTACCCAGCACCTGCTCAGCCACTCGTGGACCGGCAAATCCAATTAACGCTTCCGGCTCGGCATAGACAACATCGCCCAGGCTTGCGAATGAAGCAAATACTCCACCGGTCGTCGGATGCGTCAGGACCGAAATGAATGGCAAACCGGCGTCCCGGACCTCCTGAATCGACGTCGCCGTCTTCGCCATCTGCAGGAGCGATAGCAGACCCTCTTGCATCCGTGCCCCGCCGGATGCGACCAATGTCACGAGCGCACGCTTTTCCTTGCGCGCAAGTTCCGCAGCCCTGGCCAGCTTTTCGCCGACCACCACGCCCATGCTTCCGCCCATGAAGGCGAAATCGAGCACGAAAAGCACAACCGGGTTCCCATGGATAGAGGCCCGCCCGTAAAGCGCCGCGTCCCCACGACCGGTCGCGATCTGGGCAACGCGCAGTTTCTCGTCGTACGGCTCGTCGTCGATGAAGCTCAGCGGATCGGTCGAGGCCAGATCCCGATCGAGCTCGACGAACGTGCCGGGATCGACCAGCGATAAAACCCTGCGGTCGGCATCGAACGTAAAGTATTTGTCGCACTCGTCGCAGATGCGAAATCGTTCATATCGAACCCGACCGATAAGCGGCGCGCGACAGTCCGGACAGTTGGTGATCGCTGGCTTCATGAAGTAACCCGTTTGTGCGCTATTGAATCATCGTCTGCCGGATCGAAATGTAGCTTCTCTCCTATGGTAGTGGTCATAACGCGCCCGTGTACAATCCTTGACAGGAATCACGTGCGGGTTTGGCAGGAGCAGTCCTAAAAGTGGAACTTGATCTGGATTTTGATCAGGAAGGCGTCCGAATCGACGTCTTGCGTCGTCTGGCCGAGCAGGCCATGACGGACCTCGAGTTCCGCGCAATTGCCCGGGACGATCTCAATGCTGCCCTGGTTACCTACGGATACGACCTCACACCGAACGAAATGGCGCTTGTGCTCAAATTCCGGGCAGTGCTCGAAGAGGCCGGACTCGATCTCTTCCTGACCGGAAATCTCGATGCGGCCGATATGCTCGCCATGGCAGGACTGGACACCAAGTAATTACGGCTCCGTTCCGAAGAGCCGGTCACCCGCGTCACCCAGCCCCGGCCGGATGTACATGTTCTCGTCCAGCTCCCGGTCGAGTCGGGCAATGTAGATCGGCACGTCCGGATGTTCGGCCAACATGCGCTGAACCCCCTCCGGAGCCGCGATCAACCCCAGGAAGACAATCGACTTCGCACCGCGCTGCTTCAGGAATGTCGCCGTAGCAGAGGCCGATCCTGCTGTGGCCAACATCGGATCGATCATGAACAACACATCGTCCTGCAATTCATCAGGCAACCGGTTGTAGTAGCTGACCGGCCGATGGGTCTCCTCATCCCGGTAGATACCGATGTGATAAACAGTCGCGAGTGGCAGAATCTCGGCCGCCTTGTCGATCATGCCCAGGCCAGCGCGCAATATCGGCACCAGCCCAATCGAGCCCCGAATCTGCTGCCCGACCGCAGTCTCAAGTGGCGATGTGTAATGCACATCGACCGTCTGCAGCTTGGACGTGGCCTCATACATGATCAACTGAGTCAGCTCGGAGACCAGCTTGCGGAACAGAATCGTGTCCGTGCCTTCGGCCGAGAGCAGGGTAATCTTGTGGGCAACCAGCGGGTGGTCGCTGACATGCAGGTTCGGAAATTCCGGGGATGTCTGGTCGATCATCACGCCTCCTGTGGCCGTCTCACGGTACTATCACAAGAATGAGTATGGACCAGATGCCACCCCAACAGAAATGGACAACCCGGTGAAGGTCACCCGCGTACAACACGTTAGTATCCCGGTTCCGCCAGGCAGCGGAGATGCCGCCCGAGCTTTCTTTACCGGCGTACTTGGCATGCCGGAAAAGAAGGTTCCGAAAGAGCTCGATTCCTCGCTGCTCACCTGGTTTTGCGCCGGAGATGACGAGCATGAGATCCACTGTTTCACCGATCCCAACTACGAGAATCGATCAAATGCCCAGCACCTCTGCCTCCAGGTCGAGGATGTCGATCAGGCGCGGCAGGACTTCCTCGCCAAGGGTGTCGCCGTCGAGGAAACGATCGAAATCCACAATCGCCCTCGCTTCTTCGTGCGGGATCCCTTCGGTAACTACATTGAAATCGCCCAGATCAACGGACTCTATGAGGAAGGAAACGCGTAATGGCCGAAGCGACTGAGAAAATCACATATACCGCCACTCCGGAACAAATCGAGCGCATGCATTCGGCTTTTGATGCCGCGCTGGTGGAAGCCGAAGCCAGTCTCGGTAAGACGTATCCGATTCTGATCAACGGCGAATGGAAAAGCTCGACTGACACATTCGCGGCACCGTCCCCAACCGATCACAGCAAGATCCTCGGCAACTTCGTCAAAGCCACCACGAACGACGTCAATGCCGCTGTCGCTGCTGCCAGTGCCGCGTACCCCGCCTGGTCCGCCCGACCGTGGCAGGAGCGAGTCGCCCTCATGCGCCGCTCGGCCGAATTGATCCGCGAGCGCAAGTTCCTGCTCTCCGCGCTGCTGATCATCGAATGTGGCAAGAACCGCGCCGAGGCAATCGGCGAGGTCGAAGAAGGCGCCGACCTGATCGACGAGTACGCCCTCGCCATGGAGCAGAACAACGGCTTCGTCCGCCCGATGGGAACGCTCGATCCGCGCGAGAACAACACGTCGATCCTGCGCCCGTTCGGTGTCTGGGGCGTGATGGCCCCGTTCAACTTCCCGCACGCGCTGTCGGCCGGACCCGCCGCCGCGGCGATGGTCGCCGGCAACACGGTTGTCTACAAGCCAGCATCAGCCACGCCCCGCGCCGGATATGAACTGGCCGTCTGCTTCGTCGACGCGGGTGTTCCTGCCGGTGTCTTCAACTTCCTGACCGGAGCCGGCGGAGTCGTCGGAGAAGGCATCGCGCTCCACCCGGATGTCGACGGTGTCATCTTCACCGGATCCAAAGAGGTCGGCTTCGATCTCTTCAAGCGGTTCAGCACCGACTTCCCGAAACCGATCATCACCGAGATGGGCGGCAAGAACCCGACCATCGTGACCGCCAACGCCGATCTGGACAAGGCCGTCGATGGCGTCGCCCGCTCGGCATTCGGCTTCTCCGGCCAGAAGTGCTCCGCCTGCAGCCGTGTCTACGTTGAGCGACCGGTCTACGACGAGTTCATCGAAAAGCTCACTGCCAAAACCAATTCGCTCAAGGTCGGAGATCCGGCCGAGCGCGATGTCTACGTCGGTCCGGTGGTTGATGCCGGTGCCGTCAAGCGATTTGAGGAAGCGGTCGCCTCTGCGTCCGGCGGTACGATCCGGTCCGGTGGAGCGCGTCTCACTGAGGGCGATTACGCCAACGGCACATTCGTCCAGCCGACGATCATCGATGGCCTTCCCGCGAGCCACGATCTCTTCAAGCGCGAACTCTTCCTGCCGTTCGTCGTCGTTGCCCCGGTCGATTCGCTCGATGAGGCACTCAAGGAAGCGAACGACACCGAATACGGCCTGACCGCCGGCATCTTCAGTGAAGACCCAGACCGAGGTCGATACCTTCTTCAACACCATCGAGGCCGGTGTGGTCTATGCCAACCGCCGAGGGGGTGCCACAACCGGTGCCTGGCCGGGATGTCAGTCGTTCTGCGGCTGGAAGGGCAGCGGCAGCACCGGCAAGGGCGCGCTCGGACCGTTCTACGTCCAGCAATTCCTGCGCGAGCAGAGCCGAACCCTCGTCACCGAGTAATCACGCAGGAGCAAAGGCCCAATGCCACCCGTCGACGTCGAGTACATGGTCGATACCACCGTCGATCTCTGCCGGATTCCGAGTCCAACCGGATTCACCCATCTGGCGGCTGCGCGACGTTGACCGGAATGATCGACGACCTCGGGTTTCGGCATTGGGCAACTGTCAAGGGCTCGTCGTTGTCGAATTGCAGGCGACCGGAGAAGCGCCAGGTCGAATGCTCTCCGCCCACACCGACACCCTCGGTGCCATGGTCCGCGAGATCAAGTCGAATGGTCGGCTCAAACTCGCCCTGGTCGGTGGATTCGACTGGTCGACGATCGAAGGCGAGTACTGCCTGGTTCATCGAGCATCCGGTGAGGCGATCAGCGGCACTATCCTGACCACCAAGGCTAGCTACCACGTTCACGGATCGGCACTGGTCGACCTGAAGCGCGATGCCGATTCGATCGAAGTCCGTCTCGATGAGTTGGTGTCATCCGCCGAGGACGTTCGCGCCCTCGGTATCGAAGTCGGCGATTTCGTCAGCCTCGACGCCCGCACCACCGTCACCGAATCCGGATTCGTGAAATCCCGCCACATCGACGACAAGGCCTGTGTGGCGATCTGTCTCGGCGTGGCCAAGGCAATCCGAGACAACGCGATCACGCTGCCCGGCCCAACCTGGCTCTACTTCTCGGTCTTCGAGGAAGTCGGTCACGGTACATCGGCCGGCATTCCCGACGGTGTCCGCGATGTCATCGCGGTCGACATGGCTGCGGTCGGCGCTGGGCAAACCTCCGACGAGCGAGCCGTCACCATCTGCGCCAAAGACAGCAGTGGCCCGTATCACTACGGCCTCACTCGTGAGTTGATCGATCTGGCAGCCGCGAACGAAATTGACTACCGCGTCGATCTCTATCCGTTCTACGGATCGGACGTCAGCCAGGCATTGCGCGCCGGGTATGACATTCGCGGCGCCCTCGTCGGTCCGGGAGTCGATGCCTCGCACTCGTTCGAGCGCCTGCACAAGGACTCCCTCGCCGCCACTGCCGACCTGCTGCTTGCCTGGTTGCAGACGAGCTAGCCGAGCGTCACTTCCCGCCCGGTAGCACCGCTCAGGACGATCGCTTCGGCGATCTCGAGACCATGCAGCGCGTCCTCTATCGAGGCAATCGGCGATGAGACGCCCTGTCGAACACAGTTGATGAAGTGCTCGTCCTCAAGCCGCAATGCCCCGCCGATCGAACCATAAACATCCGGCCAAAGCGCTACTTCCGGGTTCAGCACGCCAGCAGTCGACGCAATCGTCATGCCTGAGTCGAGCAGCCGATAGCGAGCCGATTGCTCGGTCCCGACGATCTCGAACTCGGCGTCGATCGTCCCCGACCAGTTCTCCGCGTCAACGTTTCGAGGCGCGTTCGTCGGCACAAACCAGCTTGTCTCAATCGTTGCCATTGTGCCGTTTGCCAGCTGCACAGTCGCCACCAGGGCATCCGGATAGACATGGCCAGTGATGTTCCGCTGAACCGCATAGACCTTCTCGGCCCGGCTGCCCGTGAACCAGAGAATCAGGTCGATGTCGTGGATGATCGTTTCAAATGCCGTGTGCGCCCGGTCGCCGTAGAACGGGAACCAGTCCTTCGAGCAATTACGCTTGGTCCGGAACGTGACCAGGTCGCCAAACTCGCCATTCCCGATCCGGGTCCGCAACATTGCGTGCTGGGCCTCGAACCGGATCACGAAGCCGACCTGCAGGAACGCGCCAGTCCGCGATGCGGCGTCAACGATTCGCTTCGCACCATCGACGGTCGTGCTCAGCGGCTTCTCCATGAACGTCGGGATACCCCGCTCAATGGCCATAAGCGCCTGCTCGGCATGCAAGTCTTCCGGAGTGATGATGAAGAGCGCATCGAGTCCGTCGGTCTGCAGCAATTCATCGAATGTCTCGACTGTCCGGGGAACCCCGAGTTCAGTCGAAGCCCATTCCCTCGCCTCTGGACGTGGGTCACAAGCCGCGACGAGCTCAACGTTGCCAAGCTGCCGAAGAATTCGTGCATGCAACATGCCGAACCGCCCGAGTCCTGCTAGCCCAACCCGGGTTTTGGTCGAATCTGGTGTAGCCAATGCTGGTTTGCCTTCCGTGTAGAACGACCGTGCTGTGCCGCACAGTCACAGGTACTGGACCGGTTGGGTATACTGGCATCATCGCTAGAACCCGGATGTCCGGGCTGCGCGATCATGTCGTGCGCACGGACTGCGTGATTATGCGGCTACGCGCCGCGTCTCGTGGGCACGTTCTGCACTGATCGGGATTTGACACGTTGTTCGCCACTCGTAACGTAAATCGCCGCCAGCTGATGGCTGCCGCCAGCGGTCTGGCACTGGCAGGCGGATTCCAGAGCACACCGGTTTCGGCCCAGGCAACTGCGGCGCGTGAACTCATTGAACGGATGACGTTCCGCGAGCGGGTTGCCCAACTCTTCTTTTTCGAAGCGCGTGGCAAGTTCATGTCCGGCCCATATGGTGACGAGCTCAAACGGGTCAAGCCCGGCGGTGTGCTCTTCACGGAACCGAACATCGGGACGGCTGTCGCCCTCACCAATTACACAATTGCCCTTCATGCCACCAACGAACTGATTCCACCGCTGATCTGCATCGATCAGGAAGGTGGTCCGGTAACTCGCCTCGTCGGCGATCCTGCTCCTGGCGCCGTCCAGATGGGCGTGCTCGCCAACGGAGATGTTCGACTCCTGGCCCAGCAGCGAGCTGAGTTCCTCGCCAAATTTGGGTTCGACGTCAATTTCGCGCCAGTTGCGGACGTGGCCTACGACTCCACCAGCACCATGGCCAGTCGATCATTTGGGAGCGATCCGCAGAACGTCGCGGCCAAGGTGTCAGCAACGGTCAAGGGATCCCGCGAAGGCAAAGTCATCGGTGCCGCCAAACATTTCCCGGGGCACGGTCGAACCCAGGCCGATTCGCACGCTGAAATACCAGAGATTGATGTTCCCTGGGATGAATGGCTTGAGACCGACGCGCTGCCATTCAAATCCGCAATCAAGGCAAACGTTGAGATGGTCATGCTCGGACACCTCAGGTACGAGCGAATTGACTACAAACCGATGTCCATCTCCAAGGTTGCCGTTCGCGCACTCCGTGAGGAACTCGGCTTCCAGGGGGTGATCGTCACAGACGACCTCAGCATGGGCGCACTTGCCGATTGGGATCCGATTGACGTCGTCAGTCAGGCAATCGATGCCGGGGTAGATGTCCTGCTCTACGGTTCACCCGCACTTGGTTGGGACGCAATGATTGATCGCGTCGTCGAAATGGTCAGTGACGGAATCGTCGATCGTCAGGAAATCAACAGTCGTGCTGAACGGGTCGTGGCTCTGAAATTGGCACACTTCGGTTCCCGCGCCGAATGAACGGCCGCTCACCAATCCACGCATTCGCAGCGCTGTCGCTGATCGTCGTGCTGGCAGCGTGTGGCGGTGGCGGTGGCGATCCAAAACCGACCGCGACTTCTGAGACCCCTCCCACTCCGACGGTAGAAGTCGTCACCGGCAGCACCACCACCGATGGCATTTGCCAGATCACCATTCCGGATGACTGGGTTGATGACGGCACGGGTCGTGGTGAAACGAGTCTCGGCGATCGCTGGACGCTCTTCGGCGGTTCTGCAGCGACTGATACCGCCTGGACCGCCGCGAAGGACTTGCTCAAATCCCAGTTCGATGGCGTCGCAGACGTGACCATTGACGACTCCGATGACCGGCTTACCGTGATCGAGCCAAATGGACGCGGATACTATCTCCGCCAGCGATTCGAATCGACTTATTGCGACTTCGCGGTTTCCTCCATCAGGGACAACACCGACGAGGTAACGCAGACATGGGTCGCGGTGTCCGAAACGCTCGCATTGCTGGAACGCTGAGGTCGCGCCGGAATCAGGGCTTCAGCCCCTTGTCCCGCTTGAACATCCGGAAGAACCGATCCAGACCGAACGGCATTCGCTGCTCGTCCAGTTCCTCGGCCAGGTCGATTATTGCCTCTTCAGGACCGACATCGTGGTCCTCCCGCTCGATCAGTTCGTCCCGATGCACCATCACCCAGAGATAGATATCAGCCTCGGTCCGCCCCGGGAAGCGCTTGAGAATTCCTCGATCGCGGGCTATTCGGACAATCGGCAAGTAAATTTCGTCGTACCAACTGCAAACTGCATCTTCTGTTGAAATCTCCTGGCCGGCGGTTTCATTCATCTCGACCTGGCGCAACAGGATGTGATCCCACAACTCGTCATAACGACCCAACGCGCTGGGTCGAATGTCGTGCTCCGGTCGCAAGCTTGTCGAGATTGGTCAGGCGCAGGAACTCTGCGTACTCGACCTGCATCAGCAACTCGTACGGCGACATCGACGCATTGACCGGCACCCGGACATGGCTTTCGATGACTTCAGCATCAATGAACTCGACCCCGTGTTCTCGCCCAACCGAGACCCGGTGATTCCCGTCCTTGACGAAGTAGACATCGCCGACCTTGTAGAGCTGGACCGGTGGGAGTCGGATGTCCTGGTGATAGGCACGGTCGACGTTTTGCCATCGCCCTGCCGAATGCGCGTGTCGCGGCAGAAATGCGCGGTCGAAATCCCGGAACCGGTCGAAGCTGCCGACGATCTGTCGGACCGGAACTTCCTGCATTCCCCGGTACGACTCACCCTCCGGTTTGAATCGGCTGCGCACGTCGTGGAACGAGATCAGGGTGTTCGTGCGGCGCGAGAAAAACGACGTCAGTTCGTTGAAAAACGCCTTCTGTCGTGCCCGTTCAAAATCGGATCGAACCTGTTCCTCAACCACGCTGATTTCGCTCACTTTGCACCCAGGCAGCCCTGGTCTTCGGCGCGGTCATCAGCTCGATCTGTCGATAGGGATAGACGTTGATCACGCAGGAATCATCGAACGGCCGGTCAACCACCTCGTTGCGATCGTAAATGTGGATGTGCCCGTGGAGATGGACGGCTGGCTTGAACATGGTCAGAAATCGCCGCATTACCGGGAAACCCTGGTGCGGCAGGTCTTCGCGGTCATTGATTCCTCTTGGTGGAGTGTGACTGATCACGACATCCAGGTATCGACCCTTGCGCAGCTTGTTCAACCAGAGTCGCGGCGCCATTTTGACCATCATCCAGCCAATCTCGCGATTGCTGTACTGCTGCGAGGTCTCCCGGCTGTATTTTGGCGAGCCCGGAAAGCCGGCAATGATCAGCCCGGTCGAGCTATCCGTGATCAGCTTGCCACCCAGATTGACGCATCCCATCGGCTCGTATCGCTTGCCAGCCGCACCCTTGCGTGTCAACTCCTCGTGGTGATTGCCATGCACGAAGTAGACCGGGCGATCCAGCGCGTCGGCCAGAAACTCGAGGTAGCGGGCAGGAACATCTCCGCAGCCAACTACCAGATCGATATCCGGCATCCGCTCGCGCAGGGTCCCGCTGTGAATCCGCGGATCAACCTGATCCGAGACGGCCAGCAATTTCAGATGGCGTGTCGAGTCGTCGTCAGGCACCATGGCTCAACCATACCGCCCGCATCCGGTTCGTGTCGCGTCGACGTGCTCTGGTTATGCGATGACCCGGTCGATCGCACGACCGAACCGAGCTGCGACATCGTCGATTACTGCGTCGTCCATCGGTGTCGAGATGCAACACATGAGTCGCGGTGCGGCAAAGACGCCCTCCAGCAACAGGGCAAGGTGCAGTGCCCGCTTGAACGACGACATCGCCAGCCGCCCCGTCTCGATAGTTGCGCACCGGCCCATCGACCAGATGCACTCCGACCATCGAGCCCATACCGGTCGTTGTCGCCGGCAATTGGCGCTTCACGAACTCATTGCGAATTCCTTCCCGCAATCGTCACCGAGAGCGTTGATCCGTGACACTTCCTCTGCGCGGGTACAGGTTCATCGCAGCGATGCCAGCGGCGGTTGTAATTGCGTTGCCGTTGAAGGTGCCCGACTGGAAGACCGGGTTTGGATTGCGTGCATCGAACAGAGTCATCACCTCGCGCCGTCCACCAAATGCACCGACCGGGAAACCGCCACCGATGATCTTGGCGAACGCAGTGATGTCCGGCTCGACCCCGTAGTGACTCCTGAACACCACCGTATCCAAGTCGGAACGTCATCACTTCGTCGGCGATGAAGAGTGCACCATGCTTGCGGGCCAGCTCCTGGGCGGTGACCAGATATTCCCGGTCCGCCGGAATCACGCCCGCCGAGCCCATCACCGGTTCGATGATGATCGCGGCCACTTTGTTGCCAATCCGGTTGAAAATCGTGCTCAGGGACTCGCTGTCGTTGAACGGAGCGATGACGACGTTGTCGAGGGTGTTGGTTACAACGCCCCGGGTATCGATGGTTCCGATCGGCTCAGTCGCGTCACCCGCATTGGCGACAATCGGGTGGACGCTGATCTCGAAGTCGTCGAACGAGCCGTGATACCCGCCCTCCATCTTGATGATCACCTCGCGACCGGTGAACGCCCGCGCCACCCGGACGGCATTCATCGTCGCTTCGGTACCGGAATTCGTGTATCGGACCATCTCTACGGATTTCACACGGCTGGTCAGGATCTCGCCCAGCACAATCTGTGGCTCCAGCGCGGTTGCGAACGTGGTGCCCTTTGAGAGCTGCGCCTTGACGGCCTCTTCGATCACCGGGTGCGCGTGCCCATGCAGCAGCGACGTGTAATTGTTGATCAGGTCGATATACGTATTGCCGTCGACGTCAGTAAACGAATGACCAGAGCCGTGATCACCGGTCAGCGGGTAGGGCGGGTGGAACGTTATCGTCCGGGTCTCGCCGCCCGGCATGACCTTCTGGGCACGATCGGCCAGAACGCGTGAATTGGCCGTTTTCGATTCGTACTCCCGAACCAGTTCAGTGCTCGTCTCAGCGGAAACAGGATATGTTCGGGATCCGAGATCAATAGCCATCGTCACGTTCTCCAGAGGTTTTCGCGCGGAATTAGTTGCCCGGGATCGTACCACTTCGACCCGCCCGCCCGATCCCGATCCAACCGGTAGAATCACGTCAACGTGTCTCCGAGCCTAGCCTGCAGATTGGACTCAATCAGTGATCGATCTTTCCAGCGATACATCAACCCGCCCGTCCGATGGCATGCGCGCCGCCATGGCCAGTGCCGAAGTCGGTGACGAGCAGCGCCGCGAGGACCCAACGGTCAACGCCCTTCAGGACCTTGTCGCCGAATTGACCGGCAAGGAAGCGGGCCTCTTTCTCCCGTCCGGGACAATGTGTAACGTCATCGCCCTCGCCGTGCATTGCAATCGTGGCGATGCGGTCATCCTCGACAAGTATGCCCACATCTCGACCGCAGAAGGAGGCAGTTCGGCCTTCATCGCCCAGGTCATGTTGCGACCGGTGATCGGCGAGCGCGGCGTCTTTACTCCGGATCAGATTCGCGGCGAACTGATGACTGAGGGCACCCACACCTCCCGCACCAGTCTGATCTCGGTCGAGAACACGACCAATCGCGGTGGCGGCAAGATCTGGTCACTCGATGCACTCCGCGCCGTTCGCGAAGTGGCCGATGAGAACAACGCAATCGTGCACATGGATGGCGCCCGTTTGATGAATGCAGTTATCGGTGGTGGCTATACAGCCAGCGAAGCCGCCTCGTTCGTCGATTCGGTCTGGGTCGACCTCTCCAAGGGACTCGGCGCTCCCGTTGGAGCAGTCCTCTGCGGAACCACCGAGTTCATCGATCAGGCGCGGTTGCTCAAGCACCGACTGGGTGGAGCGATGCGCCAGGCTGGGATCATCGCTGCCGCCGGAATCTATGCATTCGAGCACAACGTCGAGCGCCTTGCCGAAGACCACGAAAACGCTCGCATTCTCGAAGCGGGTATCGCCAAACGTGGACGGAGTCGAGCTGGTCTTCGGTCCGGTTGAAACCAACATCGTCTTCTTCGATGTCAGCAAGAGCGGCAAGAAGGCCGGCGATATCTGCGCCGAAATGGAGCGCCGAGGTGTGCGGATGGCTCAGTACCCGGACGCGACCAAGATTCGCGCCGTCACCCACCACGACGTCACCAAAGCCGATTGCGAGACGGCCGTTTCAGTTCTGGCCGAGGCTGTGCGCGCCAGCTAGGCGACGGCCGTCAACGATTCGTCAATGATCTGGACAGCGTCGTCGACATCGGTCGTTGAAATCAGCAGAGGTGGGCTCAGGCGAATCACATTGCCATAGAGCCCCGCCTTGCCGATGATCAGTCCGCGCTCCTTGCACGCGTCCATCAGTCGCAACATCAGGGCAGTCGCCGGCTCCTTGGTCTGCCGATCAACGACGAGCTCGGCCGCCTGCATCAGTCCCATGCCCCGCACATCCCCGATGGAGTGGTGCTTGTCGGCCAGTTCGCGCAACCGATCCTGCAGATGCGCACCAACGACCTTCGCGTTCTCCTTCAGCCGATGGGTGGCGATGTAATTCAGGTTGGCCAGGGCTGCGGTCGTCGCGATCGGGTTGCCCCCGAATGTTGAAAGGCTCAGCGAGCGAATCGATGACGCCAGTTCGTCGGTCGCAATCAGCCCACCAATCGGAATCCCGTTGGCCAGTCCCTTAGCGAATACCACGATGTCCGGACTCGTCTGGTACGCCTGAAACCCGAAATCGGCCTCGCCCGTTCGTCCCCAGCCCGACTGCACCTCGTCGGCGATGAACGGAATACCGTGCCGCTGCAGGATCTCGGACACGCGAACGAAGTAATCCAGCGGCGGCGCGATAAATCCACCAACCCCCTGAATCGGTTCGGCAATGAACGCCGCCGGATGACCGCTGGTGACGGTCTTGATGACGTGCTCGACATCCCGCGCGCACAGCAAATCGCACGAGGGGTACGTCTTTTCCCACGGGCAGCGATAGCAATACGGATTGCCGACGTAGTGCACCTGCAACGGACTCAGCGTCGACGACCGCCACGAGCGCTGCCCGGACGCATTGATCGTGGCGAACGAGCGACCGTGATACGAGTGGCGCAGGGCAATGATTTCGTTACTGTTGCGATTCAGCGTCGCCACCAGAAACGCCGCCTCGTTTGCCTCGGTCCCGCTGTTGGTGAAGAAGACCTTGTTCAGGTGCTCCGGCGTCATCTCCCGAATCCGCTCGGCCAGTTCGATCTGCGCCCTGATCAGGAAGAGCGTCGACGTATGCGATATCCGGTCCAGTTGCTCCTTGATCGGATCATTGATCTCGGGAATCGCGTGCCCGGATGAGACCGTGACGATGCCGCCGAAGAAATCGAGATACTTCCGACCGTCGCCGTCGAAAACGTACTGCCGCTCGCCACGACGCAGTTCGATCGGTTCGGTGTAACTCAGTCCAACGCTCGGAAAGAGACTCTCCCGGTGCCGTCGAGTCAGATCGGCAGCACTGTCATGTTCGGGCATCCCGTCGTCGAAGTCAGGCATTGAGGGCTCCTGTGCTGGTCACGTCTGGATCCGAATCTGGTCGATGATTACCGCTTGATACTACATTCGCTATGATTCGTGGACAGACAAGCTGGAAATCAGACTGGAGATATCAATTGGCGGCTCCGAATAGCGCGATGAGTGACGCATACCGTGCGATTGATGCCCGTTTGAAGGCTGGCGACGTAGTCATCCTGGACGGCGGTATCGGATCCGAATTGCAGGAAGTCGGCTATCCGGAGAATCCCGGCAGTCGACCTGCCAACTACACCTGGGGATCGATCGCGATTCACGAGGCTCCGGACAAACTGATCGAGGTGCACCGTCGGTATGCCGAAACCGGTGCCGACGTTCTCGAAACGCACACCTTCGCCCTGAACCGGGTTTAGTCTGCGCTGCAGGACGGTCGCATCGATCTGCCCAAGGACTCCTGGAAGGACATGGCGCTTGAGTCGGTCCGTCTGGTCCGTGAGGGTGCTCGCCAAGCGGGTCGGGATGATGTCGTGGTCGCCTTTGCCTGCCGCACACAGGACTGGCCAGCCGACCAGCAGCACAAGGCCAAGGGCTACGACGGCTACTACGTTCAGCTCGATCTGGAGAATTACCTCAAGCCACTGGCCGAACTGCTGGCCAACGCCGATGCCGAAAGCAAGCCAGACGTGATCCTGATGGAGATCCAGTCGTGGATTCCCGAGGATCTGGAGTTCCCGGATTACCAGGTCTTCCTCGATACCGGCATCCCGGTCTGGATCGCCTACCGTCGGACAATCGGGAAGCTGGTCGGCGTCGAAGGCGAGCTGATCATCGACGACGGTGATCGCTTCGGTCATGCCGCGAAGAAGTTCGAGGAGATGGGCGCCGCCGCCGTACTGGTCAATTGCCTCCCGCCAAAACAGGTTGGTGGAGTCGGAGCCTGGTTACGCCAGTTCACCAACATCACCCTTGGCGCCTACCCGAACATGGGCAAGTACCTGCACTACGAGTGGGACTGGTACAACTGCGAAACACCGGAGGAGATCGCCGAACTCGCGCAAGGTTGGGCCGACGAAGGGGTCCAGATCATCGGCGGTTGCTGTGGTGCCCGCCCGGCCCACATCAAGAAACTTGTCGAGCAATTCAAGGTCGGTGCACCGGTCGTAGATGCCACAGGAAAGTCAATTGGGGGACAGAACGACATGAGCGAAACGATCAGTACGGCGCGAACCAAGGCCGTTTCGCTCGACCCTTGGCATCTGGATTCGTGGCAAGCGCGGCGAACGCAAGATGAGTCAGAAGGATCTCGCCGCCCACGCGAAGATCAGCCGCTCGTACCTCTGCGACATCGAGCACGGTCGCGGGCACGCAACCGAGCCTGCATGTGCTTCAGGCGATCGCCCGGTCACTCGGTGAAGATCCGGCCGAGTTGATGATGCAGGCCGGTGTCGATATCGATCGCGAAGATGATCTCGAGCCGGATTCGCATCGCGAACGTCGGGTATTGACCATGTTCCGGGCTCTCAGTCCGGACGCCCAGGAGACGGTCGAGAAGTTCGCCAAGTTTCTGCATTCGGAAGAGCAACGCTACGTGCAACCGCTGCTCTCGCCATTCTGCATCTTCGTCAAAGCTGGACTAGGTACACAGCCGACCAAAGGTGCTGAAACGATTCGGAGAAACGCAGTGCATTTCACCTTGAGCGATCGAGAGCGCGAGATCAAGGCGATAGGTCGCTCGCTTGTCGAGCAACTGATACCGCTCGAGATCGAAGTAGATGAAGCAAACGATAACGTTTCAGATGACCTCGAGATGCGAATCCGCTCGGTCTTCCTGCAGTCAGGGTTGTTCGCTCCCAACTTCCCGGTTGCGTGGGGTGGCGCAGGCCTGACTCTTGGTGAGCAGGTCATCCTCGAAGAGGAAGTCGGTCGTCTCACGAACTGTCTCTGGAGCGCGCTCTGGCGACCGTCCAACGTGCTCATCCATGCCACGCCCGAACAACGTGAGAAATATGTCGATCCGAACATCCGGGGTGAACGCCGAGGCTGCTACGCCATCACCGAACCCGAGGCAGGTTCCGACGTCTCGTCACTGCAGACCACCGCGGTACGCGACGGAGATGACTACATGCTGAACGGCGAGAAGTGGTTCGTGACCGGTGGAGACTTCGCCACATTCCTGCTTGTCGTTGCCATCGTCGAGGAGAACGGTGAGCGACTACCGACCATCTTCTTCGTCGACCGGGACGCTCCGGGTCTGGAGTTCGTACGAAAGCCGCGCATGACCCACGCAGTCGTCTATGGCCACCCCGAAGTGACACTGACCGATGTGCGAGTGCCGGCCAGCATGATTCTCGCAAAGGTCGGCGATGGAATCAGCCTTACCCAGGATTGGTTCCGGGAAGAGCGCCTGATGATCGCTGCCCGTTGCCTCGGTGCGGCGGCGCGGTGCATCGAACTTGCCCATGAGTTTGCCGAGTCGCGCATTCAGTTCGGGCAACCGATCATCGAGAACCAGGCCATCCAGTGGATGCTCGCCGATAGCGCGACCGAACTGGCGGCTGCCCAGGCATTGACCTACAAGGTGGCCGCGGACATCGAATCCGGTATCGACATCAAGATCGCCCATGGTCGTGCCTCAATGGCCAAGCTATACGCCTCTGAAATGGTCGACCGGGTCACAGATCGGTGCGTGCAGATCTTCGGCGGCCGGGGCTATCTCCGCGAGAACCCGGTCGAACGTCTCTCGCGTGATTACCGGGTGGACCGCATCTGGGAAGGCACCAGCGAGATGCAGCGCCTGATCATTTCCCGGTCCATCCGACGGCGCGGTCTCGATTCACTGATCGGCACCTGATCCGTGCCCAACCTCGACGCGCTGCTGAGAGCCAGGTCGGTCGCTGTAATTGGAGCCAGCCCCAAAACGGACTCGTTCGGCTGGTTCGTACTCCGTCAGTTGCTTGATTTCGGATTCTCGGGCGAAATCATCCCGATAAACCCGGGATATGACCAGATCGAAGGCGTGCCCTGCCTCCCCTCGGTGGCGGCACTTGAGCAGCCGGTCGATTGCGCAGCCATTTGTGTTTCCGATTCGCGCCTCGAAGCTGCGCTCGCGGACGTCATCAAGGCAGGCATTCCAGCAGCCGTCATCTACGGTTCCGCGGCCGGAATAGCATCGGATGGGGACCCACTCGGTCAGCGGCTGGCGGCAATGGCGCGCCAGAGCAGACCTCGCGCTGATGGGTGCCAGTTGCATGGGGTTCTTCAACTTCACCGACAACCTCTTCCTGACCGGCTACCCGTATCACCAGAAGCCAGCCCCCGGAACAATCGCATTCATCACCCATAGTGGTTCCACGTTCTCAGCCGTCACCAAGAACAATCGGGATATGCGCTTCAACTATGTGATCAGCCCCGGTCAGGAACTTGGCCTGACTGCGTCCGACTACCTGAAATTCGTCGTCCAACAGCCCGAAACACGCGTCGTCGGGCTCTTCCTCGAGGCATTTCGCGATCCAGTCGGCTTTCGCGACGCACTCGATCAGGCTGAGCAGCGGGACATCCCGGTGGTCTTGCTCAAAGTCGGCCGTTCAGAGCGAGGCGCGTCGATGGCCCTCGCGCACACGGGCGCTTTGGCTGGTGCGCAGGCGACGATCGAAGCTGTCGCATCCCGTCACAATGTGGTTCTGGTCCGTACCATCGAGGAAATGCTCGACACGCTGGAGCTGTTCAACGCTGGCCGCCGACCTACCGCACCCGGTTTCGCATCAGTCCACGACTCCGGCGGCGAGCGGGGAATGCTCGTCGATCTCGCAAGCGACCTCAATCTGCCCTTCGCCGAGCTCGCACCGGAGACAATCGCGGTCCTCGAAGCGAACCTCGATCCCGGGCTCGAACCTGGCAACCCGGCCGATCTTTGGGGATCGGGCCACGATTGGCAACGCATCTACCGGACCTGCATCAACGCGATGCTCGAGGATCCTGCAGTCGGGGCATTCAACTTCGGCATCGATTTCAATATCGGATCGAGACTCGGACCGGACTACCAGTCCATCGCCATCGAGAGCTTCACCGCCACCAACAAGCCGTTCGCCGTCATAACCAATGTCCCCTCGGGCATCGACCCGACTCAGGCACGTGAACTTCGGACATCTGGTGTACCGGTGCTCATGGGCGCGGAAACTGGTCTGCTCGCGTTCAAACACCTGCTGAAGTACACGCATCGATCAGAGGTAAATCGGTATATCCCACCGACCCCGCTGAAGCACCCCTCCGCTAGCACCAACCGAGTCAGTTGGAGAGTTCCTCAGTCTGAACATGATGCGGAACGCCGGATTGCCAGCCGTCGAAGCCCTGCTTGCCTTTGACCTCAAGCAAGTCCGACGCCATGCCCGAAAGGTCGGCTTCCCACTCGTGCTCAAGACCGCCATGCCTGAGATTTTGCACAAGTCCGATGTCGGTGGGGTAATCACGAATATCAGATCAATCGAGGAGCTCGATGCGGCCTATCGTGATCTGGCTGTCCGACTGGGGCATCTCGCCATTGTCCAGCCGCAGATCGATCTCTCTGAGGGGGTCGAACTCTTCCTCGGCGCAACCCCCGACGAGCAATTCGGCCCACTGGTCACCATTGGTTTCGGCGGGACGCTCATCGAAGTACTGAAGGACACCTTGACCTTCCTGGCCCCGGTTCTGGCCAGCGAGGTACTGGACCGACTGCCGGATCTGCGCGGTTTCGAGGTGCTGACCGGAGCGCGTGGCAAGAAGTCAGTCGATCTGGAGGTGTTGTCCCAGCTCGTTGCCGACTTCTCGCTGCTGGCTTACGTCTTGGCTGGAAACGGCCTGCAGGTCGATGCGAACCCGGTCTTCGCGTCAGGCAGCACGATGACGATCCTCGACGCACTGATTGTTCCGAGCGGAGATTCCTGCTGACGAATCAATCAGCTGCGGCTTTCCAACGCAGTTCCTGAAACAAGTGCCGTCGCTCGGCAAGATCGCAGCTCCCTTCTCCACCGAAATCGAACCTGCGCCGTAATGAACTACGCCGGTGGAGAAGGGTCGGGGATGAGGTCGTGCAAGCGGTATGTTTGGCAGGTGTTAGAGGGGCGTCACAACCCGAAACTCTTGCCGCTCCCGACCTTCGAGATATGGCACGACCCGGGCCGCCACGATTTCCTTGAAATGGGTGGTCTCCCGATGCGCCTCGAGTGCGGCCTCGTCGTCATAAACCTCGTACATCACCACGACATTCGGGTCGTCCAGACTCTGGTTGGCAATGTAGACATGGCACCCTGGTTCCTGGCGACTCGGACCCGCGGCCTCGTTGAGCGCTGCGATCACATCGTCGACATGATCGGGATTCACCTGAAACCGGACGATGATTGCGAACATGCTTGGTACCCTTCCTGACAGACAATCCAGATTTCGCATTCTCGCATGGTCCCGCCGAAAGGAACTGCAACGTGTCGTCACTCTTGATTCGCAGCGAGCTCTCTGTCCCCGCGGGCAATACCCGGATGGTCGAGAAGGCGCTGGCTTCCGATGTCGACGCATTCTTCCTCGACCTGGAAGATTCGGTCGCGCCCGGTGAGAAGAATGCTGCCCGGGAGGCCGCCGTAACCGATCTGGCGAACCTGGATTGGGGAACCCGGGAACGCGCAGTCCGGATCAACGCCACCGACACGCCGTGGTGCTACCAGGACATTCTCGCCCTGGTGGCGGTCGGAACTGATCGCCTCGTCATTCCCAAGGTTCGCTCGGCTGGTGACGTCGCGTTTCTGGATCGGTTGATTGACCAGGCTAGCCGGGAAATGGGCAAAAACGGTTCAGTCATTTCATACGAACTGCAAATCGAGGACGCGATTGGTCTCGGTGCAATCGATGCAATCCTCGCCGAATCGGCCCGAACCGCCATCGTCACATTCGGCCAGGGCGACTTTGCCGCCGCAGTCGGAATGCCCGCTGCCGAAATCGGAGTATCGGACGAGTGGGACAAGTCCGTTGCAGGCGACCGCTGGATGCTGCCCCGACAGCTCATCGTCTTTGCCGCTGCCCGCCGCGGAATTCCGGCGCTGAACGGACCCTATGCAGCGTACAAGGATGATTCAGGCTTCCGCTCATATTGCCGGATGTCGCGCGCCCTCGGTTTTGCCGGTGTCTGGTGTATCCACCCGGCCCAGATCGCCGTCGCGAACGACGTCTTCAGTCCCACGCCAGAAGACGTCGCGCATGCCCAGCGAATAGTCGATGCGATGCAGGGCGAATGGGATGCCGGCAGGGGAGCAGGATCCCGCGATTCAGTAATGACCGATGAAGCCAATGTCCGAATGGCCCGCAGGACATTGGAGACAGCCAACCGGATCGCCGGGCAACAAAAAACCGGGAGCCAATAACGACTCCCGGTTTGATGTTTGTGCAGGTTGGTTAGGCCTCAACAGCCTCAGCTACTTCTGCCTCAACGGTCTCGTCAGTCGCTGCCAGGCTGGCATTGGCGGCCGCTTCGGCATCCATTGCTGCCCGTCGGGCGGCTGCGCGCTCGGCGGCCGCAGCTCGTGCTGCTTCCTCGGCACGACGACGATCCTCTTCGATGCGGGAGGTCTTCTGGTTAATGCGGAGCTGACGCTTGGACGGGCGGGAATCGCCAGCGGCGGCGCCTTCAACCTTCTTCAGGAAGCGCTCCACCTGTCCAGCCGTGTCCACGATGCGCTGCTCACCCGTGTAGAACGGATGACAAACGTTGCAGAGGTCAACCCGCATGTTTGGCTTGGTTGATCGTGTTTCGAATGTGTTGCCACAAGCACAAACCACGATTGAGGTTTCGTACTTGGGATGAATTCCGGGTTTCATTGAATTCTCCAGATAGGATTACAGGCAAAAACTAGTCGGCGGCAGTTGCAATCGGAGCCGGCATCGCGTCGATCGGGTAAACGCTGATCCGTCGCTTGCTGCGGCTGATCGGCTCGAACTTCACGATGCCGTCGACCTTGGCGTAGATCGTGTGATCTTTGCCGATGCCAACGTTGTTGCCGACCCAGAACTGGGTTCCGCGCTGTCGAACGACAATCGTTCCGGTGAGAATGAACTCGCCGTCAGATCGCTTCACACCAAGTCGTTTGGCCTGGCTGTCTCGTCCGTTTCGGGAACTACCAACACCCTTCTTATGAGCCATGTCGTTGTACTCCCTCGGCTAGCCGTTGATGGACGTAATGGTAATTTCGGTCAATTCCTGGCGATGACCGATTTTGCGACGGTATCGCTTCTTCGGCTTGTACTTGAAGACGTGAATCTTCTCGCCCCGAACATGATCGTCAACATGGATTCCGACACTGGCACCATCAACAATCGGCGCACCGATCGAAATTGTGCCCGTACCGCCAAGCATGAGCACCTTATCGATCGAGATGTCTGTACCAGCCTCAGCTGCCAAACGCTCGACCCGAATGCGGTCCCCAACCTTGACCCGGTACTGCTTGCCACCGGTCTCGACAATTGCATACCCGGTCGAAGCGGGTGTTTCCTTCTTGGCTCGCGACCGGCTTGGCTTCTCAGGAGCCTCGGTCTCGGTCTGCGCTACGTCTTCGCTCATCGTCGTCCAGTGTCCAAATCAACGCGTACCAAAATGGCGAGCAGCCAAAAACGGGCTTCTCGCACCCACAAGCTGAAATAATAGCACAGCCTGCAAGTCTCCCCATATACAGGAAATAGCGTCCGATCGGTGACCTGCCCGCGCTTCGGCATCGCCACCCTATCCAGTTTGACGCTTCGCGCTTTCTATTTCTATGGTGAGAAGAGGATTTGTATCTGCACAGCTTTGCCCAGTTTCCACAGAATCTCCCCAACTCAGCCTCTATTCAGGAGCATTCGTCATCTCAACAGAGACCTCGACAATCCGGATCGGGACCCGCGGCAGTGCCCTCGCACGTGCCCAGGCTCAGCTCGTCGCCGATCGCCTGTCTGCAGTCGGCTGCCAGGTAGAGATCAGCACCATCGCCTCGGACGGCGACCGTGACAAGACAACGCCACTTTCCGTAATCGGTGGCCGAGGCGTATTCGCGTCCAGTCTCCAGCAGGCATTGCTTGAAGGGCGAATCGATCTGGCAGTTCATTCAGCCAAGGATCTCCCGACCGAGCGACCAACCGGACTGGTAATCGCCGCCTGGCTCGCACGTGAAGACGCCCGCGACGTTCTCGTCTCCCGGCACAATCTCACGCTCGCTGAACTTCCTCCCCATCCGCGAATAGCGACTTCCTCGCCACGCCGGGCGGTCCAGGTCCGCAGCATTCGCCCGGACGCCGTTCTGTCCGAAATTCGCGGCAATATCGATACACGAATACGCCAGGCACTGGAAACCGACCTCGATGGCATCATCCTGGCCGCCGCCGGACTGATCCGACTCGAACTCGAACATGTAGTCTCTGAGTACCTGCCAATCGACCGGTTTGTCCCCGCGCCTGGTCAAGCTGCATTGGCCGTCGAAGCGCGCGCATCCGACACCGAAGTGCTTGGTCACGTTGCTCGCATTGATGACCCGTCAACGCGGGCATCGGTCGAAACTGAGCGTGCCTATCTCGCGGCACTTGGCGCCGGTTGCACGATTCCGGTTGGAGCCTTCGCGTTCCCACCCGAGCACGGTTCGATCCGCCTGCTGAGCATGACGACCGACCAATCGACCGGTACCGCACGATTCCGCGACGACCGACTTCCGATTCAGTCAGCCGTGAAGGATGCCGCCGCAATTGCTCGCGAATTCGTCAGGCCCGCCATCAACCTGTCCTTCCCGGTCGCACGGGACGCCTCCCTCAACGGCAAATCGATCCTCGTGACCCGCGACGCCGATGAGCTGGACCCGCTGGCTGTGGCAATTCGGGACCACGGCGGAATTCCCGTTATCGTCCCGGCCACCACAACGGAACCGCTCGTTGCCTCACACGAAACACGCCGAATTATCGAATCGCTTGGACGTGGTGAGTTTGACCTCGTCGCCTTCACAAGCCCACGCGCTGTCCAGTACTTCGCGCTGCACGACCCGGCCATCGATTGGCCCAAATCCACTCGAGTCGGCAGCAATCGGAGACGGCACGGCACTTGCACTGGAAGCACGTGGAATCGGCGTAGACCTGAGGCCCAACGATGCGACTGGCTCTGCACTCGCCGAAGCAATTGACCAACAACTTATCAGCGGGTGCCAGAGTCCTGCACATCGGTCCGCTCACGCCTCGACCGGAACTTGAAGGCTGGTCTGATCGCAACCGGGCATCACTATCACCTGTTGCCCCTCTACCGAACTATCGTCGCTAGCGAACCTAATCAGTCGATTCAACAGCACATCGCTCGCAACGAGTTCGATGCTGTAGTGGTGCTCGCACCGTCCGCCCTCCATGGATTCCTTGCCCAGAGTGGCGACCAATGGGAGCACGCGCGCCATCTGCCGGTGGTCTGCATCGGTCAAACAACGGCCAAGACCGCCCGTGAGCTCGGAATGACGTCTGTTACCGTCGCAGCCGAGCCCACTTCGCTAGCTGTGGCCTCATCACTCGTCATGGCCATTCATTCCAAGTCGAGTCACCGTCTAGTCGTATACAGCGAAGGGAATCGCACATTGGCAGTCGCAATTCAAGATCAGCAACTGACATTTCAACGACATCGCCGTACCCGCTCCTCGAACGCGATGCGCCGATTCGTGCAGGAGACCAGTTTCGAGGCGCGCGATCTGGTCTATCCGCTCTTCGTGACGCACGGCATCGGAGTCCGCCGCGAGATTCCCTCGATGCCCGGCCAGTTCCAGATGTCAATCGATCAACTCGAAGCGGAAATGGACGAACTCGGCGAACTCGGCATCGAGTCGGTCCTGCTGTTCGGCATTCCGGAGACCAAGGACGCCATCGCCAGCAGTGCGCTCGATCCGGACGGTGTCGTCCAGCAGGCGATCCGCACGATCAAGGCATCAGCACCGGACGTCCTGATCATCGCCGATGTCTGCGCCTGCGAATACACAAACCACGGTCACTGCGGCATCCTGGTCGGCGAGGAAATCGACAACGATCAGTCGGTCGAACTCCTGGCCAGAATCGCGGTTTCACTGGCCGACGCCGGAGCCGACATCATCGCCCCATCCGACATGATGGACGGCCGGGTCGCCGCGATTCGCCACGCACTCGATCACGCCGGCTACGAGCACACGCCGATCATGTCCTACGCCGCCAAGTACGCATCCGGCTTCTACGGTCCGTTTCGGGAGGCGGCCGGCAGCACACCACAGTTCGGCGATCGTCGCTCGCACCAGATGGACCCGGCCAACGCCCGCGAGGCGCTGCGCGAAATGGCTACTGACCTTTCGGAGGGGGCAGACATGATCATCGTCAAACCCGCCCTCGCCTACCTCGACATCCTCCGCACCGCCCGCGACACGTTTGACGTCCCGATGATCGCCTACAACGTCTCGGGTGAATACGCGATGGTCAAAGCCGCCGGTCTGAACGGCTGGATCGATGAGAAGCGGATCGTCATGGAGATGCTGATATCGATGAAGCGCGCGGGGGCCAATCGCGTCATTACCTATTTCGCCAAAGACGTCGCCAGATGGTTGGCCCCAGCCTCCCGAGCCACGTCAACCGACCGACCCGCCTCGACCATCGACGACCAGCGAGAGATAAACAAATGCCACTCGAATACCAGGCCGGCAAAGCGCCAGTTCGTCAAGTTCAACTTCTTCAAAATCGCCCCGGAATGGCGACGATTGGATGCGGAAACCCAGGATCGCCAGATTCAGCCAACTGACCGACGTCGTCGAAGACTGGGCCGAGCGAACCATGGTCCGTACGTTCTCGACAATCGGCACCCGGGCCGATGTCGATTTCATGATCTGGCAAGTCAGCTACGACCTGAACGACATCCACGATTTGGCAACAGACCTGATGGGATGCGAGATCTCGGGCTGGCTGACCGCTCCCCAGAGCTACCTCTCGATGACGAAGCACTCCCAATACGTTGAACGACCCGAGGGCCCGAATGGCAATCGCTCGACCCGCTTGTCGCTTGCCCCCGGCGAGTACCAGTACCTCTTCGTTTATCCGCTCACCAAGCTGCGCGAGTGGTACTCACTTACGAAGGAAGATCGCCAGGAAGCAATGAACCAGCACCTCGCGATCGGCGCGACCTATCCAGAGATCAAGATCAACACGACCTATTCATTCGGCCTGGATGATCCGGAATTCGTTCTCGCATTCGAAGGCGACGATCCCGCCGCGTTCCTTGATCTGGTCCAGGAACTGCGACCGTCGATGTCGAGTGCCTTTACCAAGGAAGACGTCCCCATCTTCACCTGCCTGAAGGTGACGCCAACTGAAATGCTGGATCGCCTTCGCGGTCGCCGGCACGCACTCGCCCCGGTCGCATCGTGATCGACGCAGCCCCACTGAATATGACCGGTGCCGAACGATTCCTCGCGGCCGCACGCCTGCAACCCGTGGACCGACCGCCAGTCTGGTACATGCGCCAGGCCGGTCGTGTCCTGCCTGAGTACCGCGCCCTGCGGGAAAACCACCCCTTCATGGAGGTCGCCCATACTCCCGAACTCTGCGTCCAGGCAACCCTCATGCCAGTTGATCGCCTCGGAGTCGATGGGGCAGTAGTCTTCGCCGACATCATGTTGCCACTCGAGGGCATGGGAGTCGATTTCCGGATCGATCCCGGGGTTGGTCCGATTATCCCAAACCCAATCCGCTCCCTCGCTGACATCGAGGCAATCCGGGTAGGCGAAGCCGAAACGGCTACTCCATACCTCTTCTCTGCTCTGAGGGAACTCCGCCGAACCCTGGACAATCGCGCCGCCGTCATCGGGTTCGCCGCAGCTCCCTTCACTCTAGCCTGCTACCTGATCCAGGGACGGGGATCGAAAGAGTTCCCGCTGGCCAAGGCAATGCTCTACGGGGAACCGGAGTTGTGGCACGCCCTGATGCGCAAACTGACCGAAGTCACTGTTCGTTATCTCACCGCGCAGATAGAGGCAGGCGCCCAGGTTGTCCAGCTCTTCGATTCCTGGCTTGGTCTGTTGGATGCAAAGACGTACCGGCAACACGTTCTGCCGTACACCAGCGAGATCTTCGCCAGGGTCAAGACATTCGCCCCGACCATCCACTTCTCGACCGCGACTGGACATCTTTTGCCCGACATCGTCACGAGTGGCTGCGATCTGGTCAGTGTCGACTGGCGCATTCCGATTGAGAAGGCATCCACCACTGCCGGTCCAACGCTCGGCCTGCAGGGCAATCTTGATCCTGCAATCCTGATGACCAATCCTGAAACGATTCGGCATGCGGCCGCCGACCTTCTCGAAGCAATGCGCAACCGACCCGGGTACATCTTCAATCTGGGGCACGGTCTCATGCCGACCACCCCGGTCGAATCGCTGCATGTCCTGACCGAGTTCGTTCAGGGTGCGCAACGTTAACAATTCCAATGGGGAACCCGACATTCCGACCCATATACTTGGGCTCGTGATACCAACGACGGATGAATCCCCATGAGCCAAGTGCCACCGAGCGAACAACCAACTGGCAGCAAGGTGACGATCCTCGTGGTGGACGATGAGTCCAGCCTGCGCGAGACAATCGCCTACACCCTCCGTCGCGAAGGATTCGTGGTCGAGACCGCCGCTGAAGGGTCCCGCGCCCTGGCAATCGCCCGGGAGCGTCAGCCGGACCTGGTCGTGCTCGATGTGATGTTGCCGGGCATGGACGGTCTCCAGGTCTGCCGGGCTCTCCGCCGCGAATCCACCGTCCCGATCCTGATGCTCTCGGCCAAGGGTGAAGAACTCGACCGGGTCATCGGCCTCGAGATCGGCGCCGACGACTACCTCACCAAACCGTTCGCCATGCGAGAGTTGGTGGCGAGAATCAAGGCGCAGCTCCGGCGCGTTTCGCTGGAAAGCTCCAAGATTTCAGAACAAACCGCCACGTCAGACCTGATCACCCTTGGAGACCTGAATATCGATCAAGCCGGCCGCCGTGCGATTGCCAGTGGCCGCGAGATCAATCTCAAGCCAAAGGAGTTCGATCTCCTCGTCTACCTGGCCACCCATCGCGACAAGGTCGTGACCCGTTCGCAACTGCTTCGGGAAGTCTGGGGGTACGAAGTAGCAATCGACACCCGCACAATTGATGTCCACATCCGTGGTCTGCGCCTCAAGCTGAGTGAGCAGGCTGGCCAGATGCCCGACATCGAAACATCGCGCGGATCCGGTTATCGGCTGGTGGTCGCAGCCGTGCAACCTGAGTGAAAACGTCGACACGCCGCCTGGTGATCGCGCTGTTCGCCCTGGCCGGCGCCTCATCTGCTGCGTTGACCGGATTGCTGATTTGCGTCTTGGTCGGGGCCGTGGACAGCACCGCGTGGCTGATCCTGCTGGTCGCTGGCATCAGTGGAATGGTCGGCGCTGGCCTCGGGTCGCGCTGGGTCGCGGATTGGTCCGGCGCAATCAGCAGCATAGGTGATCAGAGTGTCACCACAGACGAGTCAGGCGTTCGCTGGCCCCAGCTGATCGAACCGCTCCGTCCCCGCTACGAACGCATGCAGGCCGATCGCGACGCCGCAGTCGCAAATCAGGGCTTCGTTCGCCAAAGACTCGAAGCCATCGTCGCTGGACTGCGCGACGGCGTAATCGTCATTGATCCCGACATGATGATCGTCTCCATCAATCAGGCCGCGAGCACCATGTTCGGGACCACTGGCGCCACCGCCATTGGCCGCCCGCTTGTCGAAATCGCCCGCGACTTCGATCTCGTCCGGGTCACGAGAGACACCATCGCCCTCGGGAACGAGCAATCGACGCCAATCGACTATCGCCGCGCTGGTCGGCAGTTTGACCTCAGGGTGCTGCCAATCGAACAGGCCGGACGCAGACTGGCCATTCTGGTCGTCCAGGACGTCACCGAAGTCCGCCAGCTCGAGGGAGTCCGCCGCGATTTCGTCGCCAATGTCTCACACGAACTGCGGACTCCGCTCGCCTCGATTCGCGCACTGGTCGAAACCCTCAACGAGGGCGCACTCGACGACGACGAAGTCGCCCATGTGTTTTTGGGCCGGGTTGTCGAAGAGGTTGACCGCCTGAATGAGCTGATTGAGGACTTGCTCAACCTCGGTCGACTCGAATCCGGCCGATTGCCACTCCGGCGCTCAGTCGTCGACCTGCGGCCAATTGTCGATAGATCGATTGAACGCGTGATGCATCAGGCCAAGCCGGCGGGAATCTCGTTCCAGGTCAATATTCCCGAGTCCCTGCCGTCAGTTCAGGTGGACGCGTCCCGCATTGAGCAGGTCCTGGTGAACTTGCTGAATAATGCGATCAAGTTCTCTCCCCGTGATCGCCTCGTGACCGTTTCCGCGATTGCAAACGATGCGGTCGCCGAGGTCTCCGTTTCGGATTCCGGATTGGGGATCCTGCCGGAAGATTTGCCGAGGATTTTTGAGCGGTTCTACAAGTCGGACCGGGCGCGAACCTCGGATGGCACCGGGCTTGGCCTGGCGATCGCCAAGCACATCGTCAATGCCCACGGCGGCGAAATCACCGCCGAAAGCCAATACGACAAAGGATCGACGTTCCGGTTTACGTTGCCAATTGCGGAGCGATTACCGTCGGCTTGAGCGTGGGTCCAGCGCGTCCTGAATACCGTCGCCCAGAATGTTGAACGCGAAGACCGTCAGCGTCAGCGCGATTCCCGGGAAGGTGATGTACCACCACGCGTCACGGAAGTAGTTGCGCGCGGTCGAGAGCATCAGGCCCCACTCGGACGAGGGTGGCTGTGCCCCGAGCCCGACGAAACTTAACGAACTGGTCGTGAGGATCGCATAACCGACGTCGAGCGAGAACTGGATGATCACCACCGACATCGCGTTCGGCAGGATGTGCTTCCGAAGTATCCGGGATGACGGCAGCCCGATACTGCGGGCAGCATCGACATAATCCCGCTCGCGGATCGTCAGCACTTGTCCACGAACCAGACGCGCATACCAGGGCCAGAACACGGTCGCCAGAGCCAGCATCGTATTACGCAAACTCGGTCCCAGGCGTCGCCGCGATCGCGATCGCCAGTACGAGTGCCGGAAAGGCAAGAAACATATCGGTCAGGCGCATCAGAATCTCGTCGACGATCCCGCCAAAGAACCCGGCAATCGCTCCGACAAAGATGCCGACCACAACAGAAACGGACAGCACGATTGCTGCAACCATCAGCGAATCACGAGCACCGGCAAGCACCCGACTGAAGACGTCACGGCCCTGCTCATCGGTACCCATCAGGTGGTCCCACGAAGGGCCAACCAGCTTGGAGTTGATGATGTCGCCCTTCCCGTACGGGTCGTACGGGGCGATCGTCGCGCCAAACAAAGCGAGGAACAGGAACAGCACCACGAGGCACAACCCGAAGAGGTTCAGCCGATTTCCGATGACGAACCGTCGAAGGTTACGTACCGTCTGATTCTGGGACTTGCTCGGCTTGGGCGCGGCATCGCCTAACGTAATGGTGGTGTCGTCGGCATCGAATACCGAGGCGCGCGCAATTCGCTTTGCGTCAACTTGCTGTGCACCCATCAGTAGCTAATCCTTGGATCGAGGAACAGATACAAAATGTCGACGACCAGATTCATCAGCACGAAGATGACCGCAACCACCAGGGTCGTCGCCATGATCGCGTTGTAGTCAACTTGCCGGATTGCATCGACCGAGTATCGCCCAATTCCCGGCCACGAAAAGATGATCTCGACCAGGAATGCGCCGGAAAGCAGCAATCCTATTTGCAATCCCAGCTGGGTGACCGTCGGCAGAAGCGCGTTTTTGAGCGCGTGCTTGTTGACCACTGTGTTCTGAGCGAGACCCTTCGCCCGGGCCGTCCGGATGTAGTCCTGGTTGAGCACTTCCAGCATCCCGCCACGAACCATCCGGGTCACAACTGCGAGCGACCCGTAGGCCAGCACGACGACCGGCAGAATCAGATGCTGCACCGACAGCCAGAACAAACCCAGGTCACCAGCCAGCAACGCGTCAATCGTGTACAGAGACGTGATGCCGTTTGGAGGATCCACTCCGCTCGGTAAGCGCTGGCCGTCCGGCAGGATGTTCAGTCGTCCGTAGAACAGGAACTGCATCATCAGGGCCAGCCAGAAGACTGGCAAGGCGAGCCCCGTGATCGAAATGAACCGCGCCATGTGATCGATAATCGAATCGCGCTTCACCGCCGAAGCCACACCGAGCGGAATCCCGATTGCGGTCGAAAGCAGGAACGCGTACAGACCAACTTCGAGCGTTCCGGGGAGGTATCGCCTCAGATCGTCTGCCACCTCGCGTCGCGTCGAGGTCGACTTGCCAAAGTCTCCGTGGAGCACGCCCCAGACATAGTCGACATATTGCTCTGGGTAGGGGTCATTCAGCCCGAGAATCTCACGCTGCTTGTCGATCTGGGCCTTGCTGGCGCGCGGTCCCAGCATCATTCGGGCAGGATCGGCGGGAATGATGCGACTGATCGTGAATGTGATCAGGGAAAGTCCGAACATCACGAGCAGGAGGAAGAGCAGACGACGCACGATCAAACGGACGATCATGAAAGCAATCCCTCCGGGTACAACGGGACGACACGATCAATGCAGATCCGCGTCGCCCCGTTCCAGTCGTGCTAGGCCTGACCCCGATAGTATCGGTGGAACATGTACTGCTCAATGTAGATCGGGTTGATCTCGATACCCTGAATTGTCGCATCTGCGACGGTGGTGTACAGAACCTGTCCGATGAAGATCGCCGCCGGATCTTCCTGCACGAGAATCGCCTGGATCTGTTTCATCAGCGCATCCAGCTCGGCCGCGTCAGTTCCGAACTGAGCCTGCTTCATGAGATCCTGGACGGTCGGATTGTTGTAGTAGCCGGCATTGCTGCCACCACCACCAGCCGATTCAATCAGGAAGTTCGGGGCGAGTTGGTTCCAGCCGTCGTTGTAGTCCGGCCACCAGGCCCACATCCCGATCATGTGTGGCTTCTCTTCGCCGGAGCGTCGCCGTAGACGATGTCCTCCTGGGTGCGTGGTGTCGACTGCCTGGATATCCAGCGTGATTCCGATCTCGGCAAGGTTGGCCAGGAACAGCTCCGCCACCGTTCGGGACTTCTCGCTCTCGGCTATCGATGCTCATCGTGATCGTCGAACCTTCGCCGAATCCGCCCGCCTCAAGCAGCGTCTTGGCCTGCGCCAGATCGGTCGTATAGAGGAAACCTTCAGGATCGTATCCCTGGATATTGTCCGGAATCGGCCCGGTACGCTTGACCGTGTCCTTGTAAACACCTTGAATCACTTCGTCATACGGGAATGCCTAGTTCAGTCCCTGCCGTGCTTCGAGAGAGAGCGTGACCTAGTTCAGAATGATCCAGTCGACACGGGTTGTGGGGTAGGTGAGCACCTTGAGCGTCGGAACGCTTCGCAGTGCTTCGTAATCTTCTTCAGTCAGGTCATTGGTGAGCAGGTCCAGCTCGCCATTCTCGGCCAGCTGTCGGCGGGTGCCATTTTCCGGAACAACGCGGACAACGATTCGGGTAAAACCGCCCTCTGGGAACGTTCCCCAATAGCCTTCATGTCGCTCGAACTCCAGACCTTCCGTGAAATCGTTGCGGATCAGCTTGTACGGCCCGGTGCCATCTGCATTGAACAGGAACCATTCATGTGCACATGGATCCTCGTCCGTCTTGTTTTCTTCCACTCGCTTCATGTTGACCGCCATACGGGCCGTACGACGAAGCCATCGCGGCCATGAACAGCGGCTCGGCCTTCGGCAGGGTGAAGACCAGCGTCGTCGCATCCGGGACAGTGATCATGTTCTCGGGGTCGTCGCAGAAGCGGGCAGAGACCAGGTACGGCCCCATCTCCAGGCGGCGGAATCGGACGAACGAATCCTTCACCATCTGTGCGTCGCAGGGTGTTCCGTCGTGGAACATCGCGTTTGCCCGGATCTTGAAGGTGAACGTGGTCAGGTCTTCGCTGATTTCCCAGGACTCGGCCAACATCGGCTCGTACTCGGTCGTGGAGAGTCCCTTGTAGTTGATCAGCATGTCGTAGCGAGGCAAGACGTGACGACCGCACCATAGGTCGTGTAGTTCGAATGCGGGTCGACATCGCTTGCACCATCGGCGAAACAAACGACGTCACCGTGCCGGGATCGTCATCCTGAGTTGAACATCTGGACTGGGCCCGCTAAGCCTGCCAGGCGCAGCCATTGTCGCTTCAGGGGCATTGGCGAAAAGGGTCGTGAGGGTAGCGGTGGAAACTCCCAACGCCAGGCCACGCTCAAGAATCTGTCGTCGGTTCAGTTGTCCAGCGGTTGCGGCGGCAATGAATCGGGAAACGTCCTGTGTCGACATAGAAGTGCATCGTCCTCATGAAACCAGACAGATCGCCCTCACCAACCGCTGTTCTACGGAAAAGCGCCCCGGCATGGATTGCCACGGCCAGTTCAGACGAATCAGGTTGGATTGCCCCGAAACTATACGAACCTCATCGGAAATGCGCCACATATATTGTGCAATTCTGACAATTTGCACTACCGTGCTATCGTTTGGGAAGTGTCACCCCGTTGTTCATCGCAGGCAGTTTTCAGATGGTTACCGTTGCAAATCCAGACCAGCAAAACATCATGGAAGACCCGCGTACCGAGTCGATCGGTTGCCCGGTCGCCCGTACCGCCAACCTGATCAGCAACCGCTGGACTCCGCTGATCCTTCGTGACCTGACCGATGGCAGCCGTCGATTCGGTGAACTGCAGCGGTCCCTTGTCGGCATCAGCCCCAAGACCCTCTCCGAGCGACTCAAGCGCCTGGAGGAAGCCGGCGTGGTCGAACGAGCCTGCTTCGCCGAGGTCCCACCTCGGGTCGAATACAGCCTGACCACGAAGGGATTCGCCCTCTTGCCCATCATTGAGGCAATGCGCGGCTACGGATCCTCCTGGCTGGATAACCAACCCTGCTAGCTCGCGTCATCGCACCCGTATAATCACGCGGCGCCCTTTTCGGCGTGACTGTCTGATTGCCAACCATCAAAGGTTCCCATTCCCATGTCGAGCGAAGCCACGCGCAAGCGAGTGCTGTCCGGTATCCAACCCTCTGGCGTCAGCCACATCGGCAATTACCTCGGAGCAATCCGCAACTGGGTTGTCCAGCAAGATACGTATGACAACGTCTTCTGTATCGTCAATCTCCACGCATTGACCCTGCCGACTGACCCCGTCCAGCTCCGCGAGAACACCATCACCATGGCCAACACACTGCTGGCCGCCGGTATCGATCCACAGCGCTCAATCCTGTTTGTGCAGGGCGATGTTCGGGAGCATTCCGAACTCTGCTGGTACCTGAACTCGGTCACCCAGTACGGCGAACTCCGCCGCATGACCCAGTTCAAGGACAAATCGGGCGGCCAGGATGAAAGCGTCTCGGCTGCCCTGTTCAGCTACCCGGTCCTCCAGGCGGCCGACATCCTGATGTACGACGCCGATCTGGTTCCGGTCGGTGATGATCAACGCCAGCACGTCGAACTGACCCGGGACATCGCGATCCGGTTCAACGCCCGCTACGGCGACACCTTCACGCTGCCCGCTCCGGACATCAAGGCCGAAGGGGCCCGCGTGATGGGTCTCGATGACCCGACCAAAAAGATGAGCAAGAGTTCGGCATCAGTCGGCAGTTACATTGCCCTGACGGACACGCCAGACGAAATCGTCAAGAAGATCAAGCGCGCCGTGACCGACTCCAGTGGCGAAATCCGGATCGCTCCCGACAAACCGGCAATCACCAACCTGCTCACCATCCACTCGCTCCTGTCCGGCAAGACCACCGCGGAACTCGAAACCCATTTCGAGGGCAAGGGCTACGGAGCACTGAAATCCGAACTGGCCGAAGTCATCGTCACCGCAATGGGTCCGATCCAGTCGCGGCTCGCGGAACTGACTGCCGATCCCAGCTACGCGCAAACGGTGCTCGCCGATGGTGCAGTCCGGGCCCGGGAACGCGCCGCCCGCAAATTGGCCCTGGTTCGTGAGCGCATGGGCATTGAGATCAATCCCGCCAGCTCGTCCTGATCGTGTCCCGACTCAGGCGGATCATCGACGATTACCGCCAAACCTGGAACAGCGCCGGTGATGGCGGCCAGGCGCTCCTGCTCGGAACCTTTACGTACATCTTTCGGGTAGTCGGCTTCTCGTTCCTCCTGCCCCTCTATGTGAAGTCCTCCGGTTACAGCAGCGAAGAGTTCGGCATTCTCTTCGCAACCATGAACGTCGTCCCGATCCTGGGTCTGGCGCCGATTCTCTGGCTCGCCCGCCGTGGCTGGGATCGTCGGCTGATGATGGGCGGTTCGCTGATCGCAGCGATCGGCATCATGACGCTGATTGCCGCTCGAGAGGCACCGTTCCCGGTCTGGTTTATCGGCGCAATCCTCGTCGGGGTTAGTGGTGCAACCTACTGGACCCTGAGTGATCCGCTCCTGGCCGAAGCAACCCCGTCCCATGTGCGACCGCGCGCATACGCCCTCAAATGGCTCTTCTTCATTCTTGGCTCGTCACTCGGCTCACTGACGGCCGGAGTTCTTCCCGATCTCCTCGGCAGTGTTGGCGATATGGCCGAGCGAAACGCGTATTGGTCCGTCCTCTTCGTCTTTGCGGCCGTCGAACTCACCACAGTCTGGATATTCCGGAGAGTACCGATCCGTTCATTCACGGGCGCGACAACGCACGCGAATGGTTTCGAAGAAGACGATTGGTATCTCGCTGGTCCTGTTGGGAACGGCCGAAGCCGCATTCGGACTCGGCTACAACAGCATCCGCCCGTACATGTCGCTCTTCCTGACCGAACGTGAGGGCCTGTCTACTGGTAGTGCGGGAATCGTGATTGCCTCCACCGCGCTGTTCGCAGCGATCGGCGGCCTCCTCATGCCGACATTGGCCGGCAAGATTGGCAACACGAGATCACTCGGTCTCCTGAGACTGCTCGGCGCAGGCTGCGTCGCCGCCTGGTTCCTGGTCGGAACGCTCCCGGCCGTGCTTGCGTTCGTGCTGCTCTACTACGCGCTGCTCGATGGCACCAGTGCGTTGTATGCCTCGGAGATCATGGGCCGATTACCGGCCAGCGCTCGCGACATAATGGCAGGCGTCAACAGCGTCATGTGGAGTGCAGTCGCTGCAATCGCCGCCGCATTGAGTGGCTTCCTGCAGGACCGACCTGGTGGCGGATTCGGACTGGCGTTCTCGGTCGGAATCGCCGGCTACGTATTTTCCGCGCTCTGGTGCATGTTCGTGCTGCCCCGTGTCACGGTGCATGAGGATGGACCTGCCGCCACACCCGCCTAATTGGGAATCAGTTGATTCTGTGGTCGGTTGTTCTCACGCTCATCGTTCGCCAGTAACAATCCGCAGGCGACGGTCAGCAATCCCGCGACCGGCACCAGCATGATCCCGGCCCGAATCGAGAAGATCGACGTCAACCCACCCGCAATCAGCGGCACGATCAGCGCCCCGAGATACCCGCCAAGCAACGTCGCCCCGGCGGTGTCACCTGCGGAATTGCCCGCGTTTCGTGCGGCGTAGCTCAGGATGGTCGGCACCACACCTGCCACACCCAGTCCGCCAATCAGGGACCCCACCAGGGTCATCGGCACGCTCGTCGATGCGGCGATAAGTACACCGCCAATTGCCAGAACGGTTCCCTGGGCGTAGAGCAACGTGATCGCGTTGTACCGGCTCATCAGCGGTGCATTGATGATCCGGCCAAACGCCATCATCGTCGCGTAGATCACGACGGCCAGCACACTGGTCGCTTCCGATGCCTCGATCTCGTTTCGCAGCAGCACACTCACGAACTGCGAAATCAGCAATTCGCCGCCAAATGCCAGGCCCATCGAAATCCCGCAAATCCGGACCAACGGACTCTTGAACGCCCGCAGCGAAATCTGCTGATCGGAGCTGTTCTGTTCAACATCTGGAATCGGCCCAACCAGACCCCATACGGCGAACGCCAGCGCCACCATTCCGAGCAACAAGTGGATCAACCGGAAGCTGCCATCCAGTGAGTAGACGACGAACGCGGTCAGTGAGCCAAACACGATTCCGACGCTGAATCCGGCATGCACAATGCCCATGATGTTGCGACCGGTCTCCCGCTCAACATGCATCGCCATCGTATTGCCGGAGAGATCAAGCAGTGCCAGCCCGGTACCCCGCACCGCAAACAGCAGGAGAAAAACCAGGTAACCCTCAAGGCTGGTGAAGGCAAACGAGGTCAGGGCGAGCAAAACAGTCCCGATGACCAGCATTGCTCGCATGCCAACCTTGCTGAGGACAATCCCGCCTACGAGCAACACGAGCAGTACGAACGCGGCCTGGGTCGCAAATGCCGGACCCAAGCGCAGAGTCGCCAAGCCCAAAGGAGTCCAGCACATCGCTCCAGGCACCACCACCTCCGCCATCGATTATCCCGATGATCCCGAGGCTGCCGCAAAGCAATCCGAGCGTAGCCGTGTAGACAGTTGCCCGCTTGGTTGACGCCGTTGTCAACGGAGAACCTACTCTCTTTTTTCCATGATATTGGTGGAGTGTCCCGCATCGAGTCGGGCTGATGGATCGACATGGATCACGGCGTGATTGACCGCAGTTACGGCCTCTGCAGCGCCATTTGCAATCAGTTTGAATTTGGCCGGATAGCTGACGATATCACCGGCGGCATAAACACCCGGCATGCTCGTCTGCATCGTTGTGTGATCGACCACGAGTTCGCGCTTCTTCTCGCTCATCTCCAGGCCCCAGGTCTTGAGTGGCCCGAGGTCAGCCAGGAATCCGATCGCCACAATCAAGTCGTCCGCCGGAATCTTGAAGACCTCGTCCTCGGCGTTCTTGAAGCTGACCGCATTCAGCAAGCCGTCGGCACCCGCGTGTACCTCAACTACCTGGTGACCCGGGAAACGCAGATCAACCCGACTCTCCTCGAGCTCCTTGATGGTCGATTCGTGGGCCCGGAATTTGGAGCGATGGATCAGGGTAACGGTCTTGGCAATCGGCTCCAGGGTCAATGCCCAGTCCACTGCAGAATCACCGCCGCCGACAATCACAACATCGCGGTCCCGGAACGACTCAATCCGCTTGGCGAAATAGTGAATCCCCTTGCCCTCAAGCTCGATCAATCCAGGCACGTCAAGCTTCTTTGGCTCGAACGCGCCAACACCAGCCGCGACAATAACGGCCTTGCTGTATCGCTCGGTCACGCTGGTCGTCAGCTTGAGGATGCCGTCGTCCAGCCGCTCGAGGTTGAGAACTTCTTCCTTGAGCCGGATATCGGGCTTGAACCGCTCGGTCTGCTCGAACAGGTTGGAAACCAGGTCCTTCGCCAGCACTTTCGGGAACCCGGCAACGTCGTAAATGTATTTCTCAGGGTAAATAGCGGCCAACGCTCCGCCGGGTTCCTCCAGCGAATCAATGACCAGCGTTCTCGCCTGCCGCATACCCGCATAAAACGCGGCAAACAAGCCGGTCGGACCGGCTCCAATAATCGTGATGTCGTAGACATCGCGCTCACTCATGGCGCACACCAACTCCGGGAATTTCAGAAGCCCAACCATATGTCCGGGGAACTGCATTGTTCGTGATGGAAGTCTAGCATTGCAAATCCGACCCCTCGGCCACAGTTTGCCCGGCGGGATCGTAGAATGGTTCGGTTGAGTTGACGCGAACAGGGGACATTTCAGACCATGGCTAGCACCGTAGAGCGCGATTACGCTGGATTTCTTTCTGACCGTGGACTGCGCGCTGGCGATGCGTTGATTACCGATCCGTCCTCCTCCGCTAATTACATCTCCTTCATCTACGGGTTCCCGGATTCGGACTCGCTTCCGTCTGAGACAGTCACAGCGACAACGGCCAAAGTGCTGGAAGACAACCCGATCTGGTCGCTGCAGTACGGCACGGTCACCGGTCCTGAGGCACTCCGCAAGACAATCCTCGCCAAACTCGAGCGTGACCAGGGTATCAAGGCCGACCTCGACGAGATCATGATCACCGCCGGTTCATCGCAGGGCATTCAGTTGATCGTCCAGATGCTGGTCAACCCCGGCGACACGATCATCGCCGAGAGCCCGACGTTCCTCGGCTTCTTCGATGACATCACCAATTCCGGAGCAACGATCGCGAATGTCGGTGTCGATGAACATGGGATGGACGTCGAGCAACTTGCGTCAGAACTGGCTCGACTTCGATCCGAAGGAATCCGGCCCCGCTTCATCTACGTCCTGCCCAACTACCAGAACCCGACCGGCGTCACCACGACCCTCGATCGCCGCAAGCGGATCGTCGAGCTGGCCGAAGAATTCGACACGATCGTGGTCGAAGACGACGCCTACTACGATCTCCGTTATGAAGGTGACGCGATCCCGACCATCTACTCGCTCGATCCGAATGGCCGCACCCTCTACCTGGGCACCTTGTCGAAGACATTGGCCGCCGGCTTCCGGATTGGCTGGACAGTCGCCCCGGCCAGTCTGATTCGCCGCCTCGCCGCGCTCAAAACCGACGGCGGTACCAACATCTTCGGCTCGTTCGTTGCCGCCTCCTGGATTCCCGAGCACTTCGATCGCCACGTCACCGAGCTTCGCCAGATTTACGGCCGCCGTCGTGATCTGATGCTGGAAGCGCTCGGCAAGTACATGCCGGAAGGCGTCGAGTGGTCAACGCCCACCGGTGGCTTCTTTATCTGGGTCACCCTGCCTGAATCGCTGAACACCGGACCGATGCTTGCCCAGGCGCGGGAGATGGGCATCGAGTTCCTGCCGGGAGCGGCCTGTTTCTTTGATGGAACCGGCCAGAACAAGATCCGCCTGTCCTTCTCGTTCGCCCATGACGACGTGATCGACGAAGGCATTCGTCGGCTCGGCGAACTGGTCTCCAGCGAGCTCCAGGAAACTGCCTGAACTACGCCTTTTGACACGTAAGCACAGTGTACGTATGCTCAGCATGACGGTCGCCTGATCGAGGCCAGATCGGCGACCCCCGCGTTCCTCCGTGGCCAATGGGCATCCTGACCATGACCACTCGCTTGCCGTCAATCAGTGCCCTGCGCGACCGGTTGCCCACGTTCCGGGCCGAGCCAGGTTCGATGCCTGCGCGTGTCGGCCAGATGGTCCGCGATCGCTGGGCAGACAATCGTCCAACATCCCGTCCGGCTGTCCCTGAACCGATCTTCGAGATATTGATCGGAACCGTCAGCGTCCTGATCCCGCTGGCTATCCTGATGCCGCTCTCCCGATTTATTGAGCCCACCCTTGCCGGCATCATCCTGATGGTCAGTATTGCCCTCGCCACGCACCTCGGTGAATGGCTGGGCGCAATCACCGCGATCACGCTCTCTCTGCTGGCGGTCGATCTGATCTGGATAGGCGAATCGATCTCGACCGCGTTGCCGTCCGGCGCGTCGGAAATCCTGACCCTGATCGTGATTGGGGTCTCCGGTTTGATCCTTGCCTGGTTGATTCAGGAAGTGAAGGGACAAAGCGTCACTGCCCGCCGCGATGCCCAGGCTGCCCGGTCCGCTACCTTCGCCCTTAACAGCATCGAGGCCGACGCTGCTGCCTACGCCCGTGGTGGGGCAGGCAATCGCTCAGCCATCTACTCGTCATTGCTGCGGGCCATGGTCGCTGCGAACCGGACCGCATTTGGCGTGTTACTGCTGGTCAACGAGCGCAACGAACTTGTCCCGATGGCCGATTACGGACTCGATGCCGATGAAATCGATGACCTCGCGCCAGACTTCCTGGACGAGATTCTCGAGCAGCGTCGCCTCCGGATTGTCCCGGACATCGCTGCCGACGAGCGGTTCGACGAGAGCGAATTCCGGCGCGCCGGTGTCCGCTCCCTCATGGGTTCGCCGATCTTCACCGATGCCGATCTGATCGGTGGCATCGTCCTGACCGGCTTGCACGCGACCCACGCATTCACCTCCGCCGAGGAGTACCGCTTGAGTGCGCTGACCGACAAGGCCGGCGCGATCCTGGAAGCGCTGGAAGCTGTGGACGAGAGGGAACTGGCTCTGCGACAGGCCGAGAATCAGCAGCAATGGCTGGAGCGGGTCATCAGCGCCATTCCCGAAGCAGTCATCCTGATCGATCCTCAGGACGAATCCGTGATCGCCCAGAACGAGGCCGCCCTTCGCTTGTTGGGTGAACTGACCGGCATGGGCAGTAGCGCGACCCTCTCCCGCTTGCGTACTCCTGAAGGCGATCTGCTCACCGACGAAGGCTCGCCAATTGCCCAGGCAATGGAATCTGGCCAGGTCGTCTCCAGTGTTGAGTTGCTCGCCATCCGCCCGGACCACGCCCGAATCCCGGTTCTCGTCAGTGCCGCCCCGGTCCAGGATGCGGGTGCGCCAATGCTCGCTATCGTCGCGGTGTTCCGGGAAATCACCGCGCTCAAGGAAGCGGCGCGGTTGAAGGATGAATTCGTCTCGGTCGTGTCGCACGAGTTGCGCTCTCCACTCACACCGATCCGCGGTTTCGTTCAGCTTGTCGCCCGCGATCTTGCCCGTAAAGGTGGTCATGAGGAGAGCGTCCAGCGGCTCAATTCAGCGGCCGGTCACGTCGATCGCATGACCAGACTCGTCGACGACCTGCTCGACGTATCCAGATTGAAGGCCGGGTTGCTCGATCTCAAACGCTCCCCGGTTAATCTCGCCGATATCTGCCGCGAAGTGATCACCGATCGCAAGGCTGGCGGAGTCAAGAGGCGACATACACCTCGACGACTTGCCATTCGACGTGATCGGAAACTGGGACGCAGATCGCCTGTACCAGGTCATCGATAACCTCGTCGGCAACGCAATCAAGTACAGCCCCGACGGCGGCTCTGTCACGCTCACAATGAATGAGGATCCGGGTGCGGCAAGTGCATCAATTACCGTTTCAGATGAGGGCCCGGGTATCGCGGCCGAAGAGCGCGATCAGGTCTTCTCCGCATTCTTCCGGACCAAGTCGGCATCACAATCGCAAGTTGCGGGACTCGGTCTCGGCCTGTACATCTGCAACGAGTTGGTCACCGCACACGGCGGTCAGATCAGCATTCATGAAGCGGAGAGCGGAGGGGCGGCATTCAAGGTGACGTTGCCATTGGCAATTGTCAAAGCCGGTCTAGAAGCGACCGCGACCGCCTGAGCCGCGCCGGATAGTCACTGGCCTGCGTCGGGCTCGTAGCGACGTGAGAACACTCACCGCCACAATCGCAAGAATCACGGCGACCAGCGCAATGATCACAATCGGCACCAGACTGCGCCCCTGGGATGCCGTTACTGCAACCGGAACCCCCGCGACCAACCGGATTGGCCCGGACACCTTGGTTTCCAGCACCGTTCCGTCAGTCGTGACGTTTGCCATTTGGTTAACTTGCCCATTGACCAGTTGATAGAGCGTTGCTCCGTCCTCCCATCGCTCGGCAAGATCAACCCGAACCGTCGCCGACTTGTCACCGAGGTCAATTCCCCGTCCGTTCAGCTGTGCGAATGAGAGGTCGAACGCGCTATCCGGAACCAGGGACACGCCGGCCTGAAGCGCAAGATCGCTATCCGGCACCGGTTGCAAGGTCACACTGGTCGTGTCACTGAACGTCTCCGCTGGAACATCCACCTGGACCCCAAATGGACTGTTGAGCACGTTCCCCTCTGGCCCAATCTCCAGCGCGACCAGTTGCCCACCTTCCTCGATCTGCGGCACCATCGTCGGAATCGGATTCTCCGGCGTCGATGTCGGTTCCGGGGTGGAGGTTATCGTCGGTTCAGGTGTCTCAGTTGGTTCGCCGGGTTTTGGGGTTCGTGTTGGAGATGGAGTCGGCGCGATCGTCGGCGGGACCACGTCTTTGGATTCCAGAATGCCCGTTCCATCCCCGGCGACATCGCCCGGAACCGCCGTCTGCGTCGGTGTCGCTGTCCCAAATCCGTCGGGTACCACCGGAACGTCTCCGCCTGGAATCCGCATGTCAGTTCCATCGCCCGGGAAAACACCATCCGGAAGTTCGGTCGGTTCGGCCGTCGGTTCCTCGGTCGGCAACTCCTCGTCGCTCACCGCAATCTCGCACGATGCGACAGCCGATTCACCGTCGGACAGGGTCAACAGAACCGCGATCCAGCCGCTGAACGGAAGCGAGAAATCGAGGTCCTGGCTTCCATCGAGGGTCAGCACCGTCGCCGGGCTCCCACCCGCGAATGTCCCAGCATTGGCCGAAAGAGTCGCGTCCCCAGACCCCTGGGCAGTCACCGTTAACGTCTCGCCCGCAGCGCCAATCGTCGGACAGGTCAGGCCCCATTCGACCGCCGGTTCTTCTTCTTCAGTGTCATCAGCAAGCAAAATCTGGGTAGGAGTAGATGCGACCACGTTGCCGGTTCCGGGATCGATTACGGCAAATGTTGCTGTCACGGCAACATCGAGCTCTGGTGACTGCCACTCGACGGTCATGTCGCCGCTGACGCCGATCGATGCCCCGCCCGTTGCCGTGAAGTACCCCACGTCGGTCGTCAACGTGGCGTCACCATTCACGCTGACTGAAACCGTGCCGAGATTCCCCGCCACAACCTGGTCCGGCGAACTGACTGAACCGCTCAGCGGTGGCGTCTCGACCACCGGCACGGCCAGAAGTGAGAGTGAGTTCGCCAGAGAAACCGAATCTACCGACGAATTCTGGCTCTCAACCGAATAGACCACGTTCCCGACTTGCCAGTAGACCAGGTCATAAATCGGAGTCAGATCATGGTAGGCGGTATTGCCGTTTACGGATGAATTTGCGGTGAGCTGAACATTGCGGTCGTATTTTGAGTACGCCGGAATTTCGCCGCCTGCCGTTCCGATGATCTGCAGGAACGTCGGCGAACCACCGCTGATGAACCAGTACAGGCTGTAATACCCGGAACTGGCCGCGACTTGGGGCATCCCGCCGAACGGTGCCGGAATGCTCGCAGGGACCAGAACGTCAATGCCGACCGCCAACTGATCCGCGGTTTCCTGCGGCATCCAGTCCGGAACAATCTGCCCACGAGCGGATCTGAGGTCATCGATCAGACCCGGGGTTGCCGAAGCCGTGAACGGGCCGAAAGCCGGAATCAAAGTCAGAATCAGGACTGTCGAAACAAAAAGCCGGACAAACGCCGGTCGCATCCGCATAGAGAATTCCGCGTTTCATATCAGTACGGGCAGCACGCCAACCGCGGGTCAGGTTAGCATCTTGAGCGAATCGCGACGAGAAAAGGTGTCGCGTCGGTCGCGTTTGCTCAGCTCATTTGTCCCTTGTCCATACATATCCGGAATGACGCTCCCATGCTGCTGAGAACAATCGCATTCATTGTCGGGAGCATCGTCACCGTACTGGCAGTCGGCACCATATTCCCCCCCGACATGGTCTTCTACGTCGACCAGGAAGCGGTCCTCGTCTTCGGGGTCGTGCTGGGAGTCCTCACCAGCTTCCTGAAGCCAATCCTCTCCGCGCTGACCTTGCCAATCAGCTGCCTTACCTTCGGACTCTTTTCCTTTGTACTGAACACCGGTCTATTTGCCCTGGCCGCGAGAATCACGCCGAACGTCACAGTTTCGCTGCTCGGTGCCCTTGTCGGCGGCGTTTTCGCGGCAATAATCAACGGCGTCATGTACTCGGTTGTCGATGAGAGGAAATAGCACCAGATGACGAACCTGAACGGCCCTCGCGGAGTCCTTGCCCCGGTCGCCACAATCTTTGGTAGTGATGGCGAGATCGACAAAGCCGCCTTCTCCTCCAACCTCGAGTTCTACGCCAACTCCGCGCTGGATGGCGTTGTTCTGCTCGGATCCAACGGTGAATTCGCTACCCTCTCGACTGAGGAGCGCAAGACCGTGATCGCGACCGGGACCGAAACCGTCGCCGGTCGCCGGGTCGTCATGGCCGGAACCGGAGCCGAAAGCACCCGCGACACCATCGCCATGACCCGCTTCGCCGCCGAATCTGGGGTCGATTTCGCCCTCGTCGTCACGCCGCACTATTACAAGACCAGGTACGACAACGCTGCCTACGTGAATCACTACCTCAAGGTCGCGGAGGCCTCGCCGATCCCGATTCTGGTCTACGTGATGGCCGCCTACACCGGCGTCGATCTCGCCTCGTCCACGGTTATCGAACTTTCGAGCCATCCCAACATCGTCGGCCTCAAGGACTCCGGTGGCAATGCCGCCAAGGTCGGCGAGATCATCGCCGGGGCCGCTCCAGACTTTGCCGTTCTCGCTGGATCAGCCAACTTCCTGTACGCGGGCCTTTGCCTTGGCGCTACCGGTGGCATCCTTGCGCTCGGCAACATCGCTCCGGATCAGTGCGCCGAACTCTTCCGGCTGGCCCAGGCTGGCGAACACGAAGCGGCCCGGTTGCTTCAGCTGAAATTGATCGCACCGAACGCCGCCGTGACCAGCAAGCTCGGCATCGCCGGCCTCAAATACGCCCTCGATCAGGTTGGGCTGAACGGCGGTCTCCCTCGCGAACCGATCCTCCCTCTGACTGACGCCGAGAAGCAGTATCTGGACAAGACACTCGCCGCCTCCGGGATCGGGCGCGTTGGCTAAACAGTCCCGCATCACGTTCAGCTTCAGCGACCCAGCCCGGTTTGCTCTGATCGCAGATACCCATGTCTTCGAGCAGGGATCGAAGGTCATTTCACCGCACGTCTTGGCAATCCTCCGGCGGATGAATCCGACCGCGATCATCCATGCCGGTGACATCGCCTGCCAGACCGCGCTCGATCAGCTCCATGAGATTGCCCCGGTCATCGCAGTCCGCGGTAACAACGATCTCGGTGTTTTTTCGGACGCTTTGCCGGACATTGCCGAGATCACCTGCGGCAAGACGTTGATCCGGATCGTGCACGGCCACGGTGGTCGATCGGCAAAAGCCGTTGCCGCCGAGAACGCCCCGGGCGCCGACTGCCTGATCTACGGACACAGCCACATTCCTGATCTGTCGAAGGTTGGCGATACGCTGGTGCTCAACCCCGGCTCGGCCAACGATCGACGCGGTTGGCGGGACTTCGGCGTCGGGTATCTCGACATAAACAGCGGCAAGCTAACGCCTCGTCTCATCCTCTTCGCGGATCCAGTCGATCTCGACAAGATCGAGATCGCACCGTTGTCTGCTTGCTGATGTACGCTCTTCTTTTGGTTCGCTGATTGGCAAAAGGGCAGACCCACGTGGACTACGACGCGTTTGAGAACCTGAACTTCCGACTCCCCGGTCCGACTCCGCTACCGCCGACGGTGCGGAAGGCGATGGATCGACCCGCCATTCATCATCGCGGTCCGCTGCTCAAATCCCTGATGCGCTCGCTCACCAGCCGATTGCAGACCATTCACAAGACCGAAGGCGACGTTCTCCTCTGGCCGGGAAGTGGATCAGCCGGTTGGGAAATCGCCATCACCAACATGCTCTCGCCTGGTGATCCAGTCCTGGTCACCGTGTGCGGCGACTTCGGCGAGCGCTTTGCCCGCGTCGCCACCAAACTCGGACTCGACGTCCACCGCATCGATCAAACCTGGGGTGAAGCGATCACCGCTGCCGAGTCTAGGCTAGCCCTCGAAGCCCTCCCCGGCTGCAAGGCCGTGCTCGTCACCCACAACGAAACCTCAACCGGAGTCACCAACCCGCTGCAAGAGATCGCGAAGGTCGTCCGCGACGCCGGTGCCCTGATCATCGTCGACGCAGTCAGCTCTGCCAGCGCATTGCCACTCGAAACGGACGCCTGGGATCTGGACGCGGTTATCTCCGGGTCGCAAAAGGCCTGGATGTGCCCACCGGGTCTGGTCATCTGCGCATTCGGTCCGCGCGCGTTTGATGCTTACGAGACGTCCGGCTACCACCGCTTCTTCTGGGACATCAAGTCGGCGAGAGATTTCTCGCGGGACGGCATGACCCCCGCCACGCCACCGCTTCAGATGTTTTTCGCACTCGATGCCGCGCTCGACCTGATGATCGATGAGGGAATCGAAGGGATCTGGACACGTCACGCAGAACTGGGAGCATACGCCCGCGACCGAGTCACCGGAATCGGCCTCGAACTCCTGGCCAATCCGGAATACGCCTCGAATTCATTGACCGCAATAGAGGTCCCTGAGGGGTTCACCGCCCGCCCGATCATCGATCACATGGTCGCCAACCACCGTGTGATGCTCCAGGCCGGTCAGGGCGCCATGACCGAAACCGTCCTCCGCGTCGGCCACATGGGCTGGGTAAATCACGCCGACCTCGAAGAGGCCTTCAACGCCCTCGAATCCACCGTCACAGCCCTGAACATCCCGAGGCCCGCCAAATCGTAGGGACCCACGACCCGTGGGTCCTGCCAACGGCAATTGCGTCGCTAAACCGGCGATGATCGTGCGCCACTTTTGCCAAAACCAGAAACCTGAAACCCGAAACCCCAACGGTTGCCAACCGGCAACCCCACCCCGTATACTCGACAACTGTGTCTTTTCGCGACGCTGCCTTTGCGCGCGTCCGGGATCGGGTGATTCCGGAATTGCACTGTCGGCGCATTCATGACAGGTTACGGATTACTTGATGGTTGACACTGATTCGAGTTTGAAGAGCACAGCTGAAGAGGTAACTCAGACGCTTTCGCTCATGGAAGAGTTTCTCAACGACCCCACCCTTGAATACAAATCGCTGAAATACGGCGATGTCATGGACGGCGTCATCATGCGCATCGACCGCGATGAGATTCTCGTCGATATCGGATCGAAGTCTGAGGGCGTTGTCCCCTCACGCGAGTTCTCCAGCCTCTCGACTGAAGAGAAAGACGCGCTGGTCATCGGTGAATCCACCCTTGTCTTCGTCGTCCAGCCAGAAAACCACGAAGGTCAGGCGGTCGTTTCGATCGACCGGGCCCGCCAGGAGAAGATCTGGCGCCGCCTTCAGGAACTCTACGAAGCCAACGAAGCCATCCAGGCCGAAGTCACCAATTACAACAAGGGTGGTCTTCTCGTTAACCTCGATGGCGTTCGCGGATTCGTCCCGGCCTCGCAGGTCTCCGAGATCCGCGGCGGCGACGATGCCAGCAAGCAGGCCGATATGGCCAAGCTCATCGGCACCAAGCTGAACCTCAAGGTCATCGAGATCAACCGTCATCGCAACCGACTCATCCTCTCCGAGCGCCAGGCCATGCAGGAACGCCGCGACGAGATGAAGGAGAAGCTGATCGAGGAGCTCAAGGAGGGCGAGGTTCGCAAGGGCCGTGTCTCCTCCATCTGCGACTTCGGTGCCTTCGTCGACATCGGCGGAGCCGACGGACTCGTCCACCTCTCCGAGCTCAGCTGGAGCCGGGTGCGCCACCCAAGCGAAATCCTCAAGGTCGGCCAGGAAGTCGAAGTTGCGGTCCTCGGAATCAACCCCCAGGAGCGCAAGATCGCCCTCTCGCTCAAGCGAACCCAGGCCGAGCCGTGGAGCCAGGTCGGCGACAAGTACGAAGTCGGCCAGCTCGTTCGTGGTGCCATCACCCAGCTCGCGAACTTCGGTGCCTTCTCGCGCATCGAGGATGGCATCGAGGGTCTGATCCACGTCTCCGAAATCACCGACGAGCGGATCACGCATCCGAAGCAGATTGTCAAGGAAGGCGACGAGCTCATCCTTCGCATCATCCGCATCGATCCGCAGCGCCGCCGGATGGGCCTCAGCCTCCGCCGCGCGCTCGATACGCCGGATGCGGAACTGCTCGCCGTCTTCGGTGAGGGCATCCTCGAAGAGCGTGATCGCATCGTCGCCGCTATCACAGCCGCACTGATGCCGAAGGCATCGAGCCGGGCAGCGGTCGAGACGACGAAGAGGACGAGAACGGTGAAGGCGGCGGCGAAAGCAGCGGCAGCGTTGAAACTGCAACTGAGTCCGCTGAGCCAAAGGCCCCGAAGGCTGCCAAGGCCGAATCCAAGTCGGCACCAGCTGAGAAGCCAGCCCCGAATCCAGTCCAGGCGCTGATCGCCGAGTCGCAGGCAAGCGATCGTGAACCAATGAGCGCCATGGAAGCTGCCTTCGCGGCGGCCGGTGCTGGTGCTGACGAGCCTGCCGAGGAAGTTGTCGAAGCAGCGCCCGAAGTAGTCGAGGAGGCCGCCCCTGAGGTAGTCGCCGAGGCCGCACCGGAAGTTGTTGAAGAAGCCGCTCCTGAGGTGGTTGAAGAGGCCGCTCCGGAAGCAGTCGAGGAAGCAGCTGTAGAGCCAGAAGCAGCCGCTGACGTGGCTGAAGAGGCTGCTCCAGAAGCTGAAGCCGAGGCTCCTGCCGAGAAGAAGGCATCGAAGTCCAAGGCAGCCAAGGAAGAACCAGCCGCCGAGTAACCTCGCAGCGATTCTGAACAGACAATCAAGCCGGGTGGGGAGCAATCCTCACCCGGCTTTCGTTTGCCCGGAAGTTTTCATTGGCAGTGCCAAGGACTACCATCGGACCAACCCGCTGACGACAAACTGGAGCGTCCTGCTATGGCCCAATTTGACAAACTTACAGAACGCGCCCGAAAAGTGCTGCAGTTGGCCCAGGAAGAGGCCGTCCGCTTCAACCACAACTACATAGGCACTGAACACCTGCTGCTCGGCCTTGGTCCGTGAGGGCGACGGCGTTGCCGCGCGCGTGTCCTCAACGACATGGGCGTCTCAGTTACCCAAGGTCCGCTCCGCCGTCGAGTTCATCATCGGCCGCGGCGAGGGTGCCGTCATCGGTGACATCGGACTCACTCCCCGCGCCAAAACGGTCCTCGAACTTGCACTCGACGAAGGCCACCGACTGAATCATGACCACATCGGCACAGAGCATTTGCTCCTTGGTCTCGTCCGCGAGGGCGAAGGCATTGCCGCCGGTGTGCTGGAATCCCTCGGCGTCAACCTCGAAAAGGTCCGCGCCCAGGTTTTGAAGGCAGTGGATCAGGCAAATCCCTCCACATGAAATCGCCGCCGGTCTCGCCGACGGACCCGGCCTCGCCATTAGCGTACGAGCAGCAGCTTCGCTGACGGCGGCCAGATTGGAGTTTCAGGTCAAGCTGGCGATAACGTGAAGTCAGACTCCGAAGCCGAAGCCGAGGTTCTGGTCGGACGGAGGGAATCGCTATTGCAACTGGCATACCTGGCATCGCAACTTTCACTCGCGTCATCTAGTGTCGCCTGACCCGGCGAATGACGATGGTGCAGGAATTGGCTCACCATTCGAGTTGCTCCAGCGATCTTGCTCAACGGAGCCTCGCGACGCAGCCGGCTGGCTTCTGGCCATTCATTCAATGGCGATTCAGCTGGGATTCGGAGCGTTCTCGAGGACATGAGTTCCGGCCCGCCCGGCTCGTCCGACAACGGTTCGAAGACTGCCCGTGAAGGTCGTGCAACTGATCCAGCCAGTGAACGGCCGCGACTAAGCGGACACCATTAACTTGGAACTAACTCATCCACTTGCTGCAATGGTCAATCAGCCCATTCGCGTCGAGGAGTGCATTTGCTCCGCTCGAGATCGATCTAGTTCGCTGCAGATCAACCTTAACTGGATTCATCGCAGCACTCGAAATGCAGCTTGACACCGACGCCAGGACAGGTGCCCTGCACGGACTCATCTGAAGACAAACCAGATCTGGACTTACGATGATCCCCCGGCAACTGTCCCGATTGACACGAACTACCGAACCGGTCGTTCCTGCCTGTAAGGGTAGGGACCGGCCGCCCATCCTGACGCATCCGGGGAGTAGAATAGGAATGTGGATACTTGCGATTAGTGCTGATTGCTTGGAAAGGGGTACGTCTTGGTACTCCCTTTCCCGTATTCTTGGATAGAATCTGGTAACACATCGACCGTTCATCGCGCGAGCGATTGCGATTGGGAGAGCCTCGATAATGGCATCACAGCCCTTTGATAAATTCACCGAACGAGCCGCAAAGTCCTGCAGTTGGCCCAGGAAGAGGCCCAGCGCTTCAACCATAACTACATCGGGACCGAGCACCTGCTGCTCGGCCTCGTGCGTGAGGGCGACGGCGTAGCAGCGCGTGTCCTCAACAACATGGGTGTGCAGTTGCCCAAGGTCCGCTCCGCCGTCGAGTTCATCATTGGTCGTGGCGAAGGCGACGGTCATTGGCGAAATCGGCCTGACCCCGCGCGCCAAGAAGGTGATCGAGCTGGCCGTCGACGAGGGTCGCCGCCTCAATCACCACTACATCGGAACCGAGCACCTGCTGCTCGGGCCTCGTCCGCGAAGGCGAGGGCATCGCCGCCGGTGTGCTGGAATCGCTTGGGCGTCAACCTCGAGAAGGTTCGCGCGCAGGTGCATGCAGGTCGTCAGTCAGTCCAGCTCTCAGCCGCAGACCAAAGCCCCAGACCAAGACTCCGTACATGGATGCCCTCGGCTTCGATCTGACCGAAGCGGCCCGCATGAACAAGCTCGGTCCGCTGATCGGTCGCGAGAACGAAATCGACCGCGTCATGCAGATCCTGTCCCGCCGCACCAAGAACAATCCGGCCCTGATCGGCGAGCCGGGCGTCGGCAAGACGGCCATCGTCGAAGGCCTGGCCCAGCGCATCGTCAACGGCGATGTGCCGGAGCACGCTGCAGAACAAGCGCCTGGTCGCCCTCGATATCGGCGCCCTCGTCGCCGGCACCAAGTACCGCGGCGAGTTCGAGGAGCGCCTCAAGAAGATCGTCGACGAGGTCAAGGAGACCGGAGCGATCCTCTTCATCGACGAGCTGCACACGCTGGTTGGCGCGGGCGCGGCCGAAGGTGCGGTCGATGCGGCCAACATCCTCAAGCCCGCCCTCTCCCGCGGCGAACTGCAGACCATCGGCGCGACCACGCTCGACGAGTATCGCAAGTACATCGAGCGGGACGCCGCGCTCGAGCGCCGCTTCCAGCCAGTCCAGGTCGATGAGCCGTCGATCGACGAGACGATTCGAGATCCTGACCGGTGTTCGCCCGCTCTACGAAGAGCATCACCAGCTCAAGATCAGCGATGAGGCGCTCAAGGCGGCGCGTCAACCTGGCCGCCCGCTACGTCACCGATCGCTTCATGCCGGACAAGGCGATCGACCTGATCGACGAGGCCTCCTGCCGCGTTCGCATGCGCAAATCGGCCGCGCCGCCGTCTCTCAAGGAGGCATTGGCCGGGCTGCAGTCGATCCAGACGCGAACTCGAGGAAGCCGTCGCCAACCAGGAATTCGAGCTGGCGGCCGAGCTGCGCGATCGCGAGCAAGAAGCTCAGGATCCGCATCGAATCAGGCCGAGCAGCAGGTCGCGCGACGACAACGCCGAGGAAGAGACCTACGTTACCGAAGAGGACATCGCCGAGGTCGTCTCGATGTGGACCGGCATCCCGGTCTATCGGATCGCCGGCGAGGAATCCGAGCGCCTGCTGCAAGATGGAAGACGCGCTGCACGAGCGGATCATCGGTCAGGAAGAGGCGATCACGATCCTCTCCAAGGCCGTGCGCCGCGCGCGTGCCGGTCTCAAGGATCCCGAAGCGCCCGATCGGCTCGTTCATCTTCCTGGGCCCGACCGGTGTCGGCAAGACGCTCGTCGCCAAGGCGCTGGCCGAGTTCATGTTTGGCTCCGAAGACCACCTGATCAAGATCGACATGTCCGAGTTCATGGAGCGCCACGCGGTCGCCCGCCTGGTCGGTGCGCCTCCAGGCTACGTCGGCTACGAAGAGGGTGGTCAGCTGACCGAGGCGGTCCGGCGCAAGTCGTACTCGGTGATCCTGCTCGACGAAATCGAGAAGGCGCATCCCGGAAGCGTTCAACATGCTCCTCCAGATCATGGAAGACGGTAACCTCACCGATGCCAAGGGCCGCAAGGTCGATTTCCGCAACACGATCATCATCATGACCTCGAACGTCGGCGCTGAGCAGATTTCGCGCGAAATGAACCTGGGCTTCACCATCAAGCAGGATGCCGAAGCCGAGAAGAAGCGCGATTACAACCAGATGAGCGACAAGGTCATGACGCAGCTCAAGCAGATGTTCCGGCCCGAGTTCCTGAACCGGATCGACGCCACCATCGTCTTCCACTCGCTGACGCAAGGAGCAGATCCGCGAGATCGTCGAACTCGAACTGAAGCGCGTCCGCGAGCAGCTGACCGAGCAGGGCATCGAGCTCGAGGTTTCGATCGAGGCAATGGATCTGCTCGGCGAGCGTGGCTACGACCACACCTACGGTGCCCGACCGCTTCGCCGCATCATCCAGAACCTGATCGAGGATCCGCTGGCCGAGGGACTGCTGGACAGCCGCTTCGCCGCCAACAGCACGATCCGGGTCGAAGTCGAGGACGATCTGCTCAAGCTCGTCCCGGTCGAAGCCGAAGTCGAGGAACTGGCCATCGTCGGCGCCTGATCCAGAACTACGTCTATCGCAACGGGTCCGTGCACAACGCATGGACCCGTTTCCCTGTGTGACAAACGAACACATGTACTACACTATCGCGATACGATTCGACGGGAGTATTTCTTGGCCAAGGCAACCGCAAAATCAACCTGGATTTGCCAGCAGTGCGGCACATATCGTCCGACCATGCTCGGTCGCTGCCCGAGCTGCCGCGCCTGGGACTCCCTGGTCGAGACCGCTCCGCCCTCAGATTCGACCCCGCCGCCAGCACACCAACGGAGTCGCACCTCAGCCGGTCCGCCTCTCCGACCTGACCACTGGCGACACGGCTCGCCTGCCGGTGTGCGATCGAGGAATTCAGTCGCGTCCTCGGCGGCGGATTTGTCCCCGGCTCGCTCGTCCTGCTGGGTGGCGATCCCGGTATCGGTAAATCGACCCTCATCCTGCAAACCGCGTCCGAGCTCGCCGCCGCCGGATCAACCGTGCTCTATGTCTCAGGAGAGGAATCCGCCGAGCAGATCAAGCTCCGGGCCGATCGCATTTCGACCCGGCAGACGACGGATCTGCTCGTGCTCTGCGAAACCGACATTTCCGCCGTCATCGCCTCGGCCGACTCAGATCAAACCCGCCCTGCTGATCATCGACTCGATCCAGACCGTCTACACCTCCGATCTCGATTCCGCACCCGGCAGCGTCGGTCAGGTCCGCGAATCGGCCGCCCGGATCATGAACTGGGCCAAAACCACCGGCGTCCCGGTCGTCCTGATCGGGCATGTCACCAAGGAAGGCGCAATTGCCGGTCCCCGCGTCCTCGAGCATCTCGTCGACGCCGTGCTCTACCTCGAGGGCGACCGCTACCACCAGTTCCGGATCCTGCGCGGTGTCAAGAACCGGTTCGGATCGACCAACGAGATCGGCGTGTTCGAAATGGACGCCGGTGGACTGGCCGAAGTCCGCCATCCATCCGAGGCATTTGTCGGCGATCGCAATGCCAACGCGGCCGGATCAGTCGTCACCGCCACCCTGGAAGGCACCCGCCCGATCCTGATCGAGATTCAGGCACTTGCATCGCAATCAGCGCTCGAGGTTCCCCGCCGCGTCGTCAGCGGAATCGACATGAACCGCTTGCACCTGCTTGCGGCAGTCCTGCAAAAGCGCGCGTCGAATCGGGCTTGGCAGTCAGGACCTCTTCGTGAATGTCACCGGCGGCATCCGACTGGACGAACCAGCCATCGATCTCGCTATTGCCCTGGCCATCGTCTCCAGCGTCAACGAGCGACCGATCGACCTGCACACGATCGCAATCGGCGAGATCGGGCTGAGTGGAGAAATCCGGACGGTCAGCCAGCTCGAACGTCGACTCTCCGAGGCCCACCGCATGGGGTACAAGCACGCAATCGTCCCGGCTGCGCTCGGTCGTCGCACCGGCGAGATGCCACCGGGAATCGAGATAACGCGTGTTTCGGACGTCCGCCAGGCGATCGCCGCCGGACTCGCCTGATCAGCGCCTTGCCAGCCAAGCAATCAGCAACTCATCGACCAGCCGCGAAGCTGCATCCCGCCGACCCAGCGCCGCCGCATTCGCCGCCAATCTGCCCCGCTCATCGGGATCGTCCAGTAGCCGCACAACTTCGCGCTGCAACCGGGCCGGAGTCGCCTCATCCTGCAACAGGACAACCGCGGCCGATTTCGCCGCCAAAGCCCGCGCGTTCTTGACCTGCTCGTCGCCACCCGTTCCTGGCAGCGGAATCATCAGTGCTGCCTTGCCCAGCGCCGTTACCTCGGCGACCGTGCCCGCGCCCGCTCGCGAGACAATCAGGTCGGCCAGCGCGTAGTAATCAGCAATCTCATCGCGGATGAATTCGGTCACGACGTATCTCGCCTTGAGCTCGGCAGGCAACGATTCGCGCCAGGCGGACAAGCGCCGGAAATCGTCATTGGCGCTCGCCGGTCCGGTTTGGTGAATCACCTGAGCCCGTTCGAGCAGCGTCGGCAGAATCGCCTCGACTCGCTGATTGACCGGACTCGCCCCGCGTGCACCACCCGTGACCAGAACAACCGGAAGGTCCGCCGTGAAGCCCAACGACGCTCGACCACGCTCGGCATCACCGTCGAACAGCGATGAGCGCACCGGATTGCCGGTCACGATATGGGTGCATCGCCGGGATCTGACAGTCGCCGATGTCTCATCAAAGGAGAGTGCCAATCGGTTCGCCGACCAGATGTTGATCTTCGTCGCCAGACCGATGATCGTCGTCTGCTCGTGGGTCAGGATCGGCGCTCGCCCCCGGCTGGCCAGGACCGTCGGCACACTCACGTATCCACCAGTGCTGAGAACGACATCAGGCCCAAAACCGCGCACCAGCTTCCGGGCGTCGAAATATCCCCGGGGCAAATTGGTCGCATCTTTCAGGTTCTCGAGGTCGACATACCGGCGCAACTTGCCCGTCCGGATCGCGGCAAATCCAACCGCTTCCTGAGCCGCGGCCTCACGTTCAATGCCAGCCGATCCACCAATCCAGAGTGAATCAAATTCGATCTCGCGCAGACGCAATTCGCGCAAAACAGAAACGGCTGGCAGAACATGCCCACCCGTTCCCCCGCCGGCAATGATGAATCGAAGTGGTGTGCGGTTGGTCATGCTGGCCCAGGAATAGATAGCGAAACTCGACTCCCAAGTATAGTTGCGGGCGATGACTGAGTTTGCACAGGGCCTCTCCGCGCGATTTCTGCTCCTGGCGACCGCATTCTCAACAATCGCACTCGATCTTCTGGTCAAGTTCGCGGCCAACAAGTGGCTCGAACCCGGGCAGGAACAATGGCTGATCGACGGCGTTCTTGGGTCTTCACCTGATCGAGAACGATGGAATCGCCTTTGGAATCGGATCGGGGTCCAGCGGCTGGATCGTCCTGCTGGTTCCGGTCGCGCTGGTCGCCCTCGTCTGGATGCTGATGTCCGGGGTCGGCGGCCGCTCACGTGCTGGCCAGCTCGCCATCGGATTGATCATCGGTGGGGCAATCGCAAACGGTCTCGACCGCATTCCGGATGGCACCGTCACCGATTATTTCGCGGTCGGTTCGTGGCCACGGTTTAACATTGCAGATTCGGCGCTTACCGTCGGTATTGGACTTATGCTCTTTATAGAACTACGCACCAACAGATCGGACACACGTTGACACCCTCGAACGACGCTGCAGACCTGACTATCGACTCGCTGGATATCCTCGATGAGGTGGAATCCGCCGCGGGTGAGGACATCGTGCTCCACCCGACTCCGGAGGATCGCAACGTCCGCCTGGACAAGTACCTCGCCACGAATATCCCCGCCATGAGTCGCTCCTGGCTCCAGCGCTTGATCGACGATGGTCAGGTCAAGGTCGATGGATACGTCCGTGGCCGCACCTTCAAGATGACCCCCGGCCAGGTCGTCACGCTCTATTTGCCGCCAATTGAAGATGACGAACTTGTAGCCGAAGACATTCCGCTCACGGTCGTCTATGAGGACGCCGATATCATCGTCCTCGACAAGATCGCCGGCATGGTCGTTCATCCTGCTCCGGGTCACCGCTCCGGTACGCTCGTCAATGCCCTGCTCTTTCACTATCCGGACATGTCGATGGCCGGCTCACGTCGCCCAGGTATCGTCCACCGTCTCGACCGCGAAACATCCGGACTGATTGCCGTCGGTCGCACCGATGCCGGTCGCACCACCTTGCTCGAGCAATGGGCCGATCGCAGTGTCGTCAAGCAATACCTGACCATTCTTCGCGGTGCCCCGAGCGAGGACGTCTTTGATATCGATGTGCCAATCGGTCGTGATCCCGGCCCAGCGCAAGCGGATGGCCGTGATTGCGTCTGGCAAACCAGCCCAATCCCGCGTCGTCATCGTCGATCGCCTCGGAGTCGCCAGCGTCGCCGAAGTCACGATTGAAACCGGCCGCACGCACCAGATTCGCGTACACACCGCATATGCCGGCTATCCAGTGGTGGGTGACTCCGTCTACAACCGCTTCCACGGCGAGACCGGCGGCGACAGCATGATCGCCGGTCGTCAGATGCTGCACGCCGCTCGCCTCGCCTTCGTCAACACCGCCGGCGAGCAACTCGATCTCACGGCCGATCTCCCTGGCGACATGATGACCACCATTGCCCACTTCGAATCCCGGATGGGCGAGGAATGACCGAGCGTTCGGATATCGAGCGAGCGTTTCAGGCCGCCCTTACCGCAACTGATCCCTACCTTGCCGTTCAACGCGCAATACCCGGTTTGAGCCTGAATGAGACCGACGCTCCGATCTATCTGATCGCCGTCGGCAAGGCCGCATCTCGCATGCTATCTGCCGCCCTCGATTCGCTCGGACCGGCAGCAAGCAGCGCGTTTCTGATCACTAAAGACGGCCACGTCGACGCGGATTTCGGCGACCGCGTCAACGTCCGATTCGCATCCCATCCGGTGCTCGATCAACGCACACTGGATGCAACGACCGAACTGCTCGCATGGGTGACCGGAATTCCGGAATCAGCACGCGTGCTAGTCCTGCTGTCAGGCGGTGGTTCTGCCCTGCTCGAGCAACCGGTCGATTCCGTCCCGCTTCTCGATTTCCAGACCATGACCCGCGAGTTGTTGCACGCCGGTGCGGACATCTACCAGCTCAACGCTGTCCGCTCCCAGGTTAGTCAGGTCAAGGGTGGTCGCCTCCGCCAGGCAATTCCCACCAGTCGCGTTGATACGTTGGCGCTCTCGGATGTACTTGGCAACGATCTGACCGTGATCGCCAGCGGCCCAACGGTCCCTCCCACTCGCAGTCGGGTCGAAGCGCGCGACGTCCTCACCGAACTTGGCGTCACTGGTCGCATGCCGGAATCCGTGTTGACCGAACTCTGGCGCAACGAAATCGGTCGCGTTGCCGAATTTCCCGAAGACACCGTCCAGATCATTGCCGACAATCAGCTCGCGATCGACACAGCCGCCGAATCACTCCAGTCTGCCGGCCACCACGTCCAGGTTCAGGATCAGATTCCCGCCGGCGAGGCCCAACTTGTCGCCCAGCAATGGGTGCGCCACTTGCTCGAAGTCGATGCCCATGTCTCCGCTGTGTTGTCCGGCGGAGAACTGACCGTTACCGTTCGCGGCTCAGGCACCGGTGGCCGCAATACCGAATTCGCCCTCGCTGCGGCAATCGAACTGGACCGGCTCGGGCTGACCGAGTGGACAGTCGCCAGCCTTGCAACCGATGGCCAGGACGCCCTGACCGACGTTGCGGGAGCAGTCGTCGACAGCCAAACTGCCGCAATGATTCGATCTCGCGGAATTGACCCAGCCGACCTGATCGCCTGCAACGACACCTTCCCCATCCTGCACGAACTCGGCTGCACGGTCGCTCCCGGCCCGACCGGCACCAACGTCAACGATCTCTATTTCGCGGTCCGTTCGCCTCGCCACTGATTGCTATACTCGCGGCCATTCGATAGACCATCGCCTGAGAGGACACCACCGTTGGAACCCACCCGAATCATTCTCGATGTCGACACCGGAGTCGATGACGCCCTTGCCCTCGGATACGCGGTCCAGCGCGATGACGTCGATCTCCTTGCCGTCGCTACCCTCGCCGGAAACATCGACGTCCTGAACGCAACTGAAAACACCCGCCGCGTCATGGCATTCGTCGGCGCCGTCCGATGTCCCGATTCACCAGGGTGCGTCCCACCCGATCGCCCGTGCCCACCGCGACGCAGCCCACTACCACGGTCAGAACGGTCTCGGCGATGCCCAATTACCGGAGACAGATTCTGCCCTCGGTCCAGATCGTGGCCCCGCAGCGATAATTCGCCTCGCCCGCCAGTTTCCCGGCGAAGTGGTTCTGGTCGCCGTCGGACCGCTCACCAATGTCGCGATCGCCCTCAATGTCTTCCCGGAACTGGCCACCACCCTCAAGCGGTTAGTCATCATGGGCGGTGCCTATCAAGTGCCAGGTAATGTGACGCCACACGCCGAGTTCAACATCTGGGCCGATCCCGAAGCCGCCCAGCAAGTCTTCGCCACGGAGTTCACCGAAGCGATCGCCGTTGGGCTCGATGTCTCCCATCAAACTCCGCTCCTCCGCTCGTCCTGGACCGAAGCACAGACACACTCCGATCAGCTCGCCCAATTGCTGGTCCATGTCTGCAATCGATCGTTTGGCGTTCGCGGCCAGACTGAATTCCCGCTCCATGACCCGCTAGCGCTCGCGGTTGCCGTCGATCCAACCCTGGTCACCCTCGAGCGCGCAAATGTCGAGGTCATCGCGTCCGGAACCGAGGAAGGCCGTACCGTTTTCAGTCGCAATCCGACCGGAAACTGGTCCGTCGCCACCGCCGTGGATTCTCCCCGTTTCGTCAATCACTTCCTGGCTGCGTACGGACTTTCACAAAACGCAACCTGATTTCTTGCTGATTGGGAGGCAGGTCCTGTTGCACCAACAGGGTCAAGGCTGGTAGAAACCTCCCAAGCACATTTCGAACACCATGTCGTCGGAGGTTTGAGCCTTGGCAGACGGGTATAGCTTCTTCGAACAGGCACCAGTTCAGGATCAGGATCTGCTCCTGCGCCTCACCCAGTATTTCGATGGCCTCGATCAGCGGATTCGCCACGGCCAGGGCTGGATGATCTTCAACGCGTCCGGCACGCGCATGCAGCGGATCGCCAGCTTCATCCAGGGCAAACTCACCGCTGATCACGCAACCGTCGATTCCTATCTGCTGCCATGGCGGGATTTCGCGATCAATGCGTATGTCAGCGAGGTCGGCCTGCGGGAGCTCGGTCCGGGCACGGACGGCCTCTTCAAGTCCGATGCGCAACGCCACGAATTCGAACTCGCGCAACACGTCTCAACCGATGTCAGTGATCGCTTGCTCTTCAGCGACATCGTCGTCCTGGTCGGGATGCGACCCTCGACCTGGCATGAAGCACTCGTCCTTGACCGCACAATCGACGAACGCTATCAGCGTCGCCTCGCCACAATCCTGCTTGCAACCGACATGCCGCATCAGCTGGAGTCAAAGTTCGATTCGGTTGATCCGAGTGGAACGGTCTGGCAGCGCCTGTTCGACCGCATTTACGAGCGCAATCTGGTCGCGCTCTAGGTTACGTCGCGGAGAGCGCCAGCTCAGCCCATTGGGTAAGCAATTCGCGCGCTTCGGCATCCGGAACCGAATCCAGCCGGGCCATTGCCGCTGCTTCGTACGTCTGCGCCATCGTCCGAGAAAGATCGATCGCCCCGGTTTCGCCAATCCGTGCAATCAACTCGGCAATGCGCTCTTCGGACACGTCATCATCGGTAATGACATGGCTAAGCAGCTTGAAGTCGTCGGAATCCTTCGCTGCGCGCTGGGCGAAAAGCAATGTCGGCAACGTCACGGTTCCCTGGCGGAGGTCATTGCCGGCCGGCTTTCCGAGCTCATCGTCTGATCGCGTCATGTCCAGGATGTCGTCCTGAATCTGGAAGGCGAGACCAATCTCGGAGGCAAACCGGCGCAATTCCTGCACCGATGATTCAGATGCGTGCGCCAGAACCGAGCCCATCTCGGCAGCCCCGGCAAAGAGCGAGGCGGTCTTGCCATAGATGCGCTTGATGTAGGAATCGACTTCCTGGTCGAGCTTGTGGGAGTCGAAGAGCTCCAGCAACTGCCCATCGCAGAGATCGCCCAGTGTCGAGGCAAAAACGCCGACGACCCGAACATCCCCGGTGCGCGCGGCCAGCATCGCCGATTGCGCGAAGAGAAAATCGCCGATCAGAATCGTGCCACCAACCGACATCACCGAGTTGAGCGTCGGCTTGCCTCGCCGCAGCGCCGCCCGGTCGATGGTGTCGTCATGGACCAAGCGATGCGATATGGAGCAGTTCGACGCCGGCCGCCGCAGTAACCAGCTCATCCAGGCGCTCCTGATAGTTGAAAGCGCGCCCTGCCAGCAGTACCAGCAGTGGCCGCAATCGCTTGCCACCAGCCAGCACAATCTCCCGGATAATCGAGGATGCAACCGGGTAGGAGAGCTCGGTTACCTCCACCACGCGCTGGGAGACGAGGTCAAGATCACCTGCCATCACGTCGAGGACGCCAGCCCCTGCGATTTCGCTCGTTGTTCTGGTGCCGACCGACATGTATATGGTTCGTCCTGTTAGCGCGTCAATATGCCCGGTTCAGTATCCGGGCACGCAGCTACGGGTGTCAAAGTTCATGGCTCCCTGCTCAATCGAGCAGTTCCCTTTCGATCAATACGCACGTAACGTAAATCCGGACCAATCCCCTGCTACTCCTTGCACGCAGGAATGCTGGACATCAATGCTATCATTTGGTAAGTGCAGTCGATGCAATCCACCTACATTGATACAGTCCGTAGCAATAAGGTGCTTCGTTGGGTATAATCGCAAAGCCGACATTCGCGTCGGTCGTGGAAAGGGGGCATGTCGGAATGAACATGCGAGGATGTCAATGATCATCATCAGGCGGTCGGTCCGCCGCAGTCCGGCTAATGTACAGCGGGAAATGGAGCGCGTCTTTCGCTCCTGGGTACCGCAGGCAACCACAATGCCCGCCTCAGCGAATGGAGCATGGCGCCCGGCACTCGAAGTCCTCGAGTCGGACACCGAATTCCTTATCACCGCTGAACTCGCGGGCATCGACGAACGTTCTATAGATGTAACGGTTGATGGCGATGTACTGTCAATCGCAGGTAACCGCCCCGGTCAGCGCGAGGAATCAATCTGTTCCTACCGCGAAGCCGGTATCAATTACGGAGCATTTTCCGCCGAGGTATTCATCCCCGGGTCGCTCCAGATCGATGAGGCGAACGCCACCTACCTTAATGGAATGTTGCGTATTCGTATTCCCAAGGTCGCCCCGGTGCAGTCCGCACCACGACGAATCGCCCTGACTGGTTCCTCCGGGTCCAGCAATGGGAGCAAGTGAGAAGAGTTAATGTCAGAAGACGAAAAGAAGAGTCCAGATACTACTGATCAATCTCCTGAAACGCCGGAAGAAGTCATCGCCGACGAGCAGGTCGCATCCGCGTCTGAGTCAAATGAGAGCGAAGAGCCGGAGACTGCTCCGTTCATCATCGACGCAATGGCCCCGGCCGATCCGGACGATGCCGAAGCCGAGCCAGAAGAGCCCCGCTTCCAGGTCATCCCGATCCTGCCACTACGCGGCACGGTCGTCTTCCCGTTGACCGTTGTCCCGTTGGCGGCAGCCCAGGCCCGATCGCTCCGGTTGATCGACGACGTCATGTCCGGCGATCGCACCGTCGGCCTGATCCTCCAGAACGACGCTGAAATGGACTCCGCCGGTCCGAACGATGTCAAGACCATCGGCACCATCGGCTCGATCCTGCAGATGATGCGGGTTCCGGATGGTTCGGTTCGCCTTGCCGTCCAGGGCTCCGAGCGCATGCGAATCGTCGAGTGGCTGGATGAGGAACCGTTCCTCACCGCCCGAGTCGAGCGCATCCCCGATACGCGTCGAAGACACGGTCGAGGTCGAGGCCCTGACCAGGAACACGCTCGAACTGTTCCAGCGCCTGGTTTCGCTCGTCTCGCACTTGCCAGATGAACTGGTCACCGCTGCTCTCAATGTCGACGATCCCAAGCACCTCGTCTATCTCGTCGCCACCAACCTGCGCATGGAAGCCGAAGAGCGCCAGGCCCTGTTGGAGGAAGACAGCGTTCGCGAAAAACTGATCCGCCTCAATGCGTTCATCCAGAAGGAGCTCGATGTCCTCGAGCTCGGCAAGAAGCTTCAGACCGAAGTCCAGGAAGAGATGGGCAAGTCGCAGCGGGAGTATTACCTGCGCGAGCAATTGAAGGCGATTCAGAAGGAACTCGGCGAAGGCAGCGATGGCGAAGCTGAGATCTCAGACATGCGCACCAAGATCGACGAAGCGAAGATGCCGGAGGAGGCCGAAAAGGAGGCCCGCCGGGAACTCGATCGCCTCGCCAAACTGCCACCAGCCGCAGCCGAATACGGCGTCATCAAGACCTACCTGGATTGGCTGACCTCGCTGCCGTGGAACACCAGCACGGAAGGCGAGATCGACATCCAGAAGGCCCGGGCCACGCTTGATGAGGATCACTACGGCCTTGAGAAGATCAAGGAGCGTATCCTCGAATACCTGGCGGTCAAGAAGCTGAAGCAGGCGGCCGCGCAATCCGAGGAAGGACCGATCCTTCGCAACCGCGAGCCGATCCTCTGCTTCGTCGGACCTCCAGGCGTCGGCAAGACGAGTCTCGCCCAGTCGATCGCCAAGGCGCTCGGTCGGGAAATGACCCGGATGTCGCTCGGTGGTGTGCGAGACGAGGCCGAGATCCGCGGTCACCGCCGGACCTACGTCGGCGCAATGCCAGGTCGCATCATCCAGGCGATCCGGCGGGCCGGCACCAACGACCCGGTCTTCGTGCTGGACGAAGTCGACAAGCTGGGCAACGACTGGCGCGGCGATCCCTCGTCCGCGCTGCTGGAAGTGCTCGATCCGGAGCAGAACAACTCGTTCCGGGATCACTATCTCGATATTGCCTTCGATCTCTCCAAGGTGATGTTCATCGCGACTGCCAACATGCTGGATAACATTCCGGCCGCGTTGCGGGACCGCATGGAGATCATCAACCTCGCCGGGTACACCGATGAGGACAAGCTTCAGATCGCCCGGCGCTACCTGGTGCCGAAGCAGATGGAAGCCAACGGGCTCGGCAAGCAGGAGATGGAATGGTCGGATGAGTCGATCACCCAGATCATCCAGCACTACACCCGCGAAGCCGGTGTCCGTAACCTGGAGCGCGAACTCGGGTCAGTGACCCGCAAGCTCGCAACCCGGGTTGCCGAAGAAAAGGAACTGCCAGCCAGCATCGGAACTGCCGAGATTCGCGAGTTCCTCGGCCGACCTCGCTACTTCTATGAAGAGCTGGCCGCGCGGACTGCCCAGCCAGGCGTCGCGATCGGTGTCGGAGTCAATGCCGTCGGCGGCGACATCATGTTCATCGAAGCGACCCGAATGCCGGGCAAGGGCACCTGGACCATCACCGGTCAACTCGGTGACGTCATGAAGGAATCGGCCCAGGCCGCGCTCTCCTTCGTCCGCGCCCGAGCCAGGGATCTCGGAGTCGATCCGGACTTCCTGCAGAAGATCGACCTGCACATCCATGTGCCGGCCGGCGCGGTGCCGAAGGATGGACCGTCTGCGGGTGTCGCGATGACGATCGCCCTCGTCTCGCTCTTGACCGGCATCCCGGTCAAGGACAACGTGGCCATGACCGGTGAGATCACCCTCCGCGGCCAGGTGCTGCCAGTCGGTGGAATCAAGGAGAAGGCACTCGGTGCCCGGCGCGCCGGAATCACCACCTTCGTCCTGCCGCGACGCAACGAAGTTGATCTGGACGACCTGCCGAAGGGCCTGAGCGACCACCTGAACTTCGTGTTGGCCGACAAGATCGAGGATGTACTCGCAGTGGCGATGCCGGATGAGTTCCGGACTCGGGGACCGTTCCTGACGGTCGCCGCGGAGCAACAGCCGATCGCAGTCACCGCCTAGAGCGTCACGTCTCCAACAGATAGCAACAGGGCCGGCAATTTGCCGGCCCTGACCATGTCTGCGAGCTCAAGTTGGCAGCAGCGGGTTAACTGATGGCCAGTTCCCGGACCTTGGCCGCCTCGACCAGCGCCGCGAACGGGCGCAAATGTCGGTCGTCGGCCGCAAACATCAGCTCCGGATGCCACTGCACACCAAGCGCAAACAACGCCCCCGGTCGTTCAATCGCCTCAATCAACCCATCTTCGGATCGTCCGGAAACAACCCAACCCTCGGCCACGTCTTTGACCGCCTGATGGTGGAACGAGTTGACCGGCAGTGGGCCAGCCCCGTACGCAGTTTCAAGCCGCGACCCCGGTTCGACCGTCACGGTATGACCGGGCAAATGCGCATCAATTGATTGATCCTGCTGGCGATGGCCAATCTCCGGGCTGTACTGGGTCGGCACGTCCTGAATCAGCGTGCCGCCAAACGCAACATTGATCGCCTGGATACCGCGACAAATCCCCAACATCGGAATATTCCGCTCGACCGCTGCCCGGGCAATCCGGATCTCAGCCTCGTCTCGCGCCGGCAAAATGTCGTAGGTGGCCGGGTGGACTTCGCTGTCCCCGAACAACGCCGGATCAAGATCCGAGCCACCGGTCAGGATTACGCCATCAACGAACTCCAGCGCGTCGTCGACTATGTCGGCAATGAACGGAAGGATGATCGGGATACCCCCCGCTGCGTGGACGGCGTCCGCATACGACTTGGTCAGGGAAAGCCGGTTGAACGTGCCGTGGCTGGCTGATTCGACGAAATGGGACGCGGAAAGAGCGATGACTGGCCTGCGCATGAACGACTCCGATTTCGCTGGCAATCAATCCTGTTCAGACATCCTCCTCCCATTATATGAGCGGGTTGTTCGCCAGGATCGGCACTGTGAAGTTTCCGATCAAATGGAAAGTTTTGCTGTCGAATTTCGGCCATGTCGACTCGACTAAAGTGTGACAAGCATCGTTGCAAGGAGACAGAATCATGGCGCAATCCATTTTCGTGAATCTGGCCGTCAAAAGTGCAGCGAAGGCGACCGCCTTCTACACCGGGCTCGGGTATGTCAAGAATGATCAGTTTTCGGATGAAACCACCTCGTCAATGATGGTCAGCGACAACATCGTCATCATGTTGCTCGAGCATGAGAAGCTCGCCGGATTCAGCAGCAGGCCAATCGCCGACACCAACGCCGCAATCTGGGGGACCATCGCTCTGTCAGTCGATAGCCGCGAGCAGGTCGATGAACTCGCCGACAAGGCAATGGGCCTGGGGGCGTCTTTCAATAAGGAGCCGCAGGACTATGGCTTCATGTACAGCCGCGGCTTCTTCGATCTCGATGGGCATCTGATAGAACTCGTCTGGATGAATCCGGATGGGTTTCCATCGGAGTAGAACCGGCCCGGTCTAACTCAGCGGCAGCATTTAGTCAGACTCGGAAAGCGGCCATCGGATGTCCCGGTGGCCGTTTGTCATGCCTGCCCGTTGCCAATTGCGAGATTCAGAACAGGGGACCGTCAAGAGCACGTAAATCGCCGCCTGGAGTACCCCGGACGGAGCTTCCCGCGAATTTTGCGTTTTTGCTCAAATTCCCTTGACGTGCTTTGGGGTGGACTGTACTATTCGTTGGCGCTTGAGGACGACTCAGCGCGCGGGGCACCGCCCCAGAACAGCGTCTCACCGCTGTCGAGCTTCCAGGCTAACGCAAATGGAGCTTCGATTGAATAGCTGCCGACAGAATGGCAGCCGGTGTAGAGTTGTTCCGCAGTTCCGGCACATTGTTAAAAATGTGTCAGCAAAGACATCAGAGTGCACGTGATCCCAGAGGCGTAGAGCCGGGTTGATTTGTGCGCGGAAGACGGAGTGAAACGGGTTTCGAGCCGTGCCGGTAACGGTATGGGGAGGGACTTTGTAGAGCCAATCGCACGGATACAAAAACAAAAGTCCTTGAGAGCTGGCTGGTGGCCTTCGGGTTGCTGGTGGAGACTGGAGAGGCGAACAAATCTTGGTGGAGAGTTTGATCCTGGCTCAGGATCAACGCTGGCGGCGTGCCTAATGCATGCAAGTCGAACGTGGTCTCTTCGGAGATTAACGTGGCGGACGGGTGAGGAACACGTGGGCAATCTGTCCTGAGGTGGGGGGTAGCCCTCGGAAACGAGGGGTAATTCCGCATGTGCACAGTCGCTGTCGGGTGATTGTGGAAAGGGTTTTCGGACCCGCCTGAGGGGGAGCCTGCGGCCGATTAGCTAGTTGGTGGGGTAACGGCTTACCAAGGCGATGATCGGTAGCTGGTCTGAGAGGACGGCCAGCCACACGGGGACTGAGACACGGCCCCGACTCCTACGGGAGGCAGCAGCAAGGAATTTTCCGCAATGGGCGAAAGCCTGACGGAGCAACGCCGCGTGCGGGATGACGCTTTTCGGAGTGTAAACCGCTTTTCTTGGGGACGATGAAGGACGGTACCCAAGGAATAAGGCCCGGCTAACTACGTGCCAGCAGCCGCGGTAATACGTAGGGGCCGAGCGTTGTCCGGAGTTATTGGGCGTAAAGCGCGCGCAGGCGGCTTCGCGCGTCCGACGTGAAAGCCCCCGGCTTAACCGGGGAGGGTCGTTGGGTACGGCGGAGCTTGAGGGCGGTAGAGGTTGGTGGAATTCCCGGTGTAGTGGTGAAATGCGTAGAGATCGGGAGGAACACCTGTGGCGAAGGCGGCCAACTGGGCCGACCCTGACGCTGAGGCGCGAAGGCGTGGGGAGCGAACGGGATTAGATACCCCGGTAGTCCACGCAGTAAACGATGCAGACTAGGCGTAGGTGGACTTGACCCCATCTGTGCCGGAGCTAACGCGGTAAGTCTGCCGCCTGGGGAGTACGGCCGCAAGGCTAAAACTCAAAGGAATTGACGGGGGCCCGCACAAGCGGCGGAGCGTGCGGTTTAATTCGACGCAACGCGCAGAACCTTACCAGGGCTTGACATGGACCTGCATGACCGGGAAACCGGGAGGCCTTCGAGGGTGGTCCACAGGTGCTGCATGGCTGTCGTCAGCTCGTGTCGTGAGATGTTGGGTTAAGTCCCGCAACGAGCGCAACCCTCGTGAGTAGTTGTCGATGTTTCTACTCAGACTGCCGCGAGCAACGCGGAGGAAGGTGGGGATGACGTCAAGTCAGCATGGCCCTTACGTCCTGGGCAACACGCACGCTACAATGGATGGGACAGAGGGTAGCCAAACCGCAAGGTGGAGCGAATCCCCATTAAACCCATTCTCAGTTGGAATTGTGGGCTGCAACTCGCCCGCATGAACGTGGAGTCGCTAGTAACCGCAGGTCAGCACTACTGCGGTGAATACGTTCCCGGGCCTTGTACACACCGCCCGTCACGTCACGAAAGTCGGCAACACCTGAAGCCGGTGGGCCAACCTGTAAGGGGGGCAGCCGTCGAGGGTGGGGTTGATGATTGGGACGAAGTCGTAACAAGGTAGCCGTAGCGGAAGCTGCGGCTGGATCACCTCCTTTCTAGGGATGCCCTAGTAGGGTCAAGCGATCCGTAGTGAGCCTGATCGTGTGTCGCCTGGTGGACGGTGGAACCGGAGTTTGTGGTAACACAGGCAAACGGGTGCGCGCCAGAACGGCATGGTTGGGGGAATGGATCGTCATCTGGTGGGTTGGTTCTGGTTTCACTCCGTCTTCGGCGCAGGGACGACCTGGTGCTGAGGGGCGCGTAGCTCAGGTGGTTAGAGCGCGGCCCTGATAAGGCCGAGGTCCCTGGTTCGAGTCCAGGCGCGCTCACCGTGAAGCAATTCACACGTGAGTGGGTCGGGTGGTTGAAATGGGGCCATAGCTTAGCTGGGAGAGCGCCGCCTTTGCAAGGCGGAGGTCCGGGGTTCGAGTCCCCGTGGCTCCACCGCAGGAACGACTAACAATGAGGGCATCCGGGTGACTGGATGTGGAAGAGGGTGACCGGATTGCGGGTACTACGCAATTCGGCAAAATGAACTTGCTGCTTTCTCTTGCGTGGACGGGATGTCCTGGGAGGGAGCGGGGTTCAGTCATGACCAGCAGGGAGTAATTCCTGTTTGGAGAGCTGGATGGATCAGATAGGCGAGATCCACGAATATGAGCGCATGGTGGATGCCTAGGCGCTTGCTGCCGATGAAGGACGTGACCACGCTGCGAAAAGCCCTGGGGACGAGCTGGTAACGGGTGATCCAGGGGTATCCGAATGGGGCAACCCATCACCAGCAATGGTGATACATATCCGGATGGATGTGAGGGCACTGGGGGAACTGAAACATCTCAGTACCCTGAGGAACAGAGAGGATTCCCGGAGTAGCGGCGAGCGAAACGGGAGGAGCCCAAACCGAAGCAGCGTATGAGCTTGTACGCGCTGCTGTTTCGGGGTAGTACGACGGCCATGGAGCGGGGTACAGACTGCTCGCATTGAATCACACATTAGCTGAACGGCACTGGAACGGCCGACCGGAGGGGGTGAGAGTCCCGTAGGTGACGGTGGGTGATTGGGTGTGATGGACGAACGTGAGTACCATCCGACACGCGGAATCGGGTGGGAAGCTGGGTCGACCACGGCCCAAGGCTAAATACGGCAAGCGACCGATAGGGAACCAGTACCGTGAGGGAACGGTGAAAAGCACCCCGGCGAGGGGAGTGAAAGAGAGCCTGAAACCGTGCGCTTCCAGCCTGTCGGAGCACCCTAGTAGGTGTGACGGCGTGCCTTTTGTAGAATGAGCCGACGAGTGGTTGTTCGTCGCGAGGTTAAGGCAGGTACAGCCGGAGCCGGAGCGAACGCGAGTCCGAAAGGGCGACAAGTGGCGGGCAACCGACCCGAAACTGGGTGATCTACCCATGGGCAGGGTGAAGCGTGCGGAACACGCGCGTGGAGGCCCGAACCCGTGTCGATTGCAAACGGCAGGGATGACCTGTGGGTAGGGGTGAAATGCCAAGCGAACCCAGAGATAGCTGGTTCTCCCCGAAATGTATTTAGGTACAGCCTCACGGCTGCAGTCACCTGGGAGGTAGCGTAAACGGATCGGTACGGGGGCTTACCGCTTACCAACCCGAACCAAACGACGAATGCTCAGGGGATGCCGTGGGAGTGAGACTACGGGTGCTAAGATTCGTGGTCGAGAGGGAAACAGCCCAGACCGCCAGCTAAGGTCCCAAAGTGCGATCTAAGTGGGCAAGGTGGTCACGGTGCACAGACAACCAGGAGGTTGGCTTAGAAGCAGCCATCCTTGAAAGAGTGCGTAATAGCTCACTGGTCGATGGTGCCGTGGCGCCGACAATCCACCGGGGCTAAGATCGTCACCGAAGCTGCGGATTGATGCAAATCGATGGTAGGGGAGCGTCCTGTTCAGCGGAGAAGGGGAACTGGAAGGTGACCTGGAGCGGACAGGAGAGCGAATGTCGGCATGAGTAGCGCGAGGAGAGTGAGAATCTCTCCCACCGAATACCCGAGGGTTCCGCAGCCATGCTGATCAACTGCGGGTGAGGCGGGCCTAAGCCGAAGCCGAAAGGCGTAGGTGATGGACAACGGGTGAAGAGTCCCGTCCCGTGCAAGACCGTTATGAGCGAAGGGGGGACGCAGGGAGGTAGGTCCGGGGTCGCGAGGCCTCCAAGCCCGTAGGGAGTGAAGATAGGCAAATCCGTTTTCACGTTGACCGAGGGGGGATGGGAAGGTGCGGGGGAGACCCCAAGCCGCACGGATTGATCCTGTACTGCCGAGAAAAGCCTCTAGCCAGGGATTGTGCGACCGTACCGCAAACCGACACAGGTGGGTTGGTAGAGAATACCGAGGTGGACGGGAGAACCTCCGTCAAGGAACTCGGCAAATTAGCCCCGTAACTTCGGGAGAAGGGGCGCCCCGGTAGGGTGAAGGGACTTGCTCCTGGAGCTTGAGGGGGCCGCAGCGAGCAGGCCCAGGCGACTGTTTACCAAAAACACCGGTCCATGCCAACACGTCAAGTGTGGATGTATATGGGCTGAGACCTGCCCAGTGCCGGAAGGTTAAAGGGAGGGGTGAGAGCTCTGAACTGAAGCCCCGGTAAACGGCGGCCGTAACTATAACGGTCCTAAGGTAGCGAAATTCCTTGTCGGGTAAGTTCCGACCCGCACGAAAGGTAGAACGATCTGGGCGCTGTCTCGACGGGGGACCCGGCGAAATTGAAGGACCGGTGAAGATACCGGTGACCTGCGGCAGGACAAAAAGACCCCGTGGAGCTTTACTCCAACTTGTCGCTGTCCGAGAGTGTCGTTTGTGGAGCATAGGTGGGAGCCGGAGAACCTGGGGCGCTAGCCCTGGGGGAGGCGCAATGTGAAATACCACCCTGACGGCGCTTGCGGACTAACCATCGGAGATGGGACCGCGGCTGGTGGGGAGTTTGACTGGGGCGGTCGCCTCCTAAAGAGTAACGGAGGCGCCCAATGGTTCCCTCAGGCCGGATGGCAATCGGCCGGAGCGCGTAAAGGCAATAAGGGAGCTTGACTGTGAGGCCGACAAGCCGAACAGGGACGAAAGTCGGGCTTAGTGATCCCACGGTTCCGAGTGGAAGGGCCGTGGCTTAACGGATAAAAGCTACCCCGGGGATAACAGGCTGATCCTACCCAAGAGTCCATATCGACGGTAGGGTTTGGCACCTCGATGTCGGCTCGTCGCATCCTGGGGCTGGAGAAGGTCCCAAGGGTTGGGCTGTTCGCCCATGAAAGCGGTACGCGAGCTGGGTTCAGAACGTCGTGAGACAGTTCGGTCTCTATCCGTCGTAGGCGTTGGGAGATTGCGGAGTGCTGGCCCTAGTACGAGAGGACCGGGCTGGACGAACCGCTGGTGATCCAGTTGTCGGGCAACCGGCACCGCTGGGTAGCTACGTTCGGATGGGCGAACCGCTGAAAGCATCTAAGCGGGAATCCCGCTCCAAGACGAGTCTCCCCATCTGTAAGGAGAAAGGCCCCAGGGAGACTACCTGGTTGAGAGGCGGGGGGTGGACGGCTGGCAACAGACCGGAGCCGACCCGTGCTCATGGCCGAGGGTGGATCCCCTCATCTGAATCTATCCAGTACATGACTGAACGCCCCGTTCCCTCCCCGGAGACCCCGGAACCAGAGGAACAGCACACCCAAACCAAAAGCACATCGCTGGCATCAGACGGGCCGCGCGGTGGTGTCCGTGGCCGAGAGCGTACTGGCTCCACCCGGTCCCATCCCGAACCCGGTCGTGACCCAGTGCAGCGCCGGAGAGTACTGCGGGGGCGACCCCGTGGGAGGCGAGGCCGCTGCGGGCACCACCGCGCGACTATCTGATTCCAGACCTGTTCATATCACCCTCAACCAATTCCCTTTCCCACCACCACGTCGCGGGGTGGAGCAGCGGCAGCTCGTTGGGCTCATAACCCAAAGGTCGCGGGTTCGAATCCCGCCCCCGCCACCACCTCAACCACCCTCACTCCATTCCGAACCATCCAGACCAGGGGTCACGTCACCAAGACGTGACCCCCTCTGTTTCCCCCATAGCGCGCATAGATTGAGGGCTACTTTGGTCTGCCTGAAACGCTGCGAGTGGGCCGGCTGCTCTGTATGCTGCCATAAGAGGTCTTGGAGCGATCGCCGGCCATCCCGGCGATGAGGAGAAAGGCGTGGCAATCCGTGGCGATGAATCTTCGGCGACCGATCCCTTGAATCAGGGCCGATCATATTGGGTTTACGTGATCGAGCTCGATGCCGATGGACTGTCAGAGAAGGACAAGGTCGGTCTCGGTAAAGGCGCCATGTACGTCGGCCATACCTCCACATCTCCTGAGGAGCGCCTGACGAAACATCAACGCGTGGAACGAACTGCGGGACGAGTGTTCAAGCGAATGACTGACCCGAAACGATCAAGATTGCGTCCCGAACTCGCGCATTACGCTGGTCCGTGGACCACGCCTAACGAAGCAAGGCGTAATGAGAGACGTTTGCACAATCGGCTTGTCCAGGACGGATACAAAGTATTCGGGGATCGCGGTAGGGCATTCATGTCGAGGCGCAAAATAGGCAGATCGGTAGGGTAGACCCGGGCAACGTCTACTTTGTCGAAGCCTTCCCTCGCGTCCTCTCCATCGTCAAGCCAAATTGCATCAGACCACCGGCCCTCACCCATAGGGACGGCTTTTTGTGTGTTTAGATTGTGTGCAGCCAGTGCTACACTGGGCGCTCTGACCAGAGTCAAATGCACGGAGGAACCGATGGCGATTCCAGTCCCGGGCGGCCAGCCCTTCGTAACAGACGCAGGTCTCGAAACAGACCTCTTGTTTCTGCGTGGGTTCGATCTGCCGGAGTTCGCCGCCTTCCCACTGCTCGAAGACGACAACGGACTCGCCGCGTTCGATTCCTACTATCGGGACTTCGCCGCAATAGCAGAAGCAGCAGGCGCCTCCCTGGTCCTCGCATCTCCTACCTGGCGGGCGAATCCGGATTGGGGTGCGAAGCTCGGCTATGACACCAAAGCACTCGATCGCATGAATCAATTGGGAATAAGGTTGATGCTGGAGCTGAAAGCTTCACTGACCGGTCCGGCAAACATCGCCGTCTCCGGCATCATCGGACCGAGAGGTGATGGCTACGTCGCCGGTGATGTGCCAGACCTGCAGGAAGCCGAAGCGTATCATCGCCCCCAGATCGAATCGTTTGCCGCCGCCGGTGCCGATATCACAGAAGCAATCACCATGACGAGCGCCAACGAAGCCGGTGGCATAGTCATGGCTGCCAACGCCGTCGGTCTCCCCGTAGCAATCCTGTTCACCGTCGAGACAGATGGTCGCCTTCCGGATGGAACCTCGCTCCGAACCGCAGTCGAACGAATCGACGCAATCGGCGACGTTGCCTACTTCGGCATCAACTGCGCGTACCCGGATCATATGTATGATGCACTCGAATCCGGTCCCTGGTTGAGCCGCCTCGCCGAGGTCAAACCCAACGCATCATCCAAATCGCACGCTGAACTGGATGAAGCCACCGAGCTCGATCGGGGCGAACTGGATCACCTTGTTGCCGGTGTGAACAAGCTGCGGGAGCTCTTGCCCAATCTCAGCGTGGTCGGAGGCTGCTGTGGAAGCGACCGCGAGCACGTCGCTCGTCTCTGGGGCGTGAGCTAGCGACCGTCATGCCCACCCGATTGGGCGACCCTGACATTGGTATCCGGTGGTCGCTAATTGGCATGTCGATTCATACTCCCTCAAGTCGACAATTAGCCAGTGATCCGACGGGGCCGAGCAAGTACCCCGTCGGACACGTGTGACGTCTGAAAATAGGTCTGGGGGCATCTGACAGTGGGCAAGGTACGCGTAGCTGGATTCTCAGTCTTCAGTCGACGGATATGGTGCTGGCCCGGAGCAAAGCCTGAAGAATCCGCTCGGCAAACGTGGCCACGATCTCCATGGCTGGATTCTAGGCTCCAGATTCTTTAAGGAGATGATCGGAGCAGAAGGTGGCGCCGAAGGTATCGACAACGACCTGGCCTACAAAGCTATGGACGGGTTTGGCGCCTACATTCTTGGTCGCAACATGTTTGCCCATAGTCGGGGAGAGTGGACGGATGATGGCTGGAAGGGTTGGTGGGGCGAAAACCCTCCGTATCACGCCCCGACATTCATCCTCACGCATCATCCCCGCGATCCAATCATCATGGAGGGGGGCACGACCTTCTATTTCGTGACCGACGGCATCGAGTCAGCCCTCGAGCAAGCCCGGGCAGCTGCGGGCGACCTCGATGTAAAGATCGGCGGCGGAGTTTCCACCGTACGCCAGTACCTGACAGCAGGACTCGTGGATGAGATTCACTTTGCCATCGCACCAGTCGTTCTGGGTCAGGGCGAGCGCATGTTTGACGGTATCGATCTTCCGGGCTTGGGCTTCAAGGTTGCAGACCGGACGATTACCGACCATGCAATGCACCTCGTATTGCGAAGCACACGGGACTCCGAATAATCAGCACGCTGGCCCGGATCCGAATCGTGAATCCGACTCTCGTTGAATGCGGGCGCTCCGCTACCATGACCGGTTGAATCCGGGTGTAGAATGCCATCAGTATTAGCATAAGTGTTCTAAGGGGGTGCCCGTGGCTCAAATAGTTCTCTTTCATCATGCGCTCGGACGCACATCGGGCGTGACCGTATTTGCCGATCAATTGCGTGCTGCTGGACACACCGTCCACACACCAGATCTCTTCGACGGCCAGACCTTCGATTCGATCGAGTCGGGCCTCGCCTTTGTCCAGACCATCGGATTCGAGGAAGTCATGAATCGCGGCGCCCAGGCAGCCGCAGCGATTCCGGGTAAGTCCGTCTTCGCGGGCATGTCTCTCGGTGTCGTCCCTGCCCAGATGCTCGCCCAGACCAGCCCGGATGCCGTCGGCGCGCTCTTCCTGTATTCCTGCGTACCGGTCTCCGAGTTCGGGGAATCTTGGCCAGCCGGTGTGCCAGTCCAGATTCACGGCATGGACGCCGACCCGTTCTTCATGGACGAGGGCGATGTCGATGCCGCCCGTGCCCTGGTCGCCTCAACCGACAACGCCGAGCTCTTCCTCTATCCGGGCGATCAGCACTATTTCGCCGATAGCACCCTCCCGTCCTACGACCCCGGGGCAACCGAATTGATGCTGTCACGGATCGTCACCTTCCTCGAAACGATCGACGACGCCTCCTAGGTACGGCAGTCACCGGATCAGGAACATCACGACCAGCCCGGGATTGTCGATTGGGTCGATTGTTGGTCGACTATTGGCAGGAACGGGCGTCAGTGCACGAGTATTGAGGCCGTCTGTGTACATTCAGCAGGAGCAAGACTATGACCCAGTCACTTGATCGGATCGGCGCTATCTCGCTTTTTGTAATCGATATATCCGTTGCCAAAGCCTGGTACGCCCGCACGTTCGAACTTCCGGTCGCCTGGGAGGATGATGTTTCGGCAGTCTTCAGCTTCGGAGAGACGGTCATCAATCTGCTCGACGCATCGGCCGCAGTCAATCTGATCGCCCCCGCGGCAGTCGGCACACCTCGAGCCCACGCCCATGCCCAGTTCACTATCTGGGTGGACAACTGTGATGAGCAGTGCGACATCCTGAAGAGTCGCGGCGTCGAACTGCTCAACGGACCGATGGATCGCGACTGGGGAATGCGGACGGCGGCATTTGCTGATCCGGACGGTCACATCTGGGAGCTCGCCCAGTCGCTAAAGTGATTGTGGCGCGCTCCGTGATACTGATTGAACCTGGAGGGTACCGACCATGCTCGCCGTAAGCTCGTACCCGAAGTCATACATTGATCAATGCCGGAGCCTGATCTTCGCCCAGATCGACGCGTGGACTCAATTGACCGCAACCCTGACGTCGGACGAGCAGCGAACCGCCGCCAGTTCGCTGGAACGGCAGACGTTCCAGACGCTGATCCTGGCGCTCGATTCCTGCTTCGTCCATCGTCAGCGCAGTGTGGAAGGCAAGGACGGTAACCCGATCAACGAGGTGCGCATGCTTTGTGCGGCCATCCTCAGCGAGGAGCAGACGCTTTCAATCGACAAGACCATCAAGTACAGCGCCGAAACGTCCGTTCTCGGCATTGGTATCGGCGAAAACGTGGTGGTTGATGCGTCCCGGTTCCGTAAACTTGCCGATGCGTATTTCAGTGAGATCGAAACCCGCTTCGGCGGGTGAGCAGGACGAGTCCGGAGTACCTGTAATGGAACGAACCATCATCAACGCACCCGACGCGCCCGATTCGCTCGGTCGATACGCCCAGGCAATCGGAACTACTGGTGTCACCCGCTGGATTCACGTCAGTGGCCAGGTCGGTGCCACGGCAGATGGCCAGATTCCGGAGACGTTCGAAGAGCAATGCCGCCTCGCCTGGCAGAATGTCGCCGCACAGTTGCGCGAAGGCGGCATGTCCATAACCGACATCGTCAAGGCCACGGTGATCATGACCGACCGCATCAACGTCGACGCGTATCGGGCGATCCGCAAGGAGGTCCTCGGCGACCACGTCGTCGCCATGACCGCGATCGTCGCCGACCTGCTGGATCCGCGCTGGCTGGTCGAAATCGAAGTAACCGCCGCTCGCTAGATCGGCAACGTAACCCCGGCCGGAATCTGCTGCGTAATGCAGTGTGGGCCGCCGCCACCGTAGGCAATCACTGTCCCTGGCACACCGACAACCTCCCGATGGGGGTGTAGTTCGCGCAGTCGATCCAAAGCCGGTTCATCCGCTGCATCGCCACCAACCGGCACAATCACCGCCCCGTTCGCGAGATAGTGATTGAGGTACGAAACCTGCGCGGTCGGTCCCGGATCGAGAATCGAGATCTCCAGCGTTCGTCCCTGCGCATCTCTGGTAGCCTGCAGCCGTGCCAGGTTCGCCTGACCTCGCTCGTATTCAGTCGAAGTCTGGTCCGAGGTCACTTCAAGCAGCACATGCCCCGGCGCGATGTACTGCAGCACTCCGTCCACATGCCCATCGGTTCCGGCCGGTCCCGTATCCAGGCTGTGCCCGTACGGTAACCAGATCAGCGTTTCAACTCCGAGGAAGGTCTTGACCGCTTCCTCAATCTCGCCCTGGCTTAGCTCCGGGTTGCGATTCGGATTGAGTAGGCACTCTTCGGTCGTGATCGCCGTTCCCTCGCCGTCGACGAAATACGAGCCGCCTTCAAGCACAAGAGGTGCTGAGAACACGGGCAAATTGAGCAGATCCGCGATGCGAACCGGCAAGAGCGCATCGCTGTCATGCGGATGCCAGCGGTTACCCCAGGCATTAAATCCAAAACGGACAATCGCGGTTTCATGAGACAGATTCTGGACAAAGACGGGTCCGTTGTCGCGCGTCCACGAATCATTGATCGGGAGTTCGATCGGTGTCACTCCCTCGCCGCAAGCGGACCGGACTTCTCCGGCTGAGCCAGGAATACAAACCATCAGCACGGGTTCAAATCTCGCAACGGCCCTGGCGACCGCAGCGTAGTCCGCCTTTGCCTCGCTGAGCTTCGTACCCCAGAGTTCGGCGCGGTTTGGCCATGCCATCAAACAACCGGCATGTGGGGAGAACTCGCCGGGCATTCGAAATCCGGCCTCACGTGGACGCTGTGTGATTGTTGCCATCATTCGGAAACTCTATCACCGACAAGCTAAAAGTGCGGTTATTACCCTCATTGCAGGCGTCTGCCCCGTACGTCCCCAAACGCATCCCCCGTACGCCGATGGTCACCCTTTGTCATACGGTCGTGGGCAAGTGACCTCGGTACTATTGAGCCTCAGATAGCCCACTCCTACCATCGAATTCGAGTCGCAGCGCACTGTGCCCATCATGCAATTGGTGGCATTCGTGTCGAGACCGATTGCGCGTTGCAAGCGGTGCGCTCAACAGCTACCAACAGTGGCCGGATGCGGTGTTCGAGTGACGCGCGGCCTATGAGGAGAACGCGGTGAAAAGCAGCAACAAGCTCTTCATCTTTACCGGCGTGGCACTGGCCCTCGTTGCTGTATTGATGGCGATCACAATGTCGTCTGGCGGCAACAAGGCTGAAGGTCAGGACGATAAAGACAACGGCAAGGTTCAGGTCGTCAAGGCGGCGCTGGATCTGGAACCGTACAAGGTCATCGCAATGTCGGATATCGTGGTCGAGGAAATGTCCGCCGATCAGGTACCAGCGGATGCGGCAACTGACGTCGGCCTTGTTGTTGGCCAGTCGTACAAGATTGGTGCCCTCAAGGGTGACATCCTCCTGAGCAGCCAGCTCCAGCCGCCAGGAATCAGCAACTCAATTGATGCCGGAATGCGAGCCGCCTCCCTCTCGGTCGATAGCCAGGGCATGATGTCCGGCTTGATCATGGACGGCGACTACGTCGACATTGTGTTCCACGGACGTGTGGATCTCATTCGCGTCCTGCAGATGCCAGGCGTGGAAATTGGTGAAGAGAGCCCTCCGTACAACCTCTCGGGCGTGGAACCAGGCGTTGAAGACAACGAAGACAGCCAGCAGTTCCAGGGTGCGCCGGGTTCCGAGTTCTACATCACTGATGGCGGACAGAACCTTGAGCCAGTCGCGAAGATCATGGTCCAGAACGTCAAGGTCCTCCGCGTGGTCGGACCTGGTGTGCAGTTCGATGGTCAGGGCCAGGAAATTCAGAAGAGCCCGGATGACACAACATCGGCAGACGAACTCGGCCAGCTGATCATCGAAGTCACTCCGCAGCAGGCAGAAATGATCACCTTCATGCAGGACCAGAACCACACGTACGAAGTGGTGGTCCGTGGAGAAGGCGATAACGAGACCGTCACCACGAGTGGCATCACCTTCCAGATTCTCATGACAGACGAGAACTGGGCGCTTCCGTGGCCGGAGCCAATGTTCGCTGGCGGTGAGCCAAACCAGCCAGCAGGCACCCAGGCTGAGCCGGAAGCGACCGCAGAGGAATAACCGTTCAGCAAAACGGCACGAGCGTCGCCTGGAAACAGGGGACGCTCCCACCGTTCCGACAGCACCGATTTCGATGAACGCACGACGTTAACAGCAAGGCAAGCAGAAACGATGACTGGCAAGATCCGAGTACTGATCGTAGACGACATCTCAGAGAGTCGTGACAACGTTGCCAAGCTGTTGCGGTTCGAACCGGACATCGAAGTCGTCGGCATGGCCGAAAGCGGCGAGCAAGCCATCGAAATGGCCGCCCAGCTCGAGCCGCACATTGTCCTGATGGACGTCAATATGCCCGGTATGGACGGCATCGCCGCCACCACCAGGATCACCAGCCGCCATCCGAACACCGCCGTCATCATGATGTCGATCCAGAACGAGCCGGATTATCTCCGCCGCTCCATGATGGCCGGCGCACGCGAATTTCTCGCCAAGCCATTCAGTCTCGATGAGCTGATCGAGAGCATCCGCCACGTAAATCAGCTCGCCTCCCAGACCCGGCGCGTCGTCACCGAGGTCCAGGTAGTTCATTCGAGTTCCGGCCCGGCTCGCAATCGCAAGGCCAAAATCATCTCCACGTTCAGCCTGAAAGGTGGAATCGGACGCACAACATTGGCCGCCAATCTCGCGGTCGCCATCCGTAACCAGCACCCGGACAAGGAAGTCGCCATCATTGATGGCAATCTGCTCCACGGTGATCAGGGCGTTGTCCTGAACGCGACCGAGCAGAAGAGCATCGCCGACATCGTTCGCAACATTCACAACCTGGATCGCGATCTGGTGACCGACATCCTGGTCACCCATTCATCAGGCGTCAAGCTGCTGGCCGCTCCACCGGATGCGCAATCCGGTGAACAGGTCACCGGTGATCACATGCGCCAGATCCTGCAACACATGACCAACATGTTCGACTACATCATCGTCGACACGCGACCATCCTTCGACGAAGTCACGCTCACCCTGCTTGATCACTCGGACAAGATCCTGCTCATGCTGACGCTGGAGTTGACCGCGATCAAGGGGGCCAAGCAGTATCTCGAACTCAGCGATCTCCTCGGATACGACTCCGATCGCATTGCACTTGTCATCAATCGCTGCACACTCCAGGGCGGCATTGCCATCGACGACGTTGGCGCCAGCCTGAAGGGCGAAATCATAGCCAGGCTCCCGGATGATCCACTGCCGGTCATTCGCTCCATCAATGAAGGTGTCCCACTCGTCCAGAGCCAACCAATGAGCGCCTTGTCCCAGGAGTTCAACCGGTTGGCCACTGTTCTCACCAAATCCAGTGATGGCACAGCAGTGGACGAAGACGCAGAACTTAACCCGGCGGCGGGCCCCCAACGCGGTCTCTCTCGCTGGATGCGGCCCACAACCCGGAAGAAGAGTGCTTAATCAGATCGATCCGGTCGGACCGGACGAGATCAGTCTCAATTTGGAGGCAAGGTAATGTCGCTGTTAAAACGACTGAACGCAGAAACAACCGCCGCTGGCAATGCCCAGTCGGGTCAGGCTGGAACAACGGCGATGTCCCCGGGCGGCCCTCCGACCGGGACAATCGGCACTGGTGAGCTGTTCTCACGCCCGGTGCAATCACCACCAACGCCGCCGAACACGGGCGATTTGATGTACCAGGCCACGCCACGGCAGACTACTGCGCTTCAGGAGCAGGCGAACCAGGCAAACGCCACCAAGGCGCGCGCGACTGCCAGCAAACAGGATTCGTTCAACGAGATCAAGGGTCGCGTCCAGAACCGACTGATCGCCGAGCTCGATCCCCGCATGGACCTTGGCAACGCCGATGAAGTCCGCCGCACGGTTGAAGAGACGTTCGGTGCAGTCCTTGAGGCCGAAGGCATTTCCCTCACCCGGGTGGAGCGCTTGCGTCTGTTCGAGGCGATCTCCGCCGAAATCCTCGGCTTCGGACCGATCGAGCCGCTGCTCAAGGATCCGTCCGTTACTGAAATCATGATCAACGGTCCGAAGCAGGTCTACGTCGAGCGAGCCGGCAAGCTGGAGCTCTCCGATGTCGTCTTCAACGACGACGAGCACGTCATGCGCGTCATTGACCGCATCGTGTCTCCGCTCGGTCGCCGCATCGACGAGTCTTCACCGACAGTCGACGCCCGCCTTCCGGATGGCTCCCGCGTCAACGCGATCATTCCGCCGATTGCCCTCAACGGACCGACGGTCACCATCCGTAAGTTCTCCAAGGACCCATTCACCGTTGAGGACCTGATTCGCTTCGGTACCTTCACGGCCGAGATGGCGACATTTCTGAAGGCCTGCGTGGAAGCGCGCCTGAACATCGTCGTCTCCGGTGGTACCGGTTCCGGTAAAACGACCATGCTCAACGTGCTCTCATCGTTCATCCCGGATGACGAGCGCATCGTCACGATCGAAAACGCTGCCGAACTTCAGCTGCGCCAGGATCACGTGGTCCGGCTGGAATCCCGGCCACCGAACATCGAAGGCAAGGGCGAGATCACCATTCGCGATCTCGTGGTCAACTCCCTCCGAATGCGCCCTGAGCGGATCGTCGTCGGAGAGTGCCGCGGTGGCGAGGCGCTGGACATGCTCCAGGCCATGAACACGGGCCACGACGGATCGATGACCACTGCCCACGCCAATAGCCCGCGCGACACGCTCTCCCGTATCGAGACCATGTGCCTGATGGCCGGTATGGATCTGCCGGTGCGCGCTATCCGCGAGCAGATCGCCGCAGCGGTCGATCTGATCGTCCAGCAGGACCGCATGAAGGATGGCTCCCGCAAGATCACCAACGTCACCGAAGTCCAGGGTATGGAAGGCGATGTCATCGTGCTTCAGGACATCTTCACGTTCCAGCAAACCGGAATCGAGGGCGGCAAGATCGTCGGCCGCATGAAGCCGACCGGTATCCGTCCGAAGTTCATTCATCGCTTTGAGATCGCGAATATCTATCTCCCGCCGAACATTTTCGGCGCGGGCATCCAGTTTTAAGTCGTCGGTAACTCACTGATGAGAGTCGGCGAGTGGGTAAGGAGCGGAGTCGGTTGATATGCCAGTAGTGATGATCGGGGTGCTTCTGCTCGCCATTGTCGTGGTGCTTCTGGTGCTTGTGTTGCGAAGCAATCGCAACTCGAGCCCGGAAGATGTCATGGAGCGAATGGGCCGGTTTGCGACCCGCGAAGAGATGCTCACGGTCACGGACAACAGCGGCAAGCACATGCCGAGCAATGTTGCCGTTTCCCTCGAGCAGATGATGCAGGGCCGGTCGATCACCGAAAAGACGGCCAACATGCTGACCCGCGCCGACATGCGGCTCACCGTCGGCGAATTTCTCATGATCAGGTTGCTCACGTCGGTCGGCGGCTTTGCAATCGGTTTCATCCTGGTCGCCATGTCCGACCCGCTCTTCGGAGTGCTCGCCGGTCTGATCACCGGATTCCTCGGATTCATTCTTCCCGCGTTCTACGTGTCATTTTCGGGAAGTCGCCGGATCAAACGGTTCATCAATCAGCTCGGCGACACAATCACGTTGATGGCGAATTCGCTCCGGGCCGGCTACAGCCTGCTGCAAACCATGGAGCTCGTCTCCCGCGAAGCGAAGGATCCAATTGCCACAGAGTTCCGCCGGGTTGTCCGCGAAGTCGGTCTTGGCATCAGCACGGAAGAGGCCATGCAGAACATGCTGCGCCGCGTGCCGAGCGAAGATCTCGACCTCCTGGTTACCGCGATCAACATTCAGCACGAAGTTGGCGGCAACCTCGCCCAGATCCTTTCGACTATTGGCCACACGATCCGCGAGCGGGTGCGGATCAAGGGCGAAATCAAGGTCCTTACCGCTCAGGTTCAGTTGTCCGGTTACATCATTTCGTTCCTTCCGATCGGTCTCGCAATCATGATTTTCACCATGAACCCCGGGTATCATGATGCAGCTGATGGCCTGGCCATGGGTCTGCATGCCGATCGGCGCACTCATCATGGTTGGCATCGGGTTCCTGGTCATGAAGAAGATCGCCAATATCGAGGTCTAGTCCGACCGCATAGTCTTCGAGGGGAGTACAGTAGCGATGCCAATGTATGTGATCGCCGGAGTCGGAGTCTTGAGTGTTCTCATGATCTGGCTTGGGGTACGCGGCGGAAAATCCAAAACCAGTGAGATCGATGACCGGCTGAACAACTACGCCGGAATGAAACCACTCTCCCTGCAGGAAGCAGGAGATGAAGGAAGGCTTCAGCAAGCGCGTCCTCAGTCCGCTCATCAAGCGCTGGTCAGTCGCGCTCGGTCAGAAATCACCGGCTGCCGCGACAGAGCGAGTCCGACTGAAGCTCGCTCAGGCCGGTAATCCCAACGGCCTCGGGCCAATGGAATTCCTGGGTCTACGCTACCTGGTGGCGATCCTCTTCGGAGCCGGGGTCGGTGGCCTGATGATCATCTCCGGCGTGGGTATGACCAATTCCCTGCTACTTGGTGCGGTACTCGCGGCGTTCGGCTTCATGATGCCGGGCATCTGGCTCGATCGGAAGATCAAGGCTCGCCGCAAGGACATCCTCAAGTCGCTCCCGGATGCCATCGACCTGCTCACCATCTCGGTTGAATCCGGTCTCGGTTTCGACCCGGCCCTCCAGCGTGTCGCCGAAAAATGGGACAACGCCCTGACCCGCGAATTTGCCCGCGTGCTCTCGGAGATGCGGATCGGCAAGACCAAGCGCGAAGCCCTGCGCGAGATGTCGCTCCGGGTCGATGAGGACGGTCTGACCACCTTCGTCAGTTCGGTCATCCAGGCCGATACGCTCGGCGTGCCGATTACGCAGGTGCTCCGGATTCAGTCCGAAGCGATGCGAATCCGACGCCGTCAGAAGGCCGAGGAACTCGCCCAGAAAGCGCCGCTCAAGATGCTCTTCCCGATGGTCTTCCTGATCTTCCCGGCGCTGTACGTGGTCATCCTTGGCCCGGCCGTTCCGCAGATCATGAACGCCCTCAAGTAAGCGCCGATCCAATTCAGTCATATCGATAAGGAACGGGTGGCCAGTTTGGTCACCCGTTCCGCTTGCCTCGGGGAACCTGGTCGGGGTACGGTTCAGCGCAGATTATCAGCAGCAAGAAGCGACCAGACATGAATCTCCAGTCGGTCAAAATGCGCGTCATCGATGGATTCTTTGCGTCCCAGTGCGCTGAGTGCCGAAAACGCGGTGTCTGGATCTGTGCTGCCTGCGAGGCGACCGTGCCACCGATTGAGCTCCGGGACGTGTGATCGCTGTGGAGCCGAATCTATCGCCCATTGCGAATGCGCATATCTTCCTCAGGAGCTCAGTCGGGTATCCGCTGCGTACCCATTTATTGGCTGGGTCCGATCAGATGTGCACCGCTTCAAGTACGACGGCGAGTTTTCCCGTGCGGTTCACATCGCGCGGTACATGGCTCGAAATACGCCCGATCTGACCGCCATCGATGTGCTCATCCCGGTCGCGATTGACCGGAACCGCTTGCGATCTCGGGGGTACAACCAGGCACGTCTGCTCGCCGAGGAATTGTCCCGGCTGGTCGGTCTACCGGTAGTAGACCCGCTCAAGCGCCGGCGTGACCTCGGCCATCAGGTCCATCGATCAATGTCTGAGCGCTGGCTGGCCGTCCAGGATGCCTTCGAGTGTGTTGATCCTGCGGCAATCCGGGGCAAGCACGTCCTGATCATCGACGACGTGATCACAACCGGTGCGACCGTCTCGAGTTGTGCCGAAACCCTGGTTAATGCGGGAGCGGCGTCCGCAAGCGCATTTGCCTTCGCCCGGGGCTAGCGGTCAGGCGTGGCGAATCCCATCGACGGCCTGGTGAGCCCGAATCGTCGCTTCATCGAGAATCACGCTGAATCGCTTCGAGTGAATCAATCGCAACGACATCGTGAGCTTCAAGTACAGTCGCAATCACGTCACTGATACCGTGGAACGGGATCAACCCCTCCAGAAACGCATCCACCGCCACCTGATCAGCCGCGCAGAGTGCCGTCGAAGTCGATCCACCTGCCTTGCCCGCCTGAATGCACAGGCCCAACGCCGGGAATCGATCCATGTCCGGTGCCTCGAAGGTCAGCCGACCGATCGCCGCCAGATCCAGCGAACGCCCCGCGCGATTGAGATGGACCGGCGACGTCAGCGCGTACTGAATCGGCAGCCGCATGTCGGGCTCGCTCAACTGGGCCAACGTGCTGCCATCGGCGAACTCGACCAGCGAGTGCACAATGCTCTCGGGATGAACGACGACCTTGATCTGCTCGTACGGCAACCCGAACAACCGCTGCGCCTCAATTACCTCGAGACCCTTGTTGACCAGCGTTGCCGAATCGATCGTGATCTTGCGACCCATCTCCCACGTCGGGTGTTTGAGCGCATCCTGAGCCGTCGCCGTCTTCAGTTGCTCCGTAGTGAATGTCCGGAACGGTCCGCCCGATGCCGTTAGCGTCAGGCTGCGGACGTCGGTTCGCTGCATCGAACCCAGGCATTGCCAGATCGCGCTGTGCTCACTATCCACTGGCCGCAGCTCAGCGCCGTTGGCCAGAACCGCCGGCAGAACCAGATCGGCAGCACAGACGAGTGCTTCCTTGTTCGCCAGGGCGATCACCCGACCGAGCTTCGCCGCCGCCAGAACCGCCTCGATCGAGGCCACACCGGAGGTCGCCACCACGACAATATCGGCGTCTGGCCAGGTCGCACATTCGAGCAACCCCTCCTGCCCGCGACCAATCCTGACCCCGGTTCCGGCATCAATTGCCACACCGTGGTCAACACTGGCAAATGCCGGTCGGAACTCGCGAATCTGCTGCTCGAGGAGTTCGGCGCTCGATCCCGCCGCCAACGTCACGATCTGGAATTGCTCCGGGTGCTCGCGTACGACATCGAGCGTTTGCCGACCGATCGACCCGGTCGAGCCGAGCAATGCAATCCGGGTCTGCGCCGGTTGTGCTATCCACTATGCCCAGAACCGATCGCAGAACAGCGCGACATAAAGTCCGACTGACCAGGTGAAGAGCAGCGCATCAATCCGGTCCAGCATGCCGCCGTGACCGGGGATCAGTGTCCCGCTGTCCTTTACGTTCGCCTGTCGCTTGAGCATCGATTCGGCCAGGTCACCCAGCACGCCGAACAACGCCAACCCGGCCGCAATCAGGCCAGCAACCAGGAACGGGAGTCCAAGTCCAAGTATCTCGTTGGCAATCAACCCGATGACGATCGCCGCCCCGAGTCCACCGAGCAGACCCTCGACCGTTTTCTTGGGGCTGATCAGCGGGAAGAGGGGACGCTTGCCGAACTGCCGTCCGACCAGGTACGCTCCGGTGTCGCTCAACCAGGTCGCCGCGATGATGAACAGCAACCAGGCAAATCCGCGCGGTTGCGAGTCCCAACTGTTGGGGAGCCAGCTAATCAGATCCGCGGGCCATGCGCGCTCAAGCGTTCCCGGTAATTCGCGCAGGGCCACAGCGGCAAACGCGGGAACACCCAGATACATTGCGCCGGCACAATCGTAAGCCCAGCCGGAGAGTGATCCCTCGGCGTTCTTGCGCGCCACCGATGCAATCAGCGAGCCGACCAAAACCACGACGAACGGGAGCAATACCAGCTCGCGCGGCCAGTCGTAATACGCCACCAGACAGGCAATCGGGATCGCGAGATAGCCGACGCCTGGAGATTTGATGCCCAGTGCATTGCCGATTGAGTAAAACTCGCGCAGCCCGATTGCCGTAAACAGAGCAATCGCAATTATCCAGACCGGGCCGCCAAAGAGCGCCGGGATCAGACCCGCGAGGACAACACCGACGGCACTGATCGCGCGTTGTTGCACGGCTTATTCTGCGCTCGAGAGGAGACTGGCAGATACGTGCCCAAACCGGCGTTCGCGGCGACCGTACTCAGTCACGGCCTCGGCCAGTTCATCCGGTCCGAAGTCGGGCCAGAACACCGGGCTGAAGTAGAGCTCGGCAAACGACGCTTGCCAGAGCAGGAAATTGCTCATCCGGCATTCGCCCGAGGTACGGATGATCAGATCTGGATCAGGGGTGCCAGCCGTGTACAGGTAGCGGTCAATTGTCGCTTCGTCGATCGTTTCGGGATCGATTCCGTCGGCAATCATTGCTTTGATCGCATGGATGATCTCGTGGCGACCGCCGTAATTGAAGGCGAGCGTCAGGACCAGATTCGTGTTGTTCGCGGTCAGGGCAATCGCATCCCGCACCGCCTGTTGCAGGCTCGGTTCCAGCGCATTGAGATCGCCAATGTGACGGAGTTGCGCGCCCTGCTTGTGCAGTTCTTCGGTTTCGGATTCGATCGCGCTGGCCAGGATCTTCATGATGCCCTGGACTTCATCGCTCGGACGGCGCCAGTTCTCGGTGGAGAAGGCCCACAGCGTCAGGTACTTGACCCCGAGCTCGCCCGCCTTGAAGGTGATCCGGCGGATGTTCTCGGTGCCGGCATCATGACCCGCCAACCGCGGCAGACCACGCTGCGCAGCCCACCGACCGTTCCCATCCATGATGATGGCAACGTGCTGCGGAATTCGGATGGATGTTGGATCGTCCATCGACTGCGCTCTGAAGGTAACCCGGCTGGGCTAGACCTCCATCACCTCATGTTCCTTGTCTTTGCCGATTGCGGCTGCTTCATCGGTGAAACGCTTCGACAGTTCATCGATCTGGGTGTTGGCGCGTCGCTCTTCGTCTTCGGATATCTGCTTGTCGACGGTCAGCTTGTGTACGGACTGTACCGCGTCCCGCCGAATGTTTCGAACCGAAATCTTGGCTTCCTCGACCATCGTGTGCACGGTCTTGACCAGCTGCTTGCGTCGATCCTCGGTCAGGGCCGGAATGTTGAGCCGAATCACCTGGCCGTCGTTCGATGGGGTGACGCCAAGGTCGCTCCGCATCATCGCCTTCTCGATCGCCGGAATTGAACCGCGGTCGCACGGCTGAATCATCAGCATCCGCGCCTCGGGCGCCGAAACGCCGGCGATCTGGTTCAGCGGCGTATCGGTGCCGTAGTACTCGACCACAACCCGGTCCAGCAGTGCTGGTGACGCCCGACCGGTCCGGATCGAACTGAAGTCGCGGCGCAGTGCATCCATCGCCTTCTTCATCCGGTCTTCCGCGCTGGAAATCTCGTCCTTGATCACAGGGGCGCCTCACTTTCTGTAGCCGTTGGTGGCAGGGTATCGTCGATGATGGTTTCGCCCGAACTGACAAGTGTACCGACCGCTGTGCCGCTGACCGCTTTGTAGATCGCATCATCGGAGGTCATGTCGAACACCAGGATCGGCATGCCATTCTCGCGACAGAGCGAGAGGGCGGCCGTGTCCATTACCTTCAGGTTACGTTCGATTGCGTCCTGATGGTTCACCTGCACGTAGCGCTTTGCCTCCGGGTTGGTTCGCGGATCGTCGGAGTAGACGCCGTCGATCCCGTGCTTCGCCATCAGCAGGACATCGGCATCGAGTTCGAGCGCGCGCAGGGCTGCCGCCGTATCGGTCGTGAAGTAGGGGTTGCCGGTTCCGGCCGCGAGGATGACAACGCGACCCTTTTCCATGTGCCGGATGGCCCGGCGGCGGATGTACGGCTCGGCCACCTCGTGCATCTGGATGGCGGTCATGACCCGGGTGAAGACCCCGGCCTTTTCCAGCGCATCCTGCAGGGCGAGTCCGTTGAGGACCGTGGCGACCATGCCCATGTAATCGGCGGTCGCCCGGTCCATACCTTTGCTGCTCGCTGAAAGGCCGCGCCAGATGTTGCCGCCGCCAATGACGACGCCAACTTCGATCTCGTGTGCCAGCACCCGCTTGATCTGCGCGGCGATCGATTGCGCGACAGCAGGATCAATGCCATACGGTGCCGTGCCCATCAGGGCCTCGCCGCTTAGCTTGAGGAGGACACGGCGATACGGTAACACCAGGGCTGGCCTTTCAGAATTGGTCGAAATCGTTACTCTTCGTCTTCAACAGCCGGGCGATCTGCACCGACTTCGAAGCGGGAGAAGCGGGCTACCTGCAGGTTCTCACCCAGCTTGGCGACCTGCTCGCGGATCAGATCGGCAATCGCTACCTTCTGATCGCGGATGAATGGCTGCTGCAGGAGGCAGACGGCTTCGGTCGCCTTCTTGCGATCACCGAATTCATCCTCCAGCGCTGCCCAGGCATCGTCCGGAACCGCATCGGCCGTGACATAGCGCGGGTTCATCGCCGCGACCTGCATCGCAACTTCGCGGGCGAGCGTCTTGAAGTCTGGGGTCCGGGCCACGAAGTCGGTCTCGCAATTGAGCTCGACCATTGCCGCGATTCGACCGCCAGCGTGGACGTAGACCTCGATCAGACCCTGGTTGGCGAGTCGACCGAGCTTCTTGTCCGCCTTGGCCAAACCAGTCTGGCGCAGGATATCGGTTGCTTTCTTGAGATCGCCATCGGCTTCAACGAGCGCACGCTTGCATTCCATGACGCCAGCGCCAGTTGCCTCACGAAGTTCCTTGACGAGTGATGTCGTTACCACGTTTAGATGTGTCCTTGTGTTCGTTCGTATCCAAAAACGGTTGACGCGTGCCGATTACTCAGCGGCGTCAGGTGCTGCCTCGACGATACCGGCGGCCGGCTCAGCGGCGACGGTGGACTCAACTGGCTCGGCGACAGCTGGTTCTGAAGCGGCGGCTGTTTCTGCCTCATGAGCAAGAATTGCTTCCGTTGCGGCATCCGGCTCTGCTTTGCCCATGTCCATTTCGGTCTCGGCAATCGCAATTTCGGCCCGCATCGAACCGGCGATCGCTGCATCGGCAATTGCCGCAGTGATCAGCCGGACGGAGCGGATCGCGTCGTCGTTGCCCGGGATCAGGAAATCGACTTCATCCGGATCGCAGTTGGTGTCGGTGATAGCGATGACCGGGATCTTGAGGCGGCGGGCTTCCTGGATCGCCAGGTGCTCGCGCTTCGGATCGACCACGAAAATGGCGCCCGGCAGACCAGTCATGTCCCGCATTCCGCCCAGGGTTCGCTCGAGTCGCTCGAGTTCCTTGCGCTTGGTGGCGGCTTCCTGATTCGGGAGCAGTTCGAAGCCGTTCTCGGCATTCTGGTTCTGGAGCTGCTTGAGCGTCCGCAAGCGGGAGCGAATCGTGACGAAGTTCGTCAGCGTGCCACCCAGCCAGCGTCGATTGATATAGAACTGACCGGATCGGGCTGCCTCGCTGGCGACCACTTCCTGGGCCTGCTTCTTGGTGCCGACGAACAGGATTCGGCTGCCATTGGCGGTGAGGTTGGAAACGAGCTCATACGCCTCGTCCAGCAACGGCACCGTCTGGTTGAGATCGATGACGTGGATACCGTTCTTCTCGGTGAAGATGTAGTTCTTCATCTTCGGATTCCAGCGCTTCTTCTGGTGTCCGAAGTGAACGCCTGCCTCGAGCAGGGCCTTCATGACGGTACGAGGGGACTCGTTGTGAATCGACGCGACCAAGGCTATCCTCCTGCGGTTTGCACTTCCGCGGTCGTCATCCCGAACATCAACCCAGGTCATTGCCTGGGCACCGCAATGTTCAGTCGGAACGCGTGCCAAATAGAAGCCCGGCACAGAAACCGGGCATCTGACAGTATATCACCTGGGATCGAGCGTTGAGCAGCCCGCTACTCGTCGGGTGCGGTTTCCAGGAAGTGCCGCCGAAACCCAGCCGACATCGAGCCGTGTCGCTGGTTCCGGACTCGCCAGAACTGGTTGCCGTCATCGTCTTCCTCGTAGCAGTCGGAGACGATATCGAACCAGTCGTTCCGGCGTCAAGCTGCTCAATCACGTTGCCGTCGACCACTTCCGGGTCTTCGCGAAGATTCACACCGTCTTCGGTGATCGCAACCGGTTCACCCTGGCAAAGTCGCCGTCGCAATCTACCGGTTCCTCAGTTGCGTCATCACTCGGCGTCTGCATCCGGATCCTCGGTGGCATCCTCGGAACCAGTCGTCGGCTGCACAACCACCTCGACCGTATTGGTCGGGGTTGGCGGAGCGATCGTGGCGATGGCGGTCTGGGTGGCAGACGCAAGGTCGCCTTCGTTGCCATCGTCGCCTATGAACTGCTGGGCCCACCACCAGAAGAGGGCGAGCATCAACAGCAATCCGATTACGGGCAGCGCCACACGGAGGTAATCCGTCCAGTACCGTTCTTCGCTTTCGTAGCTCACAGTTCGCTCCTGGCCAGTGGAAGCACCGGAATCCCAGCTACGGGATCGGCGCTTGGGTGTTGCGTTCTCGTCATCACGTCCGTCGCTCATCGTGCGTTCTCAGGGTCACGAAATGCGATTGCCAAACAGGTCCGGCGTATCTGGACGTTCAATGAAGCTCCATTATTCAACGGTTGAAAGCAGGGTCGCGTTTCGGTAGGTTCGGGTCGGTTTTGAATTGTGCACTGCACCGTAAAACTGTCCCCCTACCCACGCCAAATCCCTACTTTTGGCTAGATTCACATTGTTGCCGGAGTATAGCACGCACCCTTTTCCCTCCCGAATAGTGACGCACCAATGTAGCGCCGGGGCACCGTACCCGGCGTCGGCCGCAGGTCGAAATCGATCCCACATGCCGACCGATCGGGCCATCCTTCCGTAAGGGCACATGGCAATGTACCCGCCCGCTCCGACTCCTGCCTTGGTCGATTTCCCCAATCCCACCAGATGATTGATCCGCATCCGGGGAGCGGGGACGCTCCCAACTACTTTGGCCGCCAACGCCCACTGCATACACACAAGAAAACGACCGGCTCCCAATCGGAACCGGTCGCTCATGTTGTTCTGCTGCAATCGAGTCCGGGTTAGAACTGATCCTTGTCGACGGCCACGTCCGGCTCGCTGCCACTCTCCCACGGCTGCTCCGGTCCACCCAATCGGCGGATGAACGTGCTGCCGGATGGATCGGTCGCCGCGGCTCGACTGGCTGCCGTCGAAATCGCGACCGGCGGCTTCTGCTCGGTCGGTGCACTCGGTCGCGCGGCGGTCGGAATCGACGAGGTCCGCTTCTCCGGCGGCGTCATCTCCAGCTGGCCCTCGTAGAGCGCGCCTTCATTGATAACCAGCGTCTGGGTGATGACCTTGCCGCGAACCTTGCCGCTCGGCATGATCTGCAGGCGGCCACGGCAACGCACTTCGCCGTTGAGATCGCCGGCGACGGTCACATTGTCGGCCTCAACCTTGGCCCCGACGGTTGCTCCGCTCGCCACAAACAGCGTGCCCTTGCAATCGATCGTGCCCTTGACCTCGCCCTCGACCCGAAGATCGCGCGTGGTCTGGAAAGTGCCGTCAAATATGGAATTGCGGTCGATAACGCTGAATGTATCGGTTTCTGCTGCGGGTGATCCGTACTCCCCATCGGAGCCGGATGGCATTCGCATTGACACGGGCGATGTCCTTTCTGGCCAGGGAGTTCCTAGGCGGTTCCGCGATTCGCGCGGCGCTGAATGACCGGGGTCGGTTTGGCGGCGTCCTTCGACTCTTCACCAGTCATCCGAAGCTGACCGGACATGACCGCGCCCTCGTGAACGACCAGGGTCGGGGCGTAAATATCCCCGGCGACCTTGCCGGAGGGGAGAACCTCGAATTTGCCCTTGGATCGCACCGTGCCGCGGGAAACCCCGGCCACGACGATCGTTTGGGCAGTCAAGGTTGCGTCGACTTCGGCACCTTCGGCCACGAAAATCTCGTGCTCGGCCTTGACTGCGCCATCGAAGCGACCGTGAATGTGCACGCTGCCATCGGACGTCATTTCGCCCTTCCAGGTGGTATCCCGGGCGATGACGGTGGTTGCCGCATCGACATTCGGGATCACCGGGGCAGTCGGCGGAACCGGATTGTCATCGGTCGGCGCCCGTCGGGTGGCTTCATATCCGTATGGCTGCTCTTCGGCGGAGTAGCCGACCGGAGTCGTGCCATCGCGCTCGTCAAGCAAATCGTCATCCGGGTCGATGTCAGAGTCGCCAAGTTGGTCGCGCAAGGCTCCCATCTGGCGCTCGAAGCTATCGCCCTTGCTATCTCGTCTGAACACGATTGCCCTTCTCCTTCCAGGTTGTTCGGGGAGCTCGCCCGTTGGGACCGTTTCCGGCTGCGGGAGCAGGGAGCGAGACACACCAAAAAACCACGTACGTACGCAGCAATTCAGTGTACGTACAGTCTATCACCGAGCGTCAAATTGGCAAGAGAGCCAATCTAGGCACTTGGTACTGATTCCTGAACTTCATAACGAGACGGCTTGTCATCCGGTTTCGTACCTGCGTAGCACGGAACTACTAACCACTTTTAACCGTCCGAAGGCCTCACCCGAGGGAATTGGGTAGCATTCGCTCACCAGATCTCGAGGGAGAGTGGGAACGAGCAAGGGAGTTCGACCGCGTGAAAATCACCGATCTGCGCTGCGCCGTCATCGGCAACCATCCAATCGTCCGCATCGTCACCGACGAGGGCATCTCCGGCTACGGCCAGGTGGAGTACACCAAGCCATACCTCAAGAGCCACGTCCTCCAGCTCCGCGAATCGATCCTCGGGCAGGATCCGACCGACGTCGAGCGGGTGATGATCCGGATTCGCCAGCGCGGCGGATTCAAGCCATGGGGCGCGGCGGTCAGCGCCATCGAGCACGCGCTCTGGGATGTCGCGGGCAAGGCGGCCGGTGTCCCGGTCTACAAACTGCTCGGCGGCAAGGTCCGCGACAAGGTCCGGGTCTACAACGGCTCGATCCGATCAGAAGTGGCCGAGCAGACTCCGGAAGGCTACGCCGCCAATGTCCGCGCGATGAAGGCCCTCCCGCACAACTTCTCGCTGGTCAAGGTCGGCATCGGCTTCCACAGTCGCATGAAGTACGACGTGCCCGATTTCTTTTTCGGCGAAGTGATGGACGCGAATGCCCACGGCGCCCTTTCCCGCGGCATGATCACGCCCAAGGGACTGCAGCTTCATGGTCGATTGTGTGACCGCCATGAAGGAAGAACTCGGTGACGACATCGCCCTCGCCCTCGATTGCGGTCCCGGATTCGTCGTGCCGGATGCGATCAAGCTCGCCCGCGCCCTCGAACCCCTCGGCATCATGTGGCTGGAGGACCTGCTGACCGGCGATTACGTCCCCTGGGTCCACCCCGATGCCTACCGCGAAGTCACCACCGCCACCACGATCCCGATCCACACCGGCGAGCAGATCTACCTGCGCCACAACTTCCGCGACCTGATCCAGACCAAGTCGGTGCGGATCGTCGGACCGGACCCGGCCGACGTCGGAGGGATCGCCGAACTGAAGTGGGTCGCCGAATTCGCGGACATGTATGGCGTCATGATGGCTCCGCACGGAACCGCCAACGGCCTGCTCGGACTGGCCGCATTGGTCCAGGTCTCGGCAACCCTGCCCTCAAACTACATCGCCTTCGAACTGCCGTCGGCCCGCACGGACTGGTGGAACGAGATCGTGACCGGCGTGGACGATCTGAACGTCGTCGACAGTTACATCACCGTCCCGAACCGCCCCGGCATGGGCGTCGAGTTCATCATCGACAAAGCCGTCGCCTACCTCGAACCCGAAGACCAGGGCTTCTTCGAGTAGCTGTCAGGGAATGTAGCGCCTGATCACACAACCAAAATGTAGCGCCGGGGCACCGTACCCGGCGTCGACCGCAGGTCGACCCTGCCTCATCCGCAATTGAATCCGATTAGGCCGACCTCACTTTTGGCAACGGCCCCACCTGTCGCCTGCGTCACCACTCACCATGCCCAACCTGCCATGCTCACACCGCATCGCCCTGATGCGGACCTACCAGATCGGAACCACCCATGAAACTCGACCCCAAAACTGTCGCCCTCCTGCAAAAACCGAGCAGCTGCTACCTCGTCACCCTGATGCCGGACGGCTCCCCGCAGGTCACCCAAACCTGGGTCGATACTGACGGAATCCACATCATCATCAACACCGTCGAAGGCTTCGTGAAGCTCAGGAACATCGAGCGCGACCCCCGAGTTGCCGTCGCAATCGCCGATCCGGACAACCAGTTCGCCTACGTCCAGGTCCGCGGCCGCGTCATTAACCAGACGACCGAAGGCGGCGCAGAGCACATTGAAATGCTCTCGCAGAAGTACACCGGCGGCCCATACGCCTGGTACGGCGGCCGCGATCAGGTCCGCGTCATCATCACCATCGAAGCCGAATCAATCAGCGCCATGGGCTAGCTCGCACCAGCGACTGAATCAAAATGTGGATGGGTGGCACCGTACACCCGTATCGATCGCAGATCGATACCCTGGCCCATCGGCAGTCAACCTTGAACCTGGGAACATGTTCGCGGCGCAGCACTGGTCGACCTGCGGTCGACGCCGGGTACGGTGCCCCGGCCCCACATTTGAGATGTCGGCTCGCTCGAACGCGGCTGGATACCAAACGCCCGCCCAATGTGGATGGGGGGCACCGTACCCCCATATCGATCGCAGATCGATACCCTGTCCCATCGGGAGTCAACCCTGAACCTGGCGACATGATCACAGCGAGCACTGGTCGACCTGCGGTCGAAGCCGGGTACGGTGCCCCGGCCCCACATTTGGCTGGTCGGCTCCCTCAAGAACACGTGTGAGTATTGCCGGTCGGCCTCACGAAAATTTATCCTTCATGAATGAAATTGCGGCTGGAACTGGAGAATTATGCGGTCGCAGGAACAGTCTGGCATGTGTCGCTGCCCACCCTCGAACGACGCAAAGTCCTGGTGACCAAGGCAGTCAACGAAATGGTCATCGACGCCTTGCAGTTCCAATGCCTCAAAACCAACTCCCAGCTCCTGCTCTACTGCCTGATGCCTGACCACATTCATCTCCTGCTAGCAGTCGGCGATGGAAACCTGGTCAGCCTGATGCGTGACGTCAAGACCTGGACCACCCGCCAGTGGCAACGCCAGAGTGGCGAGCGTCGGCTCTGGCAGGACTCGTTCCACGATCACGGAATCCGGAAGACCGAAGACATAGACGCGCTGGTCAAGTACATCATTGAAAACCCGGTTCGCGCTGGACTTGTCGAGCAGTGGTGGAATTACCCGTGGACCGGCGGCACCTTCATCGAACCCTAGTAACGCCCGAGGCGCACAAGCCACTAAATGTGGATCGGGGGGCACCGTACCCCCATATCGATCCGCAGATCGATACCCTGTCCCATCGGGAGTCAAGCCTGAACCTGGCGACATGATCGCGGCGAGTACTGGTCGACCTACGGTCGAAGCCGGGTACGGTGCCCGGCCCCACATTCAGCGCACTGGCTCACTCGAACGCAGCTGGACAGCCAACGCCCTCCAAATGTGGCAGGTACTTCGGCAGTCAGGTTAGAACCTAGCAGTCAAACCAAATGTGGATGGGGGGCACCGTACCCCCATATCGATCGCAGATCGATACCCTGTCCCATCGGCAGTCGAACTCTGAACCTGGAAACAACGCAACAACGAAGCACTGGTCGACCTGCGGTCGAAGCCGGGTACGGTGCCCCGGCCCCACATTCCGGCCTCTAATTCAGCCGGTCGGCGCCAGAGCCGGATAATCGCCGAAACCCGAAACCCGAAACCCGAAACCCAAACCTAGAACCCAGAACCTAAATTACGCACCCGCTCCGCTACCTCGACAATCGCCTCGGCCGCTTCAATTACCTCATCCCGCGGTGGTTGATCGGCCCACCGTCAGCCGCAAACTCGACCGGGCCTCATCGACCGATTGCCCCATCGCCAGCAGACACGTGACTCGGATCGTTCCGCCCGACTGTGCAGGCCGAGCCAGCCGACGCCGCGATGCCCATCAGATCGAGATTGAGCAGCATCGTCTCGCCCTGCAACCCCGGCACCCGGACGTTCAGGTTCGACGGCAATCGCTGCTCATCCAGATCGCGGACCGTTCAGCACGACACCCTCGACCCGCTCCGAGATCTCTGACCAAAGCGCATCCCGCATCAAACGGCAGTGCTCGGCGTAGGCATCCCGGTTCGCGTCGGCCCGCTGCAGGGCCACGCCCAAGCCGACGATCCCGGCAACGTTCTCGGTACCGCCCCGCTTGCCGCCTTCCTGACCACCACCGGTCGAGACCCAATCGATCGCAACCGACCGGTCCACGGCCAGCACGCCGACACCCTTTGGACCGTAGAACTTGTGCGCCGAAATCGAGATCAGCTGCGCCCCCAGCGCCGCCCGGTCAATCGGGAGCGTACCGGCCGCCTGGGTCGCGTCGACGTGAAACGGTATCCCGCGCGCCTTGGCCAGCGCCGAAATCTCCCGGACCGGCTGGACCGACCCGACTTCGTTGTTCGCCGCCATCACCGAAATCAACACGGTCTCCGGGGTGATTGCCCCCTCGATCGACTCGACCGTTACAAGCCCGTCAGCATCCGGGGTAACCAGAGTCGCGGTAAACCCGACCGACTCCAGCCATTTGACCGTTTCGATGATCGCCGAGTGTTCAATCGCCGTCGTGACGATGTGCGGTCGCTCGATACCGCGTTTACGGGCGGACCAGGCAACACCGGTCAGAGCGATCCGGATGCTCTCGGTCGAACCGGACGTGAAGACGATTTCGGCCGGATCAAACCCGGTGATCGCCGAAACCGTCTGGCGGGCCTGCTGGATCGCCGCCTTGGCGCTCTGCCCGATCTGGTAAATGCTGGATGGGTTGCCGAATTCGTGGGTCAGAAACGGCATCATCGCCTGCAACACCACCGGATCGAGTGGAGTCGTTGCGGCGTGATCGAGGTAGATCAGGGACACGTAATTGCTCTTCCGATGTGGGTGAACGGCTGGAGGTTAGCTGGCCTGCTCGACCGCGCCGACCAATTCAGGCGCATGGGTGTGACCGGCAGTTGGGCCATCAAGCAGATCCTGCAGCGTGATCGAGTCAATCGCGTCCACAATCGAGTCGCGCACCTTGATCCAGACCGGGCGCGTCTGGCAACCGGGGATCAGCGGGCAGGTTTGCTCTTCAATGTTCTCGGACACACATTCCATCGGCGCGACCGGACCTTCCATGGCCCGATAAACTTCGCCGACGCGGATCTCACTGGCCGGCCGGGACAGAGTGTAGCCACCGTGCGCGCCACGCTTGCTCGCGACCAGTCCGGCCCGCCGCAGCGGCACAATCAATTGTTCAAGATAGGCATACGGGACGGCCGATTCGCGGGAGATGACCCCGATCGAAACTGGCTGATCGCCGCTGTGCTTGGCCAGCGCGACCATCGCCCGAACTCCGTACTCGCCTCGTGTAGAAACCTTCATGGCGCCTCCGGAACGCACAACTGTGCGTATCAGGTATTCATCGTACCGGTTATGACCGGCGGCTTCAACGTCTCAGGCTATGCGGAACCCGTTTGCCCCCGCACAAATGAACCAACTGAGGTCCACATGGACATCAATCGACGCCGACCAGATGTCTGCTCGCTCACCAGTTTGTAGACGTGCATCAACCGGTCTGAGGTAAACACCCCCCGATATTGCCCGTCTTCAGTTACCGGAACGGACCAGCGATTGGCGTCCTCCATCATCACATGCACATCGTGAACCGAGATCGCGTTATCGACACTCATGAACTGCCGGTCCATCACATCCGCGACCAGGTAATGTGACGCGCCAGACCGCAGCGCGTTCATCACGTCCTTGCGCCAGAGCATCCCGACGACCTGCCCGTTCCGGACGACGGCGACATCCCGGGGTCCGCCAGCGAGGGCCAGCTTGAGTGGTACATCTTCCCGGACTCCGCCACCATCCCAGAGTGAGAACTGCCCGACCCGGATTCGGCGCAGGGCAGCCTCGATGCGGACGCCCTTGCTTTCGACATAAGCCAGGTACATCACGAACAGCCCGATCAGCGGCAGGGTCGGCTGGAAGAGCCAGACGCCGATGACGACCATGGCTGTTCCTATTGAATAGCCGAAAAAGACCGCGACGTTGGTGGCTCGTTCGCGCCCCATGATCGGGGTCAGGCCGGCGCGGACCAGGCGACCACCGTCCATCGGGAAGGCCGGGATCAGATTGAAGAGGACGTTGACCAGGTTGAAGAGGAAGACCGAAACCAGCAACCCGATCAACGACGGCTCGATCGATTCCTGCATGAACTCGCCGACCGAGGAGTACCCGGCGGTCACCCCGGCCACGATCACGATCGGCAGGATGCACAAGGCGATTGCGACGTTAACCAGCGGTCCGGCAATCGTGATCGCAGCCTCGGCCTTTGGGTGCGGCTGGCATGCGTTCGATATACGCGGCTCCACCAAGCGGATAGATCGTGATTTCGCGGGTTGATGCGCCGAATTCGCGGGCCATGAACGAGTGGCCGAACTCGTGCAGCACGACGCAACCGAGGATGATCGTGAACAGGGTCAATCCGAAGATGACTCCCAAAAAGCCATCGCCAGTCGAGTAGCCGAACTCGTACGAAATCCAGAGCAAGGCAAAGATCAGGGTCGGGTGGACCTTGACTTCAATATCGGCAAGTTTTCCGAGTGAAATACTTCGGATCACCGGGCGTCAATCCCAACGTGCGAATTCGGGGCGAACCGATGAAGCGGTATTCATCGGCGAGTCGGGTCGTTGCCTGCACGCGTCAACTGATGATAGCAAATGACTGCGAACGACTGATTGATCAGCTGTTGAGCCGGACGTCGCGGGGACTACGACCGACTGCTTCGGGTGTCGCAGGATCGCCCGAATTGCCGGTTGTACCGCCACCGAGCTCCCAGGCCAGCAGCCCCAGCCGCTGCTCAACCGAGAAGGTCATGTTGTAGTCCGTAACGGCCTGAGCCATTGCAACCACGATCATCGGTCCGTCCGGCGTCTCGATGATGCCGGCATCGTGCAGCACGCCGTAGAGATTGCCCGTCTTGTGGATGACCGAAGTGGTCGCGGGAAGCAGGGCGGGCAACCGATCGTTGATGACTCGCGCGGTCAGCACCTGTTTGAGCCGCCAGCTGACCAACGGCGAAACCATCGTGTCAGTGCTCACTCTATGGAAGAAGGTCGCCATGTCGCGCGGTGTGGTGACGTTGACGTAGTCGGTACCGGCAAAGCTGGCGACGAATGCCATCGAACGGGAGAAATCGCCGTCAGCCGCAGTCGCCTCGGAATCAGCGTAGAGATCGGTGAGTTCCTCTGCCGTTACCCAATAGCGGGTGCCGGTCAGCCCGATCGTGACGGCGTACTCCTCGAGGCTCTCCATGCTGGTCAGGCTGATCAGCGCCTTGGCCCCGACGTTACTGGAATAGGACCCGGCCGAATAGACCAACTCCTCGATTGGTGCCTCGTACCCGATGGCGTCGTAGCTGAAGTAGCTGTCCTCGCCATTCGCGTCGTCGAAGTACTCGGGCAGGATCTCGACCGTATCCGCGAGTTCGAGCTCGCCCTGCTCGACCCGGTCGAACGTCTGGGCAAGCAGGACCAGCTTGTAGAGACTGGCCGAGACGAAGGGGAGATCGGCATTCTGGGCGAACATCGGTCTCGCCATCGGGATCGAGAATGACGACGCCGAAGATGGAATCGCAGTTCTCGAGCAGGGCGGGAATCTCGGACACCGGGCCGGTTTCGGCGACCGGTGTTGCATCCTGGGCGGCAGTTATGCCGGGTGCAGCGGAGAGCAGATTGGCGACAACGAGGAGCGCGGCGATGAGCACCTGGAGTTGCGATCGGACGGGGAAATGACGGGGCACAACGGTCCTGACACGGTGGTATGAGGCGGAGCAGTAGGCCAGCCTACCGACACACCAATAATACGTGAGACGGTCGCGCCGGGTTTTGCGGGCAATGAATCACTCCCCAGATTCGTTCGCAGGTTGCGACCTGATTTCGACCGGCCTGACGAGAAATTCGCCCCGTTCTTGACCATTGTGCGGTCGGAATGTGAGCGAAGTTGACGCCCATTTGCCTGCAAACTGCATCATGTTCGGCCCGGATTCCGTCCAATCGCGCTCACGTTTGACCTGGTTCGCAGGCGATTGCCATGACGTTTAAGTGCCAAACGCATCAAGTGTGGACAAATGTTCTAAGTTATCCACAGCGTTATCCACATTGATTTGGGTGCGAAACGGGAATGGATATGTGCAGCGTCATCGTGGACCAACATCATTGCCCGATCGTCGCCGGTACGTCGGCTTCGGGAGCGTCCTCGAGTTGATTGGCTGCACGGTATCCAAACGCGCGTCAGATGGCCCGGATTGGCCAGCTAAATGGCTTCGGGATCATCGTCCCCCGGTCGCCGTTGTTTGGGAAAAGCGAAAGAGAAAAGAAAAAAGAGAACAAACCGGCGTTCGGCGCTTTGCGCGAAGCCTCTGTCTCGTCTCGTTTTCTCACTACGTCTGCTCTCGTGTTCTTTTCTCCTCTTTTCTTTTCTCTTCTTTTCTAGTCTGGCAAAGCACCTTGCCGCATACGTATTGGTTCACCTGGGGCAATACGTATGAAATTAATATGCGTTACGTCCAGGTGTCTTTTCCCGGCCATTCCTTTCTCTCGGCCGCCGATTCACTGTCGGTTTCGCCGGTCCGCATGCGACTTTCCATTGTGCGCTGGCGGTTCTTGTTCGCCGCGATGATGACCGGCAGGATGTGTTCGTCGAAGTTGACGACGATCAATCCGGTCGGGAAATCGCGTTGGAGCAAGTTGGCGTTGATCAGCGCCGTCACGAATGGCTTGGGCGGCTTGGTCCAGTCGCTGATCCGGGCAACGAGCGCATCACTGACATCGAGCCGACCAGTGGTCGAGTTCTCCATTGCCCACAACCAGAGCAGACAAAGGTGACCGATCATTTGCGGTTCACGGATCCGGAGTTCTTCGGCAGCGGAGATGATTTTCCGATGCTCCCGAATCGAATGATGAACCTTGATCCACGGCATACGCGACCTCCTGTGTAAAACGAACAGGTGTTCTACATTACAGGACGAGTCACTATTTGGCAATAGGTTGACTTGAGTGAGTCGGGAATTGGCGAGCGAGTCGGACCGGCTCGTATGGCTGACGGTGCCGGGGAGGTTGCGTATACTTGGCGGCATGCACCCGTAGCTCAGCGGATAGAGCGCTTGCCTCCGGAGTAAGAGGTCACAGGTTCGAGTCCTGTCGGGTGTACCACCGCACAAGAGAAGTGCCGCAGGGCTTAGTGTTTGGGTGACCTGGTCGGCGGGGTTACCCCGTTTTCCACGCTTCCACGCGTTAGTTCCAGGGTGCTTTTCGCGAGTTTCACACGGATATTTGAGTTGAGTCCGTGTGGTTGCTATTCGGTATGACACTGGGTCGATTGCGCTCGGCCCTTGCGAGGTCGGGGATTGAATCGTTGAAAACGCCGCCGTTGGACTTGGAGGCGGATGCGGTTTCTGGGGCGCTTTCGGAGTTTTGGAATCTGGATGTGGTGGCGCTTACCTATGCTCCGCTGGGGTATGGGAGTCATCACTGGATTGCTGAGACGGCCGCCGGTGAGACGTGGTTCGTGACGGTTGATGACCTTCGCTCGCCGTATTTGGGTGACAACGAGGCGAGCGCGTTTGCGGGTCTCGACCGTGCATTCCAGGTGGCGGCGGCACTGCGAGATGCCGCTAACCTGCCGTTCGTTAACGCGCCCATTGCCAACAGCAGCGGCAGCGTGCTCCACCGTCTTACCGGGCGGTATTCGATCGCCGTCTTCCCATTTGTCGACGTTGCGCCGACCGAGTTTGACCGATTTCCGCTTGTAGCTGACAAGGCCGACGCGATTCGACTGGTCGGTCAAATCCACGGCGCAACTTCGCACATCCCGGTCGGCTCACTGCGCGCGGAGTCGTTTCTGATTCCGAACCGGGCTGAATTCCTGCAGAACCTGAGCGATCTGGATGGCGCACTGGAGCGGAGGTCCGTATTCGGAACCCGCCCGGCACCTGCTTCGTGATCACGCCAACAAGCTGCATCAGCGACTACGATGAATTCGACCAGCTGGCTTCGGACCTTCTGGCGGATCGGTCGGGCTGGGTCATCACGCATGGGGAGCCGCATGCCGGGAACATCATCCGGACGCGATCCGGGAGCATGGTTGTCGTCGACTGGGCGTTTGCGGCCCTCGCCCCACGGGAGCGCGACCTCTGGATGCTCCTGGAAGGGTCCGATCCGGATTGGTCGGCGTATCACGAGGTCACCCAGGTCTCGGCGCCGTCCGAGCAGGCACTGACGGCGTATCGACTCCACTGGAACCTGAAGGATATTGCCATCTTCGTCTCCATGTGCCGGAGCCCGCATGAAGAGACTGAGGAGATGGCCATGATCTGGGCAGAACTGGAGGCCTACGTGAATGGCGTTTCGTCCAGTCTGTGCCGTGCGGGTTGAACCACTCCTCGTGAATGCTCGCATCCACGCACGTTAGCCATGGACTGACTCGCTCCGGGTGGACAGATTGATGACGTGGCGAGTCACCCGGTCGAGTGCAGTGCCGATTAGGTCAGGTTTGGCATCGCTTCCCGCCACAGACGTCCTGTTCGCGTCACTGGGTGGTCCGATTGTTGCGCGTGTTCTGGGCTACGCTTTGCGGTGTGCGACGATCACCCGGTTGTATTTGCGAACGGCAAGGATCCAGACATCATGCACTGCCAAAAATGTGGCGAGGAAATCCCGGACGACTCGGCGTTCTGCAACAAGTGCGGAGCAGAGCAAATAAAGCCGGTAGAACCTGCCGCCACCGTGGCCACCGCTGTCGCAGGATCAGTCACGCTCCTGGAGACCAGCCTGCGCTTCGACTCGATTGAAGGCATCATCAGCTCAAAGGCGAATCTCTACTTTGCTGCCTCGAACCCGGCGGACGAGACTGACGAAATCATCGTGTCGTCGCAGCAATTCAAGGTGCCGGAGCCGTGCGTTTACCACTCAATGGCTGAAGAGATCACGAAGAATCAGCGGATTTCCGTGGCCGCCCACCGACTCGAGGAATTCACGGCAATCGCCAAGCCGATCTACGGCGAATTCGAGCAGTCGCTGGTCGCTGACGGATGGGAATGGGCCGGCCAGATGGAATCCTGGTGGCGGCAACGGTATCGGCGTGCCCCTCGCTGACCAACACGTTCCAATCGATTCCCGGTGGTGTCCCGGAGTCGGGCGGGATGCTGGATCACTGTCCCAGGCGTAATCGTTACATCGGCATTGTCGTCGGCGACTGGACACTGTTCCCGGGCCGGTTCCGCGACGGGCGTAGCTGGCTCGACGTAAACCCTGGCCCGATGCGGCGCAATGTAGGGGACGCTCGCCTCGGTTGTCTCCGGTGTCCTGGCCCAGCGACGGGTATTGATGGTCGTCGGCATCTCCTGCTTGAGCCGCTCGATGGTATTGGAGATGAACTGGTCGAACGATGGGAACCGAGCGGTCATGAGTAGCTGGTGACTTCCGCGAACGATGGTCAAACGCCTGTGGCAGACGGTAATCCTCCTGATCAGCCCTGCACATCGAGGTTGATAGCCGAATTGTCAGACCGGGACTTGTACGTTCGGGGCAGTACCTTGCGGCTGTCGCGTTCGCCCGATTGAATCGGGGTCAACTGTCGACTCCATGCTACTCCTCTGTGTCTGCCGGAGTATCGGGATAACCGGGCTTTGCCGGTCGCTGAATACACTGTGAGCAACACAGTCGGGGCATGAATTGTCTGTTTCGACGTGGATTCGGGGGATTCTTCCAGATGAATGATGGATTGATCGATGGGTTTCGGCACAATGGCTGGTCGACGCGAATTCTTCTGGAGACGTGTGCGCCACTGACTGGTGAGCAGCTCGATGCCTACGTTCCTGGAACGTTCGGCTCGATCATCGACACGCTCTGGCATATCGTCAGCTCCGAGGCGGGTTATTGCCGGTGGCTGACTGACGAGGAGCCGTCATTCGATCGCCGGTCCGACGAACCGCCGACCATCGCGGAGTTGACGCGGTTCAACGACGAGATGGAGGAGCGCTGGTTGCGGTTCCTCTCGGTGCCGTTTGATGCCGAGCGGACGTTCGTCATGCCGTGGGATACCGGAGAGAATCGGGATGTGCCGGCCGGTGTGGTGCTGATGCAGGCGATTCATCATGGCAGCGAGCACCGCTCCCAGATCGCCACGATTCTGACCCAGATCGGGATCGTGCCGCCAGAGTGGGGTGTTTGGGAGTACGCCGCAGCGACCAACCGCGCGCCGGTGAGGCGCGCGTAAGTCGGACCAGTTCGCCGGAGACGCTATTTGTCGTATGTGATGTGCACGTTCCTGAGTCGTCCCCGTGAACGCAAACGGCGCACGATCAAAGTAGTCGAGCGATACAGGCGAGCCGAGGTCTATTCCCACATCGAACGTTTCCGATGCGGTGAAACCGAATGGCACCGAGCGTTCGACCGTTACCTCGCCAACTCGTCTGGCCATTGACCCTGAGTGTGAGCTGCGCCGGAGCTCCGAGGCTTCCGGGCCGCAAACGTCAGTCTGGCTTCGATCTCGACTTCGCCAACGGGGATTGGCTCGGCTGAAGTCGCCTTGAATCGATAAATGCCCAGGGTGTTGTATTCGGCCCTGAGGTACCCGTCGTCCATGAATACGCTGAATCCGCCGCCAACTCCGCCAACGCAGAAGAGCGTTCCGCTGGCTCGCTCGCCAATTGCTGCGTGCACAGTTGATGTCGTGGACCAGCCGCTGGTGAACTTGGGAGCCATGGATTCCGGTATTCGCGTCTGGCCCGGATAGAACGTCCATTCAGTCAACGGAGATGCTCGAAGTTCCTCAGGATGGAGGGCGCTCATGTAGAAGGCGCCGCCGATCGGATAGACAAGGTTGTCCGCCGCCTGAGCGTCGAACTCGGCCTTCATCTCCTGGAGTTTCTCCGGCATAGCCTCGGCCAGATCATTCGCCTGCGTGAAGTCGTCGTTCAGGTTGTAGAGCTCCCAGACGTCATTGTCGGGGTTCCATTCGGCCAGTTTCGCACCAGCCCGATTCCATGGCTCACGAGGGCCAAACGCGCAGGCAAACCAGTTGTCCTTGTAGACGCCGCGACTGGCATAGATGTCGAAATACTGCACTTGCTTTTGAGATGCTGCGTCAGGGTCATTGAAACTGTACGCCATGGAAACGCCGTCCAGCGGATCCTGTTCCACCCCGTTTACCATCTGCGGCGGGGTGATCCCGACAAGATCGAAAATGGTCGCCGCAAGATCAGTTACGTGATGAAATTGAGGTCGAGGTTCGGAATCAGGGGTAATTCGGGCTGGCCAGGAAACCACCAATGGCGTACGGGTGCCGCCAAAGTGAGCAGCCACCAGTTTCGTGGACTTGAATGGCGTATCACCTGCCCACGCCCAGCCGTGGTGATACATCGAGTCGAGACGGGGGCCGCCGAGGGCGTCCAGACCACCATGATCCCGATGGAGCACCTCCATCTGTTCTTCGACGGTGGTTGGCATCAGATTCTGAGCGAGGAGTTCGGAGATCGTACCGTTCTGCCCCTCCGCAGAGGCCCCGTTATCGGATCCTATATAGAGGACAAGTGTGTTTTCCAGCAGTCCTTGCGATTCGAGTTCGTCGACGATCTTGCCGTACTGAACGTCGGTATGTTCCAGGAAGCCCGCGTAAACCTCCATGAGCCTCGCCTGAAATGACCGCTGATCGTCGGGCAAATCGTCCCAGGCCTGCATGCCGTGCTGCAGTTCTGTCAGCTCGCTGTTCTGAGGAATCCAACCCAGTTCTTTCTGTTTGGCAAAGGTCTCCTCTCGAAGTTTTTCCCAACCCTGATCAAACTGGCCCTTGTATTTTGCCGCCCATTCGTTGCGGACCTGATGGGGGCCATGAACCGCACCAGGCGCAAAAAACATGAAGAGGGGCTTATCCGGACTCAGGGCACGATTGGTCCGAATGTATTGAACGGCGCGTTCGGCAAGATCCTCGGTGAGGTGATAGTCGTCACGGTGGGCCGGTTCGATCGGTACGGTGTTCTCCCAAAGACGCGGTTCGTATTGTGACGTTTCTCCAGCGATGAACCCGTAGAAGTAATTGAAACCTTGACCGGTCGGGTATTGATCGAACGGGCCGGCCGGAGTCAGGTGGGTAATGGGCGTGTTGTGCCATTTGCCGAACGCGGCTGTGTCGTATCCGTACTGCCGAAGCACTTCTGGAAAAGCCGTAGCGGACCGTGGAAATTCGCCAACGTAGCCATCGAAGTCGTTGGCAAACTCGGCAATGATTCCTGCGCCGACACGATGGTGATTGCGGCCAGTCAACAGTGCGGCGCGCGTCGGCGAGCACATCGCCGTCGTGTGGAACCGGTTATAGGCAACTCCCGACGCTCGTAGTCGGGTCATGGTCGGGGAATGCACAGGGCCACCGAACGTTTCAAGGTTTGAAAATCCCGAATCGTCGGTCATGAAAATAATGATGTTCGGAGCGTCTGCCAGAATTCTCCGCGGTTCCTGCCGCCAATGGTGTTCTGACTCGGCAAGGGTTGGGCCGACCTTGCTCGCGGTTGGTGTTTTCGGGAACGGGAAGTTGGGGCCAGATGGGGCTACGGACATGAGTGTGGTCTCCTGGTGGCATAGCGCTTGGCGGCAACGATGAGCAATTCGGACTCAAGACGCCCGAGGGAAATCAGAATTTGACGAATACCTGTCGGACTGTACTCGCCATTAGGTGTCCGTAAATGGACCACAATCGCGTATATCAGCAGCAATGCGTGCGGGTATCGTCAAGTGAACGCGAGGCTGTCCCTCGGCACTGATCAGATACTGGAAGTGATTCGTATGTCATTTGATTCCGGCGTCGAGGACGGTTCGAGGTGGCCCGTCAATGACTCGGCTGCCGTGAGTAGCGTCTTCCATTGGCAGGGAGAGCCAATCTATTTGAACCCTCGGCTCTGCTTCACGCAATCAGTCTGTCCGCGTACATGATCATCGTGTGGCAGAAGTTCGTTGCCTGGGTAAATCGCGATCGATCCAGGTGGGGTTCGTCGGGAGACTGGACTCCGGGCGATGCTTGCTACCCTGACTGCCTGGGTTTCGTTCAAAGCAATCGTGTCGCTTGTTTCTGACAGAACACTGCTACCCGTCGCGTTGTTTGCAGTGATCGTCTGCTTTCTGTGTTTTCTGGTGGTGATCGAGCGATGGCCACCGGCGCGATTGCAAACGACCGTCCTCTGCGCGATTCCAACTGTTCTTGTGCTCCTGATCGTTCCACTCTACGGGACGCATACCTGGCTCTTCTATGTGACCCTGCTGATTCTTGTGTTCGCAAGTTTCGCCGTGCGCCGCTATAGCCCACTTCTGGGCACACTGGCCCTGTTTGGTGTCATGACGATCAACTTCTCATGGTTGCTGAACGTTACCTACTCCCGAATGGGTTGGTACGTACTCGCCACAGCCGTGGGCATTGGCTCGGCGGTCATCTGGCAGTTTGTGGTACTTCCCCGGTCGGCCGGAACAATGGTCGTCCGGGTGACGAAGTCACTCAGAAATGGAACTGCGGAAGCGATCCTTGCCGTTGCATCGGTGATCAATCAGCCGTCGGCCCAGACACTGGAGGAATTGACCAGGCAACTTGGGCAAGTTCGCTCCAGTCGACGAACCATTGAAAGTCATCTTGCCATCGTTCGACCGTTGTCTCCGGACATGCGGCACCTCCTGAGCGAACTTCGGATCGCTATCAGCAACATTGATCGTGGAGTGAATCAAATGGCCGATTCGGCGCTGGCATTGATCGCCGTGTCGGTTCCGTCTGAGGCCCGGAACCAGATTATTGAACACGCCGGGAAGCTTGGCCGGTATGTGTTGAGCGAACCTGATCAACTGGCTGGGGTCAAACCGGATGATGAATGGCAGCAGCTCCGCCATCTGCTTGACCGGCGCCCCCAACAATCAAGCATCGATGAATGGCGGTTGCCGGCCAGCCAACTGGCCATAGGCGGAATCCAGGTTGCCCATGCGTCCCGTACGTTATTGGAGCTAGATTCCCGCGTGCTTACGATCGGATCTCGACCTGCTGCCGCGGTGGCCCCACCTCAAGTACCCGCCAAACCCGTTGCAGCGGCCACGAGTCACGCCGCAGCCACTACGCCGGTACTCCACCCAACCATGGTGTTTGCGATCCAGGCAACGCTGGCAGTTGGTCTGGCGATGTTGTGTTCTTGGGCACTCGACCTGGATCACGCCAATTGGGCATTCCTGGCCGCCTTCTCAGTCGTCGCGGGGTCCACTGGCGAGTCCATGCGCCGAATTGTGCACAGGGTCGCGGGAACGGTGGCCGGAGGAATTGCTGGAATTACGGTGTCCGCCGCCGTACCTGATGCAAGCGCCGTTCGCCCGCTCCTGATCGCATGTTGTGTGTTCCTGGTCGTCTTCCTGTCTGCGTCATCCTACCCGCTGATGGTTGGCGCACTGACCGCAGGTTTGACTCTGGCGTATACCGGTTTCGGAGGATCCGGAATGGACATCCTGGTGGGCCGGAGTCTGGACACCATGCTTGGCGCGGTGATCGGCGGGGTGATCGTCCTCACAGTCCTGCCGATCAGGATTGAGCGACGGGTGGTCGGGGCATTGCGGGTCTACCTTGGCGCAGTCGAGCAATTGATTGGCGCGACTACATCGCAGGTGACCCTGGGACAGGCTGATCCAGAGTTGGAACGTCTTGAGCTGGCGGTGACGTCGGCCTATGACAAGCTTGAATCCCAGCTCCCGGCGGTTGCATTCGAATTCAATCCACTCGCACAGGCCAGATCGCCGCTGACACGGGTGGGTACCAATCTGGCGGCACTGAATGCGTCATTGGATCGACTGATGGTCGTTGCGGGTGATTTTCAGTCAGACAGAATGCCCGATCGAGCTGCAAAGGTGGTTCGTATGTCTGCCGATCGCGAGGAACTGAGGATCCAGGCAATCAAGGATCATCTCGAAGTGCTGACAGGGCAGTCCGCCCACAAACCGGTCACAACTCAGCTCCGGCCTGATCCAGTACCTGACCTGGGGCGGGGAGACGCTGAGGCACAGAGCAGCGGAAGCAATGAGCGGGCAATCAAGGCGATGCTTGCTGTTCAGTCAATGGTGGAATCACTGGCCGACGTAATCGGATTAGACCGAGATCCGGCTGATCGGGAGTCGTCATTCCAAGAACCGTTCAGCAGTGCGAGTTTGTTGGTGACAAGGTGACTTCAACCGCCCTGCGACTCAGCGGCTATCGGAGGACGCCAGAGTGAACCTGATTAAGTAAGTTACGGTCTTTGGCGTTTTGTTTAGATAGCCCCGACGTTGTTCGAGCGTTCAGTACAGGCCGCACTCGGGCAAATCGGTCAGCGTGACAACCATCGTTCGGTTTTGACTGGAAAGCAGGTCTTTTGTGGGATCAACGATCGTAAGTCTGTTGCCTTTGATTATTGGGTCTGCCGTTGTTCCTGTCTTCATAATCATTGTCCTATTGCTTCTGCGTGGTGAAGGCGGGTTGGCCAAAGCCGCTGCGTTTGTCGGTGGAATGACCGTCGTGCGTCTGATCCAGGGTGTTCTCTTCGGACTTGTTTTCAGCAATACCGAAACCGGAACCGCAGACGCGGACAAGTCCGGCCTTATCACCTCGGTCCTCTTGCTCGTCATCGCAATCCTGATGCTGGTGACCGCCGGGCGACTGCTTTTGAAAGAGGAGGATCCAGATGCGCCTCCGCCAAAATGGATGAACATGATCAAGACCATGACTCCTGTCAAAGCGTTTGGCATTGGGGCTGTCTGGCTGTTGATCGGGGCAAAGCATTGGGTGTTCATACTTGGCGCTCTGGGAGTAATCAACGAAGGAAATCTCGGCACCGCGAGCAGCGTTACCGCGTTCCTCTTATTTGTGATCGGAGCCGAATCGCTTCTCCTGATTCCGATTCTGTTCTATGTCATCGCAAAGGACCAATCGGCCAGTGTGCTGGAACGAGCGGGCACCTGGCTAGAGGTGCACAACCGGGTCATTGTCATTTCTGTTTCGCTCATCTTCGGTGCGTTTTTCATGTGGAAATCGCTATCCGGGTTGCTCGCATGACCTCGTGCGATGCGCTATGGCTCAGAACTCAGTCAGCCCAATCCCTCTCGATTCATCCAGCGAACCCGGACAGCAATCTGGTGCGTCCGGCATTCAGCACAACGAGGAGTAGATGACCGTGCCGCTCAACGAATACAAATCTGGAACAACATTCACCGGCGTCATCGGACGGACACCAGATGTCTCATCGCCTGCCTGGCCGATGCCGACGCGGGCAAAAACCGACGCAGCAAACGTTCTCTTCATCGTCCTCGACGACATGGGTTTCGGGCACCTTGGGTGCTACGGTAGCCCTATCGCGACGCCCAACATGGACGCGCTAGCGGCCGACGGCCTCCGATACAGCAATATGCACACTACGGCCCTTTGTTCTCCGTCCAGATCCTGCATTCTGACCGGTCGCAATCATCATTCCAATCACCTGGCATGCCTCACCAACGGATCGACGGGATATCCCGGATCGGATGGATACATTCCGTTTGAGAACGGGTTCCTTTCTGAAATGCTGCTACAACAGGGTTACAGCACGTACTGCGTTGGCAAGTGGCACCTGGCTCCAGAGGAAACCATGACCGCCGCCGGCCCATACGATCGATGGCCATTGGGTCGAGGCTTTGAGCGCTACTACGGCTTCCTCGGCGGAGACGCGCATCAGTATTATCCTGAGCTTGTCCGCGACAATTCCCAAACCGAGCCCGAGTCCACTCCCGAAGAGGGTTACCACCTGACTCCGGACCTGGTTGAACGTGCCAGGACGATGATTGCGGACGCCAAGCAGATCGCTCCGAACAAACCCTTTTTCACCTACCTGGCCCTGGGCGCGATGCATTCGCCGCATCATGTGCCGACAGACTGGTCGGACAAGTACAAGGGTCAGTTCGACGACGGCTGGGATGCGTATCGGGAGAAGGTCTTCCTGAAGCAGAAGGAAATCGGAATCATTCCCGAGAACGCCACCCTCTCCCGGCATGATCCTGATGTACAGGATTGGGAGACGCTCGGTGCGGACGAGCGCCGCGTCTACGCGCGGATGATGGAGGTCTTTGCCGGTTTCCTGACCCATACGGACCACTACATTGGTGAGTTGATCCACTTCCTGAAGGAGATCGGCGAGTACGACAACACACTGATCATGCTGATCTCTGATAACGGCTCCAGTGCGGAGGGCGGCCCTCACGGATCACTGAACGAATGCAAGTTCTTCAACAATGTTCCGGACACGATCGAAGAGAACCTGGCTTCAATTGACGAAATCGGCGGACCGAACGTCTTCAACCACTTTGCCTGGGGTTGGACCTATGCCGGGAATACCCCGTTTCGGCGCTGGAAACGTGAAACATACCGGGGCGGTATCAGCGACCCGTTCATTGTGACGTGGCCGAACGGAATCAAATCAAAGGGCGAAATCAGATCGCAATACGCGCACATTATCGACATGGTGCCGACCGTGCTTGACGCGCTTGCTATTGAGCCACCCGCGACGATCAAGGGATACACGCAATCAGCTCTGGAAGGCGTGAGTCTGGCTCACACGTTTGACGATGGCGGGGCTCCGACGAAGCACACAACTCAGTACTTCGAGATGCTTGGCCATCGCTCTATCTATCACGATGGTTGGCGAGCAGTCTGCCCATGGCCGGGGACCTCGTTCGTGGAATCAGGCCGCACGTTTGGCACCCCGATTACCTTTGACATGCTCACTGATCTGGATGCCCACGGCTGGGAGCTGTACAACCTCAATGAGGATTTCGCCGAGACTAACGACCTCGCCGAGACTGAACGGTCCAGACTGATCGCAATGATCGGCATGTGGTACACGGAAGCCGGGAGGTACAACGTTCTGCCGATTGACAGCCGGGGACTGCAGCGTATTCGCGAAGAACGCCCGCAGATTGCCGTCAATCGCAATCGCTATGTTCTGTACCCGGGAACCCAGTCGATTCCGGCTGGTGCAGCCCCCAAGATTCTCAACCGACCGTTCTCGATGACGGCTGAAGTTGACGTCCCGGAGGGTGGGGCCGAAGGTGTACTGCTGAGCATGGGCGGCAACGACGGCGGGATTTCGTTCTACGTCCAGGATGGCAAACTCTGTTTCGCCTACAACTATGTGGCGATCAAGTACGAACACATTCGGACGGAGATAGCTGTCCCGACGGGTCATCACTTTCTTAGTGTCGAGTTCGCCCCGACAGGTAAGCCTGACTTCGCCAAAGGGTTTGGCGCCCCGGGTATCATCACGCTCCTGATCGATGGCGTTGAACACGGACGCGGGGTACTGGCAGTGACTACGCCGAATCGACTTGCCCAGGGAGGCGCGATGCTGGTCGGTGCAGACACCGGAGCACCGGTGACGCCGGAGTACAAGCCACCATTCCACTTCACGGGGCGCATCGTTCGCGTGATCGTGGATGTGAGCGGAGAGCACGTCGAAGACTACGAGGCCCAGATGCGCATAGCGCTTGCGAAGCAATAGTTCATCACGTCCACCGCCCATGAGATCAGTCGGGTGTTCAGGTTCGTCGTGGCAGAATGAAGACCATGCATTTGGGCTGATCTCGGCGTGGGGCGATATGAACTGGACGAACACGATTGCCCTGGCGACCGGAATTCTGGGGGCGATCTTCGGCGGAATCAGCCTCTGGTTTTCGCGCCAATCGGCCAAGGCGAGCGAGATCTCGGCCCTCGCGGCCCAGGACTCGGTCAATTATCAGATTGCCGCATCCCGGGCCCGCAACGCCGCCAACCTCGTCTTCGTCCCCGCGCTCAATTCCGATGTCCAGACGTCGTACCGCGCCGATACGGACAAGCTGACCATCGCCCTGGCGTTGTTCAACCGGGGTCCAGCCGATGCGCATCAGGTCAGCCTTGCAGTAACGTCCGAGCAGGTCACGGACACGTCGCCCTCGATCCTGCTGTTGCGCCCGCTGGAGAAGCGACGGTTTGAGGTTACGGTTCCACTGACCGACCCCAAACCCGGCGACGAATTCCGCCTGCCAGTCTGCGTCCGTTCAACTGATCGCAACGGCGCGCACACCTGGTTGGCCGAGATCGGACTGACATGCCCGTCGCCGAACTCGCTTTCTGCCCGATTGATCCTGGGCGATGGACCCGATGCGATTGGCCTGGCGGTCGAGTAGGCAGCCCCCGCAAGTCGTGTTCCCGGCATAGAATCCCGAAGACGAGCGAATTGACTAGAGCGGGAGTTCCTGTGGCTGAGGTAATTGCGTTTCCGGCGGGCGGCTATCGATACATCAAGGGCGTCTTCCAGTATTCGGCGGGGGTCGCTGCAGAGCCAGGGTTCGCGATTGTGCGGGCCAGATTGCGTACGCCGTTGCCGATGCTCGAGGGATTTGCGCTGGTCGAGCAGCATCTGGCCGCGATTGGACGCCCGACCGAGGCGTTTTGCGCGTGCGAATTACGCTCGCCGGAGCCGTTTTCCGAGCAGGGGTTCGTGGATTTCAACCACGAGTACGTGAAGACGCTGGAGCGGTGGGGGCTGTACGACAACGGGATCAACCCGGTTGCCCGCACCAATGTCTGCCCTGAGTACGGCAAGCCGGCCGAGCCATCCCTGTTCGCGTTCTCGTACACGGTTGCGGATGCCGATGCCCTGCCGAGCTTCATCGTGGCGGGTGGTGGCGAGGCGTCAGAAGGACCGGGTGAGTATCGCGAGCGGATCGTCAGTCTGGGCGATCTCTCACCGGAGGGACTGCGGGCCAAGGTCCGGTTCGTGATCGGGGCAATGGAGGGGCGTCTCTCTGCCCTGGGGTTCGGCTGGGCAGATGCGGGCGCACCCCAGGCCTACTCCGTCCATGACATCGGCCCGACGGTCGAATCCGAGTTTGCGGCTGCCGGGAAGATCCCGAATGGCCTGGTCTGGCACTTCGCTCGCCCGCCGATTGTCCGGATCGAGTTCGAGATGGATGTGCACGGTCCGGCCCGGCAGATCGTGATTTAGTCAGTTCAGCGCGCGAACGTGGGACTGGCGGTATCCCTCCGGACCTGTCTCTTGATGTGGCGATTGAGTACATTGGACAAATGCATGTTGCGGGAAGGCGATTGAGTCGCGTTCATCATTGACCGGGATCTGTCTATGGGTTTCATTCGGCGGGTTTTCCAGATCCTGATCGTCATCCTGATTATCCTGTTGATGCCCTTGACTCTGATGGGTATCTGGACGCATGTGCAGGTCTACAACGAGGATCAGTTCGTCGAATCCGTCGACAATCTCTACGCCGATCCCGATGTCCAGCAAGCAATAGCGATTCGATTGAGCGCGGCGGTTGAAGAGCAGGTTGGCTCCGCCGACTGGGAAACATTCGCTGAGCGGGTTGCGATCAACGACACCGTTCGGGCGGAGCTTGTCGGGCTGGATACCGAAATTGGCCCGTTCATTCAGGATCACGTCGATGATGTCCTGAACAGTCCTGCTTTTGAGGAGGTCTGGGTCGCCGTTGTCCGGGAGGCTCATCCGCTCGTCACGCAGGTGCTCAAGGGCGAGAACACGGAACTGACCCAAACGACCGACGGGACCATCACGCTGGACCTCGCGCCGGTCTTCGAGCAAGTTACGACTCAACTCGAAGAACAGGGCATCGACCTCGCGCAGGTCGCTGATCTCGATCCGGACGAGCTGCAGTTGACCGTCTACCAGGGCGACGAGCTGATCAAGGCGCAGGAGGGCATCCGCCTCTTCAACGACCTGCTGGTGTTTGCGGTAATCGCACTGGCGGTACTCGCGCTCGTACTGCTTCTGGTTTCGCGGACCAAGCTTGGCGCATTGGCGGCCGTCGGGTTGGCTGTTGCGGTTGGGATGGCTGTTGAAATCCTGGTGCTCTTCATCGCGCGCAGGTTTCTCGGCAATGCGGCGTCAACAGATGTGGACGAACGGGCGGCGCAAGCGATCTTCGACGAGTTTGTGGCTCTGCTCTGGCGGTGGGCCCTGATCGGTTTGGTGGTTGGCGCGGTCCTGCTGATCGGGTCGCTGATCCTGATGGCGATCCGCGGAACCCGACCGAAGGATGTCTACATCCGCTAGTTGTTCCAGTCGTCGTTAGCCGACAGAATGCAGTGCCCGCACCCAATCCTTGAAGACATGGTGCAATGCGGCCGCGCCGATCACTGGCTCTGCGGGGAACGGCAGCTCAACCGGGTGCAGCACGAACGGTCGTTGCTGGTCGCCGCCGAGGCCACCGTGATTGCCGATCAACTCCTCGAACGCGGCGGTCTCCCCAGTCTCCGGGTTGAACATGCTCATGACCAGGATGTCTGGCACATTGGCGAATCCATCAGTGCGGAGCAGGTGCTGGCGGGAGGTCTCCGGGAAGATTGCCAGTGGATCGACGCCCTCAACCCGGTCAGTCGCCAGATAGTGCCGACCACCCGGTCCGATTGCGACGGCCTCGTCCTCTTTGGCCGAATGGATCATCACGAACGAGATGCCTGGATGACTGGCAAGCCCATCGATGAAGCCCGGAATCTCGTCGTCCAGTTGCTCAAGCGTGATTCGCTGCGGGGTGTTTGTGAAGGAGATCAGCCCGAGGTTTCCCGACGCCATAACGACGATATCGCTGGGCGCATATTCTGAGGGAGTGCTTGTTCCGATCCCGGATGAGACCTGCTCGGCACTCTCCGTGGTTGCCTCGGTAAGCCGATCGCCGACGGCCCGTTTTGCGGCTTTGGCGGTGCGGCTTTCGGTGGTCAGGACGGCGTCGACGGCTGCCGTTATGTTACCCATCTCCTCGGATGCGCCGGTGAATGCATGGACCGTGCGCCTTGAACCGGCCAGTTCGTCGACCAGCACTTGCAGGGTCTTGCCATATCGCTGCAGGAAGGTCGCGCCGTACGACTGGCCGTGGTCGGAGAGCACGACAAACCGGTACGGTCGCTTCGCCACCGGAAGCGTCTCCTCCAGCGCGAGGAAGCCGTCATCGAGTTTCCTGAGCACCTTGAGCGAATCGGTGCTGCGTGGACCGGAGTGGTGCGCAACCTCGTCGTAGGCAAAGAACGTGCTGTAGACAACCGGGGCACCGCGAATCATGTCCGAGATGAGCATGAAGATATTCATCTCCTGCATCGAGACATTGGTGGCGCCGCGAATGAATGCGTATTTCCAGCCGCGATGTCCGCGAGGTTGCACATCCTTCCGAATTTGCTGACGGGCCTGCCAGCGTTCCCGGAAGACTTCGGCGATGTAGAGTCCGAGCGAGCGGCTGAGTGCGACCGGATTCGAGAGGTAGACAATCGCCCCCGCCGACCGGCTGAGATCGCGACCGCCAATGGTGCTGAACGTGGCGAGGGCATCGGTTGCATCGCCCGTGAAGATGTTCCACCGGGACGCACCACCAACCAGCAAGCCGTCGCCTGTGGAGAGGCGGGCTTCGAGGGCGTGGGCCGTACCGTAGGCACTGGAGACTTCCGGCTTGCCCAGCCCCTTGCTCCACCAGCGGAACGCCGGGATGCCTTCGTTCGACCCGAGCAGAATGCCAGCCTGACTCGCGGATGTCTGCGAGGAGAGATCGGTTTCCCAATTCGAGATGGTGTGTGTGCCGGATTCGATCCAGCGTTTGAGCGTGGGCATGTATCCGGCGGCAAGGGCTTCGTCGAGGATCGGCCGGGCGAGTCCATCAATTTCGAGGAACAGGATTCCCGGCTCCTGACTGGTTACCGCTGCATGGCGATGGCGGAAGTGCAGCCCGGTCCGCACTGAATGATGGAAGCCAAAATCGTCTGCAGTCGCCCAGATCGCCCCGGCAACGGATTGGGTCACGAGAATGACGATGACGAGTAGCAGTGCAGTCCAGAACTCGTCGACCGTGATGCCCGGGAACCCGACGATGTGCACGATCCAGATCGCGAGCTGGAAGGCGAGCACGGTCAGGATCATGTTGACCAGCAGGAAGATCAGCGGTCGGAACCGGAACGAGATGCGCAGAGTGAACTGGTAGGTGGCCGTCAGATCAATCCGGCGGTGAAGGCGAGGGCCAGCGCGCCGGGAACGCCATTGACGTCGAACGACTCGAGAAGCAGGTCGAAGAAGAGCAGCACTGGTGTCTGGATCAGGAATGCGATCAGGAAGATCTTGATCCAGCGACCGACATGGCTGGCTACCGCCTTGAACACCTGGTGCTCCTGGTCCCGGTCAGGTGGTTTCTGCGTTCAGGATGTCGTCGGCCGAGAGTTCCTCGGGCACGTAGTTCGGTAACCTGCTCGCCGGGAAGATAGCCAGCAGCGCGATGCCGGACAAGATCAGAAGTGAGGCCTTGAGAGCCCGGAGGCGCGCGTCCTCGTTGATTCGAACCGCCTCCTGGACGTCGGCCTCCGGTGCTCCGGTCACAGAGAGCACTTCGGTCAGCTGTTTGTTGCTCACGAAATCAACCTTGTCCATGGACACGGCGCTGGTCAGTTCAACCGGCAGGTCGGCTGAGTTGAGACTGGTCGCGACCATTACCCCGAGCAACCCAACTGCTACCACCCCGGCGAATGCGGAGCCGAGCGCCGAGGAGACATTGTTGGCCACGCCGCGAAGCGCACCAACGTCGCCGGCCAGCTCCTTGGGCGAGGCCGAGACCAGTACATTGAAGAGCAGCGTCAGGAGCGTGCCTTCACCGACGCCGATCATCAGCAGACCGCCGATTCCGGCGACACTGTTCCAGCTATTGCTGACCGTGAATGCGACGATTGCCAACCCGGCCGCAACGAGGATGAATGAGGCGACTCCGAGCTTGCGTGGGCTGAAATGCGGATAGAGCCGCACTGAGAGAATCGCGGCGGCGGCAATTGAGAGGGCATAGGGGACGATCGCGACGGCCGAGAACAAGGGCGTGCGATCCTGCACCACCTGGATGTAGAGCGGGACGAGGAAGCTGACCGCCGGACCGAGACCACCCGCGACCAGGAAGGCGATGACGGCGTTGCGCTCCTCCGGACTGTCCAACACTTCCATCGCGAGCAGCGGAGCCTTCTTCTTCTCGACCCGGCGATTGGACCAGGCGAAGAATGCCTGGCCGAGCAGCACGCCGATCAGGATCAGGAACGGGGCAGGGGATAGGCGAAGGAGATCGAACGGCGCCGCTTCCTTGGCCAGGACTGGTCCCCACGAATTCATGTTGTTGAACCCGAAGAGAATTGCGGCGATGGCCAGAGCGGAGAGAACTACACCGATCAGGTCGATCCGGACGCCCTTCTTGCGCGGAATCGGGTTCAGGCGGAAGCTGAGGATGAAGACCACAATCGAGAGAAACGCGATCAGGCCGAACGAGTAGCGCCAGCTCAGGACCGTCGCGATAAAGCCGGCAATCAGGAATGCCGCGCCACTCGCGATCGCGGGGACTCCGGCCAGGACACCGAGCGCCGTCTCCTGCTGTCGATCCCGGTAGTTGGCTGCGATCAGGACGACCAGGGTCGGGACCAGGGCGGCGGCGGCGATTCCGGCCACTCCCTGAGCGATGTTCATGGTGCTGGCGTCTGTGCTGACCGCCATCATCACCATCGCAACACCGTGGACCAGGACGCCGAGCTGGAAGATGCGCAGTTCACCGACCATCTTGCCGATCTTGGCGCCGAGCATGACGAACGCGGCGACAAAGAGCGAGTAGAGGACGAGTGCGGTCGCTACCGCAGTGGCCGGCGTGTTCAGGTCGTCCGAGATCGGTCCGAGCGAGACCGGCAAGGCATTGACGTTGATGCCCATCTGCAACTGCGCGAGCACAATGACCAGCAGTGGCAACCAGGGCGCCGCCGCAGCGACTGATGGCGATTTCGACGAGGGACTGGTTTGGGATGCTGCGGACATATCTCTATTTAGCTCCATCGCTCACAAAACAGGTTGCCCGCGGACGGCTGTCACATTGTTGCAGTGGAATCGTAGCGCAGCCTGCACTCGGAAGTGATAAGGGCAGTTTGAACCGGTAAACAATCTATCAGCGAACCGCTGTCGACCTGCGGTCGAAGCCGGGTACGGTGCCCCGGCTCTACATTTGCGGCTGCTCCAAGGTAGGTGCCCCGGCTCTACATTTGAGCATTGGGTGTCGAGTGTTGTTAAGCGTCGGCTGAGATTTGCTCTTGTTGGGGTTCGGACTGGACCGAGACGATCAGGTCGGTGAGGCTGTCGCCGGCATCTTCACCATTGACTTCGCCGAGATCCGGCAGATCGGCCAGCGACGAGAGTCCGAAATGCAGCAGGAAGTCCGGCGTGGTGGCGTAGAGCATCGGGTTACCGGGTGAATCCTGGCGACCGGTCATGTCGATCAGACCGCGCTGCAACAGGGTAGCGATGACTCCGGTGCAATCGACGCCGCGGACCCGTTCGATCTCGGAGCGGGTGACTGGCTGACGATAGGCGATCACAGCCAGTGCCTCGAGTGCGGCGGCCGAAAGTCGAGACTCGCGCTCGATACCGAGGAAGCGGCGGACGTATTCGGCAAACCGGGGTGCGGTCGAGATTTGCAGCCGCTCGCCGTGGCGCTGGATCACCCAACCGGTGGCGCGTTCATCGAGTCGCTTGACTGCGGCCATGACTTCAATCACGTCGATTTCGAGGGCCAGGGCCAGATCGTCCGGATGAGTTGGTTCAGTGGCGACCATCAGCAGTGCTTCGACGGCGGCATCGAGTTCGGCACCGGCCAGGAAGGCATCGTCAGTCCGGAACCGCTCCTGAATCAGGCTGTCAGTGGGTTGAGTGAGCACGGGCAATTCACCTAATCCTCGAACGAAAGTCCACGCATGAAGGTATCGGTATCGTTGGTGTGTACGCGTTGGGTCATCGTGATTGGGCCGAACAGTTCATCCTGTTCGACATCGATCACCTGACGGCGGGCAAGGACGAGAACGGCCAGAAACGCGGTCCGGACCTCGTGAAAATCGGCGCAGGAGCGGCTGACACTGCTGAACGTGCCGTTGCCGGAGTGGCGCAAATGCCCGAGCACGCGGTCGGCCATGTCCCGCAGCGAAACCAGCTTGCGGGCGACGACGATCAGGCTCGGGGTCGGAACAACCGAGAGGCGACGACGGATCGCGCGTACCAGTTGATGTGGTTGATTCGGGGCGAGCGGTCGGGATCCTGGCACATCGAGTTCGACCAGCGAGGCCGGTGAGACCCGGAAGCCGCCGTTGCCAAGCACGTCCCGCTGGCCAAGCAGCGAGGCCATTTCCTTGACGGCGCGGTACTCGATCAATTCACGGGCGAGGTCGCTGACGGTCTCCTGAACCTCAACCGGTGGCTTTGGCAGGAGTGATCGGCTCTTGAGCACGACCAGGCGGCTGCCAACACTCGAGAACTCGGCAATCACGTCCGGTTCGGCGACCACCATTGCCCGGACGTAGGTCAGGAATTGATTGGTGACGGAGACCAGGGAGATGTCCGTGATCGGGAGATGACTTCGCTCAACCAGGCGGAGGAGCACGTCGAACGGACCCTCGAACGCAGGCAGCCGAAGTTGGTATCCCTGGAAAAGAGCGGTCTCTACCGCGGATGTGTTCACGATAGTCACAGTGTACGAGATTGCGCACGCCAATTACAGGAGTACGTACGCCGGTTATGGTGTCGCAGAGTCAATTTCCTGCATCGCCTTCATGGCGGGATCAGCGACATCGATAGCGTCGTGATGGCGGACAACGTCGCATACGGCCGGTGGAAGACCGAGTGCTTCGAGACGGTCAGCCCCGATGGCGGCGTGGTTGTGGGCGAGGTAGAGCTCGTTGCTGATGATGGGCAACCGCATCGTCGCCAGTCGCAGTTCCCACCCCGGCGCAAAACGGCCAAAGAGGACGTGCCAGGTGCGACCGGCGACCGACATTTGCGATCCCGAGAGTCTGCGCCTTGCCGATGTCGTGGACGAGCGCTCCCTGGCAGATTGCGGCCGGCAGGTCGGCTTCCACGGCGAGACGATGGACCTCGAGCAAGTGGCGCTGGTCATGCGGGCCCAGTGTGCTGGAAGAGGGTGCGGACGAGGGGGTCGGGAATCAGCTCAGCCGGAACCTCGGGCGGAGTCCGATAGCGCAGGGCGTATCCGATTTGCCGAACCCGGTGCAGGAAGTCGGCCGCGCTGCTCGTTTGGGGTTGCTCGGCTGGCATCGGGGTCAGGTGTAGATGAAGTTGATGAGTCGGAACTGGGCGTCGATGCCAGGGCCAATCAGGGCTGCGTAGATCCCGAGGTTGAGGCGGCTGTCGATAAAGATGATCAGAAACGGCAGGAAGAGGCCGTACGTTTCCATCTTCCGGAAGGCGGGATACCAGAAACTGGGCACAATCGCGTTGAGGATCCGGTACCCATCCAGGGGAGGGATCGGGATCAGGTTGAAGGCAGCCAGCAAGACGTTGAGGGTGATGAACCGGGTCAGGAAGACGCCGGTGAAGCCGAGATCGGTGTTCGGGCCTTCGAGCACTTTTAGCACCACGGTCGCAATCAGGGCCATGGCCACGTTCGAGAGTGGAGCGCAGCCGGCGATGATCAGGCTGGCGATTTTCTTGCGGCGGAAGTCGCCCTTGAGTCGATTGAAGTTGACCGGGACCGGCTTGCCCCAGGCGATGGAGCTAAAGCCAAATGCGATCAGCACGAAGCCGAAGAAGCCAAGTGGATCGAAGTGATTGACCGGGTTCAGATTGACCCGGTTCATGTGGTAGGCGGTGTCATCGCCGAGTTTCCAGGCGGAAAAGGCGTGAAAGAACTCGTGCACGGTGATCGCGATTACGCCGGAGATCAGTGACGCCACGATGACGTCATTGCTCGGTATCGAGCGACCGCCACCGAGCAATTGTGGAACGACAAAGATCGCCAATCCCAGAATAAAGAGTTGTCTGGGATCCCATCCCTGGCGCATGAGTTGGTCCTGAATCGAGTCTTACTTGCCTGATCCCGGGTAGAGATGACAGGCGACAAAGTGACCACTGCCCTGATCTGCGAAGAGCGGGATCGATCTGCTTGCAGACGTCCATCACGTATGGGCAACGGGTGTGGAAGTGGCAACCGGATGGTGGATTGATCGGGCTCGGCACGTCACCACGTCAGGATGATGCGCTCGCGCCGCTTCTCGATGACCGGGTCCGGAATCGGTACGGCCGAGAGCAGCGCCTTCGTGTACGGGTGCAGCGGATCATCGTACAAGTCGTTGCGATTCGCCATCTCGACGATCTTGCCGAGGTACATCACCGCGACGCGATCGGAGATGTGCTTGACCACCGAGAGGTCGTGGGCGATGAACAGGTAGGTCAGTCCGAACTGATCCTGCAGGTCTTCCAGCAGGTTGACGATCTGCGCCTGAATCGACACGTCGAGCGCCGAGACCGGCTCGTCGGCGACGATGAAGTCCGGATTCGCGGCCAGCGCGCGGGCGATACCGATGCGCTGCCGCTGACCGCCGGAGAACTCGTGCGGGTAGCGGTTGGCGAAGTACGGATTGAGACCGACCGTCTGCAGCAGCTCCTGGACGCGCTTGTTGCGCTCGCCCTTGGGGACCAGGTTGTGAATCTGCATCGGCTCGGCAATGATGATGCCGACCGTCATGCGCGGGATTCAGCGACGCGTACGGATCCTGGAAGATCATCTGCAGGTGGCGGCGCATCTTGCGCATGTCGCCGCCCGTGGAGCTTGGTCAGATCCTTGCCCTTGAAGTTGACCTCGCCGCTGGTTGGCTTGTAGAGCTGAAGAATGGCGCGGCCAGTCGTGGACTTGCCGCAACCGGACTCGCCCACGAGACCGAGGGTCTCGCCCTTCTTGACCGAGAACGAGATGCCATCGACGGCCTGCACGGCGCCGACCTTGCGCTGGAAGATGATGCCCTGGGTGAGCGGGAAGTGCATGACGAGGTTCTTGACCTCGAGCAATGCATCGCCTTCGACCGCTGTACGCATCCTGGACTTGTTCAGCCATAACTAGGCATCCCCTCGAGTTGGTTCGCCATCTTTGCTGACTTCGTCCCAGAACCAGCAGGCGGAATAGTGACCGGCCGATGACCTCCAGCAGCGGTGGGTCTCTTCTGCTCGCACTTTTCTCGTGCGTAATTGCAGCGCGGCACGAATGGGCACATGTCGGGAAGATCGATGAGATCCGGTGGAAGGCCCCGGATCGGCTCAAGTTTTTCCTTGGTGTGGCGTCGAGACGCGGAATCGACTTCATCAGGCCGACCGTGTACGGGTGGCGCGGATTGGCGAAGATCTCCTCGGTGACTGGCGGCCTCGACGATGTGCCGGCGTACATGACCTGGACGCGGTCGGCCATTCCGGCGACCACACCCATCGAGTGGGTGATCATGATCACGCCGGTGTCCCGCTCGCGTCTGCAGCGTGCGCATCAGGTCCAGAATCTGCGCCTGGATCGTCACGTCGAGCGCGGTGGTCGGCTCGTCGGCGATGAGCAGCTTCGGGTTGCAGGAGAGCGCCATGGCGATCATCACGCGCTGGCGCATACCGCCGGAGAACTGGTGCGGATACTGATCGACGCGCTGCTTCGGCGTTCGGGATGCCGACCATCTTGAGCAGCTCGATCGCGCGGGCCCGCGCCTGGTCCTTGTTCATGCCCAGGTGCAGCTGGATCGCCTCGCAGATCTGGCGATTGACGGTCAGCACCGGGTTGAGCGATGTCATCGGGTCCTGGAAGATCATCGCGATCTCCTTGCCCCGAATCTTGCGCACCTCGTTGTCGGACATCTTGAGGATGTCCTCGCCCTCGAACAGAATCTCGCCCGCGACGATCTTGCCTGGCGGGCTGGGGATCAGGCGCATGATCGAAAGACCGGTCATGCTCTTGCCGCAGCCGGACTCACCGACGACGCCGAGCGTTTCACCCGGCATCACGTAAAAGGAAACGTCGTCGACGGCTCGAACGACGCCATCCTGGGTCATGAACTGGGTCTTGAGGTTCTTGACTTCGAGCAAGGGCTGCCCGGTGCGTGTCGGCTTTACGTACGCGCCTGGAGCGACTTCAGCGACCATCAATCGTAAGTCCTTGTGTATTGGACGGTCTCGCCCGATCGTCTTGCCATTACTGATCAAATGCAAACGCAGGAGATCAGCGATATCTGCCAAAGCGCGAACAAACAGCGTTGACGCGCCACACTGGAATGGTGATCGGGAGAATAGCATAGGCTTATCAGTGCAACCAAACGCAAATGATGCCGTCTGCACAAGATCACTTTGAATGCCGCTACAGGAACGTGAATCTGCCAAATGACTTCTCATGATGCCCGGTATTGGATCGGGTTTCAGCACGCCAAACGAATCGGACCTGTTCGCCTTAAACGGCTGATCGATCGATTCGGTTCGATAGAGGCCGCCTGGTCCGCTCCGCAACCGGAATTGCGCTCAGTTCTGGACGAAGCATCGGTCGAAAGCGTGGTCAGGATCCGCAAATCGCTCGACCTCGATCGGGAGATGGAGCGGATCGCCAAGCTCGGGATCGAGTGTCTGACCCTCGGCGACGAGGGGTATCCGCGATTGCTGCGGGAAGTGCCGACGCCACCCGCGGTGATTTACGTCAAGGGCACACTGGTCGACGACGACCTCAAGGCGATCGGCATGGTCGGAACGCGCCGTTGCACAAGCTACGGTCGGCAGTTGGCGCTGACCATGGCCGAGGAATTTGCCCGGGCCGGGGTGACCGTCGTTTCCGGACTGGCCCTGGGGATCGATGGTCAGGCGCATCGGGGTGCGTTGCAGGGTGGGGGACGGACGATTGCCGTGCTCGGTTCAGGCGTCGACCAGATTTACCCATCGAGTCATCGGGATCTGGCCGCGCAGATCATCGAGCAACGGTGCCGTGATCTCGGATTATCCGCCGGGCACCAAACCGGACGCGCGCAATTTCCCGCCACGAAACCGGATCATCGCCGGACTGAGCAAAGGGATCGTCGTGGTCGAGGCACCGCGGCGGAGTGGGGCACTGATCACCGTCGATTTCGCCGCGGATTACGGTCGGGATGTCTTCTGCGTGCCGGGCAATGTCAACAGCGAACTGAGTGCCGGGTGTCATGCCGTGATTCGCGATGGCGGGCGACTGGTGACCAGCGCGGCCGATGTGCTCGACGACCTGGGGATGGCGGCACCGAAGGCCGGGCGTTGCCAAACAGCAGACGCTTCCCGATGACCGACGAAGAGCGGCACCTGTTCAACTACATCCGCTGGGAACCGCTGCACGTCGACGATCTGGCCGAGGCGGCCAATCTGAACGCCGCCCAGGCCGGCGCACTGCTAACCCTGCTCGAACTCAAGGGCGCGGTTCGGGACACCGGTGGGCAGCAGTACGTCAGAACGTAACGGGTTGCAGGTTGTTGGTTGCAGGTTGGTGACCGACGTACGGCCTGATTTACTTCCAGGTGGGAAAAGCGTCTGGGTGTTCGTTCAGTGGAGTGTTCTGGGCCCGGTGCGCTAGCCGAATGGCTCCTTGACAGTGGTTGACAGCATTCGTAGGGTTAAATAGCTGGTGGTGCAACGCCACCGGTTTCATTCCAGAACGATTTCCGTCCGTACCAATAAGAACTGAGAAACCACTGATGCCGACTACCAAAACCGGCGGTACAAGCACGACCAAGACCACGAAAGCGAAGAAACCGGCAACCCGGGCGAAGAAGAGCTCTATTGGAAAGCTCGTTATCGTCGAGTCGCCAGCCAAGGCCCGCACCATCGAGCGGTACCTCGGTGCCGGCTACACGGTGACCGCGTCGATGGGTCATATCCGCGATCTCCCCAAGAGCACGCTGGGCGTCGATATGGAGAACGACTTCACGCCGAAGTACACGATTCCCCGCGACAAGTCCAAGCTGGTCAAGGAGCTCAAGGAATCGGTCGCCAACGCCACCGAAGTGATTCTGGCGACAGACCCTGACCGCGAGGGCGAGGCGATTGCCTGGCATCTGATCGCAGGCGACCGGGGCAGAAGGCAAGCCGGTCAGCCGGGTCGTCTTCCACGAGATCACGCCGGACGCGGTCCGTGAAGCCATGCTGCATCCCCGCGACATCGACATGCACCTGGTCGACGCCCAGCAGGCGCGACGTGTGCTGGACCGGATCGTCGGCTACTCGGTCAGCCCGCTGCTCTGGAAGAAGGTCAAGCGTGGCCTTTCTGCCGGACGGGTCCAGACCGCAGCGCTGAAGATCGTGGTTGAGCGCGAGCGGGAGATTCAGGAGTTCGCACCGGTCGAGTACTGGTCGCTGGATGCGTTCCTGAAATCGGAGGCGGCCAAGAAATCGCTGACCATTCAAGGCGGGGTTGCACCGGATCGGCAAGGACAAGGCCGACACTCGGCAACGAAGAGCAGACCAGCAAGGTCGTCAATGATCTCGATGGCGCGTCGTACCGGGTGGCAGCCGTGACCAAGCGTGACTCCCAGCGCCGACCGCAAGCACCGTTCACGACCAGCACCTTGCAGCAGGAGGCATCCCGCAAGCTCGGCTACAACGTACGGCGGACCATGCAACTCGCCCAGGAACTGTACGAGGGGATCGATCTCGGCGCGGATGGCGTCCAGGGCTTGATCACCTACATGCGAACCGACTCGACCAATGTCTCCGAAGTGGCCCAGAACGTGGCTCGGATGGTGATCAGCGGCAAGTTCGGTCCGGAATACGTCCCGGCCAAGCCGCCGGTCTACGCCAAGAAGTCCAAGGGTGCGCAGGAAGCACACGAAGCGATTCGCCCGACTGATCCGGCTCGGGATCCAGCCAGCGTCAAGGCGTTCCTGAGCGCGCAGCAGCTGAAGCTCTACCAGTTGATCTGGCAGCGCTTTACGGCGAGCCAGATGGCTCCGGCGCAGCTCGATGGCACGACCATCGATATCGCGGCCGGCAAGAACCTCGCCGCGACCGGTACTGAGGCGCCCTACACCTTCCGGGCGACTGGTTCCGTGGTTCGGTTCCCGGGTTTCATGGCCGTCTACACCCAGGGGCGGGACGAAGGTGAAGCTGATGAGCTGGACGATGGTGCGTTGCCGGCCTTGACGGTCGACGAGATGCTGAATCTGGAGCGACTCGCCCCGGAGCAGCACTTCACCCAGCCGCCACCGCGCTACTCCGAGGCCATGCTGGTCAAGGCGCTGGAGGAGCAGGGAATCGGTCGACCGAGCACCTATGCGCCGACAATCGCAACCTTGCTGGCTCGCGGCTATGTGATGATCGACGAGAAGAAGCTGGTGCCGAGCGAAATCGGGTTCGTGGTCAGCGACCTGCTGGTCGAGCACTTCCCGAACGTCTTCGACATCGGATTCACCTCCCAACTCGAGGATGAACTGGACGAGATCGCCAGCGGTGAGCGCGAGTGGATTCCGACTCTGCGGGAGTTCTACACACCGTTCGCCGACACCATGAAGCTCGCCGAGACCAGCATCGAGCGGGTCAAGCTCAAGGACGAGCCAGCCGGGGTTGACTGCGAGAAGTGCGGTCGGCCGATGATCATCAAGATGGGCAAGTTCGGCAAGTTCATGGCATGCAGCGGTTTCCCAGATTGCCGCAATGCGCAACCGATCAAGTCCGGCATCGGGCTGCCGTGTCCGAAGTGTCATCAGGGCGAAGTCGTCGAACGACGATCACGCAAGGGCCGCCTTTTCTACGGCTGCGATCGGTACCCGGAGTGCGATTTCAGCGAGTGGAACAAGCCGGTCGATCATCAATGTCCGAAGTGTGGCAACCCGTACATGACCGAAGTCGGCAAGCGCGGACAGATCAAATGCCCGGCCTGCGGACAAATCGGTTCGACGTTGGTTGCTGCGTCCTAGATACTTGCACCAATGAATACCAACGAGTACCCAGCCCCACTGCGTCCACATTCGACCACCATCCTTGCCGTATTGCGCGAGGATGGCATCGCTATGGCTGGAGACGGCCAGGTGACGTTCGGCGACGTCGTGATGAAACACGGCGCGCGCAAGATCCGGACGTTGCAGGACGGCACGATCATCGCCGGATTTGCCGGTGCGGTTGCCGATGCCCTGACCCTGATCGAGAAGTTCGAGATCCAGCTCAAATCCTGGGATGGAAACATGAAGAAGGCAGCGGTCGAGCTGGCCAAGGAGTGGCGGACTGATCGCTACCTGCGGCGACTCGAAGCGCAACTTCTGATCGGCGAGGTGGGTTCCTTGCTGATGATTTCCGGTGACGGCGATGTGATCGAACCGGACGACGGGATTGCCGCGATTGGTTCGGGTGCACCGTATGCAACCGCCGCCGCGCGCGCTCTGGCTGGTCACACGGACATGAGCTCCCGCGATCTGGTGCTTGCGTCAATGCAGATTGCCGCCGACCTGTGCATCTACACCAACAGTCACTTCTCGATGGAGTGGGTTCCGGCTGATCCCGCTGCGGCTGCGGCTGAGGCAGAAGCCCAAACGGACGTGACACCTGACCCGGACGTGGATACGACGATCGATCCGTCCGATGGCTGAGAAAGCGCCGGCAACCACCGGCACCGGAACATCCCAACGAACACCACCATCACCGGGTGCTCCGCGTCTCGAGAACCTGACTCCGGCCCAGATCGTGACCGAGCTCGACAAGTACATCGTTGGCCAGAGTGACGCCAAACGGGCCGTCGCCGTCGCACTGCGCAATCGCTATCGGCGGCAGTTGTTGCCGGAGCAGATGCGGAACGAGGTCCAGCCCAAAAACATCCTGATGATCGGGCCCACCGGTGTCGGCAAGACCGAGGTCGCCCGCCGGGTTGCCCGGATCGTCGATGCCCCGTTCGTGAAGGTTGAGGCCACCAAGTTCACCGAGGTCGGCTATGTCGGACGTGATGTCGAATCGATCATTCGCGATCTGATTGAAGTGGCGATCAGCGATCTGCACACGAAGCGGCTCGAACAGGTGAACGACGAGGCGGCCAATCTCGCGTCGCAACGGCTGGTTGACCTGCTGGCCGACCAGACGATCCAGAAGCGACCGAGCAAGGCCAAGCCATCCACCTCGTCCGAGACGGAAGAGCCGCCAGCCGATGAAGTGACTGCTCGCCGCCGGGCCAGGGAGCGGAAGCGCATCCTGAAGTTGCTCGCGGACAACCTGCTCGAGGAAGAGACCGTCGAGATCGAAATCGAAGACAACGAGATGACCGACGAGTTCGGCGGCGGTGACTTCGGTGGGTTCAGCTCCGACGATCTCTACGACACCGTCCAGGACGTGCTCGGGAGCCTGTTGCCGCGTCGGGCATTGCGGCGACGCGTGCCAGTCCGGGAAGCGCGCCGGATTCTGACCCAGCAGGAAGCGAACCGGTTGGTGGACTTCGACGCGGTGGTCGACGAGGCAATCCAGCGGGCGGAGGACTCCGGCGTCGTCTTCCTGGACGAGATCGACAAGACCATCCCATCCAACCCGGAATACGGAGCAGATGTCTCGGCCGAAGGAGTCCAGCGCGATCTGCTGCCGATCGTCGAGGGGTCGGTCGTGATGACCCGATACGGACCGGTCCGCACCGATCACATCCTGTTCATCGCCGCGGGAGCGTTCCACAACACCCGGCCGTCCGATCTGATTCCGGAGTTGCAGGGCCGGTTGCCGATCCGGGTTGAGCTGCAGAGCCTGACCGAGGATGACCTGTTCCGGATCCTGACCGAGCCGGAGAACGCGCTCTCGAAGCAGTACGTCGCGCTGATGGGTACCGAGGGCGTCGATCTTCAGTTTGACGAAGGTGCGCTTCGAGAAATGGCCCGGCTGGCGACGTTGGTCAATGCCCGCAACGAAGACATTGGGGCGCGGCGATTGCAGACGATTATCGAGAAGGTTGTCGAGGAGATTTCATTCTCCGCAGATACCTTTTCCGGTCAGACAATCGCGGTAGATGGCGCCTTTGTGATCGAACGCGTGGGCGAAGTTGCGGTTGATGACGACTTGAGCAATTTCATCCTGTAGCCAAGTCTGGTCAGACGGCACAAAATCCTGTTGACACCCCGGAATGCCCGCGTCTATAGTGCCCGCCTATTCAGGATCGAATAATCGGTGGCGCGGGTCCCTCGGGGGCGCGACATAAGGGATGTACGCATGCTGGGATTCGCGATCAAGCGCATTGTGTGGCTGATTCCGACCTTGCTGGTCATGACGCTGCTTACGTACTTCATCATGGAGCTGACTCCCGGTAGCCCCTTTGACCTCGAGAACGCAAACGGCATCACGCCGGAGATGATTGCCCGCCTCGAGCAGCAGTACGGGCTGGACAAGCCGTGGTACGAGCGCTACGTCATTTACGTCGGCAACGCCGTTCAGGGCGATTTCGGCGAGTCCTACTCATACCGACCGCAACAGGTCAGCGACATCATTGCGCGGACGCTGCCGGTGTCGCTCCATCTCGGCATGATGGCGATGCTTTTCTCCATGTTCTTTGGATTGCTTCTCGGCATTCTGGCGGCGGTGAACCAGAACGGGCCAATCGACTACATATCGGTCACGATATCGATCTTGTTCTACAGCATGCCAAGTTTTGTTATGGGATTCATATTGATCCTGATTTTCGCCGTCTGGTTGCCCAACAACGGCATCGACCTTGGATTGCGCCCGTCTGGCTGGTCGGGACCGAAAGACTGGATCCTGCCGACGATTGCCCTTGGTGCGGCGCCTCTGGCCACAATCTCCCGCTATACCCGCTCCAGCATGATCGATGTGATTCGCTCGGACTATGTGCGAACGGCGCGGGCCAAGGGTCTGGCGCAGCGCAAGGTCGTCCTGAAGCACGTGCTCAAGAATGCGTTGATTCCGGTGGTGACGCTGATCGGGCCAATTTTCGCGATTGTGGGGACTGGTTCGTTCTTCGTCGAGAAGATTTTCAACGTGCCGGGAATGGGCAAGTTCTACGTTGAAAGCATGCAAACCAAGGATCAGACAATGATCCTCGCGGTGGTGCTCATATTCGGTGTTTTCCTGGCCGTCATGAACATCATCGTCGACATTCTCTACGGCCTGATTGATCCGCGGATTCGCTACTAGTCCCACAGGGTAAGGATTCAGATGGCTTCAGTAGCTCCCCCGACAACCCTGGCCGAAATGGCTGAAATCGGCGAAGTCACCATGCGCAAGCAGACCAGCCTTTGGGCCGACGCTTGGCGCCGCCTGATCCGCAACAGACTGGCTATCATCGGCATGGTTGTGGTCGCGACATTCGTGCTGGTCGCGATATTCGCGCCGTTGATCGCGCCGTACGGCGAATCCGAGGTGGTTGATCCGCGACTTGTCCGGCACAACCCCAGCTGGACCTGGCCAATGGGACTTGATCAGAACGGTCGTGATGTCTTCAGCCGAATTGTCTGGGGCGCCCGGGTATCGCTCTTCGTCGGCGTGGTCGCGTACCTGATCGTGCTGTTAATCGCGATCCCGATCGGCTCGATTGCCGGATACTTCGGTGGAACGCTTGACAACATCATCATGCGACTGGTCGATGTGGTCTTCACGATTCCGCAGGTGTTGCTGGTGCTGATGTTCGTCAACTGGCGAGGTCCGGGTGTCACGAACATATTCCTGGCGATCGGTATCATCGGCTGGGTGACCGAAGCGCGCCTGATACGTGGGCAGTTCCTGACACTGCGGGAACAGGATTACATCAAGGCTTCACGTGTGGCCGGAGCGAAACCAGCCTACATAATTGGAAGACACCTTCTGCCGAACTCACTGACGCCGATCATCGTCGCGGCGACGTTTGGTGTTCCGGCGGCGATCTTCACCGAGGCCGCTGTCAGCTTCGCTGGAGTCGGAATTCGCCCTCCGCAAGCCAGTTGGGGCCAGATGGTTGGTATCGCCAGTCAGCCTCAGTACATTCGCACAGACCCGCACATGTTGCTCTTTCCGGTGCTGGCGATTGGTCTGACCATGCTCGGCTTTACCTTCCTTGGCGACGGGTTGCGGGATGCCCTCGATCCCAAGGGAAATGACTAGACAGGAATCAATGTGACCGAGACCTGGGCCAAGCGCGAGAACCCGGTTCTGGATGTCCGGAATCTGAAAACGCAATTCTTTACCCGCGCTGGCGTGGTATTCGCTGTCGACGATGTCTCATTCCAGGTCGGGCAAGGTGAGACCCTCGGGATCGTCGGTGAATCTGGCTGCGGCAAGAGTGTGACGTCGCTCTCGATCATGCGTTTGATCCCGACCCCCCCGGGCAAGATCGTTGGCGGTCAAATGCTGCTGAATACCGGCAATGATGTCAAAGACCTGGTTCAGCTTTCCGAGCCTGAGATGCGCAAGATTCGTGGCAACGAAATTGCCATGATTTTTCAGGATCCGATGACGTCACTCAATCCGGTCTACACCGTCGGTAATCAGCTGATGGAGCCGTTGCAACTCCACCTGGGACTCGACCGAAAAGCTGCGTTCGAACGGGCGCTGGACCTGCTGAAGCGGGTCGGTATTCCCGGGGCCGAGGAACGCATCCATTCGTATCCGCATCAGTTCTCGGGTGGGATGCGGCAACGCGTCATGATCGCGATCGCACTGGCCTGTAACCCCAAGTTGCTGATTGCAGATGAGCCAACGACGGCGCTGGACGTGACGATTCAGGCGCAGATTCTGGATCTGATGGTTGGCCTCAATGCCGATTATGGCACCGCGATTGTTCTCATTACGCACGATCTCGGAGTCGTCGCTGAAGTGTGCAAGCGGGTTGTGGTGATGTACGCCGGCAAGATTGTCGAATCAGGACAGGCCGCGAGTCTCTTCGCCAATCCACAGCATCCGTACACGATGGGACTGCTCAAGTCGGTTCCGGTTTTGGGATCGCGAGTCAAGGACGAACTCCATCCTATTGGTGGATTGCCGCCTGATCTGCTGCATCCGCCGATGGGTTGCCGGTTCCGACCGCGATGTACCCGCGCCAAGGACAAGTGCCTGGAACAACCACCGCTGGTTGAGACATCACCTGGCCAGATGGCCGCGTGCTGGTTCCCGGGCAATGCCGCTGAATATGCACCTGACGACGTACTCCCGTCGGTCGCGGATTAGACAAAATGGCTGGGACCGTAATGAGTGAGACTGTTCAGACCGACAATGTTATGACGGCAGCCGGGGAATCGACCGCGATTCTCAAGGTCAACAACCTCAAGAAATATTTCCAGGTTGGGGGCGGTCTCTTCGCCGGTCAGGGGCTCTCGATCCGGGCAGTCGATGACGTGAGCTTTTTCGTCAAGCCAGGTGAAACCTTTGGACTGGTGGGCGAATCGGGCTGCGGCAAGACGACGCTTGGGCAAACGATCATCCGCCTGCATGATCCAACCAGCGGGACCGTCGAATTTAACGGGCGCGATATTTCGAAGTTGAAGCCGGCCGCGCTTCGTCCTATACGACGTGACCTGCAGATGATCTTCCAGGATCCGTCCGCATCGCTCGACCCACGCATGACCATCGGTAGCGCGATTTCAGAGCCGATGAACATCAACAGTGACATGAGCAAGAATGAGAAGCGGGACCGGGTTCAGGAGTTGCTGCGGGTGGTCGGCCTGAACAGCTATTTCGCAAACCGGTATCCGCACGAATTCTCCGGCGGTCAACGGCAACGCATCGGTATTGCCCGGGCATTGGCGCTGAACCCGAAGATGGTGATTTGCGACGAACCGGTTTCTGCGCTGGACGTATCGATCCAGGCCCAGGTACTGAACCTGCTCAAGGGATTGCAGGCGGAATTTGACCTGACGTATCTGTTCATCGCGCACAATCTGGCGGTGGTTGCGCATATCAGCGACCGCATCGGCGTTATGTACCTCGGCAAGCTGGTTGAGGTCGCCGATTCGCGAGCGATCACAGATGCACCTCGTCACCCGTACACCAAGGCATTGATTTCGGCGATTCCGGTTCCGGACCCGACACGCGGTCGCAACCGGATCATCCTCGAAGGGGACGTGCCCAGTCCCGCCCGCCCGCCATCCGGCTGCCGGTTCCATCCGCGTTGCCCGATTGCCCAGCCGAACTGTTCGGTCGATGAGCCGGAGCTGCTGCAAAAAGCCCCCGCGCACTGGGTCGCCTGCCACTACGCTTGATTTGGTGTTGGCGTTGGTGTTGCTGTTGGTTACCGATCGTACGGCTCGGCCGGCTCTGTCGGGATGCCCCGTGCCCTCCGTCCGACAACCACGACCGTCGCGCACAAGCGGCACGGGGCCGTGCCGCGCTACATTGGTCGGACGCCGTTGTAGGGACCGGCGGCTCGCCAGTCCTCCCGAGGCTCGCCACATCCTCTGTCACCACAACTGCGGAGAGTCACGTCCGGCGAACGCTTACCCAGAGTACCTATGGACCTTGCCCGCAAACCTTGGTGGTTGTTCGTACGTAGTAGAGACGACGCTATTTGCGAGGGCGTCTGATGGATTTGATTTGGGCCTGATATTCGAGGAGAGGTGGCTACCCAAATCTGTCTAAAACGTGATACGCTAGCCCAATCGAGCCAACCCAATATCAAGCCCGGCTCGATCCGGGCGCAGGCGTATCGCACCCGGTTTCTCGCGCATTTTGTACACGGAGGAGAACCTGTGTCAGAAAAGCCCGACATGAGAGAACAGCTAGAGTTGATGAAGGAGCGTCTTGAGACCGCCGGCATGAACCGCCGCGATGTTCTCAAGGTTGCTGCAGCAGCGACCGGCGCAGCCGCAGTCACTGGTGCCATCAACTACGGCAGTGCCGCCGCGTCCCCCCTCACGGGCCGACGCCGACTGAAGTTTGCCAAGCCGCAGGACGCGGAAGAGCAGATCTTCTACCACACAGGCATCTACGAGGATCCGACCAGTTTCGACTGGAACGCGAACCTCTACTGCAACGCTGAAGAAGAGACCTTCGCTGGAGTTCTCACATTCAACGAGAACCTTGAGGCCGTTGCAGACTGGGCCGAGACATTCTCGTCCAACGAAGATGCATCCGTCTGGACCTTCAACATCCGCCCGGACAACCAGGGTTGGACCGATGGCACCCCGGTAACGGCTGGTGACTTCGTCTACTCCTGGCGCCGTCAGCTCGACCCGGCCACCAAGGCCGCGTACGCCGGTTTCCTCTTCGATATCAAGTACGCCGAAGCATTCAACGGCTGGTGTTGCGATTGATGACGCAGCCGATCCGCTGAATGGCACAGTTCCGACCGCTGAGGACCTTGGCGTCAAGGCGATCGACGACTGGACACTCGAAGTGACCATGGCTGGACCGCGGGCCTACTTCCCGCAGGTTGTGGCCTACCAGGCTGCCGTCCCTGCTCCGCAGTGGAAGGTCGAAGAGCTTGGCGAGGCCTGGGCGCTCAACAACGATGGTGAGCCGATCGTTTCCAACGGTCCGTTCAAGGTCGATGCCTGGAACAAGGGTCAGTCCCTTGAGATGTCCAAGCATGAAGGCTATTGGGACGCCGAGAACATTGCGCTCGACAAGGTTATCGAGCCGATCTCCCCGTCAACCAATGAAGTGCTTCTCTTCGAATCCGGTGATGGCGATCAGCGGGTCGACTGGGCGGTTCTTCCGGCCGGTGACTTCGAGCGCTACATGGCCGACGAGGCGCTTGCGCGCGCTGGTTTCTCCGTATGTCTACTACGGTATCTGGATGCTGGTTCCGTCCAACGGAATTCCGCCGTTCGACAAGCTTGAAGTTCGCAAGGCTGTCAGCCACGCGGTTGACCGAGACCGCCTGCAGACGGTGACACAGGGCCTGGTTACCCCGGGTTACTGCATGGTTCCGCAGGGTGTGTTCGGTTACCTCGATGATCCGTCCCTCCAGACCATCCAGGATTTCGATCCGCAGAAGGCCATGGATGCACTGGTCGGCACCGAGTTCGAGGGCGGACAGAACTGGCCCGAGATCACGATGTGGATGCGCGCCAACGAAGAACTCTACAACGCCAACATCATGGCAGAGGACATCGTTGCCCAGCTCAAAGAGAATCTGAACATGGACGTCAAGATCCAGCAGGTTCCTCAGAGCAACTTCACGCGAGCAGCACTTCGAGAACAAGTGGCAACTTATCTTTGTTCGCTGGTGGTATGACTATCCGGATCCGAACAACGGCTACGGTGACATGTTCTACAGCCGCAAGACCTCGGGCAAGCGGACCAGGCCTGGTCGAATGAGCAATTCGACGATCTGGTCAACGCCGGTAAGGCCGAGCCAGATGCCGAGAAGCGACTCGCCATCTATCTGGAGGCCGAGAAGGTCATCCAGGGCGATGTTGGGTACATTCCGCTCGTGTACCGCGTCGACAACTATGTCTTCAAGCCATGGGTCAAGGGTGTGGCTGTGAACAAGTTCGGCCAGTCTGTGCCGGATGGCAACATCTACGTCCGCATGCTGACCAAGATTTCGATCGAGGGCCGCGAGTCCTAGACTGCGAATCAGTCAGACGAAGACGGGGAGTGGCTTCGGCCGCTCCCCGTTTTTGTTCGGCATGGTTCATGCACCTGAACAGGACGAACGGGAACGCGCGTGCTCCCAGATTGTCGTTTTACTGGATTGACGCCAATTTGACTCTTTTGCTCCGCTGGGATGCGATAATTGGCGGAGAATCGTCCAATTGTCGGCGTTGACAGGAGCATTTTCGCGTGACAGGTACAGAAAATCCGAAATACATGTGGGTCGATGGCGAGCAGGTCGCCTGGGAAAACGCCACTATTCATATCTCTGAATTGGGCTGGTCAACGGTCGGTGGTGTGTTCGAAGGCATCAAGGCGTACTGGAGCGAGAAGGATCAGGACCTGAACGTCTTCCGCCTTCGGGAGCACCTGGAGCGACTACACCGGTCTATGCGGCTGGTCCGCCTGCCGGTTCACTATTCGGTTGACGAGCTGACCGACGCCATTACCGCATTGCTTCGCGCAAACGATGCGACTGGCGATACCTACATTTTCCCGATGGGTTTTCTCAAGGACTCGTTCAACGATCGATGGAACCTGCTTGAGCAGGACTCCCGCTTGCTGATTCATGTCCGCCCGACGCCATCCCACCTGTTCAGCGGTCGATCCCTCAGTGCCGGGATCAGCAGCTGGCGCCGGATTTCCGAGGATGTGATGCCGCCGCGCGTCAAGAACCTTTCCAACTACCGCAACGGTCAGTTGGCTCGCATGGACGCGTTGCAATCAGGCTACGACACGTCGATCATCCTGAACCAGCAGGGCAAGGTCTCAGAGGCTCCCGGTGCGTGCATCGTCATGATTCGCGACGGGAAGCTGATTACGCCGGATCTGACCCAGAGCGTTCTCGAGAGCATCACCCGCGACGCGATCATCACCCTCGCCCGGGAAGATCTCGGCCTGGTTGTCGAAGAGCGCGCAGTGGATCGAACCGAACTCTACATGGCTGACGAGGCGTTCATCTGCGGTACACACGCGGAAATCACTCCGGTCACATCCGTAGACCGGTTTGAATTGGGCGACGGCACGGTCGGACCGATCACCCAGCAGCTCGAGAAATCACTTGACAACGCATTCCGCGGTCACGATGGCCGGTACGACGCGTGGCGGACTCCGGTGGGCATCAAGGCGCCTGTCACCGCGTAGGGTGGGTGTTGGTGTTTGGGGCCGGGGTCGATGCCTTGTGCTCGACCGTTCACTGTCGATGTCGAGAACGGGAGCCCGCGAGGGGCTCCCCTACGACGCGATTCGATGGGTTGATGGTGCTCACCATCCACACGCACAGAGGCTAGCGAAGTCGACCTAATCAGGCGCTGCCGATCATTGCGTCCATTTCGATTTCGACGACCAGGCCCGCATGGACCAGCCCGGAGATCTGAAGCAGTGTGTTGGCGGGTCGAACATCACCGAACACGGTGCTCAGTTCCTCGCCGACTTCCGGCCAACTTAGCAGGTTCGTTAGGTAGACACGGTAGCGGACTACATCGGCGAAGCTTGCTCCGGCCTCCTCAAGCACTCCTGCGAGCCGGCGGAGAATTTCGCGGGTTTGCAGTCGGGCATCACCCGGGGCGAATGGCGTACCGTCTGGTAGTGAGGCAGTCGTGCCTGAAATGAAGACGAACGGTGGGACGACGACCGCACGGGAATAGCCGACTTTGGCTTCCCACGGCGATCCAGAGCTGATTCGACGACGGCCCAATGGTTGCTCCCTCTGAAACACGTTGTGACCCGCCGGACATTGGCTGGTTGCGCAGCGCACGAACATGTCCATCTGCCTGCGTACAATCTAGTATGTAACCAGAATCGCCGTTGTTACGTAGTAATGGCTAAGGCGTACTTACGACCATCAAGGAGACATGCATGATCCGGCGCCGCGAGTCCGACACATCGGACCAGAAGACGCTATTCGGAGGACATGGACAGCGCGTTACCGTGGCTGTGCTGATGACACTCAGTTTTTCCCTGGGCATGGGCATCGACCGGTTCACTGCCGATAACGCCGACGCCACCTCAACGCTGACCGAAGCCCCTGAGTTCGTTGTCCTTGAGCAAACCTGGGACCTGATTCAGAACGAGTACGTGGCCCTCGATGATGTCGAGCAGGAGGCGCTGTTTTATGGAGCGGCGGCCGGAATGGTCGATGCGTTGGGCGACACGGGGCATTCCACGTTCCTGAATCCGCAGGAGGCTGAGTCATTCAACGCATCCTCTGAGGGTGAATTTGTTGGCATTGGCATTCAACTTGATTATGAGACCGGCCGACCGGTTGTGGCGTATCCGCTGGACGGTTCGCCGGCCATCGAGGCAGGCATCAAGTCCGGCGATGTGATTGTCGAGGTCGATGGGACCGAGACCGAGGGCCTCTCCCAGGAGCAGATTCAATCCCTCTTGCTCGGCGAAGAGGGCGAACAGGTTGACTTGACCATTGAGCGGCCAACGACCGGTGAGACCCTCGAATTCGAAATCGTTCGCGCCAGGATCGCGCTCAACCCGGTCACCTGGTCACTGTTGCCCAACAATGTTGCCCTGATCCGAATCTCGCAGTTTTCGAGCGGTGTGACTGCGGATCTGAAGTCGGCAATCCGGGCTGCCAAGCGTGAGGGTGTCGAGTCGATCATCCTTGATCTTCGCGACAATCCGGGCGGACTGGTTTTCGAGGCAATCGGTGTGGCCAGCCAGTTCATCGAAGAGGGCAGCCCAATCTATCTCTATGAAGAACGCGATCTGGATCCGCGACCTGTCAACACGGTTCCGGGTGGACTAGCCACGGATTTGCCGATGGTGGCATTGATCAATAATGGCTCAGCCTCTGCGGCAGAGATCACCGCAGCGGCGCTCAGCGACAACGATCGAGCGGTTCTGGTGGGTGAAACCACATTTGGCACCGGCACGGTGCTGACTCCGTTCACGCTCGACGATGGTTCGATCGTGCTTCTGGGAACGGCCTTGTGGCTGCAGCCGAATGGTGATCCGATCTGGAAAGTCGGACTCGATCCGGACCAGGAAGTCGAGTTGCCGGCTGATGGCGAGCAGCTTCGAGCCTCAACCGACGACAACATCACCCTGGAGGAACTCGAGGCATCGACCGACGTCCAGCTGCAGGCCGCTTTCGAGGAAATTACTGGCGAGACGATCGGTTCGGACGAGTAGCCAGCCTACGTGGTACTGTTCGGCTCAGCGACGCCGCCCGGGATTTCTCGGGCGGCGCCTTACTGTCAGGGGTTTTGACCAACGTGCGACGCTCATGATTTCAACCGAAGCGTTCCCGCAGCGCGCAAGCCAGGCATTTGGGGTCGCCAAGCGATTCCAGAAGTTTCTGGTGGTTGGTGCAGTCGGGCTTTTCGTCAATCAATTGATGTTGATCGCCTTGCACGACTTCGCCAACGTACGCGTGGCGGTTGCTTCCCCGATTGCCATCTTCGCATCGATGGTGGTCACGTTTGCGCTCAACGAGCGGTGGACGTGGCATGACCGGGGTAGCGGCCCGATTGTTCACCGTCTTGGCAAATATGTGCCGATCAACTCCGGTGGTTTGCTCATCAACTGGGGCGTTTTGCTCTATCTGGTTGAGCAGCAATCCGTACATCATGTGCTGGCAAACTTTATCGGCGCCGGATTGGCAGCAGTCTGGAATTTCAGCCTCAATCACATGATTACCTGGAAAGATGACGCCGAACTTCACGTCTAGTTTGTTGCTTAACGTGCGCGTGCAGGTGGCGAAAGCCAAAACGCGGGTGGTATACAAAACCGTTAGCCGTCGGATTCGTTCAACTAAGTAGCGATGTAGACAGCGCATTCGACCCGTTCACAATGATCTTAAACATGGTGTCGGACGGCTGGGTTCGACAGATTCTGAATTGCTTGAGAAAGGCCAACATTGCATGCCCGCAGATTCGAACGGCTCCGGTTCCGGGAGTTCTGACAACTCCACACTGATCATGGGTGCTGGTCCTGGCGGGTTGTGCTCCGCATACGTCCTGAGCAAGGCCGGCGTCCCGGTAACGGTCGTCGAGCGGGCACCGTTTGTCGGTGGGCTCGCCCGAACGATCAAGCACCAGACCGAGTACGGCGAGTTCAAGTTCGACATTGGTGGCCATCGCTGGTTCACCAAGAACGATGAGCTGAACGACATCTTCAAGGAAGTTGTCGCTGAGGAGCTGCTCTGGGTTGATCGCACCAGCCGGATCTATTTCGACGGTCGCTATGTCGATTACCCGCTGAAGATCTCCAATGCGCTCAAGGCAATCGGTCCGGTCACTTCGGCCAAGGCAATGGCGGACTACGGCAAGACCCGGATAGAGCAGAAATTGAAGCACGAGCCGGTCGTCAGCATGGAAGATGCCTACGTCGATCAGTACGGGCGCACGCTGTACGAGCTGTTCTTTTCCCGATACTCCGAAAAGGTTTGGGGACTTCCCTGCAGCCAGATGAGCGGCGACTGGGTGACCCAGCGCACCAAGGGCATGTCGCTGATGACTGCCGTGAAGGACGCGATCATCCCTAGCAAGGGTAAGGTCGTTTCCCTGATCGACAATTTCATGTACCCGCGGGATGGATTCGGTCGGTTCTCGGAGCGGATGGCTGATGCGATTACCGCGTCAGGCAACGAGATTCGACTCGAGGCCGGGTGTTGAGGCAGTGCACCGCGAAGGTAATCGGGTCGTCGCTGTGACGATCGGCACGCCGGACGGTCCGCAGCGGGTTGAGGCGGCGAATTTCATCTCGTCGATCCCATTGACGGTGCTGGCGAAGATCGTCGAGCCAGCCGCACCGGCAGACGTCATCGAGGCTGCCAATGCCCTGACGTTCCGCAACGTGATCACCGTCAACATCATGCTCAAGAAGAAGCAGGTGACCACGGACACCTGGCTCTATGTGCACGACAAGGACATTCTGTTCGGGCGGTTCCATGAGCCGAAGAACTGGAGCGCCGCGATGGTGCCGGGTGATGATTTCACCTCGCTCGTTGTGGAGTACTTCTGCTCATTCGGCGATGACATCTGGAACATGACTGAGGAGCATCTGGTCGCGACCACCGTCAAGCACCTGGTCGAGGACATGAAGTTCATCACGCCGGACGAAGTGATCGGCGGGTTCATCATTCGGGCGCCGCGGGCCTACCCGTCCTACGTGATCGGCTACGAGAAGCATCTGGAGAAGGTCAAGGACTTCGTCTACAGCCTTGAGAACCTGCAGATCATCGGTCGATACGGGACATTCCGGTATAACAACACCGATCACTCGATCGAGACCGGATTGCTGGCCGCCAAGAATCTTCTCGGCGAAAAGCACGATCTCGATCAGGTCAATGCCGAGAAGGAATACCACGAGATCAAGCAGGTTGAGCGCGAACTGGCGACCAGCCGCTCGTAATCCCGATTCTCATCGGCATCGTCGAATCAGCATGTCCTCTACGCGCAGGAGCGGGTGGTGACAGACCAGCCCATAACCGTTGACGCCAATGGGCCCGTTTCGTCGCGGATTGCGTCGGTGCGAAGCTGGCCGCCATACCGGACGTATCTGATCGCCCTGCTGCTGCTCTTTGTCGCGAAGCAGGCATTTACGGTGGTGATCTTCCCGCCGTTCACCGGGCACGATGAGGTCGTTCATTACGCCTACATTCGCACCGTAGCCGATGAGCACCGGGTTCCGGTCATTCCGGATCTGGAGGAATGGCGAATCGCATGGGCAGAGCGGGACGAGCCTCCTGGCGACTACATTCCCAACGACTTGTACACCTACCAGCGGTACGTTCTTGACTGGTGCTGCAATCCCGACAGCAACCCGCAATACGCAAAAACGCCTCCCGGTGGGATGAATCTGGGTGGAGAGATCTTCCCGAATGGCTGGCAATACGCAGCCAACCACCCCCCACTCTATTACCTGCTAATGGCCCCGATTTATTCCGCAACAGATTGGGCTTCGCCGGTTGCGCAGCAGTACGTGATCCGTGCGGCCGCGATTCCGATCGGGGTGGCGATCATCCTGCTCACCTACCTGATAGCGGGACTGATCTTTCCGCGTGATCGATTCATGCTGGCCGTTGCTCCGACGTTTGTCGCGTTCCAGACACAGCTCTCGTACGAGTCGGCGATGGTCAACAACGACATCCTGCTGGTCGCGATGTTCACGTTGCTTGTGTATTTGCTGGTGCGCGGGGTGATGAAATCGTTCACTCCTGGCTCGGCAGCGGTGATTGGCCTGGTATTGGGGCTTGGGCTGTTGACCAAGGCGTCGATGCTGAGTGCGGCTCCTCTTGTGGCGTTTGCGATGATCCTTGGTATCGGGATCACGCAAGTCAAGCGATGGGTGACGCTTGGGGCGATCAGCGGGCTCGTTGCCGGACTTGTCGCATTCCCCTGGTATCTCTTCCTGTACCGGACGTATGGCAACCTGACCGCGCTGGAGCAGGTCAAGGCGTTGCAGTACAGCTGGACGTATCGAGGCCGCACCCCACCCAGCATTCCCGACCTGCTCTTCAATGCCGATTTTGCCAAGTGGCGCTGGCGGGAGACCTGGGGCGAGTTTGGCTGGCGCCTGATTCATGTTGAGGGTTGGTTGCTGCTGGTGATCGGGATACCGCTTCTGATCATGACTCTGACAGGCTTGGGTATGCTCGTCGTCCATACCATTCGGCGACTCCGCAGGTCCGAAACGGTGGCCGCGCTTGCCCGAAATCAGGTGATTGCACTCTGGTTACTGGTTCTGGTCGGTGTAGTCGCGTACTTCGCCATGCTGCAATTCGGAACGACGTTCCAGCTGACGCAAGCCCGGTACTTCTTCAATGCAGTCGGGGCCGTTGCCGTGATCATTGCGTTTGGATATCGGCAAGCGCTCCCGGTCCGGTTTCGGCCGGCTGGGGTGGTCGCGTTCCTTGTCTTCATGGTCGGGATCAACGTGATGATCTACAGCCAATACGTGCTGCCGTACTGGTATCTGGCGTCATGATGAACGAGTCGGACTACGCACCATCGACGAATGCGAGAGTCTGGGGCGTTGGAGCGGTCGTCGTCCTGATGATTGCGGCAGCGATCCTGCGGGTCAAAACATCGCTTGGTGTCGAGGCGCTGACGTCGATCGGATTCAATGAGAACGGCGACCCGATCTACGACAAGGTGGGACGCGATGCGATCTGGGAGATCTGGTGGCGATCGCGAGACGGATTTATCTCGGTCAGTCCACAGTGGCTGCTAACGGGCGCTCTAATCGGGTTGTTGGCGGTATTTTGCCTCGCGTTGCTGGCCGCTGTCTGGATAGCCCTTTCTCCGTCCACAACGACTGAAACAACCACCGAATGACCAAACGCGTACTGAAGCGATTGCCGTCGTTGCCGTTTCTTGCCGCCGTTACCCTGATTTTCTGGGCGTGGTATCGGTTGGAATTCTTCACGACGAGCAAGATCGTCTTCAATCCGGATGGTTCGGTGAGTCGCTGGCCCCATGCGTTGGCGACGGTTGATCACCCGTTCCACGCGGCCCGGTTCTCGACGTTTCTGGATGCACTTCGGAGTGGTGGGACGCCGCGATGGGTCTTCCAGCACCAGGGTGGGTACCCGTCCGAGTTTTACCCGTTCGGTAGCGCCGTCATGGATCTCTTTGTCTGGTGCCTGACGCTTGGGCAGGGTTCGGTGCCGATGGTGCACACGTGGGCGGTGGCGTGGGTCTTCGCGTTACCGGCCATCGGTTTCATGCTGATTCCGCGCTTGTGCGGGCTGTCGCCGTGGATCGGGGTTGCCGGAATCGCTGCGCATCTGTGTGTGCGGGGCTGGTGGTGGTCTGGCGGGTCGTATGAGCTGGTCGACTGGGGCCTGATCACCAATGTGCTGGCCGCCGCTCTCGTCTTCACGGTTTTGATGCTGGTGGCGACCTGGTTACAGGGTGGGAGTCCACGGTTGTTGGGCCTGGTGGGACTGCTGGTCGCGTGGTCGATCTGGACCAACCCGAGATCAGCAATTGCGCTGGTGACCGTTGCAGTTGCGGCGACGATTGTGGTGCTGCTGAGCAGGCAGGGTCAGCAATCGATCAGGACGGTCGCCAGTGGTCGCGATTCCGTTCGGGTTGGGACTTGGGTTATCGATACCGTTGATTGCGTCCCTGGTCCGTTACAACGATCTCTACTTCTTTGTGCATTACAGCGGATACCTGAGCGTTCGGGCGTGGCTTGACTCGTCGATTCAGGCGGTGTCGGGCCCGGTCTTCGTTTTGGCGGTCATCGGGCTGATCTGGGTTTTTGCAGCACCGACCAAGATAGCAGAGCGGTTGATCGGTTGGACGACCGTTCTGTACCTGGCGTTGACGTGGTGGCTGATCGTGGTCGATTGGCCGGGCGGATCGGTTGAACAGCTCGAGACGACGCGATTGATGCCATTCCAGCGCCTGCTGATGATTGCGCTCGCCTGTATCGCACTGGGTCGGTTGGCCCAATTGCTGGTTCCTCGGTGGCAGTCGTGGTCGGTGGCGACACTAGCGGCGCTGATCCCGGTTCTGTATGTGATTTCGCCGCCGTCATTCATTCCGGAGTCGGACCGTGGGCTCGAGCGGGTTGGATCGATGGCCCAGCCGGGGATTGCCGACTTGCACACGGCCGTCGAGATTGCCGATGCGGCGGCACCAGGCAGCACGGCCATCCTGATTCTGGGCACGACCAACTACTGGCACGATCAGATGTGGGCGACGCTCTGGACCGACCGATTGCTTTTCTACGACGACTGGCTCTGGTATTGGCAACAGGAACACGTCGGGGAGTACGACCCGATAACCGAGCATGCCTATCCCGATGATGCCTCGGCGCTCGATCCGGACTACTTGCGGACGCACGGGATCGGCTCGGTGATCGTGACCGGCCAGGCGGAGATGCGGCGCAGAATGTCGGCTGACCTGACCATGATTCGGGACGGGGTGTACTGCGTCTACCTGGTGAACTCGTATGAGACGACCGCGACCCTTGATGGTCAACCAACGAACGTGAGCATATCTCGGAGAATGCGATCAGGGTTGCTTCATTGCCGCCCGCGGGTGGTGAACTCGTGGTGCGGGTCAACTGGTTCCCGCGGTGGCAGGCCGAGGCAGATGGAGCATCAGTCGAAATCACCCATCGCCCGGATGGGTACATGGCAATCGAGGTGCCAGCCGGGGCGAGGCGTGTGGAATTGAGCTATGCCCGGACCGGTCTCGACTGGATCACGATTGCGATTGCATTGGGTTCGGCGCTGGTGGCGTTGTGGTTGATCGTGCGGCCACCCACTCGGTTGCGATCGCAGGGATTGGGCATGGAAAAGCCGGACACGCATGTGCCCGGCTGAACTGTTTGCGTTTGTCCGAATCGAATGCCGGTATTAGCGCGGAATCAACCTGCAACCTACAACCTCCACCCCGCTCGCTAGACCCACTGCTCGGTGGGGACTTCGATGATGGTGGGTAGGTCGCGGGCGAGGGCGTTCTTGATCTCGGCCTTCAGGGTTTCCTGGTCCGTGACGAGCACGGCCGGGATTCCGTAGGCGTCGGCGAGCTTGACGAAATCCGGGTTGCCGACCAGATCGACGGCGTTGTACCGGGCTTCGCGCTCCCATTTCTGGGCTTCCTTGACCGCCGAGTAGGTGTTGTCGTTGAAGATGATGATCGGCAGGCCAATTCGCTCCTGGATCGCGACGGCCAGCTCACCCATCGAATACTGGAACCCACCGTCGCCGACCACGCAGACAACATTCGCTTCGGGTCGACCGATCTTCGCGCCGATCGCCGAGGGCAGACCGAATCCGAGGGTGCCGTAGCCGCTCGGGAAGATGAAGGTGCGCGGCTCGTAGACCGGGTAGGTGCTGGTCGCGACGTACGCCATCTGGGTCATGTCGGTGCAGAGGATGCCGTCGCGACCGATTGCTTCGCGAATCGCATCCGGCCAGGATCGGCGATCGGCGTGGTATGAACCCGCTTCGGCGGCGGTTCGTGCCTCGGCAATTTGTTCAGCACTGTAGCCACCCTCGGCGTGCTGATATCCGGCGAGGCCATCCGCGATTGCCTGCGAGGCCAGCGCGACATCGGCCTGAATCGCGAGGGTCGGCTTGACGTTCAGGGACATTTCGACGGGATCGATGTCGATCCGGATGACTTCGCGCGGGAAGGTCATCTTGAAGTCGTAGGTCGCCTGGGCACCCATCTTCGAGCCGAAGATGAGCATCGCATCGGCGTCCTTGATCAACTGATCGACTTCGTTGCCGGCACCCCAGCATGAACCCGCGAAATTCGGATGATCCGCCGGGAATGCGCCTTTGCCCTGAATCGAGGTGATGACGGGTGCGTTGAGTGCTTCGGAGATAGCGATGATCGCGGCCTGATTTGCAGACGAAACTGCGCCGCCGCCGCAGTAGATGACGGTCCGCTTGACGCCTTTGAGTCGGTTGATCGCATCGGTGATTGTCGTGGCATCCGGTGCGCGCTCGGGACGTGCAGCGGGCGCAGCCGGGACAGGTGCGTCTGTCTGTTCGTCGAGCACATCGAGGGGGAACTCGACGGCGACTGGTAGTGGGCGATCCTGACGGGCAAAGGCGACCGCCTCGGCAATTGCGGTACCGGCATCCCTCGCCGAGCTGACACGGACTGCTGATTTGGTGACTGCCTCGAGCACGCCCATCTGATCCTTGAGATCGTGCAGGGCGCCGCGCATGCCGTCAATGATCGGGCGAGGATTGTTCGACGCGACGACGAGAACGGCCGATGAATCGGTATATGCCTGACCCAGGGCAGTCGCGATGTTGGTTACGCCGGGGCCGGTAATGACGAACGCGACACCGGTCTTGCCGGTCGCGCGGGCATAGCCATCGGCCATGAAACCGATGCCCTGCTCGTGGCGGGCGAGGACGTGGCGGATGTTGGAATTGAGCATGGCGTCGTAGAGGGCGAGCGTGTGGACGCCGGGGATACCAAAGACGGTATCGACTCCTGCTGCTTCGAGCGCGCGCACTGCCAATTCGGCACCGGATTGAGACTCCGCTGTCATGATCCTGCTTTCTGTTGCTTTACCCGGTTACGGTGTGAGGTACGTCCTGTGCCGCGAGCCAGTTTTGTCCGCGCGAAGTGATATGTACCTTGCCCGGCTCCCACTCGTGGACCACGATCATGGCGTTGGTTCGCAGGGTTGTGAGAATGACCTCACAAAAACCCGGCAACCAGCTGAACTCGCGTCCGCAGGCTTCGCCCAGATTGGAAGCGGGTAAATCCTCGCTCCTCCCGATCAGGTCGAGTACTTGCTTGATGTAGGGATCCAGGGGTGAATCCGGCGTAGTTGCCGGGGCACGTTCAATTCGCATTCCGGGATGTTACCACCCTCAAACGCTATGCTTTGGCGGTGAGACCGAATCGTTCCACCACCAATGCCCCGCCGCAACGCCCGATCGGGATCATTCGGCAGCGCTATCCGCAACCGACGCTGATCCGATCGCTGCTTGATCGGCGGTTGATGGGATTCGCTGATCGAGGCGGGTCCAGTGGGTATGTGGGCGATTCCTGGGGTGCCTATTGTGCTGAGTGGCTGGCATCGCAGGTCGGGCAGCCGATTCACGTCAACGCCGAAATCTCCGGGCTGATTACGTCCGTGCTGGACGTCGATGGCATTGCCGGACTCGCCGCATTTGCGTCCCATCGTGGCTTGCAGAATCCGGACTTCCTGATCGGGCTGGCGACGGATTCGGGCGATCAGCTGCTGGTCCCGGTTGATGCCAAGTTCTCGGTGGAAACGGCCAAGTCGAAGCAGGTCAGCGCCGAGATGGCTACGTCGCTGATTGAGACCGAGGGTTCGCCTGTCCTACCACTCTTGCCCGAAAACGGGACGCTGGTCGACGGCTTCTTCATCAGCCCTGACTACGAATTGACCCATCAGATGCTGGCCGGTGCGGTCGGGATTCTGCGGACAGCGGTTCACGCCAGCCAGGTTTGTCTACTTCCGGCAAATCCGACTGGCGTTTTCAACCGGGAGGATGTTCGGGATCTGGCTCTGGATCTGGCTGCTGTCGATCGCTCACGGCGAGAATACGACCAGTATCTGGCGACCGCGCTGTATTACCTCCGCTGCGGATTTTCCTGTGTCGGGGCGTACTCGGATGAAGCGCGGCCATTGCTGGGTCGGCGGGACCAGGACAAGCCTGATGCGCGCATAGTTCGCCAGCAACTTGAGGCGAGAATGGTTGATGCCTATTCAGCGTGGACGGTTGTCCAGCAATGGGACGCCGATGCCGAAGTGGTCCGGACTATCCGGGTAGCGGTTCACCAGGCGGCCGAAGTCGGGATAGCGAATCGGGACCTGCGGAATGTCGTGGAATCGACCGCGGCCAAGTTCGGTGCAGCGCCACCGTCGCTCAATCGGGTCCGGCGGGAACTGGCGATCTGGTCGACTGATCAAATGGTGACCACGTTTGGGGTGATCTATCATCCGGTTGAGGATCTGGAAGCGCTTCTGGAGACGCTCCGAAATCGCGCGATGGAGTTACAGTCGGCGGTTCCGGACAAGGTTCGCGAAATCGTAACCAGGGCTGTGGCTGGCTAGATCAGGTGCAGTTCCTTGCTCTTGAGGCGGAGGATTGCCACCGCGACCAGGCAAATGAGTGCGCCGGTCAGGGTCGAGACGCGAACGTTGGTGATCTCCGCAACCTCACCCATCCAGAGTGACCCGATTGGCATCAAACCCCAGGTGAGCAGGTAGGTTCCCATCACCCGGCCGCGCACATCGTCGGTGATACGGACCTGCACCATCGAGAGATTGCCTGCGAATGCATAGGACCCAACGAATCCGGCAACGACCAAGCGCCGGAATGACCACGATCAGATGCGGTATCGCGGCGAAGACAGCGATCACGAAGCAGTAGAGGAAGGTCAGGGCGTAGAGCTTGTTTGCCCATTCCGTTGTATCGAGGTCCGCGAGGCAATCATGAGACCGCCGATCACCGCGCCGACCCCGGAGCTGGCCAGGAGCAATCCCAGCCCTCTGTGAACCGATATCGAGGATGTCGAGCGCATAGACATTCAGGAACGAGAGATACGGAAAGATCAGCAGACTGGGGAAGGCGGCGAGGAGAAACAGTTCGCGCAGATCGGCCCGGGTGCTGATGATCCGGGCACCGTCGGCGATCACTTTCATGCCGAGCCTGTTGGTCGCCGGGGCGATTTTTGGCAAGTCCGACGTGAACATGATCACGAACGAGACTGCCACCGCGATTGCCTGCAGCACGAATGGATAGCCGGAACCGAGCGTGGCGATGATCACTCCGGCGACGGCTGGGCCGAAGACGCGGGTCAGGTTGCCGCCAGCGCTCATCAGTCCAAGCGCATTCTGGATGTCGTGTGGTTCGACCAGGCGGGGGACGATCGACTGCTGCGATGGCTGGATGATTGCCTGAAGTGAGCCGTTCAGGAATGCACCGACGATGAGCTGCCACGGTTGCACATGACCGGCCAGAACAACGGTCGCCATGCCGATCGCGACCACGGCGGCCAGGGCCTGCGTGACCAGGAGGACAGTCCGGCGATCAAATCGATCGAGCAGGGCGCCGCCGGGGATTGAAACGACGATGATCGGGAAGCCGGCGGCAAAGGCGATCAGGCCGACGAAGCGCTCGGAATCGGTCAGTTCGTAGGCGAGCCAACCGAGAGCAATGCTCTGCATCCACTGGCTGAGGGTGTAGCCGAACGAGGCGAACCAGACCCGGCGGAAGACTGGATAGGTCTTGAACGCGCCGAAGGTTGTGTTGAACTGGGCGGCACGGCGAGTTGCACGGGATGAATCGTGTCCAGCGGGTTTTGCGGCGGGTGGGGCAGAAACGCGGGAACGAAGGCCCACCAGTGAATTGCTCCAGGAAATCCGAACAGCAGTCTGTGGGTAGCCTACTCAATTCGACCGCAAAATGCGCGGAATAGTCAAACATTGACTAGGGAGTTGAACAATTGGTGCCACACTACGATGGCGTACGGCGATATACTTTGGACATGTAACGTGCCAGGTGCGTCCGAGAATAGCCCTGACGATGGTGCGGGGTGACGCGATTAATAACGAGGAGTAGACGTCCGAATGGTGGATTCTGCAGTAGCGCCGGCAAAGGTCTCCATTTCGATGACCGTCAACGGCAAAGCAGTATTCAGCCGACGTTGAGCCACGGACACTGCTGGTTCACTTTCATTCGCGAAAACCTTGGCCTGACTGGTACGCACATTGGTTGCGACACCAGCTCGTGCGGTGCGTGTGTCGTCCATCTGAACGGTCAGAGCGTCAAGTCCTGCACGATTCTGGCAGTCCAGGCCGATGGTGGCGACATCATGACCATCGAAGGGCTGGGAACGGCCGACAACCTGCACCCGATGCAGGAAGGCTTCTGGGAAATGCACGGCCTTCAGTGTGGCTTTTGCACCCCGGGCATGATCATGGCGGGCGTGTCGCTGCTCAAGAAGAATCCGAATCCGACCGAGCACGAAATCCGGCATGCACTCGAAGGCAACATCTGCCGCTGCACCGGGTACCAGAACATCGTCAAGTCCATCCAGTGGGCTGCCGAGAAGATGCAGACTGCCTAAAACCTCAGCAGATCAGATTCAGCGCGTCGCGATGGTGCGACGCGCGCGTTTTCCAGTGATGGGATTCCGAGATGGTTGCGACCACCAGCGCTCCAGAGCGCATGTTTGGCAAGGCGACTCAAGCGGCGTGAAGATCCTCGCCTGATCACCGGAAACGCTGCATTTCTCGATGACGTCAAACTCGCCGGCATTGAGCCACGTTGCCATCCTGCGCTCCCCCCACGGTCACGCCAAGATCAACTCAATCGATACTTCTGCGGCGGCAGCGTTGCCGGGTGTTCTCGGTGTGTTTACCGGCGCGGACTTCATGGATATCAATCCGCTGCCCTGTGCGTGGCAGGCGGGCGGAGTCACCAACAACGTCAACACGCCGCGCGTTCTTGACGGTCGACGAGGTCCACTTCGTCGGCGACCCAATCGCGTGCGTTGTAGCCGAGACCGCTCAGATCGCGGTCGACGCGCTTGACCTGATCGAGGTCGACTACACGGTGCTGCCGGCGGTGGTCGATGCCAAGAAGGCGACCTGCGACGGTGCACCGCAACTCCACGAGAACGCCCCGAACAACGTCGTCATGCGCTGGACATGCGGCAAGACCGCGGACGAGGTTGCCGGTGCAATTGCGGCGTCGGACGTCCGCGATTTCGCAGAGCGTCATCAATCAGCGGCTGATCCCGAACTGCGATGGAGACACGGGGATCGATCGGTCGATACGACGTCGGTACCGGCGACTACACCCTCTGGGCGACATCGCAGGCGCCGCATGTGCACCGGTTGCTGATGGCCGCGTTCATCCTCGGCATACCGGAGCAGAAGATCCGGGTGATCAGGCCGGACATCGGCGGCGGGTTCGGCTGCAAGATCTTCGTCTACTTCGATATGGCACTGGTGCTGGCGCTGGCGAAGAAGCTGGGCCGACCGGTCAAGTTCGTCGAAGACCGATCCGAGAACTACCTCTCATACGACCCACGGCCGCGACCACGTCACCGACCTCGAAATCGGCGCGACCAGGGACGGCAAGATCACCGGCCTCAAGGTGAAGACGCTACGCCAACCTCGGTGCGTATCTCTCGACGATTGCGCCGGGTATCCCGACGACGCTCTACGGTCGGATGATGGCCGGGTGCTACAAGATCCCGAACATTCACTGCGAAGTGGTCGGGACGTACACCAACACCGCGATGGTCGATGCCTATCGTGGCGCGGGGCGACCGGAGGCCGCGTTCCTGATCGAGCGGGTTTGCGATCTGGTGGCCGATGCGACTGGCGTCGATCCGGCAGAAGTCCGGCGGCGCAACTTCATCCAGCCGGACGATTTCCCGTACGACACGGGTATCGGCATGCTGCCGTACGACAGCGGCAACTACGAGCCGGCGCTCGATCATGGCGCTGCAGGCTGTCGGGTATGACGAGCTGCGCGAAGAGCAAGCCGCGCCGGATCGCCAACGGCGAGCGGCAAATTGCTCGGCATCGGCCTTTCGTCCTACGTCGAGGTCTGCGGTGTCGCGCCGTCCAAGTGGATCGGCCTGCAGGGTGAAGGCTGGGGCGCCGGTCTCTGCGAAAGCGCCAACGTCAAGGTCCACCTGACCGGCAAGGTGGTGGTCACGACCGGCTCGCAGCCGCACGGTCAGGGCCACGAGACGACGTTCGCGCAGCTGGTGGCCGATGAGCTCGGCATTCCGTACGACGACATCGAGATCGAGCACTCCGACACGCTGGGAACGCCGTTCGGCTATCGGCACGCTACGGCAGCCGCTCGCTGGCGGTCGGTGGCATCGGCCATTCACAAGAGCATCGACCAAGATCAACGAGAAGGCCAGGCTGCTCGCCGCGCACCTGCTCGAGGCGAACCTGGAAGACATCGTCTACGAGGACGGCAAGGTCTTCGTGAAGGGCTCGCCGGATGGCGGCAAGACCATCCAGGAAATCGCGCTTGCTGGCCAGCGTTGCCTACGACCTGCCAGCGGAGATGGAGCCGTTCCTGGACGAGACCGTCGTACTACGACCCGCCGAACTGCACGTTCCCATTCGGCACGCACATCTGCGTGGTCGAAGTCGATCGGGACACCGGCCATGTCGTGCCGATCCGCTACGTCGCGGTCGATGATGTTGGCAATGTCCTCAACCCGCTGATCGTCGATGGTCAGGTGCACGGCGGCATTGCCCAGGGCATGGCCCAGGCGCTCTACGAAGGCGCGTACTACGACGACGACGGCCAGTTGATCACCGGCTCGTTGAACGACTACGCGGTTCCGACGGCGAGCATGTTGCCCAACGTACGAGCTCGACCAGACCGTACTCCGTCGCCGGTCAACGCGATGGGCGTCAAGGGCGCGGGCGAGGCTGGTACGATTGCATCGACGCCGGCGGTCGCCAATGCGGTGATCGACGCCGTCAAGCATCTGGACGTCAAGCACATCGATATGCCACTCACGCCAGAGCGCGTGTGGAGAGCACTCAACCCGTCGTAGAATTGTCCGGTAATCAGGAATCGTTCCAGGAGGAAAGCGCGTGTATCCGAGTCAGTTTGCATATCAACGACCGAGCAGTGTTCAGGAGGCCGTCGCAATTCTTGCTGCGGATCCGGAAGCAAAGGTACTGGCTGGCGGTCATTCGCTGATTCCGGCCATGAAGCTTCGGCTGGCCATGCCGGGCACTATTGTCGATATTGGGCGGATTGAGGGCCTGAGCGGCATCTCCGTCAACGGTGGAGCCACAATCGGCGCGATGACCACCTACGCCGAGATCGAGGCATCCTCGGAGCTGGCATCCGCCTTCCCGATCATTGCCGAGACTGTCAACATCGTCGGTGATCCATCGGTTCGCGCCCGGGGAACACTGGGTGGCTCACTTGCCCACTCTGATCCGGCAGCTGACTTCACTGCAGTCATGCTTGCCCTGGGCGCATCGGTCAAGGTGACTGGCACGGCTGGTGATCGCGAGATCGCACAGACGACCTTTTCGTCGACCTGCTGACCACCTCGATGACTTCCGACGAGATCCTGACCTCAATTTCGGTTCCCGGCCTGAACGGTGCTGGTAGCGCCTACGAGAAGCACGCCCATCCGGCCTCTGGCTACGCTGTTGCGGGTGTCGCCGCGGTGATCAAGGTTGACGGTGGAAACATCACATCAGCTCGCGTTGCCGTTACCGGTGCGACCACGATGGCTATTCGATCCTCGGCGATGGAGAACGCACTCGTCGGCAAGCCGGCGACCGCAGAGACGATTGCCGCCGCTGCCGCGCTTGCGGTCGACGGACTTGAACTCAACGGCGATGTGTACGCATCCGCCGAGTACCGCGCTCAGTTGGTCAAGGTTCTGGCCAAGCGTGCCGTGACCCGGGCAGCCGGCCTCTAGATCTCGCAATCGTTTCAACTTGCGGGGTAGCCAGAAAATGGCTGCCCCGTTTGTGTTTCCGGCTACCTGACCCGGATTTCCTACATATCTGGACTCGCCTGACCCTACACAAACGTGCCCAACTGGCATACGCTGAACGGACCGCATCAATCCGTTACCCGCGGATAGGGGCACCATGCGGGATTCCGGTTCCCTGTCCACAAACGAACGAATCCACTGGTTCTGGTTGAACCTGCCGACGAGACGACTGGCTGGTCGAATCGCACGGCGGACTTTTGGGGAGAGCAACTGCCATGACGGCTGGTAAAGTGGCGCCATCGATGCGTGATCGATTGCTGAGTCGGCGAACACTGGTTCAGGCTGGTGGAGGCACCGCACTTGCGGCAGTCGCACTTGGTGACAAGTTCTTCTCGCAATCCCCATTTCACGACTGCGCAATCCATCTCTCCGCTGGTCGCCCGGTTCGAAGACATCGGCACGGACTTTTCTGCCGGCGATCTTCCGGCTGGATCCGGCTTCAGCCAGGCGTCTTCAGCTGGACTGACCGTGGCACAGGGGCTGAGCGGCGCGCAATTCGTCTCTCCCGTGTACAAGACTGGATTTCCCGATCACGCATATCGGTCCGCACTGGTCGGCCGATTTTGGCGGTGGCCACTTTCGGTGTCGAATTGCGCATGTCCAAGGACGGAACGCGCTGGACCGAATGGACCCCGGTAACGATCGAAGCGTGGCAGGGTGACGCACCCAATCCGAGTATTTTCGGCAACCTGGTGGCGGCGTTCGATGCCAACCGATTCCAGTACCGGGTCACGTTCGACACCACAAATGGACCGGTAACGCTCAACCGGATGACGCTGGCGGCGATCAACTCGGTCAACGGGCCGATTTCCAAGGTGCTGGTCCCGGGCGATGGTCAATCAGTCCAGGCTGGACCGTATATCTCGAAGCCGAGCGTCGTCACTCGAGCGCCGTGGGGAGCTGACGAGAGCCTGCGCTATGTCAACGGCGCAGGAGTATTGGGGCAAGGAATATGCCCGTTGGCGTGCCGTTGTTCCGCATCACACGGCCACCACCAACAACTATTGGGATTCGGCCGCGGTTGTCCGTTCGATCTACTACTACCACGCGATTGAGCAGGGTTGGCGCGATATCGGGTATCACGCGCTGATCGGCAACGACAAACTGGTCTATATGGGCCGGGCTGGTCGATACAACAGCACATTCGACCTCGACCTGATGGCGGGCCACGTTTTGCAGTGCAATGCGGGTTCGTTCGGCTTTTCGTTCATCGGCGATTTCAGCTACGTCTACATCCCGAGCGGCATGATGCGGGCTGCCCAGAAGGTTGCGGCCTGGGTTTGCGCCGAACGGGACATCGATCCGCTTGGGACGATTTCGTTCGAGCGGTCGGACCGGTCCCGTATACAACGGCCCGGCAATTGCCGCCCATCGGCACATGCAGCGACCGGACAAGTATCCGACGGCGTGCCCGGGTGATGTCGGGCACACGCAGTTCCCGTGGTTCCGGTCGTACGTGAAGGACAAGCTGGACGACGCTCCGGAGAAGACCCCGGTCGGTGGAACCAGCGACGCCGACACCATCACCGACAAGCGCTACATCTTCACCGGGTCTGGTCGGTCGGCGAACTCGACCGTTTCGACGCTGGCCTGGGACAACAAGACCAGCACGTATTGGGAGACGACCGGCAAGTTCGATCCCGTCGTCTGCGCGAATCTACTTCGACCTGGGATCCCAGAAGAAGGTCTCCAAGGTTCGCTGGCTATTCCAGAAGAATGGCTGGGCGGACTGGTGCACAATCGAGTGGTCCAATGACAAGATCACCTGGAACTTCGCTGGAGATGCATCGAACCCAACTGCAGGTGTCTGGAACGAGCGGTTGATCAACCGGACGATCCGCTATGTGCGGTTCGTGTTCCTGAATCCGAATGACGATGCAAAGCTCGGTGGCCTGGCTGAGGTGCAGCTTTACCCGTAGCCCATTGACTCAACTGATAAATTGCTGTGGGGTGTCGGTACAAAGCATATCGACGCCCCATTCCTTCAGTTCTGGACTCGATCGGCGTCGTTGACGGTCCAGACCATTACCTGTAGTCCGGACGCATGAACCTGCTCGACGATTGCTGATTGACCATCCCGGCGAAGAGAGCGACTGCAGTGGCGCCTACCTCAATCGCGGCGTCGGCCATCGCCTGATTCCATATCATTCCGAGCAGCCAGAGTTCGGCGGCCTCATCCAACGTCCGAAACGCCCGGATGACATTCCAGTCGAAACAGGAGATTGCCCACCGACTGTCCGGTCGGTGGCTCAGAACCTCCAGAACCTGCTGTTCAATCCCCGCCTGCTTGACCTCCAGATCGAGATGCAATGCTCCCTCGACCAACGCAAGAACGTCCTCCAGAGTGGGGACGGTCGGCGCGAGCAATTTGAGCTCGGCCAAGGTAGAGTTTCGACGTTCTGGTCGATTGCAGCGGTCCGCAGGAGCGATTCATCGTGGATGACGATTGGGACGCCGTCGGCGGTGGCGTGAACGTCGAGTTCAATCCCGTCTGCACCGAGACGAACGGCTTCGGCGAATGCCTCGATCGTGTTTTCGGGGTAGGTATCGGCGGCTCCGCGGTGGGCGTAGATCTTCATCAAATGGACTCCTTTCGGTGAATCTAAACGGAAGTTTGGCGTCTCACCATAGTTGACACGGAACGTATCAAGCAATATCATTCAATAAGTGAACATGTAGAGAGGCAATCATGGCCAGTCATTTCAACGAACCGCTTTTTGTAATCAGTGTGGCAGCGCGCCTGGTGCAGATGCATCCGCAAACGTTGCGCAAATACGAGCGTGAGGGATTGATTGCACCCTCGCGAACGCAGGGCAATCTGCGGCTGTATTCGGACCAGGATATCGAGCGACTGCGGCAGGTTAAGTACCTGGTCGAGGATCTTGGGGCTCAATCTGGCCGGTGTGCAGATTGTGCTTGATATAACCAAGCGCATCAGGGAACTGCGAGCGTTCACGAACGAGCAGTCCGCCAAGTACGAGAGATGAACCAACTGGATCAACGTTTCACTCCCTCAAATCCGAACTGGATAGCATGCTGGCCGCACTTGGATACATCGACGAGGAACAGGTGGCCGAATTGCGTCGTCGAGAGGCAGCTGGCGACCGATCCAGAGGGTAGTAAAGCGGACGAATAGATCAACGCGCATTAAGTGTTTGCTAAACGATTAAGGCTAAGGAGATACAGATATGGCAACAAATCAACGATTTACCGAGAAGGCTCAGGAAGCGCTGGTTGCCGCCCAGCAGTTGACGCAGGAGCGTAAGCTCTCCCAGTTCGAACCGGAAGCGATTCTGCATGCGCTGGTCACCCAGGCGGACGGCATCGTTCAGCAGCTGGTGCTCAAGGCGCAGGTTGATCTTCCGGGATTGATCGCCGATGCCGACCGCGCGGTCGATGCGTTGCCGAGGCTGCAATTCAGCGCTGAGCCGGCCGTTTCGCAGTCGACCCGGCAGGTGCTGGAAGCGGCGTCCAAAGAGGCGCAGCAGTTCGGCGACGAATACGTCAGCACCGAGCACCTGCTGCTTGGCATCGTGGTGGGAAAAAGCTCGGCCAGCCGACTGCTGATCGAGCGTGGACTGACCCGGGACCGAATTCTCGAACTGCTCAAGAGCGTGCGCGGATCCCAGCGAGTGACCGGCACCAATCCGGAGACAACCTACCAGTCGCTCGAGAAGTACGGTCGCGATCTGACCGAGATGGCCGAGCGGGGCAAGCTCGATCCGGTCATCGGTCGGGACGAAGAGATTCGTCGGGTGATTCAGGTGCTCTCCCGCCGGACCAAGAACAACCCGGTGTTGATCGGCGAACCAGGTGTCGGCAAGACCGCCATCGTCGAAGGTCTGGCCCAGCGGATCGTCCGGGGCGACGTTCCCGAAGGTCTGACAGGACAAGCGGATCATCGCGCTCGACATCGGTTCCCTGGTTGCTGGTGCCAAGTTCCGCGGTGAATTCGAAGAGCGGCTGAAGGCGGTCCTGAAGGAAGTCCAGGATGCCGAAGGACAGATCATCCTCTTCATCGACGAACTCCATACCGTCGTCGGTGCCGGTCGCCGCTGAAGGCTCGATGGACGCCGCCAACCTGCTCAAGCCGATGCTGGCGCGTGGTGAGCTTCACGCCATCGGGGCAACGACACTCGACGAGTACCGCAAGCACATCGAGAAGGATGCGGCGCTCGAGCGACGATTCCAGACGGTTCTTGTCGGTGAGCCCTCGGTCGAGGACACGATCTCGATCCTGCGCGGACTGCGGGAGCGGTACGAAGTTCATCACAAGGTGACGATTCTCGACTCCGCCCTCGTCGCCGCGGCAACCCTTTCCGACCGGTACATCGCCGACCGGTTCCTGCCAGACAAAGCAATTGACCTGGTCGACGAGGCCGCGTCCAAGTTGCGGATGGAAATCACCTCCATGCCAGTCGAACTGGACGAGGCAGAGCGGCGGATGATGCAACTGGAGATCGAACGCGAGGCGCTCCGGAAAGAAAAGGACGAAGCCTCCGCAACACGGCTGGAGTGCGCTGGAAGAAGAACTGGCACGCTCAAGGAATCCGGGACGCGCTCGAGTCGAAGTGGGACCAGGAGCGCCAGGCCATCCAGCCATCTCGGACCTCAAGGACGAACTCGATCAGACCCGAATGTTGAATCGAGCAAGCACAACGAGCCTACGACTACAACCCGGCCGCCGAATTGCAGTACGGCACGCTGGTCCAGCTTCAGGAGCAGATCCAGGAACAGGAAAGGCACTGGCTCTACTCCAGGCAACCGGCAAGCTGCTCAAGGAAGAGGTCGATGCCGACGACATCGCCGAGGTCGTCAGCCGCTGGACCGGCATTCCGGTCAGTCGATTGCTGGAGGGCGAAATCGAGAAACTCGCTGCACATGGAGGAGCGTCTCCATCAGCGGGTGATCGGTCAGGACGAAGCGATCGAGGCGGTCGCGAACGCGATGCGGCGATCCCGCGCCGGCCTGGCCGATCCGAACCGACCGCTGGGCAGCTTCATCTTCCTTGGCCCGACTGGTGTCGGCAAGACGGAGCTGGCCCGAGCCCTGGCCGAGTTCCTGTTTGATTCCGATCAGGCGATGGTCCGGATCGATATGTCGGAATACATGGAGAAGCACGCGGTCAGCCGCTTGATCGGGGCACCTCCGGGCTACGTCGGATATGAAGAGGGCGGGCAGCTGACCGAGGCCGTCCGGCGTCGACCGTACAGGGTGGTGCTGTTCGACGAAATCGAGAAAGCCCATCCGGATGTCTTCAACATCCTGCTTGCAGGTGCTGGACGATGGCCGGCTGACCGACGGTCAGGGCCGAATGGTCGATTTCAAGAACACCGTCATCATCATGACCTGCAACCTCGGCTCGAGCTCATTGTCGGGTTGAATCTGCACGACAAGGATGCAATGCGGAACCGGGTGATGGAGGCGCTACGCGAGCACTTCCGGCCGGAGTTCCTGAATCGGATCGACGAAACCGTGATCTTCGAGCCGCTGAGTCGAGAGCAGATCGGCGAAATCGTCGAAATCCAGCTGGAGCGGGTGGCAGAGCGCCTGGCCGATCGCAGGCATCACCTTGCGGACCACCGCGGCTGCGCGGGAATGGCTCTCGAACCGTGGGTACGACCCGGTGTACGGGGCGCGACCGCTGAAGCGGGTGATTCAGCGCGAAGTGCTTCCGATTCGCTGGCGATGAATCAATCCGAGCTGGCCAACGTCAACGAACTGGCCGACCAGCTGGCCGCGCAATCGGGCGATCTGAGCGACGAAACGCGCAACGAAATCCGCAAGCTGCTCGAAGCCAAACGCGATATTCTCAATCAGCTCGTCAACAACTACACCGACTACTCGACTAACTTGGCGACGCTCCACAGCAGCGAATCGCAGCTGATCGCCATGACCGAGCACTACGCCGCGTTCATCGCCGAGCGCGTCCTCTGGATTCGCAGCTGCCCGCCGCTGTCGCGGGCGATTTCGCTCCGCTGATCGACGCCGCCCGCTGGAGCCTCGCCCCGCGCAGTTGGAACGACGCCGGCCACGCCGTCACTCAATCCGCCAACCAAAAGCCGGGCCAATTCGCCCTCTTCATCCTCGGCATCGTCGTTCTCCTCGTCGCGCAACGTCCCGCGCGGCGCCGCCTGCGCGAACTCGGCGAAGAAGCCGCGAAACGCAGCTGCGTCCGCCTCCGCCCCACGTTCGACGCCCTCTGGCTCACCATCGTGCTCGCCCTCCCCTGGCCGACGCTGCTCGCCTTCCTCGGCTGGACGATGGACAGCCTCAACTCGTCCGAGTTCGTCCGCTCGCTCAGCGTGGCGACGCGCTTCACCGCCGTCTGCCTGCTGCTGATCGAACTGACCCGCCACCTCTGCCGCCGCGGCGGCCTGGCCGACGCCCACTTCGATTGGTCGGAGACCTGCCTTCACCACCTCCGCCGGCGCATGCAATGGCTCGCCGATCCTGGGCCTGCCGCTCGTCCTCTGGCTGGTGGGGCTCGAAACGCAACAACAAGAGCCGACGACGACGTCCTCCCACTGGAGTCCGTCGCTCGGCCGCGCGCTCTTCATCGTCGTGATGCTGCTGCTCGCCAAGTTCCTCCACCGCATCCTGCTGGCGAAGAACACCCCGTTCCGCCAGATCGTCCTCATCGGCGGCGGCTGGCTGAAGCCGCTGCAAATCACCTGGCGCCCCGCCGTCACGGCGCTGCCGGCGATGCTCGCCGTGCTGGCCGCCGTCGGTTACTACTACACCGCCCAGCAGTCGGCCCTCCGCATTCTGCAAACCGTGGCGATGATGCTGGCCGTGCTCACGCTCGGCGGCATCACGCGCCGCTGGCTGCTGGTGAATCGTCGCCGCCTCGCGCGCGAGCAAGCCAAGCAGCGCCGCGCCCAGATCCTCGCCGCCGTCGAAACCGACTCCGCCGCGCCGCCGACGCCCGAACTCGCCGACGACACCGTCGACCTCGCCGCCCTCAGCGAGCAGACGCAAACGCTCGTCCGCACGTTCCTCGGCTTCACCACCGCCGTCGGCCTCGTGCTCATCTGGGGCGCCATCCTCCCGGCCCTCGCCTACCCGGCGGGCCACAAGCTTCCCGGCGCCGAGCGAACTCACCTGGGGCCATCTCGCGTCGTTCCTCATCATGCTCACCGTCACCTACGTCTCGGTCCGCGACATCCCCGCGCTGCTTGAACTGGTGATCCTGCAACACCTGCCGCTCGACAGCGGCGCCCGCTACGCCTTCACCAGCATCTCGCGCTACGTCCTGACCGCCGTCGGCCTGATCGTCGCGTTCAAATGCCTCGACGGCGATTGGAGCAAAATCCAGTGGCTCGTCGCCGCGATGTCCGTCGGTCTCGGCTTCGGCCTGCAGGAGATCTTCGCCAACTTCGTCTCCGGCATCATCCTGCTCTTCGAACGCCCGATCCGCGTCGGCGACATCGTCACCCTCGGCGAGAAGAGCGGCGTCGTCAATCGCATCCGCATGCGGGCCACCACGATCATCGACTGGGACCGCAAGGAGTACATCGTCCCCAACAAAGACCTCGTGACCGACCGCCTGCTGAACTGGACGCTCTCCGATCAAATGAATCGCATCGAGATTCTCCTCTACCTCTCGCACGGCGCCGATACCGATCAGGCGTGCGAACTGCTGCTGGAAGCGGCCCGCGAGCAGCCGCACGTCCTCAGCGAACCGGCGCCGAGCGCCGTCTTCGAAGGGTTCACCGACGCCGGCCTCAAGCTCGCCCTCCGCTGCTTCCTGCCGACGCTGGAGCATCGCGGGGCGACGATTCATCAGCTCTACTCGACGATCGACCGCAAATTCCGCGCGAGCGGGATCGAAGTCTCCTCGCCGCCGCGCGAAATGAAGCGTCCGCTTCCTCCGCGACCAGCATGGCAATCCGGTCGCCGCGCCGCACGCGCCGTTCGCCACGAAGCCGAGTCGTGCAGGCAGCAAAGCCGGGCAAACACAGCGCCGCGTAAGCACGGACCGCGTGCTAAGTCACTGAGTACCTGCCAGTACGAACTGTGCCACCGGCAACGCCCGCCGGCACAGCCTCGACCTAATACGTCGGCGTTTGGCTGCATGCAGAGCGCAGTCGCTTGCGATACAATGCGGCCAGCGTCGCCGCCCACGGTCGACGCCACTCTCATTCTCCTACGCTTCCATCCGACGAGGTCCGCCGACATGCAACGCCGCGATTTCCTCCAAGCCTCGTCCAAACCTCCGCCGCCGCCTCCATCGCCGCTTGCGGCTTAGCGACCTCCTCCCCCGCCCACGCCGCCGCCCCCGCCACGGCCGAGCGCGAACTCTACGAATGGCGCACCTACCGCCTGAAAGACAAGGCCCAGCAACCCGCCGTCCACGACTACCTGAAGTCGGCCGCCCTCCCCGCCTGGAAGCAACTCGGCCTCGGCCCCGTCGGCGTCTTCACCGAGATCGGCCCCGAAGCCGGCCCGTCGATCCACGTCCTGCTCGTCTACCCGAACCCCGCCGCGTTCGCCGCCGCTCGCGAAGCGCTGGAAGCCGACGCCGAGTTCATGAAGGCCACCGCCGACTACCGCACCGCCAAGCGCGAGTCGCCCGCCTACGACCGCATCGACAGCTCGCTGATGCTCGCCTTCACCGCGCGCCCAAGATCACCCCGCCGGCCCAGAAGCCGCGCGTCCTCGAACTGCGCACCTACGAGAACCACAACGACGACCGCGCCCACGCCAAGGTCGCGATGTTCAACGACGGCGAGTGCGACATCTTCCCGAAGTGCGGCTTCGAAAACGTCTTCTTCGGCGAAACGCTCATCGGCGACAACCAGCCGAACCTCAAGTACATGCTCGCCGCCCCCGACATGGCGGCGAACGAAAAGGGCTGGAAGGCGTTCCTCGAATCTCCCGACTTCATCCGCATGCGCGACGATCCGAAGTACGCCGACACGATGCCGACGATCACGAAGCTGTTCCTGGAGCCGACCGACTACTCGCAAGTCTGAGCGACGCTCGCGCCTGTCAGCCCCTGGCTCCGCCAGGGGGTCGGTCACCATCCCGGTAGGCGTCGCTCGCGATGTGCAACCCCCGGGCGGAGCCCGGGGCTACGGCTTGCGCGCGACGAACACCGCCCACAGATCGCGACTCCACGGCACGTCGACGGGGATAAACCCCGCCGCTCGCAAATAGCTCGACCTGCGTCTCGAGCGTTTCCAGACAATCGTCGCCGCTTTTCCGCGGGCTACCGAACTCGGCGATGTTCCGCTTCTTCCAGGCGTCGATCACCGCTGCCGAACGACTCCGGAATCGCCCCGCTCGCGTGCGACGATTCCATGTGCCGCCCCCACTGCTCCGAGCAGCGCGAGATACTCCGCGTCGCCGGCCGGCCGATGCTCGTCGCCGTTGATAAAGACGCCGCCGCTGGAGAGCGCGGCAAAGATCTTGGCGAACAGTTGCTGCTTCTCGGCCGGTTCGAGATGGTGAATCGCCGAACTGCTCACCACGGCGTCGACCGGGCCAACCGCCGCCGTCCAATCGTCCTGCAACCGCTGCTTGACGAACGACGCCCGCGCACCAAATCGCGCGAGCCGCTGCTGCGCAACGCCCAAGAACGGCTCCGACTGATCCATCACCATCGCCGTCGCCTGGGGAAACTGCTCCAGCACGCGCTCGACCAACCGCCCCGAACCGCCGCCAATGTCGACGAGCCGAAACGCCTGCTCCGCGGCAAACGGCAGCGCCGCCAGCACCTCTTCCTGCACGGTCACATACTGCGGATGAATGACCGGCGCCGCGGCGTCGTAATCGGCGGCCGCCTGCGATTGATTCCAGCGATAGTCGGTAGTGCTCATATGCGGAAAGACGCTGATCGGCGTCCCCAGGTTCGCGCGCGGCTTCCCGAAACAGCGACTTCTGGCCGATAGCCGAGAGCTGACGGCCGACAGCCCTCTTCAATGCACCTCCATCCACACAATCTTCACCCCCGGCAGCGCCGACTGCAGCGTCGCCAAATCATCGCGATCATAAAGCTCCACCGACTCCCCCAACGGCGCCCCGCGCACCGACGCATCGACCAGCACCTCCCGCAACGTCGGATGCCGCCGCCACGCCTCGATCACCGCGTCCGGCTCCCGTCGCGCTGAAACGCCGCCGCATGCGGCACGATCTGCCGCCCCAAGACCTGCACCGACTCCACCGCCGTCAGCTCGCCCAATCGCTCGCCGCCGCGTCAAAATCTTCCGCGTCGTCGAACCAGAGATGCACTCGCGCCGACGCACGCCGCTCCAAGCCGACGCGCCGCTCCACCGAGCGACGACGCCGCGCATCTCCGTCCGTCGCCAGCGCCGCCTCATCCGCCCGCTGCGGCGCAATCTGCACCTCGTACCAGACGCGAGCCCCGCCCGCCGCCAGCGCCGCCGACCGCGAAGGCCCCCAGCAGCGTCATCAATCGAAATCGGCGAGGTACTCGCATTCGAGCATCGTACCTCGCCAGCGTGCGCAGTGTCGCTTCGCTCGCCGCATGATGCAACTCTTTCAGAGTTGACGTCGCTCGTTCAGCTCCCCGGCTCGGAAGCTCGCATTGCGATCGAACCCACGCTGACGAAGTAATCGCTGCAGGTTCTCTCCCCTCAAGGTGGATTGCCAAGACGATCCCAACGCAGCGGTCAATCACGCCGGTTGCCGCGATCATCCGGCAGCTCGCCATCGAACTCTGAAGGAGCTGGATCATCTCCGCTTGATTGAGCTCTCGTAGCACTCGACGCAGGTTCAACAAGCGGATCGCACCGTCGCCGGAATCTCAACCTGCATCGCGTCATACTCGGCACGTTCGCGCAGCGTCGTCCCACGGCTCCCAGCCGTCGCTTCCTGCGCCGCTCGACCGCGAGCCCCAACTGGCTTCGTCGCGGCCGCCCGGCTCCGTCAGCCTGCGCCAGCACCGCCAGGCTCACATCCGTAGAATCCGTCGAGTCATTCCCACGTCCGTCGCTGCGCCAGTAGCTCGTCGGCGCTCCCGGTCAGTCGCCATTCGCGACGTCAGCCAGTAGTGAACGCCGAGCTTCCGGTGCAATCGCCCCCACGCAAGTTCGTCTCATCCTCGCCGAACTCGTCAACGTCGCCGTCGCCGTCGTCGTCGATGCCATCCTTGTCGGCGCGTTCGCGAACCGGCGTACCCGACGTACCCGTCTCACGCCCGACGAACGGCGCCAGACGCGATCGGCGATCTGCACGCGCGCGCCAATGATGCCGCCGCCCGAGAGTCGTCGCTGCATCTCCCTCGTGACAGCGAGCCCCGCCAGTCCCGCCGATGCCACTCCAGCTACGAAGCGCGGGTAGATGAAACCAATCCCGCTTCGGCGCCGCCCATCGCGAACGGATCGTCGCTCCCCGCAAAGCCCAGCGTAGGCCCGCTCTTTGCCGATCACATGCCGCGCGTCGATCGCCTGCTTCGTCATCTTCGCCACGTTGTCGGTGTGGCGAGGATACTTCGCCGCGTAGTCGCGGATCCTCCTTCGCCCAGCGCGAACCGCTGCACCCCGCCGCCACGGCGAGCAGCCCAGTCGCGATCCAGCAGCGGCGCAACGAAGCGCATCGGCGGCCAATCCGTCGCAGGGAAGCAGGAAAGGGAGTAAGTCGACTGGGGCAAAGAGGCAAGCGGCGGCGTAGCGTATCGCCCTGCCGGCCCGCGTCGCGAGAGCACCCGCCTGCCGCCTGATTTGGCAGACTTGGCGGTTTGCGCACCCCAGGTAAGTCGCCCGCCGCTTCGCTCCGAAGTTTTGTCAGTCGCCCTCTGCAAATCAGCCGTCGCCGTCAGCTTTCGCGCCAGTTTTCCGCAACTCTCAAGCGTATAATGGTTTACACGCCTTCACATTCCCTTCACGGGGCCTGACCGCCCCAGCTTCACACATGCCACAACCCATTGTGTGATAGCACCTTACGAAAACCACAAACTGTTGTTTGACGGCATCCGCCGAAGGTGTAAGATCGGCCCCTTCGCTCCGCTGGATATAGTGTCCAATCGGGCATCGGACACAATATATAGTGGAATTTGCTGATCCTCCCCGGCCTTTTCGCGGGGTTTATCATAGCAACTCCCCAAAATCTAGTACGAGTCCGACCGGCGACGATGCCGATTGATTGCTGGGGTGTGTACGTTTGTACACATGGTAGGATGCCCTTCTGACTAGCATTGAAACAGGAGGTTTGTCATGGCGATGGCTGATGCTTCGCTTGCTGCGCGTTCCCAATCCCGTCCCGCTGGCCCCGCTCGCAGCGGCGCCAAGCGCTTCCACGGCCGGCTGAAGATCGACGCCGACGTTCTGCCCCGCCGACGTCGCCGACGTCTTCGACACCGTCGAGTGGGAAGTCCGCACCGCCGCCATCAAGGGCGAGAACGGCGAAGTGCTGTTCGAGCAGACCAACTGCGAGGTTCCCTCGTTCTGGACGCAGCTGGCCACCAACGTCGTCTGCAGCAAGTACTTCTACGGCGAAGTCGGCACCGACCGAGCGCGAGTACAGCGTCCGCCAGCTCATCCACCGCGTCGCCCGCACGATCGCCGACTGGGGCCTCGAAGACGGCTACTTCGCCACGCGCCGAAGACGGCGAGCGGTTCTACCGCGACCTGACGTGGCTCTGCCTGCACCAGCACGGCGCGTTCAACTCGCCCGTCTGGTTCAACGTCGGCCTGTTCCACCAGTACGGCGTCACGCGGCGCCAAGTGCAACTGGCACTGGGATGCCGCAGACCCGCGACGTCGTCCAGCCCGAGAATCCCTACGAGTATCCCGCAAGGCTCGGCCTGCTTCATTCAGCACGTCGACGACAACATGGAAGACATCATGGAGCTCGCCCGCAGCGAGGCCATGCTGTTCAAGTTCGGCTCCGGCACCGGCACCGACCTCTCGACGCTCCGCTCGCACCGCGAGAAGCTCGCCGGCGGCGGCAAGCCCTCGGGCCCGCTCTCGTTCATGCGGGTCTACGACCAGATCGCCGCCGTGGTGAAGAGCGGCGGCAAGACCCGCCGCGCCGCCAAGATGCAGTCGCATCAAGGTCTGGCATCCCGACGTGATGGAGTTCATCGAGTGCAAGTGGAAGGAAGAGAAGAAGGCCCGCGTCCTGATCGAAAAGGGCGGCTACGAGTCGAACTTCAACGGCGAAGCCTACAGCTCGATCATGTTCCAGAACGCGAACCTCTCGGTCCGCGTCACCGACGAGTTCATGCAAGCCGTCGAGAAGGACGAGCGAGTGGACCACCCGCTGGGTGACCGACCCCAAGCAAGGCCGGCCCGACCTACCAGGCCCGCGACGTGCTCAACCGCATGGCCGACTGTGCGTGGCACTGCGGCGATCCCGGCGTGCAGTACGACACGACGATCAACAACTGGCACACCTGCCCGAACTGCGGCCGCATCAACGCCAGCAATCCGTGCAGCGAGTACATGTTCCTCGACGACACGGCCTGCAACCTGGCGAGCATCAACCTGATGAAGTTCCGCCAGGACGACGGCACGTTCGACGTCGAGCGGTTCCAGGCCGCCTGCCGCGTCTTCTTCATCGCCCAGGAAATCCTGGTCGATCACGCCAGCTATCCGACGCAGCGACATCGCCGCGAACAGCCACCTGTTCCGTCCGCTGGGCCTGGGCTACTCGAACCTCGGCAGCCTGCTGATGTCGAGCGGCATGCCCTACGACAGCGACGCCGGCCGCGGCGTCTGCGGCGCGATGACCGCGCTGCTCCACGGCGCGGCCAACCTCACCAGCGCCGAGCTGGCCGAGGCGGTCGGTCCGTTCGACGGCTTACGAGCAGAACCGCGAGCCGATGCTCCGCGTCATGCAGATGCATCGCGACGCGGTCGACGCAGATCGACCCCGAGTGCCCCGACGTACCTGCGCGACGCGGCTCGCGCAGGTGTGGGACGAAGTGCTCGCCGCCGGCGCCGTGCACGGCTTCCGCAACGCCCAGGCCACGGTGCTCGCCCCGACCGGCACGATCAGCTTCATGATGGACTGCGACACCACCGGCATCGAGCCCGACATCGCCCTGGTGAAGTACAAGCAGCTCGCCGGCGGCGGCATGCTGAAGATCGTCAACCAGACCGTGCCCGCGGCGCTCGCGCACGCTCGGCTACGACCAGCCGGAGATCGAGTCGATCCTCGACTACATCGACAAGCGAAGACACGATCGAAGGCGCGGCCGACCTGCAAGCCCGAGCATCTGCCGGTCTTCGACTGTGCGTTCACGCCGCGCAACGGCACGCGCAGCATCGCCTGGCAAGCCCACGTCACGATGATGGCCGCCGCGCAGCCGTTCCTGTCGGGTGCGATCTCGCAAGACGGTCAACATGCCGCGCGACACGACGCCCGAGGACATCGCCGAGGCGTACTTCGACGGCTGGCGGCTGGGCCTCAAGGCCCTGGCGATCTACCGCGACGGCTCGAAGGAAAGCCAGCCGCTGAACACCGCGCACCGAAGCCGACAAGGCGAAGGCCAAGGAAGCTGCGCTGCCAAGCCGCGCCGCGAGCGGCTGCCCGACACGCGGCAGTCGATCACGCACAAGTTCAGCGTCGCGGGCCACGAAGGCTACATCACCGTCGGCCTGTTCGACGACGGCCGCCCCGGCGAGCTGTTCATCACGATGGCCAAGGAAGGCAGCACCATCGGCGGCCTGATGGACGCCTTCGGCACGGCCGTCTCGATGAGCCTGCAGTACGGCGTGCCGCTGGAGGATTACGTCCGCAAGTTCTCGCACATGCGGTTCGAGCCGCAGGGCCACACGAAGAACCCCGACATCCGCATCGCCAAGAGCCTGGTCGACTACATCTTCCGCTGGCTGGGCATCACGTTCCTGCCCGGCTACAAGGAAGCGAGCCTCGGCATGCCGCTCGATGGCAGCCGCCCGGCTCCGCCGGCGGGTCCGACGACGAGACTGTCGGAAACCCAGCTCAAGCCCGTCGCCAAGAAGGCCGACGGGCGAAAGGCCAGCTCGGAAGCATCCGCCGGCAGCCAAAAGCTCCGCGACTGCAAAGCCGCGAGCCGAAAGCCGGTCGGCAGCCCCCGAGCGAGCCGGGTCGTCCAACGGCCACGGCCAACGGCCAACGGCCAACGGCCACACGGCAACGGCCACGGCAAGCAACGGCAACGGCCAGCAGCCCGCCAAGGCCGCCGGCAACGCGCTCCGTCGCCTCTACAGCGCCAAGCTCCTCGAGCGCGCCGGCGTGATGACCGAAGACCGACGCCGCCGGCCCCAACATCCGCAGCGAACAGTTCGCCCAGTTCCAGATCGACGCCCCGGCGTGCGACAACTGCGGCGCGATCACCGTCCGCAACGGCAACTGCTACCTCTGCCACAACTGCGGCAACAGCATGGGCTGCAGCTAGAAGAAGAGGTGAACTGCTAGAACCCTGTCACCCCGAGGTACTCCGAGGGGTCCGGCCGGTGTTCCGCAGCGACTAAAAACCGGGTGACACCGCAACGGGCGTCGAACAAGCCACAAGCTCGTTCGACGCCCGT
>CAVZSG010000002.1:0-246839 GCA_963777865.1 uncultured Chloroflexia bacterium | reverse complement strand
GGAGCGTCCGCTAATTGCGCGTCTCCTTATCGGCACAATTGGTGCAACTGCGGCTCTGATGGCGATTGGCATCCATTGGGCCTCGTCCGATTCGTCCGTCTGGACGCTGTTGTTGGGCGCGATCGGGATCACGCTAGCGTCATCACTACTGGTCCTGACCGTCCTGCCGATCGAATGCAAGATTGGTCCTGAGCGACGAATTTCGATTCCGTGCCGCCTGCAACGTCGCCGCGTGGTGGTTGACGCAATCGCACTGGGCGTCGCCCTGCTGGTCATAGTCAACATCTTCGTCTCGTCGGTCTAGCCAGCAGAAAACGTCCCGCCGACGCGTTCACCCAAGTCCTCGCATAATTGCCCTGGAATTGGGATGTTCGGGTGGGCGGGGAAATGCAGACTAACTTTGATCTCTCGGCGGTCTGGGCACTGCTCGACCGTTTCATCGCGGATGGTGTGGCTGGCGCTGGTCTGGTAGTCGCCAGTGGCGGCAAGATTATCGGCGAACGTTATGTTGGCCTGGCCAATCCTGGTCAGCCCGCGAATGCCGAAACGCTTTGGCCGCTCGCCTCCATATCCAAGCTGTACGGGGCCGCGGCGTGCATGTCGGCCATCGAGGCTGGCGAAATTGCGCTCAGCACCAGAGTCGCTACGATCTTCCCCGAGTTCACGAAGGACGGTCGCGACAAGATCACGTTGCGGCATCTCCTTACCCACACCTCCGGCCTCCCCTACGAATCAGAGCAGATGGCCGATCGGCTCGCGGCCAAGTGGACACTCGAAGAACTGGTCAGGGAGTCGTTCGATTGCCCGATGCTGTTCGCCCCGGGGACTGATCAGGCCTACAGCGACTACGGGATCGGACTTGCCGGACTGATGTGCTGCGAAGGCGGCGGGAATGTCCTTTCCGGCCCTGGTCCAGACGCGGGTCATCTACAAGGCCGGTCTGCTGAACACGTTCATGCCTCCGCCAGAGTCGGTGTATGACCGGATTACCTACGTCGACGGTCCGCTGGCTGAAGGCACCGAGGGAGCGATGTACAACTCCGCCCATGCCCGAAATCTGGCCCATCCCGCATTCGGTACGATCGCCTCGGCCCGGGATCTGCTGGAATTTGGCCTGCTTTTCGATCCGAACCGGAGCAAGCATCTCTTTTCCCGCGTAGCAACGACCGCCATGACCACCGATCAAACTGGGTACGATTTTCCGGACGCCGTTACGCCTCCGATGTCTGCAGCCGTCCGCGCGTGGGGGCTGGGCTTCATGATCAAGGGGCGCATGGGCTATCCGGAGCTTCTCTCTCCGATCGCTTTCGGTCACCCGGGCGCTACGGGTTGTATGGTGATGGTGGACCCGACCTACGATGTTGCGTTTTCATTCGTTTCCAACCGCCACTTGAACACTGGTTACGACGCGTGGAATGACCGGTTGATGCAAATCACCAATGTGGTGATGGCGGAGATGACCAGGGGGCGCTAAGTCCAACCACCATGGCAATGAGACCCGATTCCGACGCTGGCACCCGGCTTGTGCAACTGATCAATCAGATGCGACGGCTTGGCCTGGGCGAGCGCGTGCTGAAAACGGCGTTGGCCGCCGGGGTCGCATGGCAATTGGCACTGTTGGTACCGGGCGACGACAACGCCTTTCTGGCGCCACTTTCGGCTGTTCTGATGATGCAACTGACCATCGCCCAGTCGGTTGACCGGGCGATCCAGCGCACAATCGGGGTCGCCTTTGGCGTCGCTGTTGCGGTGATCGCCTATTCGGTACTCGGCGTGCACTCGTGGACGATTGCGCTGGTCGTTCTGATCTCGCTGGCTGGCGGAATTCAGCTCAGACTCAGCCAACCGGCGATGCAGCAAGTAGCAATATCCGCATTGGTTGTGCTGCTGGCCAGTTCGATTGAAGGCACCGCTGAATACGCTGGGTTATCAGATTGTCTATTCGTTGATCGGCGCCGCTGTTGCCCTCGGATTGAATTGGTTGGTCGTTCCGCCAATCTATGTCGCCCCCGCTGGCAAGGCGATCGAACGGATGTCGCAGGATCTCGCAATTGCCCTGGCCGATCTCACGACCTCACTCCGAAGCGGTATGAATCAGAGCGCAAGCGGACGCCCATCTCGAAGTCGCGCGATCCCTGGCAACCTCGCTTGCCAATGCCCACGCGGCATTGGGTCAGGCCGAGCAAAGCCTGCGCTTCAACCGATTCGCCAAGAGTCAGCACGATGAACTTGCCCGATTGCGCACGGCCAGCCTGGCTCTCGAACACAGCGCGATCCAGACGCGGGTCATGTGCCGATCGATCGCAACGGCGTTTCAGGAGGGCGCGGCCGAGTGGATAGCTCCCGATGTTTTCGGGCGCGCACTGGCCGATCTGTTCGGGCGTAACACCGCGCTCGTGCGATACGTAGGCGGTGACCGCATAGGCGTCCGTCCTCAGATGGCATCAACGGGTGAACTTCAGGAGGCAATGCGCGCCTATTGGCAGTCGCGTGCGGATCGCGGCTGGCTCTACGCTGGTGAAGTTCTGGCTGTAGCCGAACGAATGGCCAGTGAACTGCACGTTGCCATCGACGCCTCGCCCGACGCCGTGTGAGCGCGCCAAACCGCTCTTCCCAGCGCCGCCTGCAGACCCTCGCCGCCAACCTGACCGCGTCGGAGGGCCCACTTCGGGTCGCAATTGACGAGCTGGGCAGAATCGGGATCGGTGCCCGAATCATCAAGAGCGCGATCGCGGCCAGTCTCGCCTGGATCGTGGCCGGCTTTCTGCCACGGGAATCTGCCCCGTTCGTTGCCGCACTCACCGCTGTCTACACCATCGATCTGACCATCCTCAAATCGTTGCGCAGCGCCTGGCAGCGTGTCGCCGGCATAACCCTCGGTATCGCGATGGCATTTCTGGCCGCGGAACTGTTCGGCGTGCACTTCTGGACCGTCGGTCTGGTGATCCTGTTCTCGATGGTGGTCGGTCTGCGACTGAATCTGAAGGCCGATGGCATGACGCAGGTCGCCGGCACCGCGATTGTGGTGCTGGTCGTCCGGTCGACTACTGAGGAACGGTCGTACTATGCCCTGACCTTCCTGGCCGACACCGCAATCGGCACGCTGATTGGCCTGACCGTCAATTCGCTGCTCATTCCACCGAACTATTTGCCTGGCGCTCAACGTGCGTTGAATTTGCTGATCAACCGGCTGATCGACGTGCTGGACAGTCTGGCTTCGATGGTAGTAGACGGCATTACCGACGATGAGACCGTCTCGTTGGGAGATGCCGCAGCTGGAATTGGAACCGACCTGCGCCAGGTTGAAGAGTCACTGGAGTCGGCAACAGAGGCGATGCGTTTCAATCTGATGGCTACCCCGCAGCGCACCCATCTGGAGCATTTCCAGTCTGTTGACGATCGTCTTGATCGAGTCATCACCGCACTGCAGGGACTCATCCGAAGTCTCGCTGCTACCACGGGTCAACCCTGGATGATGGAGCCGGCATTCACTGAAGCGCTTGCCAATCTCGTCAGCGCCAGTGGCCAGATGCTGTTGGGACAGGGGCCAAGCGAGTCCCGGGATCGAGCTGATCTGGTGTCGATCCACGACGTGCGGACGTGCATGGCAGAGGTCGAACGGGCGGGACGAGCACTTGGAGAAACCGATTGGGTGCGCCTCGGGCAGGTAATCGGTGCCGCCCAGGATCTGGGCGAAGCTGCGATCGGTCTCAATGGGGGAACGGAAAACGGTCCGGAAGTGATTGAGCTCCCGGACCGCTGACGTCTGATAACTAGTCTGCCGGCGCAGATACCGGATCGACACCCGGGGTCCTCGCAGACTCAGGAACATTGACCGCGTCGTCCGTGATCAGGAAATAGGAAACCACGCTGGCCGCAAGCAGGGCGACAGAGCCGATGACAAAGGCTCGCTCCATACCTGCGACAAAGGCGATTCCGCTCTCCCGCATGATCACTTCGACCGCACCTCCAAGCTGTTCAGTGCCTGGCAAGGACTGGACGAAGTTACCGCCGAGGCTGGCCCCGGAACCGATTGTGTCCAGGGTGCCCTGCAGGAAGCTGTTGCCGCTGTCCGCCCGCAATGTCTGGATTCCGTCAGATTCGCGGAACATCTCCTGATACTTGCGGTTTGCGACCGTACCAAGCAACGCGATACCGAACGCGGTGCCGATTTCGCGAATCGCGCCGTTGATGGCCGAGGCAACGCCGGACTTGGACTGGTCAACGCTATTAAGCATGGCCGTAGTCATCGGCGCCCAGATGAATGACATACCGAAGCCCATCACCACGAACGCCGGGACGATATCCCAGTAGCTGGCGTCGACATCGGCCCGGGTCATCAGCAGGCCGCCGATACCGGTGATGATCATTCCGCCGGATATCAACTTGCGCGGGCCAACCCGGTTGATCATCGCGCCGCCAATCGGCGAGAACGCCATCATGGTTACGACCATCGGCAGGAGCGCCAGACCAGTCCGTACTGCGGAGAATCCGTGCACATTCTGCTGGTAGAGCGTCATGAAGAAGGCGATTCCGGCAATCATGAACGAGATCATGAATGAGTCGATGTTCGCCCCGGTGAAGTTGCCGGATTTGAAGAAGCGCAACGGCACCATCGGAATCTTCGTCTTGCTCTCGACGTAGACAAAGACCACCCCGAAGATGACGGACGCAGCGAGCATAGTCACGATGAGCGGATCGCCCCAGCCGCGGTTACCGGCCTCGATCAAACCGTACGTCAGCGACGCGATCGCCGCAGTGATCAGGAACGTGCCCGGAATATCGGTCGCCACCTCGCCGGATTCATCCCGCGACTCGCGAACGACCGCCTGGGTGACCAGCAACGCACCGATACCGATCGGGATGTTGATCAGGAAGACCCAGTGCCAGGATGCGTACTCCACCAGAAGCCCACCGACGACTGGTCCGAGCGCGATCGCCGAGACGGAAATCGCGCTCCAGATACCAACTGCCTTACCGCGCTCGTCCGGTGGGAATGCCTCTGAGATGAGCGAAAGCGAGAGCGGCATGATCATCGCGGCGCCAAGACCCTGCAATGCCCTGAGCACGATCAGCATCTCGATGTTCTGCGAGAACGCGGCCAGTGCCGAGGTCGCGGTGAAGAACGTGAGGCCGATCATGAACCAGCGCTTGCGACCGAGACGATCACCCAGGCCACCCGCCGTGATCTGAAGCGACGCAAAGACCAGCGTGTACGCCGAGACGATCCACTGCAGTTGCGTGTTGTTCGCGTCGAGGTCCTTCGCGATGGTCGGCATCGCAATGTTGACGACCAGGTTGTCGAGCATTGCCATGAAGAGGGCGAAGCACGACGCGATCAGCGTGAACCACTTGGCATTGTCGTCCGTCATACGGCTGGCCAAGCCACGGGAACTCTTTTGAGACATCTCTTTACCAGCTTCTACTTAATCTGCGGCTGCCGCAACAACGACGGCCGGCTCCGGCTCTGAGTACGGTGCCCTCGACATTGATGCGAGGAACGATCTTGTCCAACCACTTCGGGAACCACCAGTTCCACTCACCGAGCAGTTCCATCGTCGCCGGAACAAGAATCAAGCGGACGATTGTCGCGTCGATAAGGACGGCGACAGCCAGACCAACTCCAAACTGCTTTGAGATGGGATCAGGTGTAAAGACGAACGACAGGAAGACGACAACCATGATTGCCGCCGCTGCGGTGATGACCCGGGCGGTTACGCCAAGTCCTTCAACAACCGCATCCGGTGTCGACTTGCCGTGCACCCACGCCTCCCGAATTCGGCTCAACAGGAAGACTTCGTAGTCCATCGAGAGCCCGAACAGGATCGAGAAGAGGAACATCGGCATGAACGCGATGATCGGTTGCCCCTCGGTTACGCCGAACAAGCTGCCGAACCAACCCCATTGGAAGATCGCTACCACGACACCGAACGCAGCCGAGATGGAGAGCAGATTCATGATCGCGGCCTTGATCGCAATCGGAATTGACCGGAACACGATTGCCAAGAGGATGAAGCTCAAACCGACGACGATCAGGAAGAAGTAGGGCGTGCGATCCACCATCACGTCCACCACGTCGATCAGTGATGCCGCCACGCCGCCAACGTAGGCAGTGTTCTCGGGGTGGCTGGCCATAACCGGGGGCAGCGTATCGTCCCGCATGGTATTGACAAGGTCACTGGCCCGCGAATCTACCGTCGCGTAAGCCGGAATGATCGAGATGACCGCCGTGTCACCCGCCTCATTCAGAACCGCCGGATTGACGTTGACGATCCCTGGCTGCGCTCGAACTGCCTCTTCGATGGACGTCAAGAGGGCCGGATCAATCGCACCTTCACCTTCGACAGCAATCAGGAATGGGTTGTTGAAGCCTGGTCCAAAGCCTTGCGCAAGCAGGTCATATGCCCGTCGAGTGTGCATGGTCTCCGGGTTGGCGCCGGCGTCGTTGAAACCGAGTTCAACATCGAGCACCGGGATAGCCAGGAAAAGAAGGAACGCAGTCGAAATGACAAAGAAGACGACTGGATTGCGCTGAATCCGCCGACCAAGCTTGGCTCCCACCGTGTCCATCCCATCGGATGCCGTTTGCTGGAACCGCTTGATCCCCCAGCGGTCAATCTTGTGACCCGCGAGTCCGAGCAGTGCCGGCAGCAGCGTGATTGCCGAGACGATCACGAACGACACGCCGAGGCAGGCCGCGACCGAGTAGGCGGTAATGAATGGAAGACCGATTGCGGTCAAGCCTGCGAGCGCGATAACAACCACGATACCGGCAAAAAGCACGGCACGTCCGCTGGTATCCATCGCCTGACCAACCGATTTCTCGACCGACAAACCGGAATGGAGTCCTTCACGGAATCGGGTGACGATGAAGAGTGCGTAGTCGACTCCGACGCCCAAACCGATCATCGCGACAATGAAGGTGGTGAATGTCGGGACATCGAGCCAGTTTGTGACCAGGTTCATGCACATGAAACCGAAGCCCAAACCAGTGGCAGCCGTGACAATTGGAAGACCCATCGCAATCAACGAGCCAAACGCGATCATAAGAACCACGGCGGCAGCGGCCAGGGCGATAAACGTCTCCCCGCCTGGCTGCTCGGTCTCGGCAAAGGCAACGATGTTGCCTCCGAGCTCAATTTGCAGGGTGTCGGAGTTCAGCGCGTCGACATCTGCGACCCACTTCTCGAGTTCAACCAACTCGATATCCTGCGCGAGGGCATCGAAAAGGATGGTTGCATACCCGATGTTGCCGCTCGCACCAATGTTGGTGGGATTCGTGATTGGCGAATCCGCAACGGCTACAGCGTGCGGTGAACTGGCGAGCGCAGCGTCCAACACCGTCTGAATCTCAGCCTGAACCGCCGGATCCGCAATTCCCGCTTCGGACTGGAAGACAATCTGTGCCGAGTCGCCAGCCTGGCTGGGGAAGCGCTCCGCAAGTAAGTCGTACGCAAGTTGCGAGTCGGACCCGGGATTGCTGAATTCGTCGGAGAACTCGCCAGCGAACATGCCCGAGAGCACGCCCATGATCACCAGCGCGGCAACCCAACCGATAACCACTTTCCAGCGGTTCCGGTACGCGAAACTGCCCCACCTGAACAAAATTGACGGACGCATCCGGACCCCCTACCTTCCCTGCCGACCCACACAATCAAAGTCACGTCGGTTTGTCGTTTGATCCGCACACAAATCGACAACCGCCGCTAACGCGCCGAAACAACATAGTACATCTGTTCGTCTTTGAACAGTCCCCTAAACAGGACGGGAGGGTAGTCATACGGAGCGACCAGCCTGCCCCAAGCGTGTACAATACTGACCGGTAGGTAAGTTGTCAATTACCGCATGTGAATTTGATGTGAACGACTGAAGTAGCCCTCTGGATCCTGACACGCGACGGTCAGGAGTCCCTCGCAAACTGACCACAAAGGCTCACTCCAGTCCTCGACCCAGGAAACCCCAATCCGATGGTAGCTATCGATGAAACGACACAAACTGGAACCCGCAGTGATGGACGCGAGCGAATTCTGGATGAAGCTCGCGACCAGTTCCTGAGCAAGGGATTTGCGGCAACGTCGATGCAGGAAATAGCCGACGCGGTCGGTATGACCAAGCCGGCCCTGTATTACCACTTTCGCGACAAGCAGGATCTGCTGCTGGCCGTGCTTGGTCGAGAGATGGAGGAAGGAAAGCGCGCGTTCATTGCCGCTCTCTCCGATCACCAGACCATGGCCGAACGTCTTGAGTACGGCGCGATCTGGTGCTTCGCCAGAATCAAGGGTGACCTTGGACGGCTGATGAGTGACATGCATCGTGTCTTGCCGGCCGATCGCGTGCACCAGTTCAAGTGCAATCACCCGATGCCGGTGGAGCTCGTTTCTCACATTCTCAGCGACGGACAACTCAAGGGTGAGCTGGACAACTCCGAGAATCCGGAACTCCTGGCTCGTCTCTTCGTAGCAATGATTTTCGGTCAACTAGCTATGCAACATTCAGACGCAGTCGCAGAAATGGACGCCGACCACCTCGGCCGTCTCGTCGCGCGGGTTTTCGTTGACGGTATCGGAACAACGGCAAACCCATAGACCTCCTACTCGCGACGCCTCAAGAACAGGTTCGTGCGGATAAAACAGGGTAAGCTGTGCCTGTGCGGCAACGGGCTGTGCTATTCTTGTACTGTACGTACATCCAAAACTGGCACCCAAAATGACCCGCATTGTCGCGTTCTTCAATCAAAAGGGCGGAACCGCCAAAACCACCAGCACGCTCAACGTCGCTGCGGCACTGATTGAGCAAGGTCGGACGGTGCTGGCGATCGATCTCGATCCCCAGGCATCACTGACCATGGCCATGGGTGTCGACATCGCTGCACTCGATCTCTCCATATATGACCTGCTGATCGATGAGGATTTGCCGCTCGAGGATGTGGTCACCCTCTGTACCGTTCCCGGCGTTCGCTTGATCCCGTCTCACCCCGATCTTGCCACCGCGGAACTGGCGTTAATGAACGAGCTGGAGCGGGAGCGCAAGCTGGACAACCTGTTTCTGCGAAGCGACCTCACCATGTACGACTACGTCCTGATCGACTGCCCGCCTGCCCTCAACATCCTGTCCGTCAACATCCTCGTCGCGGCCGACGACCTGATCATTCCAATCGAGCCACATCCCCTCTCGATGATGGTGCTCCGGCGCCTCTTCGAGACCATCCAACGGGTGCGACGGCTCAATCCGGAGCTGCGGATCCTCGGCTTCCTGCCCACCAAAGTCCATCGAGGCACCAGACTTGCTACCGAAGTTCTGGAAACGTTGAAAGAGCAATATCCGGAGCTGGCCCATTTGCCAGCTATCCCACTTTCCGTCAAGAGTGCGGAATCGACGGCCGAGCGGGCAAGTGTTTTGCAATACATGCCCAGGTCCCCCGTCGCAGAAGCGTATCGAGAAGTTGGTGCCTGGTTGGAGATGACTCCGATAGCGGTTGGACGATGATGACAGCGGGTGAGGAGGATGTTTTGGTGAGTTCAACCAGTTCATTGGCGGATGACTTGACTCCCCCGCCGGTAGCTTCGACCCGGCGCAAGCGGTTCAGCCTTGACGACCTGCTTGGCGATACACGACCGCAAGCAGTCGGTGTCACAGACCTGCCAACGGCCAAGGAGATTCAGCTCGACCGGATTCTGGCCGATCCGCTCCAACCGCGACGTACGTTCGACGAGGAGCGACTCGATGAACTCGCAGACAGCATCCGCATTGAGGGCGTGCTGCAGCCTATTGTCGTGCGCTACGACAAGGACCGTGACACCTATGTAGTCGTACATGGTGAGCGGCGTTGGCGGGCGGCAAAGGCGGCCGGTCTCACGTCGGTACCCGCACTCGTGCGTGACGTTCCGGAAGACCGCAGATTGATTCAGCAACTCATGGAGAACATCGTTCGCGATGATCTCAATGCAGTCGACCGGGCGGCGGCACTGCGAATGCTCCGAACCCAGATGGGCGATGCCCCCTGGGACCGGGTCGCGGAAACGGTTGGAATTCGGCGCAGCCGTCTGTTCCAGCTTTTAGGTACTGAGAAGCTCTCCGAAGGCGTTCAATCCGACATCCGTGCCGGTCGACTGAGCGAGAAGCAGAGTCGAGCGCTCCAAGGGTTGCCCAGCGAGCACCAACGCGCGTTGCGGGACGCGATCCTGGCCGACGATTTGCCCGCCGAAACCGCAATGGCAATCGCCCGCCGCCTGAAATCGGAACGCGTCGAGGATGACCTCGATGCGGCTGCGAGTGCCATCGCCCGGATCCGCGGATCGCTGACGAAGGAGAAGGTCGTTCGGGAGGAAGCGCCTGCCGACGCAGAGTTGCTTTCGCTCCTTTCCTCCATTGCAAAACTGGACGGCGGAGGCTCAGCCGCGCGGGTCTCGCTCACCCGACTGGCCGACTGGAACGGATTCCCGGCCTTCGATACAGAGCGCATGCTCGATGAGATGTACGCGCTCGCCCAATCCCTCGCCCGAACTCCGAAAACGCACACGCATGCAGCAGGCGAAACCCGAACCGCACTGATCGCCTTGCGCGATGCGGTCAACGGATTGCTCGAAGGAGACTGAAAACATCATGGTTGATCGCTCGTTCCTGACCCGGATTGCCCTGATAGCAACACTGGCGGTGATCTTCGCCGGTTGTGGCGGGGATGATGATCCCGAGGCAACTGCGACAACCGAGGCTCAGCCAACTACTGTTGTCAAGAACGACCCGACCACGTCGGCCACACTCGGTGCCGGCGAAATCACTGCCGGCACAATTGCCGACCGGATCAATTCCGCCTGGGCCACAGTCACCAGCTATCGCGCTACCACCCGTGTCTTTACCGCCGGCGCAACCCCGGTCGCAACACCCGGCGTCGAGTACTCAGGCACAGCGGAACGTACCGTCATCCTGCCAGATCAGAAGCGGGTCGTCATTTCAGACGGCAACGGGACGATCGAGATCATCCTGTCCGGCGGCGTGATCCAGCAGCGGCAGACTCCCTTCGGCGGCCAACCGGGAGCGTGGAAAACCATTGACCCGACCAGCATTGCCGATGACGATCCGTTTGCCGTGGCGTATGCCTCAATCCTCGCACCGGAGCAACCTCCGTACAGCGCCCTCGGCGATCGGCAACGGGAGCGGATTGGCAGTGAGCAAGGTACGTTGGAAATCAACGGCCGGGAATGCACAGCGTACGGATTCCCGGAAGTGACCCTTACCGGCGAGCAAATCCGGATCACGATCTACCTCGGTATCGATGATTTGCCGTGCCGGATAGAAACATTGGCCGGGCTTTCCATCAGTCAAACCGACTACATCTTTAATCAGGAAACGGCAATCGCAACTCCGTTGCCGTAAGAGTGATCCTGAACGCCACAAATGTCCGTATAGTTAGGCATGGGTCTTGTCAGTAGACAACTTGGTTATGCCGCCAATCCGGTGACGACCTCGGCGATAGAGCCGGGGCTGACTCCTGCCGATTGGAACGCCTGCGCCCAGATCGCCCGTACGCATGGTCGCTCCTTCTATTTTGCCAGTCGATTTCTCTCGCCGGCCAAGCGACGCGCCGTCCACTCGATCTACGCCTACTGCCGCACCGCCGATGACATTGTCGACAACGCTCAATGCGTCGAATCGGCTCGACAAGACCTGGACAACTGGCTCCATCAGATCGATCGTCCGGTTGATCTGATTGCCCGTGCGTTCATGGACACACGACAGCGTTTTGCGATTCCGGCCCAACCGGCGCGAGACCTGATCGAAGGCGTCGGCCGCGATTTGCAACCAACCCTGTTCCGAACCTGGCCGGAGTTGCGTGTCTACTGTCACGGCGTCGCCGGGACGGTTGGATTGATGGTTTCGCCAGTGTTGGGTTGTTCAGATCCGGCTGTGCTCAACAGAGCCGCCGGTCTCGGTATCGCCATGCAACTAACCAACATTCTTCGGGACGTTGCCGAAGACGCTGAGCTCGGGCGGCTGTACCTTCCCACCGATGAACTGGCTGCGTTCGGAATTGACCCGGAATCCGTTCTCGAGCGCCGACCAAATGGCAGCTTCACCGAGTTCATGCAATTCCAGATCTCGAGGGCACGCGAACTCTATGACGAAGCTCGGCCGGGAATCCCGGCTCTACCACCAGCCAGCCGACTGACCACACTCGCGGCAAGTCACTTCTATTCAGGAATCCTCTGCGAAATCGAAGCGCTGAACTATGACGTCTTCAGCGCCAGAGCCCACGTTTCCTCATCGAAAAAAGTCCGCAGTTTGCCGACCATCGCCGCCAGCTTCGTACACATGACGGTCCGCTCCGCCTAGGCCGGAAAGTCCGCAGCGATCAGATCATCGGCAATCTTTGCTGATGAAAGCACGCCCGGCAGCCCCGCGCCCGGATGTGTACCGGCCCCCACCAGATAGAGATTCGGCAGATCGTCCGACCGATTGTGCGGCCGGAACCAGGCCGATTGCGTCAGGATCGGTTCAACCGAAAATGCCGAGCCGAGATACGAATTCAGATCATCCCGGAAGTGGCGCGGGTCAATCATGTGCTCGGCGACGATGTGCTGCTCGAGGTCCGGCAGATAGTTCTCCTGCAGGAAGCGGATGATCCGGTCGCGATACGGTTTGGCTTCCCTGGCCCAGTCGGTCTTGCCGCCAAGGTGGGGCACCGGAGCAAGCACGTAGAACGATTCGCCACCGTCTGGAGCAAGCGATGGGTCAGTGATTGTCGGCATGTGCAGATAGAGCGAAAAGTCCTCCGCCAGATGTTTGCGATCGAAGATGTCGCCCAGCAGCTCCCGATACCGCGGACCCAGAATGATGTTGTGGTGGGCAATCTGTGAGGCGGGGTCGTCCCGGTAGGTTCGATCTGTTCCGAAGTAGATCACCGCCAGCGACATCGAATACTTCATTGTGCTGACCCGCCGGGTGAGCGCCGCTTTGCGGATGTTGGATGGCAGCAACGTTTGCCACGCCGTCCCCACCTCAGCATTGCAAACGACGATGTCCGCCGGAAAATGTCGTCCGTCCCGGGTATCGACACCAGTCGCCCGCTTGCCGTCCGAGGTGATCGTCGCAACCTCGGTATTGAGCTCCAGCGTGCCGCCCAGATCCTTGAACAACGCGATCAGTGCATCAACCACGGCACCGGTCCCACCCATCGCGAACCAGACGCCCCATTCGCGCTCCAGATAATGAATCAGCGCGTAGATGCTCGTGGTCTGGAACGGGTTGCCGCCAACGAGCAGCGGATGGAACGAGAGAATCTGGCGCAGTCGATCGTCCTGAACATGCTTCTCGACCAGCCCGTAAACCGATCGGTAGCTCTGCAGTTTGATCAGATCGGGAACGATTCTGGCCATATCCAGCGGGCTCAGGAACGGCTTCGTCGCCAGCTCAGTGAACCCTTTGGCAAAGATCCGCTTGGAGAGCTCGAGGAAGTCCTGATATCCCTGCACGTCCTCCGGAAAGTTACTGAACGCACTGATCTGGGTCGCCATCTGCTCGGCGTTGCCGGTGTAGTTGAAGTGAGACCGGTCCGGGAAGAAGATGCGATAAAAGGGATCAACCGGTACCATCGTGACGTGGTCGGCAGGATCCCGTCCCGCAAGTTCGAACAATTCCTCGATCAACCAGGGAGCCGTAATGACCGTTGGACCGCCATCGAACGTATAACCGTTCTGACGGTAGACGTATGCGCGACCGCCGGGTTGATCCCGCTTGTCAATCAGGGTGACACTATGACCGCGCGCAGCCAGACGAACGGCAGCAGCAATTCCGCCAAAACCGGCACCGATTACCACGACACGACGAGCCACGAGAAACCTCCGAACGATTGATTGGGACATGATGCGACGACTTGGCGGCCTGATAACAATTGTCCAGATCATTCTGGCACTACGGGTGATTCGTCGAATGATCGGCACCGTCGGTGGTGCAACGATAGAACGTACGTCGGAGGGAGTCAGTTCAGGTGACAAGGTAACGGTGCTGATTCCCGTGCTCAACGAGGAAGCGAGATTGCGCCCATGTCTCGATCAGGCAATCCGCCTCGGACCGAGCGTCCGCGAAATCCTGGTGATCGATGGCGGTTCGACCGACGCCACGGTGGACATCGTCACATCGTTCGCCGAGCGGGATACCCGGGTCCAGCTGATCGACTACCAGCCAGTCGATGATGGCCGCAACCAGAAGGCGCTTGCAACTGCAGGCCGGGTCTTGATGCCTCGGTTGCCGCCTCCGATTGGATCCTGACGGTCGATGCCGATGTTCGGGTCGAGCCGGAACTTGCCGATGCACTGGTCAACCGTGGCAACGCCGATCGGCTGGACGCGTTGAGCGCCGCCTCCCTGCAGCGGTTGTCCGGCCAGGGCGAGGCGATCGTCCATCCCAGCTTGCTGACTACCCTCGTTTACCGGTTCGGCATTCCCGGGAACGTGTTCAAGCGCGCAGATGAGGTCCAGGCCAACGGTCAGTGCTTCCTGGTCCGGTCCGACGTGCTTCGTGCGGTTGGTGGGTTTAAATCAGCCGCCGATTCGGTTTGCGAGGATGTAACGCTCGCGCGATCACTGGTGGCGGCCGGCAAACGGGTCGGGTTCTACGAGACCGACGGCCTGGTCACCACCGAAATGTACGGCACCTTCGACGAGGCCCTGGATAACTGGACCCGATCGCTGCCCATGAAAGACCGCTACTCAGGAAAGTCTGGGATGATCGGTCTGGCAGAAGTGTTGTTTGTGCAGGCGCTCCCATTTTGGCGCTGGTTACGGGGTTCAAATAGCGGTTCTGGAGTCATCGGTTGGCAGCTGAATCGCGTATTACTGATGATGCGGCTTGGAGTGCTGACGGGGACGGCGCGTGCCTACCCGGATCGCCCGTGGACGTACTGGCTGTCACCGCTGATGGACCTGCCGGTCGCATTGCGAATCATCAAGACCTCGGTCAAGCGCAGTCATGTCTGGCGCGGCCGTACTATTACTCCCGGAGGTGCTCCGTGATAAAGCGACTCGATCCGAGCCCACTTGTAGCCTGGCTCTTTATCGCCCATCTTGCGGCACTGATCTTCGGTTTGATCGGGCTTCTTTACGTTCTGCCTAATCTGGCTAAATTCGCCGATGATCCAAATGCATTGCGCGTCTACCAGTTCTCGATGGACTACGCGGGATCGATTCATATCATCCTCGGCGCATTGGCGATGCTTGCCTTCGGACTCCGATTTCTGGGAACCCGCAAGACCTTGATCTTTGCCGGTGTTACGTACGTGCTCTCGCTCACCTCTGAATTGCTCGGCACCGGAACCGGCTGGCCGTTCGGCAACTACTCCTACACCGATTTCCTTGGCTGGAAGGTGCTCGGTCACGTTCCATACACGATTCCGATGTCGTGGTTCTACATGGGACTCGCTTCCTATCTGCTCGGTTCGTTGATTGCCGAACGCATGGGCAAGGGCGATAGCATCTGGTGGACGATTGGCTGGGGCACCTGGTTTCTGACCGTATGGGACCTGGTTCTCGATCCGGCCATGGCGCACTCGTCGCTCAGGGTCAAATTCTGGGAGTGGCACGAAATTGGCCCGTACTACGACATGCCGATCAAGAACCTTGTCGGTTGGTCCGTAACCGGGCTGATATTCATGCTGGTCAGTCGCGTTTTGTGGAAGAGCAAGGCGGACACAACTGGCATGAGCCTGATCCCGCTGGCGGTCTACGTCGCGAACGTCGTCTTTGCAATGGTCGTCAGTGCCGACGTCGGGTTGTGGGTGCCGATTGTGCTCTCGGCTGTTCTCGGAATTCTGCCCGCGGCATGGATCATGCGCGACCGGATGACGAATCCACTCGGCTCGACCCCGGCATTGTCCGTCGATGGCTGACATGCCGTGGCGCTCGCTTCGGGCGATGTGCAAGATCGGCATCAAGCGGCAACTCGATCTGACGGTGGAAGGAATCGAGCACCTGCCCGAGCGCGGGGGAGTGTTGATTGCTGCGCGCCACTTTCACCATGCGTTCGATGGAGCCGCACTCATGGCGACCATTCCCCGACCGATCTCGATCATTGTCGGCCTGGACTGGATCACGTCGGCCCCGCTGAAATCGAGCATGATGGCGCTCTGCCGCTCCGCCGGTTGGCCGGTGGTCTATCGCTCCAACCCGGCCACTCCCGTACCTGCCGACGAAGCGAGGGCACTCCTCCGCCGGGCAACCCGGGAGACACTCGAGCACCTCAGGGCCGGCAAGATCGTGGTCGTTTTTCCGGAGGCCTACCCCAACATCGATCCGGGCACCACGCCGAAAACTGATGAGCAGATGTTTCTGCCGTTCGAACCTGGGGTGGTCCGGCTTGCGGAAATGTCGCACCGGCTGGGCACGCCCGCACCAATTGTGCCAGTTGGGTTCAGCTACGAGCGCGGCAAGAAGTGGCGCGTCATCATGCGGTTTGGCCCGGCCGTAGCACCGATCGATGGCGAAACGTCAGAAGAACTGCTGGCCCGGGTTGAGCAAGCAGTTCATGACCTCAGCGCAGCACCGGTCAGGCCGCAACCACCTCAGGCGCAATCACCGGTTTAGCCGCCGGGGCTGGCTCGAAGTACGCGCGCTTCTGCAATTCGATGTCAGCATCGCCGTGAATCGACTGGGCAATCCCCTGCATCATCTGATCGACCCCGTGCAGGCGTGCCGGCTCAACCAGCTGGTCCATTGCCTGCGTGGCGATCGTCTTCGCCTCATTCAGCTTCTCCTCTTGCGAGAAGGTGGCGACGCTGGATTCGGCAAAGCTGGTCGCGGCCTTCGCAACAGTGAACCACGGGCTCGACATCATGCCGGAATCCGGACTCACCTGCTCCATCATCTTGGCCGCGCTCTCGGCATTCTTCTCCCACCGGGCCGAGTACAGAGCGCACATCACCCGGGCAGTTTCGTAACGAACATCGTGATTGGCAGTGTCCGTTGCGATGACATGATGCATCGCCTGAATCCAGCGCCAGGCGGTCTCACTGTCGCCGCGATCAACGCCCTGCAGAAACAGGTACACCATCGTCTCGAGCTGCTCAGCCTTGCCTTCCGCACTCGAAGGGGTCTGCCGCAAGGTGGTCTCCCATGCCGTTTCGCGCTCACGTGGCCACGACGCTGGGCGGGTCGGACCAACCACAACCTCGTTGCGCAGCCGCTCCATCAGAACCTCAGCGCCGTCACCCTCATCGAGCACCAACGCGAGGAGCCGCTTGCCATCGCTCTCGAATTCATACTTCGCCCAGACGAACGGGATGATGTTCACGACCGCTACGCCGAGATTCAGCCAGACCGCCTGCCGCAGCAAGACGTAGGCAAACCCACCAGCAAAGATCGATACCATCGCGCAGAGGAATGAAACGCCCAGATTCAGGGTAGATCCGCCCGCGGTCATGATCTGCCAGCCGCGCAGCCGCTTCCAGGTCGCAACCGGACTGTCGTCGAACTGGACCCAACCGGTCGCCACATCTTGCCAGGAACGCACTGCCAATAGCTCGAACCGGTTGCCAATCGACCATGGCGTCACCAGAACCGGACCAACCCGAACCGCCAGCAACCGCATGCCAAAGAAATGGCCCGCAACCGCATGCCCGATCACATGCACAGCCATCGCTAGTGGGAGAGCCACGCCAATCGCAAACGCGGTCAGCAGAACTGCAAAGACGAGCTTGAGCGTAGACTCAATGACAATGTTGTTGTTGGAGACCGGTACCCAATCGAACCACCCGTGGATGGTGCTCGACGCGCTCATTGCACCGATAATCACGGCGAGCACAACCGGACCGGCCATCGCCAGTTTACGTTTGCGATCCGGCGTCAGTTCGGGTCGCTTGAGTGAGATGTTCGAGATCTTCGGAATGCGCATAGTCAACCCAGGGACACGATTCGCAATCCAGACCGGTGCCCGGATATGACCTATCAGCGTCTGATCAAATCGGGCGAATTGGGTATCCGCGAAAAGTCCCAAGTACCGGGAAATCCCTCGTTGGTCACAGCCGGGGTTTGGTAGCGCGAGTAGCCAGGGTTTTTGCGATTTCAGGTCCGGTTGGGTCAGAATGACGCGATTCCTCCCCGGAACAGGCTGGACCGGGAACGTGGAAACGTGGTGGTGAATAACACAGTATGAATGAAACAACCTTCCCGCTTGGTTCGCAAATGTCACATGCGACAACGTATGACGACCTGCGACAGGCTCCCGAACAGGAATTGGCTGGACGAACAGAGCGCCCCCTCGGGTTCTCGATGCTCACCCTGCGAATCATCGGGTTCGGCGCCAATCTGGTGCTGCTGATCGTCCTCTTCCAACTGTACAAACTCGCCCGCAAGACATTCATATCCCGCGGTGAGACCGTCGGATATGAGAACGCGTATCAGATCATCGATTGGCAGAAGAAGCTACATCTCTTCTTCGAGCCGGACCTGCAGGCCTGGATTCTCAGTCAGCCAGAGTGGGTTATCCGCTATCTCAATCACTACTACGTCGGTTTCATGCCGATGTTCTACGCGTGTTGCGCAGCCGGGATTCTCTTCTCGCCGGTTCGCTTCCGGTTCTGGCGGCGCGTCTTCTTTTGCTCAATGCTGCTCGCCCTGCCCTGGTACCTGATCTACCCGCTCGCCCCGCCGCGATTCATGCCAGAGTTCGGCTTCGTCGACACACTCAAGATCTACGGGCCAGCCTATTTCTCTGATACCGGGTTGGTCTCCGCCAACCAGTACGCTGCCATGCCCAGCATGCACATCGGCTGGACCACTATCGGCGCGCTGATCCTGGCGACCTGCATTCCGCGGATCAAGGGATTCCCAATCGGCCCATTGCTCGCCGTCATGCACCTCTCCATCATGACTCTGACCGTGATGGCGACCGGGAATCACTACCTACTCGACGTGGTCGGCGGCTGGTTGATCATTGCCGGTGCGATCGCGTTGGCCTGGTTCATGACCGACCGCTTCAGGTTCCGCTTGCCGAGGATCTTCAGCCCAAGCTAGCTGTGCTCCTCCTGTTGACGAACGACTCCATTGCTGCGTTGAATAGCGCGGCAATGATCTGATAGCGTCGCCCGACAGGAGTGAGTCCACGTGTTCGATCCGGATCGCCTTCTGCCCTTCGCATTGGCCGCTCTCGCGCTCGTGCTCATCCCGGGACCGAACCAGGCGATGGTGATTGCCCGCAGCCTGAATGGCGGTCGACGAGCCGGCATGATCGCGTCGCTTGGACTCAACACCGGCACGCTGGTCCACGCCCTCGCCGCCGGACTAGGGCTCTCCGCGATCCTGGCCACGTCCGCAACCGCATTCACGATCGTCAAGTTGGTGGGAGCCGCCTACCTGATCTACCTCGGCATCCGACTCATGCTGACCAACAACCCAATCGACTCGCCCACTACCCTACAGGTGACGACAAATGACTGGCAGCGCGCCTACGGTAAAGCGGTCATGACTGGGGTGCTCAATCCCAAGGTGGCGATCTTCTTCCTCGCTTTCCTGCCCCAGTTCGTCGATCCCGAGGCCGGCTCGGTACTCGTCCAGTTCCTGATGCTTGGCCTGATCCTCGCGGTCATCGGCCTGCTCGTCGATTCGATCGTCGCCTCGGCCGCCGGTTCGCTGGGCCGCTTCCTCGCCCGCAACCCGACCTTCGCCCGCTGGCAGGAGCGTGTCACCGGGTTTGCGTTCGTGGCACTCGGTATCCGTCTGGCATTCGAGAAGCGATAACGGCACCCTGAAACGGAGCATCCGATGAGCGACCTGACCAGCAATCTCTTCTCGATGGACATCTCGTGGCCCGAGAAAATCATCCGCACCTTCGCCGTCTACCTCGCCCTGCTCCTCCTGCTCCGTCTGGCCGGCAAGCGCGAACTCAGTCAGGTCACCACAGCCGAGCTGATCGTCGTCCTGCTGCTCTCCAACACGGTTCAGAACGCCATCATCGGCAACGAGACCTCGTTGGTCGGTGGACTTGTCGGGGCGGCAATCCTCATTCTGATCAACAAGGTGCTGGTCCGTGCCCAGTTCCGCAAACCAAAATTGACCGAATTTCTGCAGGGCACATCAGTCGAGCTGATCTCCAACGGACAACCGATCATGGACGTGCTTCGGCAGGAAGCGATCACCATCGAGGAACTGGAAGCCGTCTGCCGCGAACATGGCGTCGGCGGAATCAGCGACGTTCAGCGAGCTGTGCTCGAGACCAACGGAGCGATCAGTGTTATCCCCGCAGACAGTGGCACCAATGCGGAGATAATGAAGCGACTCGAGCGGATCGAGCAGCTACTGCAATCAATCACGGAGACCGCCAAACCGGCCACCGCTGAACCACGACAGGAACCCAGCCACCCATGACCAAGCCAGCGATCGGACTGATGTTCGTCCGGGAATACGCCCCTAAAACCATCCCCGCCTACGCCAAAATGGTCGAGCGGGCCGGCCTCGACGACCTCTGGATCATCGAGGACGCCTTCTACAACGGTGGACTCTCCGCCGCCAGTGTCGCCCTCGCCGTCACCGAGCACATCACGGTCGGCATCGGCATTCTGCCCGCCGTCGTGCGCAACGCCGCCTACACCGCCATGGACGTCGCCACCCTCGCCCAGATCTTCCCGGGTCGCGTCCAGATCGGGCTGGGCCACGGCGTCGCGAGCTGGATGAAGCAGGTCGGCGAGTTCCCGACCTCCCAGATGGCCGCCCTCGGCGAAGTGACCACCGCAATGCGGGCAATCCTCCGGGGCGAGCGCTTCTCGATCGCCGGAACCCACGTCAACCTCGATGCCGTTGAGCTCGATCACAAACCGGATGTCGTTCCGCCGATCTCGCTCGGCGTCACCGGCCCGAAATCGATGGAGCTCTCCGGTCGGGTCGCCGATGGCACGATTCTGGTCGAACTGACCGGACCCGCCCTCATCAAGCACGACCTCGAACTGATCGCCCAGGGTGCGGAATCAGCCGGACGCGCCGACGAGCCCCACCAGATCACCGTCTTTGCCTACTGGAATCAGGATGCCGATGGCGACCTCGCCCGCAAGCGCATTCGACCGCTGCTTGCCAGCCGAATCAATCCCGAAGGCATGCGCGATCTGGTTCCGGCCGGGTTCGCCGATCAGGCCCAGGCATGGATCGACGAGGGCGGCACCGATCTGCTGGCCGCGAACATCCCGGACGCGTGGATCGACGAAATTGCCGTGGCCGGAACCCCGGCCGAGTGCGCCGCCGCCATCCAGCGCCTGGGCGACGCCGGAGCCCACCGAATCGGCCTCGTCCCCCCGCAAGACATGTCCATAGAGCAAATCGAAGCCTGGGCCAAAGAACTGGTCGCCGCCCGGGCATAACCTCCGCCAACCCAATTAACCGAGCCGCCGACCACCACGAAGTAGGTGTGCAAATCGGCAACAGTCAGTTTTTACACCTTGCCGCCGGTTCTTCAACTTACCTACCATCTCGATCCATCGATTGAGATCTCTTGGCCATGTGGGCAACTGATCGGTTGCTTTGAGTACCGATCAATCATCATGATCTCGGTCCGCGTTCAGTCTCACTTTGAAATATCAACGAGTTCCAGCTCTCGTTCAAACAATTCGGAGAGAGTCGATGGATAGCCGGAATCCGTCACCCAACCGAGCCCCCGCAAGGCCGCACATAGCATTAGGGTTCCAGTCCCGATAAGCACAATCAGTTGTTTTGCATCTGATTCGCCTTGAAACATGTCGATCATGCCGGAGATAACAACAACAACCCCTAACAAACCAAACAACGAAGCTGGCACTATCAGAATCCATTGGAGGATTCTTTGATACCTGGGTAATGAATATGTTGTCGTTAATGTCACTAGACCATCGCTTGTCTCGACTACTTCGGCGACGCCGACCTGCATCGGTGTCGACTCCCAGCGGCGCCTCGGAACATATTCAAGGCGGATGCTGCTTTCAGCTGGATATACAAGCGGCCCACTATCCCAGTCTTGTTGGGTTTTGTTCTCAAGCTCGTGAACTCGGTCGTAGAAGGTCACCATTGGTAACCTCGATCGGTAACTGACGGTTTTTGATTTGCCTAAAGTGCGCATAGTTAGCTATCAAACACTGAAGAGTTCCTTGTGCAGCAAGTAGGTCCAGAGGAATTCGACTGGTCGGTGTCGAGATCAGCAGTGGCCGCATCGTAGTCGGACTGAGCCGTGCGGCTGATGGACAAGTTGATGATCGATTGCTGAACCGTGTCGTCATGGATTCCCGACGTCTCACCATCTCGATGATGGGAACTAGTCAACCAGAAAGTGCCGAGCTAATAATCACCCGTCGGTCACAAACCCGCACCGTCGGAACGAACCAATAGGGCGATTAAACAATATGGGCCCCCAGCCAGTCGGTTTCAACCGACTTATCTCGATTAGACGGGGAATTCATTCCCTGGCGGTACCGACGTGCATCGCAACTCCCGCCCACCGCAGCAGGTTCGCCGATCCGCTCTGGGATGACCGTGCAAATCGTGCGAGCTTCGCGAAAAGTCCCGGACACGATCTAGATGCCGACGTTCATTGCATCGTGCGTACCGAGCGAATCGGGGTTCTCACCCCGAACTACGTTTTGGGCGCTAGATCAGGGTGGCTTGCTCGCGCATAGGCTCGTCTTCGATTGGCTCGATCAGCGATTCGTTGTTGTTGCGGACGTTGTTCACGTCGCGGCTGACCGGGTGGGCGGTCAGGTCACCGTCGTAACTCTCGGTGAACGGCATCACGGCCTGGCGGATCGGTAATCGACGGGTCGATCCAGTCAGCCTCTTCATCGGGATCGAGAATCACCGGCATCCGGTTGTGGAACTGCCCGGCGAATTCGTTCGGCGCGGTGGTCAGGATCGTGTACGAAGCGACCGGCTCCTCCTCACCCTGCGGCACGAACTCGTCGTACAACCCGGCAAAGGCAATCAGCGGCGCATCCGGCAGCGAGATCAGGAACGGCTGCTTGTAGTCTCCGCGGTTCTGCCACTCGTAGTACCCACGCGCCGGGACCAGGCAGCGCTTGCTCTTGACCAGATTCCGGAACATCGGCTTCTCGAGGAGCGTGTCGGCACGGGCGTTGAACGGCGTAACCGCCTTGGTATCGCCCGGCTTGGCCCAGCGCGCCTTCAGCCCCCACCGCATCTCCCGGATTACGCGCTCGCCGGCCTCGTCGATCACGATCACCGGCAGCTCCTGGGTCGGGGCCGAGTTGAAGTTCATGTACGTCTGGAACATTCCCTCGGGCAGCCGCCGAAGCTGGAATCGCTCCGAAATCTCATCCGGTTGCCAGGTGATCACATACCGTCCGCACATCCGGGTCTGACTCCTACGGCTCGATGATTCGCTCGGCGATGGCGGTCGTCGTTTCGGCCGGGTCGCCGCTGGTCGAAAGTCCACCGATCCGGAAGACGAACTCGCCCTGGCGAACGTAGATCACGAAAACGTTGCCGCCTTCAATCGGACCCTGTAAGTAGATCGAGCCTTCGCCGAGCTTGTCGGCGTCAACTTCGGTCAGCCCCTGCGCGGTCTGGCCGCCATTTGCGAAGTAGCTGAGTGCATCCTTGGCGCCGGTCTCGGAGTCGAACTTGTGGACGCTGACATTGATGAACTGGGTATCGGTTTCGGCCGCGCCTGTGAGTTCGTATTGGCGGTAGGAGTTCTCCAGCCAACCGAATTCCTCCAGCTTGGCGGCGGCATCCACCGGATCGGGAAACGACCCAGCAACGCCTTCGGCATCCCGTGAGCCGTTATCGGATTGCTCATACCCGTCGCCGATCTCGGATGCGGTCGGCAACCACTGGCGCGCCTTGGTCTTCTCGACGGTGTCGCCGGAATCCGCTGGCTCTTCGGTCGGGTCTTCGCTTCCCGCGGCGAGCTCTTCGTCGGTTTCGGTCGGCCGATTCACCCGTGGCGTATTGCTCGGTTCGGCGTTTTCGTCCTCGTTCGTATCTTCGGTCGGATCGTCGTTGTCGCTCGGCTCTTCAGTGGCGTCATCATCGCCACCAGTCGCACCCGGGTTCTCATCATCGTCACCAGGCGTACCGTTGGCCCCAACCACAACCGTCGGCGCGGCGCCATTGTTACCGCCGTCCTCACGGAACTGGGAGACGATGAAGGCCACCGCCGCGACGATAATCGCCAGCGCGGCAACGGCCAAAAGCGGACCAACGATGTTGGCTCCACGTGGCCCCCGCAGTGGCGTCAGCGGTTGGCCGGGCGAGTAATCCGGGTCGTAGCCAATCGCGGGTGGTGGGGCTGGTGGCGCACTGCTGGCATCAAACGCGCCCTGCCCGAATCCACCGGTTCCGGCGGATGATGGCGACGGCGTGCCGGTGCTTATGTAGGGTCCCGTTGCGCGGGATGGTCGTTGCGGACGAGGCTCCATGAACGAGTGCCTGCTCCCTGGTGGGTCGGAGTACGAATCGTGATCAATCGGACTGGTTCACGCCCGTTTCAGGCGGAACAGCAAATTCCGGTATGAGTATACGGTTGCCTGCGTTTTCGCTTCCGCAAATGCGCTCGTATCACTACCGGTTCACCTCTAGGAACGTGCCAGTACGCCGGATAGTTTCGGGTGCATGTCGGTACCAGACGGTGATTGCACCAGCGCTCGCAATTGCCACACTGGAATCTGTTGCATATGGGAGTGCAGTCGGAGGCAGGCATGGACGAACAGCGAGAACTCAGCATCGATGAGATCGGTCCGGCCGAGACCGCTGCGCCAGTCGAGACAACCCGATTCTGGCTATTTATGGCAATGGGCGTCGGTGCTCTCGGCGCAGTCCTGCTTACCCTGCTGCTTGTTCTCTAGTCGGGTCCACCGGAATCGCGACGGTCATCCGCGTCCCCTGCCCCGGCTGACTCCAGGCCGTAATCCGACCGCCATGGGCCTCGACCAGTCGCCGCGCAATCGCCAATCCAAGTCCACTCCCGCCGCTATCTGCCGCTTTCGTGAAGCGATCGAAGATATATGGCAGCACGTCGGCGGGAATCCCGGATCCGTTATCGCTTAAGTCAATTCGGGCCGAGTGATCGCCCACCGTGGTTTCAACCTTGATTGTCCCGCCAACAGGCGTGTGACGCACCGCATTACTGACGAGGTTCTCGATCACCTGCCGCAATCGAAATGGATCAACCAGCACCTCGCGATCGCCCTTGCACGAAACAATCAGGGTCAGTCCGGCGGCTTCGATTCGGGATCGACACGCAGAAGTAACTTCCGTCATGAACGACGCCAGACATATCGGCTCCGGTCGCAGCGAAAGCGCACCCGACTCCGCCAGAGACAGCGTTTGCAGATCGTCCAGCAACCGCGTCATGTGACTGATTTCCTCGATCAGCGGGCTGAGCTCTTCGTCCGTCGGCGGGTAAACCCCGTCAATAATCCCCTCAACCTTGCCCCGGATGATCGCCAGCGGGTTGCGCAGTTCGTGGGCAATGTCGGCCAGCAGCATTCGCCGTTGCTGCTCATGCGATTGCAGACGTTCAGTCATCACATTGAATGTTGAGATCAGATTCTGGACATCCGGCGAGCCATGCGGCTCCACCCTGGTCGAGTAATCCCCGTCAGCCACCCGCTCCGCTGCAGTCATCACTTCGCCAATTGGCTCGGCCGTAACCCGAAGCGACCGATAGATCAGCCACATGATCAGACCCAGCGGAACGATCAGCAGCACCGACGCGGCCGGGGGGCCGTCCCGTGTTTCCGAGGTACCCCCCTCGCCCACCACGAAATGCACCGTGACGGCACCGAGGATGAAGATGGACAGGAACAGCAGGAAGGCGAACCACCCTACCCGACGGGCAAACGGCCCACCCGGACTTCTCCGCACCGCGCGGAACTCCATCCGGAATTGCGAACGAGGGTCACCTTCTTCGGCGTATCTGGTGAGCGCGGGCCTAACCATCGGCAAATCGATATCCAACACCGTAGACCGTCAGGATGTATTCCGGTTCGGCCGGTTGCGCCTCAATCTTGCGGCGCAGGTTCTTGATGTGCGCATCGATCGCCCGCTCATACGACTCAAATGCCACGCCGTGTACCGCGTCCAGCAACTGATTGCGGGTATAGACCCGACCCGGCTGCCTGGCGAGGGCCACGAGCAACTGGAATTCGGTCGGAGTGAGTTCGACTGGCCGACCTGATATTGACGCCCGCATCCGGGGCACATCCATCGTCAGCTCCCGCACCCGGATCTGATCGGCATCGACCACCGGGCGCTCGGTCCTCCGCAGCACCGCCCGCACCCTCGCCACCAGTTCGCGCGGACTGAACGGCTTGACCACGTAGTCGTCGGCGCCCAGTTCGAGCCCGGTGATCCGGTCTGTTTCGTCGCCCCGCGCCGTGACGATCACCACCGGGATCTGGGAAATGCGCCGGAGCTCCCGGAGCGTGTCGATACCGTCTCGCCCGGGCAATCCCAGATCAAGCACAACAACATCTGGCGGAGCACTCCGGATTCTGGCCAGCGCGCTGTCACCATCAACCGTGGTGTCCACGGAAAAACCTGCCCGCTCCAGATAATCCAGGATCAGACGCGCGATCTGACGATCGTCTTCAACTACGAGGGCTGACTTCACAACGCTCCCTGGAGGCGAATTGGCACTCGATCGGCAAAGATCGATTCTAATGGGTTCGATAATGCACCAACATCGTGAATCTGCTGTGAACGCGGCAAGGCAATCTGGCTCCCAGGTGCTATTCTGCGGGGAACAGATTAACCACAAGGAGCACTGGAATGGGTTACACGCTTGCCGAACGAACGGCGCTGATCGAGCAGTATGCCGCAGGATACGCGGTCGTTATCGAGGCACTTCAAGGGATCACCGATGCCGAATGGGACTCGCGTGAAGGCCCTGAGGAATGGAGCACGCGCGAGATTGTCCATCATCTCGGCGACAGCGAAATGAACGCGACCGCCCGCATCCGCATGCTGATCGCCGATGTCGACCCGGTCGTGATGGGATACGACGAACGCGCCTGGACCGACAAGCTGTACACCGCCGAACGACCGCTCGATCCGTCGCTCGCCGCGTTCAAGGCCGCTCGCGAAGCAACCCTGCCGCTCCTGAATCTGATGACCGATGAGGACTGGACTCGCCCAGGTCGCCACTCCCAGCGCGGGCCGATGACCGCCGAGACGTGGCTGGAGTGGTACGGCCCACACGCGCACCTGCACGCTGATCAGATCGTCCGCGCCCGCGCCGGTTCGTTCCAATGAGCGCAACGGTTGCAAGTCGCATTGAACTAATCCAGCAATACCGCAACGGCTATGACGTCGTCGTGGCGTCATTGGACAGAATCACCGAACGCAGAATGGCTTTCCCGCGAGGGCCCGACCGAATGGAACGCACAGGAGATCGTGCATCACCTCTGCGACAGTGAAATGGCGGCAGCGGTCGCCCTCCGGATTCTGATCGGCGAATGGGAACCCGGTCGTTCCGGGCTACAGCGAACGAGAATGGGTCGACAAGCTGCACACGACGGCCAGACCGATTGAACCGTCGCTGGCGGCGTTCCGTTTTGCCCGCGAGTCCACGTTTGCGATTCTGGACAACCTGACCGAAGAGGAATGGGAGCGACCGGGATCGTACGCGAATGAGGAGCCAATGAGCCCCTCGATCTGGCTGGAGTGGTACGGCCCCCACGCACATGACCACGCCGATCAGATTCTCCGGTCCCGCAAAGGCACGTTTTGATCGGCTACACAGTTCGTTAACGGTTGTCCGGTGCGGGGGTACAATCCCCGCAGATCATGGAAGCACCGCCTGAACCGGCCTCCGCACAACCGAAAACGATCTCATGGCGGCGCAATCTGTACGCCGTCACTGTCGCGCAGGCCCTGGCCATCATCGCCTTCAGCCTGCGCGAACCAATTCTGCCCTTCTTCATAAAAGATCTCGGCGCATCGTCCATGGACTCAGCGACCCGCTGGGCCGGTATCGTAGCCTCCGTCGGCGGCTTCACGATGGCGTTCACGGCCCCGCTCTGGGGGATCATGGGCGATCGTTACGGTCGCAAACCGATGTTGCTTCGTTCGATGATCGCCGCGTCGATCACCATATTCCTGATGGGGTTTGCGACAGCACCATGGCACATCGCCGCACTTCGCCTGGTAGAGGGTGCATTCACCGGAACTGTCACCGCGGCAACTGCACTTGTCGCCACCAGCGCACCCCGCGACCGGATGGGCTACAACCTTGGCATGGTCCAGACTGCGGTCTTTGCGGGCGCAGCCTTTGGCCCAGCGGTCGGCGGATTCGCAGCCGGTCACTTCGGCTACCGCACCATGTTCGGAATCTCATCCGGAATGATGCTGCTGGCGGCAATCACGGTCATCTTCTTTGTCCACGAGATCTTCACCCGCCCGGTTCGAACGAAGGCGACCGAAAGTGACCGACAGGCCCGACGAATCTGGATGCTGAGCGCGATGATGCTGGCAACGATGGCGACGATCTTCATAGTCCGCTTCGTCAGTCAGGGTATTCGCCCGATCATGCCGCTCTTTCTGCAGGAGCTGGGGAGCTACACCGACATCGAAGCCGCGCGCGTATCCGGCTGGATGTTTGCCGTACTGGGAATCTCAAGCGCGGCCTCTTCGCTGATATTCGGGCGGCGAGGCGATCAGGTTGGCCATCGAAAGATCCTGCTAGGGCTGCGTCATCGCGGCAGGAGTTCTCTATTTCCCGATGGCCCTTGCCCAATCTGCCTGGCAACTGATCGTCTTGCAGGCCCTCTTTGGTGTTGCAGCGGGCGGAATGATTCCGGCGGCGAACGCGATCATTGCCGGAATTACTCCAGCCGATCAGCGCGGGTTCATCTTCGGGATCACCAACACGGTCGGCTCACTCGGGTCGGCATTCGGGCCACTTGCTGCTGTCGACCCTGATGGCCCCGGCGCTCGGATTCGAAGCTGCGTTCCTGACGGTTGGCGTGTTGATGATGGCGTTTTCGGTGGTGTTGTGGTGGGTGCTTGAGAACCGCGCGAATGACCTGCCAGGCACGGAGACCGTGTTCGTAACCCCCGGACGAGGCGACTGACATGAACGAGCGAATCCAGACGATCGAGACATGCGCACTCAATGCGTGGCCAGCCGCCGATGACACCTGGATCGGTAACTGGCTGGTGCGGCGAGATCGCGGTTACACGAAGCGGGCCAACTGCATCTACGCGTTCCCCGGCGAACCCGAGCTGGACCTGGAGCAGCGGCTGACCAGATGTTCCGAGCTGATGACCGAAGTCCGGTTGCCCGTCATCGTTCGTGAGTCGAGCACCTTCCCGGTTGAGGGACTTGCAGAGGCACTGACAGACCGCGGAATGAGCGTCTTCGACAGTAGCATCGTGATGACTCGCGGGATTGAGCAAAGTACAACTGCTCATGGCCTGGTCGATGTTGGAATGGATGAATGGCTCAATCTTTATCTGCAGTTCGAAGGCGGGACGAAGGGAAATCAGAAGGTCCATCGCGAAATTCTGGAACGGATCCCTGCGACGAAACGGTATGCGGCGCTTATCGACGATGAACGTGCCGTTTCGATCGGACTCGGCGTCGCAGAGAATGGCTGGCTCGGGCTATTCGACATTGCCACCGATCCGGATCAGCGAGGAAACGGATTTGGCGCGAAAATGGTCGCCGGTTTGCTGTACTGGGGAGCGTCAGTTGGATGCTCAGGCAGCTTTCTTCAGGTAATGGCCACCAATGCGACGGCCCAGCGTCTCTACACCCGGCTTGGCTTTGCCGAAGAATACCGATACCACTACTGGGCAGTCAGGTAGGTGCTGCGATGGCAAAAATAGACCGGGAAGCACTCGATCACGTTGAGGCGCCGGACTCATCGGTCTGGCGAGCCTGGCTCGAGGAACATCATCTAACCCAGCCGGCCGTCTGGCTCATTCTCTATACCAAGGCGAGCGGAGTCGAGAGCATCGATTGGGACAAGGCGGTCGATGAAGCCCTTTGCTTTGGCTGGATAGACAGCGTCGTACAGCGCCTGGACGATACCAGGCGACGGCAGTATTTCGGCCCGCGCAAACCCAAGGGGAACTGGTCAAAAGTCAACAAGTCCAAGGTCGAGCGTCTGATCGCCGAAGGCAAAATGATGCCAGCCGGACTCGCTGCCATCGAACGCGCAAAGGCCAACGGATCATGGGAGCAGCTTGATTCTGTTGAAGCGATGATCGAGCCGGACGAATTGCGGGACGCCCTCGACTCCATTCCCGTTGCCCGCGCGTACTTCGACGGTTTAAGCAAATCCGGCCGGTGGCAATTGCTCTACTGGATCAACAGCGCCAAACGAGCCGAGACCATCTCCGATCGCATCCGGCAAGTTGTTGAGGCTGCCGCAGAACAACGCCGTCCGGCTCGATTTCTGCCGTAAAACTCCTCCCCTCACTGGCGCATCACACGTCCGCCAGATCTGCTGGTCTCGTATTAGCGTCTGGGATTCGTTTGATTTGATCAGGAGGCGACCGGGGCTATGCGCGAGCGCGACAATCTTCCGCACGTGTGGGCTCCAGACGCGGAAACCTGGCACCTCTGGCTGACCGAAAATCATGAAACGGCAAACGCCGTATGGCTCTGTTACTTCAAGAAAAATGCTGGTGAACCAAGCATCAGCTGGAGTGCGGCCGTTGACGAAGCACTTTGTTTTGGCTGGATCGATAGCGTCATTCAGCCGCTCGACGAACGTTCCTACAAGCAGTACTTCACTCGCCGAAAGCCAAAAAGCAACTGGTCGAACATCAATAGGGCCAAGGTAGAGCGGCTCATCGAAGAGGGCCGGATGATGCCGGCCGGACTTGCGGCTGTCGAGCGTGCCAAGGGCAATGGCTCGTGGTCCTCTGCGGATGACATAGATTCGTTCGTGCTACCCGAGGATCTTGCTGCCGCGCTGAACAAGGTTCCAGACGCCCGTGATTTTGTGGATGGCTTGAACGACATTCGAAGGTGGGAACTGGTCCATTGGGTCGACGGAGCACGGCGATCCGAAACACGATTTGATCGTATTCGAAGAATAGTTGAGGCATCGGCCGTAAATCAGCGTCCTGACGGATACAGGCTCTGATCGACGCGGTCGGTTTGGGGACGGGATACTCCGGTGACCGAAAATTCGACGTTCCCCCTACAAAACACAATGGATAATTCTGGGGAATCTGGTCAGGATCAGGTTATTGACCTCGGTCGAACGAATGCAAGGGCGATCAGCGCTGAGGTGAGGCCGGTGATCAAGCACCCCGTTCGGAATGTGCAGAGCAGCCGCCGTCTGACTGTCGCGACCGCCGTATCCAAGTCCGAACTGCGCCGCGGTCAAGATGAGCAGGAGCAGGCTGATCAGGAACTCGGCATTGGTCATCTGCTTCGCTTGCTTGCCGAGCCATGCGCCAACAACCAGGACAATCGCGAAGATGAACGTCAGGTTGCCAAGCCACCCATGGACTTCGATCAGGTCGTAATCGATAAACCAGCCACGACCGGCAAGGACAGCCTGGAGCAAAACGAGCGCTCCGGTGAGCAAAGTCAGCAACGGATACCAGCGAACAATTGCATTTGAACTCGACGAACTGGTCTGCATGTGACGGTTGTCCTCTCCCCGGGGTGCGTGCGTCATTCCCGTTCAAGTCTGCCATGCTCACGATTGCTTGTGGGGAAGACGTGCGCAACCACTGCAATTTATCGAGGATTGACAGATAGAACATGTGTGCTATCGTCTGATTCTGGATTTGGATTGAGAGGAGATTTGACGTGAGCAAAGGGCATTTCGTTTGGCATGATCTGCGAACCCATGACCTCGAACAGGCCAAGGCGTTCTACAGTGGCCTGCTTGGTTGGACGTTCCAAACGCAGGACATGGGCGGCTGGGATTACACAGTTGCCATCGCCAACGACAACATGTTCGGTGGCCTGAACCAGATTGAACCAGGCTCCGGCGAGCCACACTGGATCTCTTACATTTCAACCGAGAACCTGGATGCAGCGACGGCGGCAATCGTCGCAAAGGGCGGCACGCTCGAAGAAGGCCCGATCCCGATTCCGGGAACCGGCTCGATGACCTACATGCGCGATCCCTGGGGTGCCCGCGTTGCCCCATTCCAGGATGAAAACCCCGACAATGTCCCGCCACTGCCCCAAAGCCCGCCCGCACCCGGCACCGCTGCCTGGCATGAACTGGTCACGCCGGATGCCGCTGGAGCGATTGCGCTCTACGCTGGCCTGACCGGTTGGCAGCATGTCGAATGGCCAATGGGCGATGACTTTGTCTATCACGGCTTGATGAGCGGGGAAATCCCGATGGCCGGCATTTGGGAAGCCAACGATGGAACTCCCTCCGCCTGGACTATCTACTTTGAGATCCCCGGAACAATGGACGAAGCCGTCGCGAATCTCGCTACGCTCGGCGGAAATATGATCGGAGACAGGGCGGTAGTCGCTGGGACCGGCGAGTTCGTCGTGGTTCAGGATCCCTCCGGTGCAGCGTTCGGCTTGTTCAAGTCCGAACCGATGAACTAGAAAACAACCCCGCCCGGCTATCGACCTGCCTACGCCGGGCGGGCATCCCATTTGAAGAACCGAACCGCAATCAGCATCGCAACGACAAACACACCCAGCAGTACCAGCAAGTCCGGCCAGGTCTCGGAAATGCCGTTGCCGCGCATCATCGGTTCGCGTAGCGCGTCGATCAGGTATCGCAGCGGAAGAATCCGGGTCAGCCCCTGTAACCAGGTCGGAAGCGTATCTACGGCGAAGAATGTCCCCGAAAGGAAAAGCATCGGGAACGTGACGAGATTCGCATAACTCGCCGCTGTTTCCGTGTTCCGGGCAATTCCGGATAGTGCGAATCCGATCGAGAGGAACGCCAATCCGCCGATCATGATCGTGAGGAGAATCAGCAGCGGGCTTCCGCGAAGCTGCAGTCCATACACGAGCACACCCAGTCCGATCAAAACTACCGCCTGCAGTACGGCGACAATCAAGCTCGTGGTGATCCGGGCGAGGATGAAGCTGGTCAATGAAAACGGTGTGACCTTGATCCGCCGCAGAATCCCTTTCTCCCGATACGTGACAAATGCCGTCGAGAGGCCGATGATTCCCGAGTTCATCAATGACATCGCCAGAATGCCGGGAACGAAGAATTCGATGAATCCAATATCCATCGTTTCGATCGGCTGTGTCGTGATAGGAACGATGTCATCGCCCCCGGCGACACCGATCAAGACCTGAGTAAGTACGTTGATGCCAATGCTTGAGTTCGGCCCTTGAGTCTGGTCGTAGGCGATCTCTACTGGCGCAACCAATTGACCACGTTCAGGCTCAGAAAAAACCAGCACGTAGTCTCGATCGCTGTCTTTCAGCTTCCCCAGTTCGGAATCCGCTTCTCCGACTGTTACATCAAATGCGTCGTTCGATTCGAGTGCAGAAATGACCGCTTGTCGGTAGGAAGAGTCCGGCCCGGTCACGCCCACATTGAACTGGACGCCGTCGTTATCGGAAAACACCGCGCCGAAGATCAGAATGAAGATCGCCGGAAAGGCCAGATTCCAGAACAACGCCTGCCGGTTGCGGACGGTCATTTTCAGATTCGCTTTGACCATGGCGAGAAAAGGTTTCATCAGGCTGATCCTCGACGACGACGCGGCCAGTCGGTTCTTCGGCCGACTCCGGCTCACCTGTTCCCGACTGAATCTCGGCATAGGCCCGACCGGTCAAGCTCAGAAACACATCTTCGAGAGTTGATTGCTGGCTGGTCATTTCCGCCAGCGTCACCCCGCGTGTTTCAACCAGCTTGAGCAAGCCAATCAAGGTCGACTGAACATCTCTCGTTTGGAGCGCAATCCGATCGTCCTCTTTCACCGCGTTCTTGACCGAAGGAATCGTGCTCAAATCATCACTGGATAACACCCCGTCCGAGATGCGGGCACGAACGGTTGCTTCAATTCCAAGTGCAGCAATCAGTGCGCCGGGTGTGTCGCACGCAATGACCTTGCCGCGATCCATCACCGCGACGCGATCGCACAAAACCTCGGCCTCTTCCATATAGTGCGTGGTCAGAACGACGGTCGTACCTGCGGCGCGGACATCCCGAATCATTTGCCAAAGATCTCGTCTGGCTCCGGGATCGAGACCCGTCGTCGGCTCATCCAGAAAGACGACCTTCGGCTGGTTCACCAGGCTCAACGCGATTGACAGCCGTTGGCGCTGGCCGCCCGACAGCGTATTGACTGGCGACTTCGCCTTCTCAACCAGGCCGACCATTCCGAGCAACTCGGTGACCCGTTCAGGCGTCGCGCTTACTTCGTACAACCCGGCAAACAGTTCGATAAGTTCCGATGCATTCAGGTACTCGAAAAGCGCCGTCGTCTGAAGCTGAACTCCGATGATGGGCCGGACCTTGTCCGTGTCCTTGACGGCGTCAATACCTGCGACCGTGATGGAACCGGAATCGGGTGGTCGAAGTCCCTCGATCATCTCGAGCGTGGTCGTCTTGCCGGCACCATTCGGACCGAGAATGCCGAAAATCTCGTTGGCTTCCACCGAGAGATCGATTCCATCGACGGCTGTAAAAGTGCCGTATGTCTTGACGAGTGATTGAATCTGAATGATCGGCGGTTCAGCAGCCATAGAACTCCCATTCCTGTCGTGGGAGTCTACTATCCGCCTATCGTTTGCCGGCTGCCGAACCGCACCGATTGGATCGCACTCAGGCATGGCTGCCCTCACAAGATGCTAGCCGGGTCGCTGAAACACGCGGAGGAATTCGACTTCAAATTGTTTCGGATAGAGGTGAGCAGGATCATGGAGTTGATGACCACCAGGGAATTCGTAAATTCCGAGCATGATTTGCTGCGGATAGTCAGGTGAAGCATTACTTCGGCCGATAAGCTGGCCATCAAGGAAATAATCAATTCTGTCCGGTTGCCAATCCAGGGCATACGTGTGGAAGTCGGTTGGATCGATCGAGAAAGCGGTCTCACGGAAATCGTTCGGCAACGAGAGTATCCCGCCACGGTTTGATACCGAAGCCAACAGTGATTGATTCCTCGTCCATCAACCACCCTTTGAGCTCGCAAAGGCAGATTTCGCCGCACTTTTCCGGCTCGTCTTCATACCCCATCAGCCACAGGGCGCACATGTTGAGCGGATTCCTGACCGCACGGCACCGAAGCTCGACGTACCCGTACTGGAAGACACAGGTCCTGCGGTTGGTCTGCTCTTCGGTCACCCGGCACGCATCATTGAACCGAAGCTGTCCGATGTCTGAGCCGAGGGGACCGGCAAAGAGTCCGGTCTGAATTACCGATGCGATGACATCTCCATCGAAGTGCGGGCACCATGGTTGCTGGTCATCATCGATCTGCAATACCAGGCGATCATCCTTGCGTCCAGTCCGCGGAGTTCCAGCCTCACGAGAACTCCAGTGCGGGAGATACCACGGGATCCAGCGGGCTTCGTTGATTGAGTTACCGGAAAACGTCTCCTCGAATATGAGCGATGCATTGGGAAACGGTGCAGGCATCACCAGTCCTCCTTTCTCGACAGGGTACGGTAGCGTTTACGATCACTGGCGTACGCTGAAGGATCAAGAATGACGCCTGAGATGATGGACGGTTGTGAAGACGCTACTTGCCAATAGGACCGTGGCGGGACCGATGCGCTATCAACCTGCTGTCCCGATTCAATAACACTGCTTCGTATGACGTATTCGCTATGGTGGGACGGATCTGGATGACTAAACGGAACCAAGTCGCAGGCAATCAATTTCGCAAGGCCCTGACCGTACTTTTGCTTGCGACCATCGTTGCGCCAATGTGGGTAATGAGCGTCTCCACAGTAGAGGCGGCGGGTACCTTCTACGTTGCAACCAACGGTAACGACTCAACTGGAACCGGCACCCAGGCCAAGCCCTGGAAGACGATCCAGAAGGCAGCCGATTCGGTCGGGACCGGCTCGACGGTGCTGATTCAGCCAGGCACCTATCGCGACGCGGTCTACATCTCAATCGAAGCGACGTCAGCGAACCCGGTCGTCTTCAGGGGCAACGGTGCCGGCGTGATCATCGATGCCGATGGAGTTGATCGGGATGCGGTTTACATCGAGGCATCCAGTTACGTCACCTGGGAGAACATCCGCATCCAGGAGGCACCGCGCGCTGGACTCCGCGTTTCAGTTTCGGATCACGTAACCATCCGGAACAATGTCTTCGCAAACAATGCCCGCTGGGGACTCTTCACTGACTTCAGCGACGACCTGCTGATTGAAGGCAACGAATCGTTCGGCGCCACGATCGAGCACGGGATTTACTTCTCCAACAGCGGTGATCGCCCGACGATCCGCGGCAATGTCATTCATGACAACTACGCCAACGGGCTGCACATGAACGGCGACATCTACAGTGGCGGAGACGGAATCATCACGAGCGCCGTTGTAGAGGGCAACTACATCTACAACAACGGCGTCGGTGGCGGATCCGGGATCAACATGGACGGTGTCCAGAGCTCCACGGTCCGCAACAACGTCATTTTCAACACACACGCCAGTGGTATCTCGATGTACCAGATCGACGGCGGAATCTGCTCCCGGAACAACAAGGTCTATCACAACACGATCGTCGTCGCCTCGGACGGTCGCTGGGCCATCAACATTCCCAATACTGGCTGCACCGGCAACAAGTTATTCAGCAACATTCTCTACAGCAACCATGGGTATCGCGGTGCGATCAACGTAGTCTCCGGCGCCCAGTCCGGATTCGAGAGCGACTACAACATCCTGGAAGGCGTCTTCACCACGAACGACGGCGATTCGATCCTGTCGTTCACCCAGTGGAAAGCGCTCGGCTACGACACCCACTCGAAGGTCTCGACACCCTCGGCGCTGTTCATCAACCCAGCGTCCAACTTCCACCTTAAGGCCGGTTCGCCTGCAATTGATGCCGGGTTGACGCTGGCGTCGGTCAAGAAGGACTTTGACGGCAACGTTCGTCCGCAGGGCACATCCTCCGACGCCGGTGCGTTCGAGAGCGCATCGTGCAGCCGTGCCCAACCGGACTGCACCGTTTCCCCTGCCTCCGGGATCGTCTACACCCGGATCACCGTCTCCTGTGTCGGATTCAAGTCCGGCGAAGGACATCTCGCGTGCGCTGGGACGGAACCCAGGTCGCGGCGGGGATGTCAATGGCGATGGGCAGGCGACCATCCGGTTCGACGCCCCTCGCGTCGTCAACCGGTCGCCATCTGATCAAGGCTATCGGCGATGAAGGGACCACAACGTCCCCAGTCGCGGATTCCGGATTGTTCCGTCGATTCTGACGTCTCCCCAGGGCGGCACTGTCGGGCAAACCATCTCGTTCACGCTGCAGGGGATACGCGGCCGGCGAGACGATCACCGTCCGCTTCCGGACTGCGCCCGGTTCATCCCGCACCGTTGCCACCGTTGTCGCGTCCTCGACCGGCACCGCGTCCGGCACGTTCAAGGTTCCGACCGGTCCAGTCTGCACCTGCTCCGTCGAAGGCACGGGCAATGCAGGCGGCTTCGCGACCGTCAAGTTCATTCGCATTCTGGGCACGGCCGAAGACCCGACCGCTACCCCGACTCGCCACTGCCAGCCCGACCTTGACCGCCACCAGCGAGCCCACCGCAACCGAAACACTGGCACCGATTGAACCAACAGCAACCGCTGAACCGACCCAACCAGTCGAAACCATCGAGGTGCCAACAGCGACACCTGAACCGTCAGAGACACCAGCCATCGAGGTACCGACCGAACTGGCCCCGGACGCGTCTCCGACTGTGCCAGAGTCAACCAATCCGTAATCGCGTTGCCGGTGCACACTGCAATCTGAAGTCTGAGTAGTCCAGTTAGCCGACTCACACCTCTGGTCCATGGGTCGGCTGACTTGTCGACCGCTGCGCTTTAGGTAAATAGAACGGCGGATAGACCGCTCTTCTGATGCTGTTCCCTAAAAGATCTCTCTCCAGCTGCTCATCCAAGCGAAGCACGTACTACATTCAGCGCTACATGTTTCAGATTCGGGTATTGACGTGTACCTGTTTCACTGGTTAAGCTGCTGGGAATTGGTAGGACAACCCGATCAATTGTCAGCACAAGGGTGTGCACTCATGACTCCTCCGTCCGACATCGCCGCCGGCAAAGCCCCCACTTCGGCACCCGTTGCCCCCAAACTGGACCGGAGTCCGTTCTCTGCCATATCTGTCACCCGCTCGTACGAACAAGTAGTCCGCCAGATTGAATCGGCAATCCGGTCCGGTCAACTGGGCCGAGGCGAACGCCTTCCGACTGAACGCGAACTCGGCGCAACGTTCGATGTAAGCCGCGGTGTTGTGCGTGAAGCGATCAAGGTACTCAGTGCGATGGGTCTGGTCGAAGCGCGACAAGGCAGCGGACTCTACGTTCGCAATGAGCCAATCCAATCGGTCACCCGCGCCTTTGTCCTCTCCGTATCGCCAAGTGCCGAGTCCGTCGAGAAACTATTCGAGTTCCGCGCCGGACTCGAGCGTGAGGCAGCCTCGTTCGCGGCAATCCGTCGCAGCGAAACCGACCTCGAAGCGATATCCCAGGCCGTTACCCTGACCGAGCAATCACGTGAACCACTCGATTGGATCAAGTTCGGCGACGCGGATCAGGAATTCCACCGGGCAATTGCCCTCGCTTCTGGCAATCCCTACCTGGCCGTGGCGATAACCACCGCCCGCGAAATGCAGCGGGATGTCGTCAATCTCTTCTCGAAGCACCCTGGCTCGATCGATACCGCAATCAATCACCACCAACTGATCTTCGCGGCCATTCGCGATCGCAACTCCGACGAAGCCGCCCGTCTGATGACGGAGCACGTCCGCTACACCGCCAACGCGGTTCAGACCAACGTTCCGCTCCTGGGCAGCCTCCCCACTCCGCCAACCCTGGAAACCAGGAGGGCGATCCATGACCGAAACCGCCGCCCCGATCAGCCACAAACGAGCGAACCCGATCACACGGCTCGGTGCGACCATTGCCCGACGAACGGTCTCGGCCATCGAAGGGAAATACTGGGCCTACCTGCTGCTCATCCCGAGCCTGCTGCTGGTGGCGGCGGTGGTGGTCTATCCCGGTCATCAACGGCATCTGGCTCAGCTTCCGCGAATACCGGCTGAACCGCCCGGCGCTGGGCACACCCTGGATCGGACTCGAGCACTACCGCGACATGCTCGACGACCCGATCGATCCGGATCGCGCTGAAGAACACGCTTGATCTGGGTGACGGTCGGGTCGATCAGCCAGTTCATTCTCGGCATGATCACCGCGCTGGCGCTGCACCGATCGCTGCGGGGATTCCGCATCGCCGCGGTGCTGGTGCTGATTCCCTGGCTGCTGCCGTCGGTGGTCTCGGCCAACATGTGGCGGTTGATGCTCGATTCCCGGCTGGGCGTGGTCAACGAGCATCCTGAGCCGGCTCGGCGTCATGGACCAGCGGGCATGCCTGGTTCACGAATCCGGAGACCGCGCTCTACGAAGTGCTGGCGGTCGAGCTCTGGAAGAACTTCGCCTTCTTCACGCTCTTCTTCCTGGCCGGGTTGTATGCCATTCCGTCCGAGTACTACGAAGCGTCGAGTGTGGACGGCAGCGGCACGCTGCAACGCTTCCGCGACATCACCATCCCGATGCTGATGCCGGTGATCGTGGGCGCCACGATCCTGCGCGTGATCGGGCTGTTCAACTCGCCCGACATCCTGCTGGTGCTGACCGGCGGCGGACCCGGGAACGCCACGCAAACGCTGGCGCTCTATGGCTTCCAGACCGCCTATCTTACGTTCGACTTTGGCTATGCGGCGGCGCTCTCCGTGCTGGCGCTCTTCTGTCTGATGGCGTTTACCGTCGTCTATGTGCGCGCGTCCGGCGTGACCAAGGAGTAAGCCCGATGAGCGTCATTGCCGAACAAGCGAGTCCATTCCAGCACGTGCAGGCGGTCGAGCCGCGCCGGTCGTGGCTCCCGTTCGACTCGTTGCGACGCACGCGGCGTTTCTACGATGTGCTCGCGGCAGTCGTGGTCGTGATCGTCGTGCTCTTCGCGATCGGGCCGATCGTCTGGACCGTGCTGACCTCGTTCAAGACCGAAAGCGAAATCGTCTCGCGCGACTTCACCTACCTGCCGACACTCGTCACCTTCGACAACTACGTCACCCTCTGGCAGCGCTCCGGCTACCCGCGCCTGCTGCATGAACAGCGCCATCGTGACCGGGATGACGGTGTTGCATGTCGCTCACGATCGGCACCATCGCGGCCTACAGCATCTCGCGCTATCGGTTCCGGGGGCGCGGCGGGCTGATGATCTTCTACCTGGTCATCCGCATGTTCCCGTTCACGCTGCTGCTGATTCCGCTCTTCATCATGCTGCGCAATCTGGGCCTGTTCGACACCCACTTCGGGCTGGCGCTGACCTACACGACCTTCCTGCTGCCGCTCTGCGTCTGGATGCTGAAGGGGTTCTTCGATGGCATCCCGCCCGATCTGGAAGAGGCCTCGCGGGTCGATGGCTCGACCCGGCTCGGCGCGCTGATCCGGATCGTGCTGCCGCTGGCGCGGCAGGGAATTGCCGCGACCACGGTGTTCATCGCCATCGGCGCCTGGAACGAATATGTCTGGGCGCTGCTGCTCACCACCGCCAGTGGCGCCCGCACCTGGCCGGTTGGTTTGCAGCTCATGGTGGGTGAGTTCCAGATGCCGTGGGGCGTGCTGAGCGCCAGCGGAATCATCAGCATCATCCCGATCATTATCGGCTTCGCCATTGTCCAGCGGGCGCTGGTCAGCGGCTTGATGGCAGGAGGTGTGAAGGGCTAGCACGGCCAACCGGATCACCATTGGCGTTTCGTCGGACGCTCGATTCAAAGGAGAACGCGCATCATGAACCGATCGAAACCAGAACTCGACCATCTGCGACTCAATCGCCGCACGCTGCTGGGCGCCTGTTGGGCGCGGCGCGCTGGCGTGGGCTCGCTGCCGCTTCCCGGCCTGGCGCAGGACGCCGAGTCAGCGGGGATGTCACCTACTGGCACCACTTCACCAGCGATTCGGAGATGCCGGGCCTCGAACAGGTTACGGCGCGTCTTCGAAGACGGCGTATCCCGGGATCACCGTCATCTCCGAGAACATTCCCAACGCCGACTTACATGACCCAGTTCACGACCGCCGCGGTGGGCGGCTCGCTTCCCGAACACCACCATGGCCGCGGCGGACCGCATTCCCGGACATGCTGGCGCTGGGTGGCCTGGTCGATCTGACCGAGCGGTACAACGCCTGGGAGGGCAAGCGCCGGCATCGACCGACAGTCTGATGGCGCGCCGCCACGATCGACGGGCAGATCTATCGGACTCCCCGCGTTCCTCTTCGTCGACTGGCTCTACTACCGCAAGGACTGGTTCGACGAAGCCGGACATCGCGCCGCCGACCACCTGGGACGAGCTGCGCGAGGCGGCCATTGCGCTGACCGACGCCGCAGAACGACCGCTATGGCTTCGGTCTGCGCGGTGGCGACGGCGGCCAGGGTCACGATTCAGGGCGATCATGCGCGCCTACGGCGGTCTCTCGGTCGACGAGACCGGCGTACCGGTCATCGACCGGGAAAAGGCGATCGAAGCGATCACCTTCTACTGCCGGGCTCTTCACGACCGACGAGGTCGTGCCGCCGAGCGCGCCGAACGACAGCTACTCGCCAGATCATGCAGGCGTTCCGCACCGGGCAGACGGCGATGGTGCTGCCACCACACCGGTTCGCTGGCCGAGATCTCGGCCGATCTGAGCCAGGGCGAGCAGTTCAGGACCGTCGATGGTGCCGGCCGGTCCGGCCCTGCGGGTGCAGGTGTTGCCCCGCTCTACAACGGCATGTGCAAGGAAGACAACGGCGATACTCGCTGGGCATGGCTGACCGAATGGACCAAGCCCGATGCCGCCGTGGCAGTTCCTGGAGGCGACCGGCTACTTCCCGGCCTCGTCACCGCGGCGGCGAGATCCGCGCATCACCGAGAACCCGATCTATGACGCCGCGATCGAACGCGATTCCGATCGGCGTTCTGCCGCTCTCAGCTTCGTGGGCGCGCCTGGTTGGGCGGGCACCTCGGTGCTGCCGAACTTCCAGCAAGTGCTGACCGGTCAGGCGACGCCGGAAGAGGCGGTCGATCAGATGATCGCCGATCTCGAAGCGGAAATCGGCTAGTCGTAATCGCATGTCGATCCTCCACCCGCCGTGGTGGAGGATCGCTCACCCCGAGGCAAGCCATGAGCGGATCCCTGTCGGCAGAGCAGATCGAAACCTTCAATCGCGAGGGATATCTGGTGCTGCGCGGCGTACTCGACAAACAGAGTGTCCTCGACCCGATCATCGAGGAGTTCAACGGCGTCCTCGGTCGACTGGCCGAGCGACTGTTCGAGGCGGGCCAAACCACCTCGTTGCACGCCGACCTCCCCTTCTCCGATCGCCTCACCCAGATCGTGATGGAGAGCGGCAGTGTCCACTCCCAGTACTTCGATTGCTCGCTGCCCCAGGGTCGCTTCTCCCCCGACACCCCGTTCTGGACCGGCAAGGCCGTCTTCAACCTGATCCGGAACGAGGCGATTCTGGACGTGATCGAATCGCTGATCGGTCCGGAGATCTACGCCAACCCGGTCCAGCACGTCCGCCTCAAGCCACCCGAGCGACTCGTCCCGGTCGATCCAAAAACCGGCCACGTCCAGCTCGGCGCGACCCCATGGCACCAGGACAACGGCGTCATCACCGAGGATGCCGATGAATCCGAAATCATCACGGTCTGGTTGCCGCTGACCGATGCCCACGTCCAGAACGGCTGCATGATTGTCCAACCCGGCAAACACGGCAACGGTTTGATGCCGCACTGCCCGAACGATGCACCGGCCCAGAATCGCAATGGCGGACTCGGACTGCACATTCCGGACGCCTACCTCGCCCCCGAAGAAGAGGACATCTCGCTACCGATGCAGGCTGGCGACATTCTGCTGATGCACCGCCGCACACCCCACGCCTCGCACAGCAACAAGAGCGATCACGTCCGCTGGAGTTTCGACCTCCGCTACAACCCGATCGGTCAGGCAACCGGCCGCGGCGCATTCCCCGGCTTCGTCGCCCGCAGCCAGGAGCACCCGGAAACCGAACTGCGCGATCCGGCCGCCTGGACCCAGCTCTGGCTGGATGCCCGCGCCCGCCTCTCCGACAAGACCGCCGAGCGCTTCAATCGATGGAATTCCGAAAGTATGCAGTGCGCCTGATTCGACCTGTAATTGACCCGTCATTAGCGATGACCCGAGGAGCGTAATGAAAATAGTCGCGGTTGAAACCGAAGTAACCGAGCGTCCGGTCAAGCATCAGTTCGTCTGGCGCAAGGGCCTGCCCGGCTCCGGAACCACCCACACCACCACCAAAATCACGATCCGGACCGACGACGGCCTCGAGGGGCATGCCTATGCTGCCCGCGGCGCGATCATCGTCGACCTGTTCGACCGGCGACTGCGCGACATCCTGATCGGGCAGGACCCGCTGATGAAGGAGCACCTCTGGAAAGAGGTCTGGGAAATCGACCGGATCGAGGAACTGCCGCTCTACGTCACCGGCCTGATCGACATCGCCCTCTGGGACCTGAACGCCAAGTACGCCAACATGCCGCTCTACAAGATGATCGGCGGCTTCCGGGACAGCATTCCCGCCTATGCCAGCACCGTCACCTTCAAGGACACGGCCGAGTTCCTCGATGTCGCCGATCAGTGCCTCGAGTACGGCTTCAAGGCGATCAAGCTGCACGCCTGGGGCGACCCGAAAAAGGACGCGAAACTCGGCCAGGACCTGCGCAACCACGTCGGCCCGGACATCGAGCTGATGTACGACGGCTCAGCCGGGTTCGACCTGCTCGATGCGATCTACGTCGGTCGCGCGCTCCATGAGGCCGGCTTCATGTGGTACGAGGAGCCGATGCGCGAGTTCAACATCAACGCCTACAAGATCCTCGCCGAATCGGTCGATATCCCGCTGCTCTCATCCGAAACCATGGACGGCGCCCACTGGAACGTGGCCGACTTCATCAAGTTCGGCGCGGCCCACATGGTCCGCACCAGCACCCATTACAAGGGTGGCTTCACCGGCGGATTGCGCGTCGCCCACCTGGCCGAATCGTTCAACATGCGCGCCGAAGTCCACGGCGGCGGACCGGCCAACCTGCACCTGGCCTGCGCCATCCCGAACACGACCTATTACGAATCGCTGATCTTCAGCAACCCGATCGACGTCGAAGCCGGCATCGGTCGCGACGGCATGATCTCCCCACCCGACGCCCCCGGCATAGGCTGGGACGCCCGCCCCCCCGCCAACTAGCCCTTCGTCGAGCCGAACCACCGGCGTCCCAAATCCCGGGACGCCGCTGCCGAGCAAGGTTGAATGGAACTTTTGAGCCTGCTAAACGGTGCCGGAATCCGACTGATTGCTCGGCCGAACTCCCTGCGCGACTTTCCGGAGGTTCTCTAAATCAAGACGGTCCCCCAAGAAATCAAATCTCCTACGGTTGAATTCTTGAGGGCAGTAAAGTGAGCTTAAGTACTTTCAACAATTGCTCTATTCAGTGTGCGGTTCCAAGGGATCTACCATGCGCGCGGAAGAAATGATCGAGCAGCATACGCGGTTGGTGATCCAAGATGAGCTTGCACGCGAAAGTTCCTGGTCTCCAGCGAAGAGTCTGAGCCAGTTCACTAGCAAAGTCTCTCATGAATACGAGGGTCGATTTCTCATAGAGCTCATCCAAAACGCTCACGACGCTCACCCTGTTGAGAGTCAAGGCACAGGTCGTATTACCGTCCGCTTGGACCTAAGTGAAGGTGACCACGGCTGTGTCTACGTTGCGAATGGTGGTTCGCCCTTCTCTCACAGCAATTTTCAGGCCCTGTGCGATCTCGCCTCTAGCGACAAGCCCATTGGCCAAGGAATCGGAAACAAGGGAATTGGCTTTAAGAGCGTCTTACAGGTCACCGAGTGGCCAGAAATCTATTCCGCAAATGCGGAAATATATGGCAAAAACGAGTTTTCAGGTTATTGCTGGGTTTGCTGGCCAGACGATTTGCTCCAACTTGTCGGAGGTAACCTCGACCATCGCGACCGCATTATTGGAAATATCTCGCAGTACTTTCTTCCGGTCCCGGCGCGTAATCAGAACGCGACCATCCGCTCCTATGCCTCGGCCGAGTACGCGACCGTTGGCCGTTTGCCCCTGAGGAGCGCTATCGCAAGCGAATAGGCGAAATCAGGATTCCAAGAACTCGATCAACCGGAAGCATCTGATAATGCTGTTCCTTCAGCGCGTCTCCCGAATTGACTCTCGAATTAGTCAGCGAAGATGGCGGATTCGAATGCAAGATATTATGTCGCTCTTCCAAAAGTTTAGGTGGGCTGTCTGTTCCCGAGGAGGTCGAGTTTCACCTCATTGAGCTAGAAGGGCACGGTGACTACCTTCTCGTCAGCACACGAGTCAACAGTGAAGATCTCCACGAGGCAGTTCGACTCAGTGTCGAAGCGCCGGCGCGACTCGACGACTCCTGGCTAGATTGGAAGGACGAGGCCACAGATCGAGGTCGCGGTCAGGGTCGATTCGGAGCAGTCGGATTTTCTCATCTATACCTACCTACCAATGCAGGTCAACTCCCCCATTCAGGGTCGTTTCAAACGCCCCTTTCTACACCAAACTGGCACGAACAGACGTGAGCGTCAGTGTCCCACTCAATTCATACTTACTGGAGCGAATTGCAGATCTCTGTGTACAGGCAGTACTCGCTTTGCCCGAATCTGGCTTGGCGTTTGCTCCAACCGCAGTTCTTGACTTTCTTTGCGGAGCCAAGGATTTTGCAAAGCGACTAGTTTGCGCGTTTAACAGCATCGACTGTGTGCCTACGCAGGCGGTAATTATCCCCGCTAGCCGGACTCACCCGCATGCGCAGTGGGCGACCTTGGGAGCAGATTCGGTTTTGGGATGACTCGGCTCTCCAAATTGTTAAATCCGAGTTGGTCGTTGCGGTGTGTGACGCTGCAATCCTTCCAGCTGATTTGAGTCAGGCACGCTTGCTACGATTGGAGGATTTCTGCAAAGGGTGGGGAATAAATATCCGACCCGGAGTAATGGAAATTGCGGCATGGGTGGAGCAAGTGGCCGCTTCGATCGCACCAAAACGGATCGACCACTGGAATCAGTTTCTCCACGATATTGCGCTCCTTTTTGATAAAGCCCCAGAGGTCCTCCATGGGAGGAAAATACTCCTCGATCAGGATGGCCACCTTTGCCGGGTCAATCCACCTGCCACTGAGGCGAGAAGCAAGGACTCGAACGTTCAGCCAACTGTGTGCTTTTAGCCAACCCGTGCTTCTCATCATGATTCGTTCGGTGACGACCGCGAAGCTGAAGTTCGGATTCCCTCATCGCTGCAGAAACACCTGATTTACGTTCACTCTGGACCTGAGTGCGAATACTCGAGGAAGGCGATCGCCGCCGAAGAAATGGTGTTCGTGACTTCTTTGAGCGCGGCAATCTAATTTCTACTTACCGTGCTGCCAGTATTCTGCAACTTGTCCGCAATGTGCTCGCCAAATCCACAAGCGTGGCTGTCTTCCGTGAAAGCCTTCAACTAGCATACCGATTGTTCTCTGCAGGTCATAGCGATGACCTCGATTTCGCACAATTCGGTCTAAAAGTTCCGACTCGCAATCGATGGCAACCTGCTGCTCTAACTTACTTCTCGGCGGCTTGGCCCGGAACCGACGGACGCGAATTGGAACGACTCGTTCAGGAGGCGGGACCCGCTTCCGCAGAGATCCGTTCGCTGGATGCCCATCTTATTCTGCCACCGGTTGAATGGCCCTTCAAAGTGGCTCGACCGCGAACGATTCCGCGAATACCTCGCTGCGCTAGCGGTTAAGGATGGGCTTTGGCCACTACCCACAGGACACAGCTCTGTCCAGTTAAGAGGAACTGAATTCAGTCCACGCATTCTCGCTCCGAGCCTTCGAATACCTGACGCAGACCAACGTCAATGGATCCAAAGTGTTAACGAATATCGCGGGTCGCCGAATTTCACGTCGATTCAGTACAAGTCACCGCAGTTCTATAAGCTGCCCGTGGCAATCTGACTTCGAGGCCTTTACGAGTTCTGCGAAATCTTCCTATTCTCGTCTTTTGCTCCGCGGACTTGGGCGTTGGGGACAAACGCACCTAACTGCAGCATTCGTTCGGGCTACAGGTTGGAAATGAATGGGATCGTTTCTTATGGCCAACACCGGCAGATGCGTTTATCCGACTTAGCCCGTGGATGCCTCAGGCGCAACCTGGTGACCGGTCGAAGGAAAGATACGGAGTTCTTAGTGATGCCTGGTATCTGGATAGCGACTCAGATACTGCATTTCCCAATTACGCACCGATTCTGCCACGGAATTTCGTCCGTGTGCTAGAAAGCTCGTCGGCCTTGCTCGACTTGCTCATTGAACGAGGTCCTCGCGCTTGGGGGAGCTCCAAAGACTCAGCAGCACAGTGCAACTAATGGCGACTCTTTGGCGGTCAGGCAACGTGGGGGATTCACAGGTCGCAAGCTTCAGAAAAGCCTATGAGAGGGCGTTGGAGAATTTAATCACCGCATTCAAAAGTCAGGAGGATTCATCCAGGTCCCAGGCAGCTAGAAGCTCGTGTACGGCCTCTCCTCTGCGATCAGACGCCCGATAAGGATCGCGCAGCGGTACCTGTTTGCGGCAAAGGCGAGCTGGCCAGCCAGTAACTCGAAAGCATTGAAGCCTCGATCATATCCTCACCTGAGGGCATGGCACGGCAACTACAGGAGATGCTCCATCAGCAGCATGGAGGGCTGACTACTAGGCTAACTCAAGATGTCGAAATTGTTGTAGTAAGCGGTCGGAGAACCTGTCGTAACTTGGCAAATAGCATCCGCTGGACGTGCAGGAGTAACTTGGCTATTGAATTCGTCATCACCTGCATGAAGGTTGAGCATCGCAGACCAGTTGCAGCAAGCGAGTCTGCACATCAAGTCTTTCAGCGGTACCGCCAAATTCGACTGGTTCTTGCTGAAAACGTCGAGATAACAGTCGACCAGGCGAATATCGATCTTTCGGTGTTCCTACATCTCTGAGCAGTGCCACTGCGAGACCCATTGCATCCAACGATCATTTTGCTGCACGAAGCCACTAGTGCTCTTGGCTGGACCGATATTTTCGCATTGGTCCCAGCTTTGACAGAGCTATTGCAACAACCGCTACTTGAAAATGGGCTTGGTCGGGCCCTTTGGGAACTGCGGGACGTTCAGGCCGGGAGCATTCCGAGAACCGTCAATCGATGAGCTCGCACAAGTATTTCAAATTCTTACCGCCAGGACGTTGAGGCCCTGGCCGCTTTTGTCACTGAGCCTATTCAGCAAACTCTCATTCATCTCTCTTCCCTGTCCTAGTCTCACACGGTGCGGACCCAAGCTCGCTGCTGCATATGATCCTCGGGGCGGAGTCGAGCAGTTTGTGACTATTGACGACGTAGCGAGCAGTATTGCGTCATTAGCAGATTCCCTGCCTTGGTCAATTGACACGCTTCTGCCTGCGTGCTCACCCGTTAGTCATTGGCCGAAGTCGGGACACGCTCAAACTTGAATATGGCGGTTTTAATCTGACGCTGAAGCAGTCTTTCGGCCCGCCTTACTCACCATTTCGCGACTCAGAAGCTCAACGGCAGGTTTTCGAGAATTTTGTTCAGACCCATCGCGATGCGATCCTCAACAGCCTCCGCTCCAAATTTGTGGAAGCATTTGAACAGGGAAGTCCCATTGATGACTATGTGCGGCTTAGGGATCTGCCTTCACTCATTCCTGATCCGGACTGGCTCGATACCGTGGCGATTCCGGATGAACTCCAGATGATGGAGCAGATTGACGCGTGGCTGAAAGCGGTTGAGGCTCCGACCCTAAGGATTGATCCCTTAACGCCGTTTCTACCCGTCACGGAACTGCGTGAGGACAACACGCGTCGTATCGACGTGATCGAGAAGCAGGCGATTCCGCTGAGACATGCTTGGCTGCGCAAACATGATCTCCGACCTCTCGGAATGCTAGACACTGGACCCCAGCGCCTAAGCGTTCAAGCGGGAAACCTCGGTCTCCTGGATTTCAGACTGCTGGAAGAGGTAGACATTCTTAGGTGGATGCAAGCCGATCGAGATATGGCCGCAAACGATGCCGCTTACGCTCGATGCCAGCGCACTCAGACTTCCGCCTTCGATCTAAATCGAGAGGCGATTATTGCTAAGGAACTCAAGGAAGCACGCGACCGCGGCGGTCGCACGTTATTGCTCGACGGGCAAGCTCTTTCTGCGGATCAATCTGATTTCAGGAATCTCATTGATAACGTCCTCGGGTCGATTACCCCCGACTTTCTGTCAATAAAGCCCAGATTCGCAGCGCTTGACGAGTTTAGTCCCGGCATGCGGGCATGGGGAGGAGGGAGCCGCCGAGTCGGCAACTCCGGTCAAATAACCAGGCCTACTGATACTCAGAAGGTAGCGATAGGACTGGTCGGCGAAGTGATTGCGTATAGATGGCTGATGGCAGCCTATCCTGGACTCACTGACGAATGCTGGTGCTCGACCTATCGAGATCACTTCTTGGGAGGTAGCGCCGGAAACGATAACCTTGGTTACGACTTTCGAATCCATAGCTCACGGGGTGAGATTTTTTTCGAGGTAAAGGCATCCTCCGGTGATGTCTCTGAAGTTGAATTGGGATCGAGTGAGGTCGCTCGGCGCACCGAAATGCGCAAAACAACCGCTTCAGAATCTTGCTCACCCGAAATGCACTCGACAGCGTAAGTCGGACCAGATTCAACACTATCTGACACCCCTTGTTAATGGCATGGCGCATTCGAACTAATCGGACATGCGTCCGCCGATTCCACTAAGGAGGGGACATCTCGAATGACTTTATCGGCTGCTTGGCACTCTTCCGTAACGCCCCGAGTGGGAAACTATTTGAGAAATGACGCGGTTTCGTTGCTCAACCAGCGCGTTTTTGCAGTTGTTCGGAGCTTGGGTCGCATATGAACCGTGCGAGCTGCCGTCGGTCGACTTCGTAGAACAATTGGTAATCGGTGGTGCTCCCGGTACCGTCGCCTGGGAGCGTGAGGCCCTTTACCTATTGACATGATGAGAACTTATGTGCTAATCTGGTCTGTAAGCGGCACCCATGACATGGAGGGCGGGCCTGGGCAGTGCAGAATTCGTGTTGGACTAGCCTCCCGAAAAGGGCCGCGAGGAGCACACCGTCCTCGCTAGTTAGCACCACCCCGTCACCCCGGACCCCACCCCGTCCGCAACAACGAACCCCAACCCACCCTCAAATCCCACAGCGCTCCCAAAAAGATCAGTCCCGCGTCGCTCCAGGTACATCTCATCCAAGCGCAATCTCGACCACTATCGACAGTGGCCCCCCTCTCACTGTCGCTCCCGAGTTGTTTCGTCCTTGTCGTCTCCTCGTCTTTTCGTCTCTCCTCGACTGGCTCGACTCTCTCGACTACACGACCTACCGAATCGCGGCCCGAAAATCTGCGGCGAGGCGGGTCGCGGTCTGTTCGTAGGCACCGAACTCGGCCCAGCCGTGCCACGGTCGCAGGATGTCGCGCGGCACATCGTTCACCCGCGTTGGCAGGTGCAATCCGAAGATCGGCTCAGTCTCCAGCTCGGCCGATTCAAGCTGACCAGCCAGGATCGCCCGGATGATCGCCCGGGTGTGGGCAATCGAGATCCGCTCGCCAGTTCCGTACGCACCTCCGGTCCAGCCGGTATTGACCAGCCAGAGCGACGGCTTGTGCTCGGCGATCCGGGCATCGAGCAGCTCGGCATAGCGCTTCGGCGGCAGGGCCAGGAACGCATCGCCAAAGCAGGCCGAGAACGTGGCCGAGGGCTCGGTGATCCCCTTCTCGGTGCCGGCCAGTTTCGAGGTATACCCGGCCAGGTACCAGTTGTGCGCCTGCTCGGGCGTCAGTTTCGCGACCGGCGGCAGCACGCCGAACGCATCGGCGGTCAGGAAAATGACATGCCGCGGATGCCCACCCAGGCCCGTTTCCGACGCACCTTCGATGTAATCCAGCGGGAATGCCGAGCGGGTGTTTTCGGTCAGGGAGTCGTCATCGAGATCGATTTCGCGCGTTTCCGCATCCATCACGACGTTCTCGAGCACGGTGCCGAATCGATGACTGGCGTGCCAGATACCCGGCTCGGCCTTCTGCGAGAGGTTGATCACCTTCGCGTAGGAACCGCCTTCGAAATTGAACACGCCCCTATCCGACCAACCGTGCTCATCGTCCCCGACCAGGACGCGCTCCTTGTCGGTCGAGAGCGTCGTCTTGCCGGTTCCGGAGAGCCCGAAGAACAGCGCAACCTCGCCGTTCTTGCCCATGTTGGCCGCGCAGTGCATCGTCGCAACATCGGCATTCGGCAGCAGGTACTGGAGCACGGAGAAGATCGACTTCTTGATCTCGCCGGCGTAATGGGTCCCGGCAATCACGATCGTCCGGGTCGAGAGCGAAACGGCAATCACGGTCGACGAGCGCGTCCCGTGCAGCACCGGGTTGGCCTCAAAGGTCGGCGCATGCAGAATGGTGAACGGCTCCAGCACGGCATCAGCGGATGGCGGCAGGAACAGATTGCGGGCGAAAAGCGCTGCCCAGGCCTGACTTGGTCACCAGGCGAACCGGCATCGAAAAGCGCGGATCAGCTCCGGCCCGCAAATCGATGGTGACGGTGTCGAGGTTGGCCAGATGCGCCCGGACATCGGCTTCCAGCGTGGCGAAGTGGTCCGGCGTCATCGGCTGATTGACCGCACCCCACCAGACCGAATCGTGCGTGGCCGAATCGTCGACCACGAACTTGTCTTTGGCCGATCGTCCGGTGTGAACGCCGGTTTCGACGACCATCGGACCAGTCGCAGCCAACCGGACTTCGCGGCGATCGAGCGCCATCTCGTAGAGAACTGGCACCGAGGGGTAGGAGTAGCCGTGGCTCGCGTAGTCGATCTCAGCGGCGGGGCTCGAGGCTGGGGAAACGGCTTGCGAACGCTTGCTGGCTACTGACGCCACGGTGAAACCTCCTTACAGGCGTGAAAGTCTGTAACAGATTGGATATTGTGATGTAAATCACTACCCAAAAGCTGTGACGGCGAGTATACACGTGGTTTTTGCCGTTGTCAGTAGTCCGCGAAAACTGGCAGATTCCAATTTACATCACGCCACGCGGAGCCATCCGAGTGCCCGAATCAGGCCAGAGTCATCGCATCCAGACAGCGCGAACTGCTCCGCCATCGAGAGCAACGTCCGCCGGCGATCCTCCACGTTCGGCAGGGTCGTCGTGATCATCACCTCGTCGGCCTGGCTCATGTTCGCCAGATCGGTAACCTCGCGATAGACCTGATCAGCAGTCCCGGCAATGAAATTCAGCGGCATCGAGGCAATCAGCGCCCGTTCGTGATCGGTGTACTTGATAGGAAAGCGCCTCTTCCAGCGTCGGATATCGACCGAGCTGCCCGGTCCGCAACCGCAGCAGGAACAGCTCGTTGATCTTGGTCAGCTGGGCCGCATGCTCCTCCGTCTCGCCGACCGTCACCGAAACGGTCAGGATCGCGTACGGCTCGGGATAGCGCGACGACGGCTGGAATCGCTCCCGGTAGGCCAGCATCGCCGGAATCGCCATCGCCCGACCGATGTGGGCCGCAAACCCAAACCCGAGTCCTTCCTGCGCCGCCAGCAAACCGCTGAACTCGCTCGACCCAAGCAGGAAGAGCGGCGGCATCCGGACATCGACCGGCACGGCCCGCACGGTGCTGAATGTGTGGCTCGGCGGGAACGACTCATCGTCGAACGCCATCAGCTCCAGGACGCGATCCGGATAGTCGTCCGCCCGCAACGCCTCGTGCGATCGCCGCATCGCAAATGCGGTGACCGTGTCCGTGCCGGGTGCCCGACCCAATCCGAGGTCAATCCGTCCCGGATGCAGCGCCTCGAGCAACTTGAACGTCTCAATGATCTTGAGCGGCGCATGATTCGGCAGCATCACCCCGCCCGATCCGAGTCGGATCGACTTCGTCTGGTTGGCGATGTGGGCAATCATGATTTCCGGCGCGGCGCTGGCCAGGCCGGCGGAGTTGTGATGCTCGGCATACCAGACGCGGTGATAGCCAAGCTGCTCGGCCAATTGCGCAAGCTCCACCGACGTCTCGATCGCGCGCGTTGCATTCGATCCATTTTCAATAGGCGTCAGATCAAGAAACGAAAGTGGTCGGTTTGTGTCCATATCAATCTCCAATAAGCGTTCTAACACTTCCCATATGTAAGTAACTTTACCTTATCCCGGCCGACGTACGCGTGCGATGCTTACGGGACAGAATGATCGTCGCTTCATATAGAAGAGAGCACCCGGATGACCAGGGCCCTGATAAGCGGATTCGACTCTGCCTGGACGCCCGGAAATCGCGGTGCAATCGCCCATTGTCTGGTCGATGGCGAGCAGCGCAAGTTCGTTCCGCCGGTCGTCGCCAGTTTCAGTGAAGCGCTTGCATCGATTCAGAAACACGAAGTCGGGCACCGATCTCCAGATTTTCGGCATCGATCAACCGCTGATCGTCCCGAACGAACTCGGCAGCCGACCGGTCGAGGCGGCGTTTCGACCACTGCTCGGCCGAATACAAGGGAGCCATCCAGCCGTCCAGTCGCTCCAGGTTCGAGATGTTCGGCGACGACGCACCGATCTGGCCGTTTCCTCACGACCTGAATGCCGATGACGAATTCGAGCACGCGATCGGGGCAACGAGCGGTCGATACGCGTTCGAGATCTATCCCTGCGCCGCTCTGCTCGGTCTCTATCCAGAGTTCATGATCCGCAAACGGGCAGCCAAGTACAACCCCGGCAACCGCAAGATGTTCAGCCGGTACGACTGGAACCGCCTCTGCGAACTGCTCGGCGAGACCGGCGATGAGCTGCAGATCGACGGGTTGTCTGCCTGGACCTCCGAGATGGCCGCGAAGGATCCGCTCAGGAAGTCCGATCAGGACTGCCTGGACGCGGCGATATGTGTGGTGATCTCAGTGTTGTGGTGGAAGTTTGGCTACGAGCGGTCGCATGGTGGTTGGCGATCTCGCAACGCGGCTACATCGTCACCCCGACCCACCCGGAAATGACCACGGCCATCACCGACGCAGCGCTGGCACGCGGAGTTGAAACCCGGACCAAATCGATAAGCTCACGAACAAAAGGAGTCTATCGGGAGTACTCGAAGCTTGAACGATCGCCGGTTCAGGTTCAGGACTGAACGCAGGTCAGGACGCCTTGCGTTTGATGTTCCTACCAGGAAGGCTCGCAACGCCGCATTGATCCGCGTCTGATATCCGGGGCCATCCGCCCTGAAGGCCTCGAGAATATCTCCATCCACCCTGAGCGTAACCTGTTCTTTCGGCTTGGCGAAGAGGAAAGAAGGCAATCCCGCAAACACCTCACCCCATTCCCAGTCCGCATCCTCGTCCGACGCTGCGTTAGCCTCGATTTCCTCGTCGGTCATCTTGTTCAACACGATCCCAATCGGTCATGTCTGGCATCTGGCATCCAGTTCCTCAGCCGTGTAGTGAACGATATTCCCTGATCTCCGCATCTTGTCGCCCTCCGAACCGATATGAAACGAATTACTCCGTCACGGCTGGTCCAAATCACCGTCCAGAATTTGCCATGGATCATTCCAGTTGTCCTCACTCGTGGCTCAACAACTGCCGCCAACCTGAGCGGAGACTAACAGTAGGCCTCCCGTAAAAAGGATCCGCGCACGACTGAAATCCATTCCGTGTTTGGCCAGATTGGCCCTGCGTTTCGGCTTCGTCCCACTCGAACTCGATCACATCCCTGTACCTACAATTGTAACTACAGCCGTCAACTGGCAGGCTGCGATTCTCGAAGCTTCCGGTGCCAGCGGACGAGGCCGAGGGTTGCCATGTAGCTCGGGGTTGCCCACTCAAGATTGACCAGTGTGCCTGGGTGGACGTCGCCCAATCCCGCGGCCATGCGTTCGTGCAGGATGCGAGTCAGTTCGTCTGGAACGGTCCCCGAGTCAAGCTCGGTTGTCCCGATCGTCAGGAACTCATCGAGGTTTGGTCCCAGGTCAGCCAGGTGTCGTATCAACATCCCGGAACTCACCGAAGTGCGTCAGGTAAAGCCTCTCGAGTTCAAACCCTTGCAATCGATCGATACTCTCCCACCACTTCTCGCGATCGAGATCCGGCGGTGGAGTCGGCGGACACACGTAATCCGTGCCCTGCATCCGGACGCCCACCCACATCTCCGGTGAACGCATAGCGCGATGCAAGATCGACGTAGGCAATGTGGTGATGCGCGTGACCCGGCGTGAACGCCCCGAGCAACCGTCGACCAGCGACTTTGATCACCTCGCCGTCGATCAGCGCGTGGATCTGCTTCTCCTGAATAGGGGCAAACTCTCCCCACAGCGGCTCCATCTGGTCGCCGTAAATGCGGGTTGCGCTGGAGACCAACTTCGACGGGTCGATCATGTGCGGAGCGCCAAACGGATGGACATAGACGGTCAGATTCGGGTTGTCCCGGGCAAGCGGTCCGGCCGCACCAGCGTGATCCAGGTGGATGTGCGTAACCAGTGCGTGGGTCAGGTCACCGAGTTCGAAGCCGGCCTGATTGATGCCTGCTTCCAGGTTGGCAAGACACGAGCTTGGCCCGGTTTCAATGACGGCCAGTTGCCCGTTTCCGGCCAGCAAATACGCAGCCACGACGCCAGCGCGCTCCTGGAATCCAAGATCAATCTGCCAGAAACCGTCTTCGATCTGGGTAGCCGCCTGCGATTGGTCGTACAAACCGGGGTCAACCTGAGTCACTGCGATTTCTCCTGTGGATTGGCGTGTCGAATCAGCTGTCAAAACCGAGGCCAAATTTATCGAGCGTGCGCAGCCAGAGCCCGCGCTGCCCCTGATTTTGATCGGCAGCGGCCAGGGCCCGCTGGGTCAGTTTGATAACGGCGGATCGGGCCGGTTCTGGAGGGAACGGAAGTGGCCGCTTCTGGCTGAGTTGCAGCCGCGTCCGCTCCGAATCGAGTCCGTCAACCAGATCCAGCGCGGTCAAGGCACCAAATCGGGATGCGCCGACCCCCAGACCCGTATATCCGGATGCGTAACTGACTTTGCCGCCGTGCGTCGTATTGAAGAAGACCGCGAACCGGCTGCAGGTGTCGATCGCTCCGCCCCAGCGATGACTGAAGCGAAGTCCCTCCAGTTGCGGGAACGTCCGGAAGAACCGCTGGGCCAGGAACAGGTGCGATTCGTCGCGAACATCGAATGCCGGATCGACCTTGCCGCCACGGTGGTAAACCGCGTCCCACCCTCCATACAAGAATCCGGTGATCCTCGGTCATGCGGTAGTAGACGAACTGGTTATCGCCATCAGTGAGGCCAAAGCGAGTCGACCAGCCGATTGCGGCTCGCTGCTTTTCGGTGAGCGGCTCGGACATCAGTACGTAGTCGTAGACCGGCACGACATACCGCTTGATCTCCGGAATCACACCGGGATAAGCACTCGTCGCGTGGATTACCCGATCGGCCAGAATCGAACCGGATCGGGTGTGAACGGCTACAGCTGATCCCGCGTCCGTCAGCTGAGTGACAGCTGTGTTCTCATGGACCCGAACTCCGAGATCGAGCGCCACCCGGAGCAGGCCCCAGGCGAGCCGAGCCGGATCGACCAGACCGCCTTCGTCCTTGATCCAGACACCGCCGAGGTAGAAAGGCGAAGTGACATGCTCGCCCAGTTCCGACGCGTTTAACGGCACAGCGTTGCGGTTCCAGGCCTGGGACAGCTTCACAATCTCGGGTATCGCGTCCACGAGATACGGTTCGGTGGCGGCCCAGATGACCCCCTGCTCCTGAAAATCGCAATCGATTTGATGGTGTTTGATGAAATCCGCTATTGCCCGGAAGTTCTCATCACCAATCCGGAGCAGTTTCGGAATCTCGTTTTCGGCGTATCTATCCAGCGCATTCTGCAGACCGTGGGTAATCGATGGATCGAGGAATCCGCCGTTACGACCGGTTGCCCCGAATGCAATCTGCTCCATTTCGAGCAGGACGACCTCTCGATCGGGGTTGCGTGTCTTAGCCTCAATTGCCGCCCAGAAACCGGTGAACCCGCCGCCAATGATGGCCAGGTCCGCCGTGCCGTGCCGGCCAACGGCGACTGGACTGGAACCGGGCGCGGCTGGCTGGTCCAGTAGACGGAGTGCTCGGCATCTCGAAATGAATTCTCAGGTGTCCACATGTCAGGATGGTAACGCAACCAGAAACGCGAAGGGCAAGAAAAGAGGCCGCCGAAACGGCGACCTCACGGAGATTGTCTGGTGCTCTTGTCGTCTACGGCTCTGGAGTCGCAGTCGATTCTGGAACCACGATCTCGGTTGCAGTAATCACGACCGGTGTTTCGGTCGCGACAGGAATCTCAGTCGCAGCTGGAGATTCAGTCGGAACGTCCGTACTCGTCGGCTCCGGTGTGGCGGTCGGTTCAACCACCGGATCCTCAGCACCCCCGAAGCCGTCGTCCGCCGGCATCACGGACACTGATTTCGGCGTATTCGGCGAGTAATCATTCAGTTTCAGGGTGACTGTGGCTGGTGCTGTCACCACATAGGTCGGCATATTGACCGTAATACTGGTCTGTCCCTCCGGAATCACAACGTTCATAGTCGGAATGACCGCTGGGCTTGAGCTGATGATTGTTACCGAAAGCCCACCCGCCGTTGCCGCTTTCGGGTAAGTGATGGTAACTGAAAGCGTCTCCCCGCCAGCTACCGAAGTGCTTGGCAAAGTAATCAAGCCTCGATCGGCCGTGATCGTTCGGTGCATGCTCCAGGAAAGTCCGTTAGCTGAAGCGGTCACTCGTCCGGTTCGCCTTACGTTTGTAACCCAGGTGTCGTACTCAAATAGCGCCTCAGTTTCCCCTTCTGCTACGAATACAGTTGCAGGTCCGTACAAAAATCCTTCATAAGTCAGGTTTATGATCAAGCCGCCCGGGTGAACTGGACCAGTCAATTCGATTCGCTCGGTTTCATGTCCGCCGGATGACATTGATCCGAATAGCTTCCGTTGTCTCCAGGGCCGTCTGGAATAATGCTCTTTGACACTGCCTTCGTCACGGATCCCAACTGAGCGGATACCTGAACGACGGTGACCTCAGCCCGATACGCAAGCGTGGTGATCGGAAACGTCACTTGAGTCGCCCCTTCCGGGAGGTCAACTGAGACAGGAACTGCCAATACTTCAGGACTTGAGCTGTCCAAGCTCACCTGTAGCCCACCGGAAGGGGCCGCAGTTGTCAATATGATCGTTGCTTGGTAGTCCTGCTCGTAGAGCATCCTGGACGAGGAAAAGGTGACAGACAGAACATCTACCGGTATCACTCGCACCGAAATTGATTTGGACGTCGCCCCAAGGTTCGCTGTGACAGCGATCGACGAAATCGACTGTCGATAATCTAACGTCGTCACTTGGAATGAGATCTGAGTCTCCCCGGCTGGTATTGAGACGCTTTGCGGAATCGAGATGGCAGTATTTGCTGCCATGCTCAGCGGAATTACGACACCATTGGCCGGAGCAGGCCCAGTGAGCTTCACTGTTCCGGAATACGTCCGCCCGTAAAGCAGTTCGCCAGAAACGGCTATCGATTGAAGGTCAACTGGCATTACCTGGATAGTCTTTTGAATCTGTGATCCGTTCAAGCTGGCCGTTAAGGTCACATTCGTGGCTATGGCTACGTTGCTCGTTGTGAATGTTGGAGTAATGGAAGTTCCATGACCACTATCGAAGAAGATTGATTCCGGCACTTGAAGTACCGCTGGATTACTGCTTTGCAGTTCAATCGTTACCCCGCCGGAGGGGATAGCCGTGTTAGCTGTGATTACAGCAATTCCAGATAATCCACCAACGATTGGATTGGTTACCGTGCCAAATCCGGACAATCCTGCTGGGCCGATTCTGAACTGACCGGTTGTATTCAGGCCGAGCGCCCGCGCCGTGATAGTCACCGTTTCTGTGCTCGAAACGGCCCCGATCGTCATCGCAAAAGTCGCCTGCGTCGATCCCGCAGCGATCGTTACCGAGGCCGGCGTTGTCACGTTTGCACTGTTGGAGGAGAGAGTGACAGTTGCGCCGCCGGTTGGTGCTGGTCCGGTCAATCGCACGGTTCCATTTACTGACTTTGGACCAACTGAGGTGCCAGTCGGCAGGTTCAGTTCGATAAATCGCATACGACTTGAGCGTTACCTCAGTCTGCACGAAACCGTTGGTGTTGGATGCGGTAATCGTGGCGGACGTAGCAGACCCGATGTTGCCGCTTCGAACAATCACGAAAAACATATCCTGCCCCGCCGGAATCGTGTACGTGCGCGAGAGCGGGAAGAGGGTCAGGTTGCTGCTCAGCAAGGTCACGCTGGTGCCCCCAACCGGTGCTGGCCGATCGAGGAGTACGCCAACAACCGCGTCAGTGTTGCTTCCCATTATGACGGGCTCTACCGCAACCAGGAGAATCTCTGGAGTAGTGGGTGCCGTCAGAGACGCCGCGACAACGACTTTGTCTGTCTTGCTTACTCCTGCAGCCGATGCCGTGACCGTCACCGTTGTCCGGAGTGACGGAGACCACTGGTCACAGGCACATTTACGAAGTCGGCGCCTTGAGGCACCGTGACCGTTGCGGGGAATGTCAGGATACCGGACGGACTGGCGGACAATGTAACGGTCAACCCACCGGCCGGGGCGAAACCGTTCAGACGAACTTTCGCCGTGGTTGAATCATTGGCGTCCATCGAACTCACTATGCCAATTGAATAGAGTGAGGCCGGTTTGACCAGCGTGACATCACTTTTGGAAACGGTCCTGAGCGTCGCGGTGATAGTCACATTGCCTGAAGTAGCTCCAATGGCACTGACTGGAAAGTAGGCACTCGTTTTTCCATGGAGAATCGTGACTGTGGCAGGAACTGCAGCAATGGATGGGTTGCTTGACGACAGTGAAACGACTATCTCGCCATAGGCTGCGCCAGTTATCCGAACTGATCCGTTGGTGACCTTGCCTGCGACAAGCGAGGATGGCGATGAAACGCTGGAGAGTTCCGTCAGCGCCACGGCCGTGACGTCGGTCTTTGAAACGCCATTGAACGACGCTGTGAAGGTCACGTTTCCAGTCGACACTCCGGCAGTGACCTTGAACGCGACGCTTGTCTTGCCTGCCAGTATCGTTACGGTTTCGGGCGCGGTTCCGATCGATGGATCACTGGACTCAAGCGACACAACCGTGTCCACGATCGGAGCCAGCGACAGTCGTACGGTGGCCGAGCCCTGTGCACCGACAACCAGCTTGGTTGGAGTGCTGAGACTCGACAGCTTGGGTGGGGTCAGCGTGACTACGATGTCCTTGCTGGTGCCGCCAGTCTCTGCCGTTAGCGTGACCGATGTATTCCTGGAAACGGCGCGAGTTGTGAACTTTGCGGTGACCGACGTCCGGCCAGCCAGTATTGTTGCGGAGGCAGGCGCGACTGCGTACGAGTTACTGCTGCTGAACGAGACCAGTTGCCCTCCGGATGATGCTCCCGAAGCCAGGCGCACACTGACCGAGATTGTCTTCCCACCCTCTATCGTTGGGGTTGTGGTGGTAAATGTGCTGAACGTTGCAGCCGAAGCCGATCCGGTCAGTGCTAAAACTGCAATAAGAAGACCGATCAGTGCCGCTACTCTGCGGATGGCTAGCATGGTATCTACCCTGGCGTGAATTGGTTAGCGCGTAATACGAACAATGGGGACATTTCGCTATCATCGGTGACGAATCTCTGTTTGCTAAGGAACCTGCAGACCCATTGCGGCAAGTACGGCAGTACCGGCAATCCATGACTGGAGAAGGACGAATGGCAGTAGTCTTTGAAACCGAGCGGTTGATTGCTCGGGAACTTGTGCCTGAGGATGCCGACGGCATGTTCGACGTCTTCCGCGAACCGGAGGTATGGACGTACCTCGGGGTCAATTCGCCCTACGTCTCCGTTGATGATGCATTAGGTGGAATCTCGAGAGAACAGGTGCGATACGAGCAACATGCACCCATGGGCAATTGGGCTGTTGTCGTGCGCGACACAGGGCAACTCATCGGCACAGTTCTGGTCCAGACGCTCGAAAACGGCCCGGATATTGAGGTCGGATATGCCCTTGGCAAATTTGCGTGGGGATTCGGGTATGCGACTGAAATCTGCAAAGCCGCGATTGACCACGGGTTTGCTACGCTCCCTGTCGAACAGCTGGTAGGCGTCGTGTTCCCCGAAAATATCCCTTCCCAGAGGGTGCTGGAGAAGGCCGGAATGATCTACCAGCGCATGCGTCACACGTTCGGATCCGAGCTGATGTACTACACGATCTCCCGGCCCACTACCGCGAAATAGCAGGGTGTCTCGCGCAATATGGTCAGACTCGATGAAACCGTGCGTTAGCCAATCGGCATCCAAAAGAGCAGATTCTTCCTAAAGAGAAGTCATTATCGAACCTTGACATCCGAAATTCGGCTGCTAGACTCAGGGCCATCGCCGTGGGAGCGCTCTCACAGAGGAGAGGCCGTTCAAGTGAATCTCGAAGAAATCGCTCGCTTGTCGGGTGTATCCCGCTCTACCGTGTCCCGTGTCGTCAATGGCGACAAGCGCGTTTCCGATGACGCGCGGACCCGGGTGAACGACGTAATCCGTGAACATGATTACCATCCCCACGCCGCTGCACGTTCGCTGGCATCCCGACGAACTCGCATGATCGGCCTTCGTATTCCGGGGGCGGTCAGTTTCATTTTTAGCGATCCCTACTATCCCGGCCTGGTCCAGGGTGTCGTCGATGCCTGTAACGAAGCCGACTATGGGCTGATGCTGATGATGGAACCGGAAAACGATCCGGTCTCCTCAGAACGAATCTTCCAGCGCGTCATTCGCGGTCGACATCTGGATGGCGTAATCCTCTCCACGTCGGTCCTGGGCGATCCGTTCATTGGCCGGGTAGCATCGGATGGCGTTCCGGCCGTGATGATCGGTCGGCACCCATCGCTTACCACTGTCGACGTGGACAACATTTCGGCAGCTACGCAGGCAGTTCGTCACTTGATCGGACATGGACGCCGACGCATTGCCCACATTGCTGGCCCGTGCAACATCGTTGCCGCGAATGAGCGCCTGCAAGGGTATGAAATCGCCCTTACTGAAGCCGGCATGGCAATCAATCCAGATCTGATCGAGCGAGCGGATTTCACCGAAGTCAGCGGATACATAGCCATGCGCGCTTTGCTCGAAAATCACGACGCACGACCGGATGCAGTCTTTGCCGGTAGCGACACGATGGCCGCCGGTGCGCTTCGGGCGTTAGGTGAATCGAACATCCGCGTACCAGAAGACCTCGCGATGATGGGGTTCGACGGTCTGGAACGACACGCACGTGCATTTCCGACGCTTTCAACCGTGGTGCAACCGATTTCGGATCTTGGTCATGCGGCCGTTGAAACACTGCTTCACCGAATTTCGCATCCCGATGAGCCAATCTTCCATCACTACCTGGATACCTATTTGCATCTGCGCGGCTCGTGCGGATGTGTTTCCGAGCCGAATACCCGGCTGATTGATCTCACTGTTTCGGCTGCCTCGGCGACGGGGTAAGGAGTACTTGTCCGATTGACTGGTGGCACGGTAGTCACCTGAATATTGGTCCTGACAGTAACGGCCAGGTGCGTCGTTACTGAAGACATAAGGACAGTCGGCGAAGGCGCCGACTAGCGGAAGACTCGGAATACGGAGGCGCAACGATGGGCTCTGATCGATCGATGGAGAGCGGCCGAGAATTGATTCTCGATCCCGTTACTCGAATGAAGAAGGCGGAAATGGACCGCCGTCAATTGATGCTGCGAAGCCTGGCATTCGGTGCCGCCGGCGTGGCTGGTGTCGCGGGAGTCTCTGGATTCTCGTTGGCATCACAGTCTGCACTCGCTCAGGACATCCCCCAGGATGAGCTGGTCACGATGTCACAGGAGCAGCAGCAGGTCTGGCTCAAGAACTTCAACCCGCTTCTGGCGGAAGGTTCGGTTCGCTGGCCAACCCACTGCGGTATCTACGAGCCGCTGATCATCTTCAACGTGCTGACAGGCGAGACCATGCCATGGCTTGCCACAGCCTGGGAATTCAGTGCCGACGGTCTGACCTTGACCTTCACCATCCGGAAGGCGTCAATTGGTCCGATGGAACCCCGTTGACCGCGGCCGATGCAGCATTCACCTTCAACTTGATGAAGGAAAACTCCGCACTTCCCGGTGCTGGCGGTGCCCGATTCATCCTCGACACCTACATCACCACGATCGAGGCTCCGGATGCGACAACCCTGGTCTTCACATTCAACGCCCCGTTCACCCCTGGCTTGTAGGACCTCGGCGAGACGATGATCGTTCCGGAGCACATCTGCTCGGCGGTCGAGGATCCGGTCACCTTCACCAACGAGACTCCGGTCGGATCCGGTCCGTTCACCGAAATCGGAACCTTCGAGGATCAGTACTGGGAATTGCATGCCAATCCGAACTACTGGCAGGAAGGCAAGCCAGCCATCAAGGGATTCCGCTTCCCGGCCTTCCCGAGCAACGATGCTGCCAACCTCGCCAACCTCGGTGGTGAGACCGACTGGTTCGCCAACTTCATCCCGGACATCGACGCGACATTCGTTGCCGAAGATCCGGAGACCCGCCACTACTTCCAGCCAGCAACGGGCGATATGGTCATGCTCTACGTGAACACGACCAAGGCTCCGTTCGATGATCCGAACGTGCGCAAGGCCGTCAGCATGGCGATCGACCGCGCCAACATCGTTCAGCTCGCCATGTACGACTACACCCGCCCGGGCGTGGCCACCGGACTCGGCGATGCCTATACCCTCTGGACCAATGCGGAAGCAGTCGCGGCCGGCGAGGCCCAGGTTTCGCTGAATGTTGAAGAAGCCAACCGATTGCTTGACGAGGCCGGGTTGGCGCTTGATGGCGATGTCCGCAAGCTCGCCGACGGCACTGAAATGTCCTACAAGATCAACGTGGTCTCGGGCTGGTCCGACTGGGTTCAGACTGTTCAGATCATTGCGCAGAACTTCGAGGACATCGGTGTCAAGCTGGAAGTGGAAGCACTCGACTTTGCTCCGTGGTTCGAGAAAGTCACCCAGGGCGAGTTCGATGTCTCGATCGGTTGGAGCAACGGCGGACCGACTCCGTTCAACTTCTACCGTGGTCAGATGTCCAGCCTGACATTCAACGAAGTTGGTGAAACCAGCAACGAGAACTGGCACCGGTATGTAAACGAGGAAGCCGATGTGGCCCTCGCTGCCTTCGCCGCTTCGACTGATGAGGCCGAGCAGAAGGACCTCATGAATCAGCTGCAGGCGCTCTACGTTGCGGACTTCCCGTCGATCCCGATCTTCCCGGGCCCGCAGTGGGGTCAGTACAACTCCACCCGGTTCGAAGGATTCCCGAACGAAGAGAATCCATACTCGATCCTCTCCTCCTACGCGTTCACCGAGCGCCTGCTTGTCATGACGACCATCACACCGGTCGCTGCCAGCTAGCTGCTACACACCCACGCGGGGGCGGGCTGGACGCCCCCGCGCTGGGTACCCCGGTAGAGATCGCGTCAATCCAGGTTCTGGACTTTCGTGATCATGCGCAGTAGGTTCTGGTTGACGCATAGTCGCGTTCAGCCACTCGATGTTGAGGAGGATTGTTCTCGTGCGATATATAGCCCGCAGGTTAGGGTTCTATCTGATTGCCGCATGGGCATCACTGACCTTGAACTTCCTGCTCCCCCGGTTAATGCCAGGCGATCCAGCTTCGATCATGTTCGCACGCGCACAAGGGCGGATGGAGCCTGAGGCGATCGAAGCCATGAAAAAGGCATACGGCCTCTCTGACGATCCGCTCCTTGTTCAGTACTGGAATTATTTGATCTCGGTTTTTACCGGCGAGCTCGGCACATCCATTCTCTACTTCCCGGCGTCAGTTACGGAAGTCATTGGAACCGGCTTGCGCTGGACGCTACTACTTGGCCTTACATCGGTAATTTTGAGCTTTGTAATCGGTTGCATTCTGGGAATCTTTGGTGCCTGGAAACGCGGTGGAGCCCTCGACTCGGTTCTGCCACCGCTCTTGCTCTTTATTGGAAGCTTCCCCTACTTCTGGCTCGCCTCGATCGCCCTTTTTCTGTTCAGCTTCAAGTGGAATATTTTCCCGATTCGCCATGCCTACCAGGCCGGGTTATCGCCTGAGTGGAGTTGGGAGTTCACATCAGCGTGCATCTACCACCTGATTCTTCCGGCATTCACCGTCCTGCTCGTGTCGATCGGTGGCTGGGTGCTTGGGATGCGCAACGCGATGATCTCCACGGTGGCCGAAGATTATGTCATCATGGCGGAAGCAAAAGGGTTGTCCGAACGCCGCGTGATGTTTGCCTACGCGGCCCGCAACGCCCTCCTCCCGAACATCACCGCATTCGGAATGGCGCTCGGATTTGTCATTGAGTGGATCACTCCTGACCGAGGTTGTCTTCTCGTATCCGGGTCTCGGTTACCAGCTGCTGAACTCTGTGCGTGGTCTGGATTACCCGCTCATGCAGGGCCTCTTCCTGATGATCACCTTTGCAGTTCTCATCGCTAACCTGATTGTCGACCTCGTCTATGTTCGCCTCGATCCACGTGTGAGGGGGCGGTAATGAGACGACTGATTGAGCTTCGCGCGCAGGAGAATCAGTCATGATCGAGCAAGGTGCCGACACACTGCTCAAATCGCCGGAACCTCAGGTGGGTGTCTTCGCAGTTCCAGAGACCGCTACTCCAATTGGACCAATGCGTCGGTTTCTGGACGCGCTTTCCCCGCTGCTCTCAAATCGCAAGGCGGTCGCCGGTGTAGTGATTCTGCTGATTTTCACGGCCGTCGCCATATTCGCTCCGGTCATCTCCCCTGGTGATCCGAATGACCTGGTTGCTCGCAGACACCTCGCTCCATCAAGTGAGCACTGGTTTGGCACAACCGGCGCTGGACAGGATGTCTTCGACCAGACGATCTGGGGCACACGAACCAGCCTGTCCGTAGGCGTTGCGGTTGGGCTGTTCACCACCATCATTGCGGCACTGATCGGAATGTCGGCTGGCTATTTCGGTGGCCGCATCGACGATGTTCTTTCGCTCTTCATGAACGTGTTCCTGATCATTCCCAGCTTGCCGCTTCTGGTGGTACTGGTCGGATTTCTGGGAAGTGGCGGATCCTGGTACTTCATCGGGGTGCTGACCGTAACGGGCTGGTCGTGGGGGGCACGTGTCCTCCGATCGCAAACCCTGTCAATCCGGGAAAAGGACTTCGTTTCCGCCGCCGAAGTCAGCGGTGAGGGGCGATTCCGGATCATCATCGGCGAGATCTTCCCGAACATGGTCTCACTCGTGGCGGCCAACATGTTCGGGGCGACGATCTTCGCCATCGGTGCGATGAGCGCGCTCGAGTTCCTCGGGCCTGGGGAATCCGAGCTCGATCAGCTGGGGCACCAACCTCTACTGGGCGGCAAACAATGGCGCACTGCTGACCGGCGCCTGGTGGACCGTCGTTCCCTCCGGCGTCAGCATTGCTCTGGTCGCCTTCTCCTTCGCGCTGGTCAACTTCGCGGTTGACGAAGTCACCAATCCTCGACTGCGTGCCCTGCGAATTGCCAAGGAGGCGCTCAAGAAGGCCGGTCGATCGACTGGTCGCGCAGGACGTGCAACTCCGGTGGTTCGACATGCAAACTAGTTCGCCGTCGACCACACTGAGCTCCGCTCAATCGACTCCGTTGCTCAGCATTCGCGATCTGAAAGTCGAGTACTCATCACCCGCTGGACCGGTCGAAGGCGGTCGATGGCGTCAGTTTTGAGCTCGCTCCGGGCGAGGTGCTTGGCCTGGCGGGCGAATCCGGAAGCGGTAAATCCACCATCGCCCACGCCTTGATGCGGTTGCTTCAGCCACCTGCACTGATCACCGGCGGCGAGGTCTCCTTCCGCGGGCAGGACATTCTCTCGATGTCGGACAAGCAACTGGAGCACTTCCGCTGGTCCGAAATCTCGATGGTCTTTCAGAGTGCCATGAACGCGCTCAATCCGGTGATGACCGTCGGTGATCAGATCATGGACGCGATCCAGGCGCACACCGACTCGATGTCCGAAAGGCGCGCTTCGCAAACGGGCGGGCGAACTGCTCGAGATCGTCGGTATCGATGCCGAGCGACTCGACTCCTACCCGCACGAATTCTCGGGAGGAATGCGGCAGCGGGCAATGATCGCCATGGCCCTCGCGCTCGATCCACCGATGATGATCATGGACGAACCCACGACTGCGCTGGACGTGGTGGTTCAGAAGGAGATCATGCAGCAGATCGAGGATCTGAAAGCCAAACTCGGCTTCTCGATCCTCTTCATCACGCACGATCTCTCGCTGCTGGTCGAGTTCTCCGACCGGATCGCGATCATGTACGCCGGACAGATTGTTGAGCTGGCTCCGGCAGCGGAACTCTTCTCGAATCCGCTGCATCCATACACCCAGGGACTGATGACATCATTCCCGACGCTGACCGGCCCAAAGAAGCACCTGACCGGTATTCCCGGGAGTCCGCCCGACATGTCCTGTCCGCCGACCGGGTGCCGGTTCCATCCGCGCTGTCCGAAGTTCGCGCCAATGCACGCCAAAGTCGAACCCGTTCTGCAGGAAGTTTCACCGGGTCACTGGGTGGCCTGTCATCTGTATTCATAGGAAAGCGATATGGCACAGGTAATCGATTCGACCACGCCAGATCTGACTGAACAGGCCGCGCCGCTTCTCGAGGTGAACAACCTGACGAAGCACTTCGCGGTCGGCGGACTGTTCGACAATATCAAAGTTGCACGCCCTGGAAGATGTCTCGTTCACGATTCATCGGTCTGAGGTCGTGGCCGTTGTAGGGGAATCCGGGAGCGGGAAGAGCACCGCTGCCCGCCTCATAGCCCGATTGATGCCCCCAACGGCGGGTGAAATCAAGCTCCATGGCGTTGATGTAATCAAGTCGGAATCGAAGCGACCGTCGTTAGGATATCGCTCCAAAGTGCAGATGGTCTTTCAGGATCCATTCGGATCGCTGAACGGCGTGCACTCCGTCGAACATCACCTTTCACGTCCGCTCAAGATTCATCACAAGACCAAGGGCCGCGGGGAAACGCGCGACCGGGTTCATCAGTTGCTGCAAACCGTGGGAATGGAACCTCCAGCAACCTTTGCATCGAAGTTCCCCCACCAGTTGTCCGGCGGTCAGCGGCAGCGGATCGCAATCGCACGGGCACTTGCGGTTGATCCGGTTCTGCTGCTGGCCGACGAACCGATTTCGATGCTCGATGTCTCGATCCGGATGGGCATTCTCAACCTGATGGAGCGCCTCAAGCACGAGCACGGCCTGGCCTACCTCTACATCACCCACGACCTGGCCAGCGCCCGGTACATCGGCGATCGCACCCACGTGATGTACGCCGGCCGCATGGTCGAAGGCGCCCCGAGCGAGGAGCTTGTCTCGGCTCCCGCCCATCCGTACACAAAGTTGCTGCTGTCGGCGGTGCCGGATCCGCGATCCACGCGAGTTCGGGTTGAGGCGCGGGGCGAAGTACCGTCACTGGTCAATCCACCGCCTGGTTGCCCGTTTGCATCGCGTTGTCCCCAGGTCATGCCGGTTTGCAAGGAAGTGATGCCGGGAGCGGTAAACGTGGCATCTGCACATTGGGTTCGTTGTCATTTGTATGGGGCTGGAGAACAACCGGCGTAGCTAACTGATCTTTGATTGGCTGGAGAGGGCATTATTCGTGACTGTTTCATTGGGAATTGTGGGATGTGGCGATGTTGCATTCCGGACGTATTTTCCGGGACTGGCTCCGGTCATCGCCGACGGTACCGCGAGCGTCGCAATTTGTTTCGACCCGGTCGCCGAGCGCGCTGAGAAAGCTGCGGCGCTCTTCCCGGGAGCGAAGGCTGTCACCAGCATCGAAGAGTTGCTTCATGCGGACAACCTGACGGCGGCCGTCAACCTGACCCCTGCTCCGCTTCATTTGGTGATCACCTCCGCGCTTTTGAATCGGGGGTTGCACGTCTTTTCGGAAAAGCCACTCGCGTCGAGCGTCGAAGATGCCCAATCGCTGATCGATCTTGCCGAATCAAAGGGACTGCAGCTGCTCTGCGCTCCGGCGGTCATGGTCACCAACAAGATGCAGTGGCTCAAGAAGATTGTCGACGCCGGCCGGATCGGCAAGCCGCACCTTGCGGTGGCGCAGATGGCCAACATGGGTCCGCACGCCTGGCGCGCGTACACCGGCGATCCGCGGGTGCATTACAGCGCTGGCGTCGGACCGATGATCGATACCGGCGTCTACGTCCTGCACGCGATCACTGGCATGCTCGGCCCAGCCAAGCAGATTCAGGCGATGGGCGGGATTGCTATCCCGAAGCGGACGATTCTGGTCGATCGCTATCTGGGTGAGGAGATCGAGGTCGGCTCCAACGACCTGATGATGATTCACCTCGATTTCGGCAACAACGTCTTCGCCCAGGTGCTCTCCACATTCGCCGTACCGCGCACAAAGCAGCCCGCCTTCGAACTGCACGGCTCGCTCGGGTCGATCAGTTTGACGAGTGCGGACTGGTACAACACCAACGGAAGTGCCGATGTCTTGATCCGGGACGAATCCGCGATCGGGCTGGAGGACTGGCAAACGGCCGCCCCGCCCGTTCCCAGTCCGCACACCAACCTGATCGGAGCCGGCGTCCCGCATTTGATTGGGGTTCTGAACGGCACCGAAGAACCGATTCTGACTGCCCGGCACGCCACTCATGTCCTTGAGATCATGCTCAAGGCTAATCGAAGCGGCCGAAACTCGCTCGACCATCGAACTTTCGACGTCGTTCTAAGCTGACATGGCCGGCCGAACGGGTGTACCCGGACCACCCCGATGTGTTCAACTGTTCCTTGAATTTGCGTTATCACCAGGGAGATTTTCGTGAGAAGCGATCAGATCAGTATTCAGATGTACACCGTCCGTGAAGTTGCCAAGAGTGACTTGCTCGGAACCCTTTCCGGTCTGGCTGAAATTGGCTACCCAGCCGTCGAGTTCGCTGGTCTGCACGGTCACAGTGCCGCCGATGTCCGCGCGCACATGGACTCGATCGGGATCAAATCCCCGTCGGCACATGTCCCCTACGCACGCTTTATCGATGAACTCGATGTCGTGATCGCCGAAATGAAGACGCTCGGCTGTGAATACGCGATCGTTCCCTGGATCGATCCGGAAACTCGCACCGGCCTGGCAAATGCCACCCGTTTTGTGCAATCGCTCCAGGAAATCGGTACCGAGGTCCGCAAGTCCGGACTGCGCTTCGGTTATCACAATCACGACTTTGAGTTCGCTCCCTTGAGTGGCGGCAACGGAACCACGACCATGTGGGACCTGATCAACAGCGAAACTGATCCAGCCGTCGTCGAGCTTGAGCTGGATGTCTACTGGGTGATCTACGGTGGGGCTGATCCGGCCGCATTGATCGCTGAGCAGCCATCCCGCTATCCCCTTCTGCACTTCAAGGACATGCTTGGCACCGGGGCTGATCGACACGATACCCCGATTGGCACCGGTCATCTGAATTACCGGCCGATGCTCGATACAGCCGCCGCGACGACGTCCTGGTACATCGTCGAGCAGGACAACCCGGCCAATCCGCTCGCTGATGCGGCCACCAGTTTCGCGGGCTTAAGCAAACTGGTCAGCTAGTCGATCGTGATCGTTTCGGGCGTTGCCTGATACGGTTGAGTCTGACCATACGCAATCAAGGCAATTCGCTGGATGAGTTCCGTGGCAACGACATCATCCAGCGAATCTTCGATCATCGCGACCAGAATCACGGGCCCATCCGGAGTCCAGATGATTCCCGCATCGTGCACGACGTGATCGAGGTTGCCAGTCTTGTGGGCAACTTCCGTTCCTGCAGGCAGGAGCATCGGAATCCGGTCGACAACCACCTGTTCCTTGAGGATGTCGATGATCGCGGTGCTGGTTGATTGCGCTGACACTTCACCTGCCAACAATTTCTGGAAGTAGGTCGCCGTATCTCGCGGAGTGGTGACATTGACCGGTTCGCCATCGGCCTCTGCCTGTACAAACGCCAAAGCACTTGTCCAGTTTGCGTCCGGGATTTCACTGGGCTGATCGGGTGGCCATTCGAGGGACGTATCCAGATCGATGAAGAAGTGGGTGTCGGCCATTCCGAGCGCTCGTGCCATCGCCGTCAGGTCGGCTGCCGATGTCAGCGACAGCAACGCCTGGGCAGCAACATTGCTGGAATACGCCCCGGCAGCAAAGAGCAACTGTTCCACCATCACCGGCTCATTGATCCAGGTGGCCGGGAAGTAGCTATCCTCGAAGTCGCCCTCAGCCGGGAAGTACTCCGGCAAGAGCACGATCTGAGCCGACGGTTCAACGACGTCCGCTTCGATTCCGGCAAAGATGTCGGCCAGCAACACCAGCTTGTAGAGGCTGGCCGAGACAAATGGCAAATCAGCATTCTGCTGGTACGACGTGTCGCCGGCCGAATCAATCAGCACGATCCCGAAAAGTCCGGGTTCCTCAGCGATCAGTTGCTCGATTGCGTTTGCCTGTTCGTCGGCAAGTTGCGCGACCGGATTTGGAGTCGCGTCGGCCTGGGCCGACTGACTTCTGCCTGCTGCATCCACTGCCTGGACGCTGCTTCCGGGAGAGGACGTCGAGGCACTCTGGATCGACGGGGCCGGAATCCAGTGCGCACCAACAAGCACTACCGCAATCAGACCTACCACCAGGAGGGTCGACGACGACGACCGGTTTGGGGTCGGGTAATGGGAACTCAAACAGCCTCCGTGCACTTGGTCGACCAATCGTCGCGTTCAATCCGTTTCGACGATAGGGGTCGACCTTGGGGATTGCTGTGAAGGTGCTCCGGGTTAGATGAACGTGCATGTGACCCAAACGGGCGGACCGCTGGCGGGGTTTCTCCCCGGCCAGCAGTCGCGCCCATGTTTGGTAGCGGATCAAACGGCAGCCGTATGCTCGGCCAGCCAGTTCAACGTGTCGGCCCAGGCGGCCAAAGCCTGCTCCTCGTTGTATCGAGGACCGGTATCGTTGTTGAATGCGTGCTCCGTCCCCGGATAGACATTGATCTGGTGCGTGACTCCAGCAGCCTCAAGGGCAGCAGTCAATTCGTCCAGACCCTCGTTGGCAAAGTCGGAGGGATCATCCGAGTAGATGCCGAGGACCGCCGCCGTGATGTTCGGCACGTCTTCGAGCGGTGGTGGCGGCCCATAGAAGGGAACCGCCGCAAGCAGTCGGGGTTCCTGGGTGGCTGTTCGCAGCGTGATACCACCGCCGAAGCAGAAGCCGATCATGCCGACTCGCTCCGCGGCTGGATCATCCGCCGTGGCGTAGTACTCAATCGCATCCTGGAACGCAACCACATGCCGGTTGATGTCGCCACCGGTCAGGATCGCCGGCACCTCGGACGGGTCCGCAACGGCCGCTGTTCCACCTTCCGGACTGACCAGGTCGACCGCGCAGCCGACATACCCGGCCTTGGCCAGTCGGCGGGTGACGTCCTTGATGTGGTCGGTCAAGCCGCGATTCTCATGGCAAACGAGGATCAACGCACCAGTCCCGGCGGCTATCTGGCGATGGCGATGCTGCTTCGGGAGTCGCATCGCTGGCTGGATCGAGCTTCGTAGGCCATGTACTCGACTCCACCGCTGGTGAAGGTGAAGTCTGTGCCGGTAACAGACGGATCATCGACTGGGACGGATATCGGACTTTGCGGTTCCGAGGGAGCCGGGGTGGCAACCTCCTGAGCGCCTGCTTCATCCGGCGAAACACCAAATCGAGCCAGAATCGCCAACTGCCGCTGCCGAACCTCCCGCAATGAAGCCGATTTTCGCCATCAGATCACGACGGGATAGCAGTCCATCGCGAAAGTCATCGACAAACTCATGCACCAGATATCGCTGCATCTGGTTCAGGGGACTCAACGGATCGGGATCAATTCGAGGGTTTTCCATGCGTTTCTCCTTGCATGCGTGCCAGTTCGCCAGTCCGAACCAGCTCCATTCCCACCACAAGCCCTTCGCTGCAGCAGCGCTGCCCACGTGGGGTCCCTTCCTCGCGAATATGCTAATGACCTGACCTGTGAATTTGCTGGGAGTGCGTCACGTAGGCTACCCAAATGGTCCCCCGGCAATCGACAATGGCACCGTATGAACGTCGACAAGCACGTCACACAACTCAAGCAATCCAGGCTGGTGCGCAATCCGATCGTGGATTTCGGGATGCGTGTCAGCGAGCGCTATCGGGTAGAGCAGATTCAGGTGCTATGCGCGTCGTTTGCCTACTACTGGGTCTTCGCGATTCCGCCGCTGCTGCTGCTGATCGTGATGATCGCCGCGTTCTTCAATACGCTCACGGACGTCGAGATCATTGACCGACTCCGAACGCTGATCGTCGATCATGCCCCTGCTGATGCCCAGGCATTCCTGCTCCGGATGATCGACAGCTATGTGATCCGAATCAACGGTGAAACGGCCGTGATTGCAATCGTCGTTGCGGTCGGTCTCTCGCTTTGGTCAGTATCCGGCGCGGTCAATATCCTCATCGTCGGATTCAACCGGGCGTACGCGGTTCGCGAGTCCAGATCCTGGTTGAACCGCAAAACGCGTTCGATGGTGCTGTCGCTGGCGCTGGTTCTGTTCGTCAATCTGCTCTTTGCACTGGTGATCTTTGGTGAGCGGGTTGGCCGGTGGCTTGCGAACAATCTGGGATTCGGAGATCGATTCAACGAAATCTGGGACATGACACGGCTGCCGATTGCCCTGGTCAGCATCGCGCTCATCACAACCGTCCTGTACTGGGCCGGCCCAAACCTGAATCTGCCATTCCGTTGGGTTTCGCCCGGCTCGGCCTTCGCGACCCTGGCATGGGTGATCCTGATCTCGGGGTTCAGTTTCTATCTCGATATGTTCGATCCCGGCAGTGCCTACGGAGTGGTCGGGAGCGTGATCATGGTGCTGGTGTTTCTCAACCTCTCGGGAATGATCTTCTTTCCTGGGTGCAGTGATCAACGCGGTCCTCGCGAATGAGGCGCCACCGCGAATCGCATCCACCGACTAACTCGAGTCCGGAATTCCTGTATTGACGGCTACCCGCGTATTCCGCGCTCCCGATGAGAATTGGGGGCATGACTGACCGCACCGTACCGACTGTTACCAATGAATCAGCCTCGAACGCACTTGGAATGGCCAATTCGGTCCGCACCCAATACTCGCGGGTTCAGGTTCCGACCCTTGCCGCCGCATTCGCCTATCACTGGGTCTTCGCGATTCCGCCGTTGACCGTACTGATCGTGATGGTCGCGGCGCTGATGAACAGCGTTACTGATGTTCCCGTCGTCGAGAATCTCCGCGACCTGATCACTGATCGAGCCCCCGCCGAGAGCCAACCGCTCCTCATCGATCTGGTCGACAACGCCGTAGGTGAAGTGAGCGGCGGGTTGGCGAGTTTCGGTGTGGTCATTACCGCCCTGATCGCGCTTTGGTCAGTTTCGAACGCGGTAGGAATTCTGTTCACTGGATTCAATCAAGCATATGGGGTGCTCGAAGATCGTCCGATGGTCCAGAAGCGACTACGCGTTCTCGGGGCGACGCTGGCCCTCGTTCTCTTCGTCAACCTGGCGTTCGCCAGCCTGATCTTCGGGCAACGAATTGGGGACTGGGTCGCTGATTGGCTCGGCTTCGGCGGGGCGTTTACGACGTTCTGGTCGATTGCCCGTCTGCCAATCGGAATTCTTGCCGTCGGAGTGATGCTCTCTGCCCTCTACTGGGCCGGACCGAATGTGCAGCAGCCGTTCAAATGGGTCACGGCGGGTTCGGCAATCGCGACCATTCTCTGGCTCGCGCTGATCGCCGGGTTCAGCCTGTACATGGGCATCTCGAACCCGGCCAGCGCGTATGGTCTCGTTGGCAGCGTGATTGTGCTGCTGGTCTTCCTGAATCTGACCGGGATGATCTTCTTCCTCGGCGCCGTCATCAACGCCACTCTGTACGAGATGGCCGAACTCCGCCCAATCCCGTTCGCGGACGGTCCAGCGATGGTGACCGTGAACCAGTAACTGCTCTATTGCAGCAGCGAGGCCCACGCCTTCGCCGCCAACACTTCGCGGTCGGTGATCGTGTGGCCGACGTCTTCCTGGTGCAGCGTGACGCTCGCACCGGAGTCGGCGAAGATCGCATTCAGCTGCTGAATCTGGGACACGGGCACCAGCGGATCCATGTTGCCGGCTCCGATAAACACCGCGGTACCAGCGAGATCCACCGTTTCCTCAGGCACAAACGGCAACATCGGGCTAAGTAAAACGGCGCCTCGCAAAACACCAGGGCGAGTCAGCAACATGCTCACCGCGATGTTTGCCCCGTTTGAGAAGCCGATTGCCACGACGTTGCTCGCATCGAAGCCATGTTCCGTTGCCGATGCCGCGACAAAATCGGCCAGCTCCCCGGTACGGAATGCCAGATCCTCAAGATCGAGCACGCCTTCGGCCAATCGCCGGAAGAAGCGGGGTGCATTTCCCTCCAGCACCTTTCCGCGCGGGCTCAGAATCGCTGCACCTGGAAAGACTGCCTGGGCCAACGGGATCAGATCGTTCTCATCGCCGCCGGTTCCATGCAACGCCAGAATCGTGCGGGTATCGGTTGAGGATGTCGCTGGCTGAAACTTGTACTGGAAAGTCCGGTTCCTGATTGATCATTCGACGCTCCTCTAGTCGATCGGCTTCAGATTGGCGACGATCTCGGCCCGGCGTGGCTCGAGGAACGGGGCCAGCACAACCTTCTCGCCGAGCGTCGCGTCGTCCTCGTCGATGCCGAAACCGGGTCCGTCGCTCGCGATCTCGAACAGGATTCCGTTTGGCTCGCGGAAGTAGAGACTCTGGAACCAGAAGCGATCGACCTTGCCGCTGTTCGGCACTCCGAGGTCAGCCAGCCGGTCCGCCCAGGCATCGTAATCGGCGTCCGGAGTCCGGAATGCGACGTGGTGAACCGATCCCGCTCCGGATTGCGCGACAGGCAGATCGGGCTGAACGGAGACATGCAGTTCGGCCGCCGGACCACCCGGCCCCATCTCGTACACATGAACTGTGTACGCACCGTCGGCATACTCACGCGCTGGCCGCATATTGAGGACAGACTTCAACACCGCATCGGTTGGTTCAAGTACCGGGACGCTCATCGTGATCGGCCCCAGTCCGCGGATCTGGTGCTCGGCTGGCACTGGGCTCTTGTCCCACGGGAACGCATCACCAACTCCGCCGTCATCAACGAGTGAGAGTCGCTGACCCTCTGGGTCCTCGAAATCAAGCGTCAGTCGACCGTCTCGCTCCGCAATCGGCTTGGCAGTGACTTCCAGTTCGGCGAAGCGGGTGGCCCACCATTGAAGTGAGGTTTCGCCGTTGACCCGAAGATCGGTCCGAATGATCGATCGGGTTCCCCGTCGCTCAGGGGCAACCGGCCAGTCGAAAAAGGTCACATCGGTGCCGGGGCTGCCCTTCGCATCGGCGTAGAACAGGTGATAGGCCGAGACATCGTCCTGATTTACTGATCGCTTGACCAGCCGCATGCCCAGGGTGCGGGTGTAGAAGAAGTGGTTGTTCCGGATTTCGGCCGAAACCGCGGTCAGGTGATGAATTCCGCCGAGTTGCATTGAGCCTCCAATGAGTAGCGCGTGGCACAAACCTATGGAGCAACCCTACTGACTGGGCGCGGATTTGACCACCTGCCCGACTACGCAGGAGTCAGCTGCACCAATCGGCAGCGGTCAGTGCCATGGCCTTGCAGGCGGCGATGAGTTGTTCGATCTCGACGTATTCGTTGGGGCTGTGGGCCTGGGCGATGCGACCAGGTCCGAAGATGGTGCCGTCGATCCCCTGCTCGGCGTACCAGGCAAGCTCGGATGCTGCGGTGAAGGCTTCGATTGGCGCAGGTCGTCCGAGCGCGGCCAGCGATCCGGCCAAAGACTGAATGAACGGGTGATCCGGAGCGGTATCGACCGGCGGGAAGAAGACGTTGCGCAGCTTCCAGGTAAAGGTGGGCGGATGCTCGCGTAGCCACGAATCGGTCCGGCACACGTCCAGCACGTACGCCTCGATCTCAGCGCGGATCTCGTCGAACGTCTCCTGCGGCAGGTACCAGATGTTGTATTCGAGCGAGCAGTAATTCGGAGTCGTGCCAGGGTTGGAGATGAGGTTCAGGAAGCCGTCAGTCCCGCCGCCAGGGCCGCCGATCATGATTCCCGGCAGAATCGTGTTGAACCCGGGCGGCAACATCGGGTGGCTCCGGTTGATCGCCCAGTCCCGCTCCAGATCCTGCAGTGCCGCCATGATCTTCGCCATCTTTTCGATCGCGTTGACTCCGCCATCGGTTCCGCGACCGCCGGCATGGACACTCAGGTAGCGGTTGCCGGCGTGACTCTCCCGCCCTTCGACCTCGATCCGCATGTGAATCAGGCCGCCCTCGGTCGGGTTGATCTTGAGATCGGTCGGTTCGGCATCGATAACGGCATCGACGCGTGGCAACCGTTGGATGAGATTGCGGGTGCCGAATCCGACGACCTCTTCGTCCGAGACGACGTGCAACCAGAGGTCACCCCTGAGCGGAACACCAGCCTCGGCCAGCGCCCGGGCCGCGATGATTCCGGCCGCGACTCCACCCTTCATGTCGGTCGTGCCGCGACCCCAGAGTTTGCCGTCGGCGATCTCACCCGCCCATGGATCGTGACTCCAGGCGGACGTTTCGCCGACCGGGACGACATCGATATGACCATTGATCGCCATCGAACGTCCGCCGCCGGATCCGGCCAGGCAACCGGCGACCACCGGGTACCGAGGCGGTTCGGTCCAGCGCTCGACGGTCATGCCGATCGAACTGAGTTGCCCGGCGACGATGTCCTGGCACCGGGCAACTTCGGGTTCGAAGAGTGGATTGTTCTCACTTTGGCTATCGGTTCGACACCCGACCAGCTGCCGGGTCAAATCAATCAGATGGTCAGTCAGCCGATCAACTGCAGCAACGATCGCCTCGGATGCGGTCAGTCATCACCTACTGCTCCAGGTTGCGACCGTCGGGGCCGAAGAGATGCGCGTGTTCGAGATTGAGCGCGAGGTCGACATTGGTCCCGGCAGAAACGGCCAAGCGCGGATCGGTTCGGGCCATCCAGGTCACGCCGTCGCCGGTCGTCGCGTTCACGTACAGATCCGAGCCGACCGGTTCGACGAGATTGACGACCCCCGGAACCAGCACGTGACTGGCCGACGGTGATGACTCGCCGTTGACCAGCACGGAAATGTCCTCCGGTCGGATGCCGATCGCGACTTCACTGCCTGACGCAACCGTTTCACCGAGTTTGCTGAGCCTACCGGTCAGGGGAATCCGGGTTCCGTTCGCAACGAATGACGGGCCGCCATCGCCGCTCTCCAGCGCTCCGGAGTGCAGGTTGATGCGCGGACTGCCCAGGAACGCGGCCACGAACGTGTTGACCGGGTGATCGTAGACGTCCTGCGGTTTGCCGATCTGCTGCACCAGGCCGCCGCGCATGACCACGATCCGGTGGCCCATCGTCATCGCCTCGATCTGGTCGTGGGTGACGTAGATGGTCGTGGTCTGCAGTCGCGCTCTGGAGGCGCAGCAGTTCCTCGCGCGTCTGCACCCGGAGCTGGGCATCGAGGTTGGAGAGCGGTTCGTCCATCAGGAAGACCGCCGGTTCGCGCACGATCGCCCGACCCAGCGCCACCCGCTGCCGCTGACCACCGGAAAGGTGCTCCGGGCGGCGGTCCAGATACGGATCCAGCCCGAGGATCTGGGCGGCGTTGGTCACCTTCTGCTTGATGACGTCCTTGCTGCACGCCGGTCATCTTGAGCGGGAACGCGATGTTGTCGTACACGGTCATGTGCGGGTAGAGCGCGTAGTTCTGGAAGACCATCGCGACGTTGCGTTTGGCCGGATGCTCGTAATTGACCATCCGATCGTCGATGTAGATCTCGCCGTCGGTGACATCCTCGAGGCCGGCGACCATCTTCGAGCAGCGTGCTCTTGCCGCAGCCGGAGGGGCCGAGCAGCACCAGGAACTCGTGGTCCTCGACGGTCAGGTTGACGTCCTGGACCGCTCCGGAATCGCCATATCGCTTGGAGACTTCGATGAATTCGACGCGAGCCACGGTTACTCCTTGAGCGCGCCGGCGATCGAACCGGCGATGAAGAATCGCTGCAGGAAGATGAAGACGAGCACCAGCGGCAGCATCGAGAGCACCGCGCCGGCCGAGAGAATGCCCCAGTCGACCGTGAAGAGCGAACGCAGGCTCTGGATTCCGACGGTCAGGGTCATCATCTCCGGCTTGGTATTGACGACCAGCGGCCAGAGGTAGCTCGTCCACTGATTCATGAACGTGAAGACGCCGAGCACGACCAGGCCTGGTTTGCATCAGCGGCAGAATGACCTTGCGGTAGATCTGGAACTCGGTGCAGCCATCCAGCCGGGCCGCATTCTCCAGATCGCTGGGCAAGCGTCTCGATGAACTGCCGCATCATGAAGATGCCGATCGGGCTGGCCAGCGGCGGCAGGATCAAGCCCCAGTAGGTGTTGGTCATGTTCAGTTCGCGGACGATGATGTAGAGCGGAATCAGCGTCGCCGAAAACGGCACCATCAGCGTCAGCAACACCAGCGCGAAGAGCCCGTCCCGACCGGCAAAGCGCATCTTGGCGAAGGCGTACCCGGCCATCGAGTCGATGACGACCTTGATCACGGTCACGACGGTGGCGACGAAAAACGAGTTGAACAGCCAGCGCTTGAACGGGTGCTCCTGCCAGAGCTTCCGGTAGTTGTCGAGCGTCGGCTCACGCGGTATCCACTGCGGCGGATAGCTGAAGAGCGACGCGAGTCTCCTTGAGCGATGTCGAAATCACGTACAGAAACGGAATCAGCGCAACCGCGACGGCCACGATCAGGACGCGCATAGGTCATGACCATGTAGGCGTTGTCGGCCCGGAAGAACGAGCGGCCTTTGGTCACTGGACGCGGTGCGGGATCGAGATCCGGGAAATTCGTTTCGATCGGCCATCGCTATCTTCTTCCTCAGGAGGCGAATCTCGATCGGTCGTCAGAATCAGGATGAACATCAACAAGCAGGAAGCTCAGCGCAGCGGCGAACCCGACCTTGTCATTGAACTGGAACATCGCCTTGTAGATGTACCAGACCACGGTGACGCTGGCATTCGCCGGTCCGCCGTCGGTCAGGATGCTGACCGAATCGAAGAGCTGGAAATTCCAGATCGTGGCCATGACGACCGCGAAGAAGAACGTCGGGCGCATCAGCGGCAGGGTGATGTGGATGAACCGCTGCCAGCCGTTCGCGCCGTCAATGGTCGCTGCCTGGTAGAGCTCCTTGGGCAACGCCAGCAGTGCCGCCAGGAAGAGCAGCGTCCAGAACCCGACTCCGCGCCAGACTTCGAGCATCGCAATCGACGGCATGACCAGACTCGGTGTTGCCGAGCCAGTTCTGCGGTGGCAGCCCGAACCGCGTCCCTGGCCGACGTTGAGAGCACCAAAGTCGCGCTGGAACATGAAGAGCCAGATCAGCGCGGCTACGACGTACGGGGTGAGCGTCGGAAGATAGAAGAGTCGAGCGAAATGACCGCTGCCGCCGCGAGTGACTCGTCTGCAGGCAGAGAGCCAGAATCATGCCGATGATGAAGACGGACGGGATGGCCATCAAGCAGTAGTAGACCGTGTTCCTGATCGCGGTGCGGATCAGCGTCATCGCCCCAGGCTTACGCCAGTTGTCCAGACCGACATATTCGGCCGGTGTAATGATGCCGCCGTTGTGAAACGTCAGGTAGAAGAGGTAGACGATCGGGAAGCAGCAGGAACGCCAGGAAGAAAATCGCATTGGGCAGCAGGAAAGCCGTACGCCGTCAGGGCCCGGCGCCGGTTGTAGTTCCGCCGCAGCCGGCGTGCTCTTCCTGGAGAAAGCCGCATCTGCGTTCTCGAGCGGTCAGGGCGAAACGGACGTGCAATCTGATCGAGGAGACAGGGCCGTCCAGTCGTCGCCGTTGACGAGCGGACGGCCTGAGGGTGAGCGCCTGGATCAGCGCGGTGACGGCTTCGCCGGCCTTGGCCGATCGCCTCTGCACCGGTCTGCTCACCGCGGTATGCCTTCTCGACCTCCGGCCAGAGGTTGGTCAGCATCTGGTAGTAGTTCTCGTGTAACCTGGACGCCCTGGACCGTCGGAACGAACTCGTCCTGAACCTGTCTGCAGCAGTGAGCTCTCGTACGGCGGGGCTGGAGTCAGTGCGTACCCCGAAAGACCGATCTTGGCTGCGTACGGGTTGATGACATCAGCGCTGGTCCACCACTTGACGAACTCCCAGGCCGCTTCCTTGGTCGGCGCTCTTCTCGGAGATGGTGGCGTACCCGAAGTTGCCCATCGTGGTCTGCTTGCCACCGTCTGTGGTGGCTGGCGCCTGCGCGACGCCGAGGTCGAAGGAAACTGGCTTGTCGACTTCCCAGACGTTCGGCCTGCGGGAACTCGTCGTGCAGGATCGCAATGCGACCGGCCTCGAAGAGCGCCTTGTTGCCGTTCCAGTCGTAGGCGCCGGCCTCCGGCGAGACCTTGTGCACCAGGTGCATGTCCGCGAGGTACTGCGTCGCCGCGGCAGCCTTGGGATCGAGGTTCTGCGCCTGCAGGTCAGGCGTCAGACATCTGCGTCGTCATTGTGGACGTACGGCAGCCAGTCCCAGTGGGCATAGTCGGGGAATGAGTCGCGGAACTGGAAGCCCCAGACCTCGTCGGTCGTGAGGGCCATGCGCGGCCTCGACCAGGCTCTCGCGGGTCTTCGGGAACTCGGTGATGCCGGCCGCCTCGAGCAGGTCCTGTTGTAGAAGATGCCGAACGCGGCGCCCAGTGCGCCGACACCATAGGTGCTTGCTCGTCGAAGCTGGTGACGTCCCACGTGAACGGCGCGATAGCGGCCTTGTCAGTCGCCAAGTCCGCATCGTCGACCAACGCGGTGATGTCGGCCACCTGCACCGGCGTTAACGAACTTGGCGAGGACCAGGTCGACCAGGTAGACGACATCTGCCGGCGCATCGCGGCGTACCCGGCGGTCAGCTCCGCGTCCATCGTTGCCCAGTTGAAGAATGTCGGGTTGAGGGCGATATCCGGGTGAGCGGCCTCGAACGTCGGTCTTCATCTCCTCCCAGAACTTGGCGTCGTCCGGGTGGTGCGGGCCCTTGATCATGGTGACGGTTGCTTCGGCCTGCTTCGCTGCCAGCGGCTGCGGCTGTCGGCTTCGGACGCGGCGCGGCACGGCATTGGCGATCTTGCCGGCGAACGCCGCCGAAACCCCGAGCGCGGTCGCGCGGAACATGAACTCACGCCGATTGATGAACCCGTGACTTGAAATCGACGATTGCTTCGTCGCGCAAGCGCTGCTTGTCCTTGAACGTCAGAAGCTTGCTCACGCCCTGGCCCTCCGGGTGAATCCTGCGCGCCCATTGCGCGACATTGCAAACACAACGAGACCTGACTGACGGCCGGCAGCGAGTCGTTCTATCGCCGAATGTGCCGCGATTTCCGGAACGTCTCTGGTCGCACGATCGTGTCATCGAATGCACATCGCGCTCGAATTGATCTGACCCGAATTCTGCCGAATCTTTGCGACAATTTTTGGAAGAACTTTTCGCGACTAGCGTGAGGAGTCTATGGTGGGCTTTTCTGGCTGTCAATCCTGTGCTCGGCGAACCAGTCAGACGCACCGTTCTGGTCAGACGACACATGTGTCGTTTACATTCGCCGCAGGACGTAACGCAGGAGTAACCGAACGTCAATGAGCACCAGTCGCGCGTTCTCGATCGGAATCGACACCGGTGGAACCTTCACCGACCTGGTGGCATTTGACCGCGACAGGGGAACATCACCACCTTCAAAACGCCGTCCGTGCCGACGTCGCCGGGACAGGCGCTGATCGAATGCCATCGATGGCGCGGAGATCCCGATGGCGGAGATCGCCAGCCTGGTCCATGGCACCACCGTCGGCACGAACGCCCTGATCGAACGGACCGGCGCGCGGGTCGGGTTTCTGGTCACCGCCGGGTCACGAGGACATCCCCTACATCCAGCGCATCAACCGCAAAACGCTGTACGACCTGCGCTGGCAGAAACCGAAACCGCTCCTCACCTCGCGACGCGACAGCGTGGGTGTCCCGGAGCGGATCGGTCGGAAGGGCAGGTAGTTCGGCCGCTCGACGACGACGCGGTCGTCGCCGCTGTGCCGGAGCTGCAAGAGCAGCCGGCGTCGAGGCGGTCGCGATCTGCCTGCTCTTCTCGTACGTCAATCCCGAGCACGAGCAGCAGGTCGCGGAGATCGTGGCGCGAGAGCTGCCGGGCATTCCGGTTTCCGTCTCGCACGAGGTCGCCCCGATCTGGCGCGAATACGAGCGGACCTCGACCACCATTGCCGACGCCTACCTGAAACCGCTGATGGGTCGGTACGTCGAGAGCCTGACGGCCGCGCTGCCGACGCCGGGCTGCGCTTCGCCCTGGACGATCATGAAGTCGAACGGCGGCGCGATGCGGGCAGAGGCGGCGGCCGAGAACCCGATTCAGACCGCGCAGTCGGGCCCGGCCGGCGGGATGCTGGCGGCCGCGGCGCTCGGTGTTCAGGCAGGCGAACCGAACCTGCTCACGCTCGACATGGGCGGCACCAGCGCCGACGTCGGCATCATCCCAGAGGGCGAGCTGAAGCACACCACCGAGTACGAGATCGAATGGGGTGTTCCGGCCGCGATTCCGCTGATCGATATCAAGTCGATCGGCGCGGGCGGCGGCAGCATCGCCTGGATCGATGCCGGCGGATTCCTGCGCGTCGGCCCGGAGAGCGCGCGGGCGCGTCCTGGGCCCGCCTGCTACGGCAACGGCGGAACGCGCCGACCGTCACCGACGCGAATCTCGTGCTCGGGCGCCTCGATCCCGGCTATTTCCTGGGCGGGCGGATGTCGCTCGATCGTGACCTCGCCGAGGCGGCGCTCGAGACCTTGCCGCGACAGGCGAGGCATGACGGTTCATCGATCTCGCGTCGTCGATCGTCGAAATCGCCAACGAGAACATGGCCAGCGCGATCAAGATGGTCTCGCATCGAGCGCGGCTACGACCCGCGTCGATTCGCGCTCTTCGCGTTCGGTGGCGCCGGTCCGCTCCATGCCGCGGCGGTCGCGCGGCGCTGCGCATTCCCCGGGTGCTGGTCCCGATGTATCCCGGCAATGCCTCGGCGCTCGGGCATGCTGATGGCCGACCTGCGGGTCGACAAGATCTGGACCCAGGCATTCAAGTCCAACAGCGTCGATGCCGAGCTGGTCGCAGCGCCAGTTCGCGACGATTCGCGACGCGGCCGATGGCGGAACTGCGCAACGAGGGATTCACCGGCGAGCCGGAGGTCTCCTACTCGATCAACATGCGCTACGTCGGGCCAGAACTACGAGCACCACGTGCCGATTCCGATCGGACGCGATGACGGCCGGCGCCTGCAGGATGCCTATCGCGGCGTTCGAAGCGATCCACGCCGAGCGGTATGGGTACGCCATCGCAGGGCGAAGAAATCGAACTGGTCTCGTTCCATGTGACGGCATCCGGTCGCCGCGCCATCGCCACGATCTCGCGGCGAATCGACCGGAACCGCCGACGCGCAACTCCCAGTCGCGCCTGGTCACATTTCCGGGGACGAGGCGACGTCCCGTCGGCGGTCTACCGCCGGTACGACCTGCCTGCGGGATCCGGCTATCGACGGTCCGTGCGTCCTCGAGGAGCCCGGTATCGACCACGCTGGTCGAGCCTGGGATGACCGTGACCGTGCTGCCAGATGGACAACTGCTCATCGACACCGGACCGGTGGACGAAGTGACGCATGAGCAGCCTGCCAGCGATTGACCCGGTCACCCTGACCGTCATCGACAACTACCTGACCTCGACCTGCCGGGACATGGGCGTGACGATGATGAAGACGAGCTACTCGCCGATCTTCAACGAGTCGCTCGATTTCTCCTGCGTCATCTTTGACCCGCAGGGTCAGATGCTGGCGCAGGCCGAGTTCTGCCCGTCGCAGATCGGCACGATCAAGTTCACCGTCACCTGGACGCTGGACGAACTGGGCTCGATGCGTTCGAGCCGGGTGATGTCGTGCTCCACGACGACCCGTATCGCGGTTCCGGACACGTGCCGGAGCACATGATGCTCAAGCCGGTCTTCTACGAGGGCGAGATCTTCGCGTTCGTGGCCAACGTCGCCCACATGTCCGAACCGGGCGCCAAGACGCCAGGCGGTCTCTCCGGAGATGCGACCGAGGTCTTCCAGGAGGGGCTGCTGCTGCCGCCGGTGAAGATCAAGAAGCGCGGCGTCGATGACGAGGATATCTGGAAGATCATCCTCGCCAATCACCGCACGCCGAAGGTGACCTACGGCGATTTCCGGGCGATGATGGCCTCGCTCGATCTGGCCGAAGCAGCGCATCATCGAGCTGCTCGACTACCTACGGTGAGGATCTGGTTCGGGAGGCGTCCCGACAGCTGCTGGCACATCGCGGAACGACGGATGCGGGCCGAAATTCGCGCGATTCCGAACGGCATCTACTACTTCGAGGATGTGATCGAGGACGACGGCATCAGCGACCGCTCCTACCCGATGCGGCTGCAGTCTGACCGTTCGCGACGAAGAGATCATTGCCGACTTCACCGGCTCGGCACCGCAGGCGGTCGGACCGGTCAACGCGATCTACGCCGTGACGGCCTCGGCGGTCTACAACGCCTTCCTGCACCTGACCGACCCGACGATTCCGCGCAACGAGGGGTGCTACCGGCCGTTCACCATCATCGCTCCACCTGGCACGATCGTGAACTGCTCGTTCCCGGCGCCGGTCGCGGGCGGCAATACCGAAACCAGCCCGCGCATCACCGACATGGTCTTCGGCGCGCTGCAGCACGCGATTCCGGATCGGGTCGTCGCGGCCTGCGGCGGCACGTCGTCGCCGTTCCTCTTCGGCGGCACCGATCCGCGGACCGGCGATCTCTACGCGCACTTCCACTTCGAAGGTGTCGGCTGGGGCGGTCGCAAGGGGCTCGACGGCAACAACATGGTCGTGACGATCAACGGCAACTGCCGCAACACGCCGGTCGAGGTCTTCGAGACGCGGTATCCGTCTTTCCTGATCGACGAGTACCGCTTGCTGACCGATTCGGGTGGTCCGGGTCAATGGCGCGGCGGACTTGGCGGCGAGCGGATCCTGTCGGTCACGTCCGACGTGACGGTCAGCGCGTTGTTGAACCGCATGAAAGCCGATCCGTGGGGCACGCTCGGGGGCGGCAACGGAGCGCGCGGCGGTCTCTACGTCAAGCTGCAGGGCGAGGGCGAATGGCAGACATTCGTCGACGTATTCGGCACCAAATCGCCTTCGAAGTTCTCCGGCATCATCCTCCATCCGGGTGATCAGGTGAAGCTGGTCATGCCAGGCGGCGGCGGCTACGGCGAGACGGCGGATCGTGATCCGGCCATGATCGCCTCCGATATCGCCAACGGATTCGTCTCCGCCGAACGGGCGGCAATCGATTATGGGTACACCCAATGACAGACACGACCAATCTGCCCACGACCGGTGAGTGGATCATGCCGCCGGTCAGCTACATCGAACCAATCCGGATTGCCTGCACATTTTGCGGCCGCCCGATCGCTCGCCAGTATTGGCTCGCCTCTCCGATTGGTGAGCCAAAGCCCTTCTGCGACCCGGCCCACGAAGAGTTGTACGTGAGCTACTGGATCCCAACCCACGGGACGCCGAAGTAGCATCCACTTGAACACCCTCTGGCGCTCGCCAGAGGGTGTTCTACGTGCCCTCCAGACTGATCATTAATTTGTTGCACACCATACACTAACTTTACGATAACGGCCATTTAGAGCAGTGCGTGCTACGCACATGACGATTCGCGCCACCACAACTGGCTATAGTGATTCCCATCGTCAATTGACGTGATTGACCCATGGAACGCCCGATAAAGCGGCTCATATCCACCAGGAGGTGACCCGGGAGGAAAACTGTCAAGCGAGACCCGAGCGATTCCTGACTCGTGTCGGTCGCAACGGGTAAACCCAGGCCGAAACGGACGAACCAAGGTTGGTTCAACCAGAATCCAGAGGAGGATTTCGACCCATGCAGGACCAGATTCGCCAGCTCATGGCAGATGCCAACAGCGGCCAACATTCCCGTCGCGCCCTTTTGCAACGCGCCGCCGCCATGGGACTCTCGTTCCCGGCCGCCGTCGCGCTCTTCACCGGCGCTCGTCCCCTCAGTGCCTTCGCGCAGGCCAGTCCTGCCGCCGGTGCCACCAATCCGCTCGGAGTCGATCCGGCTGCACCGCTCGACGTGGTCATCTTCAAGGGCGGCTTCGGCGATAACTACGCAATCAATGTCAATGACAACCTGTACGGTGCGCTCTTCCCGGATGCCCAGATCACGTACGCCGGCATTCAGGGTCTCGGTGCCCAACTTCAGCCTCGATTTGTCGCTGGTAATCCACCAGACGTGATCGACAATTCCGGTGCCGGTAACCTCGATATGGCTGCGCTGGTCGCCGAAGGTCAGTTGGCCGATCTCGCTCCGTTGATGGCTGCTCCGTCGTACGACACCGAGGGCGTTCTGTTCGCTGACACACTTGTGCCCGGCTCGCAATCCACCGGTATGTTCGATGGCAAACAGCTCTACCTGAACTGGGCCCTGACGGTCGTCGGCGTCTGGTACAGCGACACCTGGATGCAGGCCAACAGCTACACCTATCCGACGACCTGGACGGACTTCATCGCCTTCTCGGAAGAGATCAAGGGCGCCGGAGTGGCTCCGTTCGTGACCACCGGTGTGCACCCGCAGTACCTGAAGAACTTCATGTTCGATCAGATGCTGTACAAGCACAGCCCGGCCGCGGCAATCGCAATCGACAATCTCGAGCCGGATGCCTGGAAGTCCGACGCGGTCACCTTTGTCCTCGAAAACCTCTACATGCTGGCAGACAAGGATCTCTTCCTCTCCGGTTGGGAAGCGCTGGATCACACCCAATCGCAGGCCGAGTGGTTGCAGGGCAAGGGTGCGTTCCTGCCGTGCGGCACGTGGCTCCAGAACGAAATGGGCGACCTGGTCCCTGAGGACTTCAACATGGTTGTCGCGCCGACTCCATCGCTTGGAAGGCGACGAGCTGCCATTCGAGGCAATCATCGCCACAGCCGGCGAACCGTTCATTGTTCCGTCCCAGGCCGCAAATGTCCCGGGTGGTATGGAATGGCTCCGCTTGCTCTTCTCGCAGGAAGGTGGCCGGTTCTTCGCTGAAGACACCAAGTCCCTCTCGGTCGTGCTCGGTTCCGGCGACGGACTCGATCTTGGTACGGCATTCGCATCCACCCAGCAAGCGATCACGAACGCCGGCGCGAACACCTTCCCGAACCCGAGCTACCAGGGTTGGTACAAGGACTTGCAGGATGAGTCCCGCTTCCAGCTGCTGGCGCTGATGCAGAAGCAGATCGGGATCAGCGAATTCCAGGACCTCGTCCAGGAAATGGCTGATGCTGTCGCTGAAGACGACGCGATTCCGAAGTACACCCGCGAGGCGTAACTCCTCCATGAACTACGACTGGCGATTCAACTGAATCGCCAGTCGTTCCCAACCCCATCGAATCGGCGACCTGTCAATCTCACGCAGCGGGGCGGCCTGTGCACCACCACAAGTACCGACTGATCATCCCATTCCTGGCACCGGCACTTTTACTCTACGGTCTCTTTGTGCTTTGGCCGTACGCCCAGTCCATCTATGTGTCGTTCACAGAGTGGCGGGGGGTATCGCAAAACAAGCCATGGGTTGGACTGGATAACTACCAGCGCGCCTGGAACGACACCCGCCTCCGGGAAGCGCTTTCCCGCAACGGTCAAATACTGATCGTGCTGCCGCTTGTGACGATCGGTATTTCGCTAACGTTCGCGGCACTGTTCACCCAGGGAACCAACGCGATCAAAGGTGCCGGCTTCTACCGGGTTGTCTTCTTCTTTCCCCAAGTCATTTCGGCCGTTATCGTCGGCATGCTCTGGGGTTACGTCTATCACCCCAACGTCGGCCTGCTCAACGGAACGCTCGATGTCCTCGGACTCGATTTTCTGCAACGCGCCTGGCTCGGAAATCCGACGACCATCCTCTGGGCAATCGTGGCGGTCATCGTCTGGTCCAGCGTCGGCTTCTACATGGTCATTTACATCGCCAGCATGCAGTCCATCCCGACTTCTTTTTATGAAGCCGCGACCCTCGATGGCGCCAATCGGTGGACGTCGTTCCGGGACATCACCTTCCCGCTGATCTGGGAAACCCTTCGAACGACCGTTATCTACATCGGCATCATCGCGCTCGATGTCTTCGTGCTGGTCCAGGTCATGACCGGTGGTGGTGTCGGATCAGGTCGGCGGGCAGAAGTTGCCGCCCTGTACCTCTACAACCAGGCATTCGATCGCAGCCGCTGGGGCTATGCATCGGCAATCGGCGTGATTCTGCTGCTCCTGACTCTGCTGCTTTCGGTTGTGATCATGCGGCTCACCCGTCGCGAAACCTACGAGTTCTAGGGGGACCGCGCAATGACCGACGAAACTCCAGTCCAGGAACCCACGACCAATCTGGCTACTCCCAAACTGCAGGGTGTTGCAGGCGAATCAAAACTAGGTTCGTTCGCGTTTAATGGAACTGCCCAGATACTGCTCATGTTCTGGGCGATCATGGTCATCTTTCCGTTCCTCTGGATGGTGATGACTTCGTTCAAGACCGACCCGGAGATTCTCTTCAGTCCGTGGAATTTCCCGGACACCGTGCAGTGGAACAATTTCTCCCGTGCCTGGAACGAGGCAAGGATCGGCCGCTACTTCGTGAACTCCGTCATCGTGGTCGTCCCGTCACTGGCCGGAACCCTGCTTGTCTCGTCGATGGCCGCGTACGTTCTGGCCAGGTTCGAGTTCCCGGGTCGCAAGTGGATCTCCTATCTCTTTATGGCAGGGCTGATGTTCCCGGTCTTTCTCGCGCTCGTCCCACTCTTCTTCCTGGTCCAGGATCTCGGCATGACGGCTACCTATCGCGGCCTGATCCTCGTCTACATCGCCTACTCGTTACCGTTCACCATCTTCTTCCTGACCGGCTTTTTCCGGACCTTGCCAAGTGAAGTCGCGGAAGCGGCGTTGGTGGACGGCGCGAGCCACTACCGCATCTTCTTCAACATCATGTTGCCGATGGCCGCACCGGGACTGATTGCGATGGGCATCTTCAACTTCCTCGGTCAGTGGAATCAGTTCCTGCTTCCGCTTGTGCTGATGCCGGACGAGAACAAGTACGTGCTCTCCCAGGGCCTGGCGTTCCTTGCGATTCAGCAGGGATACAGCAACGACTACAGCGCGCTGTTCGCCGCCATGACCATCACCATGATCCCGACACTAATCGTCTACATCCTCTTCCAGCGTCGGCTCGAGTCCGGCCTGACGGCTGGGGCGCTAAAGGGTTAGCTGATGATTCGGATGAGCTCCGACATTTGGCCGGCTTCCTGACCGACAATTACGGCAATGACTCGATCCGAAATCATCGTTTTCAACGAAGGTGAACCCTGACGTGTACAAAGCCCAAATTCCAACCCACAACCCTCTGCCGCTTGCTGGCAAGATCGCCCTCATCACCGGAAGTACTCGTGGGCTCGGGCGCACGTCCGCGGAATGGCTCGCAGCCGCCGGAGCATCGATCATCGTGTCCGGCCGGGAAGCGGACGCGGTCCAGAATTCAGTCGAAGCAATTCAGCAACTGGGAGTCGACGCCTGGGGAATACCGGCCGACACATCAGTGATTGCCGACGCCCACCGCCTTGCGGAGGAAGCACTGGCGACTGTGCCGCAAATCGACATCCTGGTCAACAACGCGGGGATGTCTATCCGCAACAATTTCTGGAACTACAGCGACGACGACTTCGAGTATCAGCTCAATGTCAATTTCCGCTCACCCTTCATCCTCGCCCAGCACATCGGCAAGCAGATGATGGACAAGGGGATTCAGGGCCGGATCATCAACACCAGCACGATAGGGGCCAAGCACTGCCATGCCGATGCCGCAGTCTATGACTCCGCAAAAGGCGCAGTGGAAACCATGACCCGGAACATGGCCTACGAACTCGCGCCGTACGGCATCACGGTCAATTGCATCGCTCCGGGTGCGATTGCCGATCGGCCGGGCATGAAGTCATACGACCCGGACAAGCGCGCCATCTACGAGCAGCACATCCCGAGCGGTCGAGTCGGGCGTTCCGAAGACATCGCTGCCGTCGTTCGTTTCCTCGCCTCCCCGGAGTCGCAATATCTGAACGGCCAGACACTTCTGGTCGATGGCGCGCACAGCACGTACGTGCCCGAGAAGGTCGACTGAGCTTCTGTGAGCCGATTTAGTTGACGACCTCGAAGACCTGCTTCTGGATTCCGTTGCTGTAGACCGCGTGATCAATCAGGCGCAGTTTCCTTGCATCCAGGTCCGGAGTTCCGAAAAGCCGCTTTCCCGCTCCGAGCAATAACGGGAACACAAGCAGGTGATAGCGATCGACCAGCCCTGCCTCAGCCAGCGAATGGCCAAGCTCGCCACTTCCGTGCACGATGATCGGACCGCCGTCAGATTTCTTCAGTTCGGCGACCTCGTCCAAGGAACGGAGAATCGTCGCCGGCCAACCCGGATCGGTCTCGGTCAGCGTCGTCGAGACAACGTACTTTGGCATGGCGTTGTATTTCGGGAACTCTTCAGTCATCGACGGCCAGATTGGGGCGAAGGCCTGATACGACTTGCGGCCGAACAGCATTGCCGTCGCTTCGTCCTGCTCCGTACCTTTGATTTCATACGCGGCCATGTCGAACTCGACGTCCTTGAAGGTCCAGCCCGAATTCCTGTACCCGGCCTCACCTCCGGGTGCTTCCATCACACCATCAACGGAAACAAACGCGGTTACGATCAACTCTCGCATCTCAATGCTCCTGGACCAGCTACGGCAAAATACTTCTTCGCAATCCAGTCGAACAGAACTGGCCCGATTCGACAGGTGTTCGCTAGTCAGCTATTGCCACGAGGTTTGTCTGTCCGGTCACGTTCCCCAATGCGTCAATCGCCTCGGCCATGAAGAACAGATCATTCGCGGAAACTGGAATGGTTGTTTCGAATCCTGTGCGATCCACAGTGGCCCGAACCTCGAGCGCATCCTGATTCGCCCCGGCCAGTAATCGCCAGCTGACTGTCCCGGTATCGCCATTCCACGATACATACGCATTCAGTGCTTCATTCTCGTCCCGAAGAATCGAGAGGTTCGGCGGATCGGAGGGCTGCCCGGTCCACGGGAACTTATACGTGCGGAACGACTCCTTCCCCTCCGGAAGCGTCCAGTCCTGAAGGTGTGTGCCGTCCGCCGCAAATTCGGTCGCAAGCGGCAAGTTGCCCCAGCCGATCAGGATGTTTCCGTTCGGCAAGGTCTGCATATTGCCCTGGCTCCGACTGAGCACAACGTCAGGATGCGCATATTCCTGCTGCAGTTCAGCCGTCATCGCCTCCAGGTCAAGCGCCACCCTTATGCCCCGGGAGTACTCGTGGATTTCCGGCGCGGCGCCATTGTCGAAGATCGTATAGATGTTCCCCGGTGACGCACGGAAGTCATGCTGCCAGGCCGTCTCGACGCCGTCCCCCAGCGCGAAACTCGATTGCTTCCCGCCAAGTGTCCAGATCACTTCTCCGGTCGTCTGGTGCAGCATGTGACAGGACCAGGTATTTCTGGCACTGATCAGAATGCTGCCGTCGAAGTCGACATTGACCGAATTGAGATGGAAGTAGTCCAGCTCTTCATCGTCTTCACCGGTGATCTCGTCATACGTGTCGCTCAACGGAACGTGGTCCAGGCAGTGCCATTCATAGAGGACGGCTCCGGACTCAATCTCCAACTCCTGAACGATATTGTCGACAGCGTAGGCATTCGCAGATCCCTCGACCTCGCTCAGAGTCCCACTCGATGATGTGGTAAATGATGATCAGGGCCGTACCTCTGGGAGTGATCAGGAATTCGTGCGGGTCACCGCCGAGATATCCACCCTCTGCCTGAAACTCGGCGACTACCTCATACCGGTTGTTGCGAATCACGTAGTGTCCATACCCGTGCCCACCGGCCGAAAGTCCCTGCCAGTAGGTCAACACAGACTGGGCAAGATAGTTCTGAACCCTGAATTCGTAGATGCGGTTCTCGGCAACGTCGACGGGCAAGAACCAGACCGGCTCTCCGGTCTGCTCGACGATGAGGGCACCATCACGACCGGCACCGTTCTTGGGCGCCATGAAAATCAGCCCCTCGTCCGCTCCCGGATTGAGCACTTCGGTTGAGATAATCGGCGGACGCAGCCCGGGCCGACTTCTGAACGAACTGACCGCCTCCGGAATTTCCGGATCATTTCGGCCCGGCTCAACCCGCACGAACCGCGGAACCGACACTGTGAATTCGTAGTCGCCTTCCTCAATGCCCCGGATATCCATCCGCGTCCGGATTGACACCGTTTCACCGGGAACGAACGGGCGGTCACGCTTGAGACTGCCGCCGTTGCCATCTGCATGTTCAATCCAGACACCGGCGTGATCCCCGCTTTCCGACCCGGTGATCGAGACGGGCCCGATATCGGCGAACGGTAATCCGCGGAATACGATCTGTGTGCCCGGCGCGCAGGTCCGGGTTCCAGGAGCGGGGAACGGAACCACCGGATTCAACGATGTACCCGGTTCCGCGACGGGAGTTGCGTCCTGAGCCTGAGCCGAACCAACTGAGCCAGCCAGGAATGCCGCCCCAGCCGACGCCTGCAACAACCGCCGCCTGTTCGTCGTTGGCGACGTGCGTACTTCAGGCTGATCGGAAAACTGGCTGTGGGTCATTTCTGGCTCCCTCTGCTGCTGACTACCTGTGTACAGATACTTTAGCGGAGCGGGCCAAACACATCCCAGCGCGTAACGAACAAGCTGGCCACAAAATCAGGCGATGCATCTCGTGTCCGGATTGGGTAGGCTGACGCCGAACGGCAAGCGGGCCAGACGACGTGAGGAGAGCCACCTGTGACCATTTATGAGGACCTCGGAATCAAACCGATCATCAACGCGTCGGCGACTCTGACCAAGCTTGGCGGTTCGCGCATGCCCGAGGAGGTCCTTGAGGCAATGCATGCGGCGGCAGGCTCGTTCGTCGATCTGCCACTCCTGCAAACGAGAATTGGCGATCGCATTGCCGAGCTGACCCAAAACGAGGCCGCGTTTGTCTCATCCGGTGCGGCCGGGGGAATCGTCTTCGCCGTTGCGACACTGATGGCTGCCCCAAACGAACCAGACCCAATGGCATATCCAATGCTGAAGGGAATCACCAAAAACGAAGCGATCGTCTTCACCTCGCAACGCAACGGATACGATTTCGCGATCCTGCAAACCGGCGCGACCATCATCGAATGCGATGACACGCTGGAGTCGTTCGAGGCTGCCATCACCGAGCGAACAGCATGCCTGGTCTGGTTTGCCGGTGCGCTGGCCGCGAAATCGCCTGCCGATCGAGGACGTCGTAGCGATTGCAAAGAAGCACGGTGTCCCGGTTCTGGTCGATGCGGCCGCCCAGATTCCCCCGGTCTCCAGTCTTTGGCATTACACCAAAGTGCTCGGTTGCGAGGGGATTATCTTCAGCGGCGGCAAGGGCATTCGCGGACCGCAGGCGGCCGGTCTGGTCCTCGGAACCAAAGACCTGATCGCTGGATGTCGCCGGCTCTCTCCGCCAACGCAGGGCATCGGGCGACCGATGAAGGTCGGTAAAGAGGAACTGGCCGGCATGCTCGCAGCGGTCCAGTACACGCTTGATCAGGACGAAGACGCGATTCTGGAAGGCTACGAATCGATCGTCCAGAACTGGATCGAAGACCTCGCCGGAATTCCGGGCGTAACCACCGAGCGGCGCTTTCCGAGTGAAGCCGGTCAACCGCACGCCCGCACCATGGTTCACTTCGACAGCAGCTTCAAGAAGACGCGCGACCAGGTAATCGACGAACTGAAGAACGGCGATGTCTGGATCGAGGTCTCCCAGCCGGTTGATGAACCGAACACTATCGGACTCAATCCGCAGACCCTGACCAGCGAGGAAGGCGATATCGTTGCCGCCCGCCTGCGGCAGGTCCTGACCACCTAACCTGAAGGAGAACCAGTTTCATGGCGTTCAACATCAAAAAGCGCGGCAAGCTTACCTATTACTACGATGGCGACCGGCCGGTTCTCTCGGCGCTCGTGACCGAAGAGCAAGCCGATGGTGACCTCAAGATTCACTTTGCGGGACTGACCGGTGGCTACTCGGCGAAGGGTGTCCTTGGACTCGACGAACTGGTGTCGATGGACCCGCATCAGGAAGTCGCCCTTGTGTTCAAGTGCTGGGAGAAGTGGGTCGTCGAGGCGGGAATCTGCTCGTCATTGCGGGACATCGATTTCGTCGAGATGCACGCCTTCGGTGCCCAGCCCAAGACTCCGAACATCCTCGCCGACCCCGCTGGATATGCCGCCGAGCAGGATCGACTGCGGAAGGCCTATGCCGAGGCCTACTCGTCCTTTTTCGCCGACAACTTGCCCGACAACGGTGTGCCCTGCCGATTCACGGTGCATCTGATCGATTTTCCGGACAAGGCGGCCTCATACGAGTTCTATTCAACCGCGCTCCTCCAGCGTGCATTGCAGAAGGGTTAGGTCATGCTCGACGGACGCCAACACGATGTTCTGTTGCAGGGCGCGCGAGTTATCGATCCGGCCAACGGGCTCGATGGTACCGGCCGATGTCCTGATCAGCGATGGCAAGATCGCGCAGGTCGGGCCGAATCTGGATGTCACACCTGCCACCAAAGTCATTGATCTATCCGGCAAGATCGTCACGCCCGGCATCATCGACATCCACGTTCACTGCTTTGAAACGCATCAGCGCTCGAAACTCTCGCTCAACCCGCTTGTCCACACGTTTCGCGCCGGGGTCACCACGATCGTCGATACCGGTACCGCCGGTTACCGTGACTTCCCCGACTTCAAGCTCTCGATCATCGACACGGCCAAGCCGCGCATCTTCGCCTACGTCAATATCGTCGGCCAGGGAATGGGTGCTGGCGGTCCCGGTGGCTGGTGGGAGCACGAGGAAGTCGAGTTCCGCCCGAAACTCGCTGCCGCGATGGCCGAGGAATATGCCGATGTCGTGGTGGGGATCAAGACCGCACACTACTGGGCGATGCGCCCGTTCGACGAAAAGCATCAGCCGTGGATGGCCATCGATTCAGCGCTCGAAGCGGGCGAACTCTGCGGCATGCCGATCATGGTCGACATCTGCCCGTGGCTGCCGGAGCGTCCGTATGAGGGATTCCTCGATCGATTGCGCCCCGGCGATATCCACACCCATGTCTTCGCGCAGCAATTCCCGGTGCTGGATCGCGAGGGAGTCGTCTCTGACTTCATGTGGAAGGCTCGCGAAAAGGGCGTCATTTTCGATGTCGGTCACGGTGCCGGCAGCTTCTGGTTCCGCAATGCAGTCCCGGCCATCCAGCAGGGATTTCTGCCGGACTCGATCAGCACCGATCTGCACACCGGCAATGTCAATGGCGTCGTCATCGACATGCTGGAGACGATGAACAAGATCCTGAACATCGGCGTGCCGCTGGTCGACGTCATCGAGAAATCGACCGTTGCCCCGGCGCGGGAAATCAATCATCCCGAACTGGGCACGCTCAATGTTGGTTCTGATGCTGATATCGCGGTGTTTGATCTGCTGACCGGCGACTTCGGATTCGTCGATTGCGGTCGCGAACGCATTGCCAGGCACCCAGCGGCTCTCATGCGCGATGACGTTCCGGGCCGGCGAAGTCGTCTGGAATCCGGACGGACTCGGTCTTGATCACTGGAAACCGGGCGTGCACTACGACGAGCGAACCGGAGCGATGATGCCGGCGCTCGACTAACCCGACCGGACTGACCATCAAAACTGGACGTGTGCCCTGAATACAATCGCGACAATCGCAGTCTTGCTGGTCGCTGCAATTCATCTGTACATCCTGGTGCTCGAGATGTTCCTGTGGACCAAACCCAGGACCGCGGCCCGCTTTGGACTGACAATCGAACAAGCGGCGCAGACCAAAACACTTGCCGCCAATCAGGGGCTGTACAACGGATTCCTCGCCGCAGGACTGATCTGGTCGCGAATTGCCGACGAACCGGTCGGCGATCAGGTGGCGGTGTTCTTTCTGGTCTGCGTTGCAGTCGCCGGAATCTATGGAGCGCTGACCGCCAGCCGGTCAATCATCTTCGTCCAGACGGTCCCAGCCGTAATCGCTCTGGTGCTGGTGCTGGCTGCAAGGTAGCGACCAGAAACCGACGTCCGCTAGATGCTCTCGATAGTCGGGGCACCGTCCGGGGTTTCGGTTTCGGTGGGTGAACCTTCGACCGGTTCGATAACGGATTCCTCGGTCGGAGTCTCGATCTCCTCGGTCGGTTCGGGTTCGATAGTGCTGGTCGGCTCCTCGATGATCTCTTCGGTTTCCGTTGCCTCTGGTTCCGGAGTGCTGGTCTCGATCGGCTCGATGATCTGCACCGAGGTTTCGGTTGGTTCCGGATCCGGATCGTCCTCTTCGGTCGGAGCCTGAGCCGTTCGAGTCGGAACGGGCGCAAGCGGGCCGTTGTCCTCATCACCATCATCGAGATACTGCATGGCCAGATACGCCGCCACCGCACCGACCGCGATCAGAATCAGCAGGGTCCAGATCCACCCGCCACCACCGCCACGTTCGACTGGCGCGGTGCCACCAGGCGGTGGAGGCGTTCCTGCCCGGACCGGACGCGGTTGAACCGGCATGGTCATCGTCTGCTCAACTCGCGGTGTCGGCTGTACCTGGAGCGTTCGCGCGTCGGCGGAAAATGGCTGGTCGAGCGCAGCTATCATCGCGTTGGCGGAACGAAAACGCCGACCCGGTTCCTTGGCCATCGCCTGCTGAATCACATCGGACAACCCGTGCTGGTCCTGCAGTTCCGGCGAGATCGAGGTAAGCGCTGGTGGCCGGTCGTTCTGATGCGCCATAAGCATCGCCACAATCGTCGACGCCTGGAACGGCAAGCGTCCTGAGATCATCTCGAAGAGCATCACTCCGGCCGCATACAGATCGGTCGCGGGAGTAACTGCATCGCCACGCCCCTGCTCCGGCGCCATGTACGCTGCCGTGCCGAATGTTGTGCCGGTGGTGGTCAGTCCAATCTGGTCGGCAACACTGGCAATCCCGAAGTCGGCGATCCGGGCGATTCCATCAGTTCCAACCAGCACATTCTCCGGTTTGAGATCTCGGTGAACGATTCCCCGGGCATGAATCGCGGCCAGACCGGTCAGAACCTGCCGGATCACCGCAACCGATTCGCGGGCACCCAGTTTGCCGCCGCGCTCTGACATGAGCGATCGCAAAGAGCCGCCATCGATGTATTCCATGACGATGTACGCCGTGCCACCCTCGTGCCCACGTCAAAAATCTGGACTGTGTTTTCACTGGATATCGATGCCGCAGCCTGGGCTTCGCGTTCAAACCGGGCCAGGAACTGCCGGTCCGTCGCCAACTCCGCCCGGAGTTCCTTGATTGCCACGACGCGATGCAAATTCAGATCGGTCGCTCGCCAGGTAACCGCGAACGCACCGGCACCAAGGCGGTTATCGATCTGGTAGCGACCGGCGATGATTCGGGGCTGATCTCGTGGGTTAATGGTGCTCTATCCCCGAACAAAGCGAAAAACGCGACAGATGCTTGCCTGAGCATAAAACGAACGCCGGTCGAAGATGGGTACGCAACCGACGCTCAGGCGTCATTCACACGCAGATGGCAAGATGAACCATACAGAATGTGTGCTGATCAGCAATTCAGGAGAACGATTCGTGAAACTCGCCGTCCAGACATCGCGGTTGCCCGGTGAAACCCTCGTCCACAAGTTCGTGACTGCCGGAGCCGTTGGGTTCGACGCGGTGGAAGTCAATGTCGGACCGACCTTCGATCTCGGCGAGCAGATCGATGCCGTCAAGGCCGCCGTCGCCGAATCCGGGGTGCCTGTGAGCGGCATCTGCACCCATGACATGCACGATCCGCTCGTGCCGGATGCGGCTGACCGGGCGGTGCGATTTGCCGGACTCGCGAACTTGCTCCGCCTCGCCGATGAACTGGGGGCCGATGGAGTCGTCTCGGTTCCGGTCCGACCGCCACATGACTTTCCCGACATCGCCAACTCACCGACGCAGCTGATGGATCTGGCAACAGCCGAGTTCAGTCGATGGGTAGCTGATCTGCCGGAGGGGAATTCGGCCGTATTCCTTGAGCCGCTCAACCGGTACGAGGCGTACTTCCTGCGCCGGGTGGAGCAAGCAACTGAACTGGCCCATCGCATCGGTTCTCCGCGCGTGAAGTCGCTCGCCGATTTCTTCCACATGAACATCGAGGAAGCCGACATGGCCGAACCGATCGTCGATGCCGGACTACATCTCGGCTACGTGCACATTGCCGACAACAACCGATTGCAACCAGGTGCCGGTTGTCTGGACTTCACGGTTCCGTTTGGCGCACTCAAGCAAATCGGTTACGAGGGATACGTCAGCATCGAGTGTTCTGCCCTGGGCGGGCCATTGGAAGGCGAAGGGCACGAAGCAATGCTCCGGGCAACCGTTGCCTTCCTGCGCGAACAATGGGACATCGCCTGATCAGCTTGCCTCGGCAATTGCCTTGAGGCGAACCAGCGTCTTGTCGATCGATTGCTTGTTACCGGCAAACATCCGCTTGATCACGAACCCGAACGGTCCGTACCCGGCGTAATCGAACTCTTCGGTCACCCGGGTCGCCGATTCTCCGACCGGTTCGAGTTTGTACCGCCAGATCTGCGGGCCGAAGTGCTTCCAGGCGATCAGGCGATTCTCTTCGAACTCGATCACCTTGTTCGGAGTCGAATAGCTCATCGGCCCGTTCTTGAGCTGCATTTTGAACTTCGCACCGAGTGGAAGCCGATCCGGGCCCTCAACGGATCGGTTTCAAGCGTTCCTGAACCATCGATCTCCGGGATGCCGATGCGGATTGGCAAGTATGTCGAAGATAACCGCCGGCTTGTGCTGCAATATCGATCGAACCAGAAATGGTCTTGTCTGAATTACTCATCTCACTCCAGTAGATTCATTTCGCCCAGCGTTTACACGGATTACTTCGTGGGCCCTACCAACCATACGCAAGTTTCGTAGGATACGGACCACTATCGAGAGAGGATGCAGGACGTGCGCATTACAGACATACGAGAAATGGTCACCGGAATCGATTCCACGATCCGGAACGCCTATATCGATTTCAGCAAGATGACGGTCTCGGTCGTCGCCGTCGTGACCGATGTCATGCGCGACGGGCGACCGGTGATCGGCTACGGATTCAACTCCAACGGTCGATACGCACCGGGCGGACTTCTCCGCGAGCGATTCATCCCCCGGCTCAACGAGGCGGACCCGACCAGTCTGCTCACGGACGATCAATCGAACCTCGATCCACACAGGATCTGGTCGGTGCTGATGACCGGCGAGAAACCCGGCGGGCATGGTGAGCGCTCGGTCGCCGTCGGCACAATCGACATGGCGGTCTGGGATGCCGTTGCCAAGATCGAGGGTATGCCGCTCTGGCGCTTGCTGGCAGACCGGTATCGCGAAGGCGTCGCCGACGATAGGGTCTGGGTCTATGCGGCAGGCGGCTACTACCAGCCCGGCAAGGACCTGTCTGCCCTGCAGGACGAGATGAAGTCGTACCTCGCGATGGGATACACAACCGTCAAGATGAAAATTGGCGGTGCGTCACTGGCCGAGGACCTGAAGCGGATTGAAGCCGTCATCGAGGTGGCGGGTTCCGGGGCCAATCTGGCGGTCGACGCTAATGGACGGTTCGATCTCAAAACTGCCGTCGCGTACGCCGAGGCACTCGAACCGTACGGTCTCCGCTGGTACGAGGAAGCGGGCGATCCACTCGACTATGCACTGCAAGCCGAACTCGCCAATCACTACTCCGGACCGATGGCGACCGGCGAGAACCTCTTCTCGATGCAGGATGCCCGCAACCTGATCCGCTACGGCGGAATGCGGCCCGATCGCGATGTGCTGCAGTTCGACTGCGCGCTCTCGTACGGGTTGGTCGAATATCTGCGCACGCTCGAGATGATGGATGAGCATGGACTGGTCGCCGCGGACCGTGGTTCCCCACGGGGGGCATCAGATGTCGCTCAATATGGCGGCTGGTCTTGGGCTCGGCGGTAACGAATCCTACCCCGGCATTTTCCAGCCGTTTGGCGGATTTGCCGATGGAATTGCCGTCGAAGACTCGTGGGTGACACTACCAGAGTCCCCAGGTATCGGGTTCGAGGAGAAAGCCTCGCTTATCACGATGATGCGATCACTCGCCAGCTAACCGTTATCTGCGAATCCGCGGCCAGGCGCCGACCCGCAGGAACGTCACCCCCAATTCAGAGTCGTGCAGCGGGTCGAGTTGCTGCAATCCCCGCAGTTCCCGATCGGTCATACCGTCGGACGAGATCCGGGCGATCTTGACCCGCTCATGCTCGTCGTTATCCGGCGTGTGCAATTGGACTTCAGGAGCACGGACAAATCGAATTGGTGCAATCGCAATCATTGCCATGCCTTCCACTTGAGTGGGCATTCATCCGCACGTGCATCGCAGGGATGACTCGATGATTGCCGGAAGACGTGCGAGTGAACACGCATCCAACCCACAGTTCAACGCACAGCTTTCTGTAGCATCCACAGCTTCATGCTAGGATCAGGGTTCATGTTCGGAAGAATGGGGGTTCAGGGATGGCCATTGATTCCGGAAATGACGGGGCTCCGCGATCACTCGCGAACTTGATCAAACAAATTCGGAAGAATCGTGATCTGACTCAGGAGGCGCTGGCCGAACTGAGCGGATTAAGTACCCGCCTGATCAGTGATCTCGAGCGCGGAATCATCCTGAAACCACGCCGCGATACCGTCCAGATGATGGCGGATGGGCTGGGTCTGGCCGGGCCAGAGCGCGATGCATTTGTGCTTCTCGCGCGCCACGGTGCAAGCGCCGAATCCGAGTCCACCGAATCGATCCCCAAGGGTCCCCCACTTCCTGCCCCGCCAAATCCATTGATTGGACGGGCCGGGGAGGTCTCCGATGTGACCTCATTGCTTGGTCGAGCCGATATCCGCCTGGTTACGCTGACTGGACCCGGGGGAGTTGGCAAAACGAGACTCGCCCTCGAAGCGGCCAGATCGGTTGAAACGACCTTCGATGGCGGAGCTACATTCGTCGAACTAGCGTCCGTGCGAAGTGGCTCAGTAATTGCCGATGCGCTGATCCATCACTTCGCCATTCCCGGAGACTCCCCCGACGAGCAACATCAAGGGCTGTACGCCCTCATCAACCTGGGCTCCCGCCTGATTGTGCTGGATAACCTGGAACAAATTCCTGATGCCGGAATCGCGATTGCGGAGATCCTGGCCAGGTGTCCTAAGCTGACCATCTGCGCGACGAGCCGGATCATCCTCCACATTCGTGCCGAATACGGCTACCCGGTTGAGCCACTGCTGGTGCCCGACCAGAAGCGACTGCCTCCCGTCGAGGAACTGGCCGATATCGCCGCAGTTTCGTTGCTGATCAACCGCGCCCAATCGGTTCGGCATGGTTTCACGTTGACTGAGGAGAATGCCGCAGACGTAGCCACGATTGTGAATCGGCTGGATGGTCTGCCGTTGGCCATTGAATTGGCCGCTGCGCGACTTCGGGTAATGCCGGCGTCCGAACTTCTGGCGCGAATCGATCCCCCGTTACCGGTGCTGACTCGCGGGCCGGTTGATCTGCCTGAACGACTCCAAACCATGCACGCGGCAATTGCCTGGAGCTACGGGCTGCTGGACGAGATTGAACAACGCACGCTCCGGTATCTCAGTGTGTATGTAGGCGGATTTTCGCTGGACGCAGCCGAAACGACTGCCGGATCATCTCTGGAAACAGACTCCAACCCGGATCGGACCGGCAGCACTGATCGAGTCCCTGGTCGAAAAAAGTCTGATTCAAGTGCTGCCATCGGTTGCCGCAGAGGGTCAACCGGAGGTTGTTCGCTTCCGGATACTCCAGACAATCCGTGAATTTGGGCTCGAGCAACTGAAGGAACACGGGGAGCTTGACTTTGCACAGGAGTTGCACGCGACAACATGCCTCGCACTGGCGCAGCAGGCAGAAAGAGAACTTGTCGGCGCTAATCAGCAGTTCTGGTACGAAAACGTAGAGCGTGAACATGAAAACATTCGTACGGCGCTCGAGTGGAGCGTCGCCAATGGTCAAACAGCAACAGCATTGCGAATAGCGGGATCCCTCTACCGCTTCTGGGCGAATCGGGGCTTCATTGTTGACGCAAGCGAGTGGTATCAGAAGATATTGCCGATGCCGGAGGTGACCCGACGCTGGCTCGCGGTGACTGTTACCTCGGTGCGGGGGTGATGAGCTACTTCCGCGGTGATCTTGAAGGTGGTGAACGGCTAACGAGAGAAGCCCAGGCTCAGTACATGGCGGTCGGTCATGAACTGGGTGTCGCCTACTCGTACGGAAATTTGGGGATGATTGCGGATGCCGGCGGAGACGCAATAGCCGCAACATCGCTCTACAACCACGCTTTGCAGATGTTCCGGGCGCTTGGTGATGAGACCAGTGAGGGCTACATGCTCGGAAATCTCGCTCTGGTTCTGATGGACCAGGGTGATCTCGATCGAGCCGAAGCGCTCAACCTGCAGGCGTTGGACCACCACCGCCGACTCGAAAATGCGGACAGCGTCGGCTACGCCCTCAGCAGTCTGGGAGAGATTGCCCAGGCCCGGGGTGACTTTGAAGCAGCGGCCAGATATCACTTCGAGGCCCTCGAAATCCGCAACTCGCTCGGTATCCAGACCGGGATCGCCAAGGAACTGGAATGCTTTGCCGACATGGCGTTTGCGCAGGGAAACGCCGAACGCGCCGCCACCCTTTACGGAGCGGCGGCACGACTACGCCTGGACATTGGCAATGCCAACGAGCCCCGATTCGAACAGAAATTCAATGAGCAGGCAGAGACGATGCGCGGTCAGATCGGAGCAGAACGCTTCTCAGCTGCCTGGGAGCGGGGAGTGGCCCTGACCATTGAAGAGGCGGTCGCCGAAGCCATGGGAACCCCAATTTCGGGTCAACCGGCGGTTGGTTCGTAACTGGCGACCAGCATTCCGCATGTTGACGTCGGCGAAATCTCGTAGCACGCCACAGAACCGGTCATTGGCACCCGGTTCATGACTCCCGCCAACATCAACGCCTGCCAAAGTCCATCGATCGCTGCGTTCTTGACCTGGGATCCTCCAGCGCGATCAGGCTGCCGGGATCACTCGCGTTCAGGGCATCGACCACCATCTGATCGACAATCGCCGCATCCGGGCTTGCTCCGTACCGACTGCCTTCGTGCGCGTGAGCCCAGTCGCACGAGGCGATGAAGGCCACCCGACGTCCGTCAGCGGCGGCGGCATCTGCCACTGCTTCGCCAAAATCGACGAGCGTCTGACGCGGCAGGAAGCGGGACGGATTGACCAGCACAATCGGCGGCCCATGGTCGACCGCTGGTTTGGGAGCGAGCACATCGCCGTGTCCAACATGATTCTGCCCATGTCCCATGAACCAGAGCGGCACGAACGTTCCCCAATCCAGCGGCAGGGCACTTTCGTTGCGCTGATTGCCGGCGAACCCGGTCATTGCGATCGGGACTCCTCGCGCCCGGGCAGCGGCAGCGATTGCGTCGGTCAGCGTCAGGTCAACCGGCACGTTCATTTCGGCCTTGTGCCCATCGACGGTCAGCGTTCCCGCGGCCCTGGCGACATTGGCCAGCGACACTGAGCCATCGACCCGGAACCCGTGCGGCGTCGCGATCACAATCACATCAGGCTTGAGCTCCGCCATGCGCGCACCCATTTCCACCAGGGCAGCACGGTTCTGGGGCGTGTCAATGTTCTCGGGATGCAATTCCGGGATCAATAACCACCCATGCGGAGTTACCGCGCCAAATACTATTCCGGCCATTAAATGGTCTCCTTCAAGATTGCGGCGGTCTCCATTGAAAGTGTTCGGCCACGCGGACCTTCGAGCCACGGACGAGCGAATCCGGCCGCCTCGAAGGCATTACCAAGTTCGGCAAATGCACGGCTCACGTCGACGTGCGACGTCAGACCGGCTTCCCGAGCAATGTCATTACCGTCGAACAATGTGCCCGGCGAATTAGACAACACCTGCAGGCATCGCTCCGACGCAGTCCCGGCAAACCCACCCAGTATCGTGTTGATTGCGTCGCGATCTGCTTCGGTCACTGTTCGCAGCCCCCGGTCACTCGCCGTTGGTGCGTACGGTGCCGGTTCCGCATTGGCAGTTCCCAGAATCTGAGCCGCCGCTGCTCGCATCACCGGTGCTTCTGCTTCGACCCGTGGCCATGGCAAGTAGATGTGCGAGAACCCCGCCTCTTCATACACCCTGGCTGCGTTGGCAAATGCCTCAACCGATTCCAGCATGTTCATATCCGGACTGACACTGCGCTCGATCGACTTCGGATCACGACCCTCAGCCACACAGGCGGCATCCAGTTGGCGATTGAGTTCTGCACCAACCTCAGGTGACGCGGTGCAGTTCCAGATATCGGCGTAGCCGAGCGGTCAATCGCAACATCCGCGGCTTCGAGCCACCGATCAGCACCGGCATCTTCCCCTGCAGCGACTTCGGCTCACACGGAGCGTCGACGAGCGTGTAGTAGGTCCCGGAATAATTCGTGTAGGCGTTGGACTGAAGCGACTCCCAGATTTCCAGTGCCTCGGCAAACCGGTCGACCCGTTCCTTGGGTGCCGGGAACTCGTAGCTGTACGCCTCGTGTTCCCGCTCAACCCAACCCGCACCGACCCCAAAATCGACCCGACCGCCGGAAATGTGATCGACCGTCAGGGCTTGCTTGAGCAGGAAGAACGGATTGCGGTAGGTGTTGCCGGCGACCATCAAGCCGAGTCGCAGTCGGGTCGTGAAGGGCGCGAGAGCCGCCAGCATCGTGTAGCCCTCGTGGGTCGGTTCGTTGACATCGAGTCGACCGAAAAAGTGATCGACCAGAAAGAGGCCATCGAATCCGAGCATTTCCGCTTCCCGCGTCCGGGCGAGCATCTCGGCAAATGGCAATCGCTGCCCCAAAACCAGACTGAACTTCATCACGCAACCCCGCAGCCAACCACAATGCTCACGTCAGTCAACCAGCAATGCGACAGCGACTACCAATACCGTCAGTAGGGATCGGTGGCGACAGTCGAACTTGCCTCGACCGCAGATCGGAGGACAGACTGGCAGTCACCCGTCGCCCAGTAACGTAGTCCGACCCTTCCACCTGCAGTCGACCGCAGGTCGATCAGTGTCCGCCGTGACCACCACGATTCCCGAATGACACATGTCGACCGCCATGAACCACGACGCGCACTCACCTGATCCCTAATCCCTCCAGCTACTCCCTAAACAGAAAACACCCCCGGACGTCGTTGTCCGGGGGTGTTGATTGGTCGGGGAAGCGCTACTTGGAGGCTTCCTCAACGTTCTCTGCGTTGTAAACGGTGAACGGGCCCATCAGGATGCGGAGCGCGTCAACGTCTGGTCGGGTCGGGTCCTTGGTGATGGTGTACTCACCGAGGCGACCGGCGATGAATGTCTCACCTTCAACGCCCTGGATCTGGCCAGTTGCCAGCATGTAGGAGGCGTAGTAGGTCAGGTAACCGAGGTCAACGAAGCTCCAGAGGGCGAATTCCGGGGCACAACCGTTAAGGGTGTACTCCAGCATTTCGGCCGGAACGCCGAGACCGGTGACCTTGATGTCCTCGCAAAGGCCTTCATCCTGAAGGGCCTTGGCAGCGGAGACGATGCCGACCGAGGTCGGGGCAACGATCAGGTCCATGTCCGGGTACTTGGAGATCAAGCCCTGGGCCTCTTCGTAGCTCTTCTCGGACTGGTCATCGCCGTACACAATCTCAAGCAACTCGAGATTGGCATAGGCGGGGTCAGCGAGGACTTCCTGCATGGCCGCGATCCAGGCATTCTGGTTCGCTGCATCTGGGGAAGCGGACAGGATGGCGAATTGTCCGCCCTCTTCGCCAAGGATTGAGAGGGCCATGTCCGCAAGGACCTTGCCGGTCTCGGTGAAGTCGACCTGGGCAACGAAGAAGGCCTCGCCGGTTCCGTCAGGAATCGGGGAGTCCCATGTCACGACCTTGGTGCCGCCAGCGTTGGCAGCCTCAGCGGCCGGGACGATCTGGTCGCCCGCGTTGTTGGAGAGCATGACGACGTCATACTCACCGGTCGGCGCATTGGTCACGAACTCGATCTGACCAGCGACGCTGTCTTCGGCGGTTGGGCCAACGAAGTCAAACGGAACCGGGTTCTCAAGTTCGGCCGCAGCCTCCTCAGCACCCTGGTTCGCTTGATCGAACGGCAGGATTCCGAGGAACTTGGGCAGAAGCATCATCTTGGCTTCCTGGCCCTTGGTCGCCGTAATGGCGTCGGTTGGGGTCTGCGCAATTGCAGCTGTTCCCAGGCCCGAAACCAGCAGCAACGCTGCCATAGCTCCGGTAATCAGTCGATTGTGTCTCACGATCGCGTCCTCCTCTACATCGAGAATTCCTGGCCCCCAACCCGCGTTGGCGACCGCCTGCCTGCAACCGGATCAGCCCGGTGCCGACTGGGTGTGCTCTGCCTCCACCGTACTGGTCGGTGGGGCGCGAACACCCATGTCAGCACGTTGCCGACGTCGCTCCTGCACCCGCCCAACCAGATTCGGTATGAGCACGGACAGGATCAGCATCAATCCGATTACCCCAGTTTGTGTGTTTCCGGTGATCCCGGAAATGATCATGCCGTTGCGGATGTTGAGCACCAGGTAATTGGAAAGCAGGACTCCGACCATCGTCCCTACTCCACCAAAGATGCTCACTCCGCCCAGCAGAACGATCGTGATTATGTCCAGTTCGTCGCCCTCGGCGGTACTGGCGCGAACGGCTCCCAGCCGCGCCGCCATCAGCACGCCCGCCAATGCCGCGATGAACCCGCTTGCCGTGAAGATCAGGATCTTGGTCCGCGCGACCGATACGCCGGAAAAGCGAGCTACCGGCGCACTGTTGCCGATTACGTACGTCAGTCGACCAGTCCCGCTGAAATGCAGAACGATGATCGCTATGACGGCGAAGACGGCGAAGAGAATGATTGAAAGTGTGAGCGGGCCGATCAAGCCGTGCTGACCCAGATCAGTGAACCAGTCCGGAAAACCGCCGACTGAATTGTCTTCGACCAGCACCTTGGCCAGACCGCGGAATCCGATGTACCCAGCCAGCGTGACGGCCAGTGAGTTGATCCCCAGCACGGCCACGAAGAACCCGTTCATCGCTCCGAACAGTGCCCCGAGCGCCAACGCGATCACAATTGCCAGACCCATCGGCACGCCTTGTTCAAAGCAGTACGCGCACATTGCCGCCGAAAGACCCATCATCGAGGCAACCGACAAATCGATCTCTCCGCTGATGATCACGAAGGTCATCACCAGCGCCACGATTGCCTTTTCGATTCCGAGCTGGAACAGATTGATCTGATTGGTCGTCGACAGATAGTTGCTGACCTGGCTGATATTGATAGCCAGTACAACGATCAACAGCCCAAGGAGCAGGCCTTCCCAGCTTCGCAATCGCCGAATGAGACTAGTCACCATGGGAATCGCCCTCAGCGACCTGGAGATCCAGGCGAGCCCGTTCCCGATCCCGGCGTCTGACCCGAACCCATGCTTCACGCAATCGTCCGAGCAGCAGGGTGTCTGCAGTGACGGCAATCAGGATCATCAGGCCGAGGATGGCGTCCTTCACAAACGCATTGACGCCCTCCCACCGGATCAGGCTTTGCTGGAGAATTTCGATCAGGGCGACACCCATGAATGCGCCGAACATGGTGCCCGAGCCGCCGAGGATGCTGACCCCACCGACAACCACTGCCGCAACGACCTGAAGCTCGAGTCCCTGCGCGGCCGTCACCGTGATATTGCCGAACCGGACCAGGAACATGAAGCCGGCAAGACCGGAGAGGGCGCCGCATATTGAGTACGCCCAAAAGACATCACGCTTGGCCGAGAGCCCAGCGACCCGCGCCGCTTCCGGATTGGACCCGATCGCGTACAAGCGGCGACCAAACGGAAGGTACTGCAACAGGAGTTGACCGAGAATCGCGACCGCCAGCGCCACACCAACCATCACGCGGAGATCGTAGTCACCGAACGAAATGATGTTGGCGCTGGGAATGTCATTCAGCCAATCGGGCAAGTCGGCGGTGGTGACCGTTTTAGCGCCCGATATTTCGACCAATACCACGCGATAGAGCGCCAGCGTCCCGAGTGTTGTAATGATTGCCGGTACACCGCCATACGCAACAATCAGCCCATTGATCATACCTAGACCCAGGCCAATCAGCATCGCCAGGAGGACGGCGACCAGCGGTGGCATCCCATCGACGCGCGTCAGTATCGTCCCGACCACGTAGGCCGACATTCCGACGATCGACGACACCGACAAGTCGATGTTGCGCGTCAGAACAACCAGCACCTGTCCGATCGCCACGACCAGGGTGATCGCCAGGCCGGTCGTGATCCGGTTGACTGCTCGGGCATTGAAGTAATCAGGAATCTGGGTCGCGAAGAAGAGCAGCACGCCAATCGTGACGATGACGAGCACAACCTCGCGGAGTTGCTCGGGCCGGAATCGGCGGAGAAATGCATCGGTCATCGCTGGTCAGTCTCCGTTGTTCCGAGGACGAGCTGGTCGATCTCAGCTGCCGCTTCAGAAGCCGCGCTGCCGGCAAAGACGTCGTCCAACTGACCCATTGCCGCAGTCAAAACACGCTCCTGTGTCACCTCGGTATGATCGAGAATCGCCATCTGCCGACCCTCGCGCATCACGAGCACCCGATCGCTCATGGCCAGCACTTCCGGCATGTCGGAACTGATCAGGATGATCGCGATACCGGACGCAGCCAGTTCGTCGATCAACTGATGGACTTCGACCTTGGAGCCGATATCGATTCCGCGCGTCGGTTCGTCCAGAATCAGCACCTGCGGACTCGTCTCGAGCCATTTGCTGATAACGACCTTCTGCTGGTTTCCGCCCGATAGCGACGACGTTGGCACCTCGACCGATGGGGCGCGAATCGTGAACCGCTTCCGGAATGACTCCGCCGTCGCCCGCTCTTCGTCTCGCTTGACCAGCCCTGCCCCGGTCAGATAGCGCGGCAACGACGGCAACGTGATGTTGGAGGCAATTGAAAGCGGCATGATCAGCCCCAGTTGGCGGCGATCTTCGGTGCTATAGGCAATGCCCAGGTTCATCGCCTGCTTGGCGCTTGTGATCGAAACGGCTTTACCGTCGAGCGTGATTTCGCCCTTGTCCGCGGGAGCGATACCGAACAGGGCCAGGCCGACGTCGGTACGATGCGCGCCGACCAGCCCGGCAAACCCGAGCACTTCGCCAGCGTGGAGTTCGAACGAGATGTCGTTGAACACCCCTTCACGACCAGAGGTTCTTGACGGCCAGACGGACCGGACCATGCGGTTGCCGGTTGCGATGGAAGAGTTCGACCACCGTGCGGCCAACCATGCCGCGAATGGCCTGGGCGGGGGTCAATTCGGACCGCGGATTGGTCGAAATCCAGCGACCGTCCCGGAAAATCGTCACCCGGTCGGAGATCTCGAAGACCTCCTCAAGTCGGTGGGAAATGAACAGAATCGCGACGCCCTGCTGGCGCAATCCGGAAACGATCCGGAAGAGCTGGCGAACCTCGTGGGCGGAGAGCGATGCGGTCGGCTCGTCCATGATCAGCACGCGGATATCGAGTGAAATCGCCTTGGCGATCTCGACCATCTGCTGCTCAGCAAGGGTCAGGCCGCGTGCGGGATCACCGACATCGAGATGGACGCCGAGCCGGTCAAAAACGGCGTTGGCATCCTTGATCATCCGCCGACGGTCGACGAACCGGCCACGATCGTTGTGCCCGATGAAGATGTTTTCGGCGACCGAGAGATCCGGAAAGATCATCGGCTCCTGGTACATCGCCGCCACACCCAGCCGCTGGGCATCCTGGGACGAACCGACCCGGACGACCTGACCTGCGATCCGGATTTCGCCCGGAATCCGGTTGCTGGATACCGGTCATGATTTTGATCAGGGTGGATTTGCCGGCGCCATTTTCGCCAAGCAGCGCATGGACTTCGCCAGGCCGCAGGGACAGCGAAACATCCTCCAGCGCCTGAGTGGCACCGAAACGCTTCGAGATGGAAATCATCTCGAGTACGGGTTGGACGTCGTCCGGCTTCGTTACCGGTTCAGTCGTGGCGCTCATCGGCGGGGAGCCAACCATAGAATCAGGCGAACCCTCTTTCGGGAACAGAGCGTCGTCGCTACAACACCTGGAAAAACAGATTGTCAGACTTCATCTGCGTCATTATTGACACATCCGGTCGACTTCTGCCAAGGCCTTTTGCACGAATATTGCGTTCTCAAGCAAATGGAAAGGAGTGGTAGGCGAATTCGTTGGTAACCACAAACCCGCACGACTGGTAAAGGCCCAGCGCATTCGCATTGTCGGTGGCGACTTCGAGCGCAATCCGTTGGTGACCCTGATCAGCTAAATACGCCACCGCCCACATCAGGAGTGACCGACCCAAACCCCTGCCCCGGTACTCCGGAATCACTCCGAGTGCAGTGATGTCTCCGAGTCCGGCCCACTCTCCGACCCGCACCACGCCCATTGGAACGCCGTCGAACGCGGCAATTGCGAAATGCCGGTCCGTTTCCCGCAAGCCATCGTCGATTGTCTCGGCCGCGGTAGCCTCCCGATCATCGAAAGCCCGAGCAAGCAACTCGATCATGAGTCCCCGGTCGGCATGATCGGCTCGGCGCACGTCGAATCCCACTGGTAATTGCAGGTCCGGAGACACATCGCCTGAGCGCTCCAACCGAAATTCCGAGAACTGGTAGGGAGCAGCAATCGATTCGAGGAATGCGATTCCCGATGCGGAGGCCCGCTCCGAAATCAACAGTGCTTCGGTGTGTCCGCGTCGGACCAATTCGCACTGCAATTCGCTGATCAGCTGCCGGGCGATACCCTGGCGTCGGCAATCGGGATGGATGGCGATGCCAATCTCCGGTGGCCTGGCACCCGATGCCGAGGCGAGCCCTACCGCTCGCCCATCCCGAATCGCGGAAATGACAAACGCATCCGGGTAGGCATCCAGCGTGCCGAGGCTCTCGGGAATATCCACGCCATCGATTGCAGCTATCTGGTCGACCAATGCAATCAGATCGCATTCGGATGGAGCGGGGGCTTCGGTTCCTGGTATGAAGGTAGTCGTCATCTCGATCCAATCCGGATTGGCAGGTGCGGGCAACGGTCAAGACCTGCCAATTGCAGACAACCGCGCCGCGAACAGAATGGTAGCGTGATACCCCTGTTGTTACAGGCTTGTGCCGTGCAAGACTCAGAGCCGACAAGGAGCCACAACGATGCCTCACACGTCGTCAAACTACCGAAAAACCGGCACCTTTTGACTCCCGGATCAATAAGTCTGTTCAGGGAATGTCCGCATACTCCACATTTCCACAGTGCCGTCTGAGTCCATACCTTTCCATGCAATGTGCATACCCAGCCGTGAATAGAAGGTCACGTTGATCGCCCTATCAGTCACCAGGCACACCGGTTCTCCGGACCGTGCCGCCTCGTCAAGTACTTTCCGCATCAGGCGCGATCCCAGTCCCTGGCCCTGCCTGTCCGGAACAACCGCCACCATCTCGACACTGATCCAGCGTTTCGGCAATGCGCCGTAGTGACCCTCAGCCTCCGCGAGCATCGCTCCGATTCTGCTCATTGCCATATCACATTCGGGATTTACTGGATAACCTAAATCAATTCGCATGTCACTTGTCATCTCGGGTGCAGGCATATTGATCATTGCCAGAGCCCCGTAGACACCGCCATTCCCATCACCAATTGCAAGTACTGCCCCGTAGCGACAGCAGAACCGGCTGAACGCTGCTGTCCTCTCCGCCAGGTAAGCCTCCATTGCGACTGAATTATTGAACGTTGCCACCGCGACCGGTTCGTCCGCGAAACTCTTGGCGAACACAGGGCCAACGAGGTGGCATTCGTCTTCAACTATCGCACAAATTACGTGATCAGTCATTTCTCGCTCCCCTTTCAGTCCTTCGGGCCAATATCACACTGGACCAGAAAGGGCGAAAAGTGCGAAGTATCTGTCTGGTTTGATCGCCAGCGACTCTACAGGTTACCACTCGAAGTGACAGAGGCGCCAGGCCGCATGATGACTTGCAATGCCAATCTGACCTGGCTGGGCGAACGCACTGGTTTGCTGTTCAAGCAACGGTGCCCCATCGATCAGGAAGCGGACCTGCCCTCGGTCGACCTCCAGTCGGAGCGTGTGCCACGCACTGTCAACCCCAACCTGGACGGTCCTGCTGACTTCGCCATTGATGGTCAAAATTGTCGTCCCGCGCCCGCCCGAATCGAATCCGGCTCCGATTCCCGACGCACGAGCGTCACCGGAAAGTGGGCGTACCCCGGCAAGCAATTGCACCCTGCCACCGTACGCATCCGGACACATCATCCGGATCTCGGCCTCGACCGCAAACCGGTCACAAATTGGCACATACGGAACCAGCACGAGTGAATGAGCATCGGTTCCGTCGCTGATCAATTCATCGGCGAGGACCCGGAGACCTGGGTAACGGGTCCACTCCTCTGCCTGCGAAATGTCGGCATCGAAGAGGGTCCACTGGGCAACTGCAGGCAGGTCCGGAACGACAATCACTTCGGTTCGCACAGATTTGTTGATGCCAACTCGCGATACTCCGATCACGGCTTCTCCTGGAAGGACGACCGCTTCGTCATCGTACGTATCGTCGGCCGACCCTCGTGGGGTGACTTTCCACTGGCGATCCCCCATCACCTCTTTTATCTGGGCAACCCGGGCGATTACGTTTTTCAGTTCGCTGTAGATCGGCGCCGTCAGCAAAAACATCCAGAACCATCGCTTTCGTTCCCTGATCTGGGGAGCGGCCAGCAAGTACGAGAAGAGCACTTGCCCGGGTCCGACGCTCAATGTAAACAGGGTCGTCAGCACAAAGATCGGGATCAGCCAGTTGATCTTGGTGACACTGCCGTAGGTCCAGATCCAGAACGCGATGATCGGCCACATCTGCAACGAAAGCCACGGGTAGATCTCCCGCCAGCAGAGCAGGTGGAACATTCCGGCCTTCTGGCGGCGGGTAAGGCTGTCCGAGCGAACCGTTTCGCCGAAGTGTTTGCGCGAAACCTGGAACCAGCCCTGGGCCCAGCGCATTCGTTGATTCCAGAATCCCTTGAACGTGACTGGGGCGAGTTCTTCCGAGATCAGGCCAGGATCCGAGCAAATGCGATACCCGGCGGTGACGGCCCGGATCGACGAATCGATGTCCTCGGTCAGCATGAACCCATGCATGCGGGTCTTGCGCAGGAGATCTGTTCGCCAGTAGCCATTCGAGCCGCCGAAGATCCCGAAGTCGTGGAGTTGTGCGCGACCGGGGTGACTGACGCCGTAGATCGTTTCGAATTCGATCGCAATCGTTCGGGAAAGGGCGGACTCATCACCGTTGCGAACGACGCAATGTCCCTGCACGATGTCGTACCCGCTCGCGATCCAGTGCCAGGCCCGGGTGAAGGCTCCGGGCATCGGGTGGTGATCGGCATCGAACACACCGATGATCTCGCCCTTGGCCTCAACCAGGGCGGCATTGACGTTCTGCGCCTTGGACGTACTGCTGGCTATTCGCATTGGCCGGAATCGAGGGTCGCGCTGGGCGATTGCCTGCAGCACCGCTTCGACTGGCAGATTGCGCGGCGTGTTGTACGCCAGGATCACTTCAAAGTCGCCCGGATAATCGATGCGCAGGAACGCCTCTACTGTGTCGACAATCGTGGCCGCTTCATTAGGCAAATACGCAGCGATGATTCCCGAGGCCGCTGGCGCAGTTTCCTCAGGCTCGGGTGGATTGCGAATCTGGAGGGCGGCGTACCCCTCGATCCAGATCAGGGCGGCCGTCGCGATCAACGTAAACACCACCAGCATGTACACCGCTGGCACTATGTTGATTCCGAAACTGGCCAGAACAACGTAGGTCAGGAACGGCAGGATTACGCCAGCGAAATGCACGAGCGCGATTTGCCCGGTCAGTCTGAGCCGTTCCGCTCGCGCCGATCGGGATTTCGCCGTCTTCGCCTCGCTCTCGGCATCCGAACTTCGTATTCCCATTGATGGGTTGTACCGAACTGGCTCCAGGTCCAGTCTGATTGCTGCGTGGTCCAACGCGGTCAGGGCCATGTCCTGGGTCAGGCGGACGTCCGTATCCTGGTCGTACCCCGCGAATCCGGTCACCGGCGTGAGGCGAACGGTTTCGGTTCCCAGGGTGAATGACTGCTTGATGATCAATTGATGCAGTCGCCGAAGACGGATTTCTGCACCGTCGGGCTGCGTTTCCGGGAGAAGCAGCAGAAATCGGTCCGCTGGATCCCGACCGACGCTGTCCAGCGATCGTCCGTCTTCGGCAATCGCCAGGCCGACTTGCTTGACGAGCGATTCCAATGCCCGACTCCCGAGTTGTTCGCGAATCCGCGGCAATTCGGAGATCTCGACCGCAGCCAGGCAGCCAGACCCACCGCCCCGGCGCGTCCTGCGAAATCTCGCGTTCAAGTTCGTCTTCAAATGCGGCATACGGCAGCACCTTGAGCCTGGGTTGCCTGGTGAGCTCTTCGATTGGCACTGGCGGACGCTGGACCTTTGCCCGAACCCGTGCCTGCAATTCGCTGACCACGAATGGCTTGGGCAAGTAGTCATCTGCCCCAAGATCAAGGCCATCGACGATATCGGTCGAGGATCCCCTCGCCGTCAGCAGAATCAGCGGCACTCGCCTGGTGGTCGGATCATTGCGGACCGCGGAGAGCAGCTCAAGGCCATCCATCTCCGGCATCATCACGTCGGAGACGATCAAATCCGGAATGCATTCGTCGATTTGGGCAAGTGCGTCACGACCGTGCATGGCAGTGCGCACGCGGTAACCAGCGTGATCCAGCGATCGTGAGATCAGTAGCTGAATATCCGGATCGTCCTCAACGACGAGTATTTGGGGTGCCGTTGGCTGTTCAGCTCGGGGCGTCGTCAAGTTTTCGTCCGTCACCAGATAACCAACACAAGCCAGGTCGCATCCGCACGCGGAGTTCGGACTCTGATCATCGACCCTGGCATTGTTGATTCGGAGGACTGACGATAGTACGAATGTAGCGATCACTTCTCGAGGCAGGACCTCCGGTATGGGTGCCCATCGGATGACCGGGCCGGACTGGCCCGAACGGACCCGCGAATTCAACTCTGGGACAAATCCCCTATTCTCCGGGAGGATCCGGGCTGACAGAATCGCCAAACGGAATCGGTATGGCCCGTATTGGGCTGGCCCTTCCGAGCCGGGATATGCGGGTAACCCAGGGCGGGGACACAGACGTGGGTATCGACATTCGAACTGACATGCTGGGTGGACTCAATCCGCACCAGCTCAATGCCGCGTTGATTGAACGTCACCAGGCCCGGAGCGGCGTGCGACCTGAACAGATCACACTGTCGGCTCCAGTACCACACCCGACCCACCAGGCTCCTGTGTCGACCGGTTACTTGCCGGGAACGATCGATGACCTTCGCGATCAATCCGACACGGAAATGGCACTCGTCTGGCAGTACGCCGAACTGGAACGCCAGCGCGCAGAAAACGCAGCAATCCTGGATGCGGCCGACGAGGCGATGGTGCTCATTTCCGAAGATCACCGCCTTGCCAACGCCAACCAGCGATTCTGCGATCTCCTTGGCAGCAGCAAGGATCGGTTGCTCGGCCTGCATGTGCATCAGATTCGTCCGATCCTGCTGACCGTGTTCGGCGACGACTCATTCTGTCGAACGCTGCGCTGGAACCGCGACCAACCGCTGGTCGTTGGCCAGCAGATCGACCAGGTCTATCCGGAGCCGCGCAGCCACGCGCTCGTTGTCGCCGATGTTGCCGGAGCTGATCAGACCGAGCACGGTCGCCTCTTCGCTCTCCGGGACATTACCGATCAACTGGAACTGGACCGGATGAAAGATGATTTCATCGCCACGGTCTCGCACGAGTTGCGAACACCGTTGACCTCGATCTCGGGTTTTCTGGACTTGTTGATTCGGGGATCGGCTGGTGAACTACCCGGGCAGGCCCAGTCCTACCTTGGCATCGTTCAGCGCAACGTCACCGGCCTGATCGATCAGGTGAATGAACTCCTCGAGTTCTCCCGGCTCGAGGCTGGCGCATTCGAAATTGCTCTGGATGAGATTGATCCACGTTCGGTGATGACTGAAGCAATTGCAATGATTTCGCCAATGGTGAACGAGCGACACCAGCGTCTGAACCTTGATCTGGATGACAGCATCCCATCGATCTCCGCTGATCGGGGCCGGCTGATTCAGGTTCTGGTCAACCTGATGTCAAATGCCAATCGATACACGCTTGATGGGGGAACCATCACCATCGCCGCGTCCGTGTCTGAGGGCTTCGTGCGCTTCGACATCGCTGACACGGGAATCGGACTTTCCCAACGCGAGCAGGAACTCATTTTCACGCGCTTCTACCGGGTCCAGACCAATGCCAATCCAGACGATATGGGGAGCGGACTTGGTCTGCCGATTGCGAAATCTCTGGTTGAGCGGATGGGCGGGCGAATTTGGGTGCGCAGTGCGCCGAGCAGAGGATCGATCTTCAGCTTTACCATTCCGGTCGCCGCACGCTGATTCGCGCCTAACGCCGAACTAACGCGAACTAACCATTGGTCAGGTCAGGTAACCTGTGCACGGGCGGCCGAACTCGCTATCACTGCCCTACGCTGAACCTGTCGTTGCTCAGACCTGAGCACCCGAGACCAATGCAAGAAGGCGTAATACTGTGCCTGCATGCGCTGACAATGAAGATCTGATCCGGACACTCCTGGACCCTTCTGCCTATCCGTGGAAACCGGAATCCGTGGAGTTGATCGAAACCCACATCTCATGGGTGTTCATTGCAGGAGACCGGGTCGTCAAAATCAAACGCCCTGTGCTGTTTGACTTTGTGGACTATTCAGATCTGAACAAGCGACGCAGTGCTTGCGACGACGAGTTCCGCCTCAATCGTCGTTTGACGGACAACGTTTACCTGGGAACTGTCCCGATCACACGGCAGGGCGACCGCCTGACCGTCGAAGGAGTGGGACAGCCCGTGGAGTGGGCCACCCTGATGCGGAGGCTCCCGCAGGATCAGACCCTGGACACACTTCTCACTTCAAAACGAGCGCCATCTGACCTGGTTGCCCTTCTTGCGCATCGACTTATCCCATTTCATCGGGACCACGCAGTCCTCTGCGATCCTACCGAGGCCGGATCATCAAGCGCCGTCATCGACGTAGTGATCAGCAACCTTGATGAGTTGAATCGATTCGGCGGAATTCACCTGGGGGCCGTCCAACTCGAACTCGTCGGACGAGCAATGAGAACCTTCGTTAGTGAAAATCAACAACTCCTCCAACGAAGAATTGACGATGGGTGGATTCGAGAAGGACACGGAGATCTGCGGGCCGAACACATAATCATCGAAAATGGAGCGGTTCAGATCTTCGATTGTGTCGAGTTCAATCGATTCATTCGATGCGCCGACGTTGCGAGTGACCTGGCATTCCTGCTGATGGACCTGCGTCGTATTGGATTCGGCGGGCTGGCGGCTGATCTCGAAGCTGCCTATCGAGAGGCTGGAATCGACCTTCCCGAGAATCTGGTCAAGTTTTATGTGGCGCACAGGGCACTGGTTCGTGCCAAGGTTGATTGTCTGACCCTTGCCGGCGGCCTACGTGCACACACCGAACTCGTTTCCGAAGCCGCTGACTACCTTAATGTAGCGATGCATTCGCTCTACAACGTAGCACCCGCATTGGTCTGCATGACCGGCCTGAGCGGGACTGGGAAATCTACCGTCGCCAGATCAATAGCACGGGCAACCGGCGCAGTTCACTTGTCATCCGACTCCATCCGGAAAGAACTGGCCGGCGTAACCGGAGCATCTCCCGCTGAGTGGGATCAGGGAATCTATACAGACGATTGGAGCCAGAAAACGTACCGCCGGATGTTCGAACTTGCCGCAAGAGTGCTGAAGAATGGGCAACCGGTTGTTCTGGACGCAACGTTTCTGGATGACGAACATCGTGAATCCGCAGCACTAGCAGCCAGGTCCGCTGCGGTCGACTTTCTTCTCGTCGAAACAATCTGCGATCTGGACGTTGCCCGGGAGCGGATCAAGGTTCGTTCTGAAACTGGCGATTCAAATTCAGATGCTGATATCGCCATACTGGAAAAGCAGGTCACCGGAGCGCTATCAAGTCCGGTCCCGATTCCAGATTCCGCGACACATGTCCAGATCGATACGACTGATGAGCCGGGAGTATGGCTAGATCCCCTGTTTATGGCCCTGCAAAGACTGGATCTTGTTCGATCAGTAATTGCGCAGTCCGTGTAGGGCCCTCCTGCTTCTCGTTCATTGGGGCATCGTTCTCCCCTGTCACCGTCGGTCAATCGGATATGGCGCGACCGTGTTTCCGGACACGCATGGTTGCATTCGGGAAGAACGGTCGCAGACGATCGACCACGGCGGTCTGAACTTCCGGCTCGCCACTGCCGACCCAACTAACCCTGACTTCTACATTGCGGCCCTTTCGGGTAGACCGAGACGAATCGACACCTGCGTCTGATGCCACCGACGTTACCTCTCGCCCATGGACGAGGAAGCGGATATCTGGTCCCTCGTCGATACCGCTAACACCCTTCAGCGATTCCAGCATGTCCGGTCGCAGCCCTACCGGGTCGCCGCTGATGTTCCTGATGATCACCGTGGTCCTGATCTGACGCTCGACGCTGTAATTTGTGATGGTGTCGGTAAACACGATCGAGTTCGGAGCCACGATTCGATGCCCGGAATCGGATCTGAGAATGGTCGTCCTGAGTTCGATGGCAATGATGCGGCCGGTTACATCCCGGAACTGGACCCGATCTCCAATCGAGTACGGCCGTTCCATCACCAGGAACACACCGCCGATAAGACTTTTCAGAACGTCCTGGATTCCCAGGAGAATCCCAAGTGTTCCCAGGCTGACTGCGGTGACAATCCCGCCCCAGGTCACACCCCAAAGTGCCAGAAGAACGGTCCCGGAGACAACGCCCACGACAATGCTGCTGACAATCGTTATTGCAGAGCGACCACTCTCAGTCAGGGATGGCGAATCCACCCGCTGCATCAGCTTGTCGCGAAACAATCGGTGCACGAATCGGGCAATGAGAATCACCACGATGGCCTGAATGACCCCAAACCCGATTGAAACCAGGCTGTCCAGAGCAACCTTCAGTCTCGGTTGAAGTTCTTCCCAAAGCACGTTGCCCCCAGTCACTGAGCCTAAACCGACCTCGAACAATCACGTGACGAATGGCGCACCAGAAGATTTCGGACCTGTGCAGCGCAGCAGTTTCGAACCGTGGCATGTTCCCACGCTTCGAAATGTGCAGTTCCGTACCAAGGTGAGTCCGTTACCAGTCACAAAGATTCGTCTGGCTCCTAAGACGAAACAGGAAGTGGACCATTCGCCGCATCCTCCGCCCCGGACGATGCTGGCATGGTCGACGGAAGCAATGGTGATTCCCCGCTCTTTCTCCGTATGTACATGATGGTCGAACCCACCACGGCCAGAGGCAAGAAGAACGCGTACAGGAAGCTGCTGATCACATTCACGTAACTGATCGACGGTGACGCAACCACCAGCAGGAAGATGCCGATCAGCGGACCGGCCGCGATGCCAACCAGCAGGAGCAACGTTCCTGTGGCGGCAGTCCTCCACCAGCGCCCGGCCACCAGACGCTCGCTTTCGGCACGTGCCTCCTTCGGACCCATGTGGTCGATAATTACCGCCTGGGCAACAAACCACCAGCGGAATGTCTTCGCAATCGCCCACGGAATCCCAACGATGGACATCGATAGCAACGTGATTATGATCGTCGGTCGAAGCAAGGCGAACAGCAGATCCCGAATCCGCTTCCAGACAAAACCGAACACCGAGCGGAAGGTCGGATTCAGCCCTGCCCGGAGCTCCGCAACGGCTTCGATCACCGCTGGACCAACAACGATGAGGCTCACAAACTGTTGCAATCCGCCAACACTTAACACGAATCCCAGCCTCGCGCCCGGAGTCGAATTGAGCGTCTCGAATATCTCGCGTCCCGGTGTATGTCCGATCACAAATGATTGGACGAGGTTTGCCAAAACTCCGACCGGGATGAGCAGCAAGCCGATCGTGACGAAGATTCGCCATCCTCGCTTGTAGATGCGCCATGCCTCGGCAACGGTATGCCCACCTATCCGCATCAGCACGATCAGCGAGGCAATAAGTCCGACCAGTATCCCGATGACGGCGACCGGGTAGACCACAACCCGTGTCAAGCCGATCGAGCCAATTCTGACAATGTCGCAGAACACAGTCGTCGGTCCGGGACCGAAGGTTGTGAATTGCGGAACCGTGAGCGTGGAGGATCGCAGATTGTCCTGCCAGGTGAATGGGTCGAACCAGCGTGGTCGGCCATACGGTCCATTCGGTCCGTTGTAAAACGCGCGCTGCCGTTCTCCCCACCGACCCTCAAACGCGGTCCAGGCAAGCGGATCAGTCGGGTCAATCACCAGGCCGGGCACAATGATTGGCTGGACCTCGACTCGATTCGACGGACCGGTCGTGACGTCGCACCCAACTCCGGAGCTATCCGCCCCCCAGGCGATGTAGGTCGAGCTGCTGAACTTGCTGGCATGCGATCCAGCCGCGGCAAAAACGACTGGATGCGTACCCTCTCTGGTCAGCTTGTCGTCAGTCCAGTCTGCGAACTCACCGCCACTGTGTTGTGAGTACCCGACTGCGACCGGATCGGTTAGCAATGCCTCCTGAACTGTGCCGACGTCGAAGACGACCTGGATCATCTCCCAGTCGCCTTCGTGGGTGTTGTTGAAGTCGTTAAAGACGTACCAGAACCAATACTGGATCGCGAGACGTCCCAGCTCGGGCGACTCCACCACGTTTACATAGGTGGTAGGTTCGTGCCCAACCATGTGCGCCCGTGCCCAGCGCTCGTATCCACACCCAGGGTTTCGTGGGTTGCCCGGGAAGTCCAGGTAGTAGGTGTCATCCAGTCCAGCGATATCGCTCAAACCGGGCGCATCCATGATCACAGGATCACTACCGCTCCCGGTTCGTTGGCGCAGCCGACTCTCGGGATCATTGAACACAACCTCGACCGGCGCCGGAAGATACGGCTCACCCTCGGTGTCACACTCGTATCGCTGCTGTTTGAGCATCACGATCGGGATGTACCGATCGACAAGTTGCTGCTTTTCGGGCGTTACCTCACTCGAGGAAACTGAGCAGGCCGGATCGAACGGGGTCAGTGCGCAATCCAGCGTCACCTGGGCTGTCTGGGCCGCCGTCACGTCAAACCCGGTGGTGAGAATCAGCACCACGATCGCCGGCATAAATAGCCGCCGACATTTGCTCAGAAACACCGATGCAGACATGCAAACCCGACTCTATCAAGAACGCTCAGTCAGCTACTGAGTGTAGCGTGGCATTGCCTGCAAACGCGGTCAAGCTGATTGTCTCGCAATGCCCCCTGGATCGACCAGGAGCACCAACCGTTACGCCACCTGGAGCGATTCGCAGGGGAAAGCAAAAGGCCGGACGGGGCATTGCTGCCCTGTCCGACCTGGTTGCCGTTCTTGATCGTGAGAGTGACTAGCGCTTCGTGCGACTTGTCGATGTCCGGCTGATCCCGATTGCCGCACCTGAAACCGCAATCACCGCGAAGATGACCACGAGCCAGGTTGCCATACCAGTCGAAGACTGATCGATGCCTGCGCCAGTGTTCGGCAATCGCGGAACTTCGCTTCCGGTTGGAGTCTCCTGTCCGGAGTCGCCCGGAGTACCAGTGCCGATACCGTCTTTCTGGAGTTTCGGTTCCAATTCCGGTGTCCGGGATGTCGGTTCCGATGCCAGTGTCGGGAGTAGCGGTCGCGATACCATTGCCCGGTGTTTCGGTGATCAGGCTTTCGGGAGTCGAGTTCACCGGGACAGTGGATGTCGGTCCCGCAGGAGTGGACGTTTCGTTGCCTCCTGGGGTGGTCTGGGCCTCAGCAGTTTCGGTTTGCTGTGCGAAGGTCGTCGCCTGGGATTCGGCCGTTGAAGTCGCATTGCCCGAGTCGATCGTCTCCTGGGCGGCGGCGGTCGACGTCGCATCTCCGGCAGCAGCCGTTGAGGTCGCATCAACATCCGGCCCGGTTGTGGCTGTCTCGGTAGGGACAGCGGTATTTACGGCTGTTGCGGTAGCGGCGGGTCCGCAGAGTTCAGTCGGGATGTGGCCATACAAGTGTTGCCGTTCGCACCGCTGACTGTGCCGTCAGGGCAGGTTGTAGTGGCTCCCCATGTTTCGCTTACAAACACCGCGCCGTTGAAGGTCGAGCCCAGCAGATTGGCGCCGTCGAACGTGGTTGCGGTGACGTTCGCACCATTGAAATTCGCACACGGGATGTTGGCCCCGTTGAATGTGGCTGAGGTCAGGTTTGTATTCGAGAAGTTGGCACCCGGAATGTTGGCGCCGTTGAATGTGGCCGACGTCAGGTCCGAGCCGCTGAAGTCCGCCGCGCCGAGATCCTGTCCGTCATAGACGCAGCCAGTCAGGATCTTGTTCGGCCCCGGCGTGCAGTCAGCGACCTGCGCTGCTGGTGCATTCACCCCGGTTGGCTGAACAGGTGAGGCGGAGGCGAGCGTCCCGGTGACCGTCATGGCCAGGGCCAGCAGGAGTCCGATCAAGAGAAAGTGTCGTGGGGTGATACGAAGCATGTTCAAGTGGCGATCCTTTACCGAATGTCAATTTGACTGCGAAAGAGAGGGATTGCACCGTCAGCGACGTAACCGTCTCCAATGTAAGGTGCACGAATGTGAGCCAGGGGAGTAGAGCGGCAGGCGGTCACGTGCCTGAAGCAACCAGGGGCGAGGTCGGTGGGACCCGTGCCGTGGTCGGTGATCCGAATCGCGCACTAAGGGGCGGTCGGATGGTGAGACGATCAGTCTGAGCAGGTGCATGCAGAGCAGCTCAGAAGTTCATCGGTCCCTGCGTCCGGACGGTAATGAACCGGTGGACTGGAACTACATCAATGCTAATAGTTTTCCAGTCAAATCAATGGAAAATGCGTAACCCAATAGTCGTGCATGCCGGGCGGCATATGGTTGTTCGGGGAGGATCAGTCACGTGATCGTAGCATGCAACACAATGACAGTTTGAGTCAGGGCAGGAATAGCCCAACGATTTGGAAACGTTTACCAACCCAGCGGAACTCCAGAACAAGACGCAGGAAGTAACCCTGGATAGCCGTCGGCCGCACAGATGCCCCGGTCGGCATTCGCGAAGCGGCGCGGCACCGGGAAGCCGCTCATTGATTCGTTCAAGGCGTATCGCATCGAATTATGTGATTCGCGTCAGCCACTGGGCAACCCAGCACACATTGCGAACTAACGTTTGTATTTATGTGCAAAACGGCTATCCTTCGAGTTCGCTGGACGTAGCTTCAGCAGAACGCGAGCGTGTTTCAGCCGCTCGCCTCGATTTCCCTTCAGGAAAGGAAAAGGAATGAGCCAGCTCCGGATAGCTGTAGAGCTCGGACCCAAAGCAAAGAAGGTGGTCGTCCATTCGCCGGATTGGCCCGGCCTTGTGCGCGGTGCCAAAACGGAAGAAGCGGCCATCGCGCGTTTGCTCGAATATGTACCGCGTTACGCGCGGGCCGCTGAATTAGCCGGCTTGTCCGATGTCTATCCGATCGATCCAGAGCCGGAGGTCGTCGAACGGTTCCCGGGAACCAGTTCAACAGACTTCTGGGGAATCTCGTTCGCGTTCTCCGGACTACGACAAGCAAGCGGTCACGAACGAAGAGCTGGATCGGGAACTATCCCTGATGGCGGCATGTTGGACGTATATCGATGAGGTCGTCGGTCGGGTATCCCCTGAACTTGCGCCAGGCCCACGCGGGAGTAGCAAGAATCGGGATCAGGTTTATCGGCACACGATTGCGGGGGAACTGGACTGGGTCAAGAAGCTGGGACTGACGCGGAACGAAGCGGCGCTGACCGATCCAGCGGAGCACCGTGCTCATCGTTCTGCGTTCGTTGCTGCGATCCGGGCCTTTCACGCGGACGGGAAAATGGCGCGAACCTGGCCACTGAGATACCTCATCCGCCACACCGCCTACCACACCCTGGATCATGCCTGGGAAATGGAAGACAAGGACCTCGAGCGAAAGCTGATTGCCAGGCGAGACTTCACATTCAAACAGCACGATGACAGGCGCTTCTACCCAGTGGCCGATGTCAACCTTGTCTCTGCGGTATTGGTTGCCTGGCGAAGGATGGCCTGAAGTGCCAACGGTGCCATCGGACGACCGAAGTAGTATCCCTGTGCCCAATCGCAACCCAGATCACTGAGTTGTGCCGCCTGGGCGGCCGTCTCGACGCCTTCCGCAACGGTTTGCAATCCCAGGACTTCTGCCATCGCAATTACGGCTTTGACGATGCCGGTATCGCGTTGATCTTGACCAAGTCCGGCGATGAACGAACGATCAATCTTCAGGGTGGCGACTGACGCGTCCTTGATTGAGCCGAGTCCGGAAAATCCCGTGCCAAAATCATCGACGGCAAGCAGAACACCCAGTTCGCACAAATCAAGCAAGGTCTGAGTGGTCACCGCGTCGCCAGTCAACGCAACACGCTCCGTAATCTCGAGCATCAGTCGGTGTGGAGGAAGTCCGGATTCTGCCAGCGCGGCCTTCACTACCTGGCAGAGCGCCGGAGTCACTTGGCGAGCTGAAATGTTGACGGAGACAATCGGAGCATCAAGACCAGCAGTTACTGGCCAGTTGCTCGCCTCCCGGCAAGCTTCAGCAATCACCCATCCGCCCAGCGACAGGATCAGATCTGTCATCTCCGAGATCGGAATGAAATCGAGCGGAGGAACCAGGCCCCGCGTTGGATGGCGCCACCTTAGCAGTGCTTCAACGGCCTCGATTGCTCCCGTATGAAGACAGACGATCGGCTGATAATCCAGATAAAACTGGTTGAACCGCAGTCCTTGTCGCATGTCGGCCTCAACATCCAGCCGATCCCAGGCATTGGCGTCCATCGATGCCTCATAGGTTGAGATTCGATTCGTCCCAGCACGTTTGGCAGCGTACATCGCCTTGTCCGCAAACTGAAGCAGGTTATCCGCACTTTCCACCGGTGTACTGCTGATGGCCAGACCAATGCTCGCCGAAACCGTGATTGTCTTGCCGGCAATCACAATTGGCTCCTGAATCCGCTCCTGAACCGCGAAGCGCTGCGTCCATGGCCGCTTGCGTTTCAGCAACATCCTCCAGCACGCAGACAAACTCATCGCCTCCAAGTCGGGCGACAGTATCCCCGTCGCGCATGCCTAGCTGGATACGGATGGCCATCGCGATCAGCAGCTCATCACCACCAGAATGGCCGAGACTGTCATTGATCAGCTTGAAATTGTCGAGATCGATGAACAGCACGACGACCCGCTTTTCGTTCCGGCGAGCGCGCCGAACCGCCTGGGCAAGTCGGTCCAGTACCAGGGCACGATTGGGAAGTCCCGTCAGCACATCGTGAAATGCCTGATGCCGCAACTGATCTTCCAGCGCACGGCGATGGGTAATGTCCCGTGAATTGACCACGATTCCTTCGACTGCAGGATCATCCAGAAGGTTGGTTGCCGTGATCTGCAACCATCCCCACGAGCTGTCCTTGCGCTGAACCCGAAATTCCGTGGTCCGTATCTGGCCCGGAAGCTGAGCCAGATCATCAAAGAACTGCCTGGTCTCGGCCGCGTCGTCAGGATGATGAAACTCAGCCGAATCACGTCCAACCAGTTCGTGGGCCTCGTAGCCAAGTATCTCTTTCACCGAAGGACTGACATATTTTCGGATTCCATCCGCCTCAATGATGACCATCAGGTCGGACGAGTGTTGGACCATTGCCTTGAACCTGGCCTCACTTTCGCGAAGCTGTTGCTCACTCTCCTTGCGGGATGTCACATCTTTCATGATGCCGATCATCCGCACCGCCCGACCGTCCTCATCGCGCTCGACGACTTCGCCATGCTCTTCGATCCAGCGGAACGAGCCGTCCGGCATCATGACCCGGTTCTCAACCTCGTACGTCGCACCGTCAAGCGCGGCCTCTCCGGCCAACCGAAATCAGGTGGTCCCGATCGTCCGGATGTACCAGTGCCAGGGCATCGGTATAGGGAAACCATGAGGTTCCAGGGGTCAGCCCGAACAATTCGGCCAGGCGATCGGACCCGGTCATTCCACCGGTTTCAAGGTCCAGTTCCCAGGTGGCAGCATCGGCGGCCGTTAGGGCCAACCGCAACCGCTCTTCGCTCGCCTCCGCTAGGCGGGAGGAGTAGCGTTGTTCAATCCGGCTGAGCCGTTGTGCGATCACCTGCCGCACCTTGGCCTCAAGCCGATCAAGACCACTTCGGTCGATCACGTCGGCCGCACCAGCCTGAAGAATGCGATCCAGGGCCTCCTGATCGCTCGAACCCGAAACAACGATCAGTGGAACGTTCAGCCGCCGTGCCGCAATGTGGTTAAGGGCGGTCAGGGAATCGAAGGGGGGCAAATCGTGATCGGCGAAGATGACATCCCATTCGACGCCAAGTCGCGCAAGAAACTCTTCTTCGGTTTCAACGCGAGCACTTGATGGGGCAAAGCCAGCCTGCCGGAGGCCGTCCAGAAGTCGCTCAGCTTCAGAATCACTGCTATCGACAAAGAGGATACGAAGTGGCGTGGGTCGCATAGTGGAATCTGGACTCCGGTCTTGACCGCGTTCGGCACTCGGTTATTGCCGAGCATCCAGCTGACGCGTCAAGTCGTGTGCCAGTCCGCCTCACATTAGTTTTGTGACCACCAATGAGAAAGTGCCTATTCGTCCCAAATCGATCTCTGCAATTTCGCCCATCGCTCACCACCGAAGTTCCCTGAGGCCGAATCCGCCGAGATCATGCCAGGGTTAAGGGCTCCTACCTCACTTCGAGATCGTTCAACGTTGGACTCTGCGGAAACGCCGCATGCGGCTCGGACTGATACCAGAGCGCGGTTGAGCTGATGTCATCCTGCAATGGCAGATACCGCTTCTTGCCTTCGAGATCGCTTCGCCAGCCAAGCGCCTGGATCGTCACCTTGAGATCACGCTGGAACCGGATTGGATCCATGACGTGCCACCGGTACATACCGAACCGCTGCTGACTGCGGTACAACCCGTCCGGCCGAATCACCTGCGGCATGCCGAGGTATGGCGTCGAGAACTCGCCGTATTGCCCCTGCGGATGCTCGAAGTTCCAGGCTCCGCCGAAGTAATCCTCGGTCCCGGTCCCGCAAATAGTCGGCCACTGCGAGTCACCATCCATGAAAAACTTGATCTCGCCTTCGCCCCACCAGCCGTTGTTGTTGACTCCCCAGGCCAGATACGTCCCGACATACTGCCCCTGCCCCTTAACTCCGTCCAGCAGCACGTGATCGGTCATGTACGGCAGCGGGTTGCTCCGCCGCCATTGGGCATGGAGATATGCGCAATCTTCTGGCACATCGGTCAGGGTGTAATCGATCGAGTAGTAGAAGTACGGCGGAGGCAACGGCTCCGGCGAGAGATTGACGATGTCGATCCGGCAGTGTTTGCGGAACGGCATCTCCCAGTAGGAATTGAATCCACCAGCCGGATTGACCGCGATTGGCAGCGAATTGATGTTGACCCGCTCGCACCAACCGGAGGCAAAGAAATCGCCGACCGGAACACTGATCGACGGCGTTTCTTCATGATCCCAGTAGACCTGGAGCAGCAACCGCCGCCACTGGGTCGGGTGCACCGTCATCCAGATGTGCTGAATCGCCCCCGGTCCTTCGATGTCGGCAATCGTCCTGGCCGTGTTCGCATCGATGCTGATGCTGGGCGAGAGTTTCCAGCCCTGGCCGAGTTCACGCGCGGCATCGGCCCCGGTCCCCTCGGTTGCCATCCCGCCGGCACCCTTGGCTCCGTCAAAGTTCTCCGGGCTGATCGAGCGGGATTCCGCGCTGGAAAGTCGCGAAAGATTCCCCAGGTGCATGCCAAGTCCATTGAACGGTTCCACAGTGACTCCAATCCCGACAACGCGATTGCCAAAGCCCCGGAATCATACGGATTTAGACCGTGATCAGTGCTAGATCAGTTTGCGCTCGTAGATTAGGGCGATAAGTTCTTTCTGGTTGCGGGCGCCGAGCTTGTTCAGGATGTTGTCGATGTGGGTCCGGACCGTGCTCTCGCTGATGAACAATTGCTCGCCGATCTTGCGGGCCGAGTTACCAGGGACCAGCCGCAGCACTTCCCGCTCGCGTGGCGAAAGCGAAATCGCTAACGTGGCCATGCCAGGTCCGTCCTGGGACGACGTCGCGGTTGTCTCCACTATCGCTTCATGAACCGCCTCGTCCGGCGTCAAGTGCAGGCCCGCTTCCCAGGCCCGGTCGAACCGCTGAGGTCCCAGGTGCGCGCGTGCGTCCGTCAATGTCTGTTCGAACCGGACGCGGAATGGCACCTTCAGCGGTGCGCCGATCTGCCGATTGAGTGCCGTGATCGCGCCGGACAATTTGACGGCACGCTCGATCTGGCCCATTTCGGCGGCCATGCGGACTGCTGCCGGCAAAACCGTCGCCACGCCCCAAAGGTCGTTGAGCGAGAGCAGCGTTGTCAGACTCGTTCCGAAGCAGACCGGACCGCACTCTGCTCGATTGGCACGATCGGTTTCGACATTGCACTGGACACCCTGATTGATCGCCACGCCCCAGTGATCGCCGAGCTCAGTAAACAGGGCGATGCTCTCGGTGGTCAGTTGGGTGGCACGGTCATGTTCCCGCAGGCGCATCGCCATCACGCCTTGTTCCATCGTTGCCATCGCGACGCCCCAGGCATCGCCAAGTTCCCGGAAGAGGTCGAGTCCGCGGGTCGACCAGGTCGCCATTCCGTCCTGATCCTCGGCATTGAAGCTGACCAGCCAGCGGAAGAGATAGGAATCTGCCTGACCGCGTCTGTCACCAGTGGCCTGCCAAATCTCCGCTGCCCGCTCGTGGTACTCAGCGGCGATTGCATACAGGCCAAGTGTCTCGGTCAGCGCGCCAAGGCCAGTCAGGCACTGGGCCAGCAACGCTGGAAAACCTTCCGCCCCCGGGCTGGTGATCGCCAGTTCAAGTGCCCTGCGTCCGTCCAGGAGGTGGGAGCGCCACCACCAGAACTGCCAAAGGGAGCCCGCCAACTGCAGGGACCGCTCGACATCCCCGGACTTGACGAACCAGTCCAGCGCGGCGAGCAGATTTGGTTGGGCCAGATCGAGCCGGTCGAGCCAGAGTGAGCGCTCTGCTCCGCGCAACGGCCGGCTTCGACGCAATCGGCCAGCGCGAGAAACAGCTCAGCATGGCGAGTCTTGATCACCCCGGAATCCGGATCGTGGTCCAGCTGGTCGAGACCGAATTCGCGAATGGTTTCGAGCATTTGAAACCGGGGTTCGTCGAGTCCGTCAATACGATTCAACAGGCTCGCGTCGATCAGACCGGACAGTCCATCAAGAACCCGAAACGCTTCAGTCGGGTCATCGTTCGCGCCAACCAGTGAGGTCGCCTCGCGGAGCGTAAAGCCACCTACGAACAGGCTGATCGCGGCGGCCAGCTTCTGCTGATTCTCGCTCAGCAACTCAAAGCTCCAGGCGATCGCATCGCGCATGGTCCGATGGCGATCCGGTCGATCCTGCTCCCCGCCGACCAGCAGCGGTAACCGGTGATCGAGCATGGACTCGAGGGCCGCAGGCGTGATCACCTTCATCCTGGCTGCGGCCAGTTCGATCGCCAATGGCAATCCGTCGAGACGGGCGCAAATCCTGGCAATCACGTCACGCTGGGCTGCATCCGCCACGAATGCCCGGTTTGCCATTGTCGCCCGCTCTACGAACAGGTCCACTGCCGCTGAGTCCGAACCCGTGAGCCCGGTGAGCGGAGCAAGGGCGAATTCGTGTTCACCTCGCACCTGCAATGGGGATCGGCTCGTTGCCAAGACCCGCAGGTCGGCATTCAACCCGATCAACCAGGCGAGATCCGTGGCAATTCCGGGCAGCTGCTCAAGGTTATCCAGGACGAGTAGCACCGGAGAACGATCAAGGTTCTCCTCAATTCCGGCCCGCAACGCGGAGCCGATTCGAGCGGACACACCCAGTGCCTCGCCGATCGTCGCCAGAAAGACCGCGGGGTCCCGGACGGTCGCAAACTCAATCAGGAGAACTCGCCGGGTTCCGGATCGTTCGATTCGCTCGGCGACATCCATCGCCAGACGAGTCTTGCCGATCCCACCAGGCCCGGTCAACGTCACAAGTCGACCATCAACGCTGGTCAACAATGCCGTCAGTTCGGCGGCTTCGGTTTCGCGACCGATCAGCCGGTTGGGTTGCTTGGCAAGTGAGCTCATTCGGTGCAGGATCCTGATTCAGGCAGTGGACGAACTCCCTCAATCTATCAGTTGGCCGCCGATTCGAGTTCACCGGTGCCGGGAGCCAGGTCGGCAAACATCGTTCGATAGTGCCGGTACCAGTCACTCTGGAAACGCTCCGCTGGGTCAAACTGCCGCTTCATGGACAGGAACTCCCGGAATTTTGGATAGCAGGATTCGATTTGCTCTCTGGTCGCAAAACGGTGATAGGTCAGGTAATAGCTGCCGCCGAACGAGATCGCGAGATCTATCAGCCTCCGGAATGATGCCGCGGCCTGCGCAATTCCAGACGAAGTGTGCTCGGTATGCAGGTTGAAGATCGTGCATGCCCACGGCTGACGCGCCCAGGCCAGGAAACTCTCGGTGTCCGCCTCGATCAACCGGACCGTTCCGTAGATCACATTTACATTGTTCGCCCGGAAATCGTCCCGAACTGCTGAGAAGAAGTTCGCGAGCGATTCCCTCGGCACGTATATCTCGGTGATGACCTCGGTGCATGGGTGTGGTGCCGCCATCGCCTGATCAAGCTGGAGATGGTAATCGTCGATGTACTCCGAAAGCTGATGCGAGTCCGACCAATAGATCTGACCAGACGTGGCCAGATAGTGCGCTGCATACATATCGACGGCCTGCCGCTTGTCGACGTGTCCGAGATAGAGCAGCCTTCCCCAATCCTGCAGCGACAACACGCGCTGGTTATCCGGAATTGGGGCGTCATTCGAGACCGGACGGTAACAGGAGAAAACCCCGGAGCGCATGAAGTCATCTCCAGCGGGATCGATCGCAAACTGGAAATCGCCGTACTGGAATCCATCGGCGATACGCTGGTCAAATGCGTCCATTACTTCTTCAACGTTGCGCATTTCGACAATCCGTTCAACCTTCTGCCGCTTCGCCAGGCGCAGTCGAACCGTGACGATGACACCGAACAATCCGTACCCGCCGATCCCCAACCGAAACAGATCCGGGTGCTCGGTCCGGCTGCAGTTTCGGAGCTCGCCGCTCGCGTCGACCAGTTCAAATGACACGATGTCGTCGACGATTGGCTTCATCGCAAGTCCGCGCCCGTGGACGTTGGCGGAAAGCGCACCGCCGAGACTCAACCGATCAGCTCCAGTTTGCTTCTGGCGGATTCCCCAAACCGGTTCTTCAGGCAACTGCGCATCAGCGATTCCGGTCATCAGTTCCGGCCACTGGATACCAGCCTCAGCGGTGACGACGCCGGTCGACTGATCCAGCGCCAACACCCGGTTCATTTGCGACATGTCGAGCAGAATCGTGCCCTGCCCGAACTGCTGCCCGCCCATCGCATGACGTCCACCGGCAATGCTGATCGCGAGACCTTCCCGAGCGGCCAGTTCAATCGCCGCCTGGACATCCCCAATCGTTTTGGGGTGCAGCACCCGATCGACTGTGGTTGGGTAAAGCTTGCCGTGAATGTCATTGACCGAACGATCTGTGGTTGCGTGGTTCATTGGTGACTCCTCTTTTCCAGGGACACTGATGCAGGGACAGATCGCGAATTGGTCTGGCGCGAAATCCAGATTGGGCCGTCATTAGCGATGAGTCCGGCAATGTGCGTATGAGCGTCGGCGGCGGCCCGGCTATTGGCACGGAGTATCTGGTGGTGGGTCTTACGCAGTTCCCGATCCCAGCCACCGAGATCGTGCCAGTAACAATCGTGAGGGGGGAGGTAGCCGCTAACTCGAGCTCCTCGCCCGAGCGGAACCGTCCTCACCCATTGGGGAAGCAATGCCTGCCCGCAGATGCGCTTTCCATTGACCACATAGTCGCGTGAGTTTTCTACCGCCGAGACATCTACCCGATCGCGAACCGCCCCCAATTGATCCAGCAATGGGCTACCGGTGTGGACGTCCTCAAACACCAGGCTCTGCCCAAAATCGATGTCGTATCGGCGCAACGCGGTCTTGACTGCTGGCATCGACGTCAACAATCCCAGTGGAGTGATCCCGCCGACAGGAACACTTACCAGGACGATGCGATGAATGTCAGCCACATCTTTCGCGGAAGCGGCCCAGGACAGCGCAACCATCCCGCCCAGGCTGAATCCGACCAGATCGATCCTTGCCTGGGGGTTTTCGGATCGAATCTCCGTGATCAGCCAATCCAGCGCATCGACATGTTCGGCCAGTGGTCGATCGGTCGTCTCCGTGGGGGAGTAGACCGGTTCTGACTCATCATGCCAGCGACCGTTCAACCATGCCCCAGCCGGATCGCCATGTGCCCGAGCGTGCCCGGACACGCCGTAACTGAAGTAGACAAACTGAGCCGACGGTAACTCCTTGTGCAATCGCAGCGCGAATCAGACGGAAGTCATCCCGGAGCGTGTGATCGTCTGCAGTCACCAGACTCTGACTTCGCAAGCCGCCCAACAGGACGACGAACCTATCTGTGCCACGTTGATGAACGGACCTGGTCGCTTCGACTGTCGCTCCAGTTGTCATCGCCTTTCCCTCCTCTAGCTCATGATCATTCCGGGAAGCGACGACGACATCCCCAGAACTGGGGATTCGATTCGCGGTGAGTGCAACCCAACGGTTCATCGGATTTCGGGATGGCGAGGCGTACTTCCGGCCACACGATCACGATGTGATTGCGAATGGCAGTCATGTTGAGAATCGACTGTAAGGCGGATCCGGGTGGACTTTTTGGACATCGAATGGTTGTTTGCACACAGAAGCGCCGTTCTCTCACTCACGATGCTAATCGTGCTCCTGCTTCCCTGCGCAATCGATGACTTCAAAATGTTGGCGTCGCGCGGCACACGACTGAGTTCAGGGAGACGACTAAGATGAACACTGTTTGGCGCAAGGCACAGGAAGACAGGAGGCGAAGATGTCCAGCAAGATCGAGTCCGCTCCGGTCATCTCGCAGTCTGCCGGGCCCGATCGCGGTTTTGGCCGCCTCTGGCGAAAGATTTACTCAATTGCGTTGAGCGAAGTAGACATCCAGCCGGAAGACCTCATTTCCAACTGGAAAGAGCACTTTGGCGATTTCTGGCCGGGTGAGAACACGTTCAACGCTCCGATCCGCGGTTTAAAACCGGGTGAGATGGCCGGAGTGGAACTCGAAATGCCCGGGCGGTGCGGCGATGTCGACCGGGGTGCGACTGGTCTACTCCGAACCAACCCGATTCTCGCTTGCTGCTCCTCCCGGTCACATATTTTGCGGGTGGACGAGCGTTCTCGGCCGAAAAGCTGGACGGCGTGACGACCGCCCGGGTCGAGGTATTGATGCGAGGGAGCGATCCATTATTCGAGATCGGTCTGGAGCTGTTTGGGCACAAGCGCGAGGACGGCTTCTGGCTCGACGTACTGCGAAACCTGGCCAAACACCATGGATGCGACGCTGAACCCACGCTTGTAAAAACGTGCGTCGACCGGCGCTATCTGGTCCGCAACAGTGGCAATGTCCATGCCAACTCTGTACTGCGAAATGGCATTCATAGGGCGGCCGGACCGTTCAGGTCGATACGCTCTAGCCGTGGAACGTCGATCGACCCCGATGCTGGATCGCAGCAATGAACATGTCTCAATTCTCCGGCAACCATGACGCCGTAATCATTGGAGCGGGGCCAAACGGGTTGGCCGCTGCGATCCAATTGGCTCAGTCGGGTCGGTCAGTTCTTGTCGTTGAGCGCAACAACACAATTGGCGGGGGCTGCCGGACGTCTGAATTGACGCTTCCCGGTTTTCGGCACGATGTTTGTTCGGCAATCCACCCCCTCGGACTCGCGTCGCCATTCCTGCGCAGCCTTCCGCTGGATAAACACGGACTCGAATGGATTCAACCCGCAATCGCCCTCGCTCACCCTTTTGATGACGGTTCAGCCGCAATCCTGAACCGGTCCATCGAAGAGACTGCCGCGTCGCTCGGCACCGATGCAGATGCGTACATTGCACTGTTCGAGCCGCTCCTGAAGGATTTCGACGATCTGCTCCCTGGCTTGTTGGGTCCGCTTCGACCCACCCGCCACCCGATCGCATTGGGAAGATTCGGATTGCAGGCGCTCAAGTCGCTCCGTGGACTCGTGCAATCGAGATTTAACGGTGATCGCGCTCCTGCCCTGCTTGCCGGAATGGCCGCTCACTCAATGGTCGATCTGGATAGGCGAGGAACCGCAGCATTCGGACTGGTCCTCGGCTTGTTCGGTCATGCCGTTGGTTGGCCGATCCCGAAGGGTGGATCACAGGCGATTGTCGACGCCATGGCCGCACACCTGATCTCCCTAGGGGGCGAAATCCGCACCGGAATCGAAGTGACATCACTCGACGGAATCCCGGCAGAGTGCACAAGTCCTGTTCGATCTGACGCCGCAGCAGATCATCGCAATCGCCGGAGATCAGTTGCCCTCCCGATATCGACGTCAACTCGGACGGTTCAGGCACGGCCCCGGCGTATTCAAGATGGACTGGGCACTGAGCGGTCCGGTGCCCTGGACAGCCGAGGAATGTCGCGCTGCCGGAACACTCCATCTCGGCGGCACGTTCGCGGAAATCGCCCGAGCCGAAGACGACGTTGCGCATGGTCGTCATCCGGGGCAGCCGCTGGTCCTGGTCGCCCAACCGAGCCTCTTCGACGACACCCGCGCGCCGGCCGGACAACACACGCTCTGGGCCTATTGCCATGTTCCAAATGGCTCAACCGAGGACATGACCGACCGCATCGAACAGCAGATCGAGCGTTTCGCACCCGGTTTCAGGGATCTGATTCTGGCCCGGGCAACGATGAACACCGCGGACGTTCAGAACTACAACCCGAACTACCTGGGCGGAGACATCAACGGTGGCGCACAGGATCTGCGTCAGCTCTTCACCCGCCCGACCCCGAACTTCTGGAATCCGTATCGGACGCCGAACGAACGGCTATTCATCTGCTCGTCCTCCACACCGCCGGGCGGTGGAGTCCACGGCATGTGCGGATTCCATGCCGCCAACGCAGCGCTCAAGGTCAATCGCCCCGCATAGCGATCCGCCACATCCAATCCATGCCGCCTCATACAATGAAGTCGGTGGTACGCACCTCTATTGAAAGCAGGTCACGGTAGATCAACCTACATTCGCCCAAACAGCTCATTCGCTTCTCTGTGGACTGCGTTCTCTCCGCTCGTTCTCATCCGCACCCGTCCCCGATTCCGCCCTGAGCGACATCCTCACCGTCGCGCGCTGGACCGGCAGCGCCAAGAATCTGCAACCGTGGCAGGTAGTGGTCGTGCGCGATACCGCCAAACTCGACGCCCTTGCGAAGCTCGACGGATACGTTGAGCACGTCAACACCGCTCCACTCGGCCTGGTCCTGGTGATGGATCAATCGAATCCCGAATTTGCAGACTTCGATGAGGGTCGCCTTGCCGAACGAATTACGATTGCCGCCGCACTCCATGGTCTGGGATCAGTCACCGCCTGGTGGGCAGGTTCCGGCAGAATCGAAGCTGCTCGCCTGCTCAACGCACCGGAGAACACCACCGTCCGCACCATCATCTCGATCGGCTACCCTGCCGAGGGCAAATCGGCCATTCAATCAATTGGCGGATCCAGCTGGACCGACATCCGCCCGGAAAGACCTGGCCGAAATCGTCCGCTACGAGCAATTTTGACGACGCACCCTGCTCAGAAAGGTCCGTACATTGACTGCGACGCACAATCTCGAATCTGTCACCACCGTCGAAGAGGCGTATGAACTGACCGCGCAGATGGTCGCCATCAAGAGCTACCCCGGCGAAGAAATCGCGGTCCAGACCTTTGTCGCCGAGTGGTTCCGCGAGGCCAATCTCCCGGTCGAGATCCAGGAGACAACCGAGCCGGATCGGCCGAACGTCATCGTCCGTCTCGAGAATGGCAGCGGACCGACAATCCTGCTCAACGGCCACACGGATACGGTCGTCGCTGATTCCAACTGGTCGTGCGATCCGTGGCAGGGAAAACGCGATGGCGACAAGTTCTACGGTCTCGGCGCCTGCGACATGAAATCCGGAGTGGCGGCGATCATGCTCGCGACTCGCTGGCTCGATCAGCACCGAGACGCCTGGTCCGGAACCGTCATCTGCTCGGTCGTTGTCGATGAGGAGGCGTACTCGATCGGAGCCCGCGCCTTGATCGAGAGCGGACTCCAGGCGGACTACTGCATCGTCAGTGAATCCGGGTTCGATTGGCCGTGCCTCGGTTCCTTCGGCAAGTACCTGGTCCACGTCGATGTCATCGGCAAGGGCGCGCACGCATCCTGGCCGGAGAAGGGAATCAACGCCGCAGAGGAAGCCGCAAAATTCGTCGCACGTCTTGGCGAACTGGAATTCCCGACCCACGACATCATCAAGGCTTCCCACACGACGCTCTCCTCGATCAGCGGATTCGAGGTCTACGTCATCACGATTCCGGAAAAGGCAACGGTTCTGATCAACCGGCACACCGTTCCCGGCGAAACCGAGGAATCCGTGATCGCCCAGTACCGGGAACTTGCAGACTCAATCGGGTCGGCGGCAACGTTTGAATTCAGCATCGATCCGCCGCGCTATCCCTCCTGGGAGACACCAATCGACGCGGAAATCGTCCAGACCTTCTCAGCCGCATACGAGGCAGAAACCGGCAAGTCGCCCGAGTTCGCCTGGCGCGGCTACGGCGATATGAACCTCTTCTCAACCGATGCCGGAATCTCGACGCTCATGTTCGGACCGCGCGGTGGCGGGTTCCACGAGGCCGACGAATGGGTCGACCTGCCAAGCATTGCCGCATCGACCCGGATCATCACTGACTGCGTTTTGCGGCTGTTGCCGAGCTAACGGAGAGCCGCGGCCAGATGTTGGCTGAAGGGATCGCCGCTGGCATCGAGCGCGGTTGAGATTGCGCCATCCAGTTCAGCGTTGGCTTCGCGCAAGGCAGTCCGCTCAGTCGCACGAAAGACATCGTGCAGGGCCTGGACGTACTCGGATTCCTCGTCGGGCTCGTTGTCGATCGAGAGGTAGGCGACCGGTTTCCCGGGGATGCCATCAATCGAGAGGGTCCAGTCGTCGGTCGTCACCTCGATTGTGCCGGCCTCATCATCCGGTTCGAGATCGTAATCCGCGCTCCGGCAATGCGCTGTGAAGGCGGCCCGAAGCGCATTGGTGAAATCCTCGAGCGTGGTCATGATGCCGGAGCCGCCGATGATCCGCGAACAACAATCTTGGGCGCCATCCGACCAGCCGCTGGTGCTGGTTCGTCACGGATCTGCGCCAGTAGCGATCGGACCGCAGCCCGTCCCTTTTCGACATGTGGCTGGCGGACGGAAGTCAGCGGCGGATTCGAATTGCGGGCGAGATGGGAATCGTCGAACCCAACCACCGAAAGTCGCTCCGGGATCGCGATTTCACGCGCCTTCGCACCGGCAATCACGCCAACGGCAAGCTGATCAGTGATGCACAGAATGGCAGTCGTCTTCTTCCGGTCGTCGAGCAGCGCGTTCAAGGCAGCGGTTGCCGCAGCGGCCGAATTCTCGCCCGCCTGATACACCGGAACTTCGGCCCACTCCAGACCCGCCGCTTCCGCACCGGCTCGATATCCGCGCAATCTCGCAACCGTCCGCGGAAAGGATGAATCCGGATTCTTCTTGACTTTGATGGATCCTGGCGTCGCGTCGGACGCCAATGCGATCAATGATGATGCCGATCCGGGTGTGGCCGAGCCCGGTCAAATGCCCGATTGCCCCTCGCGCGGCCATCTCATCATCGGCACGGACACTGGTCAGAAATCCTTCGGCCGGATGATCGACCAGCACCGTCGGTTGGCCATGGCGAATCACCTGACCGAGCAGCGGGTCATCGCGGTCCGGGCAAAGCACGAGCACGCCGTCCGCAGCCGGCAACCCACTCCGTGCATCGGATGGAACAAGCTGCAACGCCAACCCGGACTCGCTGAGGGCATCGGTAATCCCCTCGAGCGTGCCGGCCGTGATTGGATCGGCAAATGCGCTTGCCAACGGTTGCCCGAGCAGGACGACGATCGTGCCGGACGAACGGGTCCGCAATCCGCGTGCCATTGGATTCGGTCCGGGATAGCCAAGTCGATCGGCGGTGTCCAGAACGCGTTGCCGCAGGGCAGCCGAAAGCTGGTCCGGGCGGTTGTACGCATTGGAAACCGTGGAGACCGCGACGTTCAGGGCGGCGGCGACATCCTTGATGTTTGCCCGGCGACTTCCGACCGGTTTGGTGGTTTGCGTGTCCATGTATTCAACCTACCACAATTTGGCGCCGGGTTGAGCGGCCAACGCTGAAAACCCCCGTGCTCACTACTACGACGTCAAGGTAGATCCACTCGAAACGGGGTCTGGCTGGCTCCAATTGAACGCTTGGCCGAATGGACATGCTACTGGTTCCGGGAGGTGGCGGGTTGAGTCTCGGCCTGGATACGCCAACGCTTTGGACCCGCGCTCGGCACCGCACGTCCGCAAAACCTGGTCTCTTGTCCGATCCCGCAGGTCATTGATCGACGCGTTCGGATGCTTCGCCCCCTGATCAATCGAACGAGCGATTTGGTCACGCCCTGATGTCCAAGGGGGAATTGACAATCAGCCGATAATGTTCCGATGAGCTCACTGAACAATGCGTTGGCCCCGGATGTCGAGGATGCACCGCCGCACTCCGCCAACCTGTTGATCTTGCTGATCCTCGGGGCCGGAGCATTTACGTCTGCGCTCAATGTCACCATGCTCAGTCCCCTCCTCGTCGACATCGCCGAGCATTTCGATGTCACCGAGGCCGCTGCTGGTCAACTCGCAACCGTCACTGCGGCATCTGCTGGGGTCATGGCACTCACCGTCGCACCCTGGATGGATCGCTATTCCCGCCGCTTCTGGTTGCAACTCGAATGCACGCTGCTCTTCATCGGCACACTCCTCTCGGCCCTGGCGCCCGATTTTGGCGTGATGTTCGTCGGCCGAATCATCGCCGGTATTGGCGGCGCGGTCATCGGCGCCAATTGCCTCGCCGCCTGCAACGATCTCTATCCGGACAAATCGCGAGCGTAACCGGGCAATCGGCATTGTCAGCAGCGCGTTCACTCTCGGTGCCGTGGTTGGCCTGCCGATGGTCACGCTGATTGCGTCCTGGTTCGGATGGAGAACCGCCGTCGCGCTCCCGGCATTGTTGGCGGTCATCGTCATCGCCGGCTCAACCCGGTTGCCCGCAGTCCATCCCGTACGACCACGGCTCACTCTGGGTCGCCTGGAAAGGCGGCTATGGTCGGGTCTTCGCCAGCCGGGAAACGTTGCTCATACTCAGCGCAGTATCCGGTTTCATGATGGTCTGGTTCGGCTGGCTCATCTTTTTCGGGGCATTCGCCGAGAAAACCCATGCGATTGCCGCCGGTATGCTCTCGGTCCTGTTCCTGGTTGGCGGTGGCGGGGAACTGATCGGCAACAACGTCGCTCCCTGGCTGATGCGCCGCATGAACGCCCGCGTGGTCTCCAGCATCGGTCTTGGAGTCGCCGCGATCAACCTGTTCCTGACCGGAGTTGCCTGGGTCGGTGGCTGGACACTCTTTCCGTACATTGCGATTGGCAGTTGCGCCCTGGCCGTGTTGTTCATTACGCTCAACGTGCTCCTGCTCGATTCCCTGCCCAACGATCCCGGAGCGGCCATGTCCCTCCAATCCGCATGCCTCGAAATGGGCGGGGCAATCGGTGTCGCCTTCGCCGGACTCCTCCTGACGGTGCTCGACGACAACTACGAACGCACATTCCAGGCGCTTGGACTGATCCTCCCGCTCCTCATCATCCCCATTTGGCGCAGCGCCCGATACCACGAGCGCCCGCCGGATGTCTTGCTCGCACCCGATCAATCTCCGGTTGTCGCGTAGGATATGCAGATAAAGCATTGAGCATCGTATTGGAGTAATTACATGGGCAGTCAGGTCACATTCGGACTCGTCGTTGAGCCGCAGCACTGGAGCTGGGCCGAGAATGTTGAGCAATGGAAAATCGGCGAGGAGCTCGGCTTCGACTCGATCTGGCTGAACGACCACTTCCACTCACTCGGCAACAACCTCGATAACGACGCATTCGAGGCCTCGACCACATTCGCCGCACTGGCCATGAACACGACCAAACCGAAAATCGGTGTCCTCACCTACGGCAACACCCACCGCATCCCGCCAATCCTGTTCAAGGAGATGGTCACGGTCGATCACATGAGTGGCGGTCGGGTCATTTTCGGAATCGGTGCCGGCTGGAACGAGCCAGAGCACGCCGCCTACGCCATCCCCTTCCCGGGTGCCGGCGAACGGGTAGCCCGGCTGGATGAGGCACTCGCGATCCTCAAGGAACTCGAGAAGAACGACCGCACCAACTTCGACGGTCAGTTCTACAAACTGGTCGATACCCCGTTCGTGCCCAAGCCGGTCAATGGCTCCCTCCCGATCCTGATCGGTGGCGGCAAACCGAAGATGCTCAAGGTCATCGGCAAGTACGCCGATATCTGGGATGCGTCGATTCCGCCGGCCGACTACAAGGTCTCGATGGACACGATCCGCGGTCATGCCCGGGATGCCGGTCGCGATGCCGATGCCATCATCGGCTCGGCCCGCGTCTGGTTCGGATCCGAGAATGACCAGCAGGTCGCCGACAACATTCGCGCCTACTACGAAGTCGGCGTCCGCCAGTTCCTGTTCAAGCAACCAGCCGATCGCAAGGGCATCGAGAACCTTCCGCACCTGGCCGAAACCGTAATCGCGGAACTGCGCGAGGAACTCGGCAGCTAGGCAAACGCACGATTTGACCGTACGAAGCCCTCTCGCCGATGAGATCGCGAGGGGGCTTCTGATTTTCAGGAGGCAACGATGACAAGCCGGATGACATTTGGCGTGGTGATCCGCCCGCAGCACCATTCGTGGGCAGCCATGTCCGCCGAGTGGGCCGAGGCGGAGGCGATCGGATTCGATTCGATCTGGACCAACGACCATTTCTACTCACTCCTCGGACCGCATGATCGCGAGGCATTCGAAGCCCAAACGACGCTCGCCGCGATTGCACACAGCACGAGCAAGGTTCGATTTGGAGCGATGACCTACAGCGTCACCGCACCGCAGTCCCGCCGTGCTCTACAAGCAGGTCGTGACCCTGGATCACATGAGCGGGGGCCGGGCAATGCTCGGGATCGGCGCCGGCTGGGATGAGCCTGAACACGCCATGTTTGCCGTGCCCTTCCCTCCAGCCGGGGAGCGGGTCTCCCGACTCGAGGAGGCCCTCAAGATCTTCAGGCTGCTCGAAACGGAGCAGCGGACCAACTTCGACGGCAAGCTACTACCAAGCTGACCGATACGCCATTCCAGCCGAAACCGGTCAACGGGCACGTCCCGATCCTGATCGGTGGATCGAAGCCACGCATGCTCGGGCTGATCGGTCGCTTCGCCGATATCTGGGACAGCAGCATGAAACCGGACGAGTGGTCGGTCGCGTTCGGCACCATCCGGGAGCATGCGATAGCGGCCGGTCGCGATCCCGAATCGATCATCGGCTCAACCGGCGTCTGGGGACCGAACAGCGCCTGGTCGCCGGAAGCCAACGACTCCGACTTCGCCAACAACGTCCGCGCCGCCTACAAGGCCGGTGCCCGTCAGATGCTCTTCAAGTACCCGCCGGACCGCGCCGCCATCGACAAAATCCCCGACCTGATGCAACGCGTAGTCCCCGAACTCCGCGCCGAACTGGAACGGTAAGAACCGCACAGGGCGGTGTTGGTAGTGACGCTCTGCAGAGCGTCAGGATGCCCCAAGCCAATCACGTCACTCTTACCTCACTCAATTGGAAGTAGATCGGCACCAGAATGCGAGCTGGTTCTTACCGGCAGCTCCCGTCGAGGTACATCTCGACAAGCGAAGGATCACCGTTTGCGGCCGCCTCAGCCGCCTCGATCACGACCTCGACGGAAGCAGGATCCGATAACCAATCCGGCGCGCCAGGCAATACCGCACCATAATTCGGAAGCAGGTTTATCAGGTACGGCAACACGGCTTCGGCCTCTGTTGTCGCACCAGCATTGTTCGCGTCCAACCAGGCAGCGAACCACTCGCATTGATTCGCCTGGGTCAATACAATCAGCCCGAGCCACGGCTCGGTACCCGTTCCGTCCGGCCAATCCGCCGCTGGCAAAAGCATTTCCGGACTCGGCACGTTTCCCTCGGGCCATGGCAACAGCGATATCAGGCAGGGCAATTGCTCACGGACCTCGTCCACCCCAATTGCCAAAGTCTCGTCGACAAATCCAATACAGGGAAACGGCAGCATTGCCTGGGCAATCGATACAGAGTCCGCCGGTGGACCGACAGGAGTCGGGAGGTTCGGAGCGTCGATTACGACAACCGTTTCCACCACTATTGGCTCTGACACGATCTCCCGATAACTGGACCATCCGCAACCCGAAAGAGCAAGCAGCAAAACCCCACAAACAACAATCGGCGAAAGCATTTTGCGAATACTCTTGGTCAATCCGCTGACACGCATTCTGATGCCTCCTGCCCCGAATTAATTATGTCTGCCCACGCTCATTGTAGGTATGAAATTTCGCGAATCCGGCACTCCTGCTGATCCGAAGCATTCATAAGAGCCAAATGTAGTGACGCTCTGCAGAGCGTCAGGATGTCCCGACCCGGACCTGTCACCATTGAGCAGGACAACGATCGGGCGAATCAAACCGTCCGCCTTTAGCCAGGCAACCGGAGGCAGTTCAAATGACGAACACAAACACCGAGCTCCGCACCCAACTGGTCAAACTGCTGACCGGCGAGCAGGCACATCTGACCTTCGCCGACGCCATTGCCGAGCTCCCCGATACCGCGATCAACCTGAAACCGGCGAATGTGCCGTACACCTTCTGGCACCTCGTCGAGCACCTTCGGATCACCCAGCTCGACATCCTGAACTACCTGACCAATGCGGACTACGAAGAAAGGGAATGGCCCGCGGAATACTGGCCTGCCCCGGACGCCGAAGCCACCCGCGAACAGTGGGACCAATCAGTGCAGCAGTTTGCCGCTGACCTGGAGACCCTGATTGCGATGGCCCGTGAGGAAGCAGTCGATCTCTTCGCCGTCGTCCCATCCCACCCTGAACACACAGTGCTTCGCGAGCTGATGATCATCGGCAACCACAACTCGTATCACATCGGCGAACTGGCCATCCTGCGCCAGGTAACTGGAACCTGGGGACCATCCCACACCTGATTGACCGGTGAGGTGCACTTGCAGTCTCGATCAAATCAGGAACACCGCAGCGCAGGCAAACACCATCCACGTCACCGCGCTAATTGCCATTGAACTGGAGTTGATACGCGTCCGGAGCATCCATCCGCACAGCAGCACCCAGCTCACGGCCAATTGCGGTATCAGGACTCTGGCTGCCCAGAGATTGCCGGTAAGATCGGACTCACGCCAGCCATACATGGTCATGCGGCTTTCCGTCAACTGGTCGAGTTGCTCCAGACCAATCCAGCGCATAACCAAAATCGGCAGACAAAACGCCCCGCAAACCAGAAGCGACGTAAGCAACACGAAATGCTGCCGGACCAAGCGGAGGCTCGCCACTCCGGTCTTTGCGGATCCAGGAACCGGAAACCGCCTCCGTGTCAGACCACAGCATGTGGCAATCAACGCAGACCAACTTGGGATCAAGCAACCGCCGCCAACCCATAACCGGCTCCAGCCGTCCACCGCACCGTGGACACGGAACCAGTTCTCCCGAACCTGGCCCAGCCTGAACAATGGCTGACTCAACGAATTCCTCGCCCTGCTCGATCGGCCACGCCGTTCCCCGCACCGACTCCTTGTCAACCGCCCGTCGCTTGACCTTGCGCGCCCTGCTCAAAGGATCACGAACGCTGCGATTGCCGCACATACCCAGACGCCGAACGAAACCGTCAGCTGCATCGTGGTTTGTCGAGCACGGGTAAACGCGACAACAGTCGCCGTCCAGAACACCGAATATGTCGGGATCAGAAGCCTTGCGAGCCGCTCCTTTTCAGAAGCGATCTCACTCCAGTCACTAACCTGTCTGATTCCGCATCCTGAGCAGAAGCCGCTCGCAAAACTGCTCCACTGGCTAACCATCCAGGGAATCACGAACAAGCCGGTCAGAACGATTGTCACCAGCATCCAGTTGCGCTGGCGGACAAAGAATTCCTCGTCAGTCAGTTCCGAAGCTGGTCGCCTTTTCGCATGGCGCGGCGGATCGGCCGGATTCGCCCAGAGATAGCGGCAGTCGGTGCAAACCAGCTTCGGGTCCAGCAATCGTTGCCAACCCGTGACCGGAGATAGCTTTCCGCCACAACGTGGACACGAGTTGCGAGCAGGACCCCCTGGTTTGGTGGCCACCGCCGATGCATGTCCGGACGACGACTGCGCAGGCGCCAACCAACCGGAGTCGTCGACGTTCATTTGGTTGGCCGCGCGTTTCCTTCGCTGTTTGCTCATTCTCCGATCCTGCCGGACCAATTAGCCACCAGCTATCGCCAAATCCTCCCGCTTTGTCGAAACAATAGGAGGATCTATCAGTGTCCAGCCCTGCCAACTGCGTCGATCACTGTTCAGGCACGAAATACGCGACGTAGGCAGGCACGTCCTGGTGGGCGAGGGTCGGTCCGGTGATCACTTCGCCACCGGGATAGAGCGCCTGGATCTCGGGTAATCTGGCGATATTGTCCGCACCGACGAGAACGAAGACCGGATCTCCCTTTGATCGATCGATTTCGTACGTTCCGGTTCCGCCCCATTTTTCCAGCCGGTTTTCCGCGATGTCTGCGATCTCCGGAACAAGTAGCTGGCCGACTTCGTGATCAACTGGTTGGTTGTTGATGAAGAGAATGAAATGATGACCCTCGGGGACGGTCCGGACCCACTCCATGGTTTCGCGGAACTCGACCGCAAAAACGCTTGAGACTTCCTGCGATTTGACGGTCGTATTGAAGAAGTCGTCGTAATTCACCCAGCCTATGCCGCCCAGAATCAGTGCTGTTCCCAGAACCAGGGAGAGTCCGGCACGTCTGGAGCGCCGCCATCCTGCCTGAATTGTTTCCGAGAGGCCAACGCCGGCCAACGCACAGGCAAACGGCAAAATGATGAGCGATCTCCGAATGACAAGATCTGTCAAGACCGCGCTAAACGGCGCAATCAGGACCACCGCGGCCGCATAGAACGTAAACCAGCCGGGTCGGCGGATAATGGAAATGATCATCCCGAAAAGAAACAGCCACCAAAGCAGCTCCGGAACAGGCGCGGTAATTCCGGACAGGTCTACCCCATCTGATCGAGGCTGGAATGTGAGGCGTTCATGAAATTGCCAGTAGCGCTCCACGAGAAACCGACCTTGTGCGACCGTGTTGTCGAGAGACAGCCATTCCTGCGTCCGAAAAACGGAGAGGTCCCGGCTTCGTCCGAAGTAATCCTGGCGATGATCTTGCGCAAATGAAATCATCGGCCGAGCCGCCAGGAACGCAGGCACCGTGAACGCCGCCAGATTGAGCCAGGGTTTCCGCCTGCGAATGGACGGATCGAGCTGCCAGTGATCAACAACACCACGCCAAACACCGCTCCAGTAAGTAGCGACGGCGAGAGCCACAATCCCGCTGCCGCACAAGCAACCAGCGCTGCCGGAATGCCGATCGTGGCGGCAATCACCACCGGCAGGGTCATCAGCACAACCGGGGTTGCGCCGTTGTAGATGTAGATCGGCGAGACGACCGTAACCCCGGCGAGCATCCACCACGCCCAGTGCTGTCGGCGGATCGCCTCGAACATCGCGATGGCACCGATCAGCGCAAACGGCAGCCAGTTTCCGGTCACGAACCCGATCCGCGAGAACTGAATCGCCCAACCGGAGACCACCAGCAAGAATGTGGCGACCACCGCGCTGACAAACCCGGCATTTCGGCGCACCAACACATACATCGCTATGATCGCGAATGTCCCCCCGACCACCGAAATGAACCGGGCCGCAAAGATCGGATCGTCAAAGACCTTGATGAACGGAATCAGCAGATACACATGACCGGTCGGATTTCCGGCAGCCTGGCCGGTGAAAACCCCGATCGCTCGCCGTCCATCACCCGCCGCGCCAACAACGTGGCAAACGCCTCGTCCCCGTGCATGCCGGGCGGAATCGTGGTCAGGTGGACGAATCGGAGCAGGAATCCGCTGATGGTCAGGATCAGCAGGGCGATCGCGTCCCAAAGTCGAGGCCGTGGCGGTTGCCAATCCCGTCTCGTGTTACCAACCTTGAACGCGGCATTGGTGCGCTGAGCCCGGCATCTCAGCGAGACGCGAAACCCCCTGGACGGCTTCTCACTCCGAGCATCGGGCAACACACGCTCAAGTTGCTGACGCAAATCGGCAACTTCGCTCCGCAATGCCTGGAGCTCCGCCAGTATCTGGGCAGTCGCTCCCGACTCTGAGTTATCAGAGTCTTCTTCCTGATGGGCAGGCTCGGACGCGGTGAGTTCGGGCCTGGATTCGTCGTTAGTCACCTACAGGCCCTGTGCTGCAAACACGCTGTTCAATGCTCGTGCTTTTGATTCTTGCGAGGGTCGAAGTGTACCTGACAGTTGCGCCCTGCCGGGATCTCGCGGCTCCGCACCCAGACGCTCGATCAAACACATCGTGTTCGAACAAGACAGCGTTGGTCGACTACCACTTCTTCCGACGTACTGTTCACTACCATCCCGATGGCGAGCTTCAGGCAACTTACCGCTCCAGGCTTACAATCCCGCTACGTATCTCTATGCACATTCGAGCGAGGTAATCTCCGATATGGGTCAGGAACTTACATTTGGAATCGGGATTGGGCAGCAGCACTGGCCCTGGGATCAGCAGATGGCCTGGTGGAAGGGTGTCGAGGCGATGGGATTCGATTCCCTGTGGCTCAACGACCACTTCCATTCCCTCGGCGACTCAATCGACAACCCGGCCTTCGAAGCGACCACCACCCTGACCGCGATTGCCGCGGTCACCTCGAAGATCAAACTCGGCATGCTCACCTACGGCAACACCCACCGGATTCCAACCGTCCTCAGCAAGCAAATGGTGACGCTCGATCACTTCTCCGGCGGCCGGGTCATCTACGGCACCGGTGCTGGCTGGAACGAACCGGAGCACGCTGCCTACGCGATTCCCTTCCCGAGCGCCGGCGACCGCGTGGCGATGCTCGAGGAGGCGCTCGATATCCACAAGCTGCTCGAAACCGAGAAGCGCACCAATTTCAGCGGCAAGTTCTACACCCTGGTCGACACACCGTTCGAGCCGAAGCCGGTCAACGGTCGCCTGCCGATCCTGATTGGCGGCACCAAACCGAAAATGCTCCGGGTCATCGGCAAGCACGCCGACATCTGGGACAGCGGACTCGAACCGGACGAAATCACCGCCGCCCTCAAGACGATCCGGGAGCATGCCGTCTCGTTCGGTCGCGATCCGATGGACATCCGCGCCTCCACCGGGGTCTGGAACGGCAAGGTCGACGACAAGGTCTTCGCCGACAAGGTCCGGGCCGCCTACAACGCCGGCTGCCGCCAGCTTCTCCTCCGCTACCCGCCCACCCGCGTGGACATCGACGAGGTCCCCCGCCTGATGGAATCCGTTGTGCCGGAGCTACGGGCGGAACTGGAGAGGTAGTTGGCTGTTTGCAGTTGACCGTTTGCAGTTGAAAAGAAGCTCGGCAAACATGTCAAAATGCCGTCAACGTCTCTGCAAACTGCAAACGGTCAACTGCACAACTCTTAGGCGGGAGCCCCCATGAAGATCACCAACGTCACCGTTCGACGCGTCAAGGAAGATTCAAGTCGGGCACCCTCGTGGCTGGGCAGTACCGTCATCGCCAACCCGATGTCGATCTACCCGGAGTACAAGGCCCAGCGCTCATCCTGGAACGCCGGGTGGGGATCCGATCTGCTGGTGACGGTCCAGACCGACTCCGAGATCGAGGGCGTCGGCTGCATGGTGCCGGCCGGTGCGCGGATCATCATCGAGGAGCATTTCCGCGCACTTCTGACAGGTCAGGACCCCTTCAACATCGAGAAGCTCTGGGACCAGATGTTCCGCTCGTCCCTCCCCTACGGTCGCAAGGGGCTGCCGATCATGGCCATCAGCGCGATCGACATTGCCCTCTGGGACATCGTCGGCAAGGCACTCGATCAACCGGTCTACAAGCTGCTCGGCGGCGCGGTTCGGGATGGACTGCCAACCTACTCGACCGGCAACGACATCGAAACCTACATGGCGCACGGATTCCGCGGGTTCAAACTGGCCATGCCGTACGGACCGACCGATGGCTGGGACGGCATCAAGAAGAACGTCGAGCTGATCGAGTGGGCGCGGGAAACGGTCGGACCGGACGCCGACATCATGCTCGATTGCTACATGGCCTGGAGCGTCGATTACACCCTGCGCATGTCCCGCCTCTGCGAACCACTCGGCGTCCGCTGGATCGAGGAATCCCTCCCGCCGGACGACTACGACGGCTACGCAGAAATCACCGCCAAATCGAACATCCCGATCGCGACCGGCGAGCACGAGTACACGCGCTGGGGCTATCAGCAGCTGATCAGCAAGCGCTGCTGCCACATCCTGCAGCCGGATCTCGCCTGGGTCGGCGGTATCTCCGAGGCCAAGAAGATCGCCGGCATGGCCTCCGCCTGGGGACTCGACGTCATCCCGCACGCCGGTGGACTGCACCCGTGGTCGCTGCACTTCATGATCTCGACGGTCAATTGCCCGCAAGCCGAGTGGGTCGTGATCGGCAACCCGGGCGAAAACGACGCCTCCCGCAACCGATACCCATACCTCAGCGGCGTCCCCGAACCAGTCAACGGGATCATCCGCCCCTCCGACGCCCCCGGCATCGGCGTAACCGTCAACGAGGAATGGCTGGAGTAGGTTTCGGGTTTCGGGTTTTGGCATCTGCAGGTAGGGACGCATTGCAATGCGTCCGGTAGTCGGACGTCGATGCGATAGATGCCTGGCGTGTTTTGTCTATCTACCGTCCGTCGACCTGGCCGGAACGAGGACGAGGACGCTCCCGACGACATTTGCGTTAGGTGGCCGACGGTGATCGCCTGGCTCAACTAAGTTCGGTCTATTCCAGCTTCCTTGAACGCGGCATTGAGGACTTCGTACGACCGGGTAGCGGCCCCCAACGGATCGAAATCCGGGCGCTTCTGGACCATGACGCTGATCTCGACCACGATGTGATCGTCATACCCGGCCGCCTGCATCGCTTTCAGATACCGCACGTAGTCCATCTCACCCTCGCCGGGGATCAGGAACTCGTGCTCCGGCCAACGACCGCGCTCGTCCTTGACGTGGGTGTGCAGCGAGTACGGCGTCAGTTGCGCGACGACCTCCTCCATCGGCATGCCCTGGACATTGAAGTGGCTGATGTCGAAGTGCAACGTCAGCGCATCCGAGGCGACCTGCTCGACGATCCAGATCGCGTCTTCGGGCGTCCGCAGTGCGGTGGCGACATGCGGTTCGATCCCGACCATGACACCGAGCTCGCGGGCAATCGCGGTCAGCTCGCCCAGGCGCTGGACCAGGTCATTGCGCCGCTCATCCCAGACCCCGACTGCCCCGCCGGAGGTCGACGTGACGATCAGTCGCTCGCCCGGTTTCTGCAATTCGGCCGCCACCTCGAGGTACGAGACAAAGGCGGTCCGGATCGCCGGCCAGTCGTCGCCGAGCAGATCGACATTCCCGGAGAATCCGCACAGGTCCAATCCGTGATCGTCATAGAGCGTGCGGATCTCGCGCCGATGTGCCGGACTCAGACCCGCCGCATCGGTCGACCACCCCGGAATGACCGTCAATTCCAGCCCGTCGAACCCAAGCTCCGCGCAATGCCGGACCGCGGTCGCAATCGGAACAGTCGGCATGCCCCAGGTGCTGTAGGACAACTTCATGGCTTCCCCTCCGGGGAGTGACTAGAGAACAAGAGAACGAGGCAAAAAGACGCTTCCAACCGGGAGATCCCAAAACTCGAAAGACGATACGTCGCGTCCAGATCGAAACCTGATAACCTCCAACCCGAAACCTACAACCCGTAGTACTCATCGATTTCGTGCTGGTACGTGCCGAGCGCCCCGCTTGCGACCTCGTCGATCGTGACGGCGCGACCGGAGACCTGCGATTCGAAGAGCGCCATGACGACCGCCAGCGCGTGCAACCCCTGCCGCGCATCGACCTCCGGAGTCGTTCCGTTGCGCACGCACGCGGCCAGCTCGAACTGCTCCAGGGCCAGCAGCTTGCGATCAGTCTCGGCGAAGGTGAAATCGTACGAGGCAATCCGCTCTCCACCAAACAAGGTCGCGGCCATCGGTTCGAGTCGGTACGACGGCGCAAGATCGAGCACCGCCTCGCCCTCCAGCACCGTGCCATCGTCCTGAACCAGGCGAACCGGCTTGCCCGAGCGATCGTCCGGAGCGGTAATCGAGCCCGAGCTTCCATATATATGCCGACCGCGCATCGGCTCACCGTGACCCGCGTGATGCTGCACCCAATGGCCGACCCGACCGTTCGCGAACTGGAGCAAGCCGTGGATCGCATCCTCGCCGGTCGCCTCGATCAGATCCGGCATGTCCATCGCCCACTTCTCGTACCAGCCACCCGGACCAGCCGTCTCCCGCCGGACCCGAACCGGATGATGCAACCGGGTCTGACCGAACGCCGTCGCAACATCACCGAAGAAGTACGTCAGCATGTCCGCGTTGTGCACCCCGGCATCGACCGTGATCGTCCCGGTCAGTTTCTGGTGGCGCCAGGGAGTGATGATGATCGAATCGCGACCGCCAACCGTCACTTCCATGATCGTGTTCGGCTCGCCAATCGCGCCGTCATCGAGCAGTGCCTTGACCAACCGGTTCATCGGATCGCGGCGGAAATTCTCGGCGACCGAGAGGATCGCCCCAGTCTTTTGCGACGCGTTGATGATCTGCAACGCACCCTTGACGGTCAGCGCGATCGGCTTCTCGACCAGCGTGTGCAACCCGGCCGCGAGCAACTCGGTCGCGACGATGTGGTGCGAGCCGGTATCGGTCGTGCAATCGGCCGCCTCGAGTCCATCGGCACCGGCAGCCATTTCGGCAACGCTCGCAAAGACCTGGGGACGGGTGCCGAGGAGCGAGCGCGCTTCATCGGCCAGATCGTTCGCGTTCTCCAGATTCCGATCGCAAACCGCAATCAGATCAATCGAACGGTCGCCAGCCCGATGCAGCTCACCCAACCCGGCCAAATGCCGCCGCCCCATCCCCCCACAGCCAACGATAGCGAGTCTTACTGGATCCATTGGTGTGGTTTCCCGTTTCAGTTTCCCGAATTGGTCTTCAGCTCGGTTTTCCGCGTTTCCGTGTTGGTTTAAGTTTTCCAGAGATGGCCCATTCCTTGTCTTTAACCGACTCAGGAAATCCTCGTTTATGCGCTATTGCGATTGCGGAGGACGCTCTTTTCTGGCGAAGTCTGGATGCTGCTCGTACACGTCATTGAGCATGGCCTCAAACGACTGAGAGGTAAGTCGATGGGCAACCCGGTTAATTTGCGCAGCGATCCCAGCGAGTTCCTTTTCGATAAGCTCGGCAGCTATCTTCTGACCCTTATCTGTAACTTCGTATCGACGTCGCCGTGGGCCAAGGACCGACACTTTAATTAGGTCGTTGGCCGCAAGCGCATCCAAATCGCGGTACACAGAGGCATCAAATGCACCATAGTCATACGCTCGAAAGTCGTATTCGCCTTCTAGCGGTTCGCCGCGCACGCACTCAGAAGAAACATACCCTTCATCGTCCGCACTTGATCGAGAAGAGTATCCGCCCGCGGAGCAGCCAGAAACGCCAACAAGACACTTTGTCGCTCATTCAGCATCTCGGTCCTCCTCCTTCGTCTCAAGCGCTTCCGTTTGAGCGCCAGCATAGTCCAAATAGCGACACTGCTGTCTGCATTTGTCAGCATCCCGCAAGTACGCATTGGCTGAATTCATCAACTCATTGTGGTGCTCATCGAGTTCTACTTCAGCCTTATAAATCGCTCGGTGCTCAACTTCACTCCACGCATTGTGTGCCATGGTAGTAATTTGCACTTCAAACACCTGGTCTTTGTAACGCGACCATTCAGGAAGGTTCGCTCTGTTGGTACCAACTGTGCATATTAGATGTAGGCCGTCATAAAGTGAGTCCGCTATTGATGAATGATCCTTAACTGATATTACGCGCAGATGTTCGGATAGGATTGCTTGAACAGTCGCCTTCTTGGACTTCGAATACAGTATGACTCGAGCTCCAACAATGTCCTTAATCTCGTTGAAGGGGTCGTGATGATTCCCCCTACTGCATTTTGTAAGGAAGCTCTCTTCATCCTTAACTCGCGTGCGAACCGCGTTGAGATCTCGGCCAATGTCAGCGTGATCTTCTAGCAAGTCGTAAAGCAACCGCTCAATCCGGCCCGCGAATCGCTCAAGTGTCTGACGTTTTGAACGAAGGTCCTCTCGAATTAATCAGTTTCTCGCGTCTTGTTTCCAGTTTCTAGTGGGTTCAGAGCCGGGGGTCGCATTGCGATGCGAGGAGGAAGTGGCGCGTGGGTTCGTCGAATGGCCGGTTGATGATCGGGTTGTCGATGACGACCTGCGACATTGGTGCTCCCGAATACGAATTGAAATGCGGTGTCTAGAAACAAAGTATAGATGTTCGGATAGCTAATCACTGCCGTTCCCACGCCAATCCAGACTCCGGCCTCTCTCCCGGCTCCTACCCTGATCGTCCCTGGCAACCGACAACCTATTGACACTACAGAACCCTTGTACTAATCTGCTCTCAAGTGGCACGTTCGGTATGAGCGCGGGCCTGGGCAGCGGTAGATCGTCCCGAGGTTGTTCCTCGTTAATTCCACTGCCGGTGTCAGGTCCGGCCATCCGGGGCTGAATGACGCCAGTTCCTCCCTGTCCACACGAACGGTCGCTCCGTTCCGATTCCGGGACCCCGAGAGCAGCCATACGTTCAATACACATCTGAATACAGCGTAGTTTCTCGTTTTGGCCTCTAGCTAGCATCGGCCGCGAGCCTGTTCTCCTCCTTGCCTCTTCTCGACTCCTCCATCCTCCATCCCTGACTCTCCATACACTCTGCGCATGCAAACACATCCTTGGGTCGCGCAATTTCAGTCGCGGGTTGGGTTCGGGGTTCAGTTGGGCTCCGGGTTTGGCGATGGCAACTCCGGCAAGAAGACTGATCGCGGCGGCGCAGCTCTGCGACCGGATCGGGATCGATGCGGTCTTCCTGGGGGATCACCCGGCCTGGTCGCCGGAGATCTGGGTGCACTTCGCGGCAATTGCGGTCAGTACCGAGCGAATCCGCTTCGGCCCGATGGTCTCGGCCAATCCCTATCGCAACCCGGTGCTGACGGCGCGGATCCTCTCGGATCTGGATCATCTGAGCGATGGCCGGGTGATCAATGGACTCGGGATCGGCTGGAACGCGGCGGATTACGACCTGGGCACGAACGAGTTCGAGCGGATGGGTCTGCCCTACCCGTCTGTTCGCGAGCGGCAGGAGCAGCTGGATGAAGCGATCCAGATCATCAACTGGTGTCTGGGGTCCGGAGCCGTTCAGTTTCAGCGGTGTGCATTACTCGATCGCCAATGCCAACGTACCGAAGCCATTCCAGTCGCCCGGGTCCGCCATTGATCATCGCCGGTGGTGGGGAGCGGACGTTGCGCCAGGTGGCGAAGTATGCCGATTGCGCGAATTTCGGTCCCGGTCCTGCCGGCAATGTGGCGTCGGCCGAAACCACCCGGGAACGGCTGGACGTGCTGAAGCGGCATTGCGACGAGCTCGGCCGGGACTACGATTCGATCCTGCGCTCGACCTTTACGCATTGGGTGATCATGGCGCCGACCGAAGCGGAGGTGGCAGCCAAGGTGCGGCGGCTATTTCCCGAACGGTCTGGACGCGTTCTGGGGCGCGTATCTGGTCTCGGGCACACCGGGACAAGTGGCGGAGTTCTATCGCCCGTTCATCGAGGCCGGAATCCAATACCTCGATCTCCAGGTACTCGATCCCGGCGACGAGGAGACAATGACGCTGATCGTTGAGGGTCTTGCCAAGGGCCTGTAGTCTGGATTGAGGTTTCGGGTTTCAGGTTTTGGGTTTTGGCATACCGGGCCGGCTGGTTCAAGTCAGCTCATCTCTCGTCTTTTCGTCTCTCGTCTTCTCGTCTGCTTTCTCCTGTCCTCTCGTCGTCTTGTGCTCTTGTCGCTCTGGAGTTAATCAATGAACAGGCGTGAGTTTCAGCTCTTTTCGGTCGCGGCTGCTTCGGGACTGCTCCTGCCGTCGGGTTGCCCGGGCGCAGGGAGGCGGGATCACTGAGGAGTACCTGGCTGAGCAGGCTTCTGTCATCGATTTTGGCGGAGAGGCGGGTGCGCTGCTGATCGCCGTGGTCGAGGCGGATGGGTCGGTCGTCTACACAAGTCTCGGCGAGCATCCGGATGGGGCCTCCCCTGCTCCCGAGGATGTCTACCGGGTCGGCAGTAATACCAAGACATTCACATCGACGTTGGTGCTGATGCTGGTCGACGAGGGTCTGGTCGAGCTGGACTCGCCGGCCGCGGACTACCTGACCAGTCTCGAAATACCGCCGACGATCACCGTCCGGCAACTGCTGAATCACACCAGCGGTCTGGCCAGTTACATGGAGACCGAGGCGTACTACACGGCCGTCACCGAGGATCCCGCCCACGCCTGGACACCAGACGAGATGATCGCGTTGGTCGCCGATGTCGAGCCGGTCGAACCCGGGACGACGTTCATGTATGCGAACACCAATTATGTCTATCTCGGGCAGTTGATCGAGGATGTGACCGGTTCGGCGTATCAGGACGTATTGCAGGAGCGGATCATCGAGCCGCTGGAACTGGCATCCACCTGGCTGGCCGGGTTCCAGGAAGGTCCGGATCCGGTTGGCGCGTGGACCTATGGCACCGATAGCTATGTGCCAATGACGATGGATTACACCGCGGCCGCGACCTCAACCTGGTCGGCCGGCGCGCTGGTCAGCACAGTCGCCGATCTGCACACGTTCTCAACGGCGCTGCATGGCGGCGACCTAATCTCCGAGGAAATGCTGACCGAGATGCGGACCAGCGGCGAATGGGGATACGGGCTCGGCCTGATGCCGCTCGGGGACCTCGGACAGGTTTGGGGTCACCTCGGGTCAATGCCTGGCTACCTGACGCTCTTGGCTCATTCGGCAGACACCGGACGAACGGCATTCTTCGCGAGCACCAACGACGCGGTCGATCCCGCTGCGGCGAGCTACGAAATCACCGCGAAGATCGGCGAGCCGTAGGTTCAAAGGACGAGAAAGGGACTCACGCACGTGAGTCCCTTATTGGTGGGCGGCGAGCCAGCCACTGCCGCCGCCCTGAGTCAGCTTGGTTGTACGGCGGGCTCTGTGCCTAGCCGATTGATCCTTCGTCGACCGAGAAGCTCTTGACCGATGTTGGCAGGCTGGCCGGATCGAATTCCGGAACCGAGGCGCCGATCGTGATGGCCTCCGATCCCATGGTGCCCTCTTCGATCACGAATCCGGCGCCGCCGCAGTTGAGCCGACTTCCCGGATCAGCTGGCGGTGATGGTCGAGCCGCCATTGACTGAGCCGGTCAGGGTGTCGCCCGCAACCGTAAGGGTGAAGTTGACGGGCACGAAGACGTCCCACGCAACCGCAGTTTCGGCGAGCACGGTCTCCTCAGTGTCGTCCCGCTTGATCAGCTTCAGCTTCTGATCATTGCCGAGGACCAGCGCGTAGTAGCGGCGCAGTCCCTGGATGCGGGCAGCGACACCGAAGTTCTTGGCGAGGTACGGGGTGATGGTGGACTGGACGGAGTAATCGACCCAGTCGCGGGTACCGATCGACATGAGTCCGCGGCCATCGTTGTTGGAAACGCGGAACGCCTCGAAGAAGCGAGCCTCGAAGTGATCAACCGCATCGACCCAGGCCCGTCGCCAGAGCGTGGCATCCCGGTTACCCGGTCGCGCCAGTGTTGTGTCTGGCGCTCCAGACCAGGTCAGCGATTCGAGTGCGACCGGAGTGCCGCCTTCGATCTCGATGCCGACCGCATGGATTGGCATGCCGTTGGTGTCGGGGACCGTCCACAGCAGCGAAGTCGTCCCTCCGGCGGCGATCTCCATGGCGTCGCTGGTGATCAGCGTGCTGGCGTCGGTCTCGTCGTAGACCCGGATGGCGAGGCGGACAGAGGCTTCGCCGGTACCGGTGTTCTTGACGCTGGCCGAGATGGCCTGGCCGGAGTAGAGGGACGGCGAGGCGAAGAACTGGTAGCCCGGCATCTGCAGTGCTTCCTGCGGGATGAAGGTCGGGGTGAGCACGCGGACCGTTCCGGAACCGGCCGGGGTGATGTCGAGCGCGTTTGCTGTTTCGTTGGAGATGGTTGCCGCGGCACTTTCCCCATCGAGCTCGAAGCCCTGGACAGAGCCTGGATAGGTGAAGTGGAACTTCGCACCACCCTTGGGCAGTGCGTACTCCACACCGCGAAGTGCACTGGCTGCCTGGATGATCCGCTCGGTCTCGATGACCGCGTCGGTGATCGCCCGACCGCCATCTGCCGACGAAAGGTACATGCGATCGGCGACCGGTCCGCGCCAGTCGTAGTCGCCATCGAGGGCAGCCAGACCACCGCGGATACCGAGGATGCAACCGACGTTGGCGGCGTTGCAATCCGTGTCCCAGCCGCTGGTGTTGACGATCATCTGGCTCTTGCGGAAGTCACCCTCGCCGTAGAGGAGCGACATGATGATCAGGGCGTGATTCGGCACCATGTGGCAGGCGCCCTGGTACTTGTCGTAGCCGTAATTGGCCTCGATCAGTTCACGGGCCTTTCGCCAATCCGGCTCAGATGCGTGCCACTTCCGGACATCGGCGATCGAGCGGGCGATGACCGAATCGGTCGGGATGAACTGCAGCGCCGTGTCGATGAGCTTGTCCATGTCAGTTTCGACGAACGCCTGGGCTTCCATGGCGGCGATGACCTGGGCACCGTAGATCGCCTCGCCATCGTGGGAGACGCTGGCTGCTCGGCGGGCAAGATCGGCGGCGAAGGACGGGTCACCAGGGGCAACCATCGCCCAGCCATCGATAAAGATCTGCGAACCGATTTGCTCGGAAATGACCTTGCCGTTCATCTCGCGACTGCCGCTCAGCGGGGCCCGAACACCACTCTTCAGGCGCTGGTAGGCGGTGTGCTCGGTGGAGTTGCCGACGCCTCCCCACCAGAAGATGGTCCGCCGTTCGATGGTGTAGTTCAGCCAGTTGTCACCGATCTTGTCGGCGGGCAAGATCGACCGGGTAGCCCTCGTCTTCAAGTGCGCGCAGGAAGGTGAAGGTGCCGGTTACGTCGTCGTCGGTAACCACCAGCGGGGCACCGCTTGCCGCCTTCAGGTAGTGATCGACCTCGCCGATCTCCTTCATGATGCGCTCGTACCGCCAACCTTCGATCGGGCGACCGAGGTAGACGCCAATCAGCTTGCCGAGGACACCGGCATAGACCTTCTCGGCAAAATCAGCCGGGAACGGACCGCTGACGGTTGGGATTGCGGATGTCAACTCATGTTCAAGAACTGCCACGTATGCTCTCCGTCTACTTAAGCCTGTGCTGCAAGTGCAGCGAACATTGCCGATTTCTCTTCTGCGGCGACCGATTCCTGCTCCGCGAGCTTGACTGCGAGTGCAGCCAGATCACGGGCGAGAGGTCGCATGTCGCATTTGTTCTGCTCGTCGATTGCCGTCACCCAGTGGGCCGGAACAGCGTCGAATCCGTGCAGTGCACCGGCGATTGTGCCGGCCATGCCCGCGATCGAATCACAGTCGCGACCGTAGTTAGCACCGCCAAAGATCGAGGTCTTCAGATCGCCGCCGGTTACGACCAGGAATCCCAGGGCGACCGGGACTTCCTCGATGCTCTTCATGCGGCTTGGGGTCCAGTCGTCGGTGCCGTTGCCACGGTTGAGAGGCTCAAGGGCGCCGACATCGTGCGGTTGCATGGCGGCCCGGAGTTCAGGGATTGCGGTCTTCCAGTCGGACAGCGTGCGTGCCTTCTCGATCACCGCGTCGATGGCAAGCTTGGTGCCTTCGCGGGCGACTCCCTGGGCGACGGCAACCACCGAATCGACGGTGGCGCCTGGTTTGAGTGCTTCGGCAACCGCGGCGGCGAGTACTCCAGCGGCCTCAAGTCCGCAGCTGTACTGGTGGGCGGCGAAGATCTCGATCGCTTCCCGGTACGCACCTTTCGGGATCACCGGCGTTGACCATGCCGACCGGAGCCGCGTACATGGCTGCGCCGCAGTTGACCATATTGCCGACACCGCCGACGCGGGGATCTGCATTGGCCAGGCGCAGGCGCATCAGCAACCACTTCTCCGGATAGAAGAGGCGGTCGATCAGCATCATCTCCTTGCCGTACTCCGCGACGTACTTCGGGATATCGGCAATCAGGGGAACGATGCCCTTGGCGAACGAGAAAACATCGAGGTGGTCATTTGCGTCGACGTACATCTGGCCGAGCAACTGGATCATGTGCGTGTCATCGGTGTAGCGACCATCGCCCTTGCCGAGGGTGGACGGGCCATCCCAGGGACCGACGATATCTTCGATCCAGCCGTATCGGGCCTTGATCTGGTCAGCCGATTTGTTTTCCGCGGGTGCGCCGATTGCGTCACCGGCCGCTCCCGCATAGAGCGATCCCAAAATCTTGTCTTCGAGCAGTGTGCGAGTCATATAACCTCTTTTCGTCATTGAATTAGCAGGTGTCGATGTGTCTGATTTTTGCCCTCACCCCCGACCCCTCTCCACCGGCAACCATCATGGCCGGGTGGGGGCTTTCCGGTGGAGAGGGGAGTTCCAGTCTTACAGAATTGCGCTAGTCGGCTCCTCCTGATTGTGTTGCGGGGGAGCCGGTCAGTTGCGCAATCGCCGCAGCTCTGGACTGTGCGCTGAGCAGTTGCTTTTGCTGGAGGCGAAGGGCCAGTTGGGTCAGGTCGCGGGCGAGTGGACGCATGTCACACCGGTTCTCGCGGTCGATGGCCTCGATCCACTCCGGGCGGATCGCATCGAAGCCGTGGAGTGCTCCGGCGATTGATCCAGCCATTCCGGCAATCGAGTCGCAGTCCCGCCCGTAATTTGCCCCGCCGAAGATCGACGTCTCGAGATCGCCGTTGCAGATGACCAGGAAGCCGAGAGCGATCGGCAGTTCCTCGATGCTGTGGAGTCGACTCGGTCCCCAGTCGTCGGTACCGTTGCCCATGTCGGCGATGCTGGTCGGAACCTTTTCCGCACCACCGTCGAACGGTCGGATGGCATCGCGGAGCGGTTCGATTGCCGATTGCCAATCCGTCAGCGTACGAGCTCGATTGACTACGGCTTCGATGGCCGTGCGGGTGCCTTCGCGAGCCAGTCGCAGCGCAGCGGCCACCACTGATTCCACAGTTGCGCCCGGGTTCAGCGCTTCGGCCACACAGGCGGCGAGGACTCCAGCCGCCTCGAGACCGTAGCTGACCTGGTGGGCGGCGAAGATTTCGATCGCTTCCCGATACGCGCCATCGGGATCGCCGGCATTGACCATGCCGACCGGGGCCGCGTACATAGCCGCACCGCAGTTGACCATGTTGCCGACTCCGCCGAGACGAGGATCGGCATTGGCCAGGCGGAGTCGCATCAGCAGCCACTTCTCAGGATAGAAGAGGCGCTCGATGACCGGCACGTCTCGACCCAGTTCGGCGACATAGCGCGGTTCGTCGGCGATCTTCGGCACGATCCGGCGGGCAAAGTCAAAGACGTCGAGGTGGTCGTTGGCTTCGACGTACATCTGGCCGAGCACCTGGATCATGTGCGTGTCGTCGGTGAAGCGGCCATCACCCTTGCCGAGTGGAGATGGGCCGTTCCACGGTCCGACGATATCGGTGATCCAGCCGTAGCGTTCGCGAATCTGGGCCGCAGTCTTGTGCTCAGCTGGCGCACCGATCGCATCGCCAGCTGCTCCTCCGTACAAGCGAGCCAAGAATCCGGTTTTCGAGTTGCGATGCGGTCATCCCTTGACGCCACCCTGGGTAAGCCCGTCGATGAATCGACGTTGCAGCAGCAGGAAGATCGCGATCACCGGGAAGATCATCATCACGGCCGAGGCACTGGTCAGTGCCCAGTCGCGACTGAACTGGGTGACGAACGCCTGGTAGCTGGTCACGACCGTGAACTTCTCCTGATCGCGGAGGAAGACCGTGGCCAGCAGGAACTCGTTCCAGACGCCGAGCGCGACGACCAACCCGACGGTCAGGAAGCCTGGCCAGGAGAGCGGCACGACGATGCCGAAGAAGATCTGGAGTTCGCCAGCTCCGTCCACCCGGGCCGCATCCTCGAAGTCCCTGGGCAGCTGCACCATGTAGGAGCGGAGCAGGAAGATCGCGAACGGGGAATTGACCGCGATGTAGATCAGGGCCAGGCCGGGCAGGCTGTTGATCAGACCGAGCTCCTTCCAGAGGAAGAAGAGCGGGACCAGGAAGAGTTGCAGTGGCAGGCTCGAACCGATCAGCAGGTAGAGCATGATCGGACCGGAGCCAGGCACATCGAGTTTGGCGAGGCTGTAGGCGGCCATTCCACCGAGCAACAGGACTGCGACGACAGTTATCAGAACCAGCAATCCGCTGTTCCGGGTCGTGGTGGAGAAGTTGCCCACGTCCCAGGCCGTCTTGAAGTTCGACCAAACAAACGTGGACGGGAAGCCCAGCGGATTGTTCCCGATGTCCGCGCGCGATTTGACCGAGTTGAAGAACAGAATGACCAGCGGACCAATCGCGAAGATCGTAAGCAGGATCAGCACGATGTAGTTCGGGATCAGGCTCATTTCCCGCCGTTTGGAACGACCGCCAGCCTTGGTTGAAGAAGTGACTTCGGCGCTCATATTTCCCATCCTCTCTTGCGCAGGATGATGAAGACGCCGATCACGCACCCACCAACACACTCATGGTCACGCCGATTGCCGAGGCATAGCCGGCTTCAAAGTTCAGGAACGCGTTCTTCTGCACCAGTACGGCCAACACCTCAGAGGCACCGGCTGGTCCGCCCTGGGTCAGGATCCAGATGTAGTCGAAGGTCAGGAAGCTACCAGATACAGGTCATCAGCATCATGAAGACAAGGTCGGGCGAATACCAGGGATCGTGACGTCCTTGAATTCCTCCCAACGAGTCGCGCCGTCGAGTCGGGCCGCCTCATAAAGATCGGGGGGGACATTCTGCATAGAGGCCAGGAAGAGCACCATCAGGAAGCCCCACCAGTGCCAGTTATCGATAAAGGCAATTGCGGGAAGAACGGTGTCCGGGTCTCCGAGGAAGGCCTTGTCGAGACCACCGATTCCCCAGTCCGCCAGTTGTGCGCCGATTCCGCGATCCGGGTTCATCAGCAATCGCCAGATGAACGCGGTGATTACGCTGGGCAGAACGTAGGGCAGAAAAAGCGCCAGACGAAAGAAGAGCGCTCCACGTTTGATCGGCGCAGAGCAGGCTGGCCGCAACCAGCGCCATGCCGATCGGCACCGTCATGAACATGAGCATCCAGATGACATTGTTTCTGAATGCGTGCTTGAACGACGGATCGTCGAAGAAGAGCGTCCGGAAGTTGTCGAGCCCGATGAACTCAGCTCGTCCGATACCGCTCCAATCAGTCATCGAGTAGTAGAACGATGCCATCGCTGGTCCCATCACGACCAGCATGTTTATGAGCAGAATTGGCGCGACGAAGAGGATCGGCACGACCTTGCGCCGGAACCTGGCGGTCTGCCAAAACGGCAGCTTCATATTGGGTATCAACCCGGCGTAATTCGGCGCTGTGCCAGAGCCAGCGGACACAGTCTGTACCTCCACGGGGAGATGCCACGGCCCGGTTGGACCGTGGCATCCCATTCAAACAGTAGTAACTACCGGGCTGGCAGCGGTGGTGCTTCACCCGCAGCGAACTCGGCATCGAACTGATCCTGAATCGACTGGAGGTACTCCTCAACGGTCATATCGCCGGCCCAGACCTTCTCGATGTTGTCGATGATCAGGGTCTCGGTCTTCGGCGGGAAGAAGGTCCAGGTGGTGTAGCCATAGTTGTTGGCTGCACTGGCGGTGTTCAGCTCGGCCAGAATCGCGGCGTAACGCGGGTCAAGTTCAGTCAACAGGGACGGATCGATATTAACCGGGGCCGGCGCAACGCCAACCTCGACAAGCAGTTTGGCCTGGACTTCGCCTGAGTAGAGATAGGAGAAGTAATCAGCCGCTTCCTGCGGATACTCGGACTTGGCATTGATCGAGTTGGTCGAACCAACGCCGAGGGTGAACTTCGGTGTGCCGTCCTTGGACGGAACCGGTGTCCAGCCCCAGTCATTGTCGTTGCCGTTGTCCGGACCCCAGTAGGAACCGGTATTGGCGATCCACCAGGTGCCTTCGATCTTCATTGCGGCATCGCCATTGGCAATTGCGGCATCAGCATCGGAGAACGTGGTCGTGTAGTAGCGATCGAGGCCACCCATGAACCAGCCATTCTGCTGCATGGTGTTGAGGGCAGTGATGGCTTCCACGAATGGGGCATCGGTGAACTTGCCGGTGCCGCTAAGAGCTGCGTACACGGCCTCTACACCAGCAACCTGCGTGAAGAACTCGCCGACGAACCACTCGTTGGCCGGTCGCCATTCAGCGTTGCAGTGTGCAAACGGAATGATGCCGGCGTCCTGGATTGTCTGGGCCAGCGTCATCAACTCGTCGAGCGTCGTTGCTGGTGTCCAGTTATTAGCCTCGAAGAGTGTGGCGTTGTAGTAAAGAACGAGGGTTTCGACTTCACTCGGGACGGAATAGAGCTTGCCGTCGACGAGACCAAGCGCGAGCGCCCATGGCACAAACTGCTCGTTCCAGCCTTCGCTTTCAGCGAACGCGGTCAAGTCGAGAACCTGTCCGGCCTTGGCCAGCTCAAACGCAAACGATGGGCCTGGAGTGCCGACGAAATCCGGTCCCTCACCGCCGGCCAACGCAATGCGGGTGGCATCCCAGTTGTTTGGCTGCAGGGTTGTCTTGATGGTTGCCGTGCCGGTTTCATTCCATGGGTCAATGACGTTGGCGATAACGCCTTCGGCCACTACTGTGCCGTTGGTGGTATCCATCCAGAGCTCAAGCTCTGGCTTGTCCTGCGCCTGGGCAAGGTGATTGCCACCGAGGGCGAGGGCGGGAACAGCTAGCGCAGCGCCCTGCATCAATGTCCGGCGGGTTGTGCGAGTCGGGAACGATCGCTTCTCAAGTGCTGTCATGTAATGTGTCCTCCTGGACGGTTCCTTGCAACGGGGGCCACCATTGGCAATCCCGTCTGTGTGCGATTGAGCATCTCTCTCCCCAAATGGGAGGGAGACGAGAATGTCAGGTCATACCCTCCTCCCTGCGAATGCGTCTTCCGCGCGAGGATTATGGACAGATGGAGTAATCAGAATCGGCATGATTATGTTGACTCCCGAACAACTAGGCGATAGGGCAACTCCGAGTAGGTCCCCGGACCAGTGCGTTGACCGTTCAATCGCTGGAGGAGTAATTCGGCACTGGTTTGGCCGAGTGTGTGTGGAATCTGATCGATTGTGGTCAACCCGGGATGAACCAGCGCGGCGGCAGGAATATCGTCAAAACCAGCGACCGCCATTTCACCCGGCACGGAAATTCCCGATTCCCGTAGTGCCTGCAGTGCACCGATAGCCATCAGATCGTTGGCGGCGAAGATTGCTGTTGGTCGTTCGGAAAGGCGGAGCAACTCCATGGTGCCCTCGTAGCCACCTTGCTCGGAGAACTCACCGGCACGTATGAGCCGCTCTTCGGTTGGTACGTGATGCGCGGCGAGGGCATCGCGATACCCCTTGACCCGACGCTCACGGGGAGGCGTGCCTTCGACACCGGCGATCATGGCAATACGCTTGTGGCCGCGCTGAAGGAGATGCTCCACCGCGATGCGGGCGGCGGACTCGTTATCAACACCAACGGTATCAATGCCGAGGGAATGGAATTCAGGCATAGCCGGGCCGAGGATGACGATCGCAATTCCGGCATCGATTAGTGGTGCAACATCCTGTGGGGTGATGTGGAATAGCGTAATGATCAGGCCATCGACCCGTCCCTCGTGTGCGAGGCGGAGTGCTTTCAATTCCTTTGCGTAATCGCCGTCGGAATTGACTGTGATCAGGTCGTATCCACCGGTTTCGGCGACATCCTGAATGCCGCGTTCAAACCACGGGTAGAACGGGTTTGTGATGTCCGGGATGATGCCGGCGATGGTCATGGTTTTGCGAGTACGCAGCGTACGGGCGGCGCTGTTTGGCACATACCCAAGCTCCCGGGCGGCATTCATGATGCGTTCCCGGGTTTCAAGGGGTACGGTGACTGAGGTGGTGCCGGAGAGGACGTAGGAGACCGTCGCCTGACTTACATCGGCGAGACGGGCGACATCGCCCTGAGTCGGTTTTCGGCGGGTGACAACTTTGTCCATAAACCCTGCAAGGCACTTATACGTATCAGTGATACGTATAAATAACACAGCGGGTCGACGGAGTCCAACTCGTTTGGTTCCATCGACTGATCCTGACCGACCAGGTCACATCCTGGCCGTATCTGGAACACCATTGGGTTGCCAGGGCTCAGCGGAAGATCGTGATCTCATCGAGCGACTTCTTCGAGATCACCGGAACCATGCAATCATCCGCCGGATAGCCTACCGGCAATACAACGAACGGCCGTTCGTTTCGGGGGCGCTCGAGTACCTCGTTCAGGAACGCCATCGGGCTCGGTGTGTGCGTCAACGTGGCCAATCCGGCGATGTGCAGGGCTGCGATCAGCATGCCAACTGCGATCCCCATCGACTCGGTCGGGTAATAGTGCTTGGTCCGAATTTCTTCACCATCCGGGCCAGTTTCGAGTCCAAACTCAAGCTTGAAGGCCACGATCAAAACGGGCGCCGTCTCGAGATGCGGTTTCTCCCAATTGGTGCCGAGGTGATCGAGCGCGGCAAGCCATTCCGGACTCATGCGATGAGCGTAGCTTTCGCGCTCCTCAGCCTCGGCTGCCTCCCGAATCCGTCGCTTCAATTCCGGATCCCGCACGACGACAAACCGCCAGGGCTGTTGATTGGCCCCCGAGGGTGCGGTACCTGCGGTTGCAATCGCGTTCTCGATAACCGCCATGGGTACGTCGTCGCTTGAGAAATCGCGCACGCTTCGGCGTCGCCTAAGCGCGTCCAGAAATGCCACTGAACGTTGGATGCTTTCTTCTTCGGAAAGCCGCGTGAAGGACAACGGGGCAAATTCGGCGGCGGCGGTCATGGAGCACCTCTGAGTTGGTAGCGGCAATAATTACGAAACTCTAGTCCACGAAACCGATTGGTGCGCATGCGAAAAGGCGGAATCCAAGGCAGATTCCGCCGTTTCCCTGTTTCATGATTTCGGCCGGGGAGATCAGGCGGGCCGCGACTCGAGCTTCTACAAATCGGAGCAGGCGCGGAGTTCGATTGCTGGTGCGACGGCCGCCAGGACAATCACGATCGTCCGCTCAAGCACTCCGCTGCCTTTCTCTGTAATGGGCAATCTGGGTGGTTTGCCGGTAGCTGGTCCAACCGCCGTTCTGCCCGATTCCCAGATCGCAGCAACGAACCAGACAGCGTTTGCCCTGTGGCGGACTTGCGCTGCCTGGTCCCGATTGTTTAACGACCCGGACTGCTTCTAGACGATCGTTACCGGAATTGATGCGGCTTGAGACGCTGTGTTCAGGTCAGCGATTTCGCCTTCGACAAGTTTGTCGAAGTCGGCGATGACTTTCTCGATACGGGCAGTCATGTCCACGAATGCTTCCTCGGCCGCGTCGGTTGGTCGGTAGTCGCCCATCTGGACCAGCTCCGGGAGTCCGCCGAGCTTCTCGAAGAGGCGGGCGCCGTTGTTGATGCCGTCGGCCCATCCCGGGCGAAGATCCGGTACCGCCAACAGCTTCTCGAGCTCCAGCACCTTCTCGCGGATTTCGTCGGCCGCGGCTGGAATTTCCCCTGCTCCATCTCGCTCTTTCGTGCGTTTGGCCAGGCCGGAGAGTTGGGTCCGTACATCGCGCATCCGGTTGATCGTCTTTGCGGTGCGGTCGAGCTGGGTTGTGATACGGACGGTCAGGTCGTACTGGGCGTCGAGATCGGCCTGAGAGCTGTCGACCGACGCCGGTTTGAGCACTTGCAGTGGCTGGGTCAGCTCGACATCACCAACTTTGAGGGTGACGGTGTATTTGCCGGGCGGAACATAGGCACCAGAGATTGCGCCTTCGGCCAGGGGATCAGTGCCCTCGATTTTGGTCACCGGGGCACGCTTCAAATCCCAGACGAATCGGTTACCACCCGCATTAGCCGGTATCCGGAGTTCCTTGGCTTTGGGCGGATCGTCGGCTTTGCGACTGGTGAATGAGCGGACTTCATCACCAGCCGTGTTGCGGATGACCAGCGAGATCGGTTCCGAGGGAGCTTCAGCGAGCGTGTAGGCAATGACTGCGCCTGCGGGTGGCACTTCTCCGGCATCCAGATAGGTGCGGCGAGTCTCACCATCGGAAGTCGTTTCAGTCAGGAAGCCGGAACCGACCGCGCCGAGGTAGTTGGTCCAGCCCGGGATGTTGCCGGTCCAGTCGACACCGGGAAGAATGCGGATGGTCGGGCGCGGAGCAAAGAGTTCGGTTGCCTTGGTCTTTCCGGCGGCGATCGCGCGCAGCGGGGTCAGGTCGTCGAGAATCCAGATCGAGCGACCGTGGGTGCCGGCGATCAGATCGCTGTCCTTGATCAGAATTTCGTGGATTGGCGTCACGGGCAGGTTGAGCTGGAATCGTTCCCAGTTCGCGCCGTCGTCGTACGAAACGTAGATTCCGCTCTCGGTACCGGCATAGAGCAGGCCCTGCTGGACGGGATCGGCGCGGATGACCCGGGTGAAGTCGTCCGACGCGATGCCTTTGTTGATCCGCGTCCAGGTCTTGCCGTAATTGCGGGTGACGAACAGGTACGGCTCGTAGTCGTCGAGTTTGTATTTGGTGGCGGCGACGTAGGCGACTGCTGGATCGAATGGCGAAAGCTCGATGCCGCTAATCAACGAGCGTTCGGGCAGCAGTTTGGGCGTGATGTCGGTCCAGGTTTTCCCATTGTCGCGGCTGATGTGCATCAAGCCATCGTCTGACCCGGCCCAGAAGACGCCCTTCTCATGTGCGGACTCGACGAAGGCGAATACGGTCGCGTAGACCTCGGCGCCAACCGCATCGAGGTTGATCGGGCCGCCGGTTGGTTCGAGTGTTTCCGGATCGGCGCGGGTCAGATCCGGGCTGATCGGCTCCCAGGACTGCCCCTCGTTGGTGGAGCGGAACACCATGTTCCCGCCGATATAGAGGGTGTCTGGATCGTGCGGAGAGATGATGATCGGATAGGTCCAGGCGAAGCGGTATTTGTGGTCCTTGGCACCGCGACCACGTTCGCCTTCGGGCCAGGTGGTGATGAGGCGAATCTGGTCTCGCTTGCGATCGTACCGCTGGAGCGAGTTGCCGCCGCCTGGGGATGATCCGATCGCGCCGACATAGACGATGTCCGGATTGTCGGGGCGAACGGCGATGTAGCCGCTCTCACCGCTACCGGCGATGAAGCAATCGCCCCAGGTGATGGCTGAGTGGTTGACCGCACTGGGCACGGCGAGGCTCGAATTGTCCTGCTGGGTGCCGTAGACGTTGTATGGCTCGCGGTTGTCGGTCGCCAGGTGATAGAACTGGGCGGTCGGCTGGTTGTAGATGTTGCTGAAGGTGTAACCGCCGTTGAGCGAGACGTTGGCGCCGCCGTCGTTGCCCTGGATCATGCGCTTGTTGTCGGTCGGGTCGATCCAGAGATCGTGATTGTCCCCGTGCGGGGTCGGGATCTGGATGAACGTGCGCCCGCCATCGCTGCTCTTGTGCAAGTCGAGGTTGTTGCAATAGACGGTGTCGCCATCGACGGGATCGGCGGTCAGATGGGTGTAGTACCAGGCGCGTGAGAGCAGATTCTGGTCCTCGCAGACCTTTTCCCAGGTCTGGCCGAGGTCATCGGTGCGATAGAGTCCGCCTTCGGTCTTGTGCTCGATCAGTGCCCAGGCGCGACCGGAGATGGCACCGGACGCGGCGACGCCGATCTTGCCCAGCGGTCCCTTTGGCAACCCGAAACGGGTGCTGATGTTCGTCCAGGTCTCGCCGCCATCGACGCTCTGCCAAAGACCGGAATCCGGACCGCCGGAGCTGATCTGCCAGAAGCTGCGATGGGCTTCCCAGATCGATGCGTAGAGGATGCGCGGGTTGGACGGATCGATGGTCAGATCGACGGCGCCGGCTCCTTCGCTCACGAAGAGAACGTGCTTCCAGGTTGCGCCGCCGTCGGTCGATTTGAAGACGCCGCGCTCCTTGTTTGGGCCGAATGCGTGCCCGAGTGCGGCGACCCAAAGCGTATCGGGGTCGTTCGGGTGGACACGGATCTTGCCGATGTGGCGGGTTTCACGGAGACCGATATTGGTCCAGGTGCGGCCCTCGTCAGTGCTCTTGTAGACGCCATCGCCGTGGGAGACATCGATGCGGATCGTCGTCTCGCCGGTGCCCGCGTAGATGACGTTTGAGTCTGACGGGGCGACGGCGATGGCACCGACCGACGAGGTGGTGAAGAATCCGTCGGAGACGTTCTGCCAGTAGGTGCCGGCATCAACGGTTTTCCAGACTCCCCCGGCGCATCCGCCGAAGTAGAAGGTGTTGCGATCGGTGTAGCTACCGGTGACGGCTACAACCCGGCCGCCGCGGAATGGTCCGATACAGCGCCAGCGCATAAGTCCATTGAGCGTCGAGCTTGGTGTCATGAATCAGTCCCTGCTAATCACTATCTCGTGGATAGCAGGTTAGCGCAGATCGATGAGCGATGTCGGAGGTGGGCGATTGGGCGCCTGAATGAGGGCGTGGACAACCGGGTTTTGCTGCGCCCGTTCTTAGCAATCCCACAAGAGCCGTGGGCAAACTTAAGGACGAGCGATCAGAAGTAGTGGAGGCGGCCATGGGAATCTTGTTGCGGCTATTGACGGCCATTGTGCTGGGTTTCGGAACCGTTCTTGCGCCGATGTGGACGAGCGCACAGACCGGTTCATCTGGGCCGCTTTATGGGTTCACTGCGTTTCCATATGAGCTCAGTCAGGAGGCGGTCGACACGGTCCACGACCTGATAACTCCGGCATCAAATCTCTATGCGATTCATATCGACGGACCGTGCATACCGTGGCAGGAGGCAATCTCGGGCGACCCGTTCCCGGCCTGGATTACGGACGAATGGGACGCGATCGTCACGCGGATACCTGACGGCAATACGGTCTACGTGGCTATCACTCCGACCGGGACTGATCGCGTGTCAGTGGTCGAGCAATGCGGTGAAACCGAGTCTCAACCAGGCTCCATGCCATCGTCACTCGATGGCATGACTTATGACGACCCGGCATTAATTGCTGCCTATATCGCCTATGCCGAACGGGTGATCGCGCAGTTCGAGCCAGCGTTCGTAAATCTGGCTATCGAGATCACCGAAATGTCTCTCGCATCACCTGAGACCTGGGATATGTTCGAGCCGCTCTACTTTCAGACACTGGATGCGCTCCGTGAACATCATCCTGAAACCAGATTCGGGCTCGAAGTGGTGCTGCAATCGTTAATGCTCGACCGGGTTGGAGACCAGCTTCGGCGAGCGGTTGAGGCGAGCGACTACATGGGGATCAGCTTCTACCCGTACGGCGGGGAGTATGGCGAAGCCGTCGGGGCGCCCGGTCTTCCTGAGCCGCCGGACCAATGGCGCGATCCGCTTGCCTTTGCCCGTGCCTACACCGACCTGCCGCTGGCCATGTGCGAAACGGGATACACGACGCGCGACGTAACGCTGCCGGTCAACGCCGACTTCGATCTCCACTTCAATGGAAATGAGGAGCTGCAGAGGGCGTTCACCCGGGATCTGGTCGAGATCACGACCGCGGATGGCTATCTGTTTGTGGTCTGGTTTGTGCCGGTGGATTACCCGAGACTGCTCGACCAGATGGGCGCGGAATCCGGCAATCCCGGCTGGATCTGGGTGTATGCCGGGTTGTGGCAGGATCCCCAAACGCCCAAACCCGCGTTGGATGAGTGGCTCAGGTTCGGCACGCCATAAACGACTCGACTCGAGACCCCGTCCCCTGTCACACTCGCGCATATGCTCCGGTATTGCCCGAGGTGGCCATGGACAAGAAAAAGGCGTACACGTTCCGGATTCTGACGCCGATTCGATTGGCCGTTGTGGCGATCGTGCTCGTTTCGATTGTGCTGATTGTCGCGTCGTACGAGTATGGCGAGTCGGATCGTGACGAATGGATCAGCAGCATCCTGCTCGATGTCGGATTCATCATGTTCGGACTGGCAATTGCCTACGTCATTGGCGAGCGGCTGGTCAACGTGGCGGACGATCACAAGTGGCACGAGGTCGACGCAGCGGTATGCCATCGGTCATTCCGGGCGGCCCTGACCGCGCTGGGCGCGTTTTCAGCAGCGCCATCGATCAAGTCACGTCTAGAGCAAGCAAGTCTGGACGGGATTCCGACCAATGTGGCGCTGCTCAAGGATTATCCCAATGCACTGAAATGGTGCGAAGAGACGCTGTTGCCCACGATTCGCACGTTTACAGGAACGCACGACGGTGACCGTTCGGAGTGGCTGCTGACACCTTCACCCGGCACGATTGGGCAGCGATCCGATCAGGATCGTCCACCGCGTACTCACTGACCACGGCGACCGTCACGCTTGCATTACCACGCGATATTCCCAGCCTGCTTTCGGACCTGCTCGATCTGGAAACGGCGCTGAACTCGCTCTCCGCATGCCTGGCGCGCGGGGTGGACCTGACTGCAGATCGCGGCGATTCCGGAGATCTGGAGACCGCGTTGGAATTGGTTGGTGCAGTCGCCGATGCCGCTTTTGCTGTGCTGCAAACCGTTGTCGATCAGGAGGATTGACCAGACTAGTTGTCCGTTGACGGTTTCTGAGCGGACAGGCTCATCGCCCCTCGACTCGTCCTCTGGTTCTCTTGTCCGCTCGTAACTCGTCTTAGATGAGGCCGAGTTCGGTGAGCATTTGTACGGTCTCGTTGACGTCCGCCAACTCGTCGAGGTCGATTACCGGCGGGTTGAGCTCTTCAAGTGTCGGCAAGTCGAGTGGTGGGTCGATTCCGGCGACGAGGGGAAACTCAATCAGGTGGTCGGCGAAGTAGTTTTGCGACGATTCCGAGAGGAGCGCCGCAATCAGCGCCTCGGCCTGGACTACTGCGGTCGAGTGGCGCAGGATTCCGGCTCCGGCGACATTCAGCAGCGTACCTGGATCCTGATCGACGAAATAGTGGTTGGCGATCGGTAGGTCGGAGCCCATCTCGGCCAGCACTTCATAGGTGTAGTAGTGGTTGACCAACCCGGCATCAAGCTCACCCACCTGAACGGCCTTCACTATCTGCGCATGCTCCTCGAACGAAGCTGTGCCTGCATCACGCATTGCGGTCAACCATGTCCGGGCCGCATTTTCGCCTCGAAGCACCCGGAATCCGGTGACGAACGCTACGAAATTGATGTGCGAGGGAACCCAGCCAATGCGACCGGCCCAGCGCGGATCGAGCAGATCATCTACGGATGGGGGTAGCTCGTCCGTGGCGACATTTTCGGTGTTGTAGACAAGGGCCCGGACGCGCGCCGAGGTGCCAATCCAGTCGCCCCGACTGGACCGATATTGCGGCTCAACCTTAGAGAGGATGGAATCCGGGAGCACACGGAGTCGATTGGCGATTCCCAGCGCGCCCAATGCACCGCCGTCCTGGACAAAGAAGATGTCGGCCGGGCTGTTGTCGCCTTCCTCAAGCAGGGCCGCGGCGAGCTCGGCGGTGGCGGCGTAGCGAACCCGCATGTCGATACCGAGTTCTTTGGCGAGCTGCTCGAGAAGCGGGCGGGCGCGGGTCTCATTGCGACCACAATAGACCGTTAGCGAACCGCCAACTGGCGATGGCGACGCTCCCGCGACTTGGGCGTGTACGGTCCCGAACGCCGGATTCGAGAGGGCCGTCAGACCTGCCTGGGCGAGCGGAACACTGATGAGATGTCGTCTGGTCAACCGCATTGCGATCTGGTCCTCATGAGGGTCTGGGTAATGGCAATCGGTGCCGAAGCGCTATTTTCACGCTCGTTCGACACTGGTCATTGCGTAATTATCCCAGCAAGAGGGCGGCGTAGGCGGCGAGCCAGTGTTCGACCATGTAGTGGCTGCCGGCGACGTGCGGGAGTGATTCACGGGCGTGGCGATCGGCAGCGCGGAGCATTGGTTCAATTCGCGGGTCACCGTTCGGCAGGCGATCAGCAAGCTGACTGAATGCCCAGGCACGGCTCAGGTTCAGTCCGTGCAAGATGAGCGATCTGGCCGTCGGTGGGATCGCTGACTTCGGCCGGGACGAACAGGGTCCACGGCTCCTCCCTGGCCAGACCAGGCAGGAATGTCGTCAACCAGGTCGCCAGTTCGTCGGCTGGCAGGAGCAGCGACATGAGTTCGGCTTCACAGAGCGACGGCGAGAGGAAATCGGATCCGGATGGTTCGATTTTGGCCGGGTAGTCCGTCATCGGTGCGATAGGCGCGTTCGGCAAACGTGCGGATTGCATCGAGCAGGCCGGTATCGCCGAGTTGCGCGAGGTGCTCCGCGTACGCAAACGAGCGGGAGAGGGCGAAGGCGGTGTTGGGATGGACGCCGGTGCGGACGGGGTAGGTCAGCTTCGGCAACCAGGCGACGAATCCATCGGCCATGTGACGGGCGAGCGGTTCGACGGCGTTGGCCCAGCGGCGACCATCGGCATCGTCCCAGGTGGCGAGATCGTGCTGAAGTGTGAGCAGCCAACCCCAGCCATATGGTCGCTCGAACCAGCCGTGGGTTCCGTCCTGCAGGAAGGCGAGTTCAGTGGCGAGGTTGTCGGCGGTCAGCAACTCCGACAGGGTTTCGCGGGCTCGATCGGCGCCGGCGAGATCCGGGAAGAGCCGGAGCAGGCGGACAATTACCCACTGCAGTTCGACGCAGGAGTGCCAATCGAAGCAGCCGTAGAACGCGGGATGCAGCGTCTTGTGATCGCGGTACTCGGCTGGTCCGGTTTCGATGAAGAGCGGGTAGGCCGGGTACTGGCGGACGATGTTGATCAGGCATACGTCGAGATAGTCGGCTGCGCGTTCGGCGAGTAGTTCGCGGCGATGATTTTGGTCGAACGTCATGGTGCTCCTCAATGTGGAGATCGATGTAACTAGGATGAGTCTGCAACAGGTCCGGTGATTGCGGTAGAGCTGTGCGCACAAGAGGACCGAATGCGGCAATTTATGTCGAGTACACTCAAGCGGATACGTCTCGTAGTTTCGCGCCAGGATTTCCAGCCATGCCAAACGATTCCACAAAACATGATGCATTGACATCGACCAAATCGAAGCACTCGCCCACCAGCGGAGCCAATCCATCGAACCTGGATGCGTTTCTGACGACCAATTCGAGTTCTGCGGACGCTGGAGCAGGTACGGCAGAGGACCACAGCTCATACGCGCTGACCGATCCGACGACGTCAATTCCCAAGATCAGCAGCCTGGTACAACCGAAGGAAACGACCATACCCAAGCAGGTGAAGGCGTCGTCACTGGTTCAGCAGGGACCGGTGCAATCCCGCCGGGCGAGCCGGATCCGGGGCAGCGAACGGGGCGCGTAGGCTGGCGTGATGCCATGACTACAATGCCAATTGACATGTAGGAATGCGGATAATCCAAACGTGCCCGGTATCGTATCCGTTCGGAACCGTGACGATGAGTCACCCGGGCGTATGGTATGGGCAAGCCATTCCGGTGTTTGTGCCAGCCACATAGACGCCGCCTCTTTCCCTCGAGTGGTTTTGCTGAGACGCCTGGCACCATCCTGCCAGGCGTCTATGCGTTTCAGACCAGGACCGTGGCGTTCGGACGCCAGATCGAACAACCTGGAGGTCTGGATTTCTGGTCCCCGACACTTTCTGAAATCACGTACCATCCACGCATAACACGTGTACCAAATCGACGATCCTGCGGGGGTTGCTTCCCTCCGCACCAGCTGGTGCCGTGTGCGCGGGCGCGCCGCAAGTCGCGCAGTTCGAAGTCCGGAGGTGGTGCAGCAATGAAGCTACGTCGTCGCGTTTCCCCGATCGTTCTGCTTCTCCTCGCAATCTCACTTGTCGGCTCTCCCGGAGCAGTGGCCCAGGATGCACCGTCATTCGTCGTTACCGACCTGATCAAGATCGTTGAGGAGGGGACCGAATCGATTCGGGGTCGGGTCTCAGCTCTGAACAGTCAGGGCGTTGCAATCGGCTATTCATCGAACCTGCCGTCGAAGTGGTCGCCGTTCATTGCGATCGATGGTGAAGTCGAGCGAATCAAATCCGGCGAGCTCGGAGCATCCATCGTCGATATCAATGACGATGGTGTGATCGTCGGACGAACACTGACCAGCCGCGACGACACCCTGGGAGCACTCGGAACTCCGACCATGTGGGTCGACGGGGTCGCCCAGGAGCTGCCAATGCCGGCCAGCGCAGAAGGTGTCCCCGCCTACACAGGCGTCGCCCGAGCGATCAACAACGACGGAGTAATAGTCGGGGAGGCCTGGATCGAAGACGAGTTTCAAACCCAGTTCGCCGTCATCTGGACAGACGGGGTACCCTCCACACTGCCCAATGCGTTCGCATACGAGGCCTGCGTAGCCTACGACATCAGCAATAACGGCCACATCGCCGGTCAATGCTGGAATCCCAACGTCGGTCAATGGCAAGCGGTCGCCTGGATCGACGGTCAGGTCGCGATTCTCGATCAGGGCGGGTACGGCTTCGGATTCGCCGCCAAGATTGTGGACGACCCGATTACCGGACTGCCCTATGTTACCGGTGAGGTCGCCACCGTCCAGGACCAACCCGAAGACACCCTCGCTGTTGTCTGGGACCTCACCCTCCAGATCGGCGACGGCACCGGATTCATGACCCAGCTCACTCCGCCGGAGGGCATGTCCTTCTGCTCTGCCACCAGCATCAATGTCGTCGATGGAGATATCTGGTCGGTTGGCTATTGCTCAATGCCCGACGGAACCGACGCCTGGCCGACATTTGCGGTTCTTTGGGCGGGCGATGCAGCCGGAGCACCTCTGGACGATCTCGCCGTCGACGCAGATGCCTATACGATCCAGGTCCCCTACGACATCAACGAAAGCGGAACGATCGCCGCCGTCGCGAAAAAAGGCGACGTCTACCGCGGAATCCTGCTCACGCTCGAGGGCTGACCATCAGACCCCACTTCCCCTGCCAAACCAGGGCAAGTGGGGTCTGATCGAACAATTCGAACCTGCAGTTCCTCGCCCGAACCTTCTTGCCACGATCCATTGCGTTCGTGCAACATCGCTCATATGATCCGGAACAGTTTGACCCCAGTGGAGTAAACGCCATGGCCGAGTCCGCTGTTTTCGACGTCGTCATAATTGGGGGCGGCCTGGCCGGCTCAGCCCTTGCCGGAGCGCTCGCCGCCGCTAACCTCGGTGTCCTCGTTGTCGAGCGGGAGGAGCATTTCAGGGATCGTGTACGTGGTGAGGCGACCTGGCCCTGGGGAGTCGCCGAACTACGCACACTGGGCCTGCTGGACCTCTTCCACTCCGTCGGTATCTCCGAACTGAAAGCGCTGACCCAGCTCGAAAACAAAACAATCGTCAACTCCTACACATGGGAGCCGGATCCCCAGATCGGCTTCTCCCACCCGCTCATGCAGGAAGCCCTCTTCGCCCGTGCCGCCCAACTTGGTGCCACAACGCTACGTCCTGCAAAGGCCACCGCCGTCACACCCGCATCCGACGGAGCGACCGTCACCGTCGAGCTCCCCGCCGGCACTGCTCAGTACCGGACCCGGCTGGTCGTTTGCGCGGATGGCAAAACCTCGCCAGGTCGCCGGTGGACCGGTGGCGAATCAGCAACCGACCCACTCCACCACCGCTTCGGCGGCGTCCTCCTCACCGGCATGGAGACCGATCCCCACGCCCTCCTCGACGCCACGACTCCCGAACTTGCCACCTTCTGGTTTCCGATCGGCCCAACCGGATACCGCCTCTACCTCCGCCAAACCGATGAACAACTACGCGAAAACAAGGCCGATCGCTCGCTGGATGCTTTCCTCGCCACCATCGGCCCCTACACGCCCGACGGAACCCTTGACCACGTCGAACAAGCCGGCCCTCTCGCCTTCTTCGCGAACTCGTGTACCTGGGCTACCCGGATCGCCGGCGACCACATCGTCCTCATTGGCGACGCAGCCGGCTCAGTTGATCCCACCGTCGGACACGGCACCTCCCTCACCTTCCGCGATGTCCGGGAACTGCGCGATCTCCTCCTGAATGAACCCGACTGGACCCTCGCCATTCGCGAGTTCGCCCGCCGCCGCTCGGAATACTACGCCCCACTCCGGGCCGCCGATAACTGGTTCGCCACCATCACCGCCGAAACCGGACCGGACGCAGATCGCCGTCGGGAACGCCACAACCTCGCCCGCGAGAACGATCCGACACTTGGCGGCTTTGGACTGATCGAAGAGCGGGGACCGGACGGACTGGTACCGGACGAATCCGCCCGCAGGCACTATTTTGGTGAAGATCTCTGAAACCTGATCCCGGTTATGTACTGACGAGTCGCCGCCACATCGTGTCCCTAAAAATCGGTGGGGCGGACGCTTCTGGGCATGCGTTGGCGTTCGGGATCGAGCATTCCTTCGGCGCGACGGGCCATCAGGATCATGGCGACGGCCAGCACCATCATGCCGACCCACGGACCGACTGCACCCAACGCAAAGAGTCCGGCAACAAGTCCCGGCCCTACCGCACGGGCGACACCCCAGGCGAATGAGAACATCGCCAGATAGCGACCGCGTAACGCTGGCGGAGCCATCGCGCTCGGGAATCCGTTGTTCTGCGGCGCCTGGAAAACATCCCCACCGACCGTGATCACGACGGCGAGGAAAAGGTACGGCAGCACCAGACCCTTTGGCAGCAACCTGGGCAAGTGAGAACGCAACTCGCTCCAGCCGATCCAGACGGTCCCTGCGAGCATGTAGATTCGGGTACGTTTCCAGCCCGCGACGAAGCGCAAACCGGGTCCCTGCCCGATCGCCAGCACGAGTGTCCAGACCGTGAAGAGGATGCCCGGTACCCAGTCGTCCTGATCAAGATGATCAACGACATAGACCGGCATCGAGAGGAAGCCGGTCATGATCGCGGCGGCGGCGAGGGTGTTCGCGATGGCCATGGTGATGACCGGCTTGTCCTTGAGCACGGTTTTCCAGCCACCGTGATCTTCCTGGTGGGTTTCGCGGTGCGGCGCGGTCAGCTTGAACTGCAGAATCAGGCCAGCAATGACGAATGTGACCGCGTTGATGCCAAGGAGTACTCGATACCCATCAGTGCCCATGAACGCGACGATGCCGGCGGCGATCAAACCACCGATGCCAAACCCGGCCTCGCGAGTCATTCCGGTGAATGCGAACCAGCGATCGCGCTCATCCTCCGGGGCGAGCTGGGAGATCAGGGACGGGAATCCGACCCAGAAAATGCGATCTCCCAGTACCGCGAAGAACGAAAAGATGACAAGCAAGGGGATCGAACCCTCCACAAAGAGCAGGCCGCCGTAGCCGATTGCGTTGATCAACTTGGCTACTACCGAAATGGTCCGTGGGCCAACTTTGTCGACCAGACTGCCAGCGATGGGGTTGGCGGCGAGGGCGACCGCGGCAGTGATGGTCAGGACCAAACCGGCGGTGCCGAGGCTGAACCCGGCAACTTTATTCAGGTAGAGCAGGTAGAAGGTCAGGAAAAGTCCGGAGCCGACGGCATCGATCCAGGTGGCGATGAAGAGGGTCTTGGCGCCGGGAGTATCCAGCCGGGGCAGGCCGAAGTGCTCGGCGAGTTTGGACCGGTGCGGTGCTGGATGGGATGCAGGGGTACTCACGCGAAAACGACCGTTCGATCAGATCAGGATTGTCGATTGGTGATTGTCGCAGAAAGTGGGTTGCAGGTTGTTGGTTGCAGGTTGGAATGACGTATCAGCGGGGGAAGTGTTTCCAGTTGCCTTCGGAGATTACTTCGGTGGAGCCATCCATGATCTTTATTGCGGTTTGGTCGTCGATCGCGTAGGCCGGGGTAGACAGTTTCGCCGCCCATCGTTCGGCACCGGCCATGGTGTTATCCGGCAATTCCGGGTGATCGACGTGCGGGAAGATCGCAAAATCGACCAGGCCCAGTGTCTCGTCGGTGCCGCCGCCGGGTGGAGTCCAGCCGACGAAGTCGTCACCGATCCGCGGAGCCATGATCATCGAGCCTGCGCTGAATCCGACGTAAACACCTGGATAGGTGGGTAGCAGGTCGGCGAGACCAGATTCGCGCATCCAGTAGTGAAGGTAGAGTGGGTCTCCGCCGTTGACCAGAAGCACGTCGACCTCCTGGACGGCGGGCACCCAGCGCTCACGATCGATGCTGGGCAGGGCAGTCAGTTCCAGCACGCCCATCGACTTCCAACCGAGTTCGACCATCGGGCAGGTTGAAGTTCCGGCGAAGAAGTCCCAGGCGCGATACATGCCACCGGGGTTTGCGTAGGCCGAGGTTGGGATACAGAGCGCGCTGGACTCCGCAATCGGTTTGCCGAGAAGTCCGATCAGCGCTTTTTCAATGCTCTTGTTTTTGACGCCAGCGGAGGTGAGCAGCATCTTCATATGGTCGTGCCTCGCAGATCGTTTCGTTTCCAGTCATGAACTTGTCGCTCGGCAGCAAATCATATCGACATTTGAGTCACTTCCGAGTGCGCACAGGTCAAGCCGGAGTCTGCCTCATCGGTATCGCAACATTTGCCATAGACCGTAATGCGCAATTGCCTAATATCAGTGCAACATCACCTGGCACTTCGGTAGCAGGCTGAGGGGTTGTCGAAAGGCAGCCCCTCCTTCATTGCCAAGCGAGGAACAACCGGGCGTATCGTCGCTCAGGTTGCGGTGGGAGCGGGCGTCACGGCGTGGTCGGGGCGGGCGGTGCGGCTCTTTGGATTCGTCGATGTTGGGTTCGGTGAGCAGGGCGATCGATCCGCAGAGCGCGGCGGCGATCGCCATGCCGACCCAGAGCAATGTGCCATTGATCGAGAGCAGGGTAGACGCCAATGAGGGTGAGAGGACTCCGGCAGCGCTCCATATAAAGGAGAAGAGCGCGAGGTAGCGGCCGCGCAGGGCTTCTGGAGCGAACGCGGTGGGGACGCTGCCATTGAGCGGGTTCAGGAAGACATCGGCTCCGCCGGTCACAATCGCAGCGAGGAAGAGCAACGGAACAGCCAGCGCCATCGGCAGGGCTTCGGTGAGCGCGTACATGACCGCACCGACCGCAAACAATCCGGCCACCAGCAGGTAGATCCGGGTGCGGCGCCAACCTGCGACGAGCCGCACGCCCATCGACTGACAGGTCGCCAGCATCATCGTGTAGACGAAGAGCAGCAGGCCTGGCATCCACTCGGCGAAGCCAAGTGTGTCGACTACAAAGAGCGGCAGGGCCTGGAAAATGATCAAGATGCAGAGGACCGCAAATCCATGGGCGGCGGCGAGGCGGAGAATGATTCGATCCTGAAGGACATCTTTCCAGCCGCCCGAACTCGCCACGACCGAGCGTATCCCGGTAGTTATCGGGACCCGCAGCGAAATGATTGTTGCAGCGATCAAGAACGCTATTACGTTGGCGGTGAGAAGCACGCGATATCCATGGTCGCCGATCAGCGCCATCACTCCGGAACCGAGCAGGGCACCTGCTGAGAATCCGGCGGTGCGGGCCATACCCATGAAGGCGTACCAGCCGTCGCGGTCGCGTTCGTCGGCGAGGCTGGAAACGAGGGTCGGATAGCCAACCCAGAAGATGCATTCTCCGGTGGTGATCAGTGCGGAGACGAGGAGGAGCATCGGGACCGAGGCAGGTACGAAAAGAAGGCCGGCGTACCCGAAGGCACAGATGATCTGGCTGGCGATGAGCATGCGTCGCGAGCCGATTTTGTCGACCAGGCTGCCAGCGATCGGGGTGACGGCTAATCCAAGCGCGGTGACCACGGAGAGGACCGCACCGGCCGTCTTGAGCTCGAAGCCAACCTCACGGGTGAGGTAGAGCAGATAGAGGTAGACGAAGAGTCCACGCCCCATTGCGTCGATACCGGTTGCTATCGCGAGGCTGCCGGTTCCGGGTTGGGTGAGCTCAGGGAGTCCGAGTTTTCGGGTGATGCGCTGCACGTTCATTGCGACAGTATTGCGCGGAATTGCTGTTCACTGGTGGCTGAATCGACCCCGGTCATGACGACGTCGTGTCCAGTGATGGTTGATTGCAGGGCGCGATGGTCAATCGGCAACCGAGCGACTGGGCAGTTGCACCGAGCCAGATGAGTAATCTGCCCACATGATCAACCAATGATGTTCCTGGGCCCATTCGATCAAGCATCCGGGAGCGATGCCGGTCTTCGGCGGCCCTGGTGATCAATTCGCGATTGCGTTCGGCTGCCAACGTGTAGGGATCGTAGAGCTTCATCATCACCGTTAATCCGTCGTCTATCGGGTGTATCGCACCGCTGCGATTACCGCGTGCGGGTCACAATACCGACTCAGACGGCTTAATGCAAGTGTTTTCTTGTTTTACTTGTGATATTCTCCTAGCCATGGATCGAACATCACGCGTGGCATCCGAACGAAGTGCAATTCCGGAGCAGCGGACGAGTGCGCTCGACAATCTGCCAGTCACGCGCCGACAGATCATCGAGTTGCTGAAGCGCAGTGATTCGGCCGATGCGGACACGATTGCAGCCCGCATCGGTGTTACGCCGAGTGCGATTCGGCAGCATCTCTCTTCGTTGCGCGCCGATGGCCTGATCGAATTTGTAAGCAAGCGATCTGGACCGGGGCGACCGATGCACCTCTATTCATTGACCCAGGTTGGGGACGCCCTCTTCCCGCGCAATTACGTCGACGTCGCGAATGAGTTGCTGGCCTATGTCGAGGACGAGGATGCCGAACTGTTGAATCGGGTTTTTGTCCGCCGGGGCGAGGCGCGTTTGCAGCGGGCACAAGGTCGCGTGACTGGGCTGTCCTTCCCGGACAAGGTGGCGATGGTGGCCCGGATTCTGGACGAAGACGGCTACCTGGCGGACTTCGTGGAGATCGGCGAGGGGGCGTACCGGATTACGGAACACAACTGCGCGGTGCTGGCGATCGCCCAGCGGTATCAGCATGCGTGCAGCACGGAGCTCGACTTCCTGCAGGCGCTCTTGCCCGAAGCGGAGGTAATCCGGGTTGCGCACCGACTGAAATCCGGTCACGTGTGCAGCTACGACATCATTCCGAGGGTCGTAGCTGCTTTAGCAGGTCGGCAATCAGCATTTGCCCAGGTGAGCAACGCATCCAGCGCCGGACAGAGCGCCTGGCCCCACTCGGTCAATCGGTAATCCACCCGGGGCGGCGTCTCTCCGTAATCCGTTCGCAGCACGAGTCCATCCGCTTCGAGACTCTTGAGCTGCTGGCCGAGCATTTTCTGGGTGATCGACGGGATTGAGCGTTCGAGATCCGAGTAGCGCTGGACCTTGCCACCGAAGAGCTGGAAGAGGATGAGCAGCTTCCATCGCCCCTCCAGGAACCGTATTGCGGCCTCGACATCAATTGCGGCGGTTACCGGGGTGTACTGGCTCTTGACTACGGTTGCCATGCGCGCACTTTCTGGTACGTACTTGCCAAAAGGTATGTGTTGATCCAGCATAGATGACTGAGTCGCTTTTCGCAGGAGTTCCCCTATGAATCCAGAACTGCCAGACACCGTTCGCCGCTACTTCGAGGCTGATGCTGCCCAGGACAGGGAAGGCATGCGGGCGGTACTTAGTCCGACAGTCCATGTTCACGATGAGTCGCACGATTACCACGGGATCGACGAGGTGCTGGCCTGGAAGAAATCGTCCAGCGAGCGTTACCAGTACACCTCAACTCCGTTCGCGAGCGAGCAATCGGTAGATTCCGTCTCGGTGCAGTCACGACTCGAGGGTAATTTTCCGGGAAGTCCGGTTGATGTCACGTACCTGTTCAGGCTGAAGGATGGCTTGATCGAGGAACTCAAGATCGGCTAACTCAGCACGCGCGTCGTTGCGATCTCGTGATCAGCAAGTTGGTACGTGTGGGTATTCGAGAGTTTCGGGCGTCCGGCTCAAGATCTGGCCGGACGCATTCCCAATCGATCTAGAACTCGCCGGTGCGGTTGCCGTTCGCCTCTTTCTCCGAGATGGAGAGGTAAACGATGCCACCCGTGTAGTTCGAGACGGTGTCGATCGGAATCGTCAGATTGGTCGGATCGATCCGACCTTGCTCGATTACGAGATCGGTCGGAGTTAACTCGATGATTTTGCCGAGTTTGCGATTGTCGACACTCATTACGTCATCGCCAATTTGAAACTTGAGGTCTTTGGTCGTGTCCATGTTTGGTCTCCTGTTTGCGCCAGACCGAAACTCTGTCCGGCGGCGATTCGAGACCGAGGTTAGCAGGAGGAACTACGCACGGGCGCAGCCCAGGCTACGGCCATAGTCAGATGTCCAAGCAGTAGATGTGCCAGCAGTCGATGAAGGATGCCCGCGTGGGGTCGCATTGCGATGCGACTCTACATTTGGGTCTCGTTACTTCCTGATCCTCATCTGGCGGTAGCGGCGGATCAGGGTGTTGGTGCTGCTGTCGTGGGCGAGGTCGTCGTCTGAATCGGCGGTGAGCTCGGGTGCGATGTTCATGGCGAGGACCTTGCCGAGTTCGACACCCCACTGATCGAACGAATCGATTTGCCAGAGGATGCCCTGGGTGAAGACGGCGTGTTCGTAGAGCGCGACCAGTTTGCCGAGCACCTCCGGGGTCAACTGGTCGATCAGCATGACGGTCGACGGTCGATTGCCCTCGAAGACGCGATGCGGGACCAGCCACTCCTCGGTTCCTTCGGCGCGGACCTGATCGGCGGTCTTGCCGAACGCGAGGGCTTCGGCCTGGGCAAAGACGTTGGCATTGAGCAGGTCGTGATGCTGGCCGAGTGGGTTCAGCGAGCGGGCGAAGGCTATGAAATCGCACGGAATCAGTCGGGTGCCCTGGTGGATCAGTTGATAGAACGAGTGCTGCCCATTGGTGCCCGGTTCGCCCCAAAGGACTGGCCCGGTCTGATAATCGACGGTTTCGCCGGAGACCGTGACGTGTTTGCCGTTGCTCTCCATGGTCAGTTGCTGGAGGTACGCCGGGAAGCGCTTCAGGTATTGGTCGTAGGGCAGGACTGCGATGGTCTCGGCACCGAGGAACGACGCGTTCCAGAGACCGATCAGTCCCATCAGTACCGGCAGATTACGCTCGAATGGAGCAGTGCGGAAGTGCTCGTCCATGGCGTGGGAGCCGGCCAGCATGGCCCGGAAGTTGTCCGGTCCGATCGCGATCATGGTGCTGAGACCAATTGCCGATTCCATCGAGTACCGACCACCGACCCAATCCCAGAACTCGAACATATTGGCGGTGTCGATTCCGAACTCGGCAACCGCCTTGGCGTTGGTTGAGACCGCGACGAAGTGCTTGCTGACCGCGTCTTCGCCTGAGCGCGCCAACCAGCCATTCGCGGGCGGTGCGGGCATTCGTCATGGTTTCGAGGGTCGTGAAGGTTTTCGACGAGATGATGACGAGTGACTCGGCGGGATCGAGATCGCGCGTGGCTTCGGCGAAGTCGGTACCGTCGATGTTGGAGACGAAGCGCATCGTGAGCAGCGGATCGGCGTAGTGGCGAAGCGCCTCGTAGGCCATGACCGGCCCGAGATCGGATCCGCCGATACCGATGTTGATGATGTTGCGGATGCGTTTGCCGGTTGCCCCAAGCCAGCTGCCTTCGCGGACGGCAGTTGCGAAGGCGGACATGCGGTCGAGAACCTCATGCACCAGGGGGATAATGTTGTCGCCATCAACAATGACCTCGGCCGTCTCTGGGTCACGGAGGGCGGTGTGCAGAACCGCGCGCTTCTCGGTGATGTTGATCTTTTCACCACTGAACATCTCGTTGATGTGCGTTTTGAGGTCAGCTTCATCGGCGAGGGCGAAGAGCAACGCCAGGGTCTCATAGGTCAGGCGCTGCTTGGAGTAATCAAAGTAGATGCCCTCCGCGTCGATCGCCATCGCCATTCCGCGATTGGGATCGGAGGCGAAGAGATCGCGAAGGTGCGTTTGCGCATTGGACGCTGCGTGGTCGGCGAGGGCACGCCATTCAGGCGATTGCGAAATCAGGGCCATAATTGGTCGTCCTTCCATGTACCGTTGGACGCTGACGTATCTGCTCAACTGTAATCGCGCAGGGCCCCTTGTTGCTTGTCGCGCTGTGAAAGGACGTGACCGATGTATGCACTGCTCGGCAAGATGATTGCCACTCCAGGAAATCAGCAGGCGCTGGCGGACCGGATGCTGGTTGCGGCGAACGGAATGCACGGTGTCGCAGGGTGCCGACAGTACTTCGTCTATCTCGGCGACGGCGAATCGGTCTGGATATCGGAGTTCTGGGACAGCAAGGAAGACGCACGATGCGTCGCTGGAGATTCCGGGAACGCGTGAGTTCATTGCAGAGACGATGCCGTTGATCGCCGGGTTCGAGTTTGAATCGGTGACGCCGTTGGGCGGGGTAGGTCCGTTTTCCACGAATTCAGGTGGAGCGGGATAGTCGTCCGATGACGTCCTTATGGGTTTCGGGAGGGTGACAGGAGGGTGATCGGAGTCCTGACGCTCTGCAGAGCGTCACTACGCCAGTTGAACTCAGGCGGCGAGTTCGATTTTGCGGATGACGACGGCGGCTTCGAGTTGCGGGTCGGCGAGGCCGCGCTGGCTGATCTGGCGCTCCATCCAGGCGAGCGCTGATTCCGAGATTGCGGCGTTGACCAGGACGATCCAGCGGGCGACGTTTGCTCCGGCGACGGTGACCAGGCGGCGGATCGCTTCGTTGTCCCGCGCTTCCACGGCACGCTGGACTTCGCTCGTGAAAGCAGCGTCTGAGATTGGGTCTGGTTGGCGCTGTGGTTGGGATGCTGGGCGGGGGGTGCTTTCCCGGTTACGACCAGATCGACCACCGGATGGTTTCTCGAGATAGAGCTGGCGGAGACCGACCCCGAAGGCCATGGCGGCGCGTTTGAGCGCGTCGCATTCGGCCGATTTGTAGGCGGCGTCCTCACCGGCACCCTCATCGAGCGGGTGCGCACCGATTCCGGCCCGACTGCCCATGCCGGGGATGGTCAGAGTGCCGATCACGACCATCGACATTGGGCGGCGGGTTTCGCCGGTGGTGCGATCGGCTGGCCGGCGTGTGACCCCATCGTCGCGGAAGAGGACCTGATCGATCGACCAATCGAAGCGGTTGCCGGTTGCCTCGATCAGACGTTCGCGGACAACTTCGTGCGGGACATAGGGTTTGCCGTTTTTGAGCTCGATTGCATCCCTGGGGAATGGTTCGGTGAGGCGGGCGGTTATCAAATCGACATCAGATGTGGACAAGGTGAACCTCCCGCAAATGCGTACAAGTGTACCGAACGTGCGTTCTATTTTAGCAAGCGATTCGAGATATTGCAAGCACTTCGAGGTTGGAGGTTGCAGGTTGATCGTTGGCTAGGTTGATTTGCCCAAATGCTGCTCACGAAATTCTGGTCAGCCTGTGTCCGCGTCCTTTGGTAGAGTGTCGGGAGCTTTGCTGCCCTTTGAAAGGACGTCCCGATGGTCGATCTCAGCACCCCAATCACCGATACGGATCAGTTGGCCAGCGATGCCTGGGAGTACTGCATCACGCCGCTGTTGCCGGCTGAAGACATCCGCAACCACGGTCTGAACCTCTATGAATCGGGCGATGGGGTCCGGCTGAAGGATTACGACGGCAACGTCTACCTGGACATGATGAGCTCGCACACGCGGGCCAACTCGCTCGGGTACGGCAACACCGAAATTGCCAGCGCAGTCGCCGAGCAGCTGGGCAAGCTGCATTACGTCGGGACCGTCTGACAACTTTGCCGAACCGACCGTGCGACTGGCCAAGCGGGTCGCGGAACTGGCTCCGGGCGACCTATCGCGGGTGCTGTTCGTCAGCGGTGGATCCGAGGCGGTCGAAGCGGCGATCAAGATGGCCAAGCAGTGGCAGGTGCAGAGCGGCAACAAGCCGCGCGCCTACAAGATCATCTCCCGCTGGAACGCCTATCACGGCTCGACGATGGGGGCGATGGCGGCGACCGACTGGCTGAACATCCGGACCGCATACCGAGCCGAGCGTGCCGGGATACTCATTCATTCCGGGTCCGACCAACTACCGGAATCCGTTCGGGATGGAGGAGGAGGCGTACGCGGATTACTGCGCCGATCACCTCGAGCAGCAGATTCTGCACGAGGGTCCGGATCAGGTTGCGGCATTCATCGGCGAGCCGGTGATGCAGGCGAACGGCGTCCAGGTCATTCCGGCCAGCTATCTGCAGCGGGTTCGCGAGATTTGCACCAAGTACGGCGTGCTCTGGATCAACGACGAGGTGATCACCGGCTTCGGGCGGACCGGCAACTGGTTCGCGATCGAGCGGGCCGGGGTCGTGCCGGACATCATGACCTTCGCCAAGGCGATGACGGCCGGGTATGCGCCGATGGGCGGCTTCATCACCACGCCGGAGATTGCCGATGCGCTGACCGCATTCCGGCATGTGCACACATTCAGCGGCCATGCGGGGGCGGCGGCGGCGGCGAACGCGGTCATCACGATCAAGCAGCGCGACAACCTGATCGAGCAATCGCGGATCAACGGCGCATACTTCCTCGACGCGTTGCAGGAAGTGCTCGAGCCGCTGCCGATCGTCGGTCAGGTGCGGGGCGTGGGCATGTGGCTGGCGGTCGATTTCACCAGCGACAAGTCAACCAAGGCGGCGTTCACAGACGACACGGTGTCGGCGGTGGTCAAGCGGATGCACGACTACGGGGTGATCGCAAGTCGGAATCGGGACCAGCTTCGAGATGGCGCCGCCATTGATCAGCAGCCGGGCCGATCTGGACGAGGCGGCGAAGGTAGCGGAGAAGGCAATCCGGGAGATTGCGACGGAGCGCGGGTTTATCTGAGTCGAGGAGTCGAAGTCGAGGAAAGTGTGACTTCTATGATCTTGTGCGTCGTCGCGCCAGGCACTGAAGTACCTGGCTAATCGAACGAAGTCGGCTGAAGCCGACTGGCGAATGCGCGCTTCAAATCTCGACCGAGAAGACGTAAGACCTGGCGTTTGACTCTGGCTGGTCTGGTGCGGGCCTGGTATCCTGGCGGGGTTGGGTGACATAGCCCTTGCTGGTCAGGAGTGCCGTTGCCTTCGAAGTCGCCGCCGTGGGTTCGGGAAGAGATCATCCTGGCGCTGGACCTCTATGTCCGGAATGACCGGCGTGTGCCCGACGATCATGATCCAGCGGTCATTCTGCTTAGCCATCACCTGAACCAGATGACGATTCATCCAATGGATGTTCGCGCTGCCAACTTCCGCAACCCGAATGGTGTGGCGCTGAAAATCGCGAATCTGCGGGCGTTTGATCCCTCGACGACCAGCCAGGGAATGAGCGGCGGATCGAGACTCGACAAAGCGATCTCCGAAGAGTTCCAGGACAATCCACGTGGACTGCACGCGGCGGCAGCCGATATCCGGTTGCGGTTTGGTCTGGGCGGGTCCATCCCGGAATATGGGAACTCGGTCACCGAACGACGCGTGGCAGAGGAACAGGGACGCTTCGAAACGACTTTAGACCAGCTGAGCATTCATGAACGATTGGAGCGGGATGTGGAATCCGGGGCAGCACGAAAAGCAGCAGCGGCGTCACTGACCTGCGAGGTCTGTGGTTTCGATTTCCAGCGGACGTATGGCGAACGCGGGGCGGGCTATATCCAGTTTCATCATCGAGCGCCATTGCGGGACCTGACTGAGCAAACCAGGCCGTCACCCGCTGATCTGCACATGATCTGCGCCAATTGCCACACGATGCTGCACGCCGGGGACGAGCCGATCACGCTCGCGGAACTCAAGGCAATCGTGCGGGAAGTGCAACGGGCCGGAATTCGCGAACTGGCAGACTTGATGGGGCCTCCTCCGGCCTAACGGGTTGCGCTGATTTGGTCCGGACGTGCGGTGCAGCACACGCTCCGGGTCGTTTCGAATCACCTAGTCCGCGACGCAAACGACTCCCAATTGGTCGCCTGAACATTGATACGAACCTGGGGAGCCGTCCGCATCACACGGCTGCCCGACCGGGAATCCATCGTCAATGAGTGCCGTCACAATCGTCGTCGAGGCCATTGCAGATCTCGGTCCCTGGATTGACTTCGCCGTTGCATGGACCCCACCCACTGCCATCCGAGCCGCAGGATTGCGAACCGGACAGGCAGATTCCGACGTTTTCGGTCGAGGGAGGCCCGGTGTAACACGAGCGGATTTCATTCGGAGTGCAGACGGTTGGCGTGCACGTTCCGGCGCCATCACAAATGCCCCCGGTGCACGTCGAACCGAAGCTGACAAACTCCGTTCCGCAGGTGTTGCTGGAGCAGGTCCGCAGCGCACATTCGGTATCGGCACCCGGACAATCATCCGCGACGTTGCAGCCGACACAAATCGCCTCTTCCGAGCAGACCAGGCCCGTGCCACACGGCTCACCGGGATTCCTGGGCGTGTTGACCACGGTTCCATTCTGGCAAGTGTCCGTGGTGCAGTTGTTGTTGTCGTCAGGAACATCGGCATCGTCGTTGATGGTGGTGATGCCGCCGGCCCCGTCGCAAACATTCTTTTTGCAGTCGCCGGCAGTCTGCATTGCGGTTGCCGTTCCAGCGGGTTGATATCCGGAGGTACAAATGCCGGAGGAGCAAACGGGAAACTCGCATTCATTCGCCGACTCCGGACAGTCGGTAGCAGTCGCGCATTCGCGAACGTTGAATTTCGCGGAAGAGAGTCGACCGCTGACTTGTTCTCGTCCTTCGATGCGATGCAGACCGAATGTTGCGTTGTTTGGGATGGTGAACGTGACGCTACCGGTTCCAGAAGCCGACAGTGTGACGGAGGTCAGCTTCTGGGGCGTTCCGGTTGCTGCTTCTCCCGGGAAGAAGTAGACGTCGACCTTGGCCTTGCTGGCATACCCGCTCAACGATGCCTTGATCGTATCGCCATTGGACCCACTCTTCGGCTTGAGTGTGAAGGATGGATTGATCGCGAACCGTGCCTCGCCCTGGCTTCCCCGGTTACCGACCGCGCGGACGACGTGATAGCCCCGGAAGGCATAGGGTGCGATGAAGTTGAGGGTCAGTTTGCCTCCCGTGGAGGTCGTGCCGGTTGCGACGGTCTTTGATGCGGTGCCATCGAACCAGAGGAGCGTGATTGCCTCAGAGCTGCGGAAGCCGGTCAACTTCGCCTGCACAGCGGTCTTGATCTTGCCGGAGGTTGGCGTGAGGACGACGGTTGGTGTTGCCTGCCCGGTCGATTGGTGGCGGCCCTTGATGGCTGGGCGGGTACCCGGCATCGACGTTCGGGGTGCGGACCGGTCACGACGTTTCACACTGGGGACGTCGACATCAGCTGGGGCAGCGGTGGCTGATTCAATTGAGATAGCAGGGCGGAACCAGGCAGCCAGTCCGATCACTGCGGCTCCCGCGATGCGCTTGATTGCTCCGCGCCGATCGGTTTGGGAGGCGAGCAACCGGGCGAAATCATCGAAGCGTTTGCCATCCATAGCGCAGAGACTCCTGGAGCAATCAGAGATTCAACTGTCGAGAGCGGTGTTAACTCAACTATGGCACAAAGTTGATTCGGCCGTAACAGCGGCTACCGACGACGGCGAACGAACGACAGGCACGGGGACGAGGTGAATTGCGGCTTGTCGAGCAGTCTGTTTTCACCGATGTCTGCCAGCGACGTTGCGGAGTGAGCTTGGCGTTGAGCGGGATTGCGACAGGCACATACATCTGATCGACATGGAATGCTGAAACAAATCAGGTTCTGTGCAGGTTTGTCTCACCTGACTCATCCGGGGGCAATTCACTCTATTCTTGACGCATGCTGAAACTGCGGACGGTTACTGCCACACGTTATGTCGCTCCTCTGCGGGAGGGCGGCTCCATGCCCGGTCTGATGGAAGCGGATGACCTGGGCACGTACGTCGTCAAGTACCGGGGTGCGGCGCAGGGGGTGCGGACCCTGATTGCCGAGCTGATTACCGGCGAACTCGGACGGCTACTCGGTCTGCCAGTTCCCGAGATCGTGTTCGTCGAGTTTGACGCGGTAATGGCAAAAGCCGAGCCGGATCCCGAGATTCAGCAACTCCTTGCGGCAAGCGACGGTCTGAACATCGCGCTGGATTTTCTGCCGGGGTCGCTCCCCTACTCAATTGCAATGCGACACCTGGTTGAGCCGGAGCTGGCGGCGAAGGTCGTCTGGCTGGATGCGCTGACCACGAACATCGATCGTACGCCGCGCAATCCGAACCTGCTGATCTGGCACAAGCAGCTTTGGCTGATTGATCACGGAGCGTCGCTGTATCTGCAGCACTCCTGGACCGATATCGAGAATCGGGCAAAGACTCCATTCCCGCAGATTGCCGATCATGTGCTGTTGCCTATCGCCGGTTCAATCAAACATGCGGGGGAGACGTGTCGACCGCTGGTGACCCGGGGAGCAATTGAATCCATCGTCTCGACGATTCCTGATGACTGGCTGAGCGAGTTTTCGCCGTTCACCAGCAGCGATGAATTGCGGCAGGCGTACGTCGACTTGTTGCTGGCCCGGGTTGCAGCGGCTGATGCATTCGAGCAGGCTGCTGAAACGGCACGAACTGCGGTGCAGTCGTGAACGGCGTGCGCGACAGTCTTGAGTACTGCGTTTTGCGGGTGGTGCCGAGCATCGAGCGTGGCGAATTTCTGAATGTCGGCGTCGTGCTGATTTGCCGTGCGAGCAAGTTTCTGGATTGCCGGATTGCGCTCGACGAGAGCCGATTGCGGGCCTTGTCGCCGGGTATTTCTGCCGAAACGATTGAGCTGATCCAACAGCACCTGGCGCTGATTCCCCTGATTTGCGCAGGGGACCCGGCGGGAGGTCCGATCGCGCTGCTGGGCATGGGCGAGCGCTGGCATTGGCTGACGTCGCCGAGCAGCACGATAGTCCAGGCGGGACCGGTGCATACCGGTTTGGGGGTGGACGCAGGCAGCGAACTGGATCGATTGTTTGCCCGCTTTGTGGGTGGCGGTACGGGAGAGCGAGCCCTCTTCCCGTAGTCCCGACCACACGTGTTTTCCCAAAAGATGGCCGGTTTCCCGTATACCGTATTCCTGACATGCCGGTTCAGGAGGTAAACAAGGTCGTTACCTGTTGGGTCGGGAAGGAACACATCATGGGTAGTCGTGGCGGCGGAATCTATATCGGCGCAGGCACACTGATCGTCATCATCATCTTGCTGATCATTCTGCTCTAGCGCAGAACACGTCAGTCTGAGAGCGGGAGTATCGGGAAACCGGTACTCCCGTTTTGTTACCAGCCCAGTCGGTCACAATCGACGCACAAATAGCGAGTCAGGAGCCGAATTTGCCGTAGCTGACGATCTCGGCGAGCGGTTTGCGGCCCGGCGTGTTCTTGTTCGGGCGGTGATCTTCGGTGGTGATTGGTTTGCCGATACCGACGATCGAGCGCAGCGATTTGTCGGCCGGAATCCCGAGGGTTTCATTGGCGATCGCCTTCTCGCTGTCCTCAAGGAACCAGGCCGTGCCGCCGCCGTACCCAAGCAATTTGGCGGCGATCAGAAGTCGCTCGGTGACGCGACCCTCGTCGTACCCCTCACTGCCGGGGTTGGCCCCGTTCATGACCAGCGCGATTCCGAGTGGAACATCGGCCAGCCAGTTGATGGCGGTGCGGGCCTCGCTGAGCGTCTTGAGCGTCGCCTTGTCGGTGACCACGACGAAGTGCCACGGCTGGGTGTTGCGGGAGCTGCCGGTCCACCGGGCGACTTCCAGCAGCTGATTGAGATCGGCCTCGGTAACGGGATCGGGGTAATACTGGCGGGCCTGGCGAAGGGTCCGGATTTCTTCGACTACTGCCTGGGGTGAGCTGAGATCTGCCATGGGTTTGCTCCTGATGATTGCAACGAACCGGCGAGCGGCCGGCACCTGTTGCCAAGAGGGTACCTGATTCCGACCGGTCACCGAGGGAGTTAACGCCGCTCAATTAAATATTGGCGACGACGAACAGGCAAAGGCGACTCTGCTCGACCCGGACCTGGTCCCGATCGAGCAGACACTTGACGCTCTTTGTGATGGAGTCCTACTTGTAGAGTTTGCTGATCAGGTTGTTGATTGATTCGGCGAGGGTCGGGTGGGCGAAGACGGCGTTGGCGAGTTGCGTGCCAGTGAGGCCGCCCATCATGGCGAGCTGGAAGTTGGTCATGATTTCGCCGCCGTAGAGTCCGAGTACGGCCGCGCCGACAATCTGATCCGTCTTCTTGTCGACCAGCACCTTCATCAGGCCGCGGGTTTCGTCACTTTCGGCGGCGCGGGCGACCGATGACATCGGCATGGTGGCGACCAGCACGTCGATCTTCTGCTCCTTTGCCTCGCGCTCGCTGAGGCCGACCCGGCCCAGCTCGGGATCAGTGAAGACGACGTACGGCACCGGGCGATCGGTCGTTTTGCGGTCGCCATCGTGCATCAGGTTGTCGCGCACGATCCGGAAATCGTCGTACGAGATGTGGGTGAAGGCGGGGCCACCGTTGACGTCGCCGAGTGCATAAACCCCCTCGGCGGAGGTCTCGAGTCGCTCGTTGACGGTGATGTACCCCTTCGCATCCGCCTTGACACCAGCGCCGGTGAGGTTGAGGCGGTCGGAATTCGGGATACGGCCAGTTGCGACAAGCAGGTGTGAGCCGGTGACTGTCTCTCCGGACTTCAGGGTGAGCTCAATGTCGTCGCCATCCATGCGGGCGGATGTTGCCTCGGAACGGAGGTGAACGGTGATGCCGTCCTCCTCAAGGATCTGCAGCATGGCGTCGGTGATGTCCTCGTCTTCGCGCTCGAGCAGCCGGGCACCGCGGTGGATGATGGTGACGTCGCTGCCGAACCGCTTGAACATCTGGGCAAATTCGAGTCCGATGTAACCGCCGCCAAGCACGATCAGGTGGGCCGGGGTTTCGCCGAGTTCCATGATCGAGGTGGAATCCAGGGTTGGGACATCGCCAATGCCTTCGATCATTGCGGGGGCAGGGCGGGCACCGGTGTTGATGAAGATCCAGTCGGCGGTGGCGTCGCGCGTAGTGCCGTCGGCGTCAGTGATGCGGATGGCTTTGGGTCCGGTGAAGGTTGCCTCGCCGCGGATCAGATCGAGACCGGCAGTTCGATGTGATGGCCGATTCGCTGCCGGCGCGGAACTGCTCGACGATGTCCCGCTTGCGCTGGCGGATGACCTCCTGGTCGATCGTGACGGACGAGTGCTCGACGCCGAAGTCGCGACTGCGGCGGTTGAGGTAGGCAACCCGGGCGCTGGCGACCATGGTTTTGGTTGGGGTGCAGCCGTCGTTGATGCAGGTGCCGCCGACGTGTTCGCGTTCGATTAGAGCGGTGTAGCGACCGTCCTCAGCGAGGGCGGTTGAGAGTGGTCCGCCGGCCTGTCCCGCGCCGATGATGATTGCGTCGTAGTGGATTGCTTCGGTCATGTGGGTGAGTCCTTTGCATGGGGGAGTCGGTCGTGATGCGACAACGGTACAGGGGATGGGCAGCGTGGTCGGGACTGCAGGCGACAAAGCGGGGCTAGCCGGAGGGATTGGGGATCAGGCGAAGGTGGAGGCGCTTGCGCGGTCCGGTCGTGTCCTCGCGTCGACTGTCGATCGTACAACCTCGGCTCGTCGCCAGTGTCGATACGGCCGTCGAGATACGCACCCGTGATCCGACGTCGCGAATCCGGACGATGCCTCAGTGTCGGACTGCGTCCGACAGCCGGATGGAACCGGCTGACTACGGTACCCATGTCAGCGCAGAACGTAGTCCGACCCTTCCACCGCGGTTCGACCGCAGGTCGATCATGTGGTCGCCTTTGATCGTTAACGATGCCGGAAGATGCACTGGTCGGACTTCGTCCGAAGCCGGGTACGGTGCCCCGGCTCTACATTTCACGCGACGGGTTCCCCGGGTGAGAACGGGTGACGCGGTTTCTTCTCGACTCCTCGACTGCTCGACTCCTCGACTCGCTTTGCGGTTAGCCGAAGTCGAAGATGTCTTCGAGGAAGCCGCCTCGCTTCTTCTTTTTGGGCTGGGTAGTGGTGCCCTGCGGACGGTAATCGTCGTCGCGGCGCTGGTAGTCGCTGTCCCGGCGCTGAATCGTCGCGGCGGCGGTAATCGTCGTCGTCATCATCATCGCGACGGCTGGTTGAAACGGTGGCTGAACGCTCGATCATCTTGTCGAGTTCGCCGCGATCCAGCCAGACACCTCGGCACTGCGGGCAGTAGTCGATCTCGATTCCCTGGCGATCGGTGATCCGCAGTTCGGTTCCATCAATCGGGCATTTCACTGGTGGGAGATCCAATCTGGTTCAAACACGTGGCCTGTCTTCAGGCGAGCCACTCGTGGGCTTCATCTCTGTTTACGACGAAATGGCGCCGGTTAGATTGATGTTGACTACATATTTGTGCACTCATAGGGCGTTTCCCCGAGACTCCATGCTTCCCGCGCGGCTGGAAACGGACAACAAACGACCGCCAGATTTGCGTCTGGCGGTCGTTTCGCAGTTCTGGTTGCTTCGATCTGAACGCTAGATAATCGGGTCTTCCGGGATGACCTCGACCGGCGGCGATGGTCGTCGCGGTGCGGAGGGTCTCCGGGGAGCGGCGGCGGTCGCGGTCGGCGCGTCCGAGCCCTGATTGAAGCTGTTCAGGATCGAGACGATATCGACGCCGGATGCCTCGAGCGACTCGATCACCTTGGCGATTGCCAGTGGGGATGCATCGAGCACGGAGGCAATACCGCCGGACGCTTCGCCGGATCCACCGATGATCGAGATGCGATCGATGTTGGCAACCTGGGACGAGGACGATGCAACAGCGGCTGCGAAGGTCGCCAGGATGTCGGGTAGCGTCTGCAGGCGGGCTGCTTCAGGTGTGAACTGGTTGAAGGCATCGGCGATCTTGGCCTGACCCTCGGCTTCAGCGAGCAACTTGGCCCGGGTTCCTTCGGCCTCGGCCAGCAAGCGGGCCTTGTTACCATCGGCGGCAGCGACTTGCTCTTCGCGGACGGCGGCGGCGGCGGCAATTCGGGCATCGGCCTCGGCCTGACCTTCCTGCTTGACCCGCTCGGCCTGGGCCTTGGCACGGAGGATGGTCGCGGAGCTTTCACCTTCGGCACGAGCGATCGCGGCGGCGCGTTCGGCCTCGGCCGGGGCAATAACGTCTGCCTGGAGTCGGGCCGCGGCCTCGCTGGAGCGCTTGGATTCCACGATGGTGCGGGCCTCGACGCGGGCGGCTTCGGCCTCTTCGGTTGCGATACCGACCGCTTTCTGGGCCTGGGCATCGGCGAGCGGGCCGGCCTGGGCGGTGCGGGCCTTTTCGGCGTCGACCTTGGCCTGGTAGTTCGCCTTGGCGACGTCGCGGTTCTGCTCGGCCTCGGCGATGGCGGTATCGGCCAGTGCCTCAGCGACCGAACCCTGCTGACGGGCCTGGGCGGCGCGGATGGTGGCGTCCCGGTCGGCTTCGGCGGTACCGATGGCGGCGTCGCGCTTGACCTCGGCGATCCGTTGCTGACCGAGCGCTTCGAGATAGCCGTTCTCGTCGCTGATGTTCTGGACCTTGAGGACATCGACTTCCATGCCGATGCGGGCGAGGTCCGTGCTGACCTCGGCGATGACGGCGCGGGCAAGGGCTTCGCGATCGCCATTCAGCTCTTCGACGGTCATTGTGGCGACGGTGCCACGGAGGGAACCGCCGAGAATCTCGTTGATCTGGACGCGGAGGGCGGTCTCGTCGGCGGTCAGAAAGCGCTCAACCGCGGTCATGATCGCTTCGTCTTCCGAACCGATCCGGACCAGACCGACCGCTTCGACGTTGATCGGCACGCCACCCTTGGCCAGCGCGCGCTTCAGCTCGATGTTGACGTTGAACGGCTCGAGCGACATGAAGTCGACCCGCTCGAGTCCCGGAATCTGGAAGCGGGCGCCACCGCGGATGACCCGGGGCGTACCGCGACCGGTGAAGACCGCGACCTGGTTCAGCGGCACCTTGATGTAATTGCGGATGTAGATCTGCAGCGCTGCAAAGATGAGCAGCAGAATGACGATTGGGACAATAATGACTGGACTGAGTAACGAATCCACCTGAACGAAACCTCCCGACGATTGTTATGTGCGCGAAACCACAACGTGATCCGCGAGTACCCGCTTGATGATTGCCTCGGTGCCGGAGGGCATCTCCTCCGACCAGGTTGAGGCGGCTGACTTGGTGACCAGGACGCCGTTACGATCCCGGAACTGAACCTGACCCTTGCCGCCAGGGGGAATGCTGAGCGTGACGACGGCATCCAGTCCTTCGTAGCTGGCGCGGCTGACCTGTGAATTCGACTGCTGTTTGGTGAGCGTGCGGAGAATGGTGATCATGACGAAGCCGACCGCGACCGCGAAGACAGCACCCAGAATGACGGCCCAGATCGTGTCCAGCCCGGAGCGGATGGCGACGAAGCCGGCCAAGCCATACGCCGTGACCGCACCGGCCAGCACGGTCGGGCTGGCCCAACCGGGACCATCGCCAACCTCGCCGCCATCGCCACCGAAAACATCGGAGATCTCGCCGACGACCAGGGTGAAGAAGACGAAGCCAGCGCCAACGATGATCATCGCCAAAAAGCCGAGTTCAAGTCCGCTCATTTGTTGCCCCTCGGGAGCTCTACGCAACGCGCCGCATCGGGAGTATCCCCGTGGCTCGGCAAGAAGTGACTGGTGATGATCGTACCAGTGCCGGCGCAGGAAAGGGCGAACGGCACCCAAACCCGCGCACTGGCGAGTCCAGTATCAGTATGTGCCAACCGGAAAGAAATATGCGTTGGGTACTGTTCGAGTAGAGAACAGTGAAACCGCACGCAAAACGAAGGCATCGCCAAATTTGGCGATGCCTTCGCGAAGAGGGTCAACTAGTTCTTGTACAGCGTTGCGACCGCTCCAGCTCGGTTGAACATCATGAACGCTAGGGGTAGTCCAATCACCGTGAGCGCCAGGACGTAGGCCAGGGCGAGCCAAAGCGCGACCAGCCAAAACCCGATCAGAAGGAAATATCCCGCCCGGATGAAGAAATTGAGTTGCTCCTCTTTCGACTCTTCAATAACCATCAGGCTTCCTTGCTGACTCATTCGATAGCTGGTGTTTCGCGGTCTGAGCGTCATTACCTGCGGCAACATGTTGATCATTTTGGCAAAGACCGGAATGGTGATGATCGGGATGATCATCAAATAGGACAGGAGAATCCAGATGCCGCCGAGATACCAGCCGATGAAGATGAAGTAAATCGCCCGGACAAACAGGCTCGGTCCGTTGTTGGTGGAGACGAAGGCGATGTTGGGGCCACCCACGTTTACATTGACGGCGTGATTGATGTGCTGATGGGAGCCGTATGGGTTTACGGGCGCGCGGCGATACCCGGAGCAAATGGATCACTCTGGGGCCGAATATCGGGCATCGCCGGAACTGGTGGAACTCCCACGGATGAGACGCTCGGCTGGGTATTGGGCCAGCTGGAGGCACCGACGCTTGCCTGGTTTGCCGGCCATCCGGTCGAGGCGACGGCTGGCTTCTCTGGACTCTCCAAGTAACGAAACCTCTCTGCACACCGTATGTGCCTGATACCTGAACAAATACTGAGTGGAAACACAACACGAACACAATATCTGACCGACCTTCCATATACAAGGGTCCCGTTGGTCCCTGGATGCTCATTTGGTGGTTCCTATTACAGGTGATCGAACTGCGGTACATCTCGCCTGGCGATTGCAGATCGGGGCTGATCTGCAGTTGGGTTAGATTTCACGATATTGAGCAGTTCCGGATTCGAAATGAGGGTTGGTTTTAGTGGCTGATTTGGTGTCTTTGCGGCGGCTGATTGTTGGGCAGTTTGAGGCGGTGGCGTTTGAGAATGTGACGTCGCTCTTGCGTCGTATAGCAACCGGCTCGGAGGGACCGGTACCGCCAATTGATGTGGCGCAGTTGCAGGCGAACTGGGCGGCCAAATCGGGTGGCGGAGTCTGCTACGAGATCGCGACGGTCTTCTATCACCGACTGCTGGCCGATGGATACGACGTGCGGCAGGTGCTGGCCCAGATCAGTTTTCCGGATGGACACATGGCTGCCGTCGCCACGCTCGACGGTCGCGACTATCTGGTCGATGTCGGCACCGGCTCGCCCGTCTTTGCCCCTATCCCGCTCGACACTGAGACATACCTGACCGCGGCTGGACTGGAATTCCGCTTCCGACCAGATCCCGAATCCGGCTTCTTCCTGCAGGAACGCCTGATCGATGGCGACTGGAAAACCAGCACCCGCTACGACCTCTCTCCGCTGGATGAAGAACGCCGCGTCACTGCCTACCAGCGCCACCACACCTTCGGTCAATCCTGGGTGGTCGATCGGTTGCGGATGATCAAGTGGGTTGGCGACGAGATCTGCTACAGCATCACCGGTAACGAGCTGACGACGATTACGGCCGAGGGCAAGGACGTTCGGCTGCTTGGGCTCGGTCGAGGAGGCGGAGCAGGTGGCGGGTGAGCTGTTTGGAGTGCCGCATTTGCCGATCCGGGCTGCGGTGGCGGCGAGGCCGGAGTTCCTGTCGTAGTTTGCAGTTGGTCGTTTCCCGTTTGCAGTTGTCGGGGTGAGGGTCGCATTGCGATGCGACTCTACATTCCCTGTTCGATTTCCATTGCTATTTCGTCGATGTAGCACCAGGCCCAGGTTTCGCCGGGTTGGATGGAGCGCATGAGCGGGTGACCGGTGGCGTGGAAGTGTTTGGTGGCGTGCTTGTTCTTCGAGGAATCGCAGCAGCCGACGTGCCCGCAGGTCAGGCACATGCGCAGGTGGACCCAGGAGTCGCCGGACTTGAGGCATTCCTCGCAGCCGTCGGTATTCGGGGAGACGTCCTGAATCTGGTCGAGATGGGTGCAGCGGTGGTGCATTGACGGTCCTGGTTCCTTCCACTCCGGGGTTTGTCCCCATCGGCGTAAGTCTCAACTTCCGGATCGAATCTTCGCAGGTGCAAGATCCAGACCGACGCGGTTTCACTCAGCCGAAATCTCAACCTCGCCTTCCGCATTGACCGAATCAGACTCGGCGTGGCACCAGATCTGGTCGACGAGTTTCAGGGAGATACGTCTCCAGGCTCGAGATCTGGTGAACGCGGCGACTCCCTCGACGTCACTGGCCGACGGTCAGGGCAGTGTTTTCGTTGTCGATCGAGCGAAGCTGGAACCGCAGGCTGGATTCTTCCTGATCACAGGCACCATACCAGTCGTACTCCTCGCCCTTCATGCCGGAAGGACAGGACTGGACGATCGACGACGAAGGCTGCCGGTAGTGATTGCTTCTGGCTTCCGGTGGGCTCAGGCGGTTCCTCTTTGCCTGGTTCGGCCGTGGGCGGATTCGAATCAGATGATTCTGCTCCTGGGTGCGATATCAGACCGGGTCCCTGGGCGGGAACCAGGTGCTTGTCGCCTCGAGCCAATACGTTGCTGTGCCGCCGACCGAGACTGTTCCGGGGACGGAGACCTTGACGCTCGGCTGGTTTTTGCGTGACGCGAACGGCTGATCCGATCCTCCACTGTGGCTTTGGCGGCGTCGCTGCGTCGCACCGTCACAGACATTCGGAGGCGGCTGGGAACGTAGAGCACCTTGACCTTGCCTTTGCCCTTGGGTCCATCGGCGATGAACGTGCACTCGGACGAGGAATCAGAGTCCGCAGGCACGCATGAGACAGCAACAGTGTACTCATCCAGTGGGACGACCTTGTCCTTGCCCTTGTCCGGCTTTTCCTTGTTCTCCTTGTCCTTTCTCTTCAGAGCCGATGACTGGCCGGAGTCATCCACTCCGGGAAAACTGGTGTGACTGGCGGCGACAGCCGTAGAGCTGCCTAGAAGCATCAGTACGAGCGTGCAAAGTAGAGCGATGCGTGTCGGCATGGTGGTAGTCATTGGGACCTCGTTCGGGTCAGCGAATCGTTGCCTGCTGAAATGCGGAGCCGCAGTGCGTGGCAACGGAACGAGGCTGAACGGTAGTGCGTTCGGCGTCGCTTGGGTCGCGATTTGGCGAATGCGGACTACAAAGACGTCGCGTTTGCTTGCCTAGCGTGTTCGCATTGCCATCGTCGCTACGGGCAGCCTTGCGACTCTGACACGGTGTACCTGGCGAAGGCGTCGAGGTCCAGTTCGAGGCCGAGGCCGGGGGTTTCGGGGATGGCGAGCATGCCGTCCGCGTCCAGCTGCCAGCCGCCGAGTTTGATGTCGTCGACGTAGGGCGAGCCGCTGATGTACTCGACCAGGTCGGTGTCGGGGAGGGCGCTGGCGAGGTGCAGATCGGCGGCGAGTCCGACGCCGGTGTTCCAGCCGTGGGGGATGAACTGGACGCCGTTCTCGGCAGCCATCCAGGCGATCCGGCGTTCCTCGCTGATGCCGCCGACCTTGGTGACATCCGGCTGCACGATGTCGAATGCGCCGGCCTGCAGCAATGGCTGGAAGGCCTGGCGGCGGGTCAGCATTTCGCCGCCGGTGATCGGCAGCGGGGCGTTGCGGCGCAGGTGGACGAAGTCCTCGAGCGCGTCCGGCTTGAGCGCTTCCTCGAACCAGTAGACGTCGTACGACGCGCACATCTCCGCGGTGCGAAGCGCCCACTTGTAGCCGTGCGGCCAGAACGCATCGCTGCCACCGGCATCGACCATCAGCAGGTTGTCCGGTCCGACCGCCTCGCGCGCGGCTCTGACGATCGCTTCGTCCATGGCATCGCTGACCCGGCCGAATGGTCCCCAGCCGATCTTGAAGGCGCGGAATCCTTGCTCCTTGATGCTGAGCAGATGGTCGGTCAGTGGTCCGGGTTCGTCCATGAGCAGCGAGGCGTAGGGCTGGACGCGCTCCCGATAGCGACCGCCGAGCAGCCGACCGACCGGCTGACCGGTCGCCTTGCCGAGGATGTCCCAGAGGGCGATGTCGATGCCGGAGATCGTGTGGGTGATCGATCCGCCGCGACCCATCCAGAAGGTGTGCTGGTGCAGCTTCTCGGTGACGCGCTCCGGTTCCAGTGCGCTTTCTTCCATATAGAGGGGCTCGAGTGTCTTGAGGGCGGCCTGGACCAGCGGTGCGCTAGTGAAGACCGAGCCGAGTCCGGTCACGCCTTCGTCGGTGTCGACGAAGATCAGGGTGTGGGCGGAGTCGTCCGGCTTGAGTTCATTGGACCAGCCGCCTTCGGGTGTGGCCCCGATCAGACCGAGTGCGCGGATGTTGCGGATCTTCATGATTGGCTCCGGGTTTCAGGTTTCAGGTTTCAGGTTTCAGGTGGAATGGTCGCATGGATTTGGTTTCATTCGGGAAATGGCGTGATAGGCTGTCGGTACGGATTATGTTGCTGTGGCAATTGAATGGGGTGGGCGATGAGGCTTTGGCGGTTGGTGGCTCTTCTCGTGCTGGTCGGAATGGCGGTCGGGTTCACGTCGTCCCGGTCGATGGCTATTGTCTATTGCACGATCAACGGAACGGACTACGCGACAACGATCGTCGGTAGCGGGGTGATCAACGGTACTCCAGCTGCAGATGTCATCAAGGGTTCGAACTCGGCAGATACGATCGATGGCCAGGGCGGGAATGACATCATTTGCGGTTCCGGTGGAGCCGACAGCATTCTGGGCGGCCCTGGCGACGATCTCATCTCGGGCGACTCCAACATCGACACGATCGATGGCGGCGACGGAAACGACATCATCTACGGTGGTTCCTCCGGCGATAAGCTGACCGGCGGAATTGGCAATGACCAGATCTATGGCGAGAGCGGTGCTGATTCGATCTATGGCAAATCCGGCAACGACCTGATGTTGGGCGGCACCGAAGACGATTACATCAGCGGCAGCACTGGGTTCGACACGGCCTACGGTGACGACGGCAACGACACCATCTACATCGGAATCCGGACTGATTTCAGCGTGGCAGACGATTTCGGTCCGGCCGTTGTCGTTCGACGAGAACATCGTATGGCGGTGCCGGGGAACGATGTCCTCTACGGCGGCGACCTGACGCGACTACATCAGTGGCGATGCCGGAAACGACACCATCTATGGCGGATACGGATCCGACGCCGCTCACGGTGGGACGGCGACGACCGACTCGATGGTGAGCAGCAAGTACGACTCGATAGGCGGCGGTCACTGGAAATGACATGTTGATCGGCGGAACCGGCAATGACGATATCATCGGTGACGACGGCAACTGACCGCATGTATGGCCAGGAAGGAAATGATTACCTGATCGGTGGAATTGGGAACGACCAGATTTCGGGGGCGGATGGATTTGACTCGATCCTTGGCAATGAGGGTGACGATGTCCTGACCGGATCCCGCGGGCCGGATGAAATCCACGGTGGCGCGCGGCGATGACGAGATCGACGGTAGGCTCCGGAGACGATGCTCTCTACGGGGACGAGGACGATGATGTGATGACCGGTGGTGACGGCAGCGACGAGCTCGAGGGCGGTGAGTGGCATCGACCAACTCTTCGGCGAGGACGGCGACGATGACATCAGACAGGTACCGGCGAGCGATGTTGCGCGCGGCGGAGACGGCGAAGACGACTAGTTCAACTGAAGACCGGCGGGGCGACACCCATATACGGAGACGAGGGGAACGACTACTCTGGCGGTGACGAGCGGCACGATTCACTGGTTGGAGGACCGGGCGACGACACCCTCGATGGCCGGTGAGGGCGGCGACTTCCTGAACGGCGAAACCGGCGACGACATTCTGCTACGGTGGTCCGGGCAACGATCGACTGTACGGCAAGGAAGATGATGACAACCTGTTTGGCGGAACCGAAACCGATACCTGCTCTGGGAGTGTCGGCTTCGATACTGCGGAGGAATGCGAGACGGTGACCGGCGTTCCGTAGGGAGTCGAGAAAAGGATATTCGCTGCTGGTTTGCCTAACTGGTGCTGACCAGCGGCGCACCGGTTTGACAGAGCGGGCATTCGTCGGGGTGCCAGAGGTTGTTGGGGTGGCGATGGAGGGTCAGAACCGGGACGCTCCACTCCGCTGCCAAGGCATCGATCGATTCGCCGAGAACCAGCAGCGCAGCCGATCGCGACCGGGATTCCGCCTGCATCGACCACGGCGCGGTACGTTGCACGGGTTGCCGATCCGGCGTTGATCACGTCGTCTACCAGCGCGATCCGTTTGCCGTCGACGATTGACTGCTGGCCGGTCGGAAGCAGGTAAACTGGGCGACCCTCTTCGACGTGCCGCTCTGTGTAGGCGAAGTGCAGGCCGAGGATGCGGGCGACTGTCTGGGCCAGCAATGCCCCTCCGGTCATGGCACCGCAGACAACCTCTATCGGCAGGTCGACGAGGCGAGACGAGAGGGCGGCCGCGAATGACTCCGTTCGCATTGGGTCGGTGAAGAGTGCGTCCAGGTCGAGCCAAAGGTCGCCGTGGTGACCGGATTCGTACGGAAATGGCCGGTGCGCGCCGGGATTCCGGCGAACGACATCAGGAGCGGTCGAAGGCATCGGTCGGGCTCAACTCGCAGACCTCGCCGACCTGTATTGGCGGGCATGGTTCGCTGCCATACGAACAGAAAACGCAGCAATCCCCGGCCCTGGGCCGAAGTCGGTCGCGCAGTTCGTGCATGTGTAGAAGAAGACGCATGCATCAGTTGGCATGATTTCCTCCTGTGCGTGACCACATTCCGGACAGGTCAGGATCGAGGTAAGCTAAGAGGGGCTGGTTCCGCCAATTCGGCATTTTCCGTCCATTGTGTTCGACTGCATTGCCGAGCGCATCCGCATCGTCGTCGAGCAGGCTGCCCATTGCATAGTCACGACCATCGGACGACTCCTTGCCCGGCTATGGCATGACGGTGGACTTCCGGATTGCATGCTGGCCTGCATCCCGCATCGTCGCTTAGCACGGTCTCCGCATTGCGGCGTAACATGATCACATCGCTAACTGACTCCTCCCCGATGGTTACGCTGCCTGGACGGTGGCTATCCGGTTTGCATGCTCGTGCCTGCATCGCTTCGGATGCTCGCCCACGGCCTTGAGCAATGCGCGGCAGGCATGATAGTTTGCAACCAATAATCTCCCCTGTCTGATTCTCCCTGGAGGGGCCGTCCGTGCAATGCTCGTGCGTCATCGTCCCGCGATCCATTTGCTGGAGTAATCCGGCAGGCTGGATCACAGTCTGGTACGCGCCGGTGGCCGACTGTGCGATACGTGCCGTTCAGACGACCCAGTACGTTCCCGCATCACATTGACGGTGCCGAGACGACGCATGTACAGCAGCGGCGGTGGCGACACCCCATTCTCGCGAGAATGTAACGATGAAATTACCGGCGACTCCGACGACCCAGACATCGATCGATGGCAGGTGCGTGGAGACGACATCACTCTGCTGCGCGGCAGTACCGGCGACACCATTCTCGCGCGGAGGCAGGCAACGATGCGGTTCTTTCCGGCGAGTCCGGCAATCGACACCATCTACGGCAAGTGCCGGCAACGACTCGCTCGCTTGATGGCAGTTCCGGAGTCACGATTACTCGCGATGGCACGACAGCGTTGCGGTCACTGGCCGGTCGATGGCATCCGTGCACGATCGACCGCATATCCGGCAACGATGTCCTTGACGGCGGATGCCGGCAATCGGCACGATCATGCGTCAGCGCCGCGGATCGATGACTTTTCGCAAATATGCGGACGACCGCGCTTCAGTCAGGCCGATTTCGTTGAAATTCCAGAGCGTATCCGATATGTCAGTTACTTCCGGAATTCTCTGCTGAACGAAGGGACTCAGATTGGCAACCGATGTCTCGAGTGGCATGTATGGCTCCTAGCTTGGACGTGCGTGGATCGATGATAGGCCAGTGGTGGATGCGCTGCCGGGTGGATGGTATGCATTCAGCTAATTTCGTGCTAATTTGCGCAGAAGTTCTCCCCATTTTGAGCCACAGGAGGTTTCGTCGGTGCACACCGTTCGGCTGATACTCGTTGCCGCCTTCGTCGCTATTGGCTTGCAGGCAGGGGTTGTACCCGGCTCTGCCGCCACGCTTTGCACCATCAATGGTGTCGATTATCTGTCCACCATCGATGGGAGTGGAGTCATCAATGGAACGACTGGAGATGATGTCATCCGGGGTTCCAATGGAAACGACACCATCGATGGCAAGGGTGGCAACGACAAGATTTGTGGTCGGGGCGGGGCGGATTCCATTCTTGGTGGGGATGGAAACGACATCATTGCCGGCGACAGCAATGTGGACGCTATTGACGGCGGCCCGGGCAATGACGAGATATACGGCGGGTCGTCTGGTGACAACATCATTGGCGGCATCGACGGTGACCAGTTGTTCGGCGAGGATGGCGACGATTCCATATACGGACGTGCCGGTAACGATCAGCTTGTAGGTGGCGTAGGCAACGATTACTTGAGCGCAAGCACTGGTCAGGACGATGTCGATGGCGGATACGGAAACGACCTGATCTATCTGGACAGCCGGACTGACTTTGCGGCGAGTGACGACGACTTTTCGAGCGCAATCACCTTCCATGATTATGCGGACGGCGGAGACGGGGACGACACCATCTATGGTGGTGATTTCGACGATGCAATCGATGGTGGAAACGGTAAGGATGTTGTTTACGGGTGGTACGGGAATGACTCTATTTACGGTGGGCCCGATGCCGACCGTCTCGATGGCGAGGGAATGGGCGACGAGATCCTGGGTGAATCGGGGGATGACATGCTCGTCGGTGGAACCGGCGGCGACCAGATGTCCGGTGGGTCAGACAAGGATCGAATGTACGGCCAGGACGGATACGACACCATGACCGGTGGGACTGAGGACGACACGATCTCAGGTGGAGGCAGCGGAAACACTCTGGTAGGCGAAGAGGGAAACGACATTCTGAGCGGGGGAACCGGGGCCGACGATCTCCAAGGTGGTCCGGGCATGGACCAGATCGCGGGTAACGACGGAAACGACCAGGCTGACGGGGGCGACGACAACGACACGATCTCAGGGGGAGATGGTTCTGACGAACTGAGAGGGGACGAGGGCGATGACCTCATAAGTGGTGATGCCGAGGCAGACCAAATCTACGGTGGTCTGGGGAACGATGTCATTCGCGGAGGGCTCGGGGAGGACTACATCTACGGCGATGAGGGCGACGACCGGATGTACGGCGAGGACGGCAATGACGGACTCTATGGTGATGTCGGAAATGACAACCTGTCGGGTGGTGCCGGAAACGATGAAATCGATGGTGATCCCGGGGATGACCTCCTGGTCGGCGATGACGGCGATGATGTTCTCGATGGTCGGGAAGGCGCGGATCGCGTGTATGGGAAAGCCGGAGATGACGGGCTGTATGGCGGGGCCGATCCGGGTGATATCTGCTCCGGATCGACGGGATTCGACATTGCTCCATTCGGGGACTGTGAGACTGTGACAGGCGTGCCGTAGCCGGTCAGCCCTGAAATCATCGTCCCGGTACAATTCCGAGCATGACACCTGAGTTACTTGGCTTCCAATTGATCGAGCCCGGCACCTGGACCAAACCGGTCCGGACCGGGATCGCCACGTTTCGGCTTCTGACCGAGATTCCCGATCTGGTACCGCTGGAGGAACTGCAGCGGGTGGTCATGGGGGTCAGTTCAGATCTCGACATCTACGCCGGCAACGAATTGCTTGTCCTTCCGGAAACGGGGGGTCACGTCATTGGCGCATTTCTCGACGGCGAGCTGGCCGGGGCGCTGTTCGGATTTGGCGGCTATGTCAATTCCACCCCACGAATCCTGTCCGACTGGATGGGTGTCTGGCCACAGTTCCGGTCGGCTGGTCTCGGCGCGGAGATCAAGAAACTCCAGGCGGCGATTTCGTATCAGGCGGGCTTCCGGGAGATCGTCTGGACGGTCGATCCACTGCGCGCTGCCAATGCGCGACTGAATGTTGAAAAGCTGGGGGCATATTCGGACCACTACGAAGAGAATCGGTATGGCTCCGATTACGCGCCGGGTCTGTATGGCGGCATGCCGACCGATCGCCTGCACATGACCTGGCCCATTGCCGACACGGCGGTTCATGATCGGTTGCTGGGTAACGTCCCTCCACTGACGCATTCCGATGTTCGTGAGGTCGATCACTTCAACCCGGACGAACCAGCGGATCGGGCACTGGTCTATATCCCGACTGATATCGACGGCATCGTGCAGACTGATCCGAACGCTGCAATGCGCTGGCGGTTGACCCTTCGGGAGACGTTGCAACGGGCATTCGACGACGGGTACGCAATTCGCGGTTTTGTCCCGAATCTGGCCAGCGATGGCGAGATTTCGGCCTTTGTGATTGAGCGGAAAACGGGAGTGATCGATGGCTGAACTGACGATTGCATCGGTCGAGATTTTCCCGATCCGGTTAGCGCTGCATGAGCCATTTGCGGTTGCGTATGCCACTGCATATGACGTCCCGACGATCCTGGTTCGCGTCACCACGACAGGGCGGGCAGATCGGATGGGGAGAGGCGACCCCGGACCCGAACGTGACCGGCGAGACATTTCACAGCACGGTCGCGGTCCTTGAGCATGATCTCGCTCCAGCGGTCATCGGACTGGATGCACGAGACCGGGAATTGATCATCCGGACAATGGATGCGCGGGTCGACGCGGTACCAGCAGCCAAGGCGGCGATTGACATCGCCGTACACGATCTGGTCGCCAAGGATGCCGGAATTCCGCTCTGGGCGCTGCTCGGTGGGCGCAGCAAACCGCACCTGACGATTTCGCGGGTGGTCAGCATCAAGGATCCGGAGTACATGGCGGTCGATGCGGCCCAGCATGTGCGGGATGGGTTTGAGACCGTCAAGTTAAAGGTTGGCGATCCGGTCAACTGGCGGCTGGATGTCGAGCGAGTGGCGGCCGTACGGGATGTGCTGGGTCCGACGATCGGGATCAAGGTCGACGTGAACCAGGGCTGGAAGACACCGGGCAACGCGATTCCGGCGATTCGGGCCATGCTCGAAAGTCGACCGGATTACATCGAGCAGCCGGTTGATCAGCATGACATCGCGGCACTGGCCGAGGTGCGGCGGGCAACCGGTGCGACGATCATGGCCGACGAGTGCATCCATGGCGTGCGGGAGATGCTGCGGGTAGTGGAGCTGCGGGCGGCGGACCTGGCCAACATCAAGCTGATGAAGACCGGCGGACTGTACAACGCAATGCGGGTGAACGCGATTGCCGAAGCGGCCGGGATCGTCGGGCAAATCGGGACTATGGTGGAGAGCTCGATTGCGTCCGCGGCGGGACTGCACTTTGCGATGGCCCACGCCAATGTGAAGACGGTCGAGATGGGCGGGCCACTGATGATTGCCGGGGACATTGGCAACCTGCGCAGTTGCTACGACAAGAACCGGATCACGCTGCCAGACGCGCCGGGCCTGGGTGTCGAGCTGGACGTCGAGGCGATCGAGGGCCGAGCCGAGCGGCGGATTCGGGTTACGGGGTAGTGATTGGCGAGTGTCAGATTCAGAAAGGGCAGCCAGAAATTCGGTCGGGCCGACAATTGCGACGCTCTGAAACTGACGCATAACCTGAAGTTCGCGATCTCCGGTGACCAGGAAATTCGCACCCACCCTCGACCGCTGCCCCTATAACGTGATCATCGTGGCGGTGTGGAGCGACGCCGAACCAATCTGCTTGTAAATCAATCGCTTCCGATTCCGACTCAATCAGAAATAGTGCAGTCAGGCGTTCCGATATGGTCGTGCGCGTGAGCCAATACGGGTTCTGCCACGCCCGCATTACCTCTGCGACCAGTGTGTCAGTTGTAACATTCAGAAATGAGCCGGCCTGCAGTTCATTAAAGATTTGGCGAACTGGGCCATGGTCCGCGAATGGACCGCCGACAAGACATGTTGGCAGTCGAGAACAGCCCTGATCACGTTCTTCCCGGATTGCCCTAGCCTGATCGGGAACACCGAACTGGCTGCCTGACGCTCTTCGTAGAGTTCGATCCGGGCCTCCCTGGCGGTCCTGATCGCTTCGCTCATATATCCTCGTCCGGACACATCGGCAAACGGGCCGCGCGTTTCGAGCAATTCACGAAGCCTGGTGGCCTGATCGCTGTTCCAAACAACTCGAAACGTTCAAGGTCCGCACGGAAATAATCGCTGCCGCCGAGATTCCGTTCTTTTCGACAATCACTCGACGACTCGTTCGGAAGGCATCGTTGACGAGCGTGCTGAGTTGCGCGCGCGCTTCCGTGAGGCCCATTGTGGTTGTGTTGGGCAAGTCTGCCACCGTACTCCTCCTGTACTGTACAGATCTGTACAGATCACTTCTATTTTATAGCCCCGGTCAAGTCGTCACCTCCCTGACTCGAACTGGATCAAGTTGGCAGCGACCGAGAATTGCCGGGGTGCCTTCTTTCAGCCGAACTCAGATGCGCGCAAGGCGAGGTCAACGCGAAGCGTCACCCAGTGTTACCTGTTTCCTCTGTCACATCAGCGGAGGTCACCGTGATTCTTTATCGACCCCTGTTGACTACCCTAGGGGGGTACTGTACTATCGAGTACATCGGTGAGTGGGTGCGATCCTGCTCGTTCTCCTTTCCCAGAGGTGCGTCTTCCAATGGCTACCGTTCGTCCGATCGATCCGCCCGATGCGATTCATGTCGACTACGTTCCCGAGATTCGCCCGCTGGACCGGATTGCTGGCTGGGTCTCGACCCACCGTAAATTTGTATTTGTCACCTGGCTACTCGTTGTTCTGATTGCTGCTCCACTGGCACTCACCCTGAACGGTGCGCTTTCGGGTGCTGGCTGGGACGCCAAGGGGTCGGTTTCCGAACAGGTCCGAACAGAACTCCGCGCCGACTTTCCGCAGCTCGGCAGCGAGGCGGCGCTGGTCGTGTACACACAGGCGATGCCACTCTCCGAGAACTCTGATGGGCTGAAAACGCTGATCGCGAGTCTGGACGGCGCACCGGGCTCCACCTTGGTAGTCGATCCGCTGGCGCAGCCCGCCGAGGCCGGCCTGATTTCCCCGGATGGGATGACTGCGCTGATTCCGGTTCACCTGGCCGGAACGGTCGACGAGGATCTTCCCAAATCAGCAGGTGAACTGATCCATTATGTTGATGGCCTGACTGTCGGAGAAGGCGCTCAAGTCGCCGTCACAGGCACGTGGCCGGTCTGGTCCGACTTCAACGAAACCAATGAAGAGGCGTTACACAAGGCGGAACTGCTCTCCGGTGTGCCGAGCCTGATTCTGCTTTTCCTGGCGTTCGGATCGGCCATAGCGGCTGGCTTGCCGTTGATCCTTGCGATTGCCGGAATTGCGTTTTCCTTCGGGGCGTTGCACCTGATCGGAATGGCAACTCCGCTCTCAGTCTGGTCCATGAACTTCTCGATGATGATCGGTTTGGCCGTCGGGATCGACTACAGCCTCTTCATCGTCTCGCGCTACCGGGAAGAGCTGGAAAGCGGCAAGAAGCCCACGGACGCGATGCGGACGACCCTATCGACCGCGGGACTGGCGGTCGTGCTCTCGGCGCTGAGCGTGATTCTTTCTCTGGCGGCGGTGTTCATCGTGCCGGTCATGGTGTTCCAGGCGATGGCATTGGGCATGATCCTGGCAGTTGCGGCGGTGGCCGTATCAGCGATCACGTTGCTGCCTGTGGTGCTCCTTGCGATGGGTGACCGGATCCGCCGGGCACCCAGGACGACAGATGGCGGGCGGGTTTCGATTCCGCTTGGAACTCGTCTGGCGAGCGCCGCGATCAAACGACCGGGGATGTCGCTAGCCGCCGGCCTGCTGCTGCTCGGGGCGCTGGTTGTGCCGGCGCTCGGGATGCGGCTAGGAATGCCCGACGCGCGGGTTGTCGACGAAGGTCGTTCGAGTCGGGATGGCTACGAACTGCTGGTTGCCGCATTTGGGGCAGGAGCGGCGGCACCAATTTTCATCACGGTCGATCAGGGTGAGGCGGATGCCGCGGTTGCAACTGCACAGGCAAATCCGGAGACGCTGGCTGCGTCGATCGTCGCGGGACCGAGTGAGGCGAACCGGATGGTTGTCCGGGTGACGCCGCGCGGTGGTGCCGCAGACGAATCGACGATGGACCTGGTCGGGGATCTGCGTTCCTCGATGGGCGAGGCGGCACCTTCGGCACTCGTCGGTGGACCTTCCGCGCAGAACTTTGACCTGACTGAGGTGCTGACCGGACGCGCGCCATATGCGGTGGCCATGATCATGATCGGGGCATTTCTGCTGCTCCTGATTGTCTTCAGAAGCCCGGTGGTCGCGTTCGTGTCGATCGTGCTTGATCTGCTGAGCGTGGCTGCGGCGTTCGGATTCGCGACGATTGTGTTCCAGCACGGGATCGGGACGTCGTTGATCGGAGTCGAATCGCAAGGGTTCGTGAACGCGTGGGCGCCGATCTTCTTCTTTGCACTGCTCTTTGGGCTTTCGATGGACTATCAGTTGTTCCTGCTGGCCGCGATCCGGGAGCGGTACGAGCAGACAGGAGACAATGCAGTGGCCGTGCGGGACGGAATTACCCGAACAGGCAAACCAATCACCAATGCGGCATTGATCATGATCGTCGTGTTCATCGCGTTCGGGATAACCGGACCGATACCACCGACCGAACTGGGAATCACGCTTGCCTTCGCGGTTTTGCTCGACGCGACGGTCGTGCGGATGGTGCTGGTGCCCTCCGTCATGACGATGCTGGGCGAGAAGAACTGGTGGTTGCCGAAGTGGCTTGACCGGGTCCTGCCGCAGATCGACTTCAGCCATTGATTTCCCTTCCCGATTAGACTACCCCCGTACCGTATGAGAGGACAGTTCATCATGACCAGTTCATCCAATTTGCCAGACGCAGCCCGAGCGGACCTGATTGCCCGGTTGAAGCGAATCGAGGGGCAGGCCCGCGGAATCCAGAAAATGCTCGACGAGGGTCGTGAGTGCACCGATGTGCTGAACCAGGTCGCGGCAATCAAGGCTGCCACAAATGTGCTGAGCACCGAGTTTCTGGAGTCGTTCGCATTGCATTGTTTACGCAATGCGGACCAGTTCGAGAGTCCCGAAGCAGCCATCAGTGAGGCGGTTCGGGCGTTGGTTCGAGCCGGACGTTGAGTGGGGAGTCGAACAATGTTGATTGACCGAATCTTTACCCCGGGCCTGGCGCAGGTTGCCTACATGGTTGCGGACGAAGCGACCGGCGACGTGGCCGTAATCGATCCGCGTCGGGACGTCGATGTCTACGTGGAATGGGCGGCGGAGCGGAAGTTGCGAATTGTCGCGATTCTGGAAACGCATGTCCACGCCGATTACGTCTCGGGATCGTTGGAACTGGCGGACCGAACCGGGGCACCAATATACGCGAGTTGGATCGGCGGACAGACATTCGACTTTGTGCCACTGAGCGACGGTCAGCGCGTACCGGTTGGCCGAGGTGCCCTGCAGGCAGTGTGGACACCTGGCCACACACCGGAACACATCGCATTCCTGCTGGTTGATCCGGAACGTGGTCCCGAGCCGACTGCGCTCTTTTCCGGGGACGTGCTTTTCGTGGGGGATGTTGGTCGACCGGATTTGCTCGGGAAAGAGCAGACCGAGGAGCTGGCCACCAGGCTCTACCACACCGTCACCGACCGGTTAGCCCCACTTGCGGACGACGTCGTGGTTTACCCGGGGCATACCGCGGGCTCCTCTTGCGGAAAGAAAATCGGTGACGCACCAAGTACGACGATCGGTCAAGAGCGCCACACGAATTATGCGTTCCAGGCAGAGTCCCTTGATTCCTTCGTGAAAACGGTGATGGACGGCATGCCGCTGGCACCGACCTACTACCCGACCATGAAAAAGGTAAACAAGGACGGCGCGGTTCGACTGGAATCGCTTGCCGATCCAGTCGCACTGTCAGTCGATCTGTTCGTCGAGAAGCTCGCGGAGGGTGCGATTCTGTTCGACATTCGGGACTCGGCCACGTTTGGACGTGGGCATGTGCCCGGTTCGATTGGGGTTGGATTGGGTCCGGATTTCGTCGCCTGGGCGGGATGGCTCGCTCCATACGACAGACCAATCGTGCTTGTACTCGATGAGGCGCGTGACCTCGACGAAGTAGTGACCGAACTGCGCCGGATTGGACTGGACTCTGTGGACGGGTATCTCGACGGCGGAATCGACGCATGGTCAGCGGCCGGTCGTCCAGTTGCTACTCTGGCGCAATTCGACGTCAACGAACTGGTCGGGGATATCAAGCGGGACGAAGGCCTGGTCGTGCTGGATGTGCGCAGCGCCGACGAATGGCGCGACGGGCACATTTCCGGTGCGAAGCATCTGTTCGCGGGCGAAATTGCACAGGGTGCGGTTCCAGGCGTTGCGCAGGATCGACGGATTGCGGTGATCTGCGGGTCCGGATATCGATCCACGGTTGCGGCAAGCCTGCTGATGCAGCGCGGATTCACGAACCTGGTGAACGTCTCCGGGGGAATGGAGGCGTGGATTGAGGCTGGACTGCCTGTAACTTCAGACACGACAAACTGATGGTAATTGGACGAGTATTTCGAGGAGCAAAAATGACCCTGCGGACAATGGTTGGTATTGGTGGCACGACGCCCGAAGTTGACGTCAACGAGGCGCATCGAACATGGACCGATGGTACGGCTGTCCTGGTTGATGTTCGGGAGCCGCGTGAATGGGTCGATGGTCACATTGAGGGCGCGGTGCACATCCCGCTCGGAGATCTGGTCAGGCGGGCCGCTGAAGTGGACAAGTCGAAGTCGGTTGTGACGGTGTGCCGCTCTGGTCACCGGAGCCTTGCGGCGGCAGACGCACTCAAGGATCTGGGATTTGCAGACGTGGCCAGCATGAACGGCGGGATGATTGCCTGGGCGCAATCGGGACTTCCGGTCGAGCGGTAACCGGGCTTTCGTGGGAAGTCGAGGCATCCGACTGACGGGTACCGCGACTCCAGCAGGATCACAGTTGATCAGTGGAAAACCGGATGGAGTGACTCCAAAATAGCGCCAAGAATCCTCTGTTAGTCCGAGCGCGGTTGGAGGCGGATCGATGCGTTGGTTACGAGCAGCAATGCTGGTGATAGTCGGTTTGTCGCTCATCAGGCCAGGCGGAGTTATTGGTGCGCAAGAGCTCGAGATTGGGTCGCCGCCTGCCAGCCCGGAGTTCAATGGCGAGTTCACCGACGTCTCCGACTACTGGACCATTGCCTGGAATGACGACTGGTATGTGACGTCATACTCCGCGCTCGACTATGGCGAACTTTTGCAACTGTCAGATGGGGTCTGGACGGTGCGGTTGCAGGGTCCGATCTATGACTCGTTGACCGATGCGACCGTCGAACCGGGTGACGCGAGGACGGCGCTGATAGATCTGGGCAAATCGATCGGGGTATCGGAACCGATGTATTCGGAAAACGGCCGACCGCTGCAACACTTTTCGCCGGGACGCGCATGGCGAGTCTACGAGCAGGAAAACGGTGAGCCGATCTACCTGGATGTCCGGAAGCTGGATGATTCCGGTGCGTTTCTCTCCATCATGGCCTGGGTTGAGGGCGGAATACCCGTGTTCAACGAGCACTACCAGCAGATGCTGTTACTGCTGGAGAACCTTCGACTGCTTCGCTAGCGACCATGGGTAGCGTAATGCTGAACGCGCACCCCTTACCGGGAGCTGTTTCAAGCGTGATCGTCCCGCCGTGCCGCTCGACGATCCGGCTGGCGATGGCCAGCCCGAGTCCGGTGCTCCCTCCGCCTCGTGATCGGGACGCTTCGCCACGCCAGAACCGATCGAAGACATGGTCCGCAATGTCCTGGGGCAGTCCGTCACCTGTATCGACGACGCCCAGCGCGACCGTTTCGCCATCGAGCCGAGTGGTCAGCGTCAAGGATGCGTTCGTTGCTGTGTGCGTGAGTGCGTTGGAAACCAGGATCGAGACCAGCTGGATCAGCGAGCGACTCGTCGCCTTGAACGACGGGACCATCGCCCTCTGCATTCACCGTGATCTGGCGGTTGGGTTGAACCGCGCGGGCATCCTGGGCGGCATCTTCAAGCAGCCGTCCCAGCGCTACCGGGGTGATCCGGAGCGGTCGACCTTCATCGAGGCTGGCGAGGATCAACATGTCCTCAACGAGCTCGTTCATGCGGCTGGTTTCGGCCGAGAGCCGCCGGACCACGTCATCGAGTTGATCCCCGCGGCGAAACGCACCCTGGCGGACGAGATCGAGGTAACCGCGGATCGACGTGAGCGGCGTGCGGAGTTCGTGGGATGCATCGGCAACAAACTGGCGAAGGCGCTGCTCCCCGGCGTCACGTTCATCGAGCATCAGGTTGAAGGCAAGACCGAGTTTGCCGGCTTCGGTCTGTCCGGCCATCACCGGGACGCGACTGGTGCGGTCGCCGAGGGCAATTGCTTCGGCGACCGAGGTGACACGCGCGATAGGACGCAGACCGAGGCGCTGAATCCAGAACCAGACCAGGCCGAGCATCAGCGCCAGAATCGCTCCGGCGATCACGAGTGTCCGGCGCAGGCGCTCCATGGTTGCGTCGACCCCGGCCAGCGATTGGGCAACGACATATGAGCCCTCGCCATCCGGTTGGGGCAAGACCAGTGCCCGGTATCGGGTGTTTCCGTTGAGATCATCAACCGTGACTATGCCGGGGGCCATTCGTACGCGATCAACGGCCCGTTGCAGATTTGGTTCGCCGTCGGACTGGGAACCATAGATCAGAGGATCAATTTCGCCACGGTCGTTGGTGCCACCGATATAGACATCGAGGATCGGTATTCGGGGTGGCTCCTCCCCCGTCGGAACGCCGCCGCTGGATGACATGAACGGCGCATTTTCACTTTGAAGCGCCGCGATCTGACCGGGATTGACGGTCATCAAGCGGTCGTCGACCTGGCGAACGAGCATTGACTCCTGGGATGACAGAACGATGAGTGCGGTCACGATAAATGTGACCAGCACGATTGCAAACGCAGCCAGAATCCGGGACTGCAAACTCACAGCGGCGCCTTGAGGACGAAGCCGATGCCGCGGACGGTGTGGATCAACTTCACGTCCGTTATGTCTACCTTCCGGCGCAGATAGAACATGTAGGTGTCGACAACGGCCGGATCACCGTCAAAGTCGTACGCCCAGACCCGATCGAGTATCTGGGATCGGGTCAGGATGCGGCCGGCGTTGACCAGGAGCAGGTGCAGCAACTTGAACTCGGTTGGTGACAGGTGAATCTGCTCCGTTCCGCGGGTCACGATTCGCTGCTCTGTGTCCATTTCGAGATCGGCACACCGGAGGCGGCGACTGGCTACCTCACCCTCGGATTTGCGCAAGCGAAGCTGGACCCGGGCGACGAGTTCGGCGATATCGAAGGGCTTGACGACGTAATCATCGCCGCCGTCACTGAGGCCGCGGACCCGATCCTCGGTGGTGTTGCGGGCGGTCAGGAACACGACCGGCACCTTGTTGCCGTTGTCGCGAATTCGTTTGAGTACGGCGAAGCCATCCATGTCCGGCAGCATGACATCGAGCACGATTGCGTCGGGTCGCCAGTTGCGACCTGATCGAGGGCATCGCGCCCGGCCCTGGCCGACTGCGTTTCCAGGCCGGCCAGCCCGAGGGCACTCTCGACCAGATAGCGGATGTTTTCCTCGTCCTCAACGACAAGGACGCGCTGCTTCGCCGTTTCGATCACTCACCTACTCCGTGAAAAACGTGGCAATTGCGGCGGCTTCTTCTTCGACGACTGATGCTTCGACGAGGTGGCTGGCTTGTTCGGTCAATCGTGCCACCCATTCATCGAGGATGCCCGTTGCGACTCCACTGGCATAGAGATCGGCGCGAAGCCTGGTGGTCGTCTCTTCGATCTGGGTCGGGAACTCAGCAAGCTCCCCAGTGCGCTCGACCAGTTTGTTGCTCATGCCAGGCCCGCCGCGCATCATGCCGCCGCCCGGACCGCCTCCATCGGCGATTGGCGTTCCCTCCGGGTTGGTACGTTCGATCCGAACCTCGTCCGAGTCCGAATCGCCATTGAACGGATTGTCGATATCGGGAAAGGGGAACCCGCCATCCGACTGGCCACTGCCCATGCTCCCGAATGCGAGATTCATGTCCCAGGGGACCACGGTGAACTGCTGACTATCCGGGCCGACATAGAGGTAGGAATTGTTGCCAGGTCCATCGATATCGTCGAAATTGGCGGTCAGGTCCATCATCGCCAGGTACACCGCGAACTGATCGAGATCGACGCGAGAAGCGATGTTGGCGGCGAAGTCTTCATCGGATGAATTGTTCAGGAACTCGAGGAACTCGAAGAGCGGGGTGAGATCGGTCTGGTCGTCGCCAGTGCCGCCAGCTTCGAGCTCGAAGACATCGACATAGTCAGCCGGGTCGGTTCCGCGGTAGGAGTAGTCGCCGGTTGATTCGGCTTTGTAGAGCAGGCCATCCGGGGAGAAGCGGGCTTCCATCCATGCGTCTTTCGGGTGCTCGATGGCGAGGCGGAGAACCTCGGCGGAGCCGTTGACCGAAAAGCCGGTTGAGGCGGCTTGCTGCGAGGCGAGCCCCAGCCGTGTCAAGCAATGCGAGGCCCACCGCTTCGTTCAGCGAGGTCTGGCTGTTGTTCGAGCGGATGACGAGTTGGGTCATGCCTTCGTGGTTCTGATCCTCGACATTGCGATCGAGCCGGATCAGCCACGGGAGTGACTGTGGTTCGCGATCGGAGAGATCACCACCGGGGCCGGAACGGATCATATCGGGACCACCCTGACCACCATCAATTGCGACCGGGGTGCCGGACGGCAATGGCATGTCTTCAGGGATGGCCATATCTACGCGGGCACCACCGAGCGACGAATTTCCCTTGAGCCGAATCCCGGCGTTCTCATAGGTTGAGCCATCGATGGTCACCTTCGCGGCGATCCATTCCTTTGATTGCGACTCGGCGAAGATCGCGATCATCTCCTGATAGGCAGTTTCGTCGTACTCAATGGAAATTGCGTGAACTGTGTCCTTCGCCAGGAACGGGGCGTAGGTCGGGTTGGCCTGCACAGCCAGCGCGGAGAGTGGCAGGCGGGCGGTGAATCCGAGGGCGGACAGGGCACTGGCACCAATTAGTAGCTGGCGGCGATCGATACGGATTGCGTTGGTAGCGGTAGGCATCAGAAAACTCCTCGACTGCGGACTGGAGCATGAACGTCACGCTCAGGAATCAGTCTGCCTGCCGAGTTTTTGAGTTTCCTGATAGTCGCGGAGGAAAGCTCAAATGGAACTCCCAGATTGGGGCGGTACACCTCTTTCCAGTACTTGTTGTTATCCCGGAGTTAACAGATGTCCCAATCCTGGCTTGTGGTCGCGAACATTGTTGGAATCGCGATTTTGACATTCGGCATCTATTTCGTGCGGCATCGACGACGGGACATGGTGGTCGCGTTCCTCGGGATCAACGCCGGGGTGATGGCGATCTGCATGGTGCTGACCTCGGTAGACGCGGCAGTTGGTTTGGGTATCGGGTTGTTCGGGGTGCTTTCGATCATCCGGTTGCGATCCGACGAACTCGACCAGCGCGAGGTTGCGTACTACTTCGCGGCGCTGGCTCTGGGGCTGCTCGGCGGCACGCAGGTCACCAAACCGTGGACCAGCCTGGGGATGATGGGTGTCGTGCTGGTGACCCTCTGGTTCGGAGATCATCCGCGGTTGCTCGATCGCTACCGGACCCAGCACCTGACCCTGGACCGGGCGTGGCTGGACGAACCCGGATTGACCGCGCACCTGGGACAGCTGCTTGGTGCCGAAGTCCATCGAGTCGCGATCCGACGAGTCGATCTGGTCAATGACACGACCCAGGTTGATGTGCGGTATCGGGTGACGAACGGAGTGTCCCGATGATCTCAACTGACACGTGTTCGCTCGATCGCTTCTCTCCGATTTCACTGGAGGAGGTGCAGCAGGATTCGGCGTTCCTGACCCGAACTGACCGCAAGTACCTGATCCCCGTCGAGCGGGTGGAATCGTTCCTCGATGCCCTGGATCCGGACGCCCGCGTGCTGACGATCGACGGGCGACGTTGCTTCTCATACTGGTCGCCGTATTTCGATGACGAGCAGCGAACGTCGTACCTGGGCGGATTGCGACGACGACCGAACCGGTTCAAGGTGCGGACGCGGTTGTACTGCGAAACCGGGCTTTGCCAGCTCGAGGTGAAGGTCTATTCGAGTCGCGGGCAGACCATCAAACACCGGGTGGAGCACGATGCGGCGGAACTGGCCGATTTGTCCAACGGCGAGCGGGATTGGCTGGACGACTTCCCGCAAATCGGGCAGACGGCGCCGGACCTGCGGCATTGCCTGACCACGACGTACCAGAGATCGACCCTGGTGCTGCCAGCCGGAACCGGACGGGTCACGATCGATCGTGACGTCACGTTTTCAGCACCGGGCGGGGATTCAGTCGCGACTCCAGGGTGGGCGATCATCGAGACCAAGGGAGCGGGTAGACCGACAACCGCGGATTTGGTGCTCTGGCGACTGGGGTATCGCCCGGTTCCGATGAGCAAGTTCGCAGTCGGCACCAGCCTGCTCCACCCGGAACTCCCCGCCAACCGCTGGCACCGGGTGCGGGGGATGCTGGCTTTCAACGCTCATGAGTTAGCGATTCAGGCTTGAGGTGACTGCGCGACTGATGACTTCTCGTGACTACGGAAAGCCAGGGCAAGGGCGAGGATGGCTGGGAAACCGAGGACGGCGGCTCCGATCAGGCCAGCACGGAGCGAGTAGTGGGTTGAGATGACGCCGATCAGGGGCGGGTAGGTCAGGGCACCGAGGGTCGCGGCGGCGGTCATTCCTCCGCTCATCCGACCGAGGCGATCCGGGAAGAGATCGCCGCCAATTGCGATCAGCAGCGGATAGACCGGGACCCGAGAAGAATCCGGCCGCGACGAGCAGCACGATGGTGACGGCGGTCCAGGGCACAAGCAGGGCAACCAGGAAGAGGAGCGTCGTTCCGGTCAGCAGGATAAAGCCGAGGCGGGCGGTGGTGGTCAGGGCGGTGAGTCGGGGGGCGAGGAAACGGCTGATGCAGACGCCGACCCAGAACGCACTCAGCGCGGTGGTGGCGATGCCGATGCCGTCGTCCTCGAGGTAGCGAACGATCCACGAGGTGATGCCGACAACCTGGGCATCGTAGAGGGTCATGGTCGCGGCCAGGAAGAAGAACGGCGCTCCCCAGATTCCGCCGGGTTCGGTCTCATTCATGCTGGTGTGCTGGGAGTGGCGGACCGTTGACCAATCGAGCCGGAGCAGACTGATCAGTCCGGCTCCAGCGCCGATGACGCCGATTCCGAAGATCACCCGCCAATCGACACCCTGCGAAACGGCGACCCCGATTGCGACCGGGGCCAGCAATGCGCCGACCGCATAGCAAAGATGGAGCAGGTTGAGGGCGCTCCCCCTCCGATCGGCAAAGACATCGAGGAAGAGCGCGCCAAACCCGGCATCGAGCGATCCGTTGGCGGCCTTGCCGATCGAGACCGTCGCCGCAAACATCACCCAGACGGTGAGCACGGAGCTGCCGAACAGGGTGACCCCGAGCAGAATGAACGCGCCCGCCAGCACGAGTCGGGGGCCAATCCGCTCGGTCAGGAACCCGCCGCCGAGTCCGCCCAGACCGTAGAGCAGCGCCGCGAAGAAGTAGATCAGCCCGAAATCGGCATCGGTCCGGTCGAACGAATCCTGGATCTCGCCGATCAGCGACGGCAGCAGCACCGAGGTCCAGCCGAGGAGCCCGTACGCCCCGTAGCCAAGCAGCGTGAGCCGCCGTTCGGTGGCGGAGCGAGACTCGTTGCCCGCCCTCACCCCTGCCCCTCTCCCCGAGGGAGAGGGGTTATCTCCTGTTTCAACTGACGTGCCTGGGTTGCGATCAATTCGAGAACAGTTCCGAGATCGTGCATCACCTGATCGTTACGGAAGCGGAGCAACCTCAATTGCTGACTCCGGACCATCTCATCTCGCCAGGCGTCATACGCGCGTTGCTCTTCCTTGTAAATGAATTCCTCCGTCCACCTCGATGGCCAGCATTAGTTCAACGGAATAGAAATCCAAGATGAACCTGCCAAACGGATGTTGCCGTCGGAACTTGACTCCCTCGACTTTTCGGTTGCGAATCGCCTGCCACAGAACCGCTTCAGCGGGAGTCATCTCCCGACGCATGGCCTTGGCATAGCCGAATCGCTCTCCCAAAGTCGACATTCAACCATCCTTGCGGCAGAACCCCTCTCCCCGTGGGAGAGGGGCAGGGGTGAGGGCGGCGCGGGTGCTCTCGTCGCTCGTTAGTTCACGCGGTATTTGTTGAAGACGTCCATGTCGAGTTCGACGCCGAGGCCTGGTCCCTTGGGGATGACGATGTTGCCTTCGGAATCGAGTTTGACGGCTGGCTGGACGAGATCGGTGTTCAGAATCGAGCCCTGACCCGGCGCTGGGGTCTCCTGGAAGAGGCGGTTCGGGATGCTGGCGTTGATGTGCACCGAGACGGCACCGAGGATGCCGGTCTTGAAGTGGTGCGGCACGACCGGCTTGTCGTAGCTCTGGGCCATGGCGGCGATGCGCATGGTTTCGGTAACGCCACCGGCGCGGGAGACATCCGGCTGCAGAACATCGACCCGACCGCGGATGATCAGATCCTTGAACTCGTAGACGGTGGCGCATTCCTCACCGGCGGCAATCCGGACCGGGGAGCGATCGCTGAGTTCGCCGTAGCCATCCATGTTGTCCGGGTGGAGCGGTTCCTCGAGCCAGTAGACGTTGTACTCGGCCATCATGTGCGCGCGGGAGATGGCGGTGGTGACGTCCCATTCCGGTCCACCGCTGTCGTAGGCCCATCCGACATCGACCATCACTGGCGCATCCGGTCCGACGGCCTTGCGGATGCCTTCGAGGTGATCGCGGTCGGTCTTCTCGGAGAAGCCGAAGTTCTCCCAGCCGAACTTGAAGGCGGTGTAGCCGGCCTCCTTGTAGCGGGAGGCCTTCTCGCCGGTCTCGACTCCGTCCTTGCCGAACAGCGCGGAGGCATAGGCGCGGACCTTGACGTCGGTGGTGCCGCCGAGCAGTTCGCAGAGGGGTCGGTTGAGCGCCTTGCCCTTGAGATCCCAGAGGGCGATATCGATGCCCGAAATGGCGTGGATGACGACGCCGCGGCGACCGTAATAGACCGATGCGTGGTACATGCGCTTCCAGAGACCGGCGGTGTCGAACGGATCCTGCCCGATCAGGACTTCCTTGAGCCCGGTCATGACCGAGTGGGAGCGAGGTGCCTCGATGATGGCCTTGACGACGGTCGGGGCGGAATCGACCTCGCCGATACCGGTGATGCCTTCATCGGTGTGAATCAGGATGACGGCGGTGTCCTGGGTGCCGTTCGATTCGAGCTTGATGCTGGGGATTTTGACATACGCGACTTCAACGTCTGTGATCTTCATCGGAGTCCTTCGTGAACCAGTTGGTTTGCGGCAATTTCGCTTCGGCATGATACCGGGCGATGATGAAATGCGTGCAGGCGTCCAGGCGGAGCGATCGGTCGACTAGTTCCCATCTCCGTTCGCCTGATGCACTACATCGGTAATCCAAGCGGGTTTGAGCGTCGCCCAAACCCGCTTTTTCGTTGCTCCGTCAGCTTCTCGAGTTACGCAATTGCTTGACACATACGATCAGCAATGTAGCGTAAGATGTGAATCCGGTTCGCAGGTGATCATGGGGCAGTGGCACCGGTGGGCATTCCGATTTCCCAATCCGAATTTGATGAACGAGCCGTGACGAACGATCCTGGCCCCGTGCGGGCAGATGCGCCCGAGCGTGACCTGCTAGTGCGGCTCCGATTGCCTGCGTTTCGTACGCCGTTGGTGGGACGACGGAATGAGATTGACGCAATCAGCGCGCTTCTTCGCCGCGAAGATGTCCCGCTGATCACACTGTCAGGACCCGGCGGCGTTGGCAAAACCCGCCTCGCCCTGCAGGCCGCCGCAGATTTTGAGACCTCGTTCGCAAACGGCATTTGCTTCGTCGAGCTGGCCGCAATTCGCGATCCGGCACTGGTGTTACCGACCATCGCCCGGGAACTCGCCCTGACGGAAAAGGGACCCATCCCGGTATCGGAAAAACTGGTTTCCCATCTCCGGACCCGCCAGATGTTGCTGATTCTCGACAATTTCGAGCAGGTCGTAGCGGCCGCACCGCAAATTGCCGATCTGCTGAGCGTCTGTCGTCGCCTGAAAGTGTTGGTCACGAGCCGTGAGGTACTCCGGATATCGGGAGAGCATGATCTGCGAGTCGAGCCACTGATGACCGCGGAGGCGGTTCAGCTCTTCGTGATTCGGGCAAAGGCGGCCAGTCCGGACTTTGCCTTGTCCACTTCCAATCAGAAGATCGTCGCAGCCATCTGCACACAACTGGATGGATTACCACTCGCTATCGAACTCGCGGCGGTCCGAATCCGGACCCTTCCACCAGCGGCATTGCTGACGCGACTGGAAAAGCAATTGCCGTTGCTGACTGGCGGAGTTCGGGACCAGCCAGAGCGACTCCAGACGATGCGCAATGCCATCGCCTGGAGCTACACCTTGCTCCAACCGATCGAGCAGGTCCTGCTCGGGCGTCTGGCCATTTTCGCCGGCGGCTTTGAGTTGGCGGCAGCAGAAGCGGTATGCAAACTCCTGTCAACAGAGGGACGGCTGCCGGGTCATCGCCATCCTTTCAACTTCCCGCGGACACCACCATGCTGGATATCGTCCACTCGCTGGTGGAGAAAAGTCTGCTGTCAAGCGTCAGCAACTCCCGGGAGTCAGAGCCGCGATACCGGATGCTGGAAACGGTCCGTGAGTTCGCACTTGAGAAGCTGGAGGCAAGCAGTGAAGCGCCGACGGTGAGCGCAGCGCACGCGGCATATTTCCTCGCGCTGGCGGAGGAAGCCGAAGCAGCGTTGGACGGGAGCAGTCAGCGCCTCTGGCATGATCGGCTCGAAGCGGACCTCCCCAACCTGAGGGCGGCAGTCGAATGGGCCATCCGCGAAGAACCAGACCTGGCGCTTCGGCTCTGTGCAGCTCTGCAGATGTTCTGGCTGGTACGTGGCCATTTGGGCGAAGCGCGCGACGTGCTCTACCGGGTACTTTCAACGGCCGGAGGGAAACCACAGACAAGGACCAGGGCGCTCATCGCTGCGGCGTGGATTACGTACGCCCAGGGAGATATGGAATCCAGCGTAGATCTGGCCGATCAGGCCCTGGCCCTCGCCCGACGCGAAGCCGATCGTCCGGGTATGGCGGGCGCCTTGTCTGCGGTGGGCTACATCGAAGCTACCCTTGGGCCGACGACTGTCCGCGCCGACCCAACCAGGTTCGCCCGGGCAGCGGCGGCATTCGAGGAGCAACTGGATCTCGCGTACCAGTTGGACGACCAGCGGATTATCGGGAGTGCACTGCATGCATTGGGCACACTCGCACTGGAAATGGACGATCCCGACCGGGCGACATCCTTCCTGACCAATGCGCTGCACGTCTGCGAGGAGCTCGGCAACCAGCGAACTGTTGCCTGGATCCGGCACGAACTTGGCCGACTGGCCGCCCGGAGCAGTGATACCGTCGCGTCAGCAATCGCATACCGGCAAGCACTCCACGGTTTCCTTGAGATCAGGGACCGTTGGTCAACCATACGGATGATCGATGATGTTGCCTGGCTGGCCCTGCAGAGCGGACGAACGAGGAGGCAGCCACGCTCTTTGGTGCGGCCGATGCGCTTTATGTCGCCGATGGAGTGGCTCACGCACGATCACATCGTGACCCAACACTCGAGGACCCGCTCGTTTCCCTGAAGTCGCGAACCATGCTGCCTGGGTGGCTGGTCAAGTCCTCTCCGAGAACGAGGCGGTTACCGTTGCGCTCGAATTGCTCGAGATCATGACGGCGACAACGCCAGTTCCAACTGAGCGCAAGCCAGTCGACGGCTTCGATTTGACCAGGCGGGAGACTGAGGTGCTTCGTCTCCTGTCCCAAGGGTTATCGGACCGAGAGATTGGCGATCGCCTCTCACTTAGCCCGAGGACTGTCGGCGGACATGTCTCGAACATACTCGCCAAGCTCTCCGTTGAATCTCGGACTGCCGCCGCCGCGATTGCTCTGCGGAGCAAATCGATCCCCGACTAGCGTACCCCGCCTCCCCAATAAATCACCCCCGCTTCGTGCTGTGTCAAAAACCGCGTAGTTCTACCTACGCTCCCCTGCCGTAAATCGGGTACTTCTCACGTTTCGGGTCTCTGGCGCGGGTCTCACTCTGGATGCAGAGCCGCTACGAAGTGGCAAATGCGCAATCGGGTTCACCAATGCGGTAGGGCCCGGAAGGAGAGACGACCGTGTCTGAGAACTATGACGGCCAGCCACCCGGAATCGTCGACAACCGCCTTACCCGCCGTGCCGTGATCGGGCGCACGGCCGGAGCGACCGCCGCAATTGGCGCGGCAGCAGTGCTTTCCCGCTCATCGGTCTCAGCAACGCAACGAGGTGCAGTCATGATTCAGTCCACACCAGTTTCATCCGAAGGTCCGACTGTCGTCCTTGTTCACGGCGCGTTTGCCGATGCGTCCGGGTGGGCAGGAGTGATCACCGAACTCCAGGCTGCTGGCATCCCCGTAATGGCACCCGCAAACCCGTTGCGCGGCGTGTCGAGTGATGCTGCATACACCGCCAGCGTAGTCAACCAGATTCCGGGTCCGGTGCTGTTGGTCGGTCACTCCTATGGTGGCGTCGTGATCACGAATGCTGCCCCGCTGGCAAGCAATGTAGTCGGCCTGGTTTATGTCGCCGCGTTTGCCCCGGACGAAGGTGAGAGCGTTATGTCGCTGGCCGGACAGGCGACCGACAGCTTGCTGGGCCCGAACCTGCGACCAGCAGACTTTCCGTCCGGTGGAGCAGAGCCGGGCCATGAGCTCTACATCGCCCAGGAAGCATTCCACGAGGTGTTCTGCGGCGACTTGTCGGCCGAACAGGCAGCAGTTATGGCCGTTTCGCAACGTCCAGGTGCCGAGGCCGGGTTTGGTGAGCCGTCGGGTCCAGCCGGTTGGAAAACCCTGCCATCCTGGGCATTGATTGCAACGGCCGACAAAACGATCGGTGTCTCCGGACTTCGTTTGATGGCACAACGGGCGGGGGCAATCTCCGTCGAGATCGACGCCTCCCACGTGGTCATGATCTCGCAGCCACAAGCGACCGCCGACCTGATCAAGACCGCGGTTGGATCGCTCTCCTAAGCCGGTGATGCCCGCGTGAACTCTGGCGCGCGCGGGCATACCCACGTATTGATCGAGGAGATCTCCCGATGATTCAGACGCATCAAGCCAAGACGACAACTCCGGGCCTGATCACCACTCAGGACGGGACCGGTATCTTCTACAAGGATTGGGGCACCGGTCAGCCGGTCGTCTTCAGCCACGGTTGGCCACTCAACGCGGACTCCTGGGACGAGCAGCTGCAGTTCGTTGCGGACCACGGTTTTCGGGCCATCGCGCACGATCGCCGTGGTCACGGGCGTTCCGGTCAGTCCTGGTCCGGCAACGATATGAACACGTATGCCGACGACCTGGCCGCCCTCATCGAGACCCTGGATCTGCGCGACGTCGTCCTGGTCGGGCATTCGACCGGAGGCGGAGAGGTGACCCGCTATATCGGACGACATGGCACTGATCGGGTCGCCAAAGTCGTTCTGGTCGGGGCGATTCCACCGCTGATGCTTAAGACGGAGGCGAATCCGGGCGGCTTGCCGATCGAGGCATTCGATGCAATCCGGCAGGGCGTCTCCACCGACCGTTCCCAGTTCTACCGGGACTTGAGCGGACCGTTCTTCGGCGCGAACCGACCGGGTTCCACCGTTACACAGGGCGTGCGCGACACCTTCTGGCTCTGGAGTATGCAGGTCGGAATCAAGGGCGCGCTGGATTGTATCCGCGTTTTCTCCGAGACGGACCTCACGGCCGATCTCGCACAAATCGATCGGCCGACGCTCTTCATCCATGGAGATGACGATCAGATCGTTCCGATCAGTGCCGCGTCGGACCGTGCGGTGACGATGGTGCCGGGTGCAACGCTCAAGGTCTATCCGGGTGGAGACCACGCCCTGCCGGTGACGCACCGCGACCAGTTCAACGCCGATCTCCTTGCATTCCTTCAGTCCTGAACCCTGGTTGTCGGCGAGTGCCGACACGTATCTACGAAAGGAACTCACAGATGAAGCCAGAAATCGTTCTCATTCACGGACTCTGGATGACCCCGCGCAGTTGGGAACATTGGGTTCCCTACCTCGAGGGCAAGGGGTTCACCGTCCACACGCCGACCTACCCGGGTTTTGAGGTCGAAGTCGAGGAGCTGCGGGCTGATCCGTCGCCGATTGCCGCTGCCTCGGTTCTCAGCGTCACCGATCATCTCGCTGCATTCATCGGCGCGCTCGAAAACGCTCCGATACTGATCGGTCATTCGTTTGGCGGAACGCTCACCCAACTTCTCATGGCCCGCGGACTCGGCGCTGTCTGGCGTTGCGATCAACTCGGCTCCGACCGAGGGTGTGCGGACGACCCCGTTGTCGCAGATTCGATCGATGTTCCCCATTCTCAAGGACCCGGCCAGTCGACACCGGGCGGCCGGGTTCACCCCGGAGCAGTTCCACTATGCGTTTACGAACACGATGAGTGAAGAGGAATCGCAGGCAGTGTATGACCGCTATCACATTGCCGCGCCGGGGAGAATTGTCTGGACCGGAGTTCTCGGCAACTTCCAGCCCGGCCATCAGGAGGCGTGGGTCGACTACTCGGCCGACCGGGCGCCGTTGCTGTTCATCGCAGGCGGCAAGGATCACATCATGCCGACCGCCGGTCAACTCGCTCCAATGCCGGCAAGTACGAGAAGTCGCCAGCGGTGACTGAGTTCTACGAATTCGCGGACCGCGACCACTTCACCTGTGGCGCGCCGGGCTGGGAAGCGGTCGCTGACCATGCCCTGGAATGGGCAACCGCACACGTGGCAGTGAAGACCGCTTCATAGCGAATCTATTTCTTGACGGAGCAGGGTCGGGCACATTGCCTGGCCCTGCCCGGTTGTTTTCCGGCTGGGCAGTATCGACCTGCGGTCGATGTCCGCGTACGGTGCCACGGACCTACATTTGAATACGCGACATCCACGCTACAGCTGGCTCTACCGTTGCGACATGGCGGCGAGGTATTCCTTGCGGTTGCGGGGATCGACGTCGGATGCGCGACCGGGTTGGTGGCTCGCCGAGTGACCGGGCGGTACTCGAGGAACTCGCTGCTGACTGAGACCTCGCCGCCACCGAGACCGAGCAATCGATGTTCGACTGATCGCATCTGGGCAACCGGAACTGTTCCGCTGACCCGGATGACTTCACCGACGTGCGTCGTCTCCTCGGGAATCAACCGTGCTCCACCGAGGACGCGCAGAATCTCGCTCAGCGAATCGGCTGGGCCTTCTACTTCGTAGCGGTTGATCGGTTCGCAGACGGCGGTTCCAGCAGCATCGAGCGCGGCAAACAGGACGAGCGGCGTCAACTTGCGAAAATCGGTGCCGGTGGTGACCGGTGACCAGTAACCGACCTGATCGAGGTTGATCCTGATGTCGGTGACTTCCCAGCCGAAGAGTCCCTCGTTCAACCAGGCGAGCGTGGTCTCCTCAATGACCCGGTAGTAGGCAGGCGGCAGAGACCCCGGCTCCCAGGTGTAGGTGATGCCGGAGCCGATTTCGCCAGAGCTGACCGTGAACCCGACCGTGCCGAAGAACGGATTCTCTGGCGTGCCAATGATTTCCAGGGCCGAGCCGGTGCCGATCGGTCGTTCGATGCAGACTGGACGCGTTTCGCCGAACTGGACCTCGACGCCGAACTCACTGCGCAGTTGCTCGCTGATCACTTCGGTCTGGACGTCGCCGAAGAGCCGGATCGAGACCTCACCAGTACGGGGATTCAGGCGAGGGCTGATGAACGGATCGCCATCGGCCAGACGCTCCAGAGCGACGTTCAGGGCCTGCGACTTGGCCGGATCGATTGGCGCGACGATGCTTTCGAGTGGCGGAGTTGCGATCCTCACGGTTGGCTGGGCGTCGTGACTGGCGTCGCCCAGGGTGTCGCCGATTCGGGCACTGCGGATACCGTGCAGGCAGACGATGTCACCGGCCTGAGCGGATTGAATCGAGACCCGTGCTCCGCCCTCAAAGCGGTCGAGTCCGGTTACGCGCTCAGGTTCGCTCTCTGAACCGGCAACGCCCAGTCGATCCCGGACCTTGAGTGTCCCGCTGATGACGCGGGCCAGGACCAGACGCTCGCCAGACGGAGTGTGCTGGACCTTGAAGACGCGGGCGCCCGTTGGTCCGTCAATGTCTCGGGGGACCTCAGGGATTGTCGTTGCGATTGCGTCGAGCACTGAGCCAATGCCGATTCCGAGCGTGGCTGAGCCGAAGATCGCCGGGACAACCGTACGGTCAGAGATCTGACGATCGCGTTCGCGGATGATCATGTCGTCGGGTGGCTCGGCATTGGTTTCGAGCATGTAGTCGATCAATGCGTCTGAGTTTTCGGACAGCAGATCGAGTCGGTCGCGGGTCCAGTCGCTGGCCCCACCGAAATCGTTGGTGACGCTCGCCTCACTTGAACCTGAATCGACCGGGCGGTTGAGCGGCAGGACGGGCAGGTCGAGGCGAGCGCGGATGTCGCGGATCAGGCTGAGATCGCGCGCGCCAACCCGGTCGATCTTGTTGATGAAGACGATCAGCGGCAGGTTGGCGGCGCGGATTGCTCTCGCCAGTTTGCGCGTCTGCGGTTGAATGCCCTCGACTGCCGAGATCACCAGGACGACACCGTCGAGAACGGTCAGCGAGCGCTCGACCTCAGCGATGAAATCGGCGTGGCCAGGGGTGTCGACCAGGGTGATCGGACGATCATTGAGTGTGAACGAGGCGACGGCGGCCTTGATCGTTATGCCGCGGGCACGCTCCTGATCCATGGTGTCGGTCTGGGTTGTGCCATGGTCAACCCGCCCGGCGGTCTTGATGACCCCGGTTTCAAAGAGGATGCGTTCTGTAAGGCTGGTTTTACCGGCGTCTACATGCGCCAGGATTCCGATGGTAGTTGTACCCATGCAACGGCTCATTTCTGTCGAACGAATTTCCGGACATTGAAATCGTTGACAGTTGCCGCATTGGAATCTCCTCTACATCGGTCCTACCAGTTCATTGGCTGGCAACGGAATAGTAGGACGAATTGCGCGGGTTGTGGAGGGATCAGATGAAGGCGCGCAGGGCATCGCCGATCAATTTGATGCCGAAGTACCCGACGATCAGGGCCATGATTAGCCAGGTGAACTTGTTCAGGAAGTCGCTGACTTTTCGAAGGACACCCGCAGCTGACTCACCGCCGATCCGGATTGCGATTACCGGGCCGATGATTCCGGCCGAGCCGATCACAGTGAAGAGCAGCATCACGACCGCCTGTTCGCTGACCGACGCGTTGGTCAGGGTCAGTTCAGCGGCGAGCGACCCGATGACGGCCAGGAACTTCGGATTGAAACCGCCGAGGAGCGCACCAAATGGAATTGCGCCGGTCGGAGTGAGCTTGTCTATGGTTCTGGTGATTGCCGACGGTTTTGCTGGCTGACCGGCACGGGGCCGATTAGCGACTTTCTTGCCCGCGAAGGCCAGCAACCCGAGTCCGATCAGAAGCAACAGAACGGAGACCCAGTTGGCCCGCTCGTCGTTGTTATCGGACGAGAGAAGCTCAGCCGCGAACAGGAAGATGCCGCAGGAAACCACAAACGACAAGAGCCAGCCAGTTACGAATCCGAGCGAAAGCCTCTGATCGCGTGACGGTTCGAGCAGAAGAATCATGATGACGATGGCGGGGAGGCTCAGGACGATCGCCGCCACCGCAGTCGGCAACATGTAGCCAATAGCCTCAGACACCAGTTAACGCTCCCCGTCCAATCTGACCACAGCAAACCGTGCTGTATCGGAAAGCGTACGGGTCCAGCCGAAACGGTGCGCGCAGGATGCGTGGATTCACGTTAGCGCCCGCAATGCTTCGCCGATCAGCACGACGCCGAAGTAGAAACAAACCACCGCCGTGATCAACCACATCCAGTCATCAAGTGTCTGACGCACGCCTTCCAGGAACCGGTTCGCCCGCTCACCGGAAATCTGCACGGCCAGAAGCGGCCCGACAATTCCGGCGGAGGCGACCACCGTGAACATCAGCATCACCAGACTCTTTTCAGTTCTGCTTGCATCAGTGAGTGCGAGTTCTGCAACAAGTGAAAGGATCAACGCCATGAATCCGGGATTGATCCCACCCATGACCGCTCCGAGTGACGCCGCTTTGGTCGGAGTCAGGTTTGCAGCCGCTCTCAGAATCGCGGATTGCTCGATTGGGCTGTCCGGGTCAGGCCGCGAACGCAGTTTGTGGACGCCAAACCAGATCAGCGCGGAGCCTATGATCAACAGGAGGATGGCAACCCAATTGGAGCGACCGTCTGGGCGATCCAGGTCAAGTGCGTCCGCTGCAACCAGGGCGATCCCGCTCACGACGATGAACGAGCCGACCAGTCCACCTGCGAATCCCCACGCATTGGCTCGGCTCTTGCCTGGTTCGATCAGGAGGATCATTACCACGACCTCGGGCAGGCTCAACGCTATTGCGGCGATCGCCACCGGAAGCATGAACCCAAGCGCGTCGAGCATAGTGAGGAACTCCAGATACTGGCGAGCAGGTTGATGCTGGGCCATCGGCCAGGCCGCCAACGCTACAAAGACTCAGGCCATGATAGCCGGTGTGTTGTGGCGCGTCAGAACGGCAGTTGCGGCAGGATTTGTCCGAGGAATGCGGCTCCGGCGAGGGCGATCAAGAGCGCGAGGACACCGGGCACAAGACGAGCGATCGGTTGGTTCTGGAAACGGGCGCGGTGGGCAGCGGCAGTCAGGACGACCACGACCAGGATCAGGACCGGAAGGGCGATCTGCAGGAACGAGATGGCCAGACCGGCGAAGATGCCGACCGCGTTTCCGATCGCTATCGGTTCAAAGCGGGACTCGTCCTGACCGAAACCGACCCACCAGAAGGCAGTGGCGAGGCCAGTCAGAATGATCGCGCCGACCGCACCGGGGGCTCCGTAGATCAGAAGGATGGTCGAGATGTAACAGGCAAGCACGATCCAGCGGGAGGATTCGCCGCTGTGGTCGGTGCGTTGATGCGGTGCCGAAAGCTCAATCGATGCCATGCCAAGATGGTGCGGCAGATGATGGTCAGAGTTGAATGGGTTGATGGTCACAAGACACTTATCGACCGGCGCTTTTTGGCCGGGTACGGTGCCCCGGTCTGAATCAGTATGTCGACCCGGATGTCAGGCACGGCGAACGCACTACATGTCGGATGCGAGTTCCTGACGCTCTGCAGAGCGTCACTACGTTTTGAATCTAGTCGGCGGCGGCGTATTTCTGGGGGTGGTTGTTGGCGTGGCGGCCCTCTTCACCTTCGTAGAAATCGCTGCTCTTGAACGGCTCGAACTTGCCGCCGGTTGCGATCGGGGCGGCCTTGGCGACGATTGCCTCGCGCTCGGCATCGGTGAGCGGGACGAAGTTGCGGACGATCTCGAGGTTCTGGTGCAGGACCTCGATGGTGTCCATGCCGGAAACCAGGGTCGAGATCGGCAGTGAGAGCGTGTACCGAAGCGCTTCCTCGGGCGTGATGCCGGTGCCGGACTGGAAGATGTGGCCATCGGCGAACGATTTCATACCGATGATGGCGATGCCCTGCTCGATGCACATCGGGCACGATCTCTTTGGCGAAGCTCTCCCAGTGTGCATCCATGACGTTGAGCGGCATCATGACGCTGTCCCACGGGAAACCCTGGCTGAGCATCCGCTTGTGGATTGCCGGCGATTTGTGCCCGGTGAAGCCGATGTAGCGGACCTTGCCCTGCTCCTTGGCCTTCAGCAGCGCCTCGGCCGATCCGCCGGGAGCGAAGATCTTGTCCGGATCGTCCTGCCAGACGACTTCGTGGATCTGCCAGAGGTCGAGATAATCGGTCTTGAGGCGCACCAGGCTGTTCTCGAGTTTGAGCGTTGAGTGGGCGGCGACCCGATCGTGGGCGCAGTCCTTGGTCATCAGGAACGCTTTTTCCCGGTAGCCATCCTGAAGCAGGGCTTGACCCATCCGGTATTCGGATGCGCCGGCGTTGTACTCCCAGGCGTTGTCGAGGAAGTTGGCGCCAGCATCGATCGCTTCGTGGATGATGCGGATGCCGACCTTCTCATCGAACGCACCGATGTGCCAGCCACCAACACCGAGCAGGCTGACCTCTTCGCCGGATTTGCCGAATGGTCGTGTGGGGATGGACATGGGATGCCTCCGGGAGGGGTGAGAGAACGAGCAAACGAGAGAACAAGGGGAATTATCGCAGGTTGCGTTGCTCAATCGCGAGCTATGAAAAGAGGACGAGTGACAGTCCCTCGTCCTCTCGTGTTCTGGTTCTCTTGTCGCTCGTTAATCGGCTGCTGCGTATTTCTGCGGGTAGTTGCGGACGTGGCGGCCTTCTTCGCCCTCGAACCAGTCGGTGGTCTTGAAGCGCTCGAACTCGCCACCCTGGGCGGCTTCGGAGCGGTCTTGGCGAGGATGGCTGGCTCGCTCTTCATCCGAGATCGGCGTGAATCCGTCGGCGATCTTCAGGTTCTGCTGCATGACCTCGATCGAATCCATGCCCGAGACGATAGTGGCGACGTCGGCGCTCATGGCGTAACGGAGGGCTTCGTCCGGAGTGACGCCGGTGCCGAGCTTGAAGATGTCGCCGCTGGAGAACGACTTCATGCCGACGACAGCGATGCCCTGCTCCTTGCAGATCGGGATGATCTCGTCGCTCGAAGCTCTCCCAGTGGGCATCCAGCGCGTTGATCGGCATCTGGACCGCGTCCCACGGGAAACCCTGACTGAGCATCCGCTTGTGGATGGCCGGCGACTTGTGCCCGGTGAAGCCGATGTAGCGGACCTTGCCCTGCTCCTTGGCCTTGAGCAGCGCCTCGGCTGATCCACCCGGCGCGAAGATGCGGTCCGGATCGTCCTCCCAGACAACTTCGTGGAGCTGCCAGAGGTCGAGATAATCGGTCTTGAGGCGCTTGAGACTGTTCTCGAGTTTCATGAGGGAGTGATCGGCGCGGCGATCGTGGGCGCAGTCCTTGGTCATCAGGAACGCCTTCTTGCGGTAGCCGTCCTGGGCGAGGGCCTGGCCCATCCGGGTTTCGCTTTCGCCGGCGTTGTACTCCCAGGCGTTGTCGAGGAAGTCGGCGCCGGCATCGATCGATTCCTGGACGATGCGGATACCCGTCGCCTCATCGCAGAAACCCATGTGCGCTCCGCCAACGCAGAGGAGGCTGACATCTTCACCTGATTTGCCGAATGGTCGTCTTGGAATTGCCATGATGTGTTACTCTCCTCAGCTGTCATCGTCCGTGAAATGGTCACCTGCTATCCGCAACGATTGCACAGCTCACTTGCGAATCTAGTCCAGCCAGATCTTGAGTTCTGCGCAACGGTGCTGAATGCGTAGAACTCGTTATCGCTTCAGTTCATCAGCGAATAGTAGAATGATGCCCTGACTGCTCCACGTTCGATGCTCCGCACTTCCGGCGCCAAGATCATCATGGTTTGCCGAATCACGGGATATTCACGGAGTGATCTCGCAGTGCCGTTCGCCATGTGATCGCAGTCGGATGCTCTGCAGACGCCTCCATTGCTCGCAACGTGTAATCAGCGATATTCCGCAGGTCCCTCCGCGACTGAGCCGCTGATACTCGAACTTGCTCGGCATCTGCCCTGAACTCCTGACCTGCGAGACCGTCACGCGGGACTCCCTCGATCGCGCTCATTCGATCGATTCGATCTCGTGCATGATTCCGCCAGGTCGGCGGAACATCGATCCAGCTCCGGCCGCTCGAATCCCAACCCGTTGAATCACGGCACGCGAGCCTCGTGCGACTTCGCGTATTCCTGCAAATCGCGGAGGGCCTCGCGGACGACTTCGCTGGCGTTGGCGTAGCGGCCGGTAGCGACTTGTTCGCGGATGAATTTCTCGAAGTGTTCGCCGAGATAGATGTTCATGGCTGTTCTCCCGAGCACGCAAAAGTGACTATGTCCATTTTAGACATAGTGGCAAGGGGTCGGCTGGTCAGCTCGCTACGGATTGATGCAGATAGCTTGGCATGCTGGCGAAGGTGCTCAGGGCCAGCCAGGATGGAAAGGCGCGGGTCAATTCCGACGGTCCCTCCAGATTGATGGTTCCCCGGCTCAGCGCGTCGGAAATCGACTGATGGCCCAGCCATACTCGATGAATTGTCATCGAGTCGCACTCGACGGTCAGGTCGATTTCGAAGCCGGGCGGATCCCAGCAGACCGATGGCGCACCTGGTTCAAGAACGAGCCAGTAGCTGCCTATGTTGTCTCCGTGAAAATCGAACTGGACGACAACCTGCTCGGCGGGAAGCGATTCGAGATTGAGGCGGCGGTGCATGTCCCACATCAGGAGCGTCGGATCGAGGTTGTCGACATCAACCAACGGGTTGAACCAGCGGTGACTCCAGGCGCCCAACTGCACGATGACGTCAAATAGTCCCAGACCAGCCTGGGTCAATCGATAGACGGGGCGACCGTCGTCATCGACTCTCGCGGATGAGCAACCCGACCTCCTCGAAGGTCCGCAGTCGCTGGCTCAGTAATGAGCGAGAGATTTTCGGCAGTCCGCGCTCGAGTTCGTTGAAGCGTTGGCTGCCCATCAGCAGCTCCCGCAGGATGAGTGGCGTCCATCGTTCAGCGAGAATCTCGCTGGCCTTCGCTACCGGACAAAACTGACCGTAGGCTGTCATCGTGTCGCCTCCGCTATCCGAAACCGGCACTCCATTTTCTGGACTTGTTCGCTCTGACTCTATCACTAGAGTCAGACGTAACGAACATGAATGGCTTCTGCTTCGAATTTCGAGCACGAGCGACTGGAGGCACCCAAATGATGATTGCTACAAAAACGACTCTAACTGTCCCAACCCCGGTTCGACCGGGAGACGACGAATTCGTGGATCTGGCTGCCGAGCTCGCCGAACGATTTGAGCCTCATGCCGCAGAACATGACCGGGAAAACACGTTTCCCGTCGAGAACTTCACCGCGATGCGCGAGACCGGGTTCACCACCCTCGCGATTCCCCGCGAATTCGGTGGGCTGGGCGCGACGATGCGGCAAACGTGTTACGCCCAGGCGGTACTCTCCCAGGGATGCGCGTCGACCTCACTGGCCGTGAACATGCACCACTACCTGGTGACGGCGAATGTCTTCCGGTGGCGGAAGGGTGCGCCGATCGAGGGACTGCTCAAGCGGATCGCCGACGAACGATTGATCCTGATGACCAGCGGCGGCTCCGACGGGATCTGGCCAAGTGCTACGGCGGTCCGCGGAGACGGCGGATACCGGGTCAGCGGGCGCAAGGTCTTCTGCAGTCAGGCCCGGTCGCCAATGTGATGGCGACGATGGCCGCCTACGATGATCCCGACGACGGCAAGGGCGTGCTGCTGATGAGCATTCCGATGTCGAGCCCTGGTGTTCAGATCCTCGACACGTGGGACACGATGGGCATGCGGGCGACGGCGAGCCAGGATGTTGTGCTCGATGACGTAGTCATCACCGATGCCCAGGTGATTGTCCGGCGACCGTGGGGATCCGTAGATTTGGCGCTGCGGAATGCCGGGGTGCACTTCGCGCCGCTGGTCGCATCGGTTTACTGGGGTGTTGCGGCCGGCGCGCGGGACTACGCCGTGAAGACCATCGCGGATCGGGCTGACGGCGGGGGAACGCCAATGCGCAACGACCCGATTATCCAGCGGCAGGTCGGCTTGATGGAATACAAGTTGAAGACCGCGTGGTGGGCGTTAATGGGATCACTCGATGAACTCGGCGAGGACTACGCGTTGACCGAGCAGGCGATGTCGACCTTGATGCTGGGCAAGCGGGCCGTCATGACCGAGGCGATCGAGATCGTCGACCTGGCCATGTCCATTGTCGGAGGATCGGCCTACTTCAAGCGCAGTCCTCTGGAGCGGGCGTACCGGGATGTCCGAGCCGGTGCGTTCCATCCGCTCAATCCGGAAAAGACCTTAATGCACGCTGGACGAATGGCATTGGATCTACCGGTCGATCAGATCTGGTAGACCCGCTCTACGATTCGAGGCGGTAGGCGCGGACGATCAGGTCGACCGCGTCGGTCACGAAGCGATCGCGAATCTCCTGAGGTACAGGCACGGCCCAATAGGCGGATCGTGCCTGTGCCTGTGCGCTGACCATACTCAGGAACTGGGTGAGTGCGGTTTCGGCAAGATCGACGTCCACCCGGTCCGGGAAGAGATCATGCAGGCGCTCGGCGAGGGTACGGACCGCATCGAACGGGAACATCTTCTTGCAGGCGCCAGTCAGTTCCGGGAAGCGACTGATATCCGAAATCAGGACCCGGCGGAGGGCCGATACCTCTTCGCTCAATTCCTGATCGACGACCAGGTGACCGATCCGGTGCATGTCGGCGCGGAGTGTTTCGGCGCTCACCAGATTGTCGGGAGCGAGTGCTCTGGCGAGCTCGGCCGGGTGCAGCTTGTAATCGATGACCGAGAGAAACAGGCCACGCTTGTCGGTGAAGTGGTTATAGATGGTGCGCTTGGACACATCAGCCTCGGCGGCGATGGCATCCACACTGGCGCGCTCGAACCCCTCGCGAAGAAAAACAGCCGCGGCCGCATCGAGGATGCAGGTCTGCTTCCTGGTGGGGTGCGCTGGGCACTGGGGCAATTCGGTTTCTGCGGTTACGTTGTCTTCGGCGACTACGTTCATTTGACTGCTCTTCCGGGTGGGTGGACAGCTAGACGATGCTGTCGTATGCTCAAATTACACTACACGGTGTAGTTTACACGAAAGGTCAATATGTAATGTCGTCGTACAGTCCACCTGCTACATTCGCACAACCAACCGTTGCGGCCAGTTCGCGATGGCTCATTCTCGCCGTAATCAGTCTCGCGCAACTGATGCTGATTCTTGATACCACAATTGTCAGCATTGCCCTCCCCTCACTTCAACTTGATCTCGGCATGTCGGATGCCAACCGGCAATGGGTGATTACCGCCTACACGCTGACGTTCGGTGGTTTGCTGCTACTCGGCGGACGGGTAGCCAGTTACCTGGGCTCGCGTAATGCCCTGATCGTTGGACTGATCGGGTTTGCCCTTGCCTCAGCCATTGGCGGAGCAGCAAACAATCAGGAATTGCTGATCGGTCACGCGCGCTGCAAGGTCTGTTCGGAGCGATCATCGCCCCGACCGCATCTGGCCGTCCTGACAACAACCTTCACGACACCGGCCGACCGGGCCAAGGCGTTCGGCATCTTCGGCGCGCTCGGTGCTGGTGGTGCAGCGGTTGGTCTGCTTTCGGGCGGATTGCTGACTGAGTATCTGAATTGGCGATGGTGCTTCTATGTAAACATCCCGCTGGCCATCATCTCGATCGTTGGCGCACTTCGCCTGATGTCGAGTGGTCGGGCATTCCAGATCAATGGTCGGCTGGATGTGGTTGGTGCCGTTCTCGGAACAGGCGGTTTGTTCGCGCTGGTCTTCGGGTTCAACCAGGCCGAGGTCCACGGCTGGTCGGACAGTTCAACCATCATGTGGCTGGCCGGATCAGTCGTTCTCCTGACCGCGTTCGTCTTCTCCCAGCAGCGCGCCGAGCATCCGATTCTGCCATTGCGCTTGCTGACTGACCGGAATCGGGCCGCGGCCTACGGAGCCTCGGTCGGCGCTCCATTCGCGCTCTTCGGGATGTTCTTCTTCCTGACCTACTACCTGCAGGTCGTCCAGAACTTCTCGCCGGTGCGGACAGGTCTTGCCTTCATTCCGCAGACTGTCGCGATCATCATCGGATCACAAATTGCGGTTCGGCTCATGAATCGGGTCGCTCCGCGCATTCCGATCGTGACTGGCTTCGGCCTGGTCGCGGCTGGTTTGCTCTTGCTGACCCGACTCGAAGTGGACAGCACGTACCTCGGTCTGGTGTCTGCCCGTCCTGCTGATCAGCGGAGTTGGCGTGGCGCTGATCTTCGTCTCGGCCATGAATACCGCTCTCCGCGGCGTTTCGCCGGAGGATTCCGGAGTGGCGGGAGCAGTCCTGAACACCTCGCAACAGATCGGCGCGTCGATTGGCACCAGTCTGTTGAGCACGCTGGCGGCCTCGGCGACCGCGTCCTACATCGTCAGCCACAGTGGTGATGCCGATGCGTCGGTGGCGGGAATGGTCCACGGATTCGGTGCGGCCACGGCCTGGTCGGCGGCAATCGTGATCGTCGTCGCCATTGCGGTCGGAATCGCGATGAACGCTCGACCGACATCACCGAGCGAGGTTGGTGAGCCGGTGCTGATGCACGCCGGATAGACGAGACGACAAGACGACAGACGACAGACGACAAGACGACAAGAGCGACGACAACGAGACGACAAGACGACAAGACGACAAGACGACAAGACGACAGCGACAAGAAAGTGTGCGTGGCGGTCTGCGGGAGTCAAATCCTGTGGGCCGCTTCGCTGTTCGACCGTGCGGTCGACGCGGGGCGCACCCGCGCTACGTTTCCTGTTTGTCTGAAACGCGGATCTGGAGGACCTGGCCGTGCCAGTCGGTGCCGCGAACGTCGACGACGAATGGCTCGGTGGGGGTGAAGCCCATGCGCTCGTATTGGGCGACGAGTTTGCGGTCATCGCCGGCGTAGCAATCGACGCGGACCAGATCAATCCCGCGCGCTGCTGCTTCGGCAACCGCCTGATCGACCAGTGCCTGGCCGATTCCCGAGCCGCTGCGGGAGCGGTCGGTGACGAGCAGGTGCAGATAGATCTCGGGTTCGTCGACGGGATTGACGTATGGCATCGGCGAGGTACCGAGCAGCATTGCGCCCACGACCTCGCCGTCGATCTCCGCCAGCCAGACGTCGTTCTCGGTGAACTCCTGCGTCATCCGCTCGATCCGGGCTTCGGTCGAGGAGAAGGGATCGCTCCCCCATTGGCCAGTGCGACCCTGCGAGACGAGCCATGCGACTGCTTCATCGAGCAGTCGCAGGCCCTCAGTTACATCGGTTGGGGTACCTCGTCGCACAATCATGCGAACAGGATACCAAGTGAGAATCAGGGAACGTTAGGAGTCGTTTCGCAGCTACCGTCCGCGGAATCGCTGGTCGCCTGCCCGCCGTTACAGATATCCGAGTCGGCCCCACCGAAGAGGGAGTCGTTCCCATCATCTCCGAAAAGCGAGTCGTCCCCGGCGTCTCCGGCGAGTTGATCATTTCCCGCACGACCGTGGATGAAGTCATCACCACCGTTGCCGCGAATCGAATCTCCACCGGCAGCTCCGGTTAGCGTGTCGTCGCCATCACCACCCGTAATTGTGTTGGTTCCGGTTCCGGTTGTGTCGCCGCCAGAGCTTCCGCCATAAATATCATCGTGCCCGGCCCCACCTGAAATGGTGTCGGCTTCATTGGGTACGGCGGTACCCCCGGCTTCGCCAACAATGACGTCGTTTCCGTCATCGCCGAAGATGCTGTCAACTCCGGTTCCGCCGAAGATCAGGTCTGAGCCAGGTCCACCCGCGCTCGTGTCATTGTCAGCATCGTTGACCACCGGGGATGAGAATGTTCCGGTCGCGCCGATCGTGTCGTCTCCACCTTCGCCGAACGATTGATCGGCCCCATTGCCACCGACTAATGGTGTCGTCGCCGTCACCACCAGTAATGACGTCAGCACCGGCGTCACCACTTATGAAATCGCCACCCGCCTCGCCGTCGAGCTGATCTGCGCCTTCGCCACCGGAGATATTGTCGGCAAAATCCCCACCCAGAATGATGTCATCGCCGCCGTGCCCCTGAATCACATCGGAACTTTGGAGCGGGTTGTCGCTCGGCTGGTCGCCACTCATTTCGTCGGGCCCATTGCCGCCCTGGAGGACGTCATTGCCATCATTACCAAAGATCAAGTTGGCCGACAGATCCGACTCGGGGAGACTGCCACCAGCGTAAATGCTGTCTGTTTCCGGACCGCCATTGATCGTGTCGGCGTCGTTGGTAAGGGCAATTGCTCCGTCGAACGAGCCGTAAATGAGGTCGTTGCCTTCATCGCCCGAGATAACATCGGCACCTGATCCGCCGGCAATGGTGTCGCTTCCTGAGCCACCAATGATGAAATCGTCGCCCGGATCGAGATCGACTCCGCCCGGTTCGTCAGCCGGGCCGATCTCCTGGTAGGAAATGATGTCGTTTCCGGAGCCACCCTTGATGAGGTCGTTGTCGTCGCCACCGCTTAGAACGTCAGCATCCGGCCCGCCATCGATATCGTCAGTGCCGGTGCCTCCGAAGGCGAAATCTGCACCCGTGCTGGCGGTGATCAGATCGTTTCCATCTCCGCCGCTGATTTGGTCGTCACCAGCTGATGCGGACAAGGTGTCATTACCTGACTCGCCGTTGAGTGAATCGTTACCACCTTCACCATAGGCACGATCATCGCCGGGACCAGCCACAACGAAATCGTTGCCATCACCAGCGACGAGTTTGTCGTTTCCGTCCCCTCCGGAAAGCTGGTCGTTGCCAGCATTGGCTGAGAGCGAATCTATTCCGGATCCTCCAATCATCTCGTCGTTGCCAGTCTGCCCGTAGATCCGATCGTTTCCAGTCGCAAGTCCCGCCTTTTCGTCCCCCAAGAGGCGGTCGTCGCCGGAACCACCGACAATCTTGTCGTCGCCATCACCACCGAAGACATCGTCGTTGCCATCTCCACCGGAAGGAGAGTCGTTACCAGCGCCACCGGAAATGAAGTCGAGACCGCCCATGCCACGGAGCTTGTCGTTGCCCTCATCGCCAAAGAGACTGTCAGATCCGGACGAACCGGTGACATCGTCATTACCGGCGCCCGCGTGAACGGTATTCATACCGCCACCGCCCAGCGTGATCCGGTCGTTGCCATCGCCGCTATCGATGACGGCGTTGTCTGCTCCGGTCACGATCGTGTCAGCACCGCCGAGCGAACAGATAGTGTCGATACCGCCGTTGCCATTGATCGTGTCGTTGGCCGAGGATCCCAGAATGATGTCATTCCCGGTTGTCCCGTTGATGAGCCCTGTCCCGGTCATGGTCGGCGCCTGGTTGAAGCAGAGTTCTTCCGCGACAGTGGAATGCGGAGCCCAGCTAGCGGACACAATTGAAGCGCTAATGACCAGCGCAGTGAGCAGGCGCAGCGGAATATGCACGGCGAACGGTCCTTTCCGGACAACAATCACACGAAATGAATCAACTGAGCTGAGGATAGGATTTGTAGCACACGAAACCATCGGCAGAATTGCCTATTCGTGCCGTTGTCCGTTTGCGGTTTTCAGTTGTCAGAAAATAAGGCTAAAGGTCGCCGATTGAGCCGAGGACATCGCCCAAAGCGCCAAGGACAATTCCGGCCAGATCGGCGGCCGACCCGGCGGCATCGAGAGCGCCCGATGCACTGCCGAGCGCACCGCCGATAGCATCAACCGCAGAACTGCCGCCACTGCCGATTGCGCCTCTGCAAGCCGCCCAGGGCACCGCCAATTCCGGACGCGACATTGCCGCCGAATCCAACGACCTCACCGGCCGCCGAGATTCCGGATTGACGCAGACCATCGGCACCACCAATCAGCTCACCGGCTCGTGCAAATGCGTCACTGGCAAGGTTCTTGACACCGCCGGCAGCATCTCCACCCTTGCCAACAGCACCACTGGCCACGTCCTTAAGCCCACCGATGCTGCCCAGCATTCGACCCAGCCCACTGACTGCTCCACTGATGGCATCACCTGTCTGTCCGGCGATATCAGCACCAGGGAGTGAGCCGAGGTTGAGTTTTCGCGGATCGATTGCCGAAAGGGCAGAGGCAATCTTATCGGGGAGATCAGTCGCGCTCGTTCCGGCCTGGGCCAGGTACCCGATCAGATCGAACGCGCCATCGACCGATCCGTCGGTATAAACGGTCCCAGAGTCGGCAATGCGCTGTTTTGCGGTGCGCTTGAATTGCTCGGCCTGTTCGGGGGTCAGGTTGGCGGAAATTTCGGCGAGGTGGGCATCGAGTGCGGCCTGGTTGAAATCGCGCATGTTTGGTCCTTCAGGTAGCGGACGGTCCTTATGTGACTAATCCTATCAGCGGTAAATGGCTGTGGATACCAGTCTTACCGAGGCAGTGAGGTACCGACTGGAGCATGACTGACGGTTGTGGGTTGGGGATGCTGAGGAGGTGTCCAGATCGCAGTTCCTGACGCTCTGCAGAGCGTCACTACGCCGGCGCCATTACCTTGCGGCGGCTAGATGTCTTCGGCGCGGTCTGGTTTGGCTGGGCGGACGACGTTATCCATGGCTTCGAGGATGACGCTGGCGAGATCAACGGCCACGCCCGCAGTTCCGACAGTCTTGCCGGCCTTGCCGACGACGCCGGTCATGCCGCGCAATGCTCCGCTGTTGATACCTGCTGTGTTGAGATTTCCCCGCAAGGATGCGGAAGCGCTGTTGGCTGTGCCGACTGCTTCGGATGCATGGGCCACAGCATTCGAGGCGGCGGAGAGTCCGGTCGCGCGAACCTCGCTCGTGTTCTCGAGGACCTCACCGGCTTTGACCTTGGCCTGACCGCCCAGCGTTGCGGCGGCACGAGCAATGGCATTGCCGCGAACTCGGGCCAGATCACCGAGATCGGAGCGGCCACCGACGGATTCGCCGGCCTTGTTCAGCGCGGCGGTCAGTTTGTTCGGCACCAGTCGCACGCATCGGAGCGCTGGCCTCGACCATTCGGGTGACCTGAGCGGATCGTTCGGCCCGCTTTTCCGGAGTCGCTTCGCGGGCAATGGCGTTGGTCAGTTTGCGCGCGTCCCCGGCCTTGAGTGACTGGATCAGGTGGGCGGAAATTCCGGGGATGCTGAGTCGACCGGTGGCGACCAAGCAAGGACGGAACCTGAACGGAGGAGCCACAATACAC
>CAVZSG010000001.1:0-282858 GCA_963777865.1 uncultured Chloroflexia bacterium | reverse complement strand
AGATCCTGGTGCGGATGCTGCTGAACCTGAAGCGGCTCTACGTGCGGATGCGATCGTTCCCGCAGGCGCGGCAGGTCACCGAGGTCCTGCTGGCGATGCAGCCCTCGTCGCTGGCGGAGCTCCGCGATCGCGGGCTGCTGGCGTACCACATGAACGACGTCTACCACGCGCTGAGGGATTCTCGAGGCCTACCTCAAGATGGCGCGCATGGCCGAGCAGGACGAGGACCAGCGCAAGGAGACCGAGCAGGTCTGGGAGCACGTGAAGACGCTCCGGCGGCGCGCGGCGCAGCTGAACTAGGCCGGAATGCGAGGTCCTGGGGGCTCGAGGTTACGGCAAATCCGCGCAGCCGGGCTCGCATGCCTCCACCGCCGCGGCGCGATGCTCATCGGGCAGCGCCGCACCGCGCTCACAAACCGTCGTCAGCAGCGTCCCCACGACCAATAGCAGGACAGCCTTCACCATATCCGTCCCGGGCAGCCCGCGATTGCGCGGCCCGGCCTCCTGCGGACTAGTGCAGGAGGCCCGCCGTTCGTTACAGGCATCAGACCCCAAAACCCAGGTCCCAAGACCCAAGTCCCAGAACTTTCGTGCTCTCCGTGTCCCTTGGTGCCTTCGTGGTCTCTTTTCTACGCAGTGGCCAGCTTGCCGATCTCGTCGTACAGATACGCCGCCGAGACGATGCCGCCGTGGAAGTTGCCGAGGTCCAGCTTCTCGTCGGGGGCATGCGCGTTCTCGTCGGGGAGGCCGACACCGAACAGCACGCACGGCACGCCCAGCTCCTGCTGGAACGTCGAGACCACCGGAATCGACCCGCCCTCGCGGTTGAACACCGGGCGCTTGCCGAAGCCGTGACTCGATGGCGCGGCCGGCCGCCTGTACGTAGGGGTTGTCGAACTCGGTCATCCACGGCTTCCCGCCGTGCATGCGCGTGATCTTCAGCTCCACCGTCTTCGGCGTGACCTTCTTCAGCCATGCCTCGAAGAGCTCGCCGATCTTGTCGCGGATCCTGGTTGGGCACCAGGCGCATGCTCACCTTGGCCATCGACACGGCCGGCAGCACCGTCTTCGCGCCCTCTCCCGTGAACCCGGACAGCAGGCCGTTCACCTCGAAGGTCGGCCTCGCCCAGACGCGCTCGAGCGTCGTGTAGCCGCTTTCGCCGAACAGCTTCGGCGCGCCCAGTTCCTTGCGGTACTTCTTCTCGTTGAACGGCAACTTCGCCAACTCGTCCCGTTCTGCGTCGCTCAACGCCCGCACATCGTCATAGAAGCTCGGGATCCTGATGCGCCCACCCTTGTCCTTCATCTGCGCCAGCATCTGCGCCAGCACCATCGCGGGGTTGGCCACCGCGCCGCCAAACGAACCCGAGTGCAGGTCGGTCTTCGTGCCGCGAAGGTCGATCTGGAAGTACGTCAGGCCGCGCAGGCCGTAGCAGATGGACGGGATGCCGCGGTCGAACATCGGCGAATCGCGAGATGACCACGACGTCGGCCGTCAGCAGGTCCTTGTGCGCGCGGACGAAGTTGTCGAGGTTGGCGCTGCCCACCTCCTCCTCGCCCTCGATGAGGAACTTCATGTTCACCGGCAGGCGGCCGTTCTGCTTCATGTGCGCCTCGATCGGCCTTGAAGTGCATGAAGACCTGGCCCTTGTCGTCGGCCGCACCGCGCGCGTAGATCTCGCCGTCGCGCACCGTCGCCTCGAAGGGCGGCGAGGTCCAGAGGTTGACGGGGTCCACCGGCTGCACGTCGTAGTGGCCGTAGAAGAGGATCGTGGGCGCCCCGGCGCGCCAGCCAGTCGGCGTAGACGACGGGATTGCCGGGCGTTTCGATCGAGGCGCGCGTTCTGGAGGCCGATGCGGCGTCATCTCGTCACGGCGTCCACTCGGCGCACCGGCGCACGTCGGCGGCATGCTCGCGGCAGCGCGCTGACGCTGGGGATGGCCAGGTACTGCTTCAGCTCGTCGACGTAGCGATCGCGGTTGACGTGGATGAAGTCGATGACGTTGTTCATCCGTTTAGTCTACGCCGGGAGACCGGAGACCGGAGACCGGAGACCGACGAGCCTAAGTCAGCAGGACCCAGCGCGACCCGTCGCGTCTGGCCAGGCCCTCCTGCTCCAGCTTCACCAAATGGGCCAGCACGCTTTCCCGAGCCAGCGGGCCCAGCCGTGGGTCGAGAGCGGTGTAGAGGCGCTCGCATATCGCATCCACACCGTCGAGCCCCGACTCGAGCGCGGTCACGATCTGGACCTCGCGGTGGTGCCGATGCGCCAGGTAGTGCTCGATGAGCGCCAGCGGGTCTTCGATGACCGGCCCGTGCGCGGGCAGGACACGCGCGGGGCCCAGAGCGTGCACGCGTTTCAGCGAACGGAGATAGGCGACCAGGTCGCCCCCTTTCGACGCGGGAATCGCCACCGTGTTGCCCAGCTGCAGCAGGTCGGCGCCGAACAGCGTGCGCGAGACGGCGTGCCACAGCACGATGTGGTCTGGCGCGTGCCCCGGGGTGTGCAGGACCTCGAGCTCGCCTTCGCCGGTGGTGATGCGCGATCCGTCGGCGAGCGGCTCCCACCTGATGCCTGCCGGCGCATCTTCCCAGGGCCAGGGATGCTTCGCAAAGGCCGCCGACGGCCACCGCGCGGCCACGGCCGGCGCGCCGGACGCGTGATCCGGATGGGCGTGCGACACGACGACGCGCGCGGGACCGTTCGGCGCGGCGCCCGCAATCGCATCCAGATGCTCCCGGTTCCCCACGCCCGCGTCGATCAGCAAGGGCTCATCGCCCGGGACAAGGTAGGTCCAGTTGCCGGCGCCCGTGTAGGGCCCGGGGTTGGCAGCGTGAAGAGTGAAGGACTTCAAGGTTCTGGGGTTCTCGGGTTCTCGGGTTCTCGGGTTCTCGGGTTCTAGCTTCGAGGTTCGAGGTGCGGCGAGGGGGCGGAGCGCAGCGAGGCCACGGCGACGGCGACCGCGACGAACATGAGTGCTGCCGCGCTGAGGTACGGCGTCGTCATACCCCAGCGGTCGAAGAGGAACCCGCCCCAGGCCGGGCCGACCACGCGGCCAAGGCTTGCGAGCGACGACGCGAGCCCGAGCATGCCGCCCTGGTCGTCCGCGTGCGTCAGTCGCGACAGCATCCCCGAGAGCGCCGGCCCATTGAATCCCATCCCGACGGCCAGCGTGCCGACGGCCACCAGCAGCGCCGGCACGGTCCAGGCGAACGGCACCAGGCCGATGCCGATACCGATGACGGCGATGGCCACGGGGATGAGCCGTGCCTCACCCACGCGCTTCACGACCCTCCCCACCAGCACGCCCTGCACCAGCGCCAACGCGAAGCCGATGAACGCGAACAGGTAGCCGATGGTCGCCACCGTGAAGCCGAAGCGCCGCTCGCTGAAGAGCGCAAAGGTGGCCTCGAACCCCGAGAACGCCGCGGTGACGATGAAGTAGAGCGCCAGGAGCAGGACGAGGCGCCGGTCGGCCATCGCGCGGCGGAGCGCCTCCATCCGGCCCAGTGCCTTCCGCGTGTTGTCGGCGGTGCGCGACTCGGGCAGCAGGAAATAGGCCGCCACGAGGTTCGCGCCGCACAACGCCGACGCGGACCACATCGGCGCCGACGGCCCCATGTGACTCAGGATGCCGCCAATCGCCGGCCCGAAGATGAATCCCAGCCCGAAGGCGGCGCCGACCAGGCCCATTCCCCGCGCGCGGTTCTCCGGCGTCGTCACATCCGCGATGTAGGCCTGCGCCGTCGGGATGTTCGCGCCGGCGATGCCGCCGACGATGCGCCCGAGGAAGACCACGGCGAGCGACGAGGCCACGGCCAGCACCATGTACGACGCGCACGATCCCGCGAGGCCCAGCAGGATGATGGGCCGCCGCCCGATGCGATCGGACAGCCGTCCCCAGACCGGCGAGAACAGGAACTGCATCAGCGAGTAGCTGGTGCCGAGCAGCCCGACCATGAACGCGTTGGCGCCGAACGACTCGGCGTAGAAGGGCAGCAGCGGGATGATGATGCCGAAGCCGAGCAGGTCGATGAAGACCGTCAGGAAGATGATGACCAGCGGCGACACAAGTCTTCGATCCTAGCGCGTGTCGCGCCCGTGAAGCCAGAGCGACAGCCCCATGTAGTAGACCGGGAACACCAGCGACAGCGCCGTCCACGTCCCGTCGGTGGCGGGCAGGCGCCAGATCAGCACGAGCGTGATGACGCCCCAGGCCGATGCCAGCATCAACGTCGGCACGCGCAGCGTGACCGTGCGCGACGGGTAGACGTATCGAATGGGCACGAAGACGAGCACGGCGAGCCCGATCAGCACCGCCGCATTCACCAGCGGTGAGAGCCGCAGCACGTACATGTACAACGCCACGATGTTCCAGTAGGACGGGAAGCCGGTGAAGAAGTGATCGGTCGTCCTGATCTTGGCGTCGGACTGCGCAAAGCCGTAGGCGCTGGCCAGCAGCACGACGCCTCCTACCCACACGTCCCACCGCTCGGGCAGCAAGCCGGCCTGGATCACCAGCAGCACCGGCACGAAGGTGTACGTGAGGTAGTCCACGATGTCATCGAGCCGGGCCCCGTCGAAACCGGGCAGCACTTCCTTCACGCGCAGCGAGCGCGCCAGCCAGCCATCGGTCGCGTCCACGAACACCGCCACGGCCAGCGCCACGATGGCCGCCTTGAATGCCCCGTCGAAGACGGCCAGGGTCGCGTAGAGGGCCAGCACGGCACCGAAGGCGGTGTAGAGGTGGGCGAACCAGGCGAGGGGCACGGGTGAGGTCCGGAAGTCTTGGGGTCCTGCGGTCTCGAGGGTCGGTCCTGGGGTTCTGGGGTTCTCGGATTCTGGAGTTCTAATCTGTATTATCTGTGTCATCTGCGGCCCGTCCGCGTCACAATCGGCGTTGGGCCTTGGGGAACGACTGCCACACCGGCACGCCACAGAAGTGCGTGCCCTCGGTGCAGCGTGGCGACACGATGCGGTTGCGCAGCACGCACGGCGGCCCGAGGAACTTCCCGAGTTGAGGGTGCACGGCCTGCACCTGGGAGATCTCGTCCATGGACGCCAGGTAGATCTCCTCCTGCGCGTTGAAGCAGGTGCGCAGGGTCCACTTGTGCTGCAGCGAGATGAACGAGCCCGACTCGACCATCCGGAGCGCCTTGGCGTTGGGCAGGAGGTAGAGCGCGAACTCCAGTGGGACGCCGAGTGCGAGCAGCCGGTTCTTGGCGGCCCACGCGTCGCGGATGGCTCTGTCGTACACCGCGCGCGCGGCCTCGTTCTGGCGAATCAGCCTGGGCGTGACCACGTCGGGCTCGATGGTGTCGGCAAACGTCATCATCGGCCGCGAGGCCGGCACCATGCGGTGGCGCTGGTCCTGCGAGTCGGCGGTGTGGCTCAGGCGCTTCTCGAAGACGTAGCTGGGGTGGTTCAGCGCGCGCATCAACGGCGAATGGTGCGACACGTTGAGCATGTCGATGCGATAGGGGTTGCGCGCCGGGTTCATCACCCGGTCGATGGCCTCCGGGTCGTCCATCTCGGCCGTGGTGAGGCCAAAGGTGGCCCGGACCGAGTCGGCCACCACGCGTTCGGCCCCGGCCGACCAGTCGCGCAGGCGCGACACGCGGCTCCCCAGCCGGCGATCGAACTCGCGCGCGAACGCATCGCCGGACGAGGTCGGCCGTGGCATCGCCGCCTCGGGCAGCTGCGACTGGTCCAGCGTGGCGAGGCCCACCTTCTCGAAGAAGAGCGGGTCGGCCTCCTTCACGAGGTCGACCATCGCGCCAATCACCATCTGCGCCTCGTACGGCGTGTCGCCCGCATTCGCCATGCGGTGCAGGCGGTGCAGCACCAGGCCCGAGACCGTGTGCACCATCGAGGTGAACGCGCCGATGGGGATGACGTAGCGCGCCGTCTCGATGGCCTTCTTCTCCGCCTCGCGCTCCACGGTCTTCAGCCGCGCGGGGGAGTTCGTGGGGCGGACGTATCGCAGCTCCTTCAGGATCGCCCACGCATCGTCCTTGAGGAGCGCCGAGAGCTCCCCGTAGGCGGCCCAGGCCCGCACGACCGCCTGCTCGTACACGTCGCGCGCCTCGCCCTCGAGCGGCGGCATGAAGGCGCGCGGCTCGTTGAGCTTCACGTAGCGCTGGCTGGACTGCTCGGAGTTGTAGAACGGGTAGGCGTGCAGGATGCTCCACACGAACTGCCGCGAGACGTTCTCGAGCCCGAACTCGAAGTGCGCGTGCTGGAAGACCGTGTGGTGGCCGCCCTCGAAGGTGAGGGGGCCGATGGCGTCGCGCTGCTTGTCGGTGACTTCATCCCGCGCAATCACACGCGGCGAGTAGCAGGTGCGCGCGGCGGCGATGGCCCCGTCGTACGGCGCCTGCGGCGCGCTGAGCAGGGTGACGCGAGGAGGAGCGGTGGTGAGTGCGACGGCAGGCATCCGTGTGAAAGTATAAAGTTTCGCCACACCCGCAGGCCAAAGAGAAAGTAGGATGACGGGCTGTGACCCGGGAGCGCCAGATCGAGGCCATCGCCCTGTTCGGGCGTAACCTCTGGCGCGATCTCGCCGTCGACGACCTCGTCACCGACGCCGCGCGCCTGGCCGTGGAGGGAACCGGCGCCGACGCCGCTCTGGTGTTCGAGCGGACGGTGGGCAACCGGCTCTCCACGACCCGTGCCAGCCATGGGTGGGCCACCCCTCCAGGCATCCGCGATCTCAGCCCCGGCACGCCCTGGCACGCCCCGGATGCCCTCGAGGCCTCCGACGGCACGGTGGTGGTCGGCGACCTTCGTGATCGGGCAGGGGAGCCGCCCGTCTTCGCCGCGCAGGGATTCCGGGCAGCGGTGGCGGTGCTCGTCGGCGATCCCGCCCGCCCGTTCGGCGTGATGGCGGCCTACAGCCGCAACCGCGACGCCCTGGGTGGCGCCGCGGTGCCGTTCCTCTCCAGCCTCGCCACCACGCTGGGCCTGGCGATTCGGCGCGCGCAGCTGACCGCTGAACTGAATCGCGAGCGCGAGGAGCGGTTCCGCCTGGGCTCGCTCGTCGAGGGCTCGGACGATGCCATCGTGACGGCCACGCTGCACGGCACCATCCTGTCGTGGAATCCCGGCGCCGAACGGCTCTACGGGTACGCCGCGCACGAGATCGTCGGCCAGGACGTGTCGGTGCTCGTCCCGGCCGAGCGCGACGCCGACCGCCGCTACCTGCTGGAGCGCGTGCACGCAGGCCAGCGCATCCCGGCCTTCGACGCCCTCCACCGGCGCAAGGACGGCTCGCGGGTCACCGTGTCGCTCAGCCTCTCGCCCGTGCGCGGCCGCGAGGGCGAGGTCGTGGCCCTGGCGGGCATCGCCCACGACGTCACCGAGACGCGCCGCCTCGAATCGGAACTGCGGCAGTCGGCCAAGATGGAGGCCGTCGGCCGCCTGGCGGGCGGGAGTCGCCCACGACTTCAACAACATGCTCACCGTCATCGACGGCTACAGCGAGCTGGCGTTGATGAAGCTCCCCGCCGACAGCCCGATGCGGGGGCTGGTCGAGGAGATCCACAAGGCCGGCGAGCGCGCGGCGGACCTGACGCGGCAGCTGATGGTCTTCAGCCGCAAGTCGATGGTCGAGCCACAGGTGCTCGACCTGAGCGAGGTGGTCGAGGCCGGCGTGGCGATGCTGACGCGCATCATCGGCGAGGACGTGGCCATCGAGACGCACCTGGCTTCCGACCTCCAGCACGTGATGGCGGACCGCCCGCAGGTCGACCATGTGGTCTTCAACCTGGTGATCAACGCGCGCGACGCGATGCCCCTGGGCGGCCGGATCACCATCGAGACCGCCAACGTGGAGTTCGCCTCGGCCCACGGCGTGGGCCCGCGGGAGGTGCCGCCCGGCCAGTACGTGATGCTGGCCGTCACCGACACCGGCGTGGGCATGGACGCGGCCACCCGCGCGCGCATCTTCGAGCCGTTCTTCACGACGAAGGGCAGCGGGCGCGGCACGGGGCTGGGCCTCGCGATGGTTCAGAGCTTCGTGATGCAGAGCGGCGGCCACCTCGCGGTCTACAGCGAGCCCGGCGAAGGGCAGCACGTTCAAGATCTACCTGCCGACCGTGGCGCTACCCGTCGCGACGGTCCGCAGCGAGCGCGCCGCCGAGGCGCCGGCGGGCACCGAAACCGTGCTGGTCGTCGAAGACGACGACGCCGTGCGCGTGTTCACCGAGGCGGTGCTGAAGGCCGCGGGATACGACGTGCTGGCCGCCGCGAACGGCGCCGAGGCGCTGGACGTGGCGCGGGCCACGCCGAAGGCCATCCAGCTGCTGATGTCCGACGTGGTGATGCCCGTCCTGGGCGGCCACGCGCTCGCCGAGCAGATGCGATCGCTCCATCCCGAGGCGCACCTGCTCTTCACGTCGGGCTACACGCCCGAGGCGGTCAGCCGCAAAGGGATCGCGATCCCGTCGGCCTACTTCCTGCAGAAACCGTACTCGCCCGCGGCGCTGTGCAGGAAGATCCGGGGAATTCTCGATGGTTGACACCGATGGTGGACGGATGGCGCGGAGGGGCAGGGCCGCAGATTGCGCCGATTGCGCAGAAGCTCGGATCAGCTGACTTTCTCAGGACGTCGGACGAGTCGATTCGCGTGGAATGCCCATCCTCAACCGGGCCTGAATCTGTGCCATCTGCGTCAACTGCGGCCCTACCCCTCCGCGCCATCCTATTCGTCGTCTTCGTCGCGCCTCACGTGATAGCGCGAGTACTCCTCCAGGAACGTGAGCGAGTCGAAGGCGCGCATCCGGTCGAGGAACAGGATGCCGTCCAGGTGGTCGGTCTCGTGCTGGATGACGCGCGCCGGGAAATCGCGGGCCTCGATCTCCACGCGCTTGCCCTCCCGGCTGAGAGCGCTCACCTTGATGTGTGGCGCGCGCGGCACGCGGCCGCGGATGTCGGGGATGCTGAGGCAGCCCTCCCAACCCTCCACCATCTGGTTGCTGAGCACGGTGATCTCCGGATTGATGATCGCCGTCGCCTCGCCCTCCCGCGGCCCTCGGGATCCAGCACGGCCACGAACAGGCGGAGGCTCTCGTGCACCTGGGGCGCGGCCAGGCCGATGCCCGAGTACTCGTCCATCGTGTCGATCATGTCGTCGATGAGCTTCTGGAACTCGGGCGATCCGGATCCGTGCTTGTCGACCGGCACGCGTCCGCTGACGCAGCACCGGGTGGCCCATGCGGGCCACTTTCAGGATCGACATGAGTAAATTCTATACTGGTGCGAACAGGTGCGGACAGGTGCGTGATGTGAGCGAGGGGTGACGCGCGGCAACGTTTCGCTTCTGCCCGGTGTGCGGATCCCCGCTCGAGCCGCGCGTGCTGCGCGTGGGCGAGCCGTCGCGGCTGGTGTGCACGAACGACACGTGCGCGTTCGTGTTCTACCTCGACCCGAAAGTGGCGGTGGGCACCATCATCGCCGGGCCCGACGGCCGCATCGTCCTGGTGAGGCGCGCCATCGAGCCGGGCTACGGCAAGTGGGTGTTCCCGGGCGGGTACGTGGATCGCGGCGAGGAAGTGATGATGGCCGCGCTCCGCGAGGCGCGCGAGGAGGCCGGCCTCGAGGTGCGCATCGACCGGCTCATCGGGATCTACTCCTACGCCGGCCGCACGCCGATCATCATCGTCTATGCCGCGACGATGATCGGCGGCGAGCTGGCCGTGGACGAGGAAGGGCTCGAGGCGCAGTGGTTCGAGGCCTCGGCCATTCCCTGGGAGGATCTCGCGTTTGCGAGCACGCGCGAGGCCCTCCGGGCCTACCTGGGCTGAGCGCCTCCTCCGATCGCCTTGCCGAGCAGCGTGGTGCCCCGCTTGAACCGCGCGTCGCACGCGCAGGAGCATCAGATCCGGACACCGACCTGGACCTGTGGTACGGTGAATCGGTCTTCACGGCGGACGAGCTGACCGAGGTGCCATATGGGTCCGTTGCGAACCGCGCTCGCCATCGCTGTTTCACTCGTCCAACCCCTCCACGCCAATGGCGCCCTTCGCCTCGAGCTGGTCGCCAGCGGATTCACGTCTGCGGTGGCGCTTGTCGAAGACCCCGTCGTCCCGGGCGCGTTTCTCGTGGTCACCCAGGACGGGGTCGTGCACGTCACCTTCGGCGGCGTGACGAGGGAGACGCCGTTTCTCGACCTCCGCGACACCATCAGCCGAGGCGGGGAACGGGGACTGCTGGGACTGGCGTTCCCACCGGATGCGGCCGAGTCCGGGCGCGTGTTCGTCAACTTCACCAACCGGGCAGGCCACACGGTGATTGCCCGCTTCGAGCGCAGCCCGGACGATCCGCTCGTCGCCGACCCCGACTCGCGGTTCGATCTCCAGTGGCCCGACGGCCAGCGATTCATCGAACAGCCGTACGCGAACCACAACGGTGGTCACCTGGCATTCGGGCCGGACGGCTGTCTCTACATCGGGATGGGCGATGGCGGATCGGGCAACGATCCGCAGAATCGCGCGCAATCGCCCGACACGCTGCTGGGCAAGATGCTGCGTCTGGACGTCAACCGGCCGGCCGACGACACGCGCGGCTACGTGGTGCCGCCGGACAACCCCTTCGCCGGATGGGAGGGCGTGCGGGGGGAGATCTGGGCGTTCGGCTATCGCAATCCCTGGCGGTACTCGTTCGACGATTTTGGTCCGGCCGCCACGAACGCGCTCGTCGTCGGTGACGTCGGACAGGGCGCACGCGAAGAGATCGACTACGAGCCGTCCGGAGCCGCCGGGCGCAACTACGGGTGGCCCCACCGCGAAGGGAGCATCGCGACGCCGGGAGTGCCGCCCGGCCCCATCGACTTCGGGCCGCTCGTCGAGCCGCTGGTCGACTACGGACGCGGCCGCGGTCAGGCCGTCACGGGCGGCTTCGTCTATCGCGGGTCTGCTCTGCCATCCCGCTACCAGGGCCGCTATTTCTTCGGCGACTACGGCAGCGGACGCGTGTGGTCACTCGGCCTGGCCGTGGATGCCGACACGGGCGAGGCGATGGTGGTGGATGAAACCGAGCACACGGACGAGCTCGGTGGGCCCAGCCGAGGACTGGCGTCTTTCGCGCGGGACCTCGCGGGTGAGATCTATCTCGTGACCCAGGGCGGCGAGATCCACCGGGTGGTCTCGGACGAGCCAGTCAACGAGCCAGCGCGAGTCCGAGCGCGAGCAGGCACGCATAGCCCATCGCGAGGAACGCCGACCGTGGCGTCCATGGGATCAGCAACTCCCGACGCCCGGCGGTGAGAACGGCGCGGTCGGCCATCAGGGCGAACGGCAGGGTCGCCAGCGGCAGGAGCAGCCACGGTCCCCACACCAGCGCAAAGACGAAGGGCGCCAGATATGCGAACACCGTGAGCGCGACATGCTCGCGCCGGCTCCACGACACGCCGAAGCGGACGGCGGTGGTGCGCCAACCCTTCGCCACGTCGAAGCCGACGTCGCGAATGTCATCGATGATCAGGACGTTGGTGACGAGCGCACCCACCGGCAGGCCGACCAGCAGCGCGCCCGGCGTCAGCGGTGTTGACGCATACTGCGACATCGCCTGCACGTAGTAGGTGCCTGCGACGGCCACGACTCCGAACATCGCGAAGAAGACCGGCTCGGCAAGACCGATCGCGGCCATCGGCCATCGGCCTGCCGCGTACCATGCGGAGGTCCCGATGCCGACCAGCCCGAGGGGGATGGCCGGCATGCCGACCAGCGCCAGCAGATAGGCCCCGGGGACGAGCGCGGCCACGAACCAGGCCACCGAGGTCCACCACAGGACGGGCAGCCGCAGCGACCCTTCGGCCACCGCATCGTTGAGCTCGGGGTGCTCGCGGATGGCCGGATGCCGGACGAGCAGCTGGTACACGTCGATGAACACGCCGCCGACGTGGACGAGCCAGCTGCACACGAAGGCCGCCAGCGCCGGCCATAGCGCGAACACCCCGTCGTGCAGGGCGAGCCCGACCCCAACCAGGACCGGAGCGGCCGCGGTCGGGAACGTGTGCGTCGGGTAGAGCATCAGGTCGATCCCGATGTTGCGGTGGGTCGACGCGAGGCCCCGTGTCATGCCCCGATCATAGACGGGCGGGCGGCAGCACTGATGCCGCCTCGACGCTAGCCGATCTTCACGTACCCCTTCAGCTCGAAGTTCACCATCGTCGTCAGGGCCCAGAGGTCCACCTGGATCTCTGGCTGGATGTCGGCGGCGTTGAACTTGAGCGCCACGACGCCCTGGCCGCACGCGCGGATGTCCACGCCGGCCTTCTTCAGGGCCTGGATGATGGCGACGTTGGGGTTGTCCTGCCCGTTGTTCTTTGCCTTGTAGGCGTCGTTTTTGAGGATCATGTCCATCCCGCCGCGGATCATGACGACGAACTTCCGCTTCTCGGCCGGGACGCCCCACTTGGCCAGCGTATTGAGGTAGCGGGCGGCGGCCTGCAGCGTGGGGTTGACTTCAGTGGGCTTGGGACCGGCACCGACCATGAAGAGCACCTTGTACTCGGTGGTCGGGTCGGGCAGTTCCTGGGCGCCGGGCACGTCGCGGGCCGGCTCGACCCCGGGGACCGGCAGCTGGGCCCAGGCGGGCGTCGCGAGGGTGAGGAGCGCGGCGAAGAGAAGAGCGGGCGTGTTGCGCGATGCAGTCATGAAGCCTCCGAGTGCATCGTACGCATATGAAGGGGACGGTGACCCGCGACAAATTGTCGCGGGCCCTCTCCGCCTCCGCGGGCCTGGACGAAGAACCTAGTACGAGATCTGCCGGGTGCTCGCCAGGAATGCCTGACGGCCGGCGCCTTCGCCTCCCATGGTGAGGCCTGGCATCAGATCCGCCTGGGTCACGCCGCGCACCTGCATGCAGTGCGCGCAGATGATGACCTTGCCTCCCGCCTTCATGAAGGCCTGCAGTTCGGTGCGCTGCGCCGCCAGTCCGGCGACCTTGGCCGACCCAATCCGCACGCCATCCACGTTCAGGAAGATCGTCACGTCCTGGCCGTCCTTCAGCAGGCTGTTCGAGAAGTTCAGCGCCATGGTGACCCGCTGTGCCTCATCGGACGTCAGGTTGACGAAAACCGACTGCTTCCCCTGCGCGGCGGTGACCGCCGACAGCATCCCGACCATCACGAGCGCCAGCACCGACTTCAACATCATTCGCATTCGTGCCTCCAAAGTGACACAGAACCCTCTGCGGGCGTTCGCGCCCACCCGACCGTGACATAGGGACACTCACAGTATGCGCGGGTCACGCCAAGCCGAGCGCGGCGAATTGCCGCAGGCCACGCCGCGAGAGTCGCGCCATCCGCGCGACGCCGGCCGCCGGGCGCGCGGCCCGGCTCACTGCGCCTGGCGAACGACGAGGCGCCGGCCGCGGAAGTCCGCGGGATTCACGCTGTTGATGGCCTGTGTCTTCCGGCCCGCGGTGGTCATGAAGGTGACCTCCACCCGCACGGGCGCGGGCGTGCCCAGGCCGAAGTGGACCGGCGCCGCCGACTGCGCGTTGTAGCCGCCGCCAGCGGGCACCAGGCGCGTGCCCAGGATGCGGCCCGACGAGTCGAACAAGCGGACCTCGGCGCCGAAGCGCGTCTGGTGCCCCCGCGCGTCCAGCACCTGCACGCTCAGGCTGCGGCGCTTCGCTTCGTCCGGCAGGGTGCTGCGGAAGAGGAAGTGACCGCCGGTGGGGCCGTAGCCGTCCGTGACGGTGAGGTCGATGCCGCCGTCGTTGTCGTAGTCCACGAACTGCACGCCGTGGTCGGCCACGTTCAGCGGGCTGTCCTTCGTCAGAACGTTCACGAAGCCCTTTGAGCCGTCGTTGCGGAACAGCGCGTTCGTCGGCGTCTGCGCGCCCACGGGGCCTTCGTAGGAGATCACCGACAGGTCGAGGTCGCCATCGTTGTCGATGTCGCCCCAGTCGGCGCTCACGGCGTGGTTCTCCACGCCCACGCCCAGCGCTTGACCCACCTCGGTGAAGGTGCCGTGGCCGTTGTTCCGATAGAGCAGGTTGCGGCCGTAGTTGGCGGCGAAGATGTCGAGGTCTCCGTCGGTGTCGAAGTCGCCGATGGCGCAGCCCACCCCGCCCTCGTCCTTCGTGCGCGAGGGGCCCGTGAGGCCCAGCGCGAGGGCCACGTCCGTGAACCGGTCGCCGTCGTTGCGCCACAGCGCGTCGGTGGCGCCGGACTGGTTGGTCAGGTACAGGTCCAGGTCGCCGTCGGTGTCCATGTCGAACCAGCAGGCGCCCACGGTGGGACGCGCATCCGTGGGGCCCACGCCCACGAACACGTGGGTGAACCTGCCGCCGTCGTTCCTGAACAGCTTGTTGTCGCCCGCGCGGTCCGCGGAGTAGACGTCGAGGTCGCCGTCGTTGTCGTAGTCCACCCAGCTCGTCTGACGCGCCGACCGGCCGGGAATGGTGAGGCCGATCTCGGCGGCCACATCGTTGAACCGCCCGCCATCGTTACGCAGCACCCTGGTCAGCTTGTCGGTGGGCGTGGAACCGCCGAGCAGGTCGAGATCGCCGTCCCCGTCGAAGTCGCCCCAGCTGAGACCGCGCAGCTCGTGGCTGCCCGCCTGCGGCATGCCCACCCCGGCGCCCACGCTCACGAGCACGCCCTTGTCGTTGCGATAGAGCCGCACCTCGCCCGTGCCGAGCGACACGGCGAGGTCCACGTCGCCGTCGTTGTCGAAGTCGCCCCAGGCGCTGGAGTAGGAGTTGGGGACGGCCAGCACCTCCGCGCTGCACCGCCGCGAACGGCAACCGACACCTGCGTGGCCTGCACCAGGCCGACCGACGACGGCAGCCACCGCCGACAACTCCGATGCCTGCGTATCTGCGTCATCTGCGCTATCTGCGGCCCTGCGATCCGTCATCTGCGGCCCTGTCTCGTCACTTCCTCAACACGAACCGGTCCATGACGAGCACGTCGAGACCCGAACCGTAGAAGACCCGCACGGCATCGCGGGGGCTGCAGACGATGGGCTCGTGGAAGCCGTTGAAGGATGTGTTGATGAGCAGCGGCAGCCCGCTCGCCTCGCCAAAGGCCTCCAGCAGGCGCGTGAATCGCGGAAGCGCGGCCTCCGCCACGGTGTGCACGCGCACGGCCGCTTCCGGTGACGGCAGCAGGTGGCGGAAGCGCGCCGGATCCCTCGGCCGGTAGTCGCACTCCATGAAGGGCGAGCTCGCCGGGCCGTCGAAGTGCTCGGCAACCATCTGCGGCAGGCCACTCAGGGCGTAGCCGCGCCACGGCTCGCGGCGCTTGAGGAACCGGTTCAGGTTCTCGAGCACATACGGCGCCGTGGGATTGGCCAGGATGCATCGGGCGCCCAGCGCGCGGGAGCCCCATTCCATCGGGCCGTCGAACCAGGCGACCAGTTGCCCCTGCTGCAGCGCCTTGACGGCCGCCATCACCGCGCCTTCTTCCGACTCCCACGAGTAGTGCAGCTTGCAGTTGTCGAGGATCTCCTTTGTCTCGTGGGCGGAGTACGACGGACCGAGAAATGGTGAAACCGGCGCCGGAGGCCCGCCGAGCGCCTGGAGCGCCGCGCCCACGGACAGGCCGCTGTGTCCGGGGTCCACGGGCACGAACACGTCCGTGAACAGACCCGCCTGCTTGACGAGGGTGTTCATCGACGAGTGGTAGAAAAGGCTCCCGCCCAGGCAGAGGCGGTCCGCACCCAGGCGTTGTCGCACCTCGGCCAGCAGGCCCAGGAGCAGGTCCCCCAGGCGCAGCTGCAGGGCCGACGCCATTCGTGCGCGCATCTGGCTCCCGGCACCCTGGTCGCCCGCCAGCCATTGGTCGAGGAGCCGCTCAATGGACGAATCGACCACGATGCGGCCGCCCTCCCGCGTCACCAGCGGATTGACGCGCTCGTCGCGGCTGTCCGGGCACAGACGCGCCAGCGCCTCGAGCTGGTAGTCGCCGGTGTCCGATCGGAAGCCGAGCGCCGTCGCAAAGCGGGAGAACACGTCGGCAAAGCCTGGCCCGTCCCACGGCCACTCCACGGGGACGATCGAAGATCCCTGCCCGTTCCAGACGCTGACGCGGGGCGATTCGTGGTCGCAGATGACGATGGCCGCCGACGAGAACGGCGAGCTCAGGTACGCCGTGCAGGCGTGGGCGAAGGGCAGGCCAATGCGTTCCACGCCGTTGGCCACGGCTGGTTCGTCGCTGGCCTGGGCGATCACGTATTTGCTGACGTCACCTCGCGAGCGGCCCTGCCGCTGCAGCAACAGGTCCAGCGCCAGGTCCGGCATGCCGCTTTCCCTGGACGGGTTGCTGCGCACCCGGGTGACGCGCTCCTGCGCGCACACGCCCATCAGCGAGCCATGGTCGGCCAGTGCGGCCGACCCGTTTCGAAGCCCTCCCACCAATCCCGCGATCATCGGCAACGCCTCCTCGGCATCACGTATTGTTGATCGCGGCTCGGCATGGCGCCTCAGCGCGACGGCGCCACGAAGCGGACTTCCAGGTAGGTGATCGCGCCGTCCACCTGCTGATACCAGTGCGGCGTGTTGGCCGGGATGATGATGACGTCGCCCTTCGTCACGCGGCGGCTCACGCCGTTCCGGATGGTGGCATCCGCGCCGGCCGCCTTGTCCAGTTGACCGCCCGTGACGATCGTGCCTCCGCCGTCGATGATGTAGTGCAGCTCGGTATTGCCGGGGTGCGCAAGGGCGCTCGCCGGCTTCGGGCGGTGGACGATGTTCACCCGGTACTCGTCGGTGTTCGACACCGGCGCCAGGGTCATGTCGAAACGGCCCGGGGTGGCCTTCGCCAGCGTGTCGAGCAGCTCGGCCGCCGATCGGTAGGTGCCGGGCGAGCCCGGCGCGGGCGCCTTCGGTGCCGGCTCCTGCGTCGTTGAAGCACCCATCGTCGTCATGGCTACGACCAGGATGACCGCCAGCGGTCCGCGCATCTCCCCCTCCTTGGCCCTGGCGGCTCACGTGTGCCAAAGGCGCGAGGCATGTTCGCAGCCGGGCCGGACACAAGGTATCATCCCCTCGCGACCGAAGGAGCCATCATGCCCCACGAACACGACCGCCGCACGTTCATCACCGCCTTGAGCGGCGCCGCCGCCTTCGCCGCCGCGTCCGGCGCGGAGGCCGCACAAGCGCCGGCCCAGCCTGCCGCGCCGGGCGGCATCGACATCACCTGGTTCGACGCCTTCAAGGGCAAGCACAAGCAGGTCTTCGACCTGGGTTCGTTCGACCTGTCGGTGGACACGCCCCTGAGGCAGGTGGTCACCTTCCTGGCGGCGCACCGTGAGGTCAACCGCCTCGAGCCACCGGACGACATCAATGTGACGGTCGGCATCTCTCACAAGGCGTTCCCGATGAATGCCAGCGACGCCCTCTGGCAGAAGTACGGCCTGGGCGAGCACTACCGCATCAAGGATCCGGCCACGGGCCAACCGTCGGTGCGCAACATCTTCGTGGACGGACCGGTGGCGGGCCCCGCCACGGTCGCCGCGCTCCAGGCCCGCGGGGTCGCGTTCTGGCAGTGCAATTTCTCGCTCGCAGCCATCGCCGGGGAACTGGCCGCAAAGACCGGCGGCAAGGCGGCCGACATCCGGGCCGACCTCCTGGCGGGGCTGCGGCCAGGCGTCCGCCTGGTGCCCGCGCACACGTGGGCCATTGGGTTCGTGCAGGAACGCGGGTTCACCTACATGAAGCTGTAGGAAGGCAGAAGGCAGAAGGCAGAAGGCAAAAGGCACAAGGCACAAGGCAAAAGGCAGAACGAGGTCCCCATGACGCGCAACTCCCGGTTCGTCGCTGGTTCGATGGTCGTCGCCTTCGCACTCGGTATCGCGCTTGCGGCGGTCGTGGTCGCGCAGGCGCCGCCTCCGGGCCTTGGCACCTGGACGCTGAACGTCGCGAAGTCGAAGTTCAGCCCGGGCCCGGCGGCGAAGAGCGGCAGCGCCACGTTCACCGCGGTGGGTTCATCGATCAAGGCGGTCGTCGACACCGTGACGGGGGACGGACAGAAGGTGCACTGGGAGGTACACGGCAGCCCTCGACGGGAAGCCGGCGCCGGTCACCAGCAATCCCGACGGCGACACCGTCGTGGCCAGATCTGATCAACCCCACCACCATCGAGACGTCGTACACGCTGAAGGGGAAGCCCACCACGGTCAACACGAGGGTGTACTCCGCCGACGGCAAGACGATGACCGTCACCTCGGTGGGCACCAATGGCCAGGGCGTGAAGATCAACAACGTGCAGGTGTTCGAGAAGCGCTAATGTCCTACTCGAAGTCGTTCGCGTCCGCGCTGCTCGCGGTCGCCGCGCTTGGGGCCGGCGAAGCCGATCAGGCCTTCGTCGGCACCATCTCGGACGAGATCTGCGCGCTCAGCCACTCGGCGATGCGCATGGGACCCACCGACGCGGAGTGCACTCGCGCCTGTATCGAGGAGCACGGCGGGGCGGTACATCCTGGCCACCGACTCGCGCGTGTACCAGTTGACCGATCAGCAGGCGGCCAGGGCGGTTGCGGGGAAAAGGGTGAAGGTGGTCGGGACGCTCGACGTCGCGACCGGCACGATCACCGTGACGTCGATCACGGGTCCGTAACGACAGCTCGTCGGCTCGGCCTGGATCCTCCCTTTCCTTTCCCTTTTGCCTTCTCCTTTTAACTTCTGCCTTTTCACTTCCTTATGGTCGGGTACTCGATCCCGAGCTGCTCGAGATACGTCTTGTACTTCGTCGGGTCGTAGTAGTACTTCCGCATCTGCTCGCGGTACTTCGCCAGGATCTCGGCGTTGAGGTGCGTCGCGGGCGGCGTATCGGCCTTGATGAACGGCACGTACTTCACGTCCTTCGTCTGGACGTTGTTGAAGTAGTCCCACGCGTTCTTGATGATCTCGGGCTTCGTCAGCAGGTCGAGCACTGTCATCGCCTGGACCTTGGCCCCCGCCACGACGCCCTTGTGGGCGATGGGCGTGGCGCTGGCGATGGCGCTCGACCAGTTGTGACCGGGCAGCCCGGGGATGTTCGCCGGATAGCGCAGCGTCACGGTCGGCAAGTTCCACGAGATATCGCCGATGTCGTCGGATCCGCCGCCCATGTTGTCCTCGAGCTTCACGGGGCCCACCAGCTCCTCGAGTTTGGTTGCCAGTCCCTCCTGTGTGGGGTTGCCCAGCTCCTTCTGCAGCGCCTTCGCCAGCATCTGGTCGGCGTCACTCCACCCGGGCAGGCCCACAGTTCTGGATGTTGGCGAACACGGTTTCGGCCAGCGCCTTGTTCATGTGCTGCGGGTAGCCCGTGCCGAGGATCCGCGACGTCCACGTGGTGTTGGTCATCAGCGCGGCGCCTTCGGCCATCTTGTCCGCGATGTCCCACAACTCCTTGATGTGCGGCTGATCGATCTCGCGCAGGTAGAACCAGAGGCTTGCGTTGCGCGGCACGACATTCGGCTGGTCCCCTCCGTTGGTGATCACGTGGTGTGAGCGGTGCGACAGGCGCAGGTGCTCGCGCCGGTACTGCCAGCCGGCGCTCATCAGCTCCACGGCGTCGAGCGCCGAACGGCCGCGCCACGGCGCCCCGGCCGAGTGTGCCGTCTCGCCCTGGAACGTGCACTCCACCGAGACCAGGCCCGTGCCCGCCCGGTCGCCCCACGACACGCCCAGGTTGTTCCCGACGTGCGTGAAGAGGACCACGTCCACGTCCTTGAACAGGCCGTCGCGGATGTACCACGCCTTGGCCCCGTCCAGCTCCTCGGCCACGCCGGGCCACAGCATCAGCGTGCCGGGCAGCTTGTCGCGCTCCATGATCTTCTTCACCGCCAGCGCCGCGACGATGTTGAGCGGCACACCGGTGTTGTGGCCTTCGCCATGCCCCGGCGCGCCTTCGACGATGGGATCGCGGAACGCGACGCCCGGCTTCTGCGACGCCTGCGGGATGCCGTCGATGTCGGACCCGAGCGCGATGACGGGCTTGCCCGAGCCCCACGTGGCGATCCACGCAGTCGGCATGCCGGCGACGCCGCGCTGGACCTTGAAGCCGAACTTCTCCAACTGCCCGGTGAGGTACTTGGAGGTTTCCACCTCCTGGAAACCCAGCTCCCCGAAGCTGAACACCGAGTCGACCATCTCCTGGGCAAGCTTGGCCATCTCGTCGACGCCCCGGGCCGCCTCCTGCTTGTAGGCGTCGAGCCTGGCGTCCTGTGCGAACGCCGGCGCCGCTGCAGGCGCCAGCGCCAGGACTGCCACGACCGTCACCGTCCCAACGAACCGCCACGCCATCGCCGTCACCCTCCTGGCTCCCGACTCCTGACTCCTGACTCCTGGCTCCTGGCTCCTGCCTTCTGCCCTATCGCACCAGGTGCAGCTCGGTCTGCCGCCGCAGCGTCCACTGCATCACGCTGTCGGGCCGCACCTCGGCCTCCTCCTCGAGCGCCATGCGCACCTTCTGCCCGTTCCACTCCGGCACGGCGGTGGTCACCTGCAGCTCGGTCGAGAACCACATGTTCGGCAGCACTGGCACGTCGCCGCGGCCCGGCACCCCCTCCTGGTAATCCCACAATCCGATCAGCGGTCCCGCCCCGTGGCCGTGATCGCCAATCGGGTGCGAGTACATCGTCCCTTCGAGGCCCTCGGCCGTCATCTGCCCCAGCACGTCGCGAAGCACCTGGTTGCCGCTCCTGCCGGGCTTCGGTCTTCTCGAACAGGATGTCCTGCAGCCGATTGGCGCGAGCCAGGGCCTTCTTCAGGCCGGCGGGCGCATCGGTCTCGCCCTCGCGCAGCACGTAGGCCATGTGCTGGGTGTCGGTGTTGAGGCCCATCGCGGTGATGCCGAAGTCGCAGTGCAGCACGTCGCCGCGCTGGATGACCGGGTTCGTCGCCGAGGTCCGATTCCTTGACGCCCATGCGCTGCACCTCGATCGACGGCTGGAACCACGTGCCGAGCCCCATGTCGTTCACGCGCTGGCGCATCCACCACACGACGTCCTCGGTGGTGGTCACGCCCGGCGTGATCACGAGGTTCGAGAACGCGGCGCCGATCACTTCGTGGACGATGGCCTGCAGGCGGCGGTACACGGGCGCCATGCTCGGCACGCGCAGGGCGAGGTAGTCGATCGCCAGGCGCGGGTTCCGGACGACATGGCTTCTCGAGCTCGGGGCCGAGCGCCTCCTTCATCTGCTCCCACTCGCCCGCCGTGAGGCCGTCGGCGAAGTTGTGGTCGGCCGAGATGTTCACGGCGATCGCCTTCGGATTGCGCTCCTTCACGAGCCGTGCGAAGAGCCGCCACTGCTCCATTCCCCACAGCTCGGCCGTCTGCGTCGTCGACGTGGACTGCTCGCCGCGATAGACCTCGTACAGCCCGCCCTGCGACGTGCCGCCGAGCGCCAGCCGCTCGACGCCCTTCTCGCGCCCCGGTCGAAGAAGATGTAGATGGAGCGCCGCCGCGCGGCGAACGTGGTGGCCGACACGAGGCCCCGGAACACCGGATCCTCGTTGTACTCGCGCATGGTCACTACCCACATGTCCACGCCGTGCGCGCGCATCACGGCGGGCAGGTTCACCTCGAGGCGTTCCTTCAGCCAGGCCTGCTGCACGGCGGCCTGCTGTCGGAGCGTGCCGAACGGCCTGGCGGCGTTGTAGGGGCCTGTCTCCTGGGCGGCAGCTGTGGTTGCCACGGACACGAGCAGGAGCAGCGAAATCACGGCGCGAGCGGAAGCCTGGTGGCGCATGCGTTCTCCTCTTGCGACTGGGGGCCTCACGGGACTCGAGCGCGCAGCTCGTCGAACCAGCTCTGAATCAGGACGAGCGGGGCCACTCATGGAGAGATCCGTCAGGCGGTCGGATTATAGGCGAGGCGACCTTGTCGCGGAGGCCGGGACCCGGCGTTCCGCCCGGCGATGATTCATCTCGACAGCTCGCTCCTGGTCTCTCGACCGCCGGGGCTGTGAACCGGCGCACTGTAATGGCGCCGTGGACACCCGGCAGCTCGAACCCATCGCCCGCCGGCACGGTCTCGCTCTCGTCGTGCAGTTCGGTTCGTCGGTGCGCGGACAGACCCACGCACACAGCGACTGCGACATCGGTGTGCTGTTCGAGCGCGTGCCCGACGACATCGGCGCGGTCGCCGACGTGACCGCCGACCTGCAGCCCCTGTCGCCGGGACGCGAGGTGGACGTGCCCGTGCTGAACCATGCGGACCCGTTGTTCCTCAACCAGGTGATGGAAAATGCGCGGCTGCTGTACGGCTCCGAGCGGCGCTTCCACGAGCTGCGCCTGAAGGCATTCAGGCAATACCAGGATCACCGGCCGTACCTGGCGCTCGAGCGCGCCTACGTCGCGCGGAAGGCGCGCGCGGCGCCGTGTGGTCAACGGAAGGCCCTCATCAGACCCGCGCAGAGGGATTCGCTCGCCATTCGTCCGGCACAGCATCGACACACGTTCGAGCCGGTCAAGTACGCCGGCCAGCGCGTCTCGGGCATCTGGAAAGACGTGGTGGTCGTTCCGGCGTGGCAGCAAGTGGAGTTCGACGTGCCCGCGGTACGACGAGTGAGCAGTGCCCGGCAGGCCGTCACCAGATAATTCTGTCCTGACCCGCGATCCGCCGAGGTATAAGTCTGCACGATGAGCTCCCCGAGCGCCAATCCTGGTACGCCCTATTGGTGTTTCATTTCCTATCGCCACGCTGACAACCGAGAACAGGATCGCAGCTGGGCCAGTTGGCTGCATCAGGAGATCGAGCGCTACGAGGTTCCGGCGGAACTGGTTGGGCAAACCAATCGCTGGGGCGACGTCATCCCGGAACGCATCTACCCTGTGTTTCGAGATGAGGAATCGCTCGCAGCGGACTCGGACCTGGCCCAGGCCATCGTCAATGCACTGGACCGCTCACGTTTCATGGTGGTCCTGTGCTCGCGCCGGGCCGTGGAGAGCAGCTATGTGGCGGACGAGATTCGCCACTTCAAGCGCCAGGGTAGTGGCTGATCGGATCATCGCGGCCATCGTCGACGGTGCGCCGAACTCGAAGCATGAGTGTTTTCCGGAACCCTTGAAGCATCCGGTTGAGCCGGATGGGGAGCTCGATCGGTCGCAACGCGCCGAGCCGATTGCGGCCGACTTCCGGCTCAAGGACGGAAGCGAGGGGTTCACGTCGGCAGAAGGCTACCGGCTGGCCTTGCAGAAGAACCCGCAGTTGACCGGTCGCCAGGTCGAGCAGCAAGCGGAGGAGTTCGGCGACCGTCTCCAGCTGATGAAGCTCAAGGTCATCGCCGGAATCCTGGGCGTGCCCATGGAGCAGCTGCGAGACCGCGACAAGGCCTACCAGCTGCAGCTGGCACAACGGCGGGCGCGCACCCTGCGGCGCTGGCTGGCAGCCGTGGCGATGCTGAGCGTACTGGCGATCGCGCGGCGGCGTCTACGCGTGGATCCAAGCAGAACGAGGCGGTGTTCCAGCGCAACGAGGCGGTGGCGGCACAACGTCGCACGGTCAAGGAGATGATCGACGCGAGCTGGAAGGCGGCGACGTTCTTCGTCGAGAACACCGAAGGGGTACAGTGTCAGGGACGAGGAACCTGTATCAACACCTGCGCCTGTTCATGGACCTGAGGAAGCTCCAGTCGCTCTCGCCGGTGCCGGTGTTCGTGAGCGGTCCCCATCTGGCTGCGGCGCCGGACCAATCGGGAGCCGTTCCCGAACAGGACTTCAATTTTCACTCGTTCGACTTCGGCCACTACAACCCGGAGTTCGTCAGTTGGGCTTTCGACCACGCCATCCCGGCGTCCACCGACGGCCTGCTGCGGCAGGTGACCCAGCCGTTTTACGAACGGTACCTGCGTGAGATGAGCCGTTACTACTACATCACCTATCTCGACGTGCAGGCGGCCCTGCCACGCATGACCGAAGTGGTCATTCCCCGTTTCCGACAGGAGCTGGAGAAGTTCCGGGACGACACCCTCTGACAAGGACGACTTCGCGATCGGCCCGGCGCCTATCTCCAGTACGAAGTGTTCTATAAGTATGCCAATCAGTTTTCCTCCCAAGACGACCGCTCCATCTTCGCCTGGTCCTCTGGGAAGCAGGACTACTACTATTCAAATGTGGCCGGAGCATTCTGGATCCGCCGCATGGTCGATGGCACCAGTGCGGGGGTTGCCGACGTGCTGCGCAAGCTCCTGACGACCTACGACGGAGAGTGGCTGTCGACGGCTTGCGAAGCAGCCTAATCAGCGACGCAGCCGGCGGCGGCCTGCGGCGTTCGAGTCCAGCGAGGCCGCGACGGGTCGGTGAACTGCACGGCGCGCAACCGCCCGCCACGGGCGCGCAACCACCCGGCGACGACGTCCACCATCTGGACCTCGGGTTCGCCCGCGTGCGGTGTGCCGGCGGCCGGCGCAATCGTGGCGGCGCGGGTGGCGAGGTAGTCGGACATGGCCACGACCAGCACGTCCTCATCGCGAATGGGACGGCCGGTGGCGCGCGCCACCTCCACGTCGTAGGCACCGTCGCGGCAATCGAGCCGCACGTGCAGACCCGAGACGCCGAGCGTGCGGCCACCCCAGCGCGGGCGTCGTAGCTGCGCCGTCAGCAGCTGCCGAAGCTCGGTGCCCGTCAATGTGCGGCGCACCACGAGGTTGTCGAACGGGAACGTGTCGTAGAGCGCGCCCAGTGTCGCCGGACCGGCGGGCAGGTCGGTGCGAAGGCCGCCAGGTCCGCCGGCGTAGCCGATGGCCGCATCCGTGCCAGGGGTCGCCTCGCGAAAGGCATCGGCGAACAGGTTGGCGAGCGCCGACTCCTCGGTGCCGCTGCCCCTGGTGAGGGACGTCTCGAGCACGGCGCCCAGCGGCGTGGCCTGCAGCGCCCTGACGCGCGCGAGCGCCGGCGCCATGGCGGCATCCACCGCGGCATCGGGAACCACCGGGCGACCTTCGTATCGGGACTGGACGCCGGCGCGTCTCGCCGCGTGCGCAGCGGCCCTGGACGTCTTCGCGGGCGCAGACCTCGCGCGGCGGAAAGATCCGCACGCCGGTCACGTGTGCGGCGGCGCTCCGGCCGTCGGACGCGCCGGACCGGGCCACGGTCACGTCCACGCGGCTGAACGCACGGCCCCAGAAATAGGCCTGAGCGACGGCCACGCCGTTCACCTCGTGGGCCACGGCGGCATGCGTGTGCCCGGCGAAGATCACGTCGACGAGCCCGCGCGGCAGCGCCCTCACCGCCTCGAAGATCTCGGCCGTCTCGTCGCACGACGCGAGATCCGTGGGCCGATCGAATGCCGTGCAGTAGCCACCGGCGTGCGAGGCCACCACCACGACCGCGGCGCCGTCCGCGCGAAGGCGCACGGCCTCGGTCTCGATCGCCTCGGCCACCGCGGTCACCTGCAGGCCGACCACGTTGGAGGGCAGCGTCATCGACAGCGCGTCGCGTGTCATCACGCCGATGACGCCCACCTTCACACCCGCGGCGTCGACGAGGGTCGAGCGCCTGACGTTGGGCCACTCGACCGGCCGGCCGTTCTCGCGCAGGTTCGCCGCCAGGAACGGGAAGCGCGCCTGGGACGCGCGTGCCTTGAGCGCCCCGCGCCGGTCGGCACCCGTGCTCGAACCTGCCGGCGTCCACCGCGCCGAAGTCGAAATCGTGATTGCCAATCGCCGCGGCGGTGTAGCCGAGCGCGTTGTACGCGTCGATGACGATGGCGCCCTCGGAGAGATTCGACTCGATGCCGTCGAGGTAGGTGTCGCCAGAGTCGAACAGCAGCACGGCGCCGCCATCGGCAGCGCGTGCCGCGCGGAGGTTCTGGAGATAGCCACCGAGCAGGGCCAGACCCCCGCGTCCGTCGACGGAGAAGACCTGCCCGTGCAGATCCGTCGTGCCGACGAGGGACAGCGTGACGCGCCTGTCCGAATCATTGGTTCGGATGGTTGTCGGCCCGACTGCCAGAACCCACACCATGACCGGCGCGAACGACAGCGCGACCCAGCGGGGCCGGAACGCCTGACGGAGCCGGGATAAGAAGCCACCCATCATGTGTGCAGCGCTCACTATACGTGCGGGTTCACTAACGCGATTGTCCCGCACAAACTCACGCGTACACCTAATCGACAGACCCTTAGCTTGCTCCTGGGTTCGCGCACCGGTCTCTACGACGCCAAGGGGGTGACAATGCATCCATCACAATGAACCGCCGCGACGAACGATTGACCGGCAGTGCACGGCTCTTGCGCCGTCCAGACGATGGGAGTTTCGACCGCGAGTTCTGGCAATCCATCGCGCCGCATCGCCGCGTCGAGTTGGTGTGGGACATGGTGCTTGAATCGCGGGCCTGGAGGGGCGAGACCGATGGTGAACCCCGACTTCAGAGATCTGTTTGCCGCGTTGAACGAGGCCCAGGCTGACTATCTCGTCGTCGGCGCCCATGCGGTCGCGTTCTACGCAGAGCCGCGCTTCACGAAGGATCTGGATGTGTGGGTTGAGGCGTCGCCGGTCAACGCTCCGCGTGTGATGGCCGCGCTGCACGCGTTTGGCGCCCCGCTCGCGGGCGTCACTGAGGGTGACTTCGAACGGCCCGGCGCTGTGCTTCAGATTGGCGTCGCGCCGAACCGGATTGACCTGACCACCCACATCGACGGTGTCGCGTTCGCTGCGGCGTGGCCCAACCGCCTGTCAACATCCTTTGGCGACCAGGCGATTTGGATCATCGGCCGAGCGGAGTTGATCCAGAACAAGACCGCGGCTGCCCGGCCGCAGGACCTGCTGGACCTGGCCATGCTGGCGAAACATGGCTGACGTCTGAGCGCCGGGGCTACTTGTCCAGGACGATAGTCAGGATTAAACGAGGGCGGTGGTCAACGGAAGGCCCCTTATCAGACCCACGCAGAGGGATTCGCTCGCCATTCGCCCCGGCACACCGCGTGTGTTGAAGATGCCCAGCCGCGTCGATAGACGGTCCGCAGGAGCAGCAGCGCGATCGGGGTCCTCGAGGTCATGGGGTCTCCCGGTCTGGGACTCCACGACGAGGAGATGGGAGTAAAATCGGGCGCGTGGCCTACCATCGAACAGATCCTCGGGGCAGACGCGGCGGCGCTGCTCGAGCACCGCTGCAAGACCATCCCGAAGGAGAGCCTGCACCTGCCGGGGCCCGACTTCGTCGAACGCCTGCACCTGTCCTCCGACCGCCCGACCCGGGTGCTGGCGAGCCTGCAGTCGCTGTTCGACCACGGCCGCCTGGGCGGCACCGGCTACGTCTCGATCCTGCCGGTCGACCAGGGCATCGAGCACTCGGCCGGCGCGTCGTTCGCGCCCAACCCGATCTACTTCGACCCCGAGAACATCGTGAAGCTCGCGATCGAGGGCGGCTGCAACTGCGTCGCCTCGACGCTCGGCGTGCTGGGCATCGTGGCGCGCAAGTACGCGCACAAGATCCCGTTCATGCTGAAGCTCAACCACAACGAGTTCCTGTCCTACCCGAACTCGTACGATCAGATCCGGTTCGCCAGCGTGAAGCAGGCCTTCGACATGGGCGCGATGGGCGTCGGCGCGACCATCTACTTCGGGTCCGAGGAGTCCAAGCGCCAGCTCCAGGAAGTGACCGAGATGTTCCAGCGCGCGCACGAGCTGGGCATGTTCACCGTGCTCTGGTGCTACATGCGCAACGCGGCGTTCAAGACCAAGGACGTCGACTACCACCTGGCGGCCGACCTGACCGGGCAGGCCAACCACCTCGGCGTGACGATCGAGGCCGACATCATCAAGCAGAAGCTGCCGGAGACCAACGGCGGCTACACGGCGCTCAACTTCGGCAAGACGCACAAGAAGGTCTACTCGGAGCTCTCCAGCGACCACCCGATCGACCTGACGCGCTACCAGGTGGCCAACTGCTACATGGGCCGCGCCGGGCTGATCAACTCGGGCGGCGCCTCCGCGGCGAGAGCGACCTGAAGGAAGCCGTCAAGACGTCGGTGATCAACAAGCGCGCCGGCGGCATGGGCCTGATCTCCGGACGCAAGGCGTTCCAGCGGCCGATGAAGGAAGGCGTGGCGCTGCTGAACGCGATTCAGGACGTCTACCTGGACAAGTCCATCACGGTCGCGTGACCCGACGCGCCGGCCTCCGGCTCGTCGTCGCCGCTCGCGGCGGTGGTGGTCGCGGCCGGCGCCCCTGTCCCTGTTCCGTCCCGGCTACTCGCCGGACGAGGAGTTCACCCTGTTTGCCGTGCGCGGCATCCGCGCGCACGGCCTTCCGCTCCTGCCCTCGGGCCTCCTCTACGACCGCGGCCTGCTCTATTCGTACGCTCGTGGCTCGCGGCGGCGCTCACCGGGCTCGAGCTGCCCGCCTTCCGCGCGATCAGCCTGCTGTCGCAGCGCCGGCGATGCTCGGGCTCGGCTACGCGCTCGTGCGCGCGCGTCGCCTCGCCGGCCGCCGGGGTCGCGGCAGCGCTGCTCGTCGCCGGCTCGGTGCCGTTCTGGGCCGTCGCCACCACCGGCCGCTTCTACGCGCCGTTCGTGCTCACGTGCGTCGCGCGTGCTCGCCGTGGTCGCCGGCCTGCGCGCCCGTGCGCGACCGGCCGCACCCGCCGGCACCTGGCTCGCGCTGGCCACCCTGGCCTTCCTGTCGCGCCTCACCCACGAGCTCGCGTTCACGCTGATGGCGATTCCGGCGGCGGGCCTGGTCCGTGTCCCTGACGCCCGTCGAGCCCTCGATGATCTGCGCAATCCGCGTCATCCGCGGCTGCCCAGTCTGCGCCATCCGCGGCCCTGCTCGGTATCCGCTGCAGCGCTCGGCATCGGTCTCGTCGCCGGCCAGGCGGTGCTGTGCGCGCTGCACTTCCTGATGCCGCCCGGCGAGGGCGGCGGCGAACGATGATTCAGCGCTTCTTCCTGTGGCAGGTGCTCAACCTCTTCGAGCGCCCGCGCGGCGCGCCGCTCGGCGTCGTCCTGCGCCGCGCTCGTCGTGGCCTGGCTGCTCGTCCCGGCGCGAGCCGGTCTCAGCCTGGTCGCCGGCCTCGGCGCCGCGGCTGGCCGTCGTCGCCGCTGGCCATGTCGGCGGTGCGCCGCTCGCGCAGGGCTGGTCACCGGCGCGCTCGTCTATCCCCTCGACATGTTCTGGCACCTCGCCGGCGCGCACCCCGTGACGACGTGGATGGCGCTGGCCCTGCTCGTCGCACGGCTGTGCGGGGCCGGAGGCGAGTGGCCGGCCGGCGAGCGGGCGGCGCATCTCGGCTGGGTGGGCTGGATCGCTCTGGTTCGGCGTCATCGAGTCGGGCATCACCATCAACTACGTGCTGCTGCCGATCGGTCTGCATGCTCGCCGCCATCGGCATCGACCTGGTCGCCATCGGCCAGCACGCGGCCGCCGTGTGGCCCGGCCGGCGCGGCCAGGTGATGCGGGCCGCGCTGACCGGCGCCGCCCTGCTGGTCGCTGGCGGATCAGTGGCGCGGGGCGCGGGCCGCCGTGCCCGCAGCGCCTGGCCGCGGCGCGACCCGACCATCGACATCGCGGGGATCGACGAGCTTCGGCCGGGCTGCGGCCCGACGGACCGCGTGGCCTGCACCGACGAACTGGCCTGCCTGCTCCTGGTCGGACGCGTGGACGCCTGGCTGGCGCTCGACGACTACGTTCGCGAGCGGTTCGTGGTGACGCGCGGACTCGCGGCCCGGTCGGCGTCTACACCGGCGCGCCGGCCGTGTTCAGCCCGGCCGATCTCTTCGGCGCCCGGTCCGAGCGGCGCCGTCACCCGCGCGCGTCATCGTGGTCGACGTGTTCAAGGACTACCCGGTCGGCAACTCCCGCACGTGGCTGCCGCGCGCGCTCGAGGCCGAACGGCTCGAGGCTGCGGACCCTGCTCGCCGACGCCGCAGGCCCGGGTCGTCGAGATCGTGACGCAGGAGATCGGCGATCAGGCGGTCAGGAACCCGACGGACCCGGAACCGCGGTCAGCCTCCCGTGGCCGCGACCGACCACCGGCCAGTCGAAGCGCTCCACGACCGACGCCCGCAGGGCGCGTCTCGACGAACTCGTCGATCGGGAGCCCGCGCTCGGCGGCCTCGATCTCGTCCGGCCGGGCGCGGGTCACGGGATGCCGCGGCGTGAACAGCGTGCAGCAGTCCTCGTCCGGCTGGATGGAGATGTCGTAGGTGCCGAGCCGCTCGGCCTGGGTCGTGATCTCGTCCTTGTCCATCCCGACGAGCGGGCCGGAAGATCGGCATCTGCACGCGCGGCGCCGGTCACCGCCATGTTCTCGAGCGTCTGCGACGCCACCTGCCCGACCACGTCGCCCGTGACCAGGCCGTGGGCGTCCGATGCGCGGAGCGCAGCCGCTCGGCAATGCGCAGCATCAGGCGCCGGTAGACGATCGACGCGCAGCGCGCTCGGCACCGACAGCGTCACCTGGCGCTGGATCTCGCCGAACGGGACGAGCTGCAGCTTCGCGCGCAGCTGGAACCGGCACAGGTGCTCGACCAGCTGGCGCGCCTTGTCCTGCGAGGCCCGCGAGAGGAACGGGTAGCTGTGGAAGTGCACGAAGGTGACCGTGCAGCCGCGCCGCATCATGCGCCAGGCCGCCACCGGCGAGTCGATGCCGCCCGACAGCAGCGCGACGAGCCGTCCGCCGGTGCCCGTCGGCAGGCCCGCCCGCGCCGGGCTCCTTGCCGAAGTAGTAGAAGGCCTCGCCCGGCACGATCTCGACGCCGATGGTCAGCGCCGGGCTGCGTGCAGGTCCACCGTCCATCCGCGCGCCGTCCGCGATGCGCGCGCCGAGCACGCGCTCGAACTCCGGCGATCCGCATCGGGAACCGCTTGTCGGCGCGGCGCACCTTCACGCGGAAGCTCGTCGGGCGCCGCCGCCGGCAGGTCGCGCAGGACGCCCGCCTCGATGCGCGTCGTAGTCGGGCGCCACGCGCGTCGCCACCGAGAAGTTGGCGAGGCCGAACACGTACCGCAGCCGCTCGCGCACCTCGTCGGCCGTGGCCTCGCGGCCGAGCACCACCTCGATGCGTCCCATCGGCACGCGGACCTCGCGCACGCTCAGCCCCGCCAGCGCGCGATGCGCAGGTGCCGAATGAGGTGGCGCTGGAACCAGGGGCGGTTCTTCCCCTTGAGCGCCAGCTCCTGATACCGGAGCAGGACTGAGATCATTGACGATGGCTGACTGACGATTATCCAACCGCCGCCCGCGATCGCGGTATCCAGCGGTGCCCGAAGATTGGATACGCCTTGATCTCGGTCACATGGTCACCGTCGACCACCACCTTCACGTGGTTGATACGGCGCACGAATACGCTGGCGGCCGTTGACGCAAGGAACCCGTCCCCCAGCAGCAGCGACCTCGGCCAGGGCCCGCTCCGAGACCGACGACTCAGCCCCGGCCAGTCCAGGAGGGCGCCGACCTTGGCGGCATCACAGGTCGCCAGGGAACTCATGTGCTCCAGGACTTCGAGCCAGCCGGGCGACGTCCGCGCAACCGTGTCGGAAATGAAGCACTCCAGGCCCAGGCGCGTCGGTGACGGGGCGCCAACATCCCATGCCACCTCGATGGAATCGACCACACTCCCGAGGCCCTTGATGATGCCTCCGAGCGCACCGGCGTGGCCCGCCCAGCCAAGTCTGGCCACGAGGGGCACGATGGCGTCGGGCTCGACTCCCCCAAGGTTGGCTCGTACGAACGGCACGGATCCGGAACCTGTTCGGGACCACATCGCGCCGACATGATTGATGCCGGCCAGGGGCGGCAGCGCAGCGAGGCACCCGTCGAGGGCGGCCGACAGGTCTGCGAACGGCCGCTCCCCCACCAGGGCGGCCGTGACCGCACGAACGACGTCGGCCTGTTCACCGGCCACGGGGTGGAAGGCGCAGAAGAGGCTTGGCGGCGGCACGGTGGCCGATGACGGATCGAGATCGAACTCGAGGATCAGCGCGACGACAGCCTGGGCGAACGGCGAATCGGCGGCCGCCCATGCCTCGCTGAACCTGGCGGCGGCCTCCCATCCTGGGTGCGGCTCCGTGCCGCCAGGCGCGCGAACGACCCCACGGCTGACGAAGACGTGAAAGTCGGTGCGGTCGGTTCTGTCTGTCAGGGAGATTTCGAAGCCGCCGGCGGGACAAGCCGGGAGGTGCGAGGCGAGAGAGGAGATCCGGGCACGCGCTGCCGGACCGGCGAGCGCGGGCCTGAGGTGAGGGAGGACCACCGCGAGGTGATCCTCCATCGTCTCGCCTACGCCGGCAGCATTCCCGTCGCCGAGCATGTGCCGCTCGTCTTGCCGCAATACCCGCAGAGGGCGCTGCCGCCGTACGAGACATAGCCGCCAGCCACGGCCTCGAGCTCCTTGTCCGAGAGCTCGACGTCACTGGCTGGCCTGCCGAGCCTGGCGACCACGTCGTCGGCCGTGAACGTGTACCCATGTTCGCGGCCCAGGCGAACCGCGGTGGCCACGAAACTCTGTGCGTCTGGCGCGCTCTTCAGCTGCGACTGCAGAGCCGCGTCGCTCATGACCTTCTGGTAGAACCCGTCCAATCCCTGATTCGTGATGATTGGCCAGTTGTTCTCGCGTCTGCTTCGCCGAGGCGCAGGGAGCTCATTCGCTACCTGGTCGACGATTTCGAGTTCCTGGCAACTGATTCACTGACGAGTCGTTTGATCCGACGTGGGAACCGCGCGCGATAGCCGAGGATCTGGCGAGGCGGAAAGCACTTGCGGGTTCGCAGATGCGGCCAGATGCGATTGTGGTTGCGGCTGACACGATCGTGGTTCTGGATGGGGTGGTCCTGAACAAGCCGGATGATCGAGCGCATGCCAGGGAAATGCTGATGGCATTGAACGGCAGATCCCATCTCGTGTCACACCGGTATCGCGGTGAAGTCGCCTGCTCGGGATGACGTTGTGTCAGGCAGTGTCGAGACGGCGGTTCATTTCCGGGACTTGAGCGAGGGTGAGATCGAGCGATACCTGGAGAGCGGGATCTGGCACGACAAGGCTGGTTCGTACGGAATTCAGGGTGCTGGTGGGGACATCGTCGAATCGGTCAGCGGATGTTTCCAGAACGTAGTTGGTTTTCCGCTCTGCGCTGTCGGTCGACTGATGCAGGAGTGCGGCGTGCCAATCAAGCGGCAGGCGCCACCGTGTGGGCTGCGGACTTCTGGCCTGTGTCAGACCTGGCCAACGAACCCGGAATCAGGCTCCGGCTAGCCACTCATCAATCGGGCGGATCACCTCGAGTTGGCGGCCGTTCTCCGGTCGACGGACGAAACCCATTTGCTCAAGCGATGTCAAGACGGCCGCGCCGAGACCGCCGGCGAGATGTGGACGCCGCTCAGTCCAGTCCAGGCAACCGCAGGCGAGCACGCGTCGGCCGGTCTTAATCCCGTCCAGGTCGACATTGAGTTTGGCAAATGCTTTCGTTCCGGCTTCGGTCGGTTCGTAGAGGGGGCGTTCGTCGGGCCCGCCGCTGCGGACTAGCCAACGATCGAAGACAAACTGATCGAGCAAATCAACCGCTACGAAACCGGCGAGATGGTCGTAGCAGGTTCGGGCGTTGCGATACGGGCTGTTTCGATTGATCTCGCGTTTGGCGGCGGGACTGGGTGGCGGGGTGACTTCGACTCCGGCGGCGCGCTTGACGGCATCCAGCAACGGAAGTGTCTTGATGGAATCGGCTCGGTAGACGCGGGTACGGCCTGAACTGCGCCCCTCGACCAGGCCAGATTCCTTGAGGATGGCGAGGTGGGTGGAGATGCGCGGTTGGGCGAGGTTCAGCTGCTCGGCGAGGTCGGTGACGGTCAATCCAGTAGAGCCGGATGAGAGGAGCGTCATGAGCAGGCGCAATCGGGTATCGTCCCCAAGGGCGTTGGCGGTAGCGGCGATTTTCTGTCGTGATTCGTGGTCATCCATGCGAAACACGGTAGTATCCAATGACATATCTGTCAATAGCGAATGGTGTATGACTATGGAACACGAAGGGCATGAACTGGCGACATCGTTAACCCGGCAGATTGCGATTGATTCTGATTGAACTCGATGGTCTGGACGATGAGGCGCTCAATCGCGAGTTGCCATTTGCTCCTGCCAACACCATCTATCAGCTGGGCGTCCACGTGGCTGGATCGGCGAGATGGTGGGTGATCACGAACACCGGTGGGACTGATTTTCATCGCAATCGGCCGGCGGAGTTCACGGCGACGGGAACCGGTGACCACGTGCGGTCGGATCTCGAGTTGCTGATCAGACAGGTTGAGGAGCATCTGGCCGCGCTTGATGCCGACGAGCTCGACCTGCCTGGATCAATTGAAGGCGCGGGCATGTCGAATTGGACCGGCCCGTTGCCGCTGTCTCGCCGGGATGGGGTCTTGCACGCGGTTGAACACACCGCGGTTCATCTTGGACATATCCAGTTGACCCGGCAGATATTCGGATTTCCGCCTCCAAGCGGTCAGGAGGTTTGACCAGTGACATTCGATCTGAACCGGTTGGCACGTGTTTCCCTTGCCAATCTCCCTACCCCATTGCAGGATGCGACCAGGTTGCGAGCGGAGCTGGGTGGACCGGCGAAGGCACCAAGGATTCTGATCAAGCGTGACGACCTGACCGGTCTGGCGTTTGGTGGGAACAAGGTGCGCAAGCTCGAGTTTCTGGTCGCCGATGCTTTGGCCAAGGGTGCTACGACACTGATCACAGCCGGTGCGGCGCAATCGAACCATGCCCGGGCGACTGCGGCGGCGGCGGTGATGGTCGGACTCGAATCGATTCTGGTGCTGGAGACTGACTACCCCGATCAGGCGCCGCAGGGGAACCTGCTGCTGGACCACCTGCTCAATGCCGAGGTACGTCTGGTGCCGATGGGCGGACAGTTGACTCCGGGAATGGAGGCCGCCGCCGCAGACGTTACGGCTCGGGGCGGCGTGCCGTATGTGATTCCGGTCGGTGGGTCGAATGCGATCGGGGCGGCGGGATACCTGACCATGACGATCGAGCTGATGGCGCAACTTGCGGAGCTGAAAGCCGCTCCAGAGTACCTCTATTTCTCGAACGGTTCGCGGGGGACGCAAGCGGGTATCGCACTGGGGGCAAAGCTACTCGATATGCCGTATGAGGTGCGCGGCGTTGTGGTGAGCGGGCACACACCGGAGCGGACGGCGAGATCTGTTGAAATTGCTAACGAAGCATCTGAGTTGGTCGGCAGTGATGTGCGATTGGCTGCGGAGGACATGAACAATCTGGTGGGATATGTCGGGGAGGGATATGCCATTCCGACCAGTGCGGCCGACGCTGCGATTCCACTGCTGGCGCGGACTGAAGCGGTGTTCCTTGATCCGGTTTACACGGGCAAGGGTATGTCCGGTTTGCTCGATCACATTGCGACGGGTGAAATTCGACCGGACCAAACTGTGGTGTTTGTGCACACCGGCGGTAACCCATCGTTGTTCGTGCATGCGGAGCGATTGATGGGAATCCTGCGAGGGGAGATGAGTCAACCTCGGCGCCGACCAATCTATGCACTCCTGGTTGCGAACTGCGTTTCGCTGATCGGGTCATCAATCACCGTTGTTGCGATTCCGTGGTTTGTGCTGGAGACGACGGGAAGCGCCGGGAAGGCGGGCCTGAGTGGCGCGGTTGCCTTCCTGCCGAGCTTCCTGGCCGGTATCTTCGGTGGCGCTGTTATCGACCGGGTTGGTGCGCGGAACAGTGCGATCGCGGCTGACCTGGTTAGTGGTTGCTCGATACTTATGGTTCCTGTGCTCTATCACACGGTCGGACTGGAGTTCTGGCAACTTCTGCTCTTGATTCTGATCAGCTCGATGCTGGACATTCCGGGAGTGACCGCCCGTCGTTCGATGCTGCCAGAGTTGGCAGAAATGGGTCACATTCGGCTGGAGCGGGTCAATTCGATTCTCGAAGGCAACAACACGATATCGATGTTTATCGGTCCGCCGATTGCGGGGATCCTGATCGGCTTGCTTGGTGCGAGCAATGTGTTGTGGATCGACGCGGGGACCTCTCTCTTCTCTGCACTCATTCTCCTTTTCGCCATTCCCAGGGACTTGCACACCCGGATTGCTGCAGTTTCCCAGGGATATGTCCGGGATCTGAAAGATGGGCTGACGTTCCTCTGGAAGGATCCAGTTATCCGGGCGATTTCGGTGGCACTGAGCTTTACAAATCTCTTTGGGGCGCCGTTCTTCTCTTTGATGTTTGCGGTTTATGCCAAGGAGCGGTTTGACGATCCGCGTTATCTCGGGTTCATGCTCTCGGCGTTTTCGATCGGGATGATCGTTGGCACGACGTTCTACGGTTGGGTCGGGTTCCGGTTCTCGCGGCAGACAATCACCGTGCTCTTCCTGCTGACGATCACCGTGCCGTACTGGCCACTGGCAACGTCGCTGCCATTTGCGGTGGTACTGGGGATCATGGTCATCGGCGGGTTGTTTGACGGACCGGTCAATCCATTGCTGGTGACGGTTCGACTCGAGCGGATACCGGTCGAGCTTCGAGGGCGGGTTTTCGCATCGACATCGGCGATTGCCCAGCTCTTCCCACCGATCAGCATTCCCCTTGCTGGTTTGATGATCGAGCAGTGGGGGCTGACCACTACCGTAATTGTGTTCGCAAGCGGAGCCCAGTTGGTCACACTGATTCTGGCGGTCAATCCGGTCTGGAAGCGCCTGGACGAAACGATGCCAAAGTCGACTAGCGTTTCTTCCTGAGCACCGCCAAGGCGATTCGTTCGTCTGCGTCCAATCCACCGGGATCGACGTCCGGCAGTTTGTCGGGGTCGAGTTTCTGGAGCGAGCCGTCCTGATAAGCAGCGAAGATGGCGGGGTGGATGTACGAGGCGCGGGCCACCGTACGAGTGTTTCCCAGCTGCTCAGAGACGGCGTCGGCCGCGGCAACCATGTCCCGTTTGGCGACGGATTCCGATTCTGGCACGGGGAAATGGCGAAGGACGCTGGCGGCGATGACGGTTCCGGACCAGGTTCGGAAGTCCTTGGCAGAGTAATCGGCTCCGGTGATTTCGCGCAGGTAGGCGTTGACGTCGGACGACCCAACCTGATGGATGTTTCCGTCCTCCTCGTAGACGAAGAGGCGCTGGCCCGGTAGATCCTGGCAGCGCTTGATGACCTTTGCGAGGCGGCGATCCTGCAGGGTGACGTCGTGTTCCTTGCCGGATTTGCCCTTGAACCGGAACTTGACCGATGCGCTGCCGATGGAGACATGGCGGTCGCGCAGGGTGGTTAGGCCGAACGACTTGTTGGTGCGGGCGTATTCGTCATTGCCGACGCGGATGTGGGTTCGCTCGAGGAGGGCGATGACGGCGGCGAGAACTTTCTCGCGAGGCAAGTTGTGACGGTGGAGATCGATTTCAACTTGCTCGCGGATTTTGGGTAGCGCGGCTCCGAATTCAGCGAGCCGACCGAACTTGCCGTCCTCGCGGTGGGTACGCCATTTGGTGTGATAGCGGTACTGCTTGCGCCCTTTTTGATCGCGGCCGGTGACCTGGATGTGTCCACTTGCCTTGGCGCAAATCCAGACCTCTTCCCAGGCGGGCGGGATTACGAGTGCCTTGATGCGGTCGAGGGTCCTTTCGTCGGTGACTTTCTCACCTTTGAATCGACGTAGCGAAATCCTGTTCCGGTGCGCTTGCGATAGATGCCGGGATCGGAGTCGCTGGAAAAGGTGAGTCCGACCTCACGGGTGGCTTCCGGGGTGGCGTTTGTGGAGAAGAGCGGAGATTCAATCGACGACTTGGCAGACACGTTGGCTCCCTGGGCAAAAGCAAATCCGCGCGATTCTGACATGACTGAAGTTGATCGGAGTTGCGACCGCTACCCAGACCAGAATCGATTGTTGTCTGGGTCGCGACCTTGCCTGACCGCGAATGTCAGTATTATTAGGATCAGGGTTGTTCAGTTCCCATGGCTGGATTTGCTGGCACTGGACCCTGACTAGCGGAGTTTGCCTTTGACTGCTGCCCGAAAAGCAGCGAAACGTCTTCCACCACCGCCGGTCAAGACACCGAACAATGCTCGTTCGTTTCGCCCAGACATAGAAGGATTGCGGGCCATCGCGGTTGTGATGGTGATGCTGAATCACGCCGGAGTTGCCGCGTTGAGTGGCGGCTATATCGGCGTCGATGTCTTTTTTGTGCTGTCGGGATTCCTGATTACCGGAATCCTGGTGCGCGAAGTCGAGCAATCCGGGACGATCTCGCTCAAGCGGTTTTACGCCCGGCGCGCGCGGAGATTGTTGCCGGCCGGGGCGCTGGTGCTGATCTCGACGGTGGTTGCGTCGCATTTCCTGATCGGCGGTGCGCGGTCGGAACGGATCGCGACTGACGCCAAGTGGACGGCGCTTTTCCTGAGCAACTTCCGGTTCATCCGTGCAGGGCACGGATTACATGAACTCGACGCTGCCGCCTTCCCCGGTGCAGCATTTCTGGTCGCTGGCGGTCGAGGAGCAGTTTTATGTCGTGTGGCCGCTGCTATTGATTGCGGTCGCGTATTGCAGTACGCGGGATTCATTCCGGCGGGCGAGTTGCATTGCGCTTGGGGCAGTCGTGGTCGGGTCGCTGGCCTGGTCTGTGCACCAGACGCCGCTGAACGGCACGTCGGCCTATTTCTCACCGTTTACGCGTGCCTGGGAACTTGGGCCTGGGTGGGTTGCTGGCGATCGGACTGCCGCAGATCGGTCGACTTCCGAAGTGGTCCGCGCCCTGGCTGAGCTGGATTGGATTGGGGATTGTTGGGCTCGCGGCGTTTGCATTCAATGAGGCAACCGTGTTTCCGGGTTACCTAGCCGCCGTACCGGTACTCGGAACATGTCTGGTGATTGCGGGTGGAACGGTTGCTGCGGGAGTTGGAGCGGAGCGGCTGATCACGTTGCGTCCGTTCTTGTGGGCCGGGAAGCTCTCCTACTCGCTTTACCTCTGGCATTGGCCGGTACTGATTCTGGGTGCCGCCTGGGCAGGTCGGGATTTGACCACGGTCGAGAACCTGATGCTCTGCGTGTTGGCGGTTGGGCTTTCGGTGCTCACGTATCGGTTGGTCGAACAGCCGGTTCGGGACTCAGAGACTCTCAAGGCACGGCGGCCGGAGGTCAGCATTGGTCTAGGGGTTGCTCTGACCGCGTTAGTGCTGGTGGTTGCCACGGTCGCGTTGTCAGGGCGGAGTGCAGAATCGACGACCGACGTGGCGATGACTGGCACGATGTATTTGCCGACCGAGAGTCAGGTGCTTCGCGCGGTTGCTGAGGGCGCTGAGGTTCAGGAGTGGCCGGATCAGCCGGGGCGGATTGCCAATCCCGCGTACAGCAAGGACTGTGACGTCAGTCGGGCGGCAACAACTTCGAGCATGTGCGTTCATGGTGATCCTGAGGCGAGTCGGGTGATGGTGATCTTTGGCGATTCGCATGCGGCGATGTGGGTGCCGGCGCTGGATGTGATTGGTCGGGAGCAGCACTGGCAGGTGGTGCAGTTGACCAAACCAGGCTGTCAGGTTCCGGATTTCCCGCGGTACTCGCCAACCATGCAACGCGAGTACACCGAGTGTGCGGAGTACCGGGAATGGGCACTTGGCGCAGATTGAGCAGCTCACGCCGGATCTGGTTGTTCTCTCCAGTTCGTCGAAGGATGTCGAGGCCTGGGTCGATGGCGAACCCAGTGGTGAGAACATGGATCAGGTCTGGGCCGATGGGCTCGCATCTGTGATCCAGCGCGTTACGCCGGTCGCAGATCGTGTTGTGGTGCTGGGAGACATGGCTTACCCGGCCGAACCTGGAATCGACTGTCTTTCGGCAAATCCGGACAACGTGGGTGCCTGCAATACGCCGCGGGATGAGGCAGTTCCGGTCGAGATGAACCTGGTCGAGCAGCAGACGGCCGAGGCAAACGGGGCCGAATTCGTCGACACGATTCCGTGGTTCTGCACCGACACGACGTGTCCGGCGGTGATCGGTGGGTTGACGACGCATCGGGACAATTTCCACACCGCCGAGAACTACGCCGTGTGGTTGTCGAATGTGCTTGGACAGGAGCTGGGGATGATTCCGCGCGGGAAAGAGCTGACCGCGATCCAGATTCCCGAGGCGAACTGAGAGCTATTCGGGAAATTGCTGGATCTACGACCTCATCCCCCCGCCCTTCTCCACCGGCGTAGTTGATTTTGTTTGGAGATGGTTGACCGGTGGAGAAGGGAGCCTGCCAGTCTCCCGACCTAGTACAGGTTTTCTTTGACTCGGGTTGGCAGGTTTTCGTCGTAGTCGCACTGATCGACGATTCCGTTGGTGTGGGCGGCGAGGATGGTGCCCATGCTCGGGAGTTGGGATCGCTCGACCTGTGCGGCCGGATCCCAGAGATTGGAGCGGATCACGGCGCGCGAGCAGTGCATGAAGACTTCCTCGACCGTGATGACCGTGACCGTCCGGGGTTGCTTGCCGTCGATTTCGAGCTTGCTCATCAGGTCGGGATCGATTGAGACGATTGCCGAGCCATTGATGCGCAGGGTTTCGCGGACGCCGGGTACCAGGAAGATCAATCCGATACGGCCGGTTTCGACGATGTTCTGCAGTCCGTCGATCCGGTTGTTGCCGGGGCGATCGGGAAAGATCAGGGTCTTGCTATCGAGAATCTTGATGAAGCCGGGGGTTTCGCCTTTGGGTGAGACATCCATGCGCCCGTCAGCCGAAACCGTGGACATCAGAACGAACGGAGAGCCTGCGATGAACGAGGCGACGTGCTCATCAATGTGGTCGATGACCTTATGGGCGGGGGCGGGTTTGGGCTGGTCGTAGATTTCGCGCAACTGATCGATCGATGTGATTTCAGTGCGCGCAATCATGGTCGGCCAGCCCTCCGGTGAATCGAACTAGATGTGAATCGCGTGACCGAGCAGATCGTGCGCGGCCTCGCCGATGACTTCGGAAATGGTCGGATGCGGATGGACCGAGATGGCGAGCTCGTACGGCGTGCTCTCCAGCAACCGAGCGACGCCGCCCTCGGCGATCATCTCGGTCGCATGCGGACCGATGATGTGCACACCGAGCAGATCGTTGGTGTCGGCATCGGCGACGATCTTGGCGAAGCCATCCGTATGACCCTCGATGTTGGCCTTGGCGTTCGGCTTCATCGGGAACTTGCCGATCTTGACGTTGTAGCCGGCATCCTTGGCGCCATTCTCCGTGAACCCGACCGAGCCGATCTCCGGCTCGCAGTAGGTGCAGGACGGCGAATTCAGCTCATCGAGCGGGAACGGGATTGAGCCCCATGATGTGCTCGACGGCGATGATGCCGTGGTGCATGGCGGTGTGGGCCAGCAGCTGCTGGCCGTTGACATCGCCGATGGCGTAGATGCGCTCGATATTGGTCTGCAGCATGTCGTCGACCTGGATGAAATCGTTCTCGACGACGATCCCGACTTCCTCGAGGCCGATGTCCTCGAACGCAGCTTCGCGGCCGATGGCGACCAGCAGCTGCTCGGCCTGAAGGACGCGATCCTTGCCCTTCTCATCCTTGACCCGCATCGTGACGCCATCCTTGGTGACGTCGATGTCGTCGGCGGTCGGGCGAGCGCCCTGGATGATGTCCATCTTCTGCTGGCGGGTGAGATTGCGATGCAGAGCGGCCTGAATCTCGTGGTCTTCCAGCGGAACGAGATTGCCGACCAGCGTGGTCGGGATGCCGTAGCGGTGGTAGACCGTGGCCCACTCGACGCCGGTGGCGCCGCCGCCGCGGACGATGAAGCTCTTCGGCTGCTCCGGAAGCGTCACGGCGTGATCCGACTTGATGACCGTTTTGCCATCGTATCGGGACGCCCTTGATCGGGCGCGGGCGGGATCCGGTGTTGATGATGATCTTGTTGGCGCCGATCGAGAACGGAGCGCTGCCGTCATTCGGAGTGACGCCGACGGTGGTCTTGTTCGAGCAGCTCGCCGCGGCCCATGAAGACCGGAATCTTGTGCTTCTTCTCGAAGAGATACGTGCAGACCCTTGTACTGGCCCTCGACGATCTTCAGCGAGCGGGACAAGGCGGTGTCGTAGTTGAACGAGATATCGCCCTTGATGTCGACGCCGAATTCGGCGGCGCGCTTGACGTCGTCGAACATGTCGGCCGACTTCAGGAATGCCTTGGTCGGGATGCAGCCGCGATGGAGGCAGCAACCGCCGAGAATGAGTTCCTCGACGACCGCGACGTTCAGGCCGAGTTGCTTGGCGCGGATCGCCGCGACGTAGCCGCCGGTGCCGCCACCGAGCAAGACGAGATCGAATTGGTGGGTTGGTGCCGCAACTTCCGCCATTGTCTGGCTGGACTCCTCTTGCGTAGCGCAGGCTGGTCAGCCCGCTCGTCGACCGGGATCAATTGCCCGGCTCTATCGTCCCGGAAGTATACGGCGGATTGGCCAACCCACTGCGCGGTCGAACCGGATTTTGGCTGGTCGTTCAGGCAGGGAATGATCCCGATCATCCACCGACGGGCGAACAGATTTCGATCAGCACGCCGTTCAGGTCGCGGACGTACGAGACGGTCTGGCCCCAGGAGGTGAGGTGCGGATCCGTTACCGGTGTGCAGCCGTTCGAGGTCGCGCGCTGGAAATCGGCCTGGACGTCGTCAGTGACGAATGCCAATTCGATTCCGGCCGGGTTAGCTTCGGGTGTGTTCGGTGTGATGGTGAATCCAAGTACATCGGCCATTGAATTGGCAGCGAATGAGAGGGTCGTATCGCCTGTATCGAGCTCACCGTAATTGCCTTCGTCCGACACGAAGAGTCGGCTGAATCCGAACGCAGTTTCATAGAATGCGACTGCCTGCTCGACATCCGGAACGTAAACGATCGTGTAACCGAAATGCATCTGATCTCCCTTCAACTGATAACGTAGAACAAATGTACGTTGATTGCATTGGGAGGTCAAGTAGACTCAGTGCGCGTCAACGGCGACGCGTTGTCTAGTGAAAGCAGGGGTTGTGTCACACGATTATTCGTTCGAGTCTCTCGTAATCCATGGCGACGACGGGATTGAAGAAACCCTGGATGTCGCTCCACCGATCCACCAGACATCGACGTTCACGGCTCCTACTGCGGAAGAGTTCGCGCGGCAGGCAACCGATCCTCGACCGGAGCATTACTACACGCGGGCGGGCAATCCGACGCACGCGCGGACCGAGGCGATCATGGCCAAGATCGAGGGCGGCGAGGCGGCGATTGCGACCGCGTCCGGGATGGGGGCGATCACATGCTCGATCCTGGCCCATGTTGCGGCCGGAGATCACGTCATCGGGCAGAAGAACCACTACATGGCGGCGTCGAAGTTCGTGACCGACATTCTGCCGCGGTTCGGCGTGCAGTCGACGCTCGTGGATCAGGGTGATCCGGAGGCGTTTGCGGCGGCGATTCGACCGGAAACGAAGGTGATCTTCATTGAGACGCCATCGAATCCGACGGGACAGGTGACTGATCTGCGCGCGGTTTCGGCACTGGCAAAGGCGAACGACATCGTCACGATCTGCGACAACACGTTTGCCTCGCCGATCAACCAGCGGCCGATCGAGTACGGCATCGATGTGGTTGTGCACTCGGCGACCAAGTATCTGGGTGGGCATCACGATCTCATCGCCGGGGTGGTGGTGACGTCGAAGGAGCGGTCGCAGAAGATCTGGTCGTTCACCAACATGTTCGGGCCGACGCTGGGGCCGATCGATTCGTGGTTGTTGCTGCGGGGCTTGCGGACGTTGCCGCTGCGGGTTCGGCAACACAATGAATCGGGAATGACGGTGGCGACGCATCTCGAAGGGCACAGCAAGATCGAAGCGGTGCACTACCCGGGTCTTGCCAGTCATCCGGATCATGCGGTGGCGGCGAGTCAGATGTCCGGATATGGCGGCACCTTCAGTTTTCAGGTGCGGGGCGGCTACCAGGACACGCAGCGATTCATGGCGGCGTTGCGATTGGTGAAGCAGGCGGTTTCGCTGGGCGGATTCGAGACGCTGGCGGTTCACGCGGCGGCAATGTGGGGCGGTTCGCTGTCCGATGAGCAGGTTCGGGAGGCGGGAGTCGATCCGAACATGGTGCGGATCTCGATCGGGCTGGAAGCGGCTGAGGATCTGATCGCAGACCTGGATCAGGCTTTGGCGCAGGTGTAGTTGCCGAGTACTGACCTCACCCCCTGCCCCTCTCCACCGGCGAACGTGACTGCGGATGTAGTTGCGTGACCGGTGGAGAGGGAAGTTGTTGCCTGTCGCAGCATCTGACTTCAGTTGCAATTTATTGGTTCGATGATTTTGTTGCCGTTTGCGCGATTGTGGTGGTCCGGTGGGTTCTCTTTCTCTAACTGAAACGGGTGGTGCGGCTGAAGTCGCACATGTGCCGATGACGAAGCGCAAGGTGGCGAATCTTGCCGCTCCGATCGTTGCCGAGTACCTGCTGCAGACGCTGGTGGCGGCGGTCAGCACGTTGCTGATCAGTCAGGCGGGTGACACGGCGTTGGCTGGTGTCGGCATTGCCAACCCGATCATCTTCTTCTTCCTGGCGTTGTTCAGCGCAGTTTCGGTTGGCGCGACGGTCTTGATATCGAAGGCATTTGGGGCGGGTGACACGGCGCGGGTGAATCATGTTGCCCGGCAAGCGCTGATCTGGGGACTGGTGCTTTCGGCATTCCGATGTCGCTGGCCACGTATTTCCTGACGCCGCCGATGGTGAATCTCTTCGGCGAGGACCAGGCGGTCCAGGACGCGGCGATCGAGTATCTGCAGATTCTGGCGATCGGAAATGTGCGCCCTGCTGGGAGCATATCTCTGCGGTTCGATTTTGCGCGGTGTTTCCGACGGCCGAACGCCGCTCTACGCGGCGGTTCTGATGAACATCGTCAATCTGGTCGCCTGTTATGCGCTGATTGGCGGCGAACTCGGATTCGGCGAGCACGGAGTGGCGGGTGCGGCCTGGGCTTCGGTGATCAGTCGGACGGCGGGACTGGCCGTTCTGCTATTCGTGCTGGTCGACAGGGTGGAGCGGGCGGTCAGATCGCGGAGCAAGAGCGGTTGGACGACCGGAGGCGGAGACCGGGCAGCAACTGTTCAAACTGGGAGCGCCGGCAGCGCTCGAACAGATTTCCGGTGAATCGGGGTTTATGGCGACAACGTTCATCGTGGCGTCGCTGGGCGCCACGTGCGCTGGCGGCCCAGCAGATCGGCCTGACCGCACTCGAAGTCTGGTTCCTGCCGGCGATTGCGCTGGAGGTGACGGCGATCGCGCTGGTTGGGCAGAGCGTCGGGCGCCAAGCGAATCGAAGACGGAATCAAGGCGGTCCGAGATCCTGCATCAATGGGTGATTGGGTGGACGATTTTCGGCACCGTCGTCCTGATCGCGTTTGCCAAGCCGCATATTCGACGTGTTTACCGATGATCCGGATGTCATGGCGATCAGGGGTCGCGAGCGATGCTGGCGATCGGGATCGGATTGCCACTTTGGGGACTGTGGCTGACCACCACCGGTGCAATTCGGGGGACCGGTGATACGCGGAGTCCGATGGTGCGTGGCCTGGTCACGACCTGGCTGGCCGTCGTGATTGCGGCGATTGGTGTCTACCGTTTTCGATATGGGGATTGGCTGGACGTGGGCTGCGTACATCTTCACCTTGCCGATTGCCATCATCGGGAACTGGCGTGCGTTCCATCGGCAGAACAAGGCGTTTCGCCAGGTACGGCGAGTTCTGACGCGACCGCGTCAGCGACATTCTCGGTACAATCCGACCCGTCGAATCATGAATACGCGGAGGATCCCGTGCGCACCATTTCCAAATTGGCCAACTCGATCGAGCGATCCGGAATTCGCGACCTGATGGACGCCGCTCGGGAAATGGACGGGCCGATCATCCACCTCGAGGTCGGCGAGCCAAGTTTCATCACTCCGCCGCACATCATTGAGCAGGCATTCGAGGCGGCGTCTGCAGGCGCAACCCGGTACACGCAGAGCGGTGGAGTACTGCCGCTGCGTCAGGCGATTGCCGATCGATACACGGAGAAGTGGGGGAAGCCGGTCACCCCGAACATGGTGATGGCCAGCCATGGTGGTGTGAACGCGATCAACTCGACGATTCTGGCGCTGATCGATCCGGGTGATGAGGTGCTGGTACCCGATCCGGGATGGCCGAACTACAAGTCGATCCTGGGGCTGGCGCATGGGGTTCCGGTTCGCGTATCGCCATGGCGGTCGAGACCGGTTACCTGCCAGATGCCGAGGCGACTGGAAGCGTTGATCACTTCCAAGACCAAGATGATCATCACCTGTAACCCGGGCAACCCGACCGGAGCGGTCTGGCCGGCTGAGACGGTCGAGGCGATCGTCAAGCTGGCGAAGAAGCACGATCTCTACGTGCTTTCGGACGAGATATACGAGGAACTGGTTTTCGACGGTGAGCATGTTCCAGCGACTCAATTTGATGATGACGGTCGGGTGATCACTGTTTCGGGATTCTCGAAGACGTACGCGATGACCGGGTGGCGGCTCGGTTGGGCGATTGCCGACGAGAAGTTGCTGGGCATGATCAACAAGATGCTGGAGCCGCTGGTTTCATGCCCATCGTCGATTTCACAGCAGGCCGGAATCGCGGCACTGCGCGGACCGCAGCAGGCGGTCTCGGTAATGCGAAAGGCGTACAAGGCGCGGCGGGATATCGCGGTCAGCATCCTCGAGCCGGCGGGATTGCTGCCGGTTCGGCCCAAGGGTGCGTTCTACGCGATCGTCGATCTGCGGTCGTGCGGCATCAAGAGTCGAGAACTGGCGCTGACAACTTCTGGCCGAAACGCGTGTGGCGACGCGCGCCTGGCGACACGTTCGGTGCGGTGCTGGCCGACGGATTCGTCAGGATTTCGCTGGCTTCCTCAGATGAAGACGTTCGAGAAGGCTGTGAACGGCTCGTCGCTTTTGCGAAGGAGCACTCTGCCTGATCGATTCGGCAGGTCGGCTGGAACGTGATCGTGAATCGGGTTCCAAGTCCGAGTTGACTCTGAACCGTTATCCGGGCCGCCGTGCGCTTCGACAATCTGGCGGGCGATTGACAATCCAAGACCGGCTCCGCGATTGCCGCGTGATTCGTCGATGCGATAGAAGCGCTCGAAGATGCGGGGCAATTCAGCTTCGGAGATGCCGATTCCGTTGTCACGGACAACCAGGGTTGGGACGACCGCCCGACATGGCGACGGTTACGGTCACGGTGCTACCAGTCGGCGAGTACTTGATGGCGTTGTCGATCAGGATCGTGACGAGTTGACGGACGCCGGGGTCGTCGATCTGGGCGAGGACCGGTCGAATCGGGAATGATCTGTTCGATGCTGGCACGTACTGGTGCTGGCCTGCATGACTTCGATCGTTTCCTCGACCGGAATGCGCAGATCGCCCATCTGCAAGTTCCGGTGCGGCCTGCTCGTCACCGCGGGCGACTGTCAGGAGGCCCTCGGCGAGGTCGTGGAGGCGGGCTGATTCGCGTTCGATGACCTCGACGCTCTCGCGGGCGACCTTTTCGTCCTGCAATCCCCACTCGTTGAGCATGCGGGCATAGCCTCGAATCGAGGTTAGCGGGGTGCGCAGTTCGTGGCCGGCATCGGCGACGAAACGGCGCTGGGCGGTGAAGACGGCCTCCCGCTCGAGGACAGATTTGTGGATTCGGTCAAGCAGGCTATTGAAGGCAATCGAGAAGGCGGGCGAATTCGTCGCGCTTGCCACCTTGCACGGGTAGGCGGCGGGAGAGATCGGTCTCGGAGATCTTGTTGGCCTCGGCGGCGATGCGATTGACCGGTCTGAGTGCGCGCCAGGTGAGGATGTAACTGACCAGAATCAGAAACAGTGCGATCGGGAGCAAGGCGGCGGCGGCGATCGGGACGATAGACGTAGTCGTGGAACATCGCCTCGATGATCGCTTCGTAACTGCTGCGAACCTCGACGTATCCGGTTATTGCCCCGTTGGTGCGGAGCGGGATTACAGTCAAAAAGGTGTCATTGTCATCAGGATCGGCCAGCATCTTTTCGACTGGCTGCCCGGATGCCGCCGCTTCCTGCCAGAGCGGATTGTTCCGCTGATCGTCACCACCGAGCCGGGGTGTCGTGACGAGACGGACTGGCTGACCCAGTACATCGAGGATCTCAATTGCGAAGCGGTCGTTGGCGATCTTGTCGAGGTCATATGCGATCAACGTATCACCGTTATTGATTCGATATGCCACTTCGTGGGCCGGTGCCTGAACCAGCGGAAACGGGTCCTTGAAGAGGTAGATTCCAAAAAGGGTCCCACCGACTGCGAGCGCGGCGATCGTGGTCAGCAGGAGCGTGGCGGCATTGAAGATGGTAAGGCGGAGGCGGATTGTCATCAGGCAAGGGCCGAGCGGATGACGAAGCCGATACCGCGGACCGTTTGGATCAGGCGTTCGCGACCGGGTTCATCGATTTTGCGGCGGAGATAGCCGACGTAGACGTCGACGACGTTGGTGTCCGCTTCGTCGTCCCAGATGCGAGTCAGGATCTGGTCGCGCGTCAGGACCCGGCCCGTGTTCTGGACCAGGTATTCGAGCAGGGCGAACTCGCGGGCGGTCAGTTCGATTTCGCGGTCGCCGCGGCGAACAAGGCGTTGTTCGGTGAAGATTTCGAGGTCGCCGACCCGGCGGATCTCCTCCCCTTCTACCCGGCGAAGGATCGCGTTGAGCCGGGCGACGAGTTCGTTTATGTCAAACGGCTTGGTCAGGTAGTCGTCGGCACCGGTGTCGAGGGCGCCGATCTTGTCGCGGGTGGCATCGCGAGCGGTGAGCATCAGAACCGGGGTGCGATTACCGGCACGGCGGAGTGAGGCGAGAATCTGGTCGCCGCCGAGACCGGGCAACATGATATCGAGGACGATCACCTGGGGATTGAAGCGGCCGACTGCCTCAAGCGCGCGGGATCCATCGGCGACCGTTTCGAGGATGGCGCCACGGTGACCGAGTTCAAGTTCGAGCAGTCGGGAGATGGACGGGTCGTCTTCTACTATCAGAATTCTGGTGTCGCGTTTCATTGGTGCTCCGGGTTGGATCGTACTGCTGTGATGATAGATGGGCGAATGGCTGATCTGCGCGTTTGGCCACAAGTGAGAGTGTTGATGATGGTCATAAGAAATCGGTAAGTATCCGGGCGAACTGAATCCGGCTGGTGGGTGAGTTTGGTACGCTTCCGCTCAGGTTTCGATGGGGAATCATTACCGAGAGGACACGTACGGAAAATGAAGCTATTGACGTTTGTTGCGGATGGTGAATTCAAGTCTGGCATCGTCACTGATCACGGTGTGATCGACGTTGCCGCCGCATCCGCTGCTTTGGGCATTGACGCTCCGACAACCATCAAGGGCGTTGCCGAATCGGGATCTGCGGCGCTGGAATCTCTGGTCAGCAGTGTCAAGGGCGGCGAGTCCTGGTTGCTCGACGAGGCCAGCCTGACGCTGGGTCCGGTTGTTTCCGATCCCGGCAAGATCATCTGCATTGGTCTGAACTACGCCAAGCATGCCGCGGAGTCGAACATGCCGATTCCGACGCATCCGGTCGTATTCTCCAAGTTCAACAACACGCTGGCTGCCCAGGGTGAGAGCGTGCCGCTGGATACATCAGTCGCTGAGCAGTACGACTATGAAGTTGAGCTGTGCGTGGTGATTGGCAAGACGGCGAAGAAGGTCTCCGAGGCCGACGCGCTTGATTACGTTTTCGGGTATTGCACAGCGAACGATGTCAGTGTTCGCGATCTCCAGACCCGGACGAGCCAGTGGTTGCTGGGCAAGACACCGGACAAGTTCTTCCCGATTGGTCCGTACGTGGTTACGTCCGACGAAGTCGGTGACCCACAGAACCTTCGGATCACCTGCACGGTAAATGGTGAAGTCCGGCAGGATTCGAACACCTCCGACATGATCTTTTCGGTCGCGGAGATCGTTTCATATCTTAGCCAGTACTTTCCGCTGGAGCCGGGTGATCTGATCACAACGGGCACTCCGGAAGGTGTGGCAATGGGTATGGCGAACAAGCCGTGGCTGAAGGCGGGCGACGTCGTTGACGTTGAAGTCGAGAAGCTGGGCAAACTCACCAACACCATGGCATAGCGATTCGATTTGAAACTGGCTCGGGAGGCAATTGTGCCGAAGGTAAATCTGAAGGCAGCCTCCCTGGCTGGTTTGGCCGCCGGTCTGGCATACGCTGTGACGGCGGAAATAGACAATCGAATCAGTGGCAAGAATCTGGACGACCTCAAATTGCTTGGTCGGCCGATGGTCCGCGGTCCGAAGTACGCGAAGTTGGCCGGTGTTCCTGTTCACATGATCAATTCGGTGTCGCTGGCGATGGTGTTTCCATACGCACGGCGCGTGATCCCGGGTCCGGCGGTGGTTCAGGGAATCACGTTTGCACTGGTCGAAAACACGGTGCTGTACCCGGTGGCTGCGTTCGAGAATCGGCATCCCGGAGTCCGGAATGGTGAGATCGACCGCTACTTCAACCTCAACGCCTACCTTCTCTCGATTCCCCGGCACGTTGCATACGGGGCGACACTGGGGTTGCTCTACGACCGCATAGCCCGACGGTAGGCCAGCATGCGGCCCGCACTCGAGTCACTGCCACTCCCATATCAGCCGTTTGTGGTCCGCGACGATTTCATCGTCCGGGCCGATCTGTTTCCGCTACCAGGCGAATACAACGGGCGACTGGAGGAGCGGCATTTTGAGCTCGATCAGCGCTTCGACGATTACATCGACGAGAAGCTGACCGGATTCGAGCGTGCGGCAGAGCGATATCGGTGTATCGATCCTGAGGAGCCGAGTGCTCTGGCCGAGGTCTACTGGCGGCTCTTCCAGATCTTTGGACGAGAGTATCCAGAACTGGTGGATGTCAGCGAATCGCGAATCGATTTGCGGCTGTTGGGTGTCTCGCTCGACATTCGGGACAGGCTGAACGTCGGGATTAGCTGCGATCGTGACGCTCCAGACGTGGGTCGACGGGTGGCGGAGTGGCTGGACAGGCAGGCTGGCGTTACGCGTTTTGGCGATGCCCTTGCACTCGCCTGTCAGGAAGACATTGTGATCATGCGGCTGCGGGACGACGGGTCGCACCTGGCGGAGTCGCTGCACGTGTTGCTGCCGAGTTCATGGAATCCGCTCGAGAAGTACCAGCAATCGTTCGGGGACATTCACATCCCTGTGGCCGAGAGTGAGCGGCTGGTGGCGTCGTCCAACAACGTCATGAAGGCGATCGTGACGAAGGGGCCGTATGTCCGGTTCGGGTTATCGCTGACGACCCAGCCGAAGATCGACAGTCATCCGGATCATCCGAAACCGTGGGACGACGCCTGGCTGGACGATCATGATGCGCTGGCGCGGAACTGCATTGTGCGGATTGAGCGGCAGACGACATTTCCGATGCCTGACCTGGGACGGGCGCTGTTCAGCGTGCGGATTTACAACACGCCGTTGGTCGCGTTGGCCCAGTCGCGACCGGACCTGGTGCATCGGCTCGAATCGATTTTGCGGGAGGCGTCGCCCGCAGTGGTGGCGTACAAGGGCATGAGTCGATACGTGCTGCCAGTTGCTGATTGGTGTGCGGCTCAGCGCTAGCTTGGGTTTGCCCAGTCAATCAATTCTTGCGCGAGTTGCCACCAGTGATCTTTGCGGTCATGTCGCTCCGGATGCGGACAGACTGGCGAGCGGACGATTGCTCGAACTCCGGGCAGAGCCAGATTTGCGGTACCCAGAATCCGCCTAATGGTGCAGTGTCGGGGGTCGATGTGGCGAGAATTCCCGGAGGACTGTCGGCGTTCCATTCTGCCAGTAGGCGGCCGTTTCGCGCGATTGCCAGCGATTCTGCCCAGCCAATTTCTCGATCAGCGCCTTCAAGAACCCCGGCCAATTGGATGATGGCCGCGATTCGTTCCCTGGACGAAGTTGTCGGTCCAAGGAAGCGGGCGGTTTTCAGAGGATTCCAGAGACTGCCGAGGGCGGGGATCAGCAGACCACCGTCGGTTGCGATGACCAGAATGTCGGGCAATTGATGCGACCACCAGACGGCTTTGTCACGGGCAATTTCCGCGAACGACTCGCCGGTTTCAAGATCAGGTGGGTCGGGAGCATTCTTCGGTAGCGGTGCGATTTCGATCCAGTCAGGCAGATATTCGGCCAAGGCGTGAACCTTGGCCGGGTTGGAGGTGGCCAGAGTGAATCGTGCCCGCGTCGGCACGATCTACTGCTTGACGGTAGCAGCGACTTCTTCGACTGCGGCGATTCCAGTCAGGTGAGCTCCGTGGCAGGTCGAGAAGAAGTCCAGTGATGTTGCTTCACCGGCAAAGAAGAGGCGATTCTCGACCGGCGTCGACAGGTATTTGCGGAGGTGGGCTTTGCCGGGTTGGGCAGCTCCATAGGCTCCGCGAATCCACGGTTCGTGCTGCCACATGCTGCAGGCTTCGACCTGAATCGACTTGAGAATGTCGGAGCCGTAGAGCTTGACCAGAGCATCGCGGCCGATTTGCAGCATGGCCGCTTCGCCTTCCGCCTCGATCTGCTCGCCGAGGGCCCCGGCCAGATATCCGTTGGCCATGTCGCGATCGAAAGCTCGCAACTGGAACCACATGCCCTGGTCCGGAGTGACCTTTACCCAGGCGGTGCTGTGCTCTTCGGCGAGCAGATTCTTGTCGATCTTGTACGAGATCTTGTTGGCGTTGCCGAGCTTGATGGCGGCGTAGGCCTCCTGTTTCCAGTCCGGGAGCGGGGGTGAAAACTCGATCACGCCGTCCTGAATGATCCGGGTGCTGACGGTGATGATCACGGATTTTGCAGTGATCGTGCCGTTGGCGGTTTCGACGACGACTCCCGGACCATCCCAGGTAATTTTGCGGACCGGGTTGTTCAGCTCGACCGGGATTCCCTCGGCGTGGCGGGCAACCAGGGCGCCGTAGCCATCGGCAACTGGCCAGTTCTCGTCGGTATCGCGGTAGGCGACGTCGTCCGCGGTTGAAACATCGGGAATATCGACGCTCCATTCGCCGGCGAGGCCGGTGCGAAGAATCGAGATCCACTTGTGGTTCATGTCGACGACATCGGCGGCAGAAACGTCCATTCCGTCCTTGCCGGCCTGGACAATCGCGCCCCAGAGTTCTCCATACGCCTGCTTCTCGGCTTCGTCCCGCTCGGCGTCAGTCAGCATACGGGTGCCATCGTGACTTCGGCGTGGGGGCGTAGTCTTGACGTACTCAAAACCATAGGTATCGGCCAATTCGCGGTAGACATTGACGCTACCGGAATGCAACCAGTGGCAGCCGCGATCCCACGGTGTGCCGAAGGTGGTCGGTGTCGGTATGGGCACGGCCACCGATCCGGTCCATCGCTTCGCAGACGAGGTACGAGAGACCGAGCTCACCGGCGCGGCGGGCGGCTCCGAGACCTGCGGCTCCGGCTCCAACGATTACGACATCCACATCTCGATCAGTGCTCATGGTTGGGTATTTCCTGCTCAGTTCTAGAAATCGAATCTGAATATGTCGTCAGTATCGCTGCCTACCGGTTCTGATGTGAGGCGGCCGAGCGCGAAGGCGATGCGATTCGTTGCGTCGATTCCTGATTGCCAGGCGCCGTGGGCAGTGCCGGAGGATCTGATGCTGGTGGCTTCGCCGGCGAACCAGACTCGTTCACCGAGCGGCTCGGCCAGTGTCGTCCGCGCGTCCAGATTCCCGGGAGTGACCACGGACCAGCCACCGCGGACGAACGGATTCGTCTGTCCAATCCACGATGTCGATGTCCAGGATTTCGCCGATTGCCTCGCCGTGTGCTTCATCGTACTGCCGATTCGATCAGGTTCTCGATCTGGTCTGATTCAGCTCCGAGGGGAATCACGGTGGCACAGATGAGATTCTGACCGGTTGGGCGCGAGACCAGGTGGATGTGCGCGCGTTCGGAATTGAGGTGCATTGACTGTCTGTTTGGATCTCCGGGGACTGCTCCGGAGACCGTGATCAAAGCCCGAATCACTCTCGACATCGGGAGATTCTCGATGGCAAGCCGGTGCTGATCAGGAAGGTCCGGAGCGAAGACGATGTCTCCGTTTGCGAGGACGCCAGTCGAGACGGTTACGAGCACCGTCGCGGCCTCAATGACCCTATCGCCGAGGTCGAGGCGGACCTGATCTCCGCCCCAATCGATCACGTGGACAGGTGAATTCAACTGAACTTCTATGTCCGTCGCGAGTGCAGTCAGGAGTGATCCGAATCCGCCGATTACGGGCCACTCGCCCTCAAATGATCCGCGAGCAAATCGATCGAGTGCGGATGTGTTCGACGGGTCGGCTCCGGTCTGGAGGGTCAGGAGACGTTCGACTGTGGCACTGAGTCGGAGTCGTGGTCGAGGAGGTCGGAGAGCGGGGCATCGTCGCCCAGTTCGGCGAGGTCGTGGAGCAGCCCGTCGAGTTCGTCGATCTCGTGGCGAACCCGATCCGATTCGCGTTTATCGAGCTGGACTCCGTCGTACCAGATCGGGATTTCGGGATTCCAGGTCTTTTCATACCGAATGCCAAGTCGCTCAGCCTCGGGTATCAAGCGGTTTACGGGAGGTTGCACCAGGGCGTGGCAGCCGGCATCCCACCAGTCGCCATTGCCTAACTCGACCGTGTGGATGCGACCGCCGATTCGGTCGGCTGCCTCGAGGACGACGAAGCGTCAGGCCGAGTTCCCGGGCGCGGCGGGCGGCGGCGATTCCGGCCATACCCGCGCCGACGATTGCTATGTCAACGGGTGGTGCATCCATAGGCTAGTGACCGGTTCCGACGCCCTGCTGCTTCAACCAGGAGATGGCATCGTGGAGCGAGTCAAGCACGACTTCGGGAGCAATAGCAAAAGGCATGGCCCGGCTGTGGTCGTTCGGAACGGCAACTGCGCGCATACCGGCATTGACTGCGGCGGCGACCCCGGCTGGAGCGTCCTCAAACACAACGCAGAATTGTGGTTCGATTCCCAAGCCTTCAGCGGCCTTGAGGAACAGGTCGGGTGCTGGCTTGCCGCGGGTGACGTCGTCGCCGGTTACTTCGACCTCGAAGAGTCCATTGAGACCGGCTTCGTTGAGGGAGAGCATGACCTGATCACGCAGACCGGATGAAGCGAGGCCAACCTTCAGTCCTGAGGCCAAACCGAAATCGACTGCTTCGCGGGCACCAGGGAGGGCACGAACGTTCCCGATCAGGGCATCGCGGCGCATGATGGTGTAGTCGGCGATAAGTTCATCGAGCGGATCGGAGAGCTGATAGCCTTCCTTCACGATCGCGATGGCTTCCGGCAGGCGACGGCCGAGCATCTGGTCGTGAATTTCCTGCCGTCGCTCCACGGTGTGCTTGGCGAGGAAGGACTCCATCGCGGCGTAGGCGAGGTGCTCGGTATCAACGAGCAAGCCATCCATATCGAAAATCAGCGCCTTGATTTGCACGTCTGCCTCAATTTCGTCGTCAGTCAGTCAGGGCGATCCGCAGACCGCACCAGACAATGTTGCCACGGATGCCCGAACGAGGTTGGCAACGAGACTGGACTTTGCGCGTGGATTGATCCATGCGATGATCGATTTTGATTGGAATTGAGGAGAAGCAATGGTTGATTTTTCCAGTGCTCACCGATGGGTGGCCGAGCGTAAACGGGAGATTCGTTTTGCGGTCCAGGTTTTTCCGCTGCCGAGTGATCCCAATCCGACCGAGACGGCGATCGGGGCTGGGCTGCTTGCCCAGGAGGTTGGTCTGGACGGATTTCTGATTGGCGATCATCCGGGGTATCACATTGAACCCTGGTTGCATCTGGCGGCGGTTGCAGCGCGGACGAGCACCATTCAACTCGGTTCGGTTGTGAATTGCGTTTTCCACCGGCATCCGGCAATGCTCGCCCGGATGACTTCGGACCTTGATCGGATCAGCAACGGCCGGTTGATGCTCGGACTGGGGATCGGATGGAATGCTCCTGAATTTGCGCAGCTCGGGATTCCGTTTCCAGCGGTCCCTGAGCGCCAGGCCGCGTTGGAAGAGGCGCTGGAAATTATTGACGGCATGTTTGGTCCGGAGCCGATCACGTTTGCTGGCAAGCATTGGCAGGTCGAGAATGCATGGATTACCGCGCCGCCTGTCCAGTTGCCTCGACCGCCGATCATGATTGCCGGAGCCGGTGAGAAAACGCTGAAGCAGGTCGTGCGGTGGGCCGACATCGCGAACTTTGGCGGCAGTCGGAATACCGGTAACGTCCAGAATGACGATCAGGTCCTCGCGAAATTGCGCCGGATCGATGAGTTGTGCGCTGAGGCAGGGCGAGATCCCCAGTACGCTGCTCAAGAGTCACTTCACATCGTGGTTGATGCTGGCCGATTCGAGACGAGGGGGCGAAGGCGAAGCTCGACTCATACTTCCCGAATGGCTTGACCGAGGAGCAGACCAGGACCCGCATCTACGGCTCGCCGGAGACGGTGATTGCGTACTACCAGGGACTTGGTTGAGCTCGGATTCGAGTATTTCGTGGTCCAGATACAGGACGCAGCCGACTACGAAACGATCCGGCTGTTGGGCGAGCAGGTCGCGCCTGCGTTCAGAACGGGCTAGGTCAGCGGTCGTGACGGTCGATCTGGCTGGGACGGTTCGATTGCCAGACACGTCATGCGTTCCTGATCGCAGACGAACAGGCCGCCGCAGCAGATGACCGCACCATCGGCATCGGTGCAGGTTGATGCTTCCGGACAGCAGAACCCGAGCACGCAGGAACCGGCACAGCAGTCGGTATCAACCGTGCAAATGGCAAGGTCGGTGACGCAGGTGTCGCAATAGCAGAACGATCCATCGGGGCAGCATTCCGCGCCGCAGGTTGAGGTATCCGGGCAACAGTTTCCGCCGATGCAGGTGTCGGTCGGATTGCAGCAGATCTCCGACTTGTCGTCCGGATTGCAGATTTGTCTATCCGGGCAGCAGATCTCGTCTTCACCATCGGCTGAGACGAATGGATCCTGGCAGGTTCCGTCGCAGCAGACCTGATTGGCGTGACAGGCGGTGCAGCAATCTCCGCAGCGGTCCGGATTGGTGAGGAAATCGTCGGGAGCGTAACAAACGCCACCGCAACAGGTCTCCCCTTCCTCGCAGGCATTGCCGCGCGAACCGCAGTTCCGTTCGTCGCGCTGGTACTTGATCGAGGTGTCGATGCAGAGCGCGCCACAGGCCCGCTCGTTCTCGGCGCACGTGCAAATGCCTTTCTCGCAGATGCCGGCGCCATCGCAGCAGGGGGTTTCGTCGTCACAAGTTTCGCCGGGGAAAACACAATCACCGGAGCAGACACCCGTCTCGATGATCAGTTTGTGGCGGGTCGGGCAACTGCATTGTTCGTCCAGGCAAACCGCACCCGACTCGGCGCAGCAATCAGAATCTGATCCGCACGCTTCGCCGATGTCGTGGCAAACCAGCGCTGAGGACTGCTGGCAAAGTCCGTCGGTGCAGATAAAGCCGGCACAGCATTCATCTTCGGAGCTACATGCGAAGCCATCGCCGAGGCAGGGTGCACTGTCCAGCAGGCAGATTCCGGACGGATCGATCTGACCGCTGGGGCAATCGCAAATACCCTCAAAACACGAAAACCCATCGCAGCAGGTATCCGAGATTGAGCATGGGCTTTGGGGTGGCAGACAGGTTGAGGTCGGCGGAGCGCAATTGCCATATTCATCGAAGATTCCGCTGGGACAATCACAGATAGCTTCGAAGCAGGTGTACCCGTTGCAGCAGGCGTCGCCGTTCTGACAGGGAGAACCTGGAGGAATGCATTCAACTGGTGGAGCACAGTTGCCCTCGTCGTCGAAGTATCCGCTTGGGCAATCGCAGAGACCCTCAAAACAGGTATAGCCATTGCAGCAGGTATCGAACTCGGTGCATTCATACCCGGCGCTCAGGCAAACCGGTTCGGGTGGGGCGCAGTTGCCCAGGTCGTCGTAAATCCCGACCGGGCAATCACAGATCGACCTCAAAGCAGGTAAAGCCCGTAACAGCAGGCGTCGAACTCGGTACAGAAGGCGCCGGGTTCCAGACATTGGGCCGAGGTTTTGCGAATTCCGAGCGTGCCGGCCACGGCCGAGAGCGCCGCGACCAGCAGGTTCCGTCGATTCGTCTCGCGAGCGAGGAACCTGGTGAACTGATCGAAGCGCTGGTGATCCACTCGTCTAGTCCTCTCGACGGTCTCTACGGTTGTTCGTCCGGTCAGCGACTGCCGGGATCGAGCGGGTTAGTGCCTCGCTGGATTTCGATATTGTCGTCGACCCCATCCCCGTCAGTATCGGGGAGAGCAGGTGCTGTAAGCCAACCGTTGGTTCCGAAGGCCTCGACCCCATCTGGAACGTGTCTCCGTCGGAATCGACGAGGAAGGGGCTTGTACCAAAGACGTTGACCTCGAGTTCGTCGGACAGGCCGTCACCATCGGAGTCGACTCCTGGTGAGGGATTGACTGCTTGCTGGGTGGGTTGGGCGACCGGCACCTGGGTGGGAGGCGGCGGTGCACCGACGCCGAATGCTTCCTGGAAGAGGTAGAGGGTCCCATCGATCAACTGATCTTCGCCGATGGTGATCTCATAGCCCTCATTTGCCGAACAGCAGATAAAGCCATCAAGTGAATAGCTGATATAGCCCTCGGGCATCTTGCCGACGACGAGCACGTAGGTTCCCGGCTCCAGCCCGCTCCAGCGAACGAACGACGGTTCGACCTTGCTGGCATCGCTCATGCGCAGGCGAGTGCCATCCTCAGACACCAGGGCCAACTGGAACTCACCTTCGGCGCGCGCACAACCGCGGGGGTCGATCGCGAAGTAGGTCATTCCGTCGCGACAGAGGCGAACTGCGATCCGGAGTGAGGAGCCGTCGTTGATGCCGGCGACATCCGGCTCGTCGTCTTCGGGTTCGGGGGTCGGTGTGCGTTTCGGTTTTGGCGTGCTGGTCGGATCGTCGTCGGACTGCTTCAGTTGGCGTATCGGTAGGCTCGGCAGTCGGGGCGACTGTTCCGCCGGAGATTGCGTCACCCACGATGGCTGCGACATAGGTAGCTGTGTCATCGCCGCGGGCGCGGATAGTCAGTTCACCCCGGAGCGCGACTGCTTCTCCAGCGCCAATCCGGACCTTGTCTTCGCTGCGCGACGAGGTGATTTCGACATCGCCGGCCGTGACGAAAATCAGGACCGGATACTTGAACTGGTCGATGCTTGCCCGCTCGCCGCCGGGGACATCGTCCCGGATCAGATCGAGGTCGTAGTCACCGGAGAGCATTTCGAACGAACTACTGGCGTAAACCAGGTCGCCGCCGGGAGTTTCCTTTGCGACGTCACGATCAACCAGTTCGAGGGTGTAGGCGGACCCTTCGCCGTCGTCCAGGCTGGCCCAGGTCTGGTTTGAACCAGTTGGGATGAATTGGGCCTCACCTTCAGCGAGTCGGGTGCGCAGCTTGGTGCGCTGATCGGCAACAAAGATCGAGGTGTCGTCGGCCAGGAGAAACCCTGTGCTGGACTCCATACGATTGGAGGGGCGGGCATCGATGCGGGCGGGAATTTCCTGCTCGACCACGCGCCAGGCGACGCGATCGGCAGGGGGAGCGGCCGAGACCCTGGGCGATAACCTGGGAATCTCCCTGGGCGGGTGTGGCCTGACCGAAGGTGGTTCGGGAAGCCTCCGGAAGCAGGATCAGGGCGACGACGATGGCGGGAAGTGCGAAGCGGATGAGCCTCGCCGACGAGCGGCGTGCGGGCATGGTCACCTCAGTGATTGGTGCGTTCTACGGTCAACTCAGGCGTCCGGACGGAGTCCGGAAACCGGGCTGCAAACCAAAAGGGTAGCCCATTCGCCCGATTGAGTCGGTTTCAGTGCGTCAGATTGAGTCGCGGTTATTATCCCGGGAAACAAGTTACGACCAGGAATCTCACTTCAATCTTCGGACGGATCTCGACTCCATGCGGCGACTATCAGGGCTAATCGTATTCGTCGCTATCTGCCTCGTGGCGATCGGTGGATTGCGATCTGACCGGGTTCAGGACTGGCTGGCCGATTCCCGTCAACCGTCGTATGCGGAGTCGATTGCCACTGCGATTGCGACCCAGCAATCAGAGACGACTGACCAGAACGCTCAGGGTCTTCGGGGATTGGTTGTGCTACCGGATGATGGTCGGGACGCAATTCTCGACGAACTCAATGCGGCGCGAATCTCGATTGAACTGTACGTCTATTTGCTGCCGGCGGACGAGGTTATCGACGCGCTTCATGACGCCCATGAGCGTGGGGTGCGCGTGCGGGTGATTCTCGAGCAGGATCCATTCGGGGGCGGTAACTCAAATCAGGACGCGTTCGATCGGCTCGATGCGGCGGGGATTGAGGTGCGGTGGTCTGGCGATCGTTTCTGGTTCACGCATATCAAGACATTTGTGGTGGATGGCGAGGTGGCCGTGATCATGACGCTCAATCTTTCGTGGACGGCATTGACCGCAAACCGGGAGTTTGCGGTGGTATCTACCAATCCGAATGACGTGGCGGAGATGTCGGCATTGTTCGAGGCGGACTGGTCCGGAACCGGTTATGAGCCGACTGGTTCGATCGTCACCAGTCCGGACAACAGTCGAGCGGTTATGAATGAACTTCTGGGAAGTGCGGAATCATCGATCGAAATCTATGCCGAGGTGGTGCGGGACGCGACGGTGCGGAAGCAACTGATTGCTGCAGTTGCAGATGGGGTCGCGGTGCGCGTGCTGGTTCCTTCGGAGCCCTCACCGGATGACTTGCTGATCTACCGTGAATTAGCGGGCAATGGCGTGCAGATCAAGACGATGACGGTCCATTACAGTCATGCGAAGGCGATCATCATTGACCGGACGGTTGCGCTGGTCGGTTCGCAGAATCTGACCGAGACCTCACTCGACCTGAATCGCGAGGCGGGCATTCTGCTTGACGATACGGCGAATATCAGTCGACTGGTCGCGTTCTTCCGATCAGACTGGGAAGCCGGAGTCCGGGTTCGTTAGCCGACTGAGATTCTGGTGCAAGAGCGCCTGAAACTGCTTGACGTTATTCCAGCGAGGATCGGTGATGTCGATCTGCGGATCAGCAAGCAGTGCATCGCGCAACTCGGCCAGTCCAGATGGTAACGTCGTTTGCGGCTCAATTCCGGTTGCGCCGGTAAACCGATCGAAGGCAACGCGGTAGGTACGCTTGTCGGTTGATGCTGGGTCGATCACCAGGTCGGTACCTGGAATCAGTTCCGCAATGAGGCGACCGAGATCAGCGAGTTGGTAATTCTCCGAGCTGAAGCCGACGTTGTAGATGCCCGAGCGGATCGACGTTTCGGGGTCCAGTGCGTGTTGGATCGCATGAGCGACGTCACTTACATGGAGGAATGGCCGCCACTGCTCTCCACCGAAGATCGAAATCGGCAGTCCTCTACTTGCGCGAGCAGTCAGGAGATTGGCGACCAGGTCGAATCGAAGTCGCGGCGCGAGGCCGTAGATTGTTGCGAAGCGAAGAACGATTGTGTCCATTTCAGCGGTCGATTGGGCAAGGACTGCGTTTTCGGCGAGCACTTTGGATTCGGCGTAGACGGACACCGGGTTCAGCGGCGACTCCTCGGTCAATAATTCGCCTGATCCGGCTCCGTAGACGCTGCAGGTGCTGGCGAACACGAACCGCTTGATCCCGGCTGATCGGGCCGATTGGAGGACGCGCTCGGTTCCGGTCTGGTTCACTGCGCGGGTGAGGTCCGGGTCGACGGCGCAGATGGGGTCACCGACGAGTGCGGCAAGGTGAACCACGGCGTCTGCTCCGGTCAGGGTGTCCTCGACGAGGTGGTCATTCCTGATGTCTCCGATGACGACTTCGAGTCGCTCATGACGCGGAATCGGGGCATCGTACAAATTGGAGTCGAGAATGCGGACGTGGTGACCGGCAGCGAGCAGGTTCGGTACCAGAACTCCGCCGATGTATCCCAGGCCGCCAGTGACGACGACCAGTTTTGGGTTGAACGCGTCTTTCACGTGTGCTCCGTCATGGAACGATTCCATTCCGATAGACGGTAGCAGGGCACGGCGTGATTCGAACAGGTAGCGAGGGGGATTTGAGACCTAATCCTCGTTCACGAACTGGACTGCAGGGCTGAAGTAATCCGTGCCATCGAGGTTGGCGATCATCTGGACCTCGCCCAGCCCGATTTGTTGCGAGCCAATCGTCCGGTCATGGTTTGGGTGATGCATTGGCCTGGCGTCATCACCATCACATCGTTGCCCGGCGAAATCGAGTTGGAATCTACTGCCGTCTCATTGCTGGAACGCAGCGAGACGAAAGGGGTGCCAGTTTCTGAATTGCTCAGGCAAACCAGGAAGGAAACCGACGAGCCGCGAACGAAAGTCGTTTGCTCACCTATCAGGGTGATGGTGACGGGATCGGACGCCAGCGTTGTCGGGGTCACGGGAGGTGTTTGGGTAGCGGTTGCTGTTGTGGCTGCTGGTTGTGGTGGGCGTGACAGAGGCTGTTGGCTGAGTCGGAGTTCCCGTCGCGGTAGATGTCGGCGTCCCGGTGGGAGTCGAGCTCGGAATGTTCGTAGCGGTGCTGGATGGTGATGCGGTCGCGGTTGGCGGGATCGGCGTGTTTGTCACTGCGGGCGTTTCGGTGGCTGTTGCCGGCGGAATGATGAATGTCACGGGTGGTGAGATGAACTCGGTTCCGTTCAGGTTCGCGATCAGATTGACGACACCGACACCGATGTTGTTATCGCCGGTCGATTGGCCCCGCATTTCAACCAGCAGACATGCGGCCGACTGAACCACCCATGTCTCTGGGGATATGTCCACTGAGCGAACGGCCGTCTCGTTGCTCGAACGAAAACTCACGAAGGCTGGTGTGGCCGGCTGCACTGACGGACAGACACCGAAGGTCACCGTTGAACCTTTGACCACAACGTCCGATGGGGATTGCAACTCGAACTGAATCGACAGCGGTGCCGGCGTTGCCGTGGTCGTGTGTGCCTGGGTTGGTGAGGCGGTGGCGCTCGAAGTTGCCGTCGGCGTGGAGCTTGAGGGCGGGACCGTTCTGGTAGCCGTGGCGGTCGGTGAACTGGACGGCGATGCGGTCGGAGTTTGCGATGGCACGATTGCGGTTGCAGTTGGGGTCAGAGACCGGGGCGTCGAAATTGCGGATGATTGAAGGCACGACCAGGCGCTCACCGTTGAGACGAGCGATGACGTTGATGGGTGCTTCGCGTGGGACGTTGCCGACACTTACGATGATTGTGACTGACTGTTTTTGCGGGTAGATGACGACTGGAGATTGCGGGGTGATGAGTGTCGGGCGGTTGGTGGTCAGATCGACACTGATGCCGCTGGACGGAGCGGGTCCGGTTAGCTTCACCGTGATTTTTGCGGTACCGCCTGCGCGCATCACTGATTGCACTGACAGTCCGGCGAGAGCAGGTGGTTTGATCTGGACGGCGCGACTTTTGGTTACTCCGCCGAACTCAGCGCGTATCGTGACTGAGAGTTCGGTCTCGACGGCTGATGTGGCCACTGTAAACGCGAGATCTGACTTGCCTGCTGGGACGAGGACAGAACCAGGAACCTGGACGGCTATGTTGGTGGTCGAGAGTCGGACCCGGATCCCGCCCTGCGGTGCTGGTGCTGTCAGTTCGACTCGCAGGTTCAGCGGCCGACCCCCGGTCACGGAGCCTGAGCCGTAGAGAAAGTGAAGCGATGGATCCTTCGCAACTACGGTCGCCGGTCCCCACACGGGAAGGCAAACCGCTATCAGCGAAAGCACTGTCAGGGCTACAAAAATGCGTTGCGGGCGACGCATGAGTTCCTCGTTCGAATTGCTTTCTTTGCCGGACTGATCTTTTTGATTCGAAGCAGTTTACGGGTCCGCAGTGCTGTGCGGCAACCAGTATCGAATCGTCGGCGGTTAATTACTTCGGACGGATATGCTTGCGGGATGACTGGCACCGATCCTGACCTAATCGAACGCGTACGAAGCGGATTGCTCGCGTGGTTCGCGGTGAACCGCCGGGATTTGCCGTGGCGGAATACGCGGGATCCGTACCGGATTCTGGTTTCGGAAGTGATGCTCCAGCAGACCCAGGTCGACCGGGTCATCCCCTACTACGAGCGGTGGTTGGCCGCATTTCCGACGGTTCAGGATCTGGCGAGCGCGCCGACGGCCGACGTGATTCGATTGTGGTCCGGGCTTGGATATAACCGGCGGGCGGTCAATCTTCAGCGAACGGCGCAGGCAGTGGTCGAGGAACACGCGTGGGGCTTTTCCGAGCACACCGATCGAGTTGCAACGCCTGCCTGGGATTGGTCCGTATACGGCCGGGGCGATCTGCTGCGTTTGCATTCGAACAGGATGTGGCATTTCTCGACACCAACATGCGGCGGGTGATTCACCGGCTGCTTGTGGGTAGTGATTATCCCGAGCGAACCGCGAGCGAGGCCGAGCTGCTCGACATTGGCCGACGAGCTGGTCGGTGACGGGCAATGGCTGGATGTGGAACCAGGCGTTGATCGAATTTGGAGCGCTGCAGTGCACGCAGCGGCGACCGGCCTGTGTGATATGTCCGCTGCAGAGCGAGTGCCTGGCGTATCCGCAGATTCAGACCGACATTGCCGCTATTGCCCAAAGGTGTCCGACTCAAGAACGAGGGCACGTTCGAGGGGTCCAATCGGCAGTTTCGAGGACGGGTGGTCGAGCACCTTCGGCGGGATCACTCCTCGTCGTTGGCAGAGCTCGGAACGAACATCAAAGTCGATTTCAGTGACGAGGATTTGCCGTGGCTGTATGGGGTTGTGCGAGGGCTGGAGCGGGATGGGCTGCTGCAGATTGCAGAATCGGGCACTGAGTACGATGCCTCAATGCCCGATCCAGAGATGAAGATTTCGCTTCCGGACTAACTATTACGGAGTGATCGTCATGGTTGTTCCGGAGCACGACGCACCGAATTCAGGGGTAATTCCGTTCTTGTTCTTGTAACTGCGGATGAAGCGCTCGACTGTCGTCCTGATCAAATGCCTGCATCTGCAGCTGATGATCCCAGGCAGTAAGCACGATCGGTGCCGGCAAACCTTCGTACGGGCTCATCATCATGTAGGGGTCACCTTCGGCCAATGCCTTGAGCGAGTCGATCTGATCTTGTGGCAGTGTCGGCTGATAGGTAATCCAGACTGCGCCGTGCTCCAGTGAGTGGATCACTGCTTCCTGCCGGATTGGTGATTCGTACACGTCGCATTGCTGAGGCGTGCTGTTGTGCGCGCCGCCGGCTGGCGGGACTTCGCCCTGGTACTCGGCCTGGGCAGAATAATCGATGTCGCCTTCGACGTGATTCGAGGCAGCGTATTCGAGACCATCACGCCCTCTGGCTCGCGATTCAGATCGCGGTCCTGGAGGTAATTGACGCAGCGTAAAGCCGATTGCGCCGAGAATGACGACCGGCCAGCGCGATTGAGCCCCACTTGATCATCATCATTTCGCGCTTGTTGCGGTTGTACTTTTGCATGCGCTCATTCGCGACGGTTCTTGACCATCTCCTGGCGTCGCTGCGCTCGCGTTTCTGATTGGTTCCTGGTTACTTTCGGGCATCCCCCTCGTCCTCTTTACGTGTTAGCGAATTGCGTCAATCAGAAACGACCGCACGTCTGTCGATCGGAATGCGTTCCTGTTTCATTGAGTCACGATGTCGGACGGTCACCTGTCGATCGTCGATGGATTCGTAGTCGACGGTGAAGCAAAACGGCGTGCCGATCTCGTCCTGGCGACGATAGCGCTTGCCGATATTCGCGGTTTCGTCATAGTCAACAACGAAATCTGTCTCGGTCCTGGATTTCATCGAACAGCGCTCGTGCGATGTCGGTCAGTTCCGGCTTCTTCATCAACGGCAGAATCGCGGCCTTGTACGGAGCGATAACCGGGGCCAGTCGCAGGACAACCCGGGTATCGGCCTTGCCATTGACGTCGACCGTTTCTTCCTCGTCGTAGGCATCGAGCAGCGTGATCAGGATCGTCCGATCGACGCCGAAGGTGGGTTCGATGACGTGCGGGAAGAACCGCTCGCCTGTTTCCTGCTCGAAATAGCGGAGGTCTTCGCCGCTGAATTCCTGATGCTTGCTGAGGTCGAAATCGGTGCGATTGGCGAGACCGTAGAGTTCGCGCCAACCCATCGAGCCGGGGAAGAGGTACTCGAAATCGAGGGTGCGGCTCGAGTAGTGGGAGAGTTCCTCCTTAGCGTGCTCGCGGATGCGGACGTGCTCGCGGATTAATGCCCAGCAGTTCCAGCCAGTTCTGCATGGCGGCCGAGCCACTCCTCGAACATTTCGGCGCCGTCGACGGGCGGACGAAGTACTCGATCTCCATCTGCTCGAACTCGATGTCGCGGAAGATGAAGTTGCCGGGCGTGATTTCGTTCCGGAACGCCTTGCCGATCTGGCCAACGCCGAACGGCAGTTTGACCCGACTGGTCGCGACGATGTTCTTGAACTGGACGAACATTGCCTGGGCCGTTTCGGGTCGGAGATAGACCTCGGTGCCGGTTTCGCTGACTGGGCCGATTGTGGTCTTGAACATCATGTTGAACTGGCGGGCGTCGGTCAGCGTGCGATTGCCGCAGTTCGGGCACGCGAGATTGGCTTCGCGGAGGATTGCCGACATTTCGTCCGGCGTCTTGCCCTCGGCGTGCATCCCGAGTTTGTCTTCGAGCAGGTGATCGGCCCGGAACCGACTTTTGCAGGTTTTGCAATCGACCAGCGGATCATTGAAGTTGACGACGTGCCCGGATGCTTCCCAAACCGTGGGGTGCATCAGAATGCCGGCGTCGAGGCCGACCATGTCCCGGCGGCGGTGGATGAAGGTCTTCCACCACAGTCGCTTGATGTTGTTCTTGAGCTCAACGCCGAGTGGTCCGTAGTCCCAGGTGTTGGCGAGGCCGCCGTAAATATCTGAGCCTGGATAGACAAAACCCCGCCGTTTGGAAAGCGCAACGATCTTGTCCATCGAGGCTGCACGCGTCGAATCAGTCATCTAGTCCGGTTTCTCCCGCCGCTGCTATTCGCCACTGATACCAGTTTCGTCAACCTGGCCATTGGACGCAACACGACGATAGACCTGGGTTGTGGAAATACTGACGTGCCCCAGCATTTGCTGGACATCCCGAAGTTCGTACCCGTGCCTCAGGGCGTGGGTTGCGAAGGAATGGCGCAGAGTATGGGGGGTGACATCGTCGATCCCCGCCTGGCGCGCGTACGCCTTCAGGATCAACCAGAACCCCTGGCGGGTCAGCCGGCTACCGCGGTGATTGACGAAGAGGGCGTCTTCCTCGTTCGGGGCAATGCGGCTGCGACCACCCTCGATGTAGGCACGCAAGTGCGTTGATGGCACTGGTTCGGAGGGGGACTGATCGCATGCGGCCGCCTTTACCGGTGCAACGGGCCTGGCGGCGATCGAGATCGATATCGTTCGTGTTGAGGGCGACCAGCTCGCTGACCCGCATTCCAGTTGAATAGAGGGTTTCCAGCATTGCCTGGTCGCGCAGTCCTTCCGGCCGGTTTTCGGCGGCGGCTTTGGCGGACTGGGCGAGCAGGTTGTCGATTTCGGACGGACTTATCGATTTCGGGGTGTATTTCTCGACTCGGGGTGCGCTTAGTTTTTCGGCCGGGTCGTTGCGGATGACGCCGCGCTCGACCAGATTGGCGCTGAACGACTTGAGAGCGGCCGTTTTTCGGGCGATCGTGGACGCAGCGTACTCGCGTCCCTTGAGGTGGAGGATGTAGGTTGTCAGATGAACATCGGTCAGTTCATTCCAGCCCGAAATGACCGGAACATGATCATCGGCAGGTGGATTCTGCACGTACGTGCAGAACTGATCCAGGTCGTTCCGATACGCTGCGATTGTGTTTGCCGCGAATCCCCTATCCGACTCCAGCGTCGTCAGAAATTCAGAAACCGCAGGTCTCAATTCTCCATCCACCAATCGAATACCTCTCACCCCCGGGACCGAAGGTTGTTGACCCCGTGCTACGCCGCTGAAATGACGGCATCCCACGACTGATATGAAAGTCCGAACGCTTCGGCAACCGCCTGATACGTGACAACACCTTTGAGGACGTTGATTCCCTTTGCCAATTCAGGGAACGCAATCGCCGCCGCCGCGAGGCCCTTGTCGGCCAGCGCCAATCCATACGGCAACGTCACATTAGAAAGCGCGAGTGTACTTGTTCGTGCAACTGCGCCGGGCATATTGGTCACACAGTAGTGCGTAACGCCGTCGACCTCGTAAACCGGGTTACTGTGCGAGGTTGGCTTGGATGTTTCGAAACAGCCACCCTGATCGATTGCCACGTCGACCACCACCGATCCGGACTTCATGGACGAGATCATGTCGCGGGTAATGAGCTTCGGGGCCTTTGCTCCCGGCAGAAGGACGCCGCCGACGACAAAGTCCGCATTTGCAACTGCTTCCTTCAAGTTGTGGCCGTTGGAGGCGAGGGTGTGGCATCGGCCGTGCAAGACCTGATCCAGGTATCGCAGGCGATCGATGCTGCGATCGACAATCGTGACGTTTGCGCCCATGCCAAGGGCCATCTGGGCGGCATTGGTTCCGACGATGCCACCACCAACAATTACAACCTCGGCCCCGGGGACGCCCGGTACGCCACCGAGGAGCATGCCCGCGACCGCCGTTGGTGCGCTCGAGGTAATGGGCACCGACCTGTACTGCCATGCGGCCAGCAACTTCACTCATCGGAGTCAGCAATGGCAGGGAACCGTTCGCCAGCTGAACTGTTTCGTAGGCAACGGCCTGAACTTGTTGGCGCATCAGCGCCTTGGTCAGTTCTTCCTCTGCGGCGAGATGCAAGTAGGTGTAGAGCAGCTGATTCGGCTTGAGCAGGTCGTATTCGCTGGCAATCGGTTCCTTGACCTTGACGATCATGTCGGACTCGGCAAAGACCGCTTCGTGTGTATCAATGATTCGGGCGCCAGCAATTTCGTATTCAGATGTGCTGAAACCGCTGCCGACCCCGGCATCACGTTCGACCAAAACGGTGTGCCCATGGGCAAGATATTCGGCGACGCCGCCCGGGGTCGTACTGACCCGATTCTCCCGATCCTTGATCTCTTTGGGAACTCCGACAATCATGCTCTGGCTACCTCAAGTTCATAACGCGAAAGGCACATTGATCGAGACCCGGGGCGGTCATGGATCCGGGAATTACGCTCGGATTGACGTGGAAAGGTGGTGATTGAGATGCACTGGACTGAAGACTCCCCGACGGCGGATTCTAACATAACAATTCAGATAGACCTGACCAGAATTGACTGGTTGACACGTTTTCGAGTGCTTGTTTTCCCGCCCTGTTATCCGATTTGAGTACAGTTCCCACTGCAGCGAGGATGACTGGCTGTTCATGCTGAAGTTTTAAGGACGAGCCTTGCGCATTTCGTGGCGTTCCCGATGGTCGACTCCCTTTGTACTGCTGCTGGTGGCACTGATTGTGTCGGCATGTGGAGGCGATTCCGGATCGAAAACTCCGACGTCGACAATTGCCCCGATGCCGACCCGCGCGATCTCGACTCCGACTCCGGGTTCTGTAGACGCCGCGTCGCCGATTGCATCTCCGGCGGGGTCACCGGTTGCTTCTCCGGTTTCGTTGACGTCGTCCGGTTCCACCATGACTCGGGAGGAGTTCAAAGCGTCGCTGATTTCCACGTACGGGATTCAGCCGGCGGGAACGCCGGGAGGTTCGATCATTTATGGATCGAGCGCTGATATCAGTACGGCCAACCCGATGCTTGCATCTGATTCGACGACCATCACCATTCTGGCCCAGGTCTTTGAGCCACTCCTCGGAGCCAGTCCCATCGATGGTCGTCCGATTCCGGCGCTGGCCGATAGCTGGACCGTGTCCGATGATGGTCTGACCTACACATTCAAACTGAACACGACGGCGAAGTGGCAGGACGGGGTCGACTTCACCGCGGATGACGTCCAGTTCAGTTTCGATGCGGTTCTCAACCCCAACCTGAACAGTCAATATCGAACTCAGGTCCGGGAGGTCGTCGCTTCCTATCGGGTTGTTGATGCCGACACGTTTGAGATCACTGCATCCGATCGATTCGTGACGTTCCTCTATAACGCACCGGCTTCCGTGTTCATGCTGCCAAAGCACATCTGGGGCGAGATTCCGGTTGAACAGTGGAGTTTCGATGGTGGAAGCACCGGAACGGACCTTTCGAGAGTCGTCGGAACCGGGCCGTTCCTGCTCTCTGCCTGGGAACCGGGTCAGCGAGTGACCCTGAGCAAGAATGCGAACCACTACGACACGGTTCCGAACCTGGATGAATTCGTCATGGTTATCCAACCAGAGACCGACACGCTGGTGCGAACGCTTGAAGCGGGAGACATCGACCTGGTCGAGATTTTGCCGGCTCCAGACACTGAGCGAATCCAGAACACACCCGGCTTGACGGTCTCGGTTTATGACATCTACTCGGTCACCTACTTCGTAATGAATATGGATGGTGAGCGAGTTCCGGCGTTTTCCGATCAGCGCGTTCGCCAGGCGATGTTGCAGGCGATCGATCGACAATCGATTACCGACAACATATTTGCGGGATTCGGTGAGCCGGCCGTCGGTACGCAGCCACCTCTTTCACCGGCATACGACCCGACTCAGATGCAACCGCCGTTTGAGTACAACCCTGACGCGGCTCGCCAATTGTTGGCCGACGCCGGTTGGACGGATTCCAATGACAACGGTTCGGTCGATCAGAATGGCGAAGAACTCTCACTCTCGATCCTTTATGTCGGTGGAGATGCGACCGTCGACCAAATGCTTGCGTACATGCAAGAGTCCTGGACGGCGATCGGTGTCAAGGTTGAGCTGGAGAACCTCGGCGGTGAGATTCTGCAGCAACGGTTGTACGACGGCGATTTCGACCTTTCCCTGATCGCGATCAATTTGACTCCGGACGGAGGACAGGGAATCCTATTCACCTGTGATGCAGCCACGACTGGATTCAACTTTGGTTCGTACTGCAATCCTGATTACGATGTTCTGGAAGAGCAGCAACTACGAGAATTCAATCCCGCGGCCCGGGCGGCAATCCAGATCGAGCAATCACAGATTGTGTGGACGGATCTACCGATTGGACCGATTCGATTTGGTGTAGCTCGAACCGGGTACAGCACTTCGATTCAGAATTTTTTCCCGAACGGATATGGATTCCTGTGGAGTCTGCCATTCGTCTGGGTTGATTCCGGAAGTTAGTGCCATTGGTGAGGCGGCCAGGCAGTCTTCCGGTGGTAGCATGACCTTAACAGGCGACCCATCAGGCCGAATCGGCATGGTCGCAAAGGAGCACGTTCTTGTTCTCTGACGCGTTTGCGAGCGGGCTCTGGATTATTCCCGTACTCGCGACCCTGATCCTTGTTCACGAAGCTGGTCATTACTTCGCCGCCCGAATGTGCGGGGTCAAGGTTGAAGAGTTTGGCATCGGCATCCCACCCCGCTTGTTTGGCTGGACGCGCAATGGCGTGATCTGGTCAATCAACGCGATCCCGTTTGGCGGATTTGTGCGGGTAAAGGGTGAGGACGGCGCCAACCTGGAGTCGGACTCCATGAACTCCAAATCGCCTGCCCAGCGCGCGTTCTTCCTTGCCGCGGGCGCGGCTATGAATTTGATCTTCGCAGTACTCCTGATGTTCATAGTGCTTGGGATAAAGGGTGATCTGCACCGCAACGTCTATGTCCAGCAGGTTGTTGGCGGTTCTCCGGCCGCGCAGGCTGGATGGCAATCGGGTGACCGTATCGCTGAGGCCAATGGCGAGTCAGTAGAAACGACCAGCCAGATCTCGACGTTGACCCGGCAATACGCCGGTCGAGAGATCGCGATCACGATCGAGCGTGGTGGTCAGCTTATTGAGACGACCCTTGTACCGCGTGAGAATCCGCCAGAAGGACAGGGTCGAGTCGGCATCCTGATGCAGGAGGAAAACGTCGGGCTTGTCCAGGTTGACGAGGTCGAGGCCGGTTCCCCCGCAGAAATTGCCGGGATACTTCCGGGCGATCAGTTCGTCTCGGTGAATGATCAGACCATCGATGATTTTTTCTCGCTCGAAACGATTCTCACCCGATTCAACGGGACCGAGGTACCGGTGGTGGTTCGGAGAGGTGATGCACTTCTGGCGACCACACTAGCGATTCCGGTGATCGGGCCCCGGTCAGACGTTTTTGCTGACGTTGGTATGCCAGTCATGCGCTCGATTCCGGTTTTTGAAGATATTCCGCTCATGGAGATCATTCCCCGCGGGTTCGAGGAATCATTCGCGGCCACCAAACTGATGATCCAGCAGGTTTGGACGATTCTGACCGACCGCCAGGCGCTTTCCCAGGTTGCTGGACCGGTTGGGATGGGTCAGATTACCAGCGAACTGGTGCGGGAGAGTCCCTTCCCGGTCTGGTATGTCCTGGCCAATCTGAGCATCATCCTGTCGCTCAATCTCGCGATTCTCAATCTTTTGCCCTTGCCAGCGCTTGACGGCGGACGACTTTTCTTTGTGTTAATCGAATTGGTTCGGGGAGGGCGCAAGATATCCCCGGAGAAGGAAGGGCTCGTGCATTTTGCCGGCCTTGTCTTGCTGATTGGTCTAATGTTTGTAATCGCGTTCCGGGATATTGATCGAATACTCGGGGGCGGTTCGTTTCTACCGTAACTAGATACGGAAGAGCGAGGAAACCTCATGTTACTAGCACCACGGCGCACCACCAGAGTCCTCGAAGTCGGGAAGGTCAAGATTGGAGGCGACAATCCGATTGTCGTGCAATCCATGACTACGACAGATACGCGGGATCCAAAGGCGACACTCGAGCAGATTGCCCGACTTGCCGATGCGGGCTGCGAAATTGTTCGCGTCGCCGTACCGGACCGGGTGGCTGCGAATGCCCTGCCGGACATCATCCCGTACTCGCCGATTCCGATCATTGCCGATATTCACTTTGAGCACACGCTTGCGCTGACCGCGTTGAAGGCGGGAATCCATGGGTTGCGTCTGAACCCGGGAAACATCCGCAAGCCTGAAGATGTGCGTGAAGTAGTAACGATGGCCAAGGAACGGGGCACGCCGATCCGGATTGGCGTGAACTACGGTTCGGTGCCGCCCTTCACCGATGCCTTTGCCGACGAGATGAACGACATCGGAGCGACCCAGGTCGAGATGAGGGCCGAGTGGATGGTCCGGACGGGAATGGCACATGTCCGGATTCTGGAGGACCTCGACTTCGGCTTGATCAAGATCAGCCTGAAGGCATTCGAGGTGCCGGTGCTGTTCGAAGCGTATCGACGATTTGCCTTGTTGCCGAATGATTACCCACTGCACCTGGGCGTGACCGAAGCTGGGACACCCAAGGCCGGATCTATTCGGTCGGCGGTTGGTCTCGGCACGCTGCTGTCCCTGGGTATCGGTGACACCATCCGGGTTTCCCTGACGACTGATCCGGTTGAGGAAGTCTTCGTCGGGTACGAGATTCTGAAGACGCTTGAGTTGCGGCAGAAGGGTGCGACGTTGATCGCGTGCCCAACGTGTGGGCGGGCCGAGGTCGACTTGTTCACGCTGGCGGACAAGGTCGATGAGTTCCTGAAGACAATCGACGAACCGATCCGCGTTGCTGTGATGGGTTGCGAAGTCAATGGTCCGGGTGAGGCCCGGGATGCGGATATCGGTTTGGCAGCGGGGCGGGCGATGGGCGTCATCTTCCGCAAGGGCAAGATTCTGAAGCGCGTGACCGAGGCCGAAATGCTCGATGAGCTCAAGATCGAGATCCTGAAAGCAGCTGCCGACAAGCGAGCCGGGATCGAGCCGGAAGCCCATAACAATCCAAACGTCTACAAGCCGACCCTGACGCTCACATCCGTATAACCGTTCGTTTTCCCTTCGCTGACAGGAGTCACTCTTGAGTACGTTTTCTGTGCCTGATTTTGCGATCGATGCGGCCACTGTCGAATGGCTGAAGCAGTACGACAGTCCGACCGTGGCCAATGCGATCGAGACGTTTAAGGTTCGGGATCGGACCGACGGCTACATCGGCGGATATGTCCGGGCGATGTATGACGCGGGCGTGATGGTCGGGCAGGCGCTGACGGTCACCATCGGTCAGAAACCGGGCAAGGTCGCAGGGCGAGACGGGTACTGGGCGATGTGGGAGGCGTTGAGCCAAATGCCATCGCCGTCGGTCATCGTCATGCAGGATGTCAGCGAGGCTCCGGAGCGGTATGCCTGCGCCGGTGAAGTGATGGCGACGATGGCGAAAAAGCTTGGTGCCGTCGGTATGGTTGTCGACGGTGGGTTGCGTGACCTCCATGAAGTTCAGGCGCTTGGCTTCCACTATTTCGCCCAGTTCCCGGTTGTCAGTCACGGCAATTTCGAGATTCTCGATGTCGGAATTCCGGTCGTGCTGGACGGCCAGGAAATCAGGACAGGAGATATCCTCCACGGCGACGTTAATGGAATCGTCGTGGTTCCCAATGACGTGCTGGACGGCCTGGAGGCGGCGATTGGGGTCATTCGTGACCGGGAGAGCCGATTCATGAACTTCATCAAGAGCGATGGCTTCAACCTCGAATCGGCGAAGGCTGGCACGGGGTACTGATGCTCACGGCTGAGCAATACATCGACGGACTGGCCGCCGAAGGTCAGTTGCTGGCCGACACAATCGCCACAGCTCGATCCGGGTGCGGAGATTCCGACTTGCCCAGGATGGACCGTGCGAGATCTGGTCCGGCACACGGCCGGGATTCACCGGTGGTGCGGCGAGAATGTTCGCGGCCAACTGCGGTCGCTGCTCGAAGTCGAGGATCTGAAAGATCTTTTCGGCAAGTGGCCCGCGGACGATGAGCTGGTCCAGTTTTATCGCGACGAGCTCGCGCTGCTGATCAAGTCTCTTCAAGACGCTCCTGATGATCTGCAATGTGCGACGTTCATCGTTTCGGAATCTCCAAAGCTGTTCTGGTGCCGACGGCAGATGCATGAAACAACGGTGCATCGGGTCGATGTTGAGCTCGCAGCCGGTACGCTAACGGCTATCGATGCCAAACGCGCGACAGATGGAATCGACGAACTGCTGACCGGGTTTGTCCCAAGGCGATTCATGAAGTTGCGGAGTGATGAGCCAATGTCGCTGCGAATTGACGCGACGGATACCGGCGAGTCCTGGCGGCTCGAGATTTCTGACGAACCAACGGTCGTGACGCGCGGCACCACAGACGATGCCGATAGTGTTGTCCAAGGCACCGCGCGCGATTTGTTCTTGACCTTGTGGAATCGCCCGGGACGCGAACGGCTGCACATTTCCGGGTCTGCGGATGGTCTGAATCTGTTTCAGGAACGTATCAAGATCAGATGGTAGCGAGGAAATGTCAGCGTAGCTGACAGAACACTCACGGAGACTCGCTGGTAGACTTCCCGGCGGCAACGTACCCGAATCGTTCGGTACGCTCACTGTTGGAGATGCTCCGACCTACGGAGGTTGTAGATGCGATTAATTCGTTTTCTCTTCGTTTTCGCCCTATTCGCAATGACCATTCCGCTCGGACTGTCCGGATCCACGGCTATTGCCGCCGAACCGCTCACTTCGTGCGAGCCAGCTGCCGCATCAGTCGCGGCCACTCCAACAGCAGGACTCCCCTCGCTCAAGGCAGAGGTTGCTGAAGGCGCGGAGCTGGAATCCGTGTCGATGGGCTATATCCCGGTCATGAACTTTGCGCCGGTTTTTGTTGCATACGAACTTGGATATTTTGCTGAGCAGGGACTTGACGTGGAACTTCGGCAGTTCGCGGGCGGGTCAGAAATGATTGCGCAGCTGGCGACCAACGATCTGAACACCGGTATCGGTGGCGCAGGACCGGGCTTGTTCAACGCGGTTAACGGCGGTCTGCCAGTCAAGATCATTGCCCCGGGTCATTCCGAGGGAAATCCGGTAGCAACTCCGCTCGTCGTTTCCAAGGCGAAGTGCGAATCTGGCGAGATCACCTCTGTTGCCGACCTGAAGGGCAAGAAGGTTTCGATCAATGCTCCGGGCGCGACTGAGTACTGGCTGAGCCAGGCGCTCGCCCAGGGTGGACTGACCATCGATGACGTCGATCTGCAGACGCTTGCTTTCCCGGATGCCGTTACGGCCCTCGAATCCGGTGCGATTGATGCGGCAATTCTCGGTGAGCCGACGGCGACGCTGGCTGAGCAGAAGGGAATCGGGGTTCGCCTGACGACCGACTTCGAGGTCCAGGGCATCACTCCGACGGTTGTGTATGGCAACCAGGACTTCATCACCAACAATCCAGAAGCGGCGACCGGCCTGATGATCGGGTACATGAAGGCCGTGCGGGCGATCATGGAGCGCGGCTTCAGTGATCCGGAGATTCTGCCGATCATTGCCGAGTACACCGGTTTGCCGGAAGACTTGATTACGTCGGCAGTTTCCCCGATGTTCACGGTGGACGGTTCGATCAATGTGGAGGGGCTGAGCACGTTGCAGGCCTTCTTCCGGACCCGCGATGAACTCGAATACGATACCGATATTGATCCGAACACCATGATCGACCGGACGGCACTCGATGCCGCGCTGGCCGAACTGGACACGTAACCAAGGTTGGGACGACCAGCATGACATCCGCAGCGCCATCGGCCGACGAGCCGGTGGCGCAGGCGGTCCACGGGACCGCCGCCCCTCATTCAACTGCGAGAACCGATTCACTCATCCGGGCGGAAAACCTGACTCGCACGTTTGACTCGGCCGCCGGGACGCTCAACGCGATCGAGGATGTCTCGCTTGATATCCGAACCGGCGAATTTCTGGCAATCGTTGGTCCGTCCGGTTGCGGCAAGACCACGTTCCTGCGCATCCTGAGCGGTCTGGACCGGGCGACGTCCGGGACGCTCACCAGTGGCCCTACCCCACCGACGAATGCGCTGGTGTTTCAGGGTCGATCAGTGTTTCCGTGGATGACCGTCGAAGACAACATCACCTACGGGCTGCATCTGGCTGGGGTGGGTCGGCGTGAGCGCACGGCCAAGGGGCAATGAACTGCTCAAGATGATCGGAATTGAGCGATTCCGGTTCTCGTATCCGCACCAGCTTTCGGAGGGTATGCGGCAACGGGTGGCAATTGCGCGGGCGTTGGCGGTCGATCCGGATCTGTTGTTGATGGATGAGCCGTTCAGTGCGCTGGATGAGCAGACCAAGCTTGTGCTGCAGGACGACGTTCTCGACATCTGGGAGCGAACCCGCAAGACGGTTGTCTTCATTACCCACTCGATCGATGAAGCGTTGGTGATGGCTGATCGGGTTGTGGTTTTCACCGCGCAGCCTGGTCGCATCAAGGCGATCATCAATGTGGACTTCCCGCGGCCGAGAAGCTTCCTCGATGTACGCACCGATCCCCAATTCGGCGCGCGGTTTCAGGAGATCTGGAATCTGCTTCGGGACGAAGTGCAGATTGATCCGGTTCCGCGAGCTGGATCTGCATCATGAGCCGCCGTTCGCAGGAATTGCTTCTGGCGTTGTCAGGGCCGTTGGTGTTGCTCGGAATCTGGGAGGCTCTGAGTCGGTCCGGGTTGATCGATGCCCGGTTCTGGCCGGCGCCGACATCTCTGATCGACACCCTGTACGAGCAGTTTGAAACCGGAGCGCTCTGGACCAACATCCGGATCAGCATGACCCGGGTCTTGCTTGGATTTCTGATCGCCGCGATTCCGGGTGTTCTGGTTGGACTGGCGATGGGTCTCTATTGGCCGATCCGGGTGTTTCTGATGCCGATCGCGACCGCGATCTACGCGATTCCGAAGCTTGCTGTGCTGCCGCTGATCCTCATAGTGTTCGGTACGGGTGAGAGCGGGAAGCTGGCGATCATCGTCGTTTCGATCTTTTTCCTGATCGTGCTGAATACGATGAGTGGCGTGCTGGCGATCGATTCAATCTTCCGGGATGTGGCCGAGAACCTGGGAGCGACGCGATGGCAGATGTTTACGACTGTTGCGCTTCCGGGAGCGTTGCCGGCGATCTTCACCGGTTTTCGGCTCGCGCTCGGATTTGCCCTACTGGTGATTGTTGGCACAGAATTTCTTGATGGCAACAAGCGGGATCCGAACGGGTTGGGCTGGTACATCATTCGCTCGTGGAACCTGCTCAAGATCGACGATCTCTTCGTTGGGCTGATTGTGGTCGGGTTCGTGGCGTGGGTGCTGAACGTAATTCTTGAGTTCATCGAGCGGAGATTATTGCCGTGGCGAGTGGACGGACGGCCATGATGCAGTCAAGCGCGCCGCGACCTTCGACACGCAGGGTATGGATGCGGGCGGTCCGCATTTTCTCGTTCACAGCCTCAATCACGCCGGTACTGATCGGTAGCGCATTTGCGCTGACCGATCGGGAGTTCTCCCCTCTTCTCTTTCCACTGATTCTGGCCGCGTGTGTGTTATGTCACGCAGGATGCAATCTCGCCAACGACTACTTCGATTATCAGAAGGGTATCGACGACACAACCACCGTTGGACGAGGTGGGGTCATCCAGGATGGTTGGCTTACCGCCGATCAGGTTCGCAACGGGATGATATTCGCGTTTGGAATTGCGACAGCGATTGGACTGTTGATTCTGGCGCTCTCGACCTGGTGGCTGTTGCTCCTGACTATTCCCAGTTTGCTGGCAGCGATCCTCTACACCGGCGGTTCGAAGCCGCTCGGGTATATGGCGTTGGGTGAACTGACCGTCTGGGTTTTCATGGGAATGGGAATCATCTGCGGACGTATTACGCCATGGCCGAGCGGCTGACCTGGGAGGTTGCGATTGGGTCGCTCGGGCTTTCCGCGCTGGTTTCGGCAATTTTGCATGTCAACAATATTCGCGATTTCGATAGCGATCGGGAGGCAGGCAAGCGTACGTTGGCCCACGTACTGGGACGCAAGGGTGCGATCAGCGAGTTCACGACATTCATTGCATCAGCGTTCGGATTTACGGTGCTGCTGGTGATTTTCTGGCCAGCGAATTGGCCGACGCTTGCGGTTTTCGCCGTTGTACCCGCGGCATGGAAACTTGTACAGCTTGTGAGACGTCATCAAGATATCCCGGCTTTGAACCTCGGGGTGCGCCTGACCGCGCAGCTACACTTTCGTTTTGGACTGCTGATGACAGCTGGATTGCTTGTGCGTGCATTCATCGAACGATTGGACTGAACCAGATGCAACCAACCGGGAAGATGCTCTGATGTCCAGGCGAGCATTTGTGCAGGGTGGCGTTGCCGGTGTTCTGGCCGCGGGTGGATTGACCGCCTTCGAGATTTATCAGGCCAGGTACGTCAATCCATACCGACCACAACTTGAGCGGGTTGAAATGCCGTTGCCGGCCGGAGCGGAGGGACTCGATGGAATGCGGATCGGTTTCATGACCGATACGCATGTTGGTCCGTTCATTGCGTTGGAAGACCTGCAACGGGCGGTCGATCTGCTCCAGGCTGAATCTCCGGATTTGATGCTTTTCGGAGGCGATTACATTTCAGAATCGCCACGCTATGCCCCTGATACGGCTGCCGTGCTGCAGTCGTTGCTCAGCAGCACGCCGCTGGGCGGCTATGCCGTGATGGGCAACCACGATCTATCCGTCTCGCGGACGCGTGTGCAGGAGGCATTGGAGGCGGTTGGCATTCCGGTCCTGCGTAACCAGAGCGCCTCGGTTCGATTCCGAAGCAGTGAACTGGCGATTGCCGGCATCGACGAGACGCTGCTGGGTGATCCACAGCCGGCCGAGACGATTTCGCAGATTGCGGCTGGCGTGCCGACACTCGCGCTCTGGCACGAGCCTGAGTTTGCCGAGCAGGCGTCGCGATTGGGTGCATTTGGCCAGCTTTCGGGTCACACCCATGGTGGTCAGATCCGGTTGCCAGGTATTGGTCCAGTTGGGCTTCCAATCCATGGCAAGCGTTATGTGATCGGAGAGCACCAGGTTGGTGACATGCGGATCTACACCTCGCGCGGTGTCGGCGTGTACCGGCCGCCGGCGCGCTTCAACTGCCCGCCGGAGGTGACACTGGTGACACTTGTTGCCCGTGGTGCGCGTTAGCGTTTCAGGTTACCGAGGAACGACGTACGATATGCGTCGACAGAGCTGACAATCGGGCGATTTGACATTGAGGGAGACACCATGCAGCGAGGCTTGATGCGATTACTTCTGGTTCTTGTCCTGGCAATGATTTCCGCGCCTGGTATTTCGACGGCACGAGCGCAGTCGTCTGCGAAGGTAGTCAACGTCGAGCTGATACTTGATTCGTCCGGATCAATGGCCGAGCAGCTGGAATCCGGACAAACCCGGATCGATGCGGCGAAGGAAGTGCTTACCGATATGATCGACCAGCTTCCCGAGCGGGACGGGGTCAATGTCGGATTCCGGGTTTACGGTCACAAGGGCAACAACACCGAAGCTGGCAAGAGTGTGAGTTGCCAATCGACCGAGCAGAAGGTGCCGATCGATGGCGTCGACAAGGTGGCGTTACAAGCGGAAGTTGACGCGTATGAGCCGGTCGGCTGGACGCCACTCTCACTGTCGCTGCGCGAATCTGAAGAGGACTTCCCTGATGCCAATGAGAACACGGTAAACGCGGTCGTCCTGGTTACTGATGGACTGGAGACGTGTGGCGGTGATCCTTGTTCGGCGTCTCGCCAGATCAAGACGGGCGACGCGGCGATCACAACCCATGTGATCGGATTCGCCCTGGACGAGACAGAGCAAGCGAACCTGCAATGCATCGTTGACGAGAGTGGCGGGTTGCTGCTCGGGGCCGGAGACGCGGGCGAACTGAGTGACGCATTGTTCACGATTCTCGATGAGCTCGAGGTCGTGATCGCGAACGGGTTCATCGAGATCGAATCGATCGGAGGGATTTTCCCCAAGGCGACGATCGATGGCGTCGCGGCTCCAGACGACAGCGATCCAGATGGCGGCGATCCGTTCACCGTGACCCTGAGCACGTCCAATCGGGTCGAAGTACCGGCGGGTGCGTACGAGGTCTATTGGCTGAATCCCAGTGGCACCGAAACGCGCATTACGGTAAGCGTCGAAGGGGACAAGACGTCATTTATCCGTGGATCGGTCTTCCGGTTCCCGCACGGTGGTGGGGAGATCTATCGATTCACCGACCTCAGTGGGGTGATCATCTGGGAAGATCAGATTGAGTTTGGCGATGCAGTCTGGGTACTTCCGGGTGTCTATCGGTTGCAGCTCATCGAATTGACAGGCACGCCGATTTTGCTGTCAATGGATGTGCAGACGCTTCCTGGGGAATTGACCGAAGTCCAGGTTTTGACGGCTCCCTGACGCTCTGGATTGAAGTTCGTTCAATGTCATGTCAGGCTTCCCCGTTAATCGGGTTCGCGCGTTTGCGACTCGACTGACGGGGAACCCCACGCGCGCGCGGAGACGGCAAAAGTCGCATGTCCAACAACTTGAGAATCGGCATTATTGGCTGCGGTATCGGCGACTTTCATGCTGAGGCGTATTTGCTGGACAAGCGAGCTGACGTGATCTCGCTGGCGGGGTTAGATATTCCCAGATGTCTGGAAATCTGCAAGCGCCACGGAATTCCAGAACACACGACGAATTACGAAGAGCTGCTCACGCGTGCGGATATCGACGCGGTGAGCATCGCGGTGCCCAATTACCTGCACATGCCGATCGCGATTGCGGCCCTCAAGGCCGGCAAGCATGTATTGCTGGAGAAGCCGATTGGTTTGACGGCGGCGGAAGGGCAGCAGATCGTCGATGCCGCGAACGAAGCGGGGAAAGTCCTTGGAATCGCCTTCAACAAGCGGTACCGGGCCGATACCGAACTGCTCAAGTCGCGGATACTGGCAGGCGATCTCGGTGAGATCTATTACGCAAAGGCCTTCTGGATGCGACGGGCCGGCATTCCTGGTCTTGGCAGCTGGTTCACCAAGAAGTCGTTGGCAGGCGGGGGATCATTGATCGACCTGGGCGTGCATGTTATCGACATGACGCTTTGGTTGATGGGAAATCCGACGATCACGACCGTCTCGGCGATGTCCTATTCCCGTCTCGGTCCGAAGGGCAAGGGACATTGGGCGGGTCACCGATTTGAACATTCCGCCGAAAGCACATTTGAAGTGGACGATCTCTCGACGGCGTTCCTGCGCACCGCAGATGGCGCGGCGATTCAGCTCGAGACCAGCTGGGCGACATTCAGTGGTCACACCGATGACTACGGTGTGGTGTTGATGGGCGACGAGGGCGGTGCGGAGATCAAGGTCCACGACTACCAGAAGACCGGGGCGCTGCGATTCTTCTCGGATATCGATGGGGTGCCCGTCGATACGCAGCCACGAACGATCGTTCATCACGAGCATCAGGCTGTGGTCAAGCGATTCATTGACGCGATTTCACTTGGTGTGCCGATGACTCCGAGCGGACCGGAGGGTGTAGATCGAGCTCGAATCATCGATGCGATCTACCAGTCGGCCGCCGAGGGTCGGGAAATCTCTATCAGTCAGCCTGCACAAGCAAGCGTTGCTGCGGATTAAGAGGAGAGCTGTATGTCACTACGAGTAACTGTCTGGAATGAGTTTCGGCACGAGCGAGAAGATGAGGCTGTCAAGGCGATCTACCCGGACGGTATGCACGTCACGATCGCCAATCGACTTAAGCAGGAACCCGATTTCTCGGTTGGTACGGCCACCTTGGACGAACCTGAGCACGGCTTGACCGATGAGGTTCTGAACGCAACGGATGTCTTGATCTGGTGGGGACACCGGGCACACGAGGACGTATCAGACGAGATTGCCGCCAAGGTGCAGCAACGCGTCTGGGACGGTATGGGACTGATCGTGCTCCATTCCGGACACTACTCCAAACCGTTCAAGGCGTTGATGGGAACCTCGTGCAGCCTGAAGTGGCGTGTCTCGACGGACAACGAGCGGATCTGGATCGTCAAACCTGGTCATCCGATCGCCAAGGGTTTGCCGGAGTACATCGATATCGATCAGGAGGAGATGTACGGCGAGCTCTTCGATATTCCCGATCCGGACGAATTGATCATGATTTCATGGTTCAAGGGCGGTGAGGTTTTCCGGAGCGGTTGCACGTATACGCGTGGTCTGGGCAAGATCTTTTACTTCCGGCCGGGTCATGAGACCTATCCGACCTTTCACAATTCGCAAGTCCAGCAGGTGATCGCGAACGGCGTTCGCTGGGTCGCTCCCTCGGGGGGACCTGTTCCGACCTTCCACAATTTCCAGCCGTTGGAATTACTCGAGGGATGACCGTGACCCACTACGACGTAATCGTTCTTGGCGGTGGCACTATGGGAACCGCAGCTGCCTGGGAACTGGGCAAGCGCGGGCTGAAGACGCTCGTTCTCGAGCAGTTCAATCATGTGCATACGAACGGTGCCCACGGTGGTCAGACCCGTGTGATTCGACATGCCTATGCCGAGGGGCCGGAGTACGTACCGCTGGTTTTTCGGGCCGATGACCTCTGGATGGATCTGGAAGCGGCAACCGGGGAGAAGGTTTATCACCGGGTCGGTGCCCTGGAGCTCTCTGCGCCAGGCAACAATCATGCAGAACTGGCTCGGGCTTCGGCCATTGCCAACGATATCCCATTCGAGTGGTTGACCATGGACGAGGTTCGGGCTCGCTTTCCGCAATTCAAGGTCGGCGAAGGCTGGCTGGGCGGGTTCGGTGATCGGGGCGGGTTCCTGGACGTCGATACCGCTTTACACGCGATGGGGCGATTGGCTCGTGAGGCCGGGGTGGAGATTCGGGAGCATGCGGCTGTTACCGATTGGGACGAGACCGATATCCGGCGTGCGTGTGTCCTTCTCCGGAGAATCCGCCACGGCAGATCGCCTGATCGTTACCGCCGGGGCCTGGTCTTCACGGATGCTCGCCGCACTTGGCCTGCCATTGAACGTGCTGCGCAAGACGTTGTTCTGGCTCGAGGTCGAGAATCCGGAGATCTACGAGTCGGGTCGGATGCCGGCGTACATTGCCGGCATTCCCGGGTACGAGTTCTACGGGTTTCCAACCTGGGGCGAACCGGGAATCAAGGTCGCAATTCACAGTGGTGGTGACGCGGCGGACCCAGACTCGGTGAATCGTGAAGTCAGTGACGATGAGAAAGCGGAGATCGTTCGGGTCGCAGATCAGGTACTGAACGGGATAACGGGGACAGTGTTGCGCGCAACAACATGCCTTTATACCGTGACGCCGGATCACAATTTCATTGTCGATCAAGATGCCAGGTACATCGCGGGTGACGGTGGGAGCCGGGTTCTCGGGTCATGGGTTCAAGTTCACGCCGGCGATTGGCGAATTGCTGGTTCAGATTGCATTGGGCGAGAAAGCGACATTGCCGCTGTTCTCGATCAACCGGTTTACTGCGTAGATCAGGCCGGGCGGACGCTGCCGAGAGCCGAGGTTGGGTTGTCGGCTCTGGTACCACTCGGCCAATCGCCATCGGCAGATGCCCATTCGCTAACCACTTCATGCAAGCGACGGTCGCGCATCATGAATCCGGAGGCGGAGGTCTTTCGTGCACTGCCGCTATCAGTCAGATCTGCCAGGCCCTCGCGCAGATCATGAATGAAGGCATTCATCTTGCTGGAATCGAAGTTCGTAACGAATGGGAAAAGCATTGGATCCCTGGTTTGCAGAAATGCAATGACAAGGTCCGCAAGATCCTGATCGTACGCCTGTCCGGGGTAAAACTGAACCACGTGAATCTCCCGTTCCCATCCGAACGCGTAGCTTGCCACTCCGCGTTGTAACCGTTCATATTGTAGCTATGACGAACCGGTGCCGTCAGCCTGGCGCCTCATGATCGCGCATTCCAGATCTGGATTACAGGAGTTTTTGATGCCAGACAAGTCACTTATGCGCCGTTCGACGCTTGCGAATGGTTTGGAGATCGTTCTTTACCCGAGCTTTGATGCACCGGTTGCGTCGTTCTGGGTTTGGTATCGCGTCGGTTCCCGCAATGAACTCCCGGGCCACACCGGTGTATCGCATTGGGTTGAACACATGATGTTCAAGGGCACGCCATCGGTCGGGCTCGGTGAACTGATGCTGCGCGTCAACCAAAACGGCGGCGAGATCAACGCGTTTACCTCGTACGACTTCACTGCGTATCACGAAACGCTGCCGGCAGACCGGATTGGCATGGCGGTAGAGCTCGAGGCTGATCGCATGGTCAATCTGCTGATCGACGAGGCCGAGACCGCTTCGGAGCGAACGGTCATCCTGTCGGAGCGGCAAGGTGCCTTCAACAATCCCTCGTACGTGCTCTGGGACGAGACGATCGCGACCGCTTTCCGGAATCACAGTTACCGGCACTTTGTGATCGGAACGGAGCACGATCTCAAGACGATGACCCGTGACGATCTGTACAGCTATTACCGCCGCTTTTACGCGCCGGACAATGCGGTGGTGGTGGTTACGGGCGCGTTCGATGCTGATGCCATGCAATCAACCATCGAGCAGCATTTCGGGTCGATTCCAGCATCCGGTGGCATTAACTCGTCCACCGTGGTTGAACCAACGCAGATGGGTGAACGACGGGTTGTGCTGCACCAACCGGCGCCGGCGCCTGAGGTCCTGACCGGGTATCACGTGCCTGGTGCTGGCAGCGCGGATTCATTCCCATTGGAGGTGCTTGCTGCGGTGCTTTCTGGTGCGGGCGGGCGGATGGGGCGCTCGTCACGGTTGCCGAGATCGCTGGTCGCATCCGGCAAGGCTCGTTCGGCAAGTTCCAATTATCTGAAAGGCATCGACCCGTTTCTCTTTCTGGTTGGAGCGACCGGCCTTCCTGACGGCAATGTCGAGACGCTCGACCGGGAACTTACAGACCAACTTGATCTGATCAAGCAATCTGCCATTTCAGCAGATGAGTTGGCCCGGGCGAAGAAGCAGCTGACCTCGGCGTTTCACTACGGTACCGAGAGCGTGTCGGAGCAGGGAAATGGATTGGGCGAGGCGGCGATGTACGGCGATGCTGAGGACTTCTTCAGCTATCCGGACATGATTGCCGATGTAACCGCGGAGGACATTCTCCGCGTCGCGCAGCAGTACCTGGTAGAGCAGAATCGCACGGTTGGTTACATGATCCCGACCGAGGAATCCAGCGGCGGCGATGGACCGTCATTGGCGGCGTTGCGCTTTGGACTGGGCGGAGTCGGGGCGCCTCCAATTCAGCCCTTCGAGCGGGTGACCCCGGTCGAGAAGGTGACCATTCTGACGCAGCCACAACCGGCTGATCCCGTGGTCGCGGCCCGGATCCGGTTGAAAATTGGCTCTGCCGACGACCCAAGTGACTTGCACGGGCTTGCTCACGTAACGAGTCAACTGCTCGTGCGGGGAACCAGCAAACGGACCCGGGATGCGTTCGAAGAAGCGTGCGACGATCTTGGTGCCTCAATCGGAATTTCGTCCGGGCGGGAGTTCACTGAAGTTGCGATCACGTGCCTGGCAGACGATCTTGAGGCGTGTCTCGATCTGGTGGGCGATGCACTGCAGAACCCGATCTTTGATGAAGATCAGCTTGAGCTGACGCGGCGGGAAGCCGGTGCGATTCTGGCGCAGGCGGCCGACAACACCATGTCGGTCGCAGATCAGGCCGTTCGCGAATTGCTGTTTCCGGATGGCCATCCGTTGCGGCACCGAGCGGTCGGGGATGCGGCTGGACTTGGCCAATATCACGACCGACGCAATTCGATCATTCCATGCCGAACGCTATGGTGCGGCGGATGTCGTGGCGGCGCTGGTTGGTGGGTTTGCTTCCACGGCGGACGTTGCAGACCTGGTCACTGCGGCAATTGGGAAATCTCCTCGAACCGGAACTGATCGCGGATCCCTTGATGTCGCCCCATTGGGGGAATCGCGCCGGAGTGACGTACGGGTGGCGGGCAAGTCCCAGGCTGACGTGGCGCTGGTTTCACCGGTGGTTGGGGTGCATACGACCGACTACTACGCGCTGGACGTGGCGGACGTGATTCTCGGGCAATTTGGGATGATGGGGCGGATCGGCGACAGTGTCCGGCAGAAGCAGGGGCTGGCCTATTACGCGTTTTGTTCGATCAGCCCAGGCAAAACGCAATCGCTCTGGTTTTCACGCGCGGGTGTCGATCCGTCGAATGTCGACAAGGCCATCGAGAGCGTCCAGGCAGTGCTGCGCGATGCGATCGATGCTGGCTTTACTCAGGACGAACTGGATGGCTCGATACAGCTCATGACCGGACGGTTGGCGCTAACGATGCAGACCAATGCGGGAATTGCCGCCCTCCTCCAGACCATCGAGGAATATGGTCTTGGTCTGGACTATGTGACCGAGTATCCGAAGAAACTTGCTGACGTCACACTCTCATCGGCCAATGATGCATTGCGGCGATCCCTCGATCCGGACAGGCTGCTGATCGGCGTTGCCGGGCCAGGAGCCTCGTGATCGGTCATATGTCGCAGTTTTGTAACAGTTCGCCAGGCTAATTCAACACAGCAGTAATGACCCTTCCGCCACCATATGAAGCGTAAAACCGGGGGCAATGGCTTCCGGGGAGTTTCAATGGTTCAACGGAAGGGTTTTCCAGTGTCCATCGTTTCAAATGATGTAACCCGTAGGCGAATGCTTGGTCTCCTGGGGGTGGCAGGAGTCGGAGCCACCGCAACGGCATTTGCCCCGGCAATTCCACAAGTTCAAGTCACCTCCGCCGAATCGGCCATGTCCCATGACACGACAGACGGGACCACGACAACCGCGTTGAATGCCGACGACATGACGTGGCAGGAAATGGATGCGCATCACAAGGAAGGCGTCGTCGCGTTCCCGGCCGAGACTGCTGGCAAGGGTGGACTCCTGCTTGAGCCGGAAATGGACGGGGATGTCAAGGTCTTCAACCTGACCTGCGATATCGTCCAGTGGGAGCATTCCCCCGGTTTGGTCGTTGAGGCGTGGGCATACAACGGCGTAGTTCCTGGTCCCCAAATTCGGGTCACCGAGGGCGACACGGTTCGCATCAACGTGACAAACAATCTGAACGAGAGTACGGCAATTCATTATCACGGTTTGATGGTTCCGAATTCCCAGGACGGTGTGCCGTTCATCACGCAAGAGCCGATCACTCCTGGCTCGACCTTCACATATGAGTTCCCGATCAAGGTTGGAAATGCCGGATCGCACATGTACCACTCTCACCACAATTCCACGAAGCAAGTCACCAAGGGATTGCTGGGTGCCTTCATCGTCGAGCCGAAGGATCCGGCCACCCGACCGGAATTCGACCTTGAGTACACGATGATTCTGGGCGACGGTCCAATCGGTGGATTCCACATCAATGGCAAGGGGTTCCCGGCAACGGAGCCAGTCGTTTGTCCGATCGGCAAGCGATTGCTGGTCCGGTTCATGAACGAAGGCCTGATGATCCACCCGATGCACTTGCACGGGTTCCCGATGCAGGTAATCGCGCAGGATGGCTGGCTGCTTCCTCAGCCATACTATTGCGACACGTTGAACGTGGCGCCAGGGCAGCGATTCGAAGTAATCGTTACCCCGGACGAGTTGGGCGTGTGGGCATTCCACTGCCACATCCTCAGCCACGCTGAAAGCGAAATGGGCATGTTTGGAATGGTTACTGCACTCGTCGTCACCGAGTAACGAACGAAATTCAACTCGTGCGGGGCGCCCTGGGCGCCCCGCATTTGAAAGCGATCAAGATGGCCGAGACAGGCTCAATCAATTCCGAGCAACTTTTGGCCGTTTACCGGGCAGCGCTCTCCGTCGCGCATGAATGGGAGCTGGAACCGGTGCTGCAACGCATCGCCGATCAATCCAGGGAAATGGTCAATACGAGATACGCAGCTATCGGTGTCACGCACGACGATCTGCGCATCCGCCTGTTTGTCACGTCTGGCATTGACGACGCGACCAGGGACCGGATCGGGCCGTTGCCCGAGGGTAAGGGTCTGCTCGGGGCCATCATTCACGGTCGCAAGCCTCTCCGAATTCCGTCTATGAGCAACGATCCTCGTTCGATCGGTTTCCCGCCGAATCACCCTCCGATGACGAGCCTGCTTGGCGTCCCGGTTTCATTGGGTGACCGCGTTTTGGGAAACCTCTATCTCTGTGACCGAATCGATGGCGAGCCTTTCTCATCTGAAGATCAGTTGGTTGTTGAGACACTTGCCGCCAATGCTGCTGCCGCGATTGACCGTGCCGAGATGATGCAGAAGCTGGCGGACGCGCACGCTGTTGCCGATCTCCGCTGGGATCACATGCGGACATTGCTCGAGCAACTTCCTGTCGGGGTTTACGTTCCGGGGGTTAAGCCAGGCGAAGTTCAGTTCATCAACTCGGAGGCTAAGCGACTTTTTGGTGTTGCAGGCAACAACACACGATCGAACGAGACCGTGTACTTGACCAACGAGTCTGGCGTGCAAGTTTCGGAGTCGGAGTCCCCTCAGACGCGCGTAGAACGCGGCGAACGGGTGCAGGCGCTTGCACTCTGGGCTGGCAGACCCGAATCTGTTCGTCATCCAGTGCTCGTAAGTGCGATCCAGCTCGAGCATGAACCGGCGGGTGAGACTGAAACTGTCGTCGTTATGCAAGACATGACCAGAATGCGCGCCGCCGATCAACTGAAGAGCGATTTTCTCTCGCTGGTTTCCCACGAGCTCAACACCCCAATCACGACAATCATTGGAGCGGCTCATTTGCTTCAGTCGGGAGCATCATCGCTGACCGATGTTGATCGTCATGAGCTCCTTGGCGACCTGGTTGCCGAGAGCGACCGCCTGGCCAAGATGCTGAGCAATCTGATCACGGTCACTGCGGTCTATGCCGGAACTATCGAAGCCCAGACAGAACCCGTGCTGGTGGATCACGTCGTCAACCGGGCAGTCGAAGCGGCCAAGCGGCGCGGTCGGGAGCGTTTATTCTGGCTCGAGCTTCCGCCGGGCTTACCGCCAGTTGAGGCTGATCCCGGTCTTCTCGATCACGTGTTGGCGAATATTTTCGATAACTCAATCAAGTACGGGACTGCAAATGGCCACGTCCGGGTGCGGGCTGAAGCCATGGAGTCCACCGTTGTACTTTCAATAGACGACGACGGTCCAGGCATTGATCCTGAGAAGCTGACCCAGATATTCGAGCGGTTTTACCGTGCGGATCACGAGGCTCCTTCTCATGGACTGGGTCTGGGACTTTACCTCTGCCGATTCCTGATGGAAGCGCAGGGTGGCCGAATCTGGGCCGAATCGGCTGGGCCAGGCACAGGCATGACAATTTCCCTCGAGTTGCCGACCGCCAGTGGATGGTCTGACGACATCAATGAACGGACACCATCATGAGGAAATATCTGGTTCTGGTTGTCGATGACGAAGCGCGAATTGTCCGGTTTGTGCGGGCGCGCCTGGTTGAGGACGGGTACCAGGTCGTAACGGCGAACACTGGTGAGGCAGCACTTGAACTTGTCGAATCTGACCAACCGGATCTGGTGATCCTCGACATCATGATGCCCGGGATAGACGGATTCGAGACCTTGCGGCGTATTCGTCGAGACAGCGATATCCCCGTAATCATGCTCTCGGCGAGGCTTTCCGATGCTGACCGAATCAAAGGCTTTGACAACGGTGCCGACGACTATGTCGTCAAGCCATTCAATCCGGATGAACTGGTTGCCCGGATTGAAGCGATCCTGCGCCGGACTGCACGCAAGACCAACGGGCGTGAATCTGCCCATTTGACTTATGAGGGCTGCACGATCGATCTGGCCAAACGAGCGGTACATGTCGGCGGGACTGAGATTCGATTAAGCAAGACCGAATGGGAACTCCTGTCGCTTCTGGCATCCAACGCAGGCAAGGTGTTAACACACCGCGAATTGTTGAGTCGCGTCTGGGGACCCACGTTTGTGGACGAACCAACGTATCTGCGCACCTGGATCAGCCGATTGCGATCAAAGATCGAACCGGACCCTGCGAACCCGGTACTGATCACAACCTTCCCAGGGTTGGGATATCGGATGGAAGCTCCCCAAGGCTAGCAACGCTGTTTTCCTGAGCCCGAATTGCACCTCAGTACCCCCGGTCTCCCCCAAAAGGTTAGTACCGGGCCACGTACGTACCGGTCCCGGAATGGTTCACCGGGCTATGTCTTTCAGCCTACGCCCATAACAAGATGAGAGCCGGTGAATTTTTTGCACCCGTATTGGGTGTATGCCGCTATCCGGTTCCGCGTCCCCGGGCTGGGCCAAGGAGTTGCAATGAAGCGTTTGGCGTTTTTACTCGCGTTTATAGCGGCATTCCTGCTGCAACCCGGGGCTGATGCCGCCGGGCCAAGGCTGGTAAGTCTGTCGCCCTCTACCGTTTCAGGCGGGGCTACCCTGACTGGAACAGTCTCGCTGGCTTCAGCAGCCGGCGCTGGCGGAGAGGTTGTCAATCTCTCTTCCAGTAACTCGAAGGCGAACGTACCGGCGACGGTCACCGTTCCCCAGGGCAAGTCCACTGCCAAGTTCACGATTACTACCGATGAACTGACAGTTCGGACAACAGCCACCATCACTGCAACTGCAGATGGTGTCAGCAAGTCAGCCACACTGACAATCGACCCGCTGGCGTTGTCTTCAGTTTCGTTTAGCCCATCGATCATCACTGCCGAGACGACCACAACCGGTACAGTCAAACTGAACGGTAAGGCGAAGACCGGTGGTTTCGTTGTTGCACTTTCGTCGAATTCCGCTTACCTGGACGTGCCGTCCTCGGTAACTGTTCCGGCGGGTGCATCGTCAGTGACGTTCGAGGCTGAGGCCGGAGCGACATCTGCCGAGCGACTGGTCACGGTCACCGCAACAGCCAATGGCGTCTCCAAGACGACCAAGCCAAAGGTTGTACCGCTGACGATCAAGTCGATCACATCATCTGCTGCCGTTAATAGCGGTCGCCCGATCACCCCGAAGGTCAACATGTCCGGTATCGTTGCTCCAGGTGGCGCAGTTGTCACCCTGAACAGCAACCGCCCGAGCATCCTTCCGGTACCGGCGAGCATCACCGTTCCGGCCGGCGCGACGTATCTCTCGGTGCCGCTGACTGCAAACTTTGTCAGCACTCCGACGATCGTCACCCTCACAGCTCGATATGATGGAATCAGCAAGCAGGTTGCCATTACCGTTAACCCGGTGGTGGTTTCTTCCTTGTCATTCTCCCCAGCAAGCCCAACCGGTTCGCTCGATACCACCTTCAAGGTGACACTGAGTGCCCCGGCAGATGTTGCGGGTTATACCGTTGCCTTGTCATCCAGCAATCCAGCATTGGCTCCGGTTCCGGACTCAGTGTTCATTGGCGCTGGTCTGACTTCTGCATCCATGGTCGTTTCGACCAACTACACCGATGTCGAAGAGACCGTGATTATCTCTGCGACTCTGAACGGCGTAACCAAGACCTATAACCTGGTGATCAAGCCGGTTATGGTCAGTTCCGTCTCCGCATCGAGTTCACCGGTCGGTGGCAACACCAACGCGATCACCATCTACCTGACGGCAAATGCGCCGACCGGTGGTCATGTTGTGGAAATGACGTCGTCCAATCCGTCACTGATCACGGTTCCGGCGACAGTGACAGTTCCTGCTGGCAGCAAGATGCTTCAGGTTCAGTACACGTCGGCAGTGTCCATGACGTCCCCAGTCGTGACTGTGACAGTCAATGACGACAACTTCACCAAGACTCTGACCATCACCATCCAGAAGCCAAAGATCTACAGTGTCAGCCTCAACTCGGCGATCACCACAGGCGGTTCGGCCACAACCGGAACAATCGTGTTGACTGGTCCGGCACCGGCTGGTGGTATCTGGGTTGAATTGACCGGCAATAGCCCGGCGATCGTTCCGACCCAGATCTTTGTCCCAGGTGGCGAGAAGCAGGTCTCGATGGCCTTCAACACGCTCCCGGTTGCCGCCAAGACGATCGTGTCGATCACGGCGTCCTGGGACGGTACATCGTTCTCCAAGAATCTGACCATTGAGCCACCAGTGCTCAAGGATCTGGTTCCTCGCCCGATCACACTTTCCCCTGGTGGCACGTCACCGGTAACGGTTCGACTGACCGGCCCGGCTCCGCTCGGTGGTTACACGGTCACACTGACCAGCACATCCCCGACGGTCGCTACAGTCCCGGCCACGATCGTGGTTCCGGCTGGCGCATCCCAGGCAACCTTCAACGTCACCGTCTCGGGTTCTGCGACGAATGGTCAAACGACCAAAATTCGCGCGACTGCGGCCTCCAAGATCACTGAGGCGAACGCATCGGTGACTACCCTGGTCATGGCGGACTTCATCCTCAGCTCGTACGAAGTTATCGGTGGATCGAACCTCACCGGCACGATCACACTGAGTGGTCCAGCCCCGGTCGGTGGACTCTCGGTCACCGTTTACTCGAACAACCCGAAGGTTGTTCCGGCGACTGCGGTAGCCGTGAGCAGTGGTCAATCATCGGTTACGTTCCCGATCACCACTGACTTCGTTTCCAGCATCACGAACACCCTCGTCTACGCGGACTTCGCCACATCAGCCCTGTCCCGAGACCTGGTCCTTGATCCACTTCGCCCGACCGCGCTGACACTTGATGTCAACGAAATCGAAGGCGGCGACACGGCTACCGGTACGCTGACATTCAATGGCCCGGCTCCGTCGGCTGGTGGCCTTGAAGTTGCGGTCAACCTTTCAACGTCGAATGGTTCCGTGACTGTCCCTGCAACCGTCACCGTTGTTCCTGGCCAATCGACAGCAACGTTCAGCATCACTGGTGTACCAGTTGCTGAGCAGACATCCGTCACCGTGACCGCCTCCTTCAATGGTGGAACTGTCACAGCGACCCTGGATGTCAATCCACCACGCCTCGAAACAGTCAGCCTGGATCTCGCTGAGGTCACCGGTGGACATGAGGTTGTCGGTACGGTTCAGATCACAAGCCCGGCACCAGTCGGCGGTTGGCTGATCAATCTGGAAGGCTCGTCGAACAAGGCCAACGTCCCAGGCTCAGTGATGATCCTGGAAGGTTCCACAATCGCGACATTCCCGGTTGACACTGTTCCGGTTGCTGTCGATACGGTCGTCACCGTCACCGCGTCCCGGGACGGCTTCACACCAAGCGCAACGTTCACGATCATCCCACCACGGCTGATCGGGCTGGAAGTCGTTGATGCCGACCTCGAAGGCGGTTTCGCGGCCACCGCAGCGATTGTGAACCTCGATGGAGCCGCTCCGGCTGGTGGCTGGATTGTCTCCCTCTCAGGTAACAACTCATCTGCCCTCCCAGTGCCCGCGTCCGTAACGGTTCTGGCTGGCCAGAGCAGTGGCTCAGTGCTCCTCACGAGCAATATGGTCGCCTCGGATGCAGTTGTGACCGTTACCGCGACCAAGGTTGACCGAACATTCACCCGCGACATCAATGTCCGGGCAATCAAGGTCACCGGCCTGGAATTGAGCGTGAGCTCAATCACAGGTGGTACCGCAACCGTCACTGGTACGATCACGATCAACCGATCGGTTCCGACCGGTACATCGGTGGAAGTAACCATCACTGATTCGCACGATGCTGCATCGATGCCATCGGTGGTCTACATCCCGGCCAACTCGTTCACCGAAACGTTCACAATCACCACCAATGCCGTTGCCTCGAGCACACTGGGCACCATTTCCGCCGCCTTCAACGGTAGCGACGATGCTTCCCTGACGGTCATCCCGCCGGTTGTGACTTCTGTAGTCATTGCCCCGGATCCAATCGTCGGTGGTGTTGAGAACAGCGTTGGTACGGTCACCCTCAACGGCCCGGCGCCGGCTGAGATGATCGTTGACCTGGCTGAGACAAGCTCTGTGATCGCCACGTTGCCTTCCATCGAGATTGTTGAAGGTGCCACATCAGGCACATTCCCGGTCTTCTCGTCGCCGGTCGTCATCGCCACAGCGGCCGATGTCACCGCTTCGTTCCAGGCCTCGTCGGCAATGGACACGGTGGTAGTCAACCCGGTTCCGCTGCAGGGCCTGACTCTGGCCCCGTCAAGCGTGGTCGGCGGCTCCGGTGACTCCGTCGCGACGATCAAGATCCTGGTCAACGCGCCAGTCGGCGGAACAACCTTTGCTCTGGCCTCAGGAAACACCTCGGTGGCTACTGTGCCATCGTCCGTGACCATCCCGGCCGGTCAGTCTCAGGTGACCTTCCCGGTTGTCTCCGCGATTACCGGAACCACCCAGACTTCGATGATCTCGGCAACGTTCGGTGTCGTCACTGTCAACTCAACCCTGACGGTTACCCCGTTGGGTGTGAGCACCGTGACACTCTCCAAGGGTATCGTCCAGGGTGGATCCGAGAACTCGACCGGAACCGTCACCATGAACGCGGCTCCGAAGGTTGACACTGTTGTCACGCTCACCAGCTCAAACACTGCTGCCGTGACCGTCCCGGTCTCGGTGACTGTTCTGGCCGGTGAGACAACTGCGACGTTCACGCTGACAACCTCGTACATCGACAGCAACAGCAGCTCAACGATCTCTGCAACCTACAACGGAGTGACCAAGACAATCGGCTTGACCGTGAATGCGATCAAGTTGAACGCTGTCTCAATCGCCCCGGCGTCGGTTGTTGGTGGACTCGCCAATGCAACTGGTACTGTCACGCTGAGCGCGGCGGCAGTGGCTCCGGTCACCGTCACCCTGACCAGCACTGAGGATTCGGCTGAAGTTCCTGCGAGCGTGATCGTTCCGATTGGTCAATCGACGGTTAACTTCCAGGTGACGTCCTCCAACGTGACCTCCGTCAAGAACGCAACGATCAGTGGTGCGTTCAACGGAACGACCAAGACCTTCGCCTTCACAGTGAACCCACACAAGGTCCTGTCAGTCTCACTGAACAAGTCCTCTGTGATCGGCGGATCTGAGAATCTGAACGCGACCGTAACGTTGAACGCGGCCGCCCCAGCCGGTGGAACCGTTGTGACGATCTCGGTCAGCCCGAACTCGCATGCAACCGCTCCGGCGACACTGACGATTGCCTCCGGCTCGACCACAGGCACTGTGCTTGTGACCACGATTCGCCAGGCAGTTGGTGCAACCATCACGGTTGGTGCTTCCTACAACGATTCGAGCGCCAGTGCGACCGCGACCATCAAGCCACCGACCGTCAAGACGGTATCCGTCTCGCCGTCACCGGTCCTGGGGACCACGTCGACAACCGGAACAGTCACGATCGATGTGACTGCCCCAGTTGGTGGGTTCGAAGTCGCCCTTACTGCCAGCAACAGCGGAGCGAGCGTTCCGTCGACCGTGACCATCGAAGAAGGAGCCACCTCGGCCACCTTCCCGGTGACCACCATCGCGGTCGCGTCAAACCGCTCTGTGACCATCACAGCGACTGCCAACGAAGTTGCCGTGACTGGTTCCATGCAGGTCAACGCACCTGGTGTTGCATCGCTGGTCGTGAGCCCGAATGCCCTGGTCGGCGGTAACAGCGCCACAGCGACTGTTACGCTCACCGGTCCTGCTCCGGCGGCTGGCTTCCTGGTTACTGTGACCGACAACAATGGTGTTGCCGCGGTCTCGAACATCACGGTTGCCGCCGGTCAAACAACTGGCAGCAGCACAGTCACGACAGTCGCTGTGTCCTCTGATGTAACGGTTACCGTGACGGCAACTGCCAACGGAACCACCAAGACCGCAACCCTGGACGTGGACGCACCGGTTGTGACCTCGCTCGTGCTCAATCCATCCACTGTCCGTGGTGGCCTTGGCTCGACAGGAACTGTGACGATCAGCTCGCCTGCCCCGTCTGGTGGACTGACGATCGCGATCTCAGACACTTCCTCCAACGTTGGAACCCCGTCATCGGTGGTGATTCCAGGAGGCTCGACGTCGGTGAACTTCGCGATCACCACCAGCTCGGTTGGCTCGAACCAGACCAAGCAGGTGAAAGCCACACTGAACGGTGTGATCACTTCTGCGAATCTGACTCTGACGAAGAACTAACCTCTTCGAACAGAGAACGACAAAGCGGCCGGGGCAAATGCCCCGGCCGCTTTCGTTTACTTATCAGATCGCCGGTATTGGGCTGAATGTCACGCCTGGCGTGTTTTCTTCTGCATACCGGAGGTCCCAGGCGGTGCTGAAAAGAATCACGGGATTGGCATCCCGGTCCTCGGCACGCTGGCGACCACGACTGTTGCCGAGCGTGGCCAGATCGTTGTTCTCACCGCGTACCCAGCGAACGGCACTGAAGGTCAGCGGTTCGAGAATTGTCTCAACGGTGTATTCGGATTCGAGTCGGAACCGCACGACATCGAATTGCAATGCTCCAACTGCGGCAAGAATCGGTTCTCGTCTGCCACTTGCGACTGGATAGAAGAGCTGGATTGCGCCTTCCTCTTCGATCTGCGTCAGTCCCTTCAGAAACTGCTTGTACTTGTCGGCACGTGTGGAGCGAATCAGGGCAAAGTGTTCGGGCTGGAACCTTGGCAAGGGCGGGAACGTTCCGAAATCCTTCTCACCAACCGTGTCACCGATGGCGAACATGCCCGGATTGATAACGCCGATTACGTCACCAGCGTAGGCCTCCTCGATCACTTCCCGTTCCTGGCCAAACAGTCGAAGCGGCGGAGCGAGCTTAACTTTCCGCTTCATTCGCGAATGCCAGACCTCCATGTCCCGGGAATACCGACCGCTGCAGATCCGGAGGAACGCGACTCTGTCCCGGTGCCGAGGATCCATGTTGGCCTGGATCTTGAAGACAAAGCCGGTGAATTCCGGTTGATCCGGAGGGATCACGGTTTCGCTGGTTTTGTGGGAGCCGGGCGAGGGTGCGAACTGCACGAACGATTTGAGGAACAGCTCGACGCCAAAGTTGGTCAGCGCGCTCCCGAAGCAGACCGGTGTCAATTCGCCCCGCAACACGGCCGGGAGATCGAAGACGGCGCCAGCGTTGGATATCAGGTCGACATCTTCCCGCAATGCGGCCGCACGCTCGGAGCCGATCAGCGCATCAAGCGATTCGTCTTCAAGCGACGCCACTCGTACCGGCGCCCGCTTCGAGCCGTGTTCGGTCCGGTCAAACAGATGCACGGATTGCGATTGCAGATCGTAGACACCGCGGAAATCTGGTCCATCCCCGATTGGCCAATTCAGCGGAACGGTCTTCATTCCGAGTGTCTGCTCAATCTCGTCGAGGATCTCGAGCGGATGTCGGGCAGGTCTATCGAGCTTGTTTATGAACGTGAAGATCGGGGTCTTTTGCATTTTGCAGACCTCGAACAATTTGAGCGTTTGCGGCTCAATGCCTCGGGCTGCGTCGAGGACCATCACCGCACTGTCAACTGCGGTCAATGTTCGGTACGTGTCTTCCGAAAAGTCCTGGTGACCAGGCGTGTCGAGCAGATTGATCTGATGCCCTTGATAAGGAAAGGCGAGGACGGTCGAGGTAATCGAGATTCCTCGTTGCTGTTCCAGGGCCATCCAGTCTGACGCAGCTCGGCGCTGGGACTGTCGAGCAGTTACTGAACCAGCGAGTTGCACTGCACCGCCATAGAGCAACAACTTTTCGGTCAGTGTGGTCTTTCCGGCATCTGGATGGGAAATGATCGCGAACGTCCGGCGGCGTTCAACTTCCTTCCCTAGAGCAGTACTACGTTCGGTTTGTGTGAGTTCGGACATGTCGATTCCCTTTTGGACAGCAATTGACAATGCCGACGCTTTGGTCGGCGAACGAAGGTTTCTGAATTGGCGTTGCTAATCCGGCTGTCCGGCGGCGGCGGACTGGAGAGGACGGAGGTAAACCAGGTACTCATTCAAGCCGACCTTGAGGACTCGGGTCACTTGATACCTGGTCTGATTCAGTTGATCGCGGTAAATGCCGCCGGCTCGAAACCGGCCGATGCGCATTTCCCGGGCGCTTTTGGCGATCAACTCGTACGTTACCTTTTTGCATCCGTTACAGGTGAAATACTGATTGACCTCATCAGTCGGGCCGGTGTATCCACGATGAACCAGTGATGTATCAAAGCTGTTGCACCATGGGCAACGACGTGCCTCGGTTGACTGGTAGTTGATATCCGGAGTTTCGAGTGCGTTCATGACCCGTGCGGGACCTCGTTTAACTTGGTCTGCGGTGAAGCCGGGTAGTAATGGCACGAGTATAACAGGCTCGAATCGCTCAATACCCCGGTACGGAGAGCGCAAACCGGGCATAATAGAGCCATTCAAATCCTGTCTGGCCGGGCCGGGCAACCACGGGGAGTTGTGACCATGAGCCGGAAAGACAACCCGCAAACGGAAAAGAGCGACGAGGACATTCTCAATGAGCGTCCGCTGATCGTTGCGTCCAACCGGGGTCCTGTGACCTTCACCCGGGAGCGCGACGGAAAATTCTCCAGTCGCAAGGGTTCGGGCGGGGTCGTGACAGCGGTTAGTTCGATCGCAAAGGAACGCCAACCAATCTGGGTCGCGTGCCCGATGGGCGAAGGTGATCGACTTCGGGCTGAACAGGCTGAGAAAGACGGCGAGCTGCTGATCAGTCCGCCTGGCGACACGCCGGACTTTCGGGTGAAGTTTGTCGTTCCGACGAAGCGCGCGTATCACCTGTATTACAACGTGATTGCCAACCCGCTCCTCTGGTTCCTGCAGCATTACCTGTGGGATACGCCACGAACTCCAGACATCACTCACGAAACGTGGACGGCCTGGACCGACGGGTATGAAGTCGTCAACCAGATGTTTGCGGATGAGATTGTCTCCATTTGCGAGTCGTCCGAAGTCGAACCGATCATCATGTTGCAGGATTACCACCTGTATTTGACTCCGGGGTACATTCGGGCGAAACGGCCGGACGCGATCATTCAGCACTTTGTGCACATTCCGTGGCCAGATCCGGATTACTGGCGACTGCTTCCGAGTTCCATTCGACGCCAGATTTGCGAAGGAATGCTCGGGAATGATGTCGTCGGTTTTCAGACTCGTGATCATGCCCGCAGCTTTATGTACACCTGTGAGTCGTATGTCCCAGGTGTGCAGATCGATTACTCAAGTCGCGGGATTCTCTGGAACGGTCGGCGAATCGAAGTTCGCGCGTATCCGATTTCGATCGATGTCGAGGCAGTGCGACGGCAGGCCTATGGTCGCGAAGCGCTGAACCATGAGCGGTATCTGCCGAACTACCTGAACGAATTCACGATTCTCCGGGTCGACCGGGTTGAGCCGAGCAAGAACCTGATTCGAGGGTTCCATGCATTTGGACGATTCCTGGAGAAACATCCTGAGTACCTCGGTCGCGTGAGTTTTGTCGCGATCATGGTCCCGTCGCGGATGGACGTGCCGGAATACATGAATTATCTCGATGACGTCAGCGCGATTGTGGTTCGCCTGAATGCGCAGTATGCGAATGTCGAGACGGGGTGGCAGCCGATACATCTGATACTCGGAGAGAACTACCCACGGGCCCTGGCAGCCATGAAGCGATACGACGTATTACTTGTGAACACGATCATTGACGGCATGAACCTGGTTGCCAAAGAGGGCGTGCTTCTGAATGATCGCAATGGAGTTCTGATCCTGTCTGAGGGTGCGGGAGCCGTGCAGCAGCTTGGTGAGGACGCGCTGATCATTTCGCCGGCCGATATCGAGGGCCAGGCCGATGCTATCTATCAGGCAATGACGATGTCGCCGAGCGAGCGACGACGACGAGCGGACAATCTCAGGCGAACGGTTGAGAGCGACGATGTTGCCAAGTGGTTCCGGGAGCAGCTTTGGGACCTCGCCAGGTACGGAATCCGGAAAGAGCATGATCCGGGATCGATTTTGCCGGATGGTTCAGTTGTCGGGGTTGGTGACTCGTTCGGTGATGGCAGCCAGGGGCGACTGCATGTGATCGTGTCACCGATCACTGTCGACGCCGCCGATTCGGACTAGCGCAGCTGGTTTCCCTGTACGTACACTTTGTAGCTCGATAGAATTGAACCCAACCTGACCGAACCGACGTTCACAGAACGGGACGGTGTTCGCACAAGTCAAGGAGCATTCAGACGCGGTGACCAATTCTGACGAGCGTTTGCAAAGCCGCGTTGTACTTCCGCATCTCCTGAATCGTAGATCGTTCGTTGCCGGAACCGTTGCTGCCGGACTGACGGCCGGTTTTGCCAGTGGCGCGATCGGGCAACAGAGCACACCGGTTGACAGTCTCGCGACTCCCGACGGCGGCATGCCGGTGGGATCACCAGAAGCGTCACCTGTGACTGCGCCGCCCGAACCTGAACGCATCGGCAACCTGCTGGTAGTCCGGGATCAGCGACCCGTGTACACCGACGCGCCTGAGCGAAGCGGTCCGATCACGATGGTCCGCGTCGGTAAATCCAATACTGACTTCAATCCATCCACATTCGCTCAGGATTACCAGATTCCTACAAGCTATCTGGATCCCCTTGTGTGGATCGAGAGCGTCACCATGGCTCCCCAACCCTGGCTTGCATCGTCATGGGAATGGAGTGCCGATGGAACCGTTCTTGAATACACGCTTCGCGACGATGTCCTCTGGCATGATGGTGAACAGTTCACCGCTCGGGACGTTGTTTTTTCCTTCACGGTTTATCGGGATGACGTCTATTCAAGTGCATACAACCTCTTCACGAACATGGAAAAAATTGAAGCGGTCGATGATACGACTGTCCGCGTAACCCTGAGCACACCCGATGGCAACTGGATCCGAAACGCGTCCAGTCAGCTCATCCTGCAGCGGGAACAATATGGCGAGTTCTGGGACGCGCAACCGCTTGGGCAACGAACGCTGGACGGGTTTGACTGGGATGCGGCTCCGCCCGTGGGAACCGGGCAATGGATCATCACTGATTTCCGTGACAGTCGGGTGAAGTTCAAGCGAAACCGCGACCACTGGTTTGCTTCCCCGTGGAGCAGCGAACTTCAGCTGGACTTCGTCTCCGATTCGGCAAGCCAACTCGCGCAATGGGTGGATGGTTCGGCAGACATTGCCTGGCCAATTGCGCCGGCAGATCTTCCGGCCGCTGGAGTGCGGGCGGGGACGGTGTATGTTGCTGAAACGGTCCGCACCATGTTCGCAGCGTTCAACTTCAACAACCCGACCCGGAACGATCCCGGCTGGCTCGGGGATCTTCGCATTCGTCAGGCCCTCTCGCTCGGCATTGACCGATCACGGTATGCGAACGAAATCTGGTCGGGGTTCATGCGGCCAAACTTGCCGGGGACAATTATTCAACCGGATCTCCTGTTGGCCGGTATCGAGAATCCGACGTTCGATCCGAAGGAAGCTCGATCCCGATTGGAAGAGGTGGGCTTTTCGGTTCAGCGGGACGATGGACTGCTCCGATTTGCGGACGGGACGGCGCTGAAGCTCGATGTGATCGTCCGGAGGGGTGATGACCCTGCTCTGGAGCAGGTGCTAAACAGCATCGCCGTCGACCTGCTTTCGGTCGGGGTCATTCTTGAGGTTCGACCACTTTCACCCGAGCGATTTGACACGGTATGGATCGACGAGCACTCGTTTGATCTGATCGCATTTTCGTATTCGGTATACCCGGGATTCACCGATTTCGACCTGTATGGATCCGACTGGGATATTCGGACGAACATTCAGGGATTCAATCCAGGTGGATACCGCAACGAAAAGGTGAATCGCGGGATTGAACGTGCGTTGGTAGCCACCAACGATGAGGAATACATCTCGGCACTGCACGCGATTCAGCGACAAGTCAACGATGAAGATCTGTTCGCCCTTTGGCTTGGCTCGCCCCTGGAGGCCGTGGTTGTGAAGGACGACATTCGAGGATTCCAGCCGAACAAGGTCTGGCAAGGGTGGGAAACAAGTCGGATCTGGCGAGCGTAGGCTTTACTACGATATCAACTGTAGGCTAATCTGCCGTACTATCAAGCTCTTGCCGAACGTCCAGGCAGGGTACGGGGTGGAGGAAATCGCATCGTGTATCAGCAACCAATGACGCAATCGATAATCGACCGGGCAATCGGCATCGTCAAACTCGATGATGCTACGTACGAGTCCATCGAACATGATCAGAGTGCGACAACGCAAGCAGCAATCGTGGTTGGAATTGCAGCAGTTGCTGGCGGTATTGGTGCGCTCGACGAGGGGTTCAGCGGACTTATCGGCGGCATCCTGGTTGGAATAATCGGTTGGTTCGTTATCTCGGCCTGCGTTTACTTTGCCGGAACAAAACTGATTCCTTCGGCGACGACCGAAGCCGACCTTGGTCAGGTACTGCGACTTATCGGCTTTGCCCAGGTAGTGGGCGTCGCAAATGTACTCGGATTCATTCCGGTCATTGGCAGCATCGTTGGCCTGGTAGCGTTGATCTGGGGCATTGTGGTCACCGTCAAGGCGATTAAACACGCTCTGGAAATGAGCACAGGACGTGCGATCGCAACGGCAATCCTGGCCTGGGTTGTGTTCCTTGTGGTCGTCCTCATATTCGCGGCGATATTCGGCACCGGGTTTGCAATCGCCAGTTAACCCGAATCTGCAGACGAATTCGACAGTCAGATCGCGGGAGGGCCTCGGTGCCTTCCCGCTTTTTGCTGCAGGTAAGGTGACTCTAACGGTGGAGCGCGGTGCGAGAGAGGCTCCTTGACCGCCCCGGCGATCGTCACTGAACTGACCGATCGTGGGGACTAGCTTCCTGACGCGAAGATGGTCAACATTGCGGCGATCAGCAAGAGAAGAACAACGCCGACTCCACCAAGAAGAAGAATGAAAATGGGATTCACACCCTTCTTGACCGGTTTGACCTCGAACTGTGGCGCGATGGCTTGAAGGAACTCAGGTGGGAGTCCCTGGATCAATTCCGGCGGCAGGTGAGACAGCGAATGGGCCGGGCTTGGCTGACCTGAATCTGGCATTGATACGCCGAATCCGGCGGAGGCCGAGCGTCTGCTCCAGCGTGGGCGTTCCAGCCTGCATACCTGGTATCGGCGCACTGGCAGGTGGTCCGCCAAACAAGGACTTGCCACTCAACTGGAGTCGGAGGATTGACAGGTTCTCCAGATCAGGCTCGTAGGTGGCGGCCTTTTCTCCCATGATCCGGGCGAGTTCAACGTTTCGAGCGGAGATTGCTTCAAACGCACCATGGACAAGGTCATCGGCTGAGAGTCGGATCTGGTGGACAAAATCGTCGGCAAACGCACCGATACCGTCGTAGCGCGATGATGGATCCGGATGCGTCGCCTTGATGAGGACGTTGGCTACACGCTCCGTGTGGTTGCCCAGATGCTCACGCAGACGTTGGGAGCGATGGTAGGGACGCTCTTCTTCGGGATAGCCGGACAAATCCGGTTCTGCCCAGGCACGATTGGAGAGTCTGGCGATTACAACGAGCGCGAGATCACGTTGATCCTGCGCTTCGCCGCGACCCATGATGCCGAGGCCCGAAAGAAGCCAACCGTCATCAGGATTTCTGAGAATGAGCTTCGGATTGATGGAACCATGTGATAGGCCACATTGTGCTGCGACAGAAAGTGCAGAGCCGAGTCGAGCAACCATCTGGCCCAGTTCCCTGATGGTGAACTGGTCGGAAATGTCGGAAAGCTTTTCGCCGACTTGAACCGGCCGAACCCAGTAGACAATCGAGCCCGCTATTGCTGTCTCAACCACGGGGCAAAGGGGGACTTCTTGTACCGATTTGAGGGAATCGAGCATGGTCTGTACGCGCGAAACTGCTTCGTCCGTCTTTGGGGCCGGAAAGCACGTCGCAATGCCAGAGATTCCTTCATGCGGGCCGCCCGGGAGGCCAGTTACCTTCAGCGTGATCTGCCCGGAAGGCGCATCAGGTAATGTCAACCGTTCCAGAATAGAGAACGAGCCTATCCTGGCCTGCCTGGTGGTAACTTCAGCTGGCGCGACGCCAGTAGACATGGGAGTGCTCCCGGAATCCACGAATACAGCGGCCACGCACTGAAGTGCGCGCCATTCGTATCCAAGAATCGGACGAGAGCGGGCTATGGGGAATCAGACAAACGTCCCTAATCACCAAATTTCATTGCGGTCGGGCGCTAAAGTGCGATCGAATCGTCAGTTTCCGACGTTGCGTCGTCAGGTGAACTGTCGAGATCACGTACGGGATCCGCATCAGCTCCATTGCTACCCTTGATCGCAAGTTCGATCGCATGCTTGAGTTGATCGCGTTCGGTCAGGATGGAGGCCATTGCATCTGCGTGCAGGACAAGGCCCAACATCACGTCGACGTCACGGGGTCGTTCCTGGGCGGTCTGGATGGCGTTCCGCAATTGACTGAGATCGTCATCCGTTTGCAAATCGGCAAGGACGTTGGCAAGCAACTGGCTGTCCAGTCCTGCTCCCGCTCCGAACTGGTTTGATGGCGCAGCATCGGCCAATTCAACGAGTCCGTACTCGAGTTCCCGTGTCAGCCGAAGAAGGTGATCGATAGTTGGCACCGGCGTTTCAGAGACAGGTTGTTCGTTTGCCGCCGGCGCCTCGTAAACGTCCTGAGATTCAGTTTCAACGTCATCGGTGATCGCAAGATCCACCTCTGCCGGAAGTTCGATGACTGCGTCCGTTTCAGCATCAGCCAGTACCGGCTCAACGACCGAGTCCGTGCCGACCAGCGACGCGATCATCTCGTCACTGACCGGAACACTGGTGTCCTGAGGCGGAGTGGAATCCCAGGAGAGGCCCGGCCCGGTTTCGTCTGATTCAGTGGGAGCGGTCCACGGGGCAAATCCTCGCTCGTCTTCCCCATTGGAAGCTGCAACTGGTGATTCCGCTAACTCATCATTGTCTGGAGCGGCAGCGGAGGTCGTGGCAAACGGTGAACGGGTCGACGACGCTGGGCTGGGGGAATCGGCAGGAAGGCGGAATCCACAACTCGTGCAGAATTTCGCTCCGACACGGTTCTGGGCGGCACAGTTTGGACATCGGTTCATGCGATCGCCTCAATTGATTAAACGGCATCTGGCAGAGCGGGCATTGCCCAGATCAAGTATTGCACGCCGCGAAGCCAGAAGACCGTTTCAGTCGGCAGCGGCAGAATTCAATGGTGCCTGCTGCTTGAGACGCTCCAATGGCGAGGCTAGCGGCGTCTCTACAAAATCGTTGCCGACGTTGGTGACGGACCGGCGAGCCAGGAGCGGTCGGGATCCATCCTTGCGATGAAGGAGGGCCTTGAGGTCTGCCTTGGCGAAATTGTTTCGAGCGTATGTTGGGCTGGCCATCTGCCGCTCGGCGAACTGGACCCGGTTGAGCGTAATGAAGAGGGCCGCGCCGGAGGACCGATCAACCACATCGGCTGGAAGGACCATCAGATCCTGCGAACCATCCGGGCAGACGATGATCTCGACTACTTCCGCCGAATTCTCGTCCACAACAACCTTCTTGAGCGATCCGACTTTGCCATCGGTTGCATAAATCGGGCCGTCCTTTTCGTAGCGGACGGTGTTGTCGCGACGGACGAGGAGTTCTGGCGGAATTGCATCGGCCTGGTTATAGACCGGCTTCTGGTCCGCTGGATCCTTCTTTGTGACGTTCCGGGTTGAGAGTACAGACATTGGTTACTCCTTCGCCTAATCGCGGGCGACGCGTTTGACGACGAATGGATCTCCGAAGCTACGGCCCCGCACGACCATTCCCAGCGGGATGAGCAGAAGCACCGGGAGGAAAATCAGGAACTTGGCGATTGGTGTTCCTTCTTCAGGAGCTGCAGTGGCGGCGATGTTGACGACCTCGTTGGTCATCGCGTCGACCTTGATCGAAAGGGAGTCGCCCTTCTTGAGATCGGCGACCACGGCCGGGTTGCCGCCTCGGGTAATCGAGACTGACTGGGCAACCGTGTAGCTGATTTCCTGATCATCGGCAGTCTTGAGAATCAATTGCAGATTCTCGATCGGAGCCGCCAGAGTGCCTGAATACTCGAACGGCATAGGTGTCGACGTTGCGGTCGCTGTGGGTTGCGCTTCGGCCGTCTGGGTCAGGGCAGCGATCGCGTCCTGCGTTGCCTGCAATTCCGCTTCAGCGACCGCGGTTTGGGTCTGACGCTTCTCGGCGCGGGCTGTGGAGGTCTTGGCTTTCTTGGCTTCGGCAGTCGAGGTCATGTCTTGGGCGGCGTTGGCAGTCGCTGAAGCCTGCGCGTTCTGGATCGCGATTCCGTCGCCGGTCATGATGATGCTGGTCGCGCTTGGGAACTGGATGTCCCAACCTTTGGCGAATGTGCTCCAGTCGATGTCGAGTGCGACGAGATCGACCATGAAATCGGTCAACTTGTCCTTCTGGGCCTGGGGAAGCGTGATTCCGAACACTATCTCCTGGTTGGCAATTGTGCTTTCGATATCCGCGCGGCTCTCGAAATCGTTGATAACGATCAAGCGCTGAACTTCGATGACGAAGAAACCGATGTTGCTGGTGATTGGCAGTCCGAGTGAAGAGGCGATTTCTACGGTCAGCGCGAGTTCGCGAAGGGCGAGTTCCTGCCGTTCCGGCGTGCTCTGGCTGCTTTCGCAATTGACCTTGTCCCAGGCACTGAAGATTCCGGTCAGCGCGGTCATTCCGCCTGCAGGAGCCGATGCTGGTGCAGCAACAATCAATTGCGCGTCGCCTACGCCGGCCGTCACCAGAGCCATTGCATACATGGCGGGAGTGATTGAGCTGATATTGATTGTGGAAACGTCCAGGCCGTCACCAAGTGGGAAACAGGTCAAGGCAGCCGACGAGTAGGCCGTGCCAATTTCGGCATCGGGGGCGATCTCTGCCATCGCGTTTCGCGTGTCTTCAACCGAGATGATCTCGATCTGGGCGTCGGTCGGATTGCCGAAGTATCCCAGCAGTTCAGTGCGCTGTTCGTCGTTGTTGGATTCACCGATGCTGATGAGAGTCGTGTTCTCTGCGGCACGACCATTGAGATTGATCGCACCTGTCAGCAGGGCGACCACCATCAATATGAGTGCGGCAACCTGGCCCGGTCGGGTATGACCGCCGATTGGGGGGCGAGAGGTTCGGGTCGAGGTCATGGTCTGCCAGTCTCCCGGGATCGGGGCGAAATATGTCCCTACAAGTGCATGAGATGTCCCCTTGCCAGCGCTGGCTGGTGCAGAAAAACATCGTGATTTGATGCTACCCGGGGAGTACCGAAAGAGGTCTAACCAGTTAGTCCCGATTGCGCCTCACAAGGCATACCAGCACCCTCCCGGAATTCCGGCAATCAGCAAATCCGTGGTCGATCCGACCGAGGCGAAGACCATGCCGACGAGTGGTGCGGGACCGATGGTGCCTGGGGATAGCTATGTGGGCTGCTGGTCAGCCGAATGCCGTCACTTGCATTCGCATTGCCCGTTTGGTCATCACGTACAGCGCGAAACACCACTCATTTGTGCCGACTAAAACCATCAAACAGGTGTCAAAAAACGTCGCGTCGTGTCTTGATTGAATGTAATAGATGAAGGCTGCGACAATTGGGGCATCAGGATTTGATGTTTCCCATTCTGGAGGTCCGTCAGGTGCAAGCGTTACACGGTCGAGTTGCCATCGCCTCACAGCGAATTGCTCCTGGCACGGCAGCCAGTTTTCAACTTCAGACCGATCAGTTGATTCAGATCGTGACACTCGATGGTCGTCAGGCAGCCGAGATGATCGCCTTTCGCCCGGACGAGACCAGTGAGCGTCTTTCAACTGCCGCCACACGCTCCAAAAACAAGTCGATCATGATCGAGGTCGGCAAGAAGCTGTATTCATCGCGATTCACGCCGCTGATGGAGCTGGTTTCGGACTCGGTCGGACGGCACGATCTGCTAATGGCTTCTACTGAGCCAGTCAAACCGACCACGTTCGACAAGGACGGCGACGACGAATTGACCCATGCCTTACTGGATGCCGTAAGTGGGGTCGATCTTGGCCTGGATTCCGTACTGGAACCGGTGAACTGGTTCGCCAATATCTCTATCAAGTCCAAGGGTGAGCTCGAGACCAGTGAGTCGCTGGCTGAGCCGAACGATTCAGTGGTGCTCAAGGCGCTGACTGATCTGGTCATTGTGGTCGGGGCGCGTCAGAATCTTGCTGGCGCTGGAATCAAGGCTTCAGACCTGCTGGTGCGCGTTTTTCGGTAGGGAGCCGTTGCTAAATGAGCAGCAACGGAATGATCAACGCCCAGACGATCACGATCGCAATTGCGACCAGGATGAATGTCTTGCGCTCGCGGCGAAATTCAGACATTGGTCGCCCAGAAGCGCTCGGCCAGGACGCCATCGCCGGCTGACATCGCATAGGCGTGCATGGCCTGATCGATGGCAGGCCGACTCGCACCAACGCCAACATACTGACCGAAGATCACTGCGAGTTGGGACGGGTAGGCCATGATCGCGTCGATCTTGCGATTCCAGGCTGATGTGACATCAACGGTAGGTCCTGCGGCCAGGTTGTCCGCTGCGACCTGATCACGGCGAGCGTCGACATTGTCCTGACGCAATCCGTACGGCAAGTCTTCATAGAACCAGACTTCCCAACCGCGGCGGATCAATTCGAGACCGGCGAGATAGGCATGTTGGTGATCGACGTGGTATCCGATAGCCAGCGGGGCATAAATTCGGGTTGAACCGGCACCGTCCTCGCACAATCGTAGGGCTTCAATGATTTGTCCGGGAATTTCCGATTCGTCCGGCTTGACGGTTCCGAAGAGGTCGTCATCACCAAGATATCGCTCGCCGCGATAAATGGCGTCCCGGAACGGCAAGAAACGGTCGCAGGTGCCAAGCGCCATCGACGCGACGCTCTCCTCGGCCCGACGGCCGGAAATGACTTCGTCGGCCGACATACCCCACTGCCGATGCAACTTCTGCGCGAAGGCAGTCAGCGGAACTGCTGGATCGGGGTGATCACCGAATATGAGTGCGACCTCGGGAGTCCGACCAGCAGCCGAAAGCACGGCGGCCGTGCCACCCGACGACAAGGCAATATCGTCGTAGTGCGGTGACAGGAAGATATGGCGATCTGGCCGAGTCAGTTCCTGGTGGTCGATGATCATGCGTGAACCGAATCCAATCCCTTGATGGCGAGCGCTCGTGTGCGAAAGTCTATGACAAAACTGGCGGCGCTACGCAAAGACCGGGACATCCCGAACGGCGTCGGATACGGCCTCTACCTTGCGGGTTAGCACGTGCAGGTCGGCTGGGGTAATCGTCTGGGAACCATCACAGAGCGTTGAATCCGGTGTCGGATGGACCTCGACGATCAGTCCGTCGGCTCCGGCGGCAATCGCAGAGAGCGACATTGGCCCTACCAGTGAACGTCTGCCCGTGCCATGGCTTGGATCGACGATGACCGGGAGGTGGCTCAGTTCCTTGGCCAATGGCACGGCATTGAGATCCAGCGTGAACCGGAACGCTGGGTCGAAGGCACGAATCCCACGCTCACACAAAACTACATTGGGATTTCCCTGAGCCAGGATGTACTCGGCCGCCATCAACCATTCCTCGACGGTCGCCGAAAAGCCGCGCTTCAGAAGGACAGGTTTGTTTGCCTGACCGACTCGCCGCAGCAGCGGGTAGTTCTGCATATTGCGGGCACCAACCTGCAGCATGTCTGCATAGGCGGCGACCAGATCGACTTGCTCCGGCTCCATGACCTCGGTGACCACGGGAAGGCCAGTCAGGTCCCGAGCGGCGGCGAGGAATTGCAGTCCCTCTTCGCCGAGACCCTGAAATGCGTAGGGGGAGGTTCGTGGCTTGAATGCGCCACCACGGAGCATGACGGCGCCAGCGTCCTTTACCTGTATTGCGATATCAATCGTCGTTTGCAGGTCCTCGATTACACAGGGACCGGCCATGATTACCGGTTTCACGCCGCCGATTTCGACAGCGCCAATTTTCACGATTGATTGCTCCCGCACCAATTTGCTCGCGAGCATGTAGTTCTTGTGCTTGTCATACGAGGATCGGACGCCGGGAAGCGCGAGGGTTTCGGCATCGAGATCGCCATCCACCGCTACCACCCGGGTTCCGTCATCCCAGGCCAATTCGCGGCTGACATACCCACGCAGTGCTGCGGAGGCGGCAATGGCGGTTCGAGTTGCGTCCGGTACGTCTACGTTCAGCGTAATGATCACGTCGCGTCTCCTGTTGTCCGGTGGACGATTGGGCAACAAAAAACCGAGGCTACGTGCCTCGGTCCCCGGTCGATGCTGGTCTGGATTGGAGCGTTCTAAGTCGTGCGCGACTCCAGCTCCACCAGCATCGCCGGGGAGGCGTAAAAGCCAAAATAAAACCAATAGCCCAATGTGCTGGTGCCAGGCACCGCCACAGGGCTAAGGAGATATTCGACTCGCGCACATGCTCGTTCCATGGGCGGAACGTTACACGGCGGACGATTGAGCGTCAAGAGGACTGCCATGCCTCAGGGAAGGGGAGGTTCAGTCGGGGTCTCCGTTGGCGGATCAGGGGCCGTGATGACAACGGCGACGTCATCGGTCGCCGTTGCCCCGCCTCCATCGGTGACGGTCAGGGTCAGCGTGTGGGATCCAACTGCAAGTTCGAGAGTGGGGTCTATGTCCGTGGAGAGCACCAGATCTCCCTCGGTCCATACGGCGCTCAAGCGTTACCCCGTCGGGGTCGTACGATCCTGACCCGATCAACGCGACTTGTTCAGTTCCGGAGTTGTCCGTATCGACAAACAATTGATCGTCTCCGGCAATCGCTACCGGGCTGGCATTCACGATTGTCGCCGTGGGAGATGGTGTCGATTGTTGGTGATTCGGTAGCAGTTGGTTCAGGTGTATTGGTGGCGGTTTCAGTTGGATCGGTTGAGGAACCACTGGACTCGACGACCAGTTCGGCAGCAACCGCGATTCCCGAAATCGACCCGATCGCAAAGACGGTGTAGGTTGCTGTGGGCAAGTCCGGAATGATCACCTTGTTCGTGGAGGCTGACGCGCTACCACTGTGGGAGGCGACTGTTTCGCCGATTTCGATCTTGGACGAGCCGATTGAAATCGTGACTGTTTCACCGGCCGCGAAACCTCTGAGATTGACGCCGACCTGATCGCCAACGTCGGCCTCGTCAACGGAAAGCTCAATTGAGGGCGCGGTCTGGAAAGAACCGCTGGCGATGGCCCCAGACTGTTGTCCTACCGCTTCAACCAAATGGACCCCAAACGGAACTGCCGGGACCGGGAACTGGATTTCACCACTACCACTGGAGGAAACCGTGAGCGTCTGGGTGGTTGCGACGACTGTTCCGGCTTTGTAAAAGCGGATCTGGACGTCCTCACCAGCGGAGAATCCTCGCACCGTGGCCGTGATCTTCGTGCCGACAATGTCCCGTTGCGGTGACGTCGTTACACTTGGAATAGTGTTGAGAATCACGGCCGCCTGGGAACCCGAGTTTCGGCCCTTGGCGATCCAGTAATGAACGCCCAACGATGACGCCGGGACTTCCAGAAATGTCGAGACGGAACCAGTCGACGAGGCAGTAGCAGTTGCCCTGACCGCAGTGTTCACACTGCCCCAATAGAAATCCACCGGTTCGCCGTTGCCGAAGCGGGTGCAGCCAAGGCGGACCATGGTCCCGACAGTGGCGGAGGTTGGATCGTTCACCGCATTGGTCGACCCGGCCGCCTGCTGAACTGTGCAAGTTGGCGGAGTAGTGGCAATTGCAATTCGCCCATTGAGCACGGTGAAATAGGTCTGGGCGCCGTTATTGAAGTCGTTCGTTTCCATGAGGCGATTGTCAGGATCCGCGGTCGAGCGAATGGCATATGAACCGTCGGCCAGCGGGGTCGTGCCGACGTCAATCCACTGGTCATAGAGCGCAGCCACGTACGTGTCGCCCCAGCCAGCGGACATTCCTTGCGAATTGGCCCCGCAGGTGTTGTAGGTCGGATAGGTGGGTCCGGTTGAATTGATCCGGACGGTGTCGAGAATGCAGAACGATGGTTTTGGACCCGGCGCGCCTTGGTGACGTCATACGACCCGGCGGAGTTCTTTTGCAGAAGCTCGTACTGAGCGAACCCGGCGAAGTGAAAATGGTTGTGCTGCGGGTGATAGATCAGGTCAGATTGCACCCGCTCGTGGTGATCCGGTTGCCGCCGACATTCTGGTCGTAGACGTTCTGGTAGATCTCCTTGGAGCCATGGAACAACGGAAATTTCGAGTCGGCCACCAAGGTTGCCGGCGGTATTCGCGAATCGGACCAGGTAATGACCGGCTGAATTGCGTTCGATGTAGAGCCGGAGGGCGGCAACGTAATGATATCGGGATAAAGCGGAGCGCCGGCAAGCGCGGATGGTGCGGTGTTTCCGATCAATACGGCGATAAACACAAAGAGCGAAACATGCGGATCGCGACGACCTCCCAATCGTTCGGTATCTCGGATCGACTGTCCTCCGACGCATGAAGGAACCTTTCCGCGTATTTCGTTCCGTATGACGGGGACGTAGCCATCGCAGTATGCGCGGGCCTCGTGCACAAGTGCATTTAGGTGTAGCGCTGATCATACGTTTTTTCGAATCCGAAGGTTTGGTTGCATTGGACAACAATTAGTCCGATTTTCAGTCGCATCAGCATGCCCAGGAGGCGTGCTTTCCAGGATATTGTGTGTGGATTCCCAAATTTCCCAGGACATGTAACGTTCGCGCAAGGGAATCTATCGCCCACGGAGACCGATCCCCACGCCATCGAGCTTATGCCGCCCCGGCAACGAAGTCATCCCACCTGGTTGGTGCATGCGAGTCGGTCGGGTTCACCGGAAATGCGGCCAATGATAGACTCGCGCAATTGCCAACCTGCTCACGTAACCGGAAAGGTACTGATTCGTGTCGATCCACCCAATTGACCTCAGCAGCCGTGATCATTTCGGCCGCGCTGACCGGTTCCTGGCCGACCAAGGCTGAGAATCCTGCGGTTCCGATAACCGAGGAAGAAATCGCCGAAGCGGCGGTCGCTGCCCATAAAGCTGGAGCCGCCATTGTTCATTTGCACGTCCGCAATGACGAAGGCAAGGTCACCTGCGAGCCGGTTCGTTACGCTAAGGCCCGGGATCTGATTCGCGCTGCCGGATCCGACGTCATCATCAACATGTCGACCGGTGGCGGGGCAGGTCAGACAACTGACGAGCAGCGCATGGAGCCTGTTTCGCTGAGGCCCGAAATCGCGTCGTTTGATTGCGGTTCGACAAACTTCGGGAAGACCGTTTTCATCAATTCCCCGAGCTTTCTCGACGAACTGGCCAGGCGGATGACCGAAAACGGAGTTCTGCCGGAGATTGAATGTTTCGAACCAGGGCATGTCGCCGATGCTCTGCGCTTGATCGATGAGGGAAAACTCAAGGCACCGCACTGGTTCCAGATGGTGCTGAACTTGCGTGGGGGAAGCCCGGGAACGGTCAAGCAGCTGCTGAACATGGTCGAAATGCTGCCACCGGGATCGCTCTGGTCGGTGTGTGCGATTGGGCGGGCGCAGCTGCCGATCAACGTTGCGGCGATGGCGATGGGTGGGCACGTCCGGACTGGGCTCGAAGACAACATCTTCTATCACAAGGGTCAGCTGGCCGAGAGCAATGCCCAGTTAGTTGCCCGACTGGTTCGAATCGCCGGAGAGATCGGACGGCCGGTTGCGACCGCTGCTGAAGCCAGATCGATCCTCGGGTTGCCTGCGCTGTGAGTCGGTACCGGATTGTTGCCGCGGTCATAGAGCACGAGACTAACGTCTTCTCGCCGATCAAGACGGACCTGGCTGCATTTGAGCGATGCGGCCTCAAGTTTGGTAATGCCATTGAGGCTGAACGAGGCACGAACTCGCCGATGGGCGGTTTCTTTGCAGCAGCTGAACGACATGGAATCGAACTGATTCCGGTCGTCTCGGTCTGGTCGACGCCGTCTGGAACGGTGAGTAAAAGGGCAGTTGACGCGACCGTGGGTCCGCTGCTGGAGGCACTTGCCCGCGAGCAACCCGATGCCGTCGCCCTGTCACTACATGGTGCGTTGGTGAGCGATGTTGATCGGGACTCCGATGGCTGGATTCTGGCTCAGGTCCGGGAGGCGGTCGGCTGGGATATTCCGGTGGTTTGCGAGCTGGATTTGCACGCCAACATCTCGCACCGGATGGTCGAGGAAGCAGACATCCTGGTTGGCTACGACACCTATCCGCATGTCGACATGGCAGAGCGGGGTCAGGAAGTTATTGATCTGCTGGTGAGGATGCTGGATGGCGAGATCAACCCGGCGATGGCAATCGTCAAGCCGCCAATGTTGCCGACATCGCAGCGGATGATGACCGCTCACCCGCCGATGTCTCTCATCATCGAGCGAGCCCACGAAATCGAAGCACGACCTGGTGTGCATCAATGTGACGGTGAGTTGCGGGTTCCCACCGGCCGATGTCGAGGAGGCAGGGGTCGGGATTGTCGTGACGACGGACGGCGACCTGACCAAGGCGATTGACTATGCCGAGGAACTGGCACTGCTGACCTGGGAGTTGCGCGATGGGTTCCTCGGCGGAGTGGATTCATTCGAGCAGTGCGGCCGAGGTCATCGCAAAATTGCCGGCTCGTCTGGATAAGCCGCTCCTGATTGTCGACATCGCCGACAGCATCTGGTCCGGCAGCGCTGGTGACAGTGTCGAATTGGTTCGCTTCTTCCTGGACCGAGCAGTGGAGGGCGCTGGTGTTGCACCGGTGGTTGATCCCGAAGTTGTACAGCAGGCGATTGCCGCTGGAGTTGGCGCCACGATCGATGTTTCACTGGGCGCGAAGTTCGATACGCTGCATGGCTCTCCCCTATCGGCCTCGGCGACCGTGCTGAATGTTGGCGACGGGCATTATGTGAACTCCGGTCCGATGAAAACCGGAATGCCGGTCAATACCGGTCCGACCGTCGTGCTGGGGATTGGTACTCCGCAGGTGCAGAGTGGTCGTCACGACATATCCCGATGCGCCGATTGAGCCGTCGATCTTCTACCACCAACGGCGTTTCGCTGGAATCGACCAGGGTATTGGGTCTCAAGGGCAAAGGTCATTTTCGCTCCGGGTTTGCGCCGGTGGTCAGCGAGATCATTCTGGTTGAGGGGCCCGGCATTACCGGCTCAGAACTCGATCGCCTGCCGCTGCAATACACCCGCCGACCGATCTGGCCGCTGGACGACGTCACCTACCCGTAGCCACGACTCCCATACAATTCCAGACAGATTATTTGCCAGCGATGAGGGACCTTGCGATGCGGGAATTCCGACAGCCAAACGACGACTACGCCTATGTCTACAGTCCGTATCGGGAGCCAATCGCGACGATTGCCCAGGGTGAGCAGATAGCGGTTTACACGCTCGATTCCGCAGGCGATGCGATTACCAGCGAAAAGACTCTGCCGTCCAAAACGCTGGGCCCCTACCTCAACCCCCAGACCGGCCCGTTTTACATTGAGGGTGCAGAGCCGGGTGACACACTTGCGGTCACTATCGACAACATCGAACCGACCAGGGATTGGGCGTTCTCGTGCACCATCCCTTTTTTCGGTGGGTTGACCTCGACCAACCTGACTCAAATGTTGCAGGAGCCGCTGGAGGAGCGCGTCTGGATCTACAAACAGACCGCGAACAACACCTGGCAATACAGGGACAAGTGGGAGATTCCGTGGGCGCCGTTCTTTGGGACGATCGGAACGGCACCACACATCGAGGCGATTGGTGCGCTGGCGCCCGGTGACCATGGCGGCAACATGGACGTGCCGGACGTGACCATCGGTAACACGATCTACCTGCCGGTGAAGCATCCGGGGGCACTCTTTTACGTCGGCGATGCCCATGCCGCTCAAGGACAGGGTGAGCTGTGCGGTGTCGCGCTCGAAATTGCGGCCAAGGGTACCTTCACCTTCAACGTGATCAAGGGCGGCGGGATCACGTGGCCACGCATCGAATCTCCGACGGCAATCATGGCGGTCGGCAGCGCACGGCCGATGGAAGATGCGGCCCGGATCGCGTACGCGCAGGTGATCAAATGGATGGTCGATGAGTACGGCTGGGAGAAGCTGGACGCGTACCAATTGCTAAGTCAGGCGGGCGGTTGTTACGTCGGCAACATGGTCGACACCACGTACAGCATGGTCGCTAGCTGCCCCAAACATTACCTGGACAAGGCGTAACCCAAACAGATTCGCCTCTGCTGGACGAACCGGCAGAGGCGATATCTGAAACCGCGGCGCAGATTGAGCTAACCGCAGTGAGGTGGGAGCCGCCTTATGGCTGCTCCGCTACAGATTGTAAATCCGTTTGGTGGTTCCGCTCAGAATCATTTCGCCCACGTCCTGTGCCTCGGCCTCGGTCAGGACGTCATCGGCAATCAACTCGGTCATCACCTGGGTGACGATCCGCTTGCCGATCTTGGCCGATGCGTAGATTCCTTCGGGAACGCTGTAGGCATCCGATCCGTAGCAAATCTTGTGAAGCGGAGCCATCTCGATCAGTTCGCGGAGGATCGCCGCGGCACCGCTGCCCGAGAACGGCACGCCCTCGCTGATGTCGCAGTAGACGCGCGGGAGAACGTGGGCCATGTATCCGGCCTCACGCTGATAGGGATAGCCGGTGTGGACGAGGATGACGGTGCACGCGCGGTAGGCCGGGAAGCGCAGCAAGTCCAGCAGGTAGGCGGGACGGGCGAGGACGAGATTGACTTCGTAGTCGCCCATGCCAGTGTGGATCTGCATTGGAACGCCGAGCTCGGTGCAGAGTTCGAGCGAGCGGCAGAGCAGGTGATCCCGCAGCTTTTTCATCGATCCGCCGCCAAGACCGCGCTTGATGGCATCGAGCGCCTGAAAACCCTGATCGGACGAGCGACTCAACGGTGAAACATCGAGGCCGGTGCGGTAGGCGATTACCGATTTGACGCCGACGTACCCCTTGTTCCTGACTGCATCGACGATGGTGTCATCGAATGCCTGGCTGAATTCTGTCCATGACAGTTCGCGCTTCAGCAAATCGACGATGAGCGGTTCAATTCGGTAGATCGGGGCGCAGGTGACTGGAATCTGTTCCCGGACGGTTGCCATGTTCAGTTGTGGCAGTGGGTAGCCATCGTCGAACACGACACCGTCGATCTGGGCTGACTCGTAGAGCTTACCGACGTACTCCCGATACCCGCCGGCGATTGCCTGGTTACGCGCGTCGACCACGGCCTCGAGTGAACGTTCCACGCCGAAATATGATGAAAGCTCGCGAACCAGGAGCTTGTGCCAGGTCGTCTGCCGTTTCCAGGTCTGAATCTCGGCCGAGATAGCTGGCGTCGCTTCGATCCCGGCGTCGGTAAAGTACTTCTCCGCTCCGCCGCCGAAGGCAGTTAGTCGGACGAAGTCATCGTCAGAGACGGGGCCTCGATCGAGAAAGGGGTGGGCGTGGATGTCCCAGATTCGGGTTTGCGAGAAATCAACCATCTATTGCATCTCCAGATACGTGGAACGTTCCCATTCGTGGACGACGGTGTTGTAGGTTTCCAGTTCACCGCGTTTGACCGCCATGAAGTGTTTGAGTATTTCCGGGCCAATTGCCCTCACAACAACGTCATCGATTTCCAGCGCATCCAGGGCATCGCCCAATGTTCGAGGAAGAACTTTCAGCCCCAGGTTCGTAGACGATTCCGGGTTCAAATGGCCTACATCGCCTTCGAATGCGGGACCAGGATCGAGTTGCCTTCGAATTCCGTCCAGGCCGGCTCCGATCAGCGCGCACATCAGCAGATAGGGTTGAGTTGTATTGTCTGACGACCGAAACTCGATCCTTCGTCGACTACCTGTGCCAGGCACCCGAATCAGGCCGGTTCGATTACCCAGGCCCCAGAATGCATGCGCTGGCGCGAATGATCCGGGCTGCAATCGCTTGTAACTGTTGACCGTAGGAGACCCTACGGCGGTCAGCGCAGGGGCATGGGCAAGAAGTCCGCCCATGAACCACATTGCCGTTTCAGAAAGGGCAGTTTCGTTTCCGGACGCGGCGGTCAGATTGTCTGAGCCATCAGCATTCCAGAGACTCAAGTGCACATGCAAGCTATTCCCGGCGGACGCGGCCGAAATCTTGGGCATAAGGGAGGCGGTGAATCCGTGCGTCCGTGCGATGTCATGCAAGGTTGATCGAAAGTGCAGGTAGCGATCCACGGCTTCAATTGGACTGCCGTGAACCAGCGACAACTCGTACTGGCCGTCACCGTACTCCTTATGGGCCTGCGCAACGCCAACTCCCATACCGTCGAGTTCGTTAACCAAATCGACAATGAACGGGTTGACCTCGGCCAATCCGCGTTGTCCATACATCGTCGAGCTGGTAGCCGGCACAAGCTCACCGTCGTTCGTTTTATGGAAGAGATAGAACTCCGGCTCAAGTGCGGCTTGAATTGACAGCCCATCATCGGCCAGCTCCGCTATCAGGGCGTCCAGCCGGGTACGAGGGCAGCCGTTCCATGGCGAGCCGTCCGAATCACGCATATATGCATGCGCAAGTGCGGTGTTTCCGAATCGGGGCAACCTGACATAGCTCCTGGGATCGGGGATGGCCAGGAAGTCGCCGATGTTTGCGAGCATTGTTGCCCCACTTACCTGGCGGTTGTTGGCATCCATATTGAGGTTGGCCTTCGCAAAGACCATGCCGTTCTCAACAGCACTCCGCATACTGGGCCGCGGATTTGTTTTTGCACAGGAACGCCCACTGTAATCGTGAAACGCTACCCAGAAAAAGTCGATTGCGTCCTTCTCCAGGCAGTCCAGCAAATCGAAATTCCGGTCATTCATCGACTACCTCCCAGTCAGCGTGGAATCGGCACAAATGGCTGGCAACATCAGGGCCAACAGTGTGGTTCGCGGAACAATGCTGCTGACTTCGATATATTCGTCCGGACTATGATCGAGGCCACCGATCGGACCAAGTCCATCAAGTCCAGCGGCACCGGCGTGGACGGCGATCGAGACATCTGAGCCACCGCCAGTAGACGCTCCTTTGACTTCGAATCCGATCGTTCGGGCGAGTTCAATCGCCAGTTCCTCGAGTCGAGCGGTGCCGGTAGTCCGCTCCATTGCCGGCATTCCTGAACCGCCATTGAGCGCCATTGACTGAGTGACGCCTGGGACCCACTCGGTGTCGACAATGCTCTGGAGCGCGGATACAAGTTCTTCGAGTTCGCTGTTGGTCCACGCGCGGATGTCGACCAGAACCGACGCGTCCGGAGCGACAACGTTCGGGTTGGACCCCCCAGATATGCGGCCAGGGTTGAGGGTCATGCCTGGCTTCCGCCCGTTGAGTTTGAATGACTCGACGATGATGTGGGCGAGGGCCAAGGTTGCGCTCGCACCCTTTTCCGGTTCAACCCCGGCATGGGCGGCCTTGCCGACGGCGTCAATCCGGAACCAGCGGGTGGCCTTCCGGGCCGTGACGATGTCGCCATTGGCGCGCGCTGCTTCGAGGGTCAGCACAACGTCGTGTGCAGCGCCCTCTGCCCGAAGCAGGTCAACAGAGTGGCGCTGCTCGATTTCTTCGTCGGACACGATGAGCAGCGTGATTTGTTCGTAGTCGTTCCAGCCAGCCGAATCGAGCGCCTCGACGGCGTACAGCCCGGTGAGAATCCCGGCCTTCATGTCGCAGGTGCCGGGTCCAAGCAATCTATCTTCAACAATCGTCACTGGACGGCGAGCGGCTTCCCCGTCTGGATATACGGTATCGGCGTGACCGATCAGGAGGATTCGTCCCTTGCCTTTACCGATTCGACGGGCAATCAAGTCATCTCCCCAATCGGTATTGCTGACCCGCTCAACGTCAAAGCCAAGGTCTGTCAGGCGGGTTGCAAAGTGGTCCTGAACCAGATCGATTCCACGTTTGTTGTACGAGCCGGAATCAATCGCACAGACAGCAGTCAGTTCCCGGATATAGTCTTCCCGCCGTTTCTCCAGATACGCCGCTACCTGATCGATCATTGACATCCTCACCATCCTTTGAACTGCGAAACTGCGTTTGTAACGACATTGAAATCAAGCGAATACTGGATCGCCTGATCAGGAATCGCGGCTTCGTCATTCACTTGTTTGACGGAAAGGGTAAGCGGCGGGGTGCTTTCCAGAACGATTCCACCTGTACGAGCCGAAAAGATACCCGGGCCAAGTTTCCGCGCTCTGGACACAGTAATTGCGGCGAGGCCTCGATACGGAATTCTTACAGAGTCGGAGCCGCCAAATCGATCAGCGATTCCATGTCCGGAAATGATCATCGCTGAGTCCGGGGTGCCAAACCAGTTTCCGAGAAATGAGTCAAGACGGCGCTTTCCGGTTGCCTGGAAAACAGATGTTGCGCCGCCTTAATCGCGGTGAATCCAGGACAACCTGAGTCAAACGTTGCGAAACTGACTCGAACGAAGGCCGATTAGTTTCTCAGTGAGCAACCCTGCTCGCTGATTGCTGATTGTTGAAGGAGAGTGGGCCGGACACCGTCATCGCGAAGAGTTGGTCGATTTTGGCGTTGCGCACGACAACATTTCGCTAATCTGGAATCCATTGGTTGCATACACCGCATAGCGAATAACTGCGCCCTCAGTCGTTCCAGCCTAGGCATTTGCATCATTGTTAATCACATTGAGCAGCGTTTACCTCTTCACCCAATTCGAACCGAAGACACCGAGGATTTCGCCGTGCCGCAGTTCGACCGCGTATTCTGATAGCACCTTCAAACCCTTGAAGGAACGGCTAACCGCCTGGGCTCGCAGAACAATCCGGATTGAGTCTGCGGAAAACTCGTGGGACATCAATGTTTGCCTTTTTCGGTCAAGAAACGCGAGGCAGATTCAATCGTGTTCAGTAAGCGCAATCCAGCGTTTTCCCGACTGCGAGACGGTATATGCGTGCCGTTGCTCAGGTTGTTGGTCATATTGACCATATTGTTTTCTCCGGTCATCCGGGTTGGCGCTCAGGGCGACCTGCCAGCGACGCCCGCGGCTCAAACATGTGTTGTTGCACCGCTTGAGGCGTCCTATTTGTTGACGCTTGCAACTGAGGAAGTCACCCCAGCCGAACCACACGAGGCGACCTCGGAGCCGGTCCCGGATGAGGATCTTGACGCGATAACGACGACCATTGAGCAGAGCATTGCATGCACAAACGCCAATCGCCCGATGGCTTCTCTCTCGTTGTTCACCGACAGGTTCCTGACCGAGAAGTTCTCAAGTGACCAGGGTAGCGACGAACTAGGTCACATGATCGCGGCCAGTTCTCGCGACGCAGCCCCTGCTTCACCGGAGGACCAGCTGATGCTGATCGTGATTACCAACCCCAAGCAGTATCAGGATGGGCGAATCGGGGTGCAGGTGACGACCGAAAATGCCGACTTCCAGTTCCAGGACATCCTGATCTTTCAGAACGTCGATGGAGATTGGTTGATTGACGAGGTGCTATTGGGTGACGAGGTGATTCCTGTCGGCACGCCAAATGCCAGTAGCCAGCTTTCGACCAAAACCGTAGGATGACGCAATACGGAGGAGCACGTTCTTAATGGCCAAGTCGAATACCAGTCAGCCACTTGAAACATCGGTGACCGGGGCAAATGTGCCGGTCAGCGCAGAAGAATTGATCGCATTGCGGGAGATTGAGCGGCGCATGCTGTGGATCTCCACGATGATGATCCATCACGCCAACAATGTTCGGGTCAGCACGGAAAAAGCGAAGGTCGGCGGTCATCAGGCGTCGTCGGCATCGGTTGCGTCCATCATGACCGCGCTCTACTTCCACTTCTTGCGGGCGGGGGATCGAGTTTCCATCAAACCGCACGCGTCACCTGTGTTCCATGCGGCTCAGTATCTACTCGGCAACCTCGACAAGAAGTATCTGACCACGCTCCGCGAATTCGGAGGACTCCAGGCATATCCAAGCCGGACCAAGGACCCGGATCCGGTCGATTTTTCGACTGGCTCGGTTGGCCTCGGCGCAGTCGCTCCGGTGTTTGCTGCGTTGGCTCATCGATACAACGAGCTGCACTTCGGTGAAGTGACGTCCGATCGGTTCATTTCCCTGATCGGTGACGCTGAACTCGACGAAGGAAACGTTTGGGAGACCGTTGCCGAAGAAGCAATTCGCGGTCTTGGTAACGTGATCTGGATCATCGATCTGAATCGGCAATCGCTGGACCGGGTAATCCCAGGGGTCCGGGCCGGCCGCCTCAAGGCGTTGTTTGCCGGTGCGGGCTGGGAAGTCTTCGAGGCGAAGTACGGATCTACCCTTGAATCGGCAATGGCCGCATCGCCCAACGATGCCCTCCGTCGACGCATTGATGATATGAGCAACGAGGAGTATCAGGCGCTGATCCGGATCAAGAACGGCGCCGAACTCCGCACCCGATTGACCGATGTTGCCGATGCCCAATATCGACGTGACCTGATCGAAACGGTCCGTGAAATCTCCGATGACGATATCCGCGATGTGATCGGCAACCTGGGTGGGCACGATTTGCCCGCGCTGATCGATGTTCTCAACAAGGCGGACGCTGTTGCGGACGCACCGTCCGTGATCTTTGCGTACACGGTCAAGGGCTTCGGACTGCAGATGGCCGGCGATCCGCTGAATCACTCGCAACTGTTGACTCAGGAGCAGATTGATCAACTCCAGGTCGCCTGGGGAATCAACCCGGACGATCCGTGGACGCCGCTGGATGCCGAAAGCGCTGCCGGCAAGCTTGCCCAGAGCGCAGCCAAGCGATTGAAGGCTGAACCGGTTGCCCTGAACGATGGTCTGGATGTGACATTTCCGACGTCGCTCGATACGCGCAATCCGGCAGTCACCTCGACCCAGGAAGCGCTCGGTCGGTCATTGACTCGACTTGCCGATTTCGAGGAAGCGCGGGCGCGGATCATCACAATGTCCCCGGACGTGGCTACCTCGACTCATCTGTCCGGTTGGATCAACAAGGTCGGCGTGTTTTCGCAGGAGCAGGCGCACGACTTCGAAGATACGGCCAGTCGAATGCTCAAGTGGCAGCCGAACCCGGCTGGTCAGCACATCGAGCTTGGCATCTCGGAAATGAACCTGTTCATGGCGTTGAGTCAATTCGGACTGGCGCATGAACTGACCGGTCAGCACTTGATTCCCATTGGAACCGTATACGACCCGTTCGTCTGCCGCGGACTCGACGCGCTGATCTATGGTCTGTATGTCGGCGCCAAGATGATCTTCGCTGGTACACCGGCCGGGGTTTCGCTGAGTCCGGAAGGCGGCGCGCATCAGAGCACCGTCACTCCGTCGCTCGGTATCGAATTGCCGGGTGTTCGCTTCTACGAGCCGGCGTTTGCGACGGAAGTCGAATGGATGCTGCTCGACGCGATCGAACGATGCGGCGATCGCAAGAACGGCTCGTCAACCTACCTGCGGCTCTCTACAAAGGCCGTGGATCAAACGCTGGCGAAACTGGTTTCGGATCGGATCAATCCGGACGAACTACGTGCCTCGGTTCTCGCCGGTGGGTATCGCTTGATTGAATGGGCGACGACGGCTCCGGATCTCAATCCCCGTGATTGTGTTCAAATCGCGGCGGCCGGAATCATGGTCCCTGAGGCAATTGAGGCCGCGAGGCGCCTTCACGCCGAAGGGGTCGCGGCCAATGTGCTCGCGATAACAAGCGTAGAGCGGCTTTACGCCGACGTTCGTACCGCTCGTCGCGCTCAACTGAAGCAGGCGGGGGCGAAGTTGGACCTCGGTCACCTGGAGACGTTGATTCCGGCGAATGAGCGCAAGGCTCCGATTGTGACTGTTCAGGACGGCGCTTCGCACTCAATGGCATTCATGGGGTCGGTCTGGGGCGTTCCGGTTGTTCCACTTGGGGTGGACGAATTCGGGCAATCTGGAACCAAGGCAGACCTCTACAAGGCAACGGGAATCGATGCTGACCAGATTGTGAACGCGGCGATGCTGGCACTCGATCTGGTGGGGTAGGTATTCTCGACTGTCACAACTGACTAGCTGAACTTCGACGAGAAAAGGACCAGGCAAAATTGCCTGGTCCTTTGATTTGTACGTTTGAGCGGAACTAGTCCGCTGGTGACGCGACTGGCTCCATGGTGGGAACCTTGATTGCCGCCTTGACTTCCCCCGGTGAGACGAGCCAGGCGAGGATCAGAATCGCGAAGAGGATGAATCCCAAAATGATCATGTCGAAGACCTCCCGGCTTTTGCCGAATTACGCTAGAGCTGGTACGCCAGCTCGCCATGCTGGGATGGATCGAGGCCCAACACCTCTTCCTCCTCGGGGACTCGCAGTCCAACCAGGAGATCGACAACTTTCAGAAGAACGAACGAACCGACTCCAGCAAAGGCTGCCGCTGCGGCGACTGCGACGATTTGCTTGCCCATCAAGTCGAGTCCGCCACCTGCGAACAAGCCATCAGCGCCGATACCGTTCACACTGAGGTCCGCGAACAGTCCAACTGAGAGGGCTCCCCAGATACCGCCAATTCCGTGGACTGCGAAGACATCCAGCGCATCGTCGACCTTGAGGCGCTCTTTGAGCGTCTCGAGCGCGAAGAAGCAGAAGAGACCGCCACCAAAGCCAATCGCGATTGCCGAGGCTGGGCTGACGTAGCCAGCAGCTGGTGTGATCGCAACCAGGCCAGCGACTGCGCCGGCTGCGGCACCGAGGACACTTGGCCGTCCGTGCTTGATCCAGCTGACCGTCATCCAGGTGAGTGCACCCATAGCCGCGGCCGTGTTGGTGACCAGGAAGGCCATTGCGGCCAGGCCGTTTGCACCGAGGGCGCTACCGGCATTGAATCCGAACCAACCGAACCAGAGAAGACCGGCACCGAGCACGGTCATTGTCAGGTCGTGCGGTTCCATCTCGTCCTTGCCGAAGCCAACGCGTTTGCCGATGACCAGTGCGGCGACGAGGGCCGAGATACCGGACGAGATGTGAACGACCGTTCCGCCAGCGAAGTCGAGGGCGCCCATCTCAAAGATCCAGCCGGTTGGTGCCCACACCCAGTGCGCCAACGGCGAATAGATGAGTGTCGACCAAAGGAGCGAGAAGAGCACAAACGCCTTGAAGCGCTTGCGTTCTGCGAACGCACCAGTGATGAGGGCCGGGGTGATGATCGCGAATGCTCCCTGGAAGATGACGAACGCAGGGCCAGGAATGGTCGGGGCGTTCGGGAGTGGTTCTCCAGTGATGTTGCGCAACCCGATGAAGTCGAAGTTGCCGATGAGGCTGTTGCCTTCGCCGAAGGCAAGAGAGAAGCCCCACAGCACCCAGACTATGCTGATCAGACAAAGGATGAAGAAGCTGTGCATGATGGTCGAAAGTACGTTTTTCTTTCGTACCAGGCCACCATAAAAGAACCCCAGCGCTGGAGTCATCAGCACCACCAATGCTGCTGAAGTCAGAACCCATGCAGTATCGCCAGCGTTGATCTCCAAAAGCCACGTCCTCCTACGAATCATTCCGCCAATATTGCCGCGACCGGTTTGTTTAGTCGTGGTGCAACTCTATTGATGTGGCGATGCCGCTTGTACGTGCAACTGCAATGAATCCAGCTCGGCGTTTTGTGCAGATCGCATGATTTTCGGATTGCCACGCACAAGGGCAGAGGATGACCGACGGCGGGTAGCCGGTCAGGACGTTTGGACTGTTGGGCGACGTCGTTTTTGTTACCTGCGGTCTATACTTGTACGGACACTCCTTTTGAGCGCGTCGGACGTATAGATAGCAAGTGAATTCGCGCGCCGAAGTTCGAACAGCACCGGGAGTAGAAGTTGTCGTCTCGAAGTGAAGCATTGTCCGTATCTGGTGCCTTGCAGGCGGAATCCCCGACTCTCCCCAATGAACCCGCTCAATTTGCATTTCCGGCAAGCCTCACCCGAGGTTTGACGGTCGAGAGCTTGCTCTGGCTGGGCCTGATTGTGCTTGCCGCGTTTTCTCGTTTCTGGGAGCTTGGCGCGAAGGCACTCCATCATGACGAGAGCCTCCACGCGTATTACTCGTGGATCTGGGCGGCGGGCGTTGGCGATTACGCGCACGATCCGCTCATGCACGGTCCGCTGCTCTTTCATCTGAATGCACTTGTCTATTTGCTCTTCGGCGCATCAGACGCGACCAGTCGGTATGCACCCGCGGTCACCGGCATTCTGCTTGTCGCCCTTCCCTATCTGCTCAGAGGACCGCGGTTCCTGGGTCGATGGGGCGCACTGGCAACGGGATTCCTGTTGTTGATCAGCCCGACCATCCTTTACCAGAGTCGCTACATCCGACATGACATTTACACCGTCGCGGGTGTGCTCCTGATGTTCATCTGTCTGGTGCGGTATGTCGAAGTGCCAGAGCGACGCTGGCTAGTGACGTTCTTCGTCACAACCGCGCTGATGCTTGCTAACCACGAGATCATTTTCGCGATCATCCTGATTTTCGGTGTCTATATGTATGGGGCGGTCATGTTCGATCGACTCCGGACCTGGTATGGCACATCACGCGATCTTGTTTACGCCGTCATCGGGCTCCATGTATTCGCGCTGGTATCGCTGGCTGCTCTGGCCCTGCTACTTCCTTCCAAATACGTCGATGAGTTCATCAATCCCCCGTGGGACAACCCGACCCGGCAGCAACAAGTCGATTACTACAAGAGTCTTCTCGACAATTGGCTGATCGTGGGCGTTGCACTCGTCGGCATTGTCTTTGTCGTTGGCCTGGTCATTCTGTTGCGATCCTTCAAGCGGATTTCAGTAACGAATGAGGGTTGGCTGGACAGTGCGGAGGAGCACACCCCGTCCGCCGGATTACTTGCGGCCGTCAGGGATGAAAAGGGTCTGCTGATTGCTGGCGGTCTCTTTGTCTTCGTATTTATCGGACTTTTCACCACGTTGTTTACGAATTGGGCCGGCGTTTTCTCCTCGACTATCTCGACCGAAGGGACTCTCCTCTACTGGTTGGGACAACACGATGTACAGCGCGGCTCCCAACCGTGGTTCTATTTCATTCTGCTGCTGCCCCAGTACGAATTCATCCCGATCACCGTCGGATTCGGCCTCGCACTACTGACGTGCTGGCGAGCGGCCAAGGGCCTGTTCACCGGCAAGGTCACGGACGATCGACTGTTCTTCCGGCTGTTCCTGACGGTCTGGTTCTTCGGGATTTTCGCTGTGCTTTCCTGGGCAGGCGAGAAAATGCCTTGGTTGATCGTGCACATAGCCTTGCCAGGTACTGTCCTGGCGGGAGCGGCGATCGGCCGGATGATCGAGCGCGGAATTGCGCTTGCTGAAGCCAAACGGATTTCACTGGTCGATGGAGCAGTATTCGCTGGTCTCATCATCGCGGTTACTGGCTGGTTCCTGATGGCCGCGCGATTCACCTACGGTCGATTCGATGGCGAGTGCACCAACGGGCAAAACAATTGTCGTCGAGTCCTTGATGACGACTTGTCGCGGTGGTGGCTGCTGGCGATTCCACCCATCGCCTGGCTCGCGCTCCTGGCGTTTGCCGGATTCAAACGAGGTTGGCGTCAGTCGGCACTGATCGGAGCAACTGCAGTCGTCGTTGTACTGGCGCTGCTTCAGGTACGGGTTGGATGGCGCCTGAGTTATGACAACCCGGACATCCCGACCGAGATGATGGTCTACACGCAAACCTCTACCGAAGTAAAGCGCGGGGTACTTGAGGCCAATCAGTTGAGCCGGGAACTTGCCGGTGAGGGCGATGGTCTGATCCTCTTTGATACGGGCTCCGACGGACTTTCCTGGCCGTTGTATTGGTACTTCCGTGATCCAGCGAATGCCCGACCATTTACAGGAACACTACAGAACAGTGACGCGTCGGTGATATTCATCCTTTCGTCGCGCGTCAATCAACCGGAGAATGCGCAAATCCTGACCAACTACACGGGCGTGGATTACGCATTCCGCTGGCACTTCCCGGAAGAGCTCTATCGAAACTTCGCGATTGCCCCTGAGCTCGAACCTTGGCGTTCAGCCTGGGGAGATGCTGCGAACCCACATGGGCCGATGGATGTTCTCAAGTCCATGATCGAAAGCTCGGCAACGATATTCGAGGCTAATGGTCAGCAGGAACTGTTCCGGATGGTCGTTTATCGCGATCTGAATGACCAGCTCGGGTATTACGAGTTCAAAATGTACGTGCGCAATGATCTCTTGCCGGAATTCAACGAAATCCGCTACTAGCCCTCGACAAGGAGTCGGACGCAAGCAATGTCAGAACTATCGGTAGAACAGCGACCGACTCCGATCGCGGCCCGGGGGCTTAGTGCCACGGTGAATCTTGCCCAGGTAACCTGGAGCACAATCGCGTGGTGGTCGATCCTGGCTTTGGGTTCGGCCCTTCGTCTGTTCCAGATTGGCGCGTTGTCACTTTCGCCAGAGGAAGCCCGGAAAGCGTTCGACTCCTGGTCGCTGTTCTATGGTGCGACCGAGGGGCCGTACCGTGAGCCAACCACGGTTGAACCGGCGGGATTGCTGCTTCGCGGAATCACCTTCTTCCTGTTCGGTTCGTCTGACACGACGGCGCGAATTCTTTCCGCGATTCTTGGAATCGCGCTCATCGGGTTGATCTGGTCGATCCGCGATCTACTGGGAAACATGCGCGCTCTAGGTGCAGCCGGTCTGGTCGCTCTTTCGCCAACGCTTGTGTTTTCCAGTCGCACGGTCAATGAAGAGATCATCACCCTTTTCTTCGCTTTCCTGGTGATGATCACGGTTTTTCGCCTTGGTCAGGCGGAGCGCACTCCCGGAATTGGGCGGGCGATCGTGCTTGGACTTGCATTAGCAGGACTGATTGGGTCGGGTCCCGCAGGCATTAGCGTGCTGATTATCCTGGCCTTAACCATGCTCGTATCGCTTTTCGTGGCTCAGGATCGCGGTAGCACGGTGAGGTCAGCAGTTTCCCGTGTGCTTGGCACCCGGGACCTGCTGGCAGGTTTTGCAGCGAGTCTGATCATTTCGATTGCCATTATGTTCACGCGGTTCTTCAGCGAGCCCGGGGCAATCTCCGGCCTTGGTGAGATCTTTGCAGACTGGGGCCGGATGGTCGCCAGTGCGGCCAGTGATACGCCTACCCAGTTCTTTATCCTCTCGATTCTGCTCTATGAGATTGTGGCTGTCGTTTTCGCTGTCAAGGCTGCCATTGGCGACGCTCGTGAAGAAGCAAGCACGCCACTGATCGACTGGACCTATCCGGCAGTCTGGTTCCTTGGCTCGCTACTCCTGTTCAGCTTTAGCTCCGGACGGTCACCCGAGCAAGCCGTTCTCGTCACGTTTCCGCTCCTGTTGCTCGCGGGCATGGGGCTCGGCGACGCAATTGACAGTCTCCTGGTGGACGAGGAGAACAAGCGGCGCGCCGGCATTCTCTTGCTGGCAGTGATGGGTGTCACGATTGCGTTCATTTCGACGCTCGTACTTGTTGGCAGAGTCGACACAGCAATCGATCGTGGCGACGCGATCATCCAGGTTATTGCGGCCGCAGTAGTTGCCCTCGGGCCGTTGGTGATTCTGGCCTATTCGCTCGGCGATTCACTTGGGCGAACCTCAGGATGGGCACCGGTTCGAGGTGCAGTATTGCTTGGCATTACGGCAGTTCTCTCGATCGTGATGTTCCGATCAGTCGTTGAACTCAGCTTTTACCGGCCGCCATTGGGCAACGAAATGCTGGGGCAAAAGAGCGCCGCTGCGGACTTGCGCGATGTTTCGCAACGGATTGCCAACCTCTCGCGAGATATCAACGGCACCGATCGATCGCCATCCAATCCGGCCGGCGGCAAGGAGATGACGATTCGGGTTGATCGAACCGTGCAGTGGCCATTCCGATGGTACCTGCGCGACTTCCCGAACATGGAAATCACTGCCCCGGGTGCTGCGCCCGCTGAAGATGTTCAACTTGTGATTGCGCCCGACCCGAGCGGGATGACCGAAGCCGGGTATCAGCCAAAGGTTGTTGATGCTGTCACCAATCCCGCGCCTGCCTATCTCAAGCCGTCGTTCGGTACGGTTTTGAGCCATGTCTTTGTGCCGTCGAAGTGGGATCAGGGGATGCGGTTTGTCCTGTATCGGGATCCGCTGGAACTGGCCACGCCCAATTCAGTCGTATTCGGGTATGCGAGTGATGTTGTCAGTGTGATGACTGGCGAGCGCCCAACGTATCAATTGTTCGACCGTGCCGGACCTGGTTCGAATCCAGGTCAATTCAATCAACCTCGCGGTGTAGCTGTTTCACCGGACGGGACCCGGGTCTATGTTCTCGATACCCAGAACAACCGGATTCAGGTGTTCGACGCGGAAAGTGGCGAATTGCTCGGTATCTGGGGCGATGGCGAAGGTGACGATGTCAGTCTGGCCCTGACCGATAACGGTCTCGGACCGTACGGCCTCACCGTCGGTGCCGACGGTCTGGTTTATGTTGCAGACACCTGGAATCACCGGATCGTGGTTATCGACCCCGACGGCCAGGTTGTGCGCTCATTCGGCGAATTCGGCAACAATGAGGATTCGCCGGACCCGACGATCAACACTGCGACCTTCTACGGACCGCGGGGTGTTGCTGTATACGGTAACGAGGTGTTCGTGACTGATACAGGGAATGAGCGGGTTGAGGTCTTTGGGCTGGACGGTACGTTCCTGAGGAGCTTCGGCGGCACCGGCTCGGGTCCCAATCAGTTACTTGAGCCAGTTGGTATTGCGATCAGCAGTGATGGAACGGTCTACGTTGCCGACTCAGGAAACGCCCGAATCAGTGCATTCGACATCAATGGCAATCCGATCGCGCAATGGCCGGTGGCAAACTGGCTCGGGCAGCAATTCTTCGAGCCATACCTGGCCGTCGGAGCGGATGGCACGGTCTACGCCAGTTCACCAACGACTGCGTCGGTACTGGTAATTGGTCCAGATGGTGCGGTCACGAGCGAATTGACAGACGCGGATGGCACACCGTTGCAGCTCCCGGCTGGACTCGCTTTCAGCCCATCAGGTGAGCTGTATGTGGCTGACCGCGGAAGCAGCGAAATCTATATCATTCCGATGAACACGGAGCTTGCACCTGACGAGGTGGTCGAGCTGCCTGGAACCGATTCCGGCAGCCCGGTCGCGTCACCTGAGGCATCTCCGCAGGCATCACCCGCGACCTAGCTTGATCGGAACAATTCCATGATCCACCTGCAACCGGTTCTTACGCCGAAACGGCCATCACTCTGGTTGCAGGAGGCTCAGATCGCTGAGCCCGATCTGACGATCGGTGAACCGCTTTCTGGCTCCCACACGACCGATATCTGTATCGTGGGTGGTGGATATACCGGTCTCTGGACGGCCCTGCGAATCAAGGAACTCGATCCGTCTGTCTCGGTGACATTGCTCGAAGCACGCCATTGCGGGAGTGGTGCGAGCGGACGCAATGGCGGCATGGTCGGTGGTTGGTGGCTGAAGCTCGCCACGTTGATGAAGGTCTGCGGCAAGGATGAGGCGCGATTCCTCGCCCAGGCTGCATACGATGCCATCGGTGAAATTGAATCCTTCCTGACAGATAACCAGATTGATGCCCATTTCGTTCGCAAGGGGCGGCTGCAGGTCGCCACATCGCAGTTTCAGATGGGCGGATGGGAACCGGCGATTCAACTCGCCGAGGAACAGGGGTATGGTGGGTACTTCACCCGTCTGACGCCTGAGGAGCTTCGGGATCGGGCCGGTTCACCCGTATTCGCGGGCGGTTACTTTGAATCCGGGCAGGCCACCGTGCAACCTGCGCTCCTGGCACGGGGATTACGGAAGGTCGCGATTGAACGCGGAGTCCAGATTTTCGAGAACACTCCGGTAACACAAATTCATGAGGGCGATCCAGTCGTTCTCCGGATACCTCAGGGCGCGGTGATCGCGTCGAAAGTGGTCCTGGCGACCAACGCCTGGACTGCGGCGATTCCCGAACTCCGACGGCAGATGATTGTGGTCTCGTCCGACATTGTCGCGACAGAGCCGATCCCGGAGCGGATTGAGCAGATCGGCTGGAGCGGCGGTGAATCCCTCGCGGATTGCCGGATCATGGTGCATTACGCGCATGTGACTCACGACAAGCGGATTTCATTCGGACGAGGCAGCGGAGCACTCGCCTATCTTGGGCGACTCACTCCGGCCTTCGACGGAGTCGAGGCGAAGGCGGCGGTAGTTGAGCAGGGATTGCGCAAGTTCTACCCGAACCTTGCCGACGTTGCGATCACCCATCGTTGGGGCGGGGCGGTGGATCGCAGTCGATCCGGGACACTCATCTTCGGCAAGCTGAACGGATCGCCGAATATCAGTTACGGAGTTGGGTACTCCGGCACAGGCGTTGCGCAATGTGTTGTTGGCGGCAAGATTCTCGCGTCGACCGCGCTCGATCGGGTTGATCAATGGTCGTCGTCGCGCCTGAACCAAGGTTCAGTGCTTCTCTACCCGCCGGATCCAATCCGGTTCTTTGGCGGTCTGGTCGTTCGCGACGCACTGACACGCAAGGAAGAGGGCGAGGAGGATGGCGTGGCAGCTGGCCCACTCGTTCGAACGCTCGCATCCCTCGCGTACCCGACACTACCGAAAGGTCTGGATCGATCAAAAGGCAGTTGAGGCCCTACTCTTCTGCCTCTGGTGACGAGATCGCATCAGTCAGTAACCAGTCTTCGAAGCGCGCGGTGACTGCGTCAACGTTGTCCGCCCACCAGACCCAGTTCTGAACAAACTGGGAGGCGAAGTTGTCTGGAGCGGTCGGCATATCTTCCAGTCGTTCGGGATCCAGAAGTGCGGACGAATCGACGTTGACCGGACCATAGGGAACCAGTCGCGCGAAGTTGGCCGATGGAATAGCCCTCGTCGCGTAATTGATGAAGTCCATTGCCACGTCACGATTCTGAGCGCCCTTGGGCACAACCCATATGTCTGCGGAGAGCATCCCGCCATTCCACTGGGTTCCGATTGAGGTAGTCAAGCCCAGTTGCCAGGATCGGACGTTCCATGCACTGGCCATGCCAACCTGCTCGGCCATTATCAGCTCGATTGGCTGCTTACCATCCTCGTACCAGGCGATCACATGGTCCCGCACCCGGTCCAGACTGGCAAATGCACGTTCGAGATCAATCGGATAGATCGCATCCTTGGCCACGCCATCAGCCAGCAATGCAAATTCAAGCGTACCGACTGGACTTCGCCTGAGCGTGCGCAAATCCTCCGGGGCAATCGGATCATCTTCCGATTCTCGTTCGGCGAATGTCCAGAACTCAGCCCAGTTCGCAGGTGGTGTGGGAACGGCGGCCGGATAGACAATGACGGTTGAGAAGAAGGCCGCACCTACGCCATGTTGAAGGACTACATCAGGAACGATCTGCGATTTATCGACTACCGCGAAATCGATCGGCTCCAGAAGTCCTTCACGGGCAAAGGCAAGCGCATCTTCGGCCGGCAATGTCAAAACATCCCAGGCAACAGACTCGGTTTCTATCTGTTCACGAAGTCGCTCGAAGATCTGCCTTCTTGATCTGCAGATCTGCGCCAGTGGACTCCTTGAACGGCGCAAAGAAGGCTGTCTCCTGCGCGTCTTCGATGTCGCCGCCCCATGCCGCGACATTGAGTGTCCTGCCAAACCATCGATTGGGATCGCTGTAGCCAGCCACTGGTGATCCAATCGGTGCTTGCGTGGCAACCGGCTCAAGAGTCGCGGTTGGCTCAATTTCCGGAATTGATGGATCGAGATCGTCATCACTGCCGCATGCAGCCAAACCGAGGACCAACCCTGACGCAAGCACGGCACGGCGGGAATACGATTCCGTTTGTATGCGACGACCTAATTTCAACCCGAACCTGCTTCCGATTGTTATGGTTTGCGTGAAACGTGAGGATCCGGGGACCTTCGACCATCCATTATCGCCTATCAGTTCTGTCTTATGCGCGATTCGTCATACATAGATAATCGGAGCCTGCGGATGCGCCGGTGCATCTGCGGAACAGCCGTCAAGACTGGAGTGTCATGAGTATCAGGATTGCCGTCGGCGGAATAGTCCACGAAACAAACACCTTCGCCTCTCTTCCAACCGGAATCACCGAGTTCGAAGCGAATCTGCTGTTGCGCGGCACGGAGTTCGAGCGACTCGCTGGCACCAATACGGTTATCGGCGGTGTGCTGGCTGAGGCAAATGATCGTCAGAGTATCGAACTAGTGCCGCTGATAACCGCATCGGCGATTCCGGGCGGCATTGTTACGAGAGACGCCTTCGAATCGGTCGTAGGTGAGCTGGAGTCAGGTCTTAGTTCCCAGGCAATTGATGCCGTTGTCCTTGATCTGCACGGCGCACTTGTTGCGGAGGGACACCCAGGCGGAGACGGTGAAGTTGCGCGACGAGTTCGAGCGATCGTCGGTCCTGATGTGCCGATCGTGGCTGTGCTGGATTTGCATGGCAATCTCGATCAGCGCCTGGTTGATAGCATCGACATCATTCTTCCGTACGACACCTATCCGCACGTGGACAACGCTGAGCGGGGTCGGGAAGCGCTGGACCTGGTCGCCAGGAGTGCCTCCGGTGAGATCACACCTGTGACACGGGCTGTGAAGTTATCGATTTCGCCGCCTGGACCTAACCAGTTCAGCAATTTTGAACCGACCGTCAGCTTTCAGAATGCGGCACGCGAATGGGAATCGCAGCCCGGCGTATTGAATGTTGGAATACTCTTCGCATTCCCCTACTCCGACGTGCCACACAATGGAATGGCCATCGTCGCGACAACAGACGGTGATCCCGCGCTGGCCGAACGAATCTGTGAGGAAATGGGCGAATTGATTCGATCCCGTTACCTCGAATTCTGGCCAGACATGATGACGGTCGAGGAGGCTGTTCATGCGGCCATGGAGGACATCACTGGTCCGATCGTTCTTGCCGATTACGGCGACAACCCGGGAGGCGGAACCTCGGCGGATGGAACGGCCCTACTCTGGGCTTTGCTCGATCTCGGTGCTGAGGGTGCGGCCATTGCCGTGATTTGCGATCCGGAGGTGGTGGCGGTTGCGATCGCAGCCGGTGTTGGCGCAGAAATCGAGGTTGAGTTGGGAGGGAAACTGGATAACTGGCATGGTGCCCCGATTCCACTTTCTGCGCGAGTAATCAATCTCACGAATGGTGATTTCACTTACGAGGGGCCGATCGATCACGGTGTCACCGACACACTGGGTCGGACAGCGGTTCTCGGATGCACTGGTCGGCACGGAAACATCGTTGAGGTGATTGTGTGCGAGCGCAGGGTTCAGGCCCTTGATACCGCGATATTCCGTTCGCAAGGGATCGACCCGACATCACGCAAGATTCTGGTCGTGAAATCGAGCGTGCACTTTCGGGCGTCGTTCATGCCAATTGCATCCAGAATTATCCTGGTCAATACGCCGGGACTCCTGCAATTGGACGTTTCAGCTTTTCCGTTTGAACACATTCATAGACCGATGTGGCCACATGACGCAGATGAACCGCGTATCATCAAGATGTATTAGCCGATCTCGGCGAAACGTAAAGACGCCGCATTTGGCAAAAGGGAGCAGTTTTGGATACGTACAACATCTACATGGACGAGGCATCCGCGGACGGTCTCAATGGTGACAGTGATCTTGAGGTCAATTTCCGGGTCGTCGCAGCGAGCGATGATCAGGAGAATGCCGAAGAGAATGCCGTCATTGTCGGCCTGGATCTGATCGACCTGCTGAACCTTCGTGATGCATTGCAGATCGAGATCGACAACTTCACGTTGCTGGCGTTTGAGGCGACGGCTGAACTTGAAGCCGATATCGTTGCGGACGAACTTCCCTAGTCTTCTGGCCGACGACCGCCAATGACGGCCATTTCAAAGTACTTGAAGTAGCAGTCAACGTCGGTGAATCCAGCATCCCGTAACCAACTCAACTGAGTCTCGACCGGAACGAGGACATTTGCTCCTCTGATCCGGTCGATTTGCGTACGCCTTGGCAACCATTCCACGGGTTTGTCCGGTGCGCTGGTGCTCGTTGTACTCAGTCAACGAGTCGATCATTGCGCCGTCCCAGATTTGCTCTACCCAGGGGCTGGCCGACGCCACGTGCTCGACGTTAATGAACATCGCGCCCGGCCGGAGCAGCGTGAAGAGCTCAGCGTAAATTGCGGCCTTTCGCTCATTGGAGAGATGGTGGATCGTGAATCCCGACACTATCGCATCGTAGGGTGCATCCGCACCGACGTTCTCGACCCAGCCCGGCGTGTTTAGATCGGCCAATACAAACGACGGCAGGTTCGAGTCCTCACCGAGCAGATCGCGAGCTGCTTCCATCATCGGCTCTGAGAAATCAACCAGCGTTGCCTTGGCTTCCGGATGACGGGTCAAGATAGCGATTGCGAGCAGTCCTGAACCGCTGCCCAAATCGAGGAAACGCTGGATCGGTTGCTGGGTGGCACCCAGTAACCGAAGCATGACTTCGAGCTGATCGTTGGCGTAGGGAACGCCTCCGCGCACGCCCTCAAGAAAGCGCCGCACGACCCAATCGTTTTTCCAGACTTCGTTTGCCGGATGGTTCATACGCTGATCCTGCTGTTTGTAGATACACATGACGGAACTAATAGAGCGCAGCGATGACCGCCACAACGCCAAAGCCGGTGATGATGACACTGGACCCGACATTGATCAAACGAACTGCACCAGTTGAGAGCCGGTGCCGAACCCGGGAGACAAGTGTTGCCAGAAACAACCACCAAGCCGCAGATCCGAGCGCCACGCCTACGACCAGTATCACCGCGTTACCGGCATTTGCACCACGTTCACTGATTCCAACTCCCGCGAACATCCCCACAAAGGCTAGTATCGTCATCGGATTGGTCAACGTCAGGCCAATTGTCTGCAGATACGAACTCCAGGCGCCCTGGATACCGGACGTGCCAGACTCGACCGTCGAATCGGCCGCGTTCATTGCGCTCCGTAATCCCCGCAAGCCGATCACCAGCAGCATCACGCCACCAATCAGGCGAATACCGGTGGCGTGATCGGTGAGAACTGCCATTACGGCGGTCAGGCCAAACGCAGCGATCATTCCATAAATGGTGTCCGCCGTAGCGGCACCAAGTCCGGTAGCGAAACCCATGCGAAATCCGCCGCTGATCGTGCGACGTATGGTCAACAACCCGATCGGACCTACTGGTGCGGCGATTGAAACGCCGAGCAGCAGTCCCTTCGGGAAAACAACCCAGTCCATTGCTCTTCCCTTGTCAACAGTGCGAAATTACCGACGGTAGAAGTCAACAAGCCACCGGTGAACATCAAATTCAGCGGTGGCGCCTGGTTGTTGATCTACTCGCTGGTAGGTGCCATCTGACAGGAGGACGTGAGAGTTGACGGTGTCCCTGAGGTAGGCAGGCAGAAGTTCCTCACTCAAGCGGGCCTTGTGCGCCGGATCTTCGATTGGGAACAGGATCTCGACTCTTCGATCCAGATTGCGCTCCATCATGTCCGCACTTCCCATGTAGATCTGAACATCGCCGCCGTTCCGGAAATAATACACACGACTGTGTTCCAGGAAGCGACCGACGATGCTCTTCACCCGAATGGTCTCGCTCCAACCAGGCACGCCAGGGCGCAGGCAGCAAATACCCCTGATGATCAGATCGATCTCCACCCCGGCGATGGACGCACGGTAGAGGGCCTTGATGACTTCGCGATCCACGAGTGAATTCATCTTGAAGATGATCTGACCACCACCCTCCCGTTCGTGGGTTGTGATCTCGCGTTCGATCATGGCGATGATGTCCGCGCGCAAGTCTCGCGGTGCGACCATCAGGGTGCGATAGTCCTGTTGCTTCGAGTAGCCGGTCAACACGTTGAACAATTCGGAGACATCCGCGGCGACGTCCTCGTTGGCGGTGATGATTCCGAAGTCTTCATAGATTCTGGCGGTAGCGGCGTTGTAGTTGCCTGTCGAGAGATGAACGTACCGGCGAAGGCCGTCGGGTTCACGACGAACGACCAGCATGGCCTTACAGTGGGTCTTGAGGCCGGGAAGACCGTAATTGACATGCACACCGGCCGTTTCCAGGGTGTGCGCCAGCGCTATGTTGTTCTCCTCGTCGAACCGGGCTTTCACTTCCATGAGGACGGCAACCTGGGTGTCGTCATCTCGTGCCTCGACCAGCAGGGGAATGATCGGCGAATCCTTACCCAACCGATAGAGTGTTTGTTTGATTGCAACCACGTGGGCATCCCGGGCAGCCGCACCAAGAAAACGGGTCACGGCCGAGAAGGATTGGTAGGGATGATGCAGCATTACATCCTGACGGCGGATTGTCGCGAAGACATCCGCATCGGACCAATCCTCGAAGTCAGCACCATCGTGTGTCTGAACCGAAACAGGAGCGGGGACAAGTGGTTGATCGAGCAGTTCGGGCCGATCCAGCTTGAGGAGGCCAAAGAGGCCTTCCATTGCCAGTGGGCCGGGCACAACATACAAATCGCGCTCAGTCGCGTGCAATTGCTCCAGGAGCCAGTCCCGAATCGTGATCGGCATGTCGTCATTGACGATCAATTGTGTGACGGCTCCAAATGTGCGCTGAGAGAGTTGTCGCTCCATGACATGGAGCAAATCGAGCGCATCGTCATCGCCGTCGTCGATCTCAATGTCTGAATCGCGGTTCACATGAAACGGATAAACCGCTTCAACCTGATTCCCGGAGAAGAGGCGTTCGATCTCGCCAGACACGAGATCCTCGAGCCAGACGAAGCGCTGCCCCTCACCATCCCCTGGCCCTGGAACTTCAACAATGCGATTGATTACCGCCGGAACCTTGACCCTGGCAAAGCGCGGCACCGGCTCATCCGTACGGAGCTGAATGAGCAAGTTGAGGCTTTGATTGGATACGTGAGGGAATCGCAAACCCCGGTCAATTGCCTGCGGCGTGAGTACCGGGAATATTTCACGTTCGAAGAAGATTGAGAGTGCTTTGCGATCATCATGGTTCAGTTCGGCAATGCGGACGATCGAAATCCCGGCAGCTGCCAAATCGGACATGATCGGGCCGGCAAAGATCGCTGACTGATGTTCGAGTTGCCGCTGCGTTTCGGCCTGGACTTGCAGGGATAGCTGTTGGGGAGTTGTTCCGTCGAGAGCCGGTTCGGTGATTCCAGCGGACAGTTTGCGTTTGAGGTTTGCAACCCGGATCATGAAGAACTCGTCCAGATTGGACGCAAAGATTGCAAGAAATTTCGCGCGCTCGAGCAGTGGGTTGGCGGTGTCTTCTGCCTCTTCGAGCACGCGCTTGTTGAAGGCGAGCCAACTCATCTCCCGATTGAGGAACAGCTCGGCGGGTACGTACAGGCTGGGCTGTGGTGTTAGCTCATCAGCCACAATGGCGACCCCTATTGACTACGGGGATCAGCGGCAGGATGTTTGAGTTACTCGCTGGGAAGCGGACGTGACGCGATCGACTCGCGCATGCGACGCATGGCAAGTACTGGCACAAAGGTCGTAACACGAGCCTTGTTTCGGACAAGAAGCTCATCAACAGCCTCCCGGGCGGCCTGCTCAACAACGTCGTCAGAAACCTGGTCACCGAACGATATCCGGGCTTCACGAACTACCCGATCATATACCGCTGCGGGGTTGAATGCGGGCGCGGATTGAACTGCTTCCATAACCTGATTTGGCCTCCTGGGCCGTACGGGTCAGACAGCGAACCGTACGTCAGAATGAGATCGAGTGCATTTGGCCGCATTGCCAGCGTGTACTTGGAGTGTGACACCGACGACACTCCTGCTGCGAGTGCCCAGGTTAACGTTTCGTAAACGGCATGGGCATACGTTCCCATCCATTGGGAATCCGTTGATGCAGATCGCCTATCGACATTGATTCGTCACTTCGCTAAGCTGCCTGTGACGCAAACCGTTATCGTAATTTCCCAGCCTGCAAAAGAGGATCCGAGCAATGCCAATTCTGATTCAGAACTATTGGCGATCTACGGGCGCCTCGCCTCCATACGTTCAGACCAAAACGCTTGAATGAAAAGACGTCTGGTTTCAGAAAGGTCAAAAGACATGACAAACGAAAATGGCAATGTTGCTCACGGATACGATATTGATAAAGTTCGTGACGCGATAAAAGAAAACGTCTGGCTTCATTACACGAATATGAAGGCAGTCAAAGAGTCAAGCGACAAGCCTCTTGTACTCGTCAAGGGCGAGGGAAGTACGGTCTGGGACTCGGAAGGCAATGCCTATCTTGACTGTCTGGCCGGAATCTACTCCGTGAACGCAGGATATGGGCGTCGGGAGATTGCCGACGCGATGATGGCGCAGCTCGAACAGATTCCGTTCATCAATCCCTTTGGATTCACATCTGTGCCGACAGCGGTTTTCGCCGATCGCCTGGCAGAGCTGGTTCCGCTCGGAGGTAACGCGCGCATTTTCTTCACCTCGGGTGGCGGCGAAGCAGTTGAATCCGCGCTGAAAATCGCCAAGAAGTATCAGACTGCCAAGGGCTTCTCCCATCGATACAAAACGATCTCCCGACGTGGTGCCTGGCATGGCACGACGGTTGGAGCGCTTTCAGTCAACGGTATCGCTGATGCCCGCAACGGATTCGGACCGCTGGTTCCTGGCGCCCGCCACGTAACCATGTCCCACCGGTACCGATGCCCGTACTGCAAGGATCAGGGCGCGTGCAACCTGACGTGCTACGACGAAATCGAGCGAATGGTCGAATTCGAGGGTGCGGATACGGTCGCCTGCATCATCATGGAGCCCGTTCAGAACGCAGGTGGGTGCATTCCCCCGGGTTCAATGGACTACTTCAAGAAGATTCGCAAACTGTGCGACGAAACAGGCATCCTGATGATCATGGATGAAGTGATTTGCGGGTTCGGGCGTCTGGGTGAACTGTTTGCCTCAACGTACTACGACGTTGTGCCGGACATGATCACGTCGGCCAAGGGCATCACATCTTCCTATGCTCCGCTGGGCGCCGTGATGGCGCGCAAGGAGATCTCGGATGTAATCGACGAGGGTGGTGTGTTCAACCATGGCATCACCTTCGGCGGGCACGCAGTCGCTTGCGCCGCAGGAATTGCGAACCTGGACATCATGCTCAATGAGGATTTGCCGGGTAAGGCAAAGGAGACGGGACTGTACCTGCGCAATCAGCTTGAGGATCGCCTGGGCAATCATCCGAATGTCGGCGACATTCGCGGTGCGGGCCTTTTCCTCGGGGTCGAAATGGTCAAGGACCGCGAAACCCGCGAGACGCTGCCGTACGATGCCGACATTCTGCAGTGGATGACGGCGGACATGCGTGCCGAGGGATTGATCCTGCGGAACGATGGACGAGGCGATCCCACTACTCAGCTTTGTCCGCCGCTGGTAATCACTCGCGAAGAGTGCGATCGCGTGGTTGATGTACTTGAAATGAGCTTCAACAAGCTGGGGCGCGAACTTGGGACTGTGGGTGTTCCTGTCGCGGTCAGCTAAAACACGAATCGTCAAACAAAAAAGTGGCCCGGGAGATATCTCCCGGGCCACTTTTGCAGAGCGCTAGTTGTTGGATTCGGGGTTTGTAACCGTTACAGGTTCGGGTATGAGTGGTGCTGTGGGTGTCGGCGGCGGAACGCTCATGATCGCCTCGGAAACTGGACCTGCAGGTCTGCCACCCAGCAGCTCGGTGACCTCGACAGCATCCAGCGTCTCCTTTTCAAGGAGTGCCGCGACCAGTTTCTCAAGCTTCGGTCGATTGGAAAGAAGCACGGTTTCAGCGCTCTTCAAGGCATGTTCGACCAATTCGCGGACTGCCCGGTCTACGCGTTCAGACGTCGCATCAGAGTATGACTTGTCCTGGGAAATTTCCCGCCCGAGGAACACGTGTTCCTCGCCAGTGCCGAGATAGACCGGTCCTACCTCTTCACTCATACCCCACAGACCGACCATGCGCCGTGCGATGGACGTAGCGTGCTTGAGGTCACTTTCGGCACCAGTCGTAATTTCGCGGAAGGTAATCTTCTCGGCCGCACGGCCACCCAACGAGACTGCCAGACGACCCTCGAGGTAGGTTCGTGTGAGATTGTGACGATCTTCCTCTGGGGTCGTGATCATTACCCCAAGTGCGCGACCGCGTGGAACAATCGTGACCTTTCTGATCGGGTCAGCGCCTGGCGTGAGATGAGCAACAACCGCGTGCCCGGCTTCGTGGTATGCGACAACCTTTCTCTCCTCAGGACTCATAAGGTTGTTACGCGTCGTTCCGAGCAGAATCTTGTCAAGCGCCTCGTCGAAATCCGAATTGAGGATTTCCTTGCGGTTCTTGCGGGCGGCCATGAGCGCTGCCTCGTTAACCAGGTTCGACAGTTCCGCTCCGGAGAATCCGGTAGTGGCGCGGGCAATTCCAGGAAGATCAACTTCCCTTGCCACTGGTATTCCCCGTGTGTGAATGGCCAGGATTGCCTCTCGACCCAATCGATCCGGCAAACCAACCACGACCTGACGGTCGAATCGACCGGGGCGAAGAAGCGCCGGATCCAGGACGTCTGGGCGGTTGGTCGCGGCCATGACAATCACTTCGACATCAGTGTCGAAGCCGTCCATTTCAACCAGCAATTGATTCAGCGTTTGCTCACGCTCGTCATTTGAACCACCCAAACCGGCAAATCGCTGGCGACCAACTGCGTCCATCTCATCGATGAAGATGATTGCCGGGTGCATGGACTTGGCGCGCTCGAACAGATCCCGAACACGACTGGCTCCGACGCCGACGAACATTTCGACGAATTCGGAGGCGGAGATACTGAAGAATGGAACACCCGCCTCGCCGGCAACCGCACGCGCGGTCAGGGTTTTACCGGTACCCGGAGGTCCTACAAGCAGGACACCGCGTGGCAAACGTGCGCCAAGCTGATGGTATTTGGCGGGGTTGCGGAGGAAGTCGACTACTTCGGTCAACTCCTTTTTGGCCTCTTCTTCACCGGCGACATCGGCAAAGGTAACCTGCGGTCGCTCCGGATCGTTCAGCTTGGCCCGACTCTTGCCAAAGCCGAAGACATTCTGCTGCCCGCGACTCATCTGTCGGCTCATGAAGACGATCAAGGCGATGATGAAGATGATCGGGAGGAAGTTGATCAGCAAGCTGGTCAGGATCGAACCGTTTTCATCCTTACCGCTATAGAGCACACCTTGCGAATCGAGGAGGGCAATCAACTCCTGATTATTTGTCCGCACGATGGGCGGCATGTTCGCCTTGAGATTAGTCGAGGCGGTGAAGTCCGATGCATTGGCAGCATCGGGGGCGACGATCACTTCGTCTTCGGCATTCCATCGAATGGGCTGGCGGAGCTCAAGCTCGAGATTGGTGGTTCCAAGGGTTGCCCGCTCGACATTGCCAGCCGTGATCTGACCGACCGCGGCAGAATACGGCAACGTTATCTGGCTCTCGTCGTTGCTCGGGCCCATGTACTGGTACGCGTACCAAACCGCGATACAGACCAGCAAAAGACCTACAAGCCATGTAGGCACCTTCGGTCGCCGTGAGGTCGGAGGGGTCTTGTCGTTCTTCTCGCCACCTGGACCCCCGAAAGGGTTCTTTGGCATTTTGTTCTTATTCGGATCCTGCATTCGTATGTCCTTAACAACCGTTGATCTGCATTCTGATAAGTCTGCTTTTGACTCTCAGTGGAGGAACGGGCGTCGTTCAAAGTGACGGTCAAGCCAGAGATTGTTGACCGTTCGGTAAACAAGTTGACTTAATCCTATGTCGAAAGGCGACACATTTCCATTATCTTCGGTCCTGAACCGGGTGTGAACGCCGCTACGGTCATGGTTGGCGCACCCTCCACCAGGCTGGAACCGCGTACGGATCGGGTTCACCATGGGCATAGCCTGCCCATTCGACCAGTGCCGAGCGGCGCAGCACGCCAGGGATCACTTGACCGTGGATAACCATCTTGCTCATGTGCTGATCGGCCTCACCCCATCGACGCAGCGCTTCTTCATATACATCGTTGGTTTCAGGTATCTGGATCAGAAACGAAATGAATTCGGACGTCGTAAATTCACCGGGCTCCAGTCTGGCCAGAATGTTGTCAATTGCTGGCGCCATGAAATCCATCAACTGATCGACCAGATCAGGCTGGACAATGTCGCCGTGGGCGTGGGGATTTCGCATCGATTTACTCCGCGGCCGCAGTCGTCTTGTGGCTGCCGCATACTTCCAGTCATCAAGTATCGGTTCATTGCGAAAGGTACGCTCGATGACAGATTCAGGCTCACACAACCCGGCCAGTGCTAAAACCTCTACGTCACTACCTGCGACAGCAGATGTGGTGGTCATTGGGGCCGGTGTCAACGGATTAGCCACTGCGTTTGAACTTACCCGGCGTGGAGTGCGCAATGTAGTCGTGCTGGAGCGGCGCTTCGTTGGAGCCGGTGCTTCGGGAAAGTCCGGCGCACTGATTCGCCAGCACTACACGAACGTTCCTGAGGCACTATTGACGCAGAAAAGCCTGACCACATTCAAGCACTGGGACGATGTGATTGGAGTCGGCAATCCGGGCTTCGTTCAGCCGGGTTTCCTGCGGGTGGTGTCACCGGACGATGAACTGGCGATCCGGGCCAACGTCGACAATCTCCGTGAATCCGGAATCAATACCTGGATTGTCTCGCCGGATGAGATCAAGGAAATCGAACCACTTCTCTACACCGACGACCTCTCGGTGGCCGCGTTCGAGCCTGATGCCGGATATGCCGATCCCAACGCAACGATGTTTGCGTACGCCGAAGCAGCGATTGCCGGCGGGGCGAAACTGGTGACCGATTGTGAGGCGCTGAGAATCGACACGAGCGGCGATCGTGTCTCTGGTGTCGAGACCTCACTGGGGCGGATTGAGACCAATACGGTCCTTGTCGCTGCCGGGGCCTGGGCGGACAAACTGCTCGACCCGGTCGGCCTGGCCATCGGAATGGTTCCGTACAAGTCGCAGGTGGTCATCTTCCGCTGGCCGATGGAAATCGATCAGACCCGCAAGCATCGGGTGGTGATCGACACGATTCACAAATCGTGGCTCCGTACCGAGGGAGATCGTGGAACGCTGATTGGAATCGAATTTGCCGATCGCAAAGGCGACCCGGACACCTTTCCGCAGTTCCCACCACCGGATTATGTCGATGCAGCACGGACCGCGCTGGCGGCGAGGTTCCCGGTATTCGCCAACGCCGCGATGCGTGGTGGCTGGACCGGTGTGTACATGATGAGTCCTGATTCGCATCCGATTATCGGTGCAATGCCGGAGATTCCTGGTCTGTATGTCATGACTGGAGACAGTGGGTCTTCGTTCAAGACAGCGCCTGCCACCGGCGTCTGCCTGGCGGAACTGATTGTTGATGGTGAGGCGAAACTTGTCGATCTCTACCCATTCCGCCCAAGCCGATTTGCAGAAGGTCAACCGTGGCAGGATGACCTGCCGTACGGGCGAACGGGCGAGCAATTGAGCATTTCACGATGACGAATCATCATCAACTGTTCATTCTCAACTGTGGCGTGTTGATCGAGCCGGATGGTCAGGGTGGGACGTACAGGGTTCCTGTTCCTGCCTATGTGATCCGAACAGCAGGTGGAAAGACATTGCTGGTCGACACCGGCAATCCACTGTCGCTGATCGGAGCGAGTGATTGCGCCCCCTGGTACGGGGCAAAGTGCGAGATCGCCCACGTCGGATGACCCGTTAGCCCGTCTGGCCGAGATGGGTATTCAGCCCATCAGACGTCGACGCGATAATCGCCACTCACTTTGATTTCGATCATGCCGGTCGATATGACGCGTTCGGTCCACTCGGAACAGACGTCTGGGTGCAACGGGCACAGATTGCCTCGGCGCTCTCTGATCGGGATCGCTACGATGAGCGGCTTTGGAACGTTCCGGGGTTGCGGTGGCGGTTACTCGATGGCGATACCGAGATCGAACCTGGACTGACCGTGCTCCGCACCGACGGTCACGCAGTCGGGCATCAATCGATCCTGATCCAGACATCCAGCGGATGGGTCATTCTGGCCGTGGATGCTATCGACAGCGCAAGCCGGATCTCGAATCGGGTCTTCCCGGACTATTACGACAATATCCCGGCGACCAATGCTTCGATCGATCGATTGATTGCGATGCGGGATGAACTCGGCGCTGACCTGATCTTCGGACACGACATGGCGCAATGGCAAACGCTGCCACTCTCGCCGACGGAATATCAGCGATCCTGATCGTCTGTATCTCCCCTACGCAGGGCGACATAGCTGCTGTACCGCCCTGGTCCGATGTCCCCGCGCTCAACCGCCGCCTGAATCGCGCAATCAGGTTCGTGGACGTGTGAGCAGTCGTTGAAGCGGCAGTCGTCCAGAAACGGACGAAATTCCGGGAAACACTCGGGTAGGTCTTCCGGGAGAACTCCCTGGAGTGCCAATGCCCTGATCCCGGGGGTATCAGCAACGAAGGTGCCGGGTGCCAGCTGAAAGAGCTGGGCGGCCGTTGTGGTGTGCTTGCCTTTGCCGGTGGCTTCCGAAATTTCGGAAATGACCTGGGTGAATCCAGGATTGACCGCATTAACCAGGCTGGACTTGCCGACGCCGGACGGACCAGCGATTACCGTGATCTTGCCATTCATCAGCTCGCGAACCGCGTCGATACCGATTTCCTTGCGGACGCTCAAGTCAAACACCGGATAGATCGCGCGGTGTTCGTTGAAGACTGGCGTTTCACCAGGCTGCATCAATTCGATCTTGTTGACGACGATCGCGGCTGGTAGCTTGCGTGATTCGGCGAGAACCAGGAAACGGTCCAGCATGCGCGGATGTGGCTCGGGATCGTGCGCAGAGAAGAGGAACAACGCCAGATCAGGATTGGCAACCAGTACTTGCTCCGTGTCGCGGGTTTTACGGGCGAGTCGGGCGAGCACGGATTTACGGGGGTGGATGACCTCAATACGGCCCTCGTTGTCACCAACATCGATCACCTCAACCCGATCACCAACTGCAACCAGGTCAGTCCCTGAGCGTTCGCGTTTGAGCAGACCCTTCGGAGTGCACAGCAGCGTGCGATCAGTTCCGGTAATTGAAACGTCGTACCACTTGCCAAAGGCCTTGATGACCGTTCCACTCAGACGTTCCTGTTGCGACAAGCAGTGCTCCATCCGTATCAAACATTGCGATACTCAATTATCATCCATCGTGTAAACGACCCCAGACTTTCGTGAGGGAACGACTACGACTCATGGACACAATTTGGCTTCTGGCCCGGCTGATTCTCGCCGCCGTTTTTGCGGTTGCCGGTGTCGGCAAACTCATGGATATTCCCGGCTCAATCAAGGCTACTCAAGGTTTTGGCATTCCAGAGCGCCTGGCTCGGCCGATTGGCACGCTGCTGCCATTTCTGGAGTTGCTGGCGGCAATCCTGCTGATTCCGGTCTCTACAGCGCTTGCTGGAGCGGTGCTGGCACTCGCCCTGTTGACTGCGTTCCTGGCAGGCATGGTGAATAGTCTGCGCAAAGGAGAGGCTCCAGATTGCCATTGCTTCGGACAGATTCACTCGGAACCGGTAGGACCGCGAACGATCATCCGCAACGCCGTACTGGCAGCGCTGGCAATTGTTGTGCTCTTTGGTGGAACCAGCCCCGGCCACAGCTTGCTCGGATGGCTCGACGGTGAATCGGGTGCGGTCAAGGTTCTGGCAGCTGGCGTGGCTCTGCTGATTCTGGCGGTCGCGGCGGAAGGCTGGTTGATCGTTCATCTGCTCGGTCAGAACGGCCGCATGTTGATCAAAATGGATGAAATTGCCGCTCGACCGATGGCCGTCGCGGCGCAACCGCCTGTTCCGGCTCAGGCCGCTGTCGAACCGGTTAAGGTTGCTCCAGCGTTTTCGGGCACTGGTTTGATTGGTGAAAAGGTGACTCTGGATTCGCTCCGGGCGCACAAGAAGCCGGTGCTTGTCATTTTCAGCGATCCCGGATGCGGGCCGTGCAAGACCCTGCAACCAGAGATCGCCAAGTGGCAAACCGATTATGCAGATCGGTTGACCGTGGCGATGGTCACCCGCGGATCGATCGACGAAGCACGCGAAAAGGTGAAGCCCCAGGGGATCAAGAACGTCCTGATCGAAAAGGATCGCTCGATTTCCAAGGCGTATGACGTACCCGGTACGCCGGCTGCTGTATTGATCGATATCGACGGTAATCTCGGTTCCAAGGTGGTCGCTGGCTCGGATGCAATCCGGACACTGGTTGGAACTGCCTCGAATCCGGCGCCGACAAACGGCAGCGGAGCCAAGACACCTGCCCCTCGTCCGGCTGGCCCGGCCATCGGAACCGATGCCCCTGAGTTCACCCTGCCGAACAAGGACGGGGTCGACGTTTCTACCATCGATCTGCACGGCAAGGAATCGGTGTTGCTGTTCTGGAATCCGGGCTGTGGATTCTGCAAACGCATGCAGCCCGACTTGATAGAGTGGGCCGAAGCTGGTGGCGGATCAGTCGAGTTGGTCACGGTAACGTCCGGCACGCACGACGATGCTGAAAAGATGACCTTTGCAGACAGCGTTCTGCTCGATCAGCGGTTCGCAACTGGCCGACTATTTGGGGCTTCAGGCACGCCTTCAGCGATCAAGGTTGGAGCCGATGGAAAGATTGCCTCCAAGCTCGCCGTGGGCGGACCGTCCATCATGGAGATGATCAAGGCACCCGCACAGGTTGAGAACTCCTGATCCCTCTTTCGTGAGCGTAGTCCAGTGAAAGGTTCTTCGACGTGGCCTCTATTGTGATCATCGGTGCCGGTGTAATCGGCACAAGCATTGCAGCCAATCTGGCCAGGTTTGGAGAACGGCCCCTGGTTCTCGAGCGTGCCCATGTGTGCGCTGGTACGACTGGTCAAAGTGGCGGAGTTGTCCGTCAGAACTATTCCAATCCGGCAACGGCCACGCTTGCCCGTGATGCTCTGCAGGTGTTTCGATCGTGGAATGATCATTACGATGGTGATCCAGGTTTCCTGGCTACCGGAGTCATGTTCACGGCTGGCGAAGAGACGGAACCCGACCTCCGGGCAAATGTCTCGGCTCAGATCGAGCTAGGTATCGAAACAAGCATGCTGACTCCCGACGAGTCACGCGCGGTCGACGCCCGTGTCAATGTCGATGACTGCACGGCCATTTGCTACGAGCCGACCGCCGGGATCGCTGACACGATTGCGACCAACCATGCTTACGCCCTGACCGCCCGTAATTTAGGTGCTGAGATCCGGGAGCAGGTACACGTGACCGGTATCGCCGTGGAGTCCGGTCGAGTGGTTGGCGTCGACACGGACCAGGGACGGATTCCTGCCGACATCGTGATCAATGCTGCCGGGGCGTGGGGAGTCGGATTCGTTCGAGCGCAAGGACACGAACTGCCGATTTCGTTCTCCCGCCATCCAATGGCGCTGATACGGCGGGCCACTGACGTGTTGTCCCCCCATCCAGTTGTTCTGGACGTGCACACCGACTCCTACTTTCTGCCAAAGGGGGACATGACGCTGGTGGGCAAACTCGGGACCATGCCCGACGACATGGACGTCGATCCAGACACATATGCACGCGGCGTTACCAACAGCGAAATTGCCCGTTATCAGGACGCTGCCCGCCACCGGATTCCGTCGCTTGATCGGGGAACTGTTCTGGGCGGTTGGGCGGGCATTTATGATGATTCGCTGGACGCCCATCCGGTCGTTGATGCCGTTCCAGGAGCAGACGGACTCTTCTGTGCCCTGGGGATGAGCGGCAATTGCTTCAAACTTTCTCCCATCATCGGATTGATGCTGGCTCGGAGGGTTTTGTACGGCCACGATGCCGTTCCGGAACTTGACCTCTTCAGGTTCTCCCGCTTCACAGATGGAACGGCGCACGAGCGATCATTCGGTGCCATGAGCGTACTCGCCTGATTTTGAGTCGATCGTTATGAAGGAGATCGTGTGACCGTAGATCATCTTGCCCAATCGGTACTCGAGCAGGTCGACCTGCTCGAAGCCGAACTGATCGATCGTCTTCAGGAACTGATCCGGATCCCCAGCGTCACCGGCAACGAACACGATGTGCAACAAGCGGTCGCCCGGCAGATGGACGATCTCAAGCTGGACGTCGACATGTGGGAACCGGATCCGGCTGATCTTGCTCCCTATGTAGAGGATGTGGGCGAGTTTGAGAGCCTGGCGGGTCGTCCGAATGTGGTGGGAAGACGACGGGGTACTGGTGGCGGGCGCTCAATGATCCTGAATGCGCACATCGACACCGTAGAACCTGGAGACCGCTCGCATTGGACATTTGATCCGTTCGTCGGCGAAATCCACGATGGTCGATTGTATGGCCGCGGTTCATGCGACATGAAGGCCGGGCTGATTGCGGAGCTGATAGCGTTACGTGCGCTGGACAATGCAGGCGTTCAGCTTGCCGGCGACGTACTGGTCGAAAGTGTCATTTCTGAAGAAGATGGTGGCGCCGGAGCACTGGCAGCAATTCTCCGCGGGTATACGGCTGACGCGGCCATCATCACCGAACCAACCGAGCTTGCGATCATTCCTGCCCAGGGTGGTTCGCTGGTTTTCCGGATGACCATTGAGGGGCGCTCTGCACATGCGTGTGTGCGCAATGAGGGTGTCAGCGCACTTGAGAAATTCCTGCCGATTCACGAGGCATTGTTGCGGCTCGAACGAGACCATCATGATGCGATCTCTCACCCGCTCTATCAGCACTTCGAGAACCGGGCTCCGATCAATATCGGAACTGTGCGTTCCGGCAACTGGGCCAGCTCTGTGCCCGAATCGATCGTTGTCGAAGGGCGAGCCGGGTTGGTACCTGGCGAATCACTCGACGATACGAGGGCCGCGTTCCTCGGGGCAATTGATGAGGTCTGCAGGGCCGATCCGTGGTTGACTGCTCACCCGCCGCGAGTCGAATGGTTCTCGGGCCAATTCACGGCTGCGGAAACCGCTACCGACCACCCGCTTGTGCGGACCGTTTCCAATGCCCACAAGATCTCCACTGGGACGCCTGCGACCATAGACGCCGCAACATACGGTGCAGACCTGCGGCACTTCGTGAACGTCGGCAAGATCCCATGCGTGATGTATGGGCCCGGCAATGTTCGAATGGCGCATCGACCCGACGAGTTTGTACCAATTGCCGAAGTTCTCACGGTAGCGAAGACTCTTGCCGTGACGCTTCTGGAGTGGTGTGGCGTAGACAACACCCAATAATCGTCGTCGCCCAATCCTGTGCAAAGTATTTTGTTCCAACCCTGTTTAAGGCTGGCACATCATCATTTACGCATGGCAAATGGTCACTTTTGCCCGCGTCGCACAGAATACCTGTGCAAAGTATTGACGCTACGTCGGTAGTCCGCTATACTCCCATCATCGAGCATCAGTCGATCGCCCATCCGCGAAGTCGCGAAACGGGCTGCAAATCAGTCGCCTGAGATACTCAAGGAGTAAACGGTAATGAAATTCGCATCGCATGAGGGCGTTGGCGCCCGAACACTTGCTTACACCAATTTGCCTTCGGCAAAGAAGAGCGGCGCATACGCGGCTCCGGGCTGGTTTGCGGACGGTGTGCAGACCGTGCCAGGTTCAACGGCGTCTGATAACGGGAACGGACCATCGGAAAGTGGTCGCGGCTCACATTCGGGTGCCAGCACGGTTACCTACGGTCGCGGACAGGAGATTTTCACTCCGGGTCAGGGTCACGGACTGGTCTACATTGTCCGCTCTGGTTGTGTCCGGCTCTACAAGGTGTTGGCCGATGGTCGCTCCATCAACCTGGGCCTTCTCGGACCGAACACAGTGTTCACCCAGGAAGACACAACTGACGGAATCGCATCTGGCTCCGTTGCTGAAGCAATGGTTGACTCGACGATTGCCGTCGTCGACACCGATTCCCTGGCATCGATCATCGCGGACAGCCCTGATCTTGCTGCCGCGATGGTGACCGGCATGAGTCGACGCCTGACCGAGCTGCAGACACTGGTCGAGCAATTGCTGGTTCGTGACACCGCCGTACGTCTAGCGACGACGCTGTTGGCCCTCGCCAACCGCTTCGGACGACCGACCGCAGACGGCATGATCGCGATTGCCTTGCCGGTCACACATCAGTCGCTTGCCGGAATGATCGGTTCAAACCGGGTCACAGTGACTCGCAAGCTCATCGAGCTCCAGGAGGGTGGCTATGTCCGATCTCTGGGTCGAAATGCGATTGCGGTCAGCCCGAACAAACTGCGGGAATACGCCCAGGTCGCACGAGAGCGCGACAACGTCGACACCGACTGGTAAGCACCACTTCCATCCAGACATTGAAGACAAGGCCGCTCCGAATTCTCGGAGCGGCCTTGTCTCTTCCCTGTGATCCAATGACTTGCTCACTTGCGAATACACTGCTGAGAGAAAGAGTAAGTGGCCCACGGCTGAGCACGTCTGCTCTGACCGCCAGGACGAATCGCCACTTGCCTTGTGGTGAAAACAATGTCGCGGATTCTAATTACAGGCAGTACCGGATTTGTCGGAAGCGAATTGCGGGCGCATTTGTCCGATCAACAATTGCGTTTGCTGGTACGAGGTAGCCAATCGCCGACAGATGCTGGTTCGGCCGAAACGGTTACGGGTGACATTCTCGAACCTGCCACGCTGGGCCCGGCAATGGACGGCGTCGATACCGTCATCCACCTGGTCGCGATCATCGAAGAGTCTGGTGGGTTGACCTTTGACCGGGTCATTCGCCAGGGAACTGAAAACGTCGTTGCGGCCGCTCAAGCTGCTGGTGTCAAACGCTTTATTCACATGAGCGCAATGGGTGCACAGAGCAACCCGGCCTTCCCATACCTCAATGCGAAGTGGGGAGCAGAGGAGGCCGTCCGTGGGTCTGGGATGGACTGGACGATTTTCCGTCCGTCGGTGATTTTTGGACCACGGGACGGATTCATCAATGTGCTGGCAGATCTGGTTCGCAAGGCGCCAATCATTCCAGTCGTGGGAAGCGGTCAAAGCAAATTCCAGCCGGTGGCAGTGGGTGATGTTGCAGATTCATTCCGTCGGGCAGTTGAGGATCCGGGGACGGTCGGCCAGGTCTACGAACTTGGCGGAGCGGAAACCTACACGTACGAGCAAATGCTTGATGCAATTGCGGCCGAGCTCGGTACACCCAAGCGCAAGGTCCACGTTCCGGTTGGGCTGATGAAGATCGTGGTGGCGATGTCTTCGCCGCTGCCGAAATCATTGCGCCCGCCAGTGACCAGTGAGCAGCTCAAGATGCTGGCGCTGGACAACTGCAGTGATAACTCGGCCACCGCAATCACTGATTGGCCGCACACCGGTCGCACTCAAAGATGGAATTGGCTACGTTCGCAAATAGACCTGATAGACGTGGGTTGATGTAGGGTCGGCGGACGTTCCCCCCGGATGGTCCGCCGGAAGATTGCTTTGTGGAGGGCGTGGGGGTACGCCATGAAGAAGTGCGACCGTACGGGCCGCGCGTTGGTTTAGGAGAACCATCTGTACGCTACCCGACCACAAGGCGGCACAACAGATGACAAAACCCCCGATATGTCACGAACGAAATCAGCCAGTCGGCACGGGCACGATGCGATGATCGGGCTAGGCTCGTCCTACGGTCAGATATTCCCGTTCGAAAAGGCTGATCACGGTTCGCTTGAGCGCAAGCGGTTCAAGCGGAAGCACGGTTCCAAGGCGTTCGAGCGTCATGGATCCCTTGTCGACCTGTAGCGCAACCAGCAACTCTGGATCGGTCAGTTGGGCTGAAATCAAGGCAAGGTGGGTGCCGAGTTTCAACGGAGCGTCATGAGCTGGAAGCAAGCGTTGCATTGCTCGAGCCGATGCCCGCCGGAAATGTCGCCGATGCGCTTCCTCGAATAGTTCATCCGTATCGAAATCGGCGACTTCGATGCCATCCGGAACGGGTTCATCGGCGATAACCATCATCATCGCGTCCTCAGCACAAATAACCCGTGAGAGGACTTCGACTATCTGCTCTTCAACGGTCGCCAGGAGCGCGGCTCGTGTGACGGCACCTTCTGACATCAACGCGGCTCCGAGTGCCTGTCCATGGGGAACTGACCGTCGGCCACGAAGCACATCGTGCAGATAGACCGGCTCGACAGCTCCACGTTGAAGCAGGAGATGCCCCAGTCGAAGGGTCCGCTGGGATGAGGTGGCGGCGAGGATCTTGCCTCGGTCCACGAACAATCCGTACGTGTTGGTGCCTGAGGTGATCTGGATCTTGCCGGAGATGCGTCGGAAGCCGAGCAAATCAAACAAATGCGAAATCGGGAACAGGTGGGCGGGGGTTGATTCCCAGGTTGACTCGTCCACGGTCAGTTGCCTCAATATCGCGGGTTGACGGCGAGGACCATCTGGCAACGGGCTAGCCCGATAGTCCTATGCCCATAGTAGCACTATCGGGCTAGTCCGTCACCCACCTCACTTGGATCGCGAATCATTCAACGCATCGAGTAGGAGAAGCGAGCGCGCCTGGCGCGGTTCGCGCACTCGCGACCAGCCGAATATCAGAGCGAATTACACCTCTTGCGACATCGGGCGCCGGTTGCGCATCGTCGAGTGGTTTCGTATAAGGAGCGCGAACGCTACTTGATTTGCAGGCGAACGTTTGCCATGGACGGCGAACGTCCTCGCCGGACTACCAACGGAGGTAGTGATGGCAATCGACGTCTCTTCGTCAGTCGCCCAGATTGATGCTGCCAAGCTGCTCGACATGTATGAGCGGATGGTCCAGATCCGGATCTTCGAAGACCTGGCCGGTAAGCACTTCGCCGACGGAATCGTTCCTGGATTCGTTCACCTCTACGCAGGTGAAGAAGCAGTTGCGGTCGGCGTCTGCAGTCATCTAACCGATCGAGACTACATCACCAGTACCCACCGAGGTCACGGCCATTGCATCGCCAAGGGTGTCGGCCTCGACGGCATGGTTGCGGAATTGATGGGCAAGGCGACCGGAACCTGCAAGGGCAAGGGCGGCTCGATGCACATCGCCGACATCGACAAGGGGATGCTCGGCGCGAACGGAATTGTCGGCGCTGGTCTCCCGCTCGCTGCTGGTGCGGCGTTGACGGCCAAAGTGCTCGGGACCGGCGGTGTCGCGATCTCGTTCTTTGGCGACGGCGCATCCAACCAGGGCACATTCCACGAGGCACTCAACCTTGCCGCCATCTGGAAACTGCCAGCGGTCTTTGTCTGCGAAAACAACGGCTACGCAGAATCAACCCCGGCTCACTACCACTGCTCGACCACCGATATCGCGAATCGGGCAAGCGCATATGAGATTCCGGGCGTCGTGGTCGATGGGCTCGATCTCTTCTCGGTGTACGAAGCCGCAGGAGAAGCGATCAATCGGGCCCGACGTGGTGACGGCCCGTCGATCATCGAGGCCAAGACGTACCGCTACTACGGGCATTTCCAGGGCGACATGGTGACCTACCGCACCGACGATGAGCTGAGCAAGTTCAAGGAGCGGGACTGCATCCAGAGCGTACGGAAATACGCGGTCCAGCATGGACTGTTGACCGAGACCGAACTGGATGCGATCGACGCCAAGACTCGGGCACACCTCGAACAGGCGTGGATTGACGCAAAGGCTGCCCCGTGGCCTGAGGAATCGAACTGCTGACCGACGTTTACGTGTCGTACTAGTCGCTGCTGACTGAGAGGGAAACGACGATGGTTGCTGCAACCCAGACCCGGGTCATGACATACGGCGAAGCGATCACGGATGCGATGCGCACCGCAATGCGCGCTGACCCCACCGTGATCCTGATGGGTGAGGACATTGCCGGAGGCGCAGATGTCGATCACCTGGTCAACGAGGATGCCTGGGGTGGTCCAATGGGCGTCACCAAGGGCCTGGTGCAGGAGTTCGGTCGTAATCGCGTACTCGACACGCCGATCACCGAGGCCGGCTTCATTGGTGCGGCAGTCGGGGCGGCCTCGACCGGCTTGCGGCCGATCGCCGAACTGATGTTTGTCGACTTTTTCGGTTGCTGCATGGATCAGATTTACGATCAGGGCGCCAAGCTGCGGTACATGTTCGGAGGCAAGGCCAGATGCCCGCTGGTGATCCGGACCATGATTGGCGCGGGGGTCAATGCGGCAGCCCAGCATTCCGGTTGCCACTATTCGGTCTTCACGCACATGCCGGGTATCAAGTGCGTCGCTCCATCGACTCCGGCCGATGCGCGAGGACTGCTCCTGACCGCGATCCGGGACGACGATCTGGTCATGTTCTTCGAGAACAAGGTGCTCTACGCGATGAAGGGCGAGGTTCCGGAGGGCGACGAGGGCATTCCGTTCGGTGTTGCCGACATCAAGCGCGCCGGAACCGATGTCACCGTCGTCGCCATATCGCGCATGGTCCATCAGTCGCTGGCGGCGGCAAAGACGCTTGCGAACGAAGGCATCGAGGTCGAAGTCGTCGATCCGCGCACGCTGTCCCCGCTCGATGAAGACACGATTCTGAGCTCGGTGAAGAAGACGCATCGACTGGTAATCGTCGACGAAGACAATCCGCGCTGCAGTGCGGCAACGGACATCGCGGCGATGGTCGCGGACAAGGGATTCGACTTCCTCGATGCGCCAATCAAGATCGTGACCGCGCCGCACACGCCAGTGCCATTCAGTCCGGCTCTGGAGGCGCTCTATGTGCCAAGTCCGGAGAAGATCGCTGCGACGATCCGGGAACTGTTCTAGGCATGCGGGTGGACCAAGCTCAAAAGGGGATGGGCGTCAGACGTTTGGTCTGCCTATTCCTGATTCTGGCGACCGTCGCAGCTGGCGGATTGCCAGCACACGCTCAGGACGAGTCGGTCCAGATTCTGGCGGCGGGTGTTCCCAAGTATCTCGGCGAATCTGCGACTGATGCGGAACTGTTTGGTCAGCTGGGCGATGCAGGTGTCTCGCATTTCCTGCCGTTCTTCCAGTATCAGGAAGTGCCGGAGTCACGTTCACTCGACCGGGAGAATGATTTCTTCCCACCTTGTTCGGCGGGCGATGAGCCATTCGCATCGATGGCGGCGAACGGAGTCGGCCTTGTTCTGCCGGGTCAGTTACTTTGGCCTGCGGGTCAGGATCCGGCGATCGGCGACGAGTACGTCCGCCAGTTCATCGAATGTGCTGGAGAAGATGGAATCTCGGCCATGTTCAGCGTCGACGAACCCGCGTTCCATATGGACGACATCGACGCCAGGGAAGCGGAGGTTCGACTGATCTACGAGCGGTCCAAAGCCCTGCTGCCAGATATTCCAGTCGTCATGGTGCACGGGCCAATCGTCAACGAGACACTCGATGGCGATGTCTGGCGACCGTTCACTGCAGAGGAGGCCGAGCAGTATCTGGCTGACGTTGCCCGGTTGAGTGTCTGGGCTGATGTCGTTGGATTCGATCTTTACATGATTCCGTCCGAGACCGCGAAGATTTCGGCACCCGGTTACGGAGTGGACGTGCTCGAGTACCAGACTGCGTTCCCGGCCTATCTCGACTGGCTGTCAACTCAACTTCCCGACAAACAATCGATGCTGGTACTCGCAGGCATTTGGCTACGCCGATCTGGTTGGGATCGAACCGGACGCAAGCTCCCGCGAGCCAACTCCAGAGGAAGCTATCGGGATGGCGTGCGCGGCCTGGGCTGGGGGCGCAGATTTCATCGGCTGGTGGGGGCAGTCCCACCTCGAATCGGATTCAGAATCGCTCTGGGAAGCAATCGTTGATGTAAGCGCCGGATTGGCGACTGATCCACAAGCAACCTGCGACGCAGTCACGACATAGCACTCGTCTCACCTTCAGTTCAACGCTGATCGAAAAGGGGTACCTGATGGCAACCGTAGTCAAAATGCCTAAATGGGGTCTGACCATGACGGTGGGGACCGTTACCGACTGGCTCTACGAGGAAGGCGCAGAGGTTTCAGAAGGTGACGCGATGTTCACTGTCGAAACCGAGAAGGCGGTCAACGACGTCGAATCTCCCGCGAACGGCGTGCTGGTGAAGATCGTCGCTCCGCAGGGCGAGGAAGTCGCGGTCAGTGGAGCAGTTGCGATCATCGCTGCTCCTGGTGAGGTGGTAAGCGACGAGCAGATTGCTGCACTGATCGCTGAGGCATCCCCGCAGAAGAAGGTTGCCGTAGCGGGAGCCGCGGGTGCGGCGGGCGGGCGATCCGGTCGGACTGCATCTCGGGATGACACCGGAAGAGTGAATGCATCTCCCGCGGCCCGACGACTGGCCCAGGAACTTGGGGTTGATCTTGCCGCGGTCACGGCCACGGGACCCGAGGGCCGAATCACCAGCGATGATGTTGAGCGAACAGCGGCGGAAGCCAACCTGGACCCGACTCCCCGTGAGGAACGAGTCGCGCTCGATGATGGCCGCGAACTAAATGTGCTACTGGCTGGTGCCGGTTCCGGGGCTCCGCTGGTATTCCTGCATGGACTTGGCGGATCGCAGAGCACCTGGCAAGTCGTGCTCGGTGATCTTGTCGAGCACGTTCGGGTAGCGGCGATCGATTTGCCTGGCCATGGTTCCAGCGACAAGACGATAGATTCCGACTATTCGATTGGAGGTCTGGCCTCGGCCGTTATCGACGCGATCGGGAAGCTGAAATTGCAGAAGCCGATTCTGGTTGGTCATTCACTGGGTGGCGCAGTTGCGCTACGGATAGCAATTGACCATGCGGATGCGATTTCCGGAGTCGTGGCAATTGACAGTGCTGGACTTGCCGACGGGATCAGTGCCGAATTGACCGGGTTGATGGCAGGCGTTGCTGGACCGGAAACCGCCAGGGGACTGCTGGAGCTCTTTTATCAAGATCAGAAACTGGTCGTTGATCGCGGCGTGACTGAAATGGCCCAGTCCCAGACCGCGGAGGGCGCTTGGGATGCTCAGCAAGCGGTTGCTGCTGCCGCATTCGCTGATGGCCGCCAGTTACCGGCAGCGCGAATCTCTCCAGCATCAGTTGCCGTACCGGTCCAGCTCATTTGGGGCGAACATGATCGGGTGCTGCCGATGGATCATGCGATCCAGGCGCTGCCTTTGTTTGCTGATGCTTCTTTGGCGATCGTGCAAGGGGTTGGTCATGTGCCGCAGGTTGAGAATGCAACCCGAACCGCTCTGCTCATCCATCGGTTTGCGCAGTCAATTGCCTGAGTTCTGTCTCGCGGATGACCAGATGGTGTGAAACCAATTCGGGGGGACTGGCGTTTTGGGGAAAGAGGCGCGACAATAGCGTCACGATCCCCCGAATGGACAATTAACACGCAGGACAGGTGGCGGCTATGGGTGCGTCCGGTTTCAGGAGATCACGGTGGGGGCAACGAGTTGCCCTTCTCGGATTACTCTTTCTCGTACTTTCTCCGTTTGGTTATGTAACTGGTCGGTCACTGATCCGGCTGGATGATCCCTCACCAGCGGTCGGTCGGGCCCAGGTCATCACGCAAGGCATCGCTCAACTTCCGGATGACGAATATGTCATGCGGATTGTTCGGCGAATTGCACCGGTGCTTGGTGACGCCAAGGTTGGCCGGCGTGCGCTTGGATTTGCCTTCGCAACAGACGAACCAATCCTTATCACCGAAGTTACCGGTGACGACGACGATCAGCAGTATCAGGACGTGGCCCGCATCGCTCCAGGCGAGGGCTTTCTGACGCTTGAAGGAACCCGACAGATTCGGGCCAGCCTTGGTACCGAGCCCACGATCTACACAGGGATCGAATTCGTTCCACCGGATCAGGCAAACGACGTTGGAACCGGCGAACTGATCTACGTCAGCGAAGCGATCAAGACACCGGCCGGTCAGCGAGACCTCGACCTGGTTCGCAACGTACTCGCTCAACAGGACATCGCGAACGTACCCGATACCGGGGGCCAGATTCTGGTCTTAGCCACGGACGGGGCGATCGACATCCTTCCAGGACGATCACGAAGCAAACGGCTCGAAGCAGGCGAAAGTGCCATCTTCAATGCCGAGGATCTTGAAATCCGGGCTTCCGAGGATTCTGCATACGGCGTCCCGACCAATCAGCTTGGTTCGTTGACCAACATGCTGCAAACCGACGATCCGATCGCCGGCTACCTGGTTGTAGTCATCGGTCCAGAAGTTCCCAAGACCGGCGAACCGACTGCCACGGCGACATTCACTGCAGAACCAGTACTGCCCAGCGTCACGGCTGTCCCAACAGAGGCACCAGTCGAACCGACTGCGATTCCGCAAGAGCTGGGCAGCATCGGCGTGACGGGACGACTCTGTGAGCCAGGCGTAACCACAGCCAAGATCACAGACGCCCAGTGCCCGGTGATCCCGGACGGATTTGATATGGCTTTGAGCGGGCCGAGCGGCTCGTTCGCGCTGGCCAATGCGAATCGGATCGACGCAAGTTGGTACTGGACCGAGCTCAGTCTGGGGCAGTACGGTCTGAGCGCATCGGCGTATCCGGCAAATGCAAACGATTACTTCATCCCAGGTTCAGCTGCGATCGGCGGATCCTCGGATGGGGGGTACACCGTGACGCTGGGACCCGGCGCGGCCGACATCGTGGCTCCGGTCTACTTCCTGCAACCAGCCGTCCGCCAGACTACTGCTCCTGTATCGGTAGCAATCTCTGTGTGCGAACAGGGACCGAACGGCCCAGTGAATTGCAGTTCGCCAGCAAGCCGGGATGTCGATCCCATGCCATATCTGGTCAGCAGCAACGGCACAACCTATACGTGGGCAGACGCTCAGGTAACCCGGGGTGTCTACACATGGACGCTGCCAGCCGATACCTGGACGTTGTTTCAGGATGGCTGGAACGGCGACTTCTACGTCAATGGAACGCGCTATTCGGCTGGCTCGGCCTACATCTTCACAACGGACGGAACAACCCAGGTCCGGATCGATGTGCAGGATGTCTTCTACATCATTCAGTAACTGCTAGAGGCCGGGGCGAGTCCCCTGCCATGGTTGAGCGGCTTCGAATGCGGCGGCGGCGCGCAAAACCAGCGCGTCGTCCCGCAATCGACCGACGATCTGAAGTCCAACCGGCAATCCATCATCGCCAAATCCACACGGTACGGTCGCGGCGGGTTGACCAGTCAGGTTGAATGGATAGGTAAACGCTGTCCAGCTCAGGTAACTGGTCTCGACACCGGCGACTGAACCAGGTTGGTCCTGTCCAAACGGGAAGGCGGTACAGGGCAGGGTCGGGGTCAGGACCAGGTCATATCCGGACATGAACTCGGCCCAGGCAGAGGCGTAATGCGCCTGATCGATTCTCGCCTTGGCTACTTCAGCGCCGGAGAACTGATGCCCCTCCTCGATTACCCTAACCAGCCCCGGATCCATAATTTCCCGGACTTGCTCAAAATCGTGGGAGCGACTGGCAGCCATAGCTGTGGACCAAAGCGTGTGCTCGATCATCCAGGGATCCGGCAGGTTCGGGTGATCTTCGACGACTGTGCAGCCCAGCGACTCGAATACCTTGGCCGCGCGCGCTGCTGTCTGCCAGACATCGTTTTCCACTGCCGCGTAGCCCAGATCTTTGCTCCAGGCGATGCGCAGATTGCTGATATTGAGATCGTCCAATGCGTGGAGGTAATCGTCCGTTGATGTCCACGAGAATCGATCGCGTGGATCGTGGCCCGAGGTGACATTCAACGTCAGCGCGGAGTCCCTGACCGTCCAGGAGAGCGGTCCGTGGTGGGCCAATTCGCCGATTGCGCTTGGCGGGTAAACCGGTACAAGGCCGACGGTGGGCTTGAGCCCGAAGACGCCAGAGAACCCTGCCGGAATACGGATCGACCCTGCCCCATCGGAACCATGGGCAATCGGCCCCAGACCCGCGGCGACACAGGCTGCAGCTCCACCGCTCGAACCGCCGGGAGTTCGCTCCAGATTCCACGGATTATGGGTGGAGCCATGGACCAGACTGGTGGTTTCGCCCTTCCAGCCGAATTCAGGTGTCGTTGTCTTGCCGAGCATGACCGCACCGGCATTCAGGACACGATCGACAAATGGTGAATTGAAATCGGGCACGTTGTCCGCGTAAATACGCGAACCACGAGCTGTGCGAACACCAGCGGTGAAGGCGAGATCCTTGATCGTGATCGGCACGCCGGCCATCGGTCCCGCCGTTCCGTTGGCGTACGCGGTTTCCGCAGCGCGGGCGGCATCGAGGGCAATGTCCGCCGTGACGTCGGTAAATGCATTCAAGACCGGATTGATCTCTTCGATTCGTTGTAGAAGCGACTCAGTTACCTCTACCGGAGAGAGCGCCCCACTTCGGTAATCAGTAATCAAATCGGTTGCAGACCGGTACGCGAGATCGTCGTTCGACATGGGGCCAATGTGTCCTTCCGCAATCGCAGGTCGGTCGCCAGAATGGTCGAACTTGTCGACCCGGTGCAAGTAGCAGTTTAGCGATCTTTCAGGGACCCACGAATCAACCATGACAAAATCGCGCTCACACGGGTTAACGGCAATTTGCCTTCTGCTTATGCTCTGCTCAATTCCAACGGATGCACGTCTGATCAGTGCTCATACTCCGACGGTCGAGGCAGGGGCCATCTACGTCGATCCACTCTCCGGTGACGATAACGACTCCGGGGCAAGTCCTGACCTTGCGCTGGCAACCCTGGACGAGGCATGGAATCGTATTCCCGCGGACATTGAACTGCGATCCGCGGCAACGATCTACCTGCTTCCCGGCAGTTATCCGGAAGCGGCCATTCCGAACTATCTTGAAAACAGGATTGGACGCCTCGATGCGCCGATTTCGATTGTCGGGGTCGGAAAACGCGCTGACGTTGTCTTGCTAGGAGACCTGAACGTCTTCAATGTTCACCATTTAGCGGTCTCCAATCTAACAATTGCATCTGGAGGCGATGCATTTCATTGCGAACAATGCTCCATATCTCACACTGGACAATGTTGAACTCGACGGTTCAACCGATGCGTGGGAGACACTTAAAATCAACCAATCCCGTCAGATCACGATCACGGACAGCGACATTCATGGCGCCGGCGACAACGCGATCGATATGGTAGCCGTGCAGAGCGCTGTTGTACGCAACAACACCATTCACGATGCGGGTGACTGGTGTGCTTATGCCAAGGGCGGTTCCGTCGACATCCTGATCGAGTCAAACGAGATCTATGACTGCGGAACGGGTGGATTCACTGCCGGACAGGGCACGGGTTTGCAATACATGGTGCCACCAAACCTTACGTGGGAGGCCGAACGGGTCACCATTCGCGACAACCACATTCCACGATACCGACGGGGCGGCCGTTGGTGTTGCGGGTGGTCATGACATCCTGATCGACAACAATTTGATGGAGCGGGTTGGCTCCCGCAGTCACCTGATCGAAGTTGTCTATGGCAGTCGCTCGTGTGATGGACCGGCGGACGATGCGTCACGGGAGCGTTGTAGCGAGTACATGGAGATGGGAGGCTGGGGGACGACAGAACCAGGTGGAAGCGAGGGTGCCAGAATTCCCAATCTGGACGTCGAGATAACGAACAATCTGATTCTGAATCCAGTCGGGTACAGCTCGCAGTGGCAACACTTCTGGATTGCGCCGCCAATGGACCAGGATCAGTTCAGCAACACCGGGGTCCCACTACCGCTTCGAGCAGACGAAGGGCTCCTCATCACGGGGAACACAATTGTGAATGGGTCGACTTCGATACCGCTCGGAGTTGGTGACGAGCAATCAGGGTGCCAGGATACCAATCCAACGTGCAACTCCGCCCAGCTTTACCAGGACAACGACATCAATGGTCAGTAACGCTGGTACAAGTGCGCGTACCATTGCCGACAATGATTTGATGTGCCTCAGTCGGGAGTTCATACGTGCAGCAAGACTGGCTTTTGCGGATTATCCAGCAGCTCAGCACGTTCGTTGCCGGCCTGAAGAATCTGCGTTCGAACAAGCAATGGGAAGAAGTACACGCCCAGATCAGCGACGGCATTGGTCGGTTTGCAGGTCTGAACGCATCGCTTGTCCACGCCATTTCGGAAGACGATCTGATTCACCTGTTGAGCACGCGAGGTGGGGTTGATCTCGACAAGTGGTGGGCGCTGGCTGAGTTGATGCGGGAAGAGGGACTGGCGCTCGATGAACAGGGAGATTCGGTCGGGGCGGAACGGGCACTTTCCAAGTCACTCCGCTTGTACCTTGAAGTCATCGCAGAAGCCGAAGAGGTTCCCAGTTACCTGAACGTGACCGATCTTGAAGAAGTGATCGAGCGCATGAAGGACCAGACGTTGACGCGAACAACACGGGTTGCTCTGGTCGATTTCATGATCACCACCGGGCGGCTTGATCAGGCTGAGAACATCACGCTCTGGGGTCTCGACAGTGCCGATCTCCAAGCGCCAGCCGACGCTCGAGCGTTCTATGAGCGCCTGATCACGATGACCGACGAGCAACTGGAGGAAGGCGGCCTGAGTCGCGAAGAAGTCGATCTGGGGCTGGCTAACCTCCACTCCGAGTAAAGACACCCGCAAGCGCACCCAGGTTGATTGCGGCGGGAATATCGACGACGAAGGGGCCATGCGGATTGAGCGTGACCTCGATCTGCTCTGTGGCGGTCAGAAGCTCAATCTCGCGTTCGCCATCGAGCGCGATTGTCCCCACCAGCGACTCGAGTCGCACGGTCTCGCCGGGAAGCAAGCGGGTCGCTTTGCGGATTGGGACCTCACTGATGATCCCTGGTGCGAGCGGCACAGCAACCCGGGTCTTTCCTTCACCGATCACGAAATGTGCCCCGAAACTCGAACCCGCCGAATCCGGGAAAGACCATGCCGCCAATGGCGCAGATACCAATCTCGCCGCTCGCTATTCGGGACAAGACAATCTCGCGGATGTGCGTCGGATCCCAGACCGCCTTGGCACCGATCCACTGTTGGGGCGACGTGACGACGTCGATCAAGGCAACGTCGCGCAGTTCGTCGTTTATCAGAATGTCGAGTTGAGGCAATCGCTTGATGGCATCGGGCGCAACACCGAGCGCCGCCAACCCTGCGGCAAGGCCCGCCAACGTGCCTTCGACCATTCGGGGAAATACATTGTTTGTGCCGGTCGAAATCGCAACCAGCGGCACCTCGCCACAGCCCTTGGCCACGATGCGGTTCGTACCGTCGCCGCCGAGGGTGATGATCGATCCGACCCCGAGATCGGCCATTCTTCGGGCGGCTTCGTATGAATCGCTGGCATTCCCGATCACTTCCATTGGCAGTTGCTGAAGATTCAGGGAGAGTGATGTGCTTTGGGCGGCGCGCTGGACGATGAAATAGGTGTCCGGCAAATGCCAAACCGTCTCGATTCCCAGGGAATCCAGTGCCAGCAAGCACCGCCGCACGATGTTGATTTTCTCGTTGTTATCGAATGTGGACGCATGAGCAACGAGTCGGCGAATGTCCTTGCCGGACGCAGGGTTTGCGATGATTCCGACTGAGGTTGGTGCTGGATTGATGTTGATATCCTCCCGCGGAAAAATGCGCCGGTACCTGCCTGGCCGTTGTCAGGCGCAGGCACCGCACCGTCGAAACATGCGAATATGATGCCAGAGTTACACGCGCACGTTTGTGGGAGATGGTTATGGCAAAGGGAATCAATTTGACTGCGGAGGTGCCAGAGAGCGCCGCGCATGTCTTGTCCAAAGAGGCAATTCAGTTCGTCGCGGACCTTCATCGCGAGTTCAACGCTCGTCGGCTGGAGCTGCTGGACCTGCGTGAGCAACGGAAGGCCCGGATCCCCAATTCGTTTGGCCTGGACTTTCTGCCGGAAACGAAAGCGATTCGCGATGGTGACTGGAAGGTCGCCCAAGCGTCGGCTGGTCTGATTGATCGGCGGGTGGAGATTACTGGGCCGACCGATCGCAAAATGATGATCAATGCGCTCAACTCCGGGGCGAAAGTCTTCATGGCCGACCTCGAAGATGCGTCATCTCCGACCTGGTCGAACGTGATCGATGGGCAAATCAATCTGTACGATGCCGTCCGTCGCACTATCCGGTTCGATCAGGCCGATGGCAAGACGTACGAACTGGACCCGGTCATTGCGACGCTGGTGGTCCGTCCACGCGGATGGCATCTGGTTGAGCAGCACATTCTGATAGATGGCGAACCGGCATCTGCCTCAATGGTGGATTTTGGACTGACGTTCTTCAACAATGCCCAGGAGCAGCTGAACAACGAACTCGGTCCGTATTTCTATCTGCCCAAGATTGAGAGCCATCTGGAGGCGCGCCTCTGGAACGACGTTTTTGTCTTCGCCCAGGACAAGCTCGGAATTCCGCAGGGGTCGATCCGCGCGACGATGCTGATCGAGACCATCTTCGCCGCGTTCGAGATGGACGAGATCCTGTACGAGTTGCGCGACCATGCAGCCGGATTGAATGCGGGCCGCTGGGACTACATCTTCAGCCTGATCAAGACCATGAGTAGCAGTCCGGATCACGTGCTCGCGGACCGTGCCCAGGTAACCATGGCGGTGCCCTTCATGCGCGCCTACACCGACCTCCTCGTGAAAACCTGCCACTATCGTGGTGCGCATGCGATTGGCGGAATGGCCGCGTTCATCCCTACCCGTAAAGACCCGGCGTTCAACGAATTTGCCTTTGCCAAGGTGAAGGAAGACAAGCATCGGGAAGCACACGCGGGCTTTGACGGTACGTGGGTGGCGCACCCGGGTTTGGTTGCGGCGGCACAAGCTGAGTTCGACGCAGTCCTGGGTGACAAACCGAATCAGAAGGACCGGCAGCGCCCTGACGTTGAGACCACATCAGCCGATCTGCTCAACGTGGCGATTGAGGGTGGTCAGGTCACTGAAACCGGATTGCGGACCAACATCAGTGTTGCTATCCAGTACATCGATAACTGGTTACGCGGAATCGGCGCGGCTGCCATCAATAACCTGATGGAAGACGCAGCGACGGCTGAGATCTCCCGTGCCCAGATCTGGCAATGGATTCAGCACGGGGTAAAGACTGCGGACGGTCAGACCATCACGCGTGATCTCTATCGAACGCTGCGAGACGAGGAAGTCGCGAAGCTCGGTACCCCGGCCGGGAATCGATACTCCGACGCCGTCGAGATTCTTGATACCCTGATTGAGAGCGACGAGTTCATCACCTTCCTGACCCTTCCGGCGTATGCATATCTCGATTAGGAGCACGTCTTGATCACAGTTGGCGAGCCGGTTGTCCTGGCGTCTGGTTTCGATTCAACAGAAGGACCCGCCTTCGATCGGGACGGCAATCTCTATTTCGTGAACTGGCTGAGCAGTCAGATCATGAAACGGACGCCGGCCGGTGAGATCAGCGAGTTCTACAACACTGGTGGAATTCCGGCCGGGCTTGCGTTTCATCCGGATGGCTCGCTATGGGTTGCTGATGAAGGTGAGTCCAACCACGGTTTGCTGCGGATTGAACCGGACGGAACTGGTCGAATCGCGGCCAACACGTTCGAGGGAGCACCGCTGAACGGGGCGAACGATCTCGTCTTCGACCGTAACGGCGTGCTCTACTTCTCGGATCCGTGGGGATCGAGCGGAGACAATCCGATCGGCGGGTTCTATCGGTTGTTTCCGGATGGGCGGATGGAGCGAATCGACTCGGGGCTCGCATTTCCCAATGGCGTCGCACTGAATCCGGACGAATCAGCGGTTTATCTGGCCGAGACCTACCGCAACCGGATCCTGCGATACCCGATTGGGGCCGACGGGACGATTGGACCGGCGCAACACTGGGCCGACATGTCCGAACCGTCCGGCCCGGATGGCATGGCGTTTGATACGTCCGGCAATCTGTATGTCGCTCATTATGGTGCGGGGTCAGTCGACATCTTTGCTCCAGATGGATCACAAAAAGGCTCGTTGGCCATTCCGGGACCATCCGTGACCAATGTGGCGTTTGGTGGCCCAATGCGAAACCTGATGGTTGTGACCGAGATTTCCACGCACTCTGTGTATCAGTTTGAAACCGGGATCAGCGGTCTGCCTCTGAACGATGGAACTCCCCGGTAATCAACCCCGTCGAACACTATCCGTGGTGGTCAGGGATCGGGGTGCCGGGGAACCAGGCCTCGCGCCAGGCCAGCATCTGATCGATGTTGAACTGCTGAGCGGCGATGATTGAGTCTGAAAGCTGCTTGATTTCCCCATGGACCGCGCGGTTCACCCCTTCGCGGCTCAGAATGATTGTGCTCGAGTGATGGGCAATCATGGTGTCGATGAACGTAATGTCGATGTCGTCGCCTGATACGCACAGGGCCTGAACATCCTCGGAGGTGTGCTCCCTGCCCATTTCCTCGAGACCGGCCACGCCGCCGACTCCTGGGTTATCCGAGAGCTTGACATTCATGGCATCGATCAGTTGCATTTCGGTTAGCTGAGGGATGTCCGGATACCACTCGGCGCGCCATCCAGTCATGATGGCAAGCTCGACCTGCTCGGTCTCGATGATGGACGTGGCGAGATCCTTCATCTCCTGGCGATCAGTCCGTTCGAGGAGGACAATCGCCATGGCGATGGCGGCCTGGTGATGGGGAATCATCGCGTCCAGGTAGATCAGGTCAAAATCGAGGGCGGTCAAATCAATCTCAATCGCTTGAGGCGAAGCGTCGGGTGCTGCACCTGGAGTTGCCTCGAAGATGCCGCAGATTTGATCGGCAGATTGCGAAGTCGGCGTCGCCTGCGCGGAAGCTGATCCCGTGCCTCCTACCGCAACCGATAAAAGTGTCGCGAATACCATTGCCATATTCAGTCTGAAATGCATTTTTGTTCCTTCGATTCGGGAAAGCCTTCTGCTCCATGAACGTCTGAACAGCCCGATCAGGTTTCGCTTTCGATTGATTCGAGCCTGTTCAGGAAGCGACGAGGGTTACATCGCGAAGGCGGAATCGGATCTGCATCTGCTCGCGATTCATCAGCGAGAGCCGCTCAATCCCTCCCGAAATCACCTCGATGGAGATACCGTTGACGTCGATTGTCAGGCGTAGCGTTGGACCCTCGAACACAATCTGATCGACCCGTCCGGTGACAATTCCAGGATCGTCTGCGCCGGATCCGTCTGTGATGATTTCGACATTTTCCGGGCGGGCCATGGCGAGCACCTGACTTCCCACGTCAATGCTGTCCGGGGCAAACGCTGAAAGGACTCCAATGCCAGTTTGCACCTGGGCGATTCGACCCTCGTCTGTCGACTGGGAAACAGAAAGCACGGTTCCCGGCAACGAGTTGTTGTCGCCGACGAAGTTGGCGACGAACTCGCTGGTCGGCCGCAGGTAGATATCGAGTTGAGTACCGGCCTGCTCGATGCGGCCCTTGTTCATGACGAAGATGCGATCCGATATTGCAAACGCCTCGGACTGATCATGGGTGACGTAAATGGCGGTCTTTTTGGTTCGGCGCTGGAGTTCGAGGATCGAGTACTTGAGTGAGTCCCGCAAGTTGCGGTCCAATGCCGAGAGCGGCTCATCGAAAAGCAGAACATCGGGATTGGTGGCAAGCATGCGGGCCAGGGCGACTCGTTGCTGCTGACCACCGGAAAGCTGACCCGGCATCCGGTCCGCCAGCGGTGTCATCTCGATCATGTCGAGCATTTCCTCCACGCGCTGCTTGATGAGCTTCTTGTCGGTCCCCTTCACGGTTAGACCAAAGGCGATGTTTTTGGCGACGGACATATGCGGGAAAAGTGCGTGACTCTGGAAGGCGAGTCCGATATTTCGCCGATGGGTGGGCACGTTGTTCATGACGCGGTCGTCAAACAGGATCTCACCCGACGTTAGCTCGATCAGGCCGGCGACCATCCGCAGTGTCGTGGTCTTGCCGCAACCGGACGGACCGAGCAGCGTGATGAACTCGCCCTCGTGAATGTCGGCGCTGACATGATCGACCGCGGTGGTCGGTCCGTATTGCTTTACCACATCGTTCAATCGAACCCGCGCCATGCCTGCCCCTAGATGAGATACGTGCCTTTGAGATAGCGTGAACCGAAGAACTTGAAGAAGCCGAGTACGACCAGGAACGAGACCAGCTGCATGATTGCGGCCAGGGCAGCAGTGGTCGGGAGGAACCCGGCTGTTCTGGTCAGGTTGTAGACGCGCAGAGCAGCAGTTTGCGTTTCGGGACCGGCGATGAAGAGGGTAACCAGGAATTCGTTGAAGATGATCACGAAGGTCAGCAGGATACCGGCACTGACTCCGGGTCCCAGGAGCGGCAGTTCGATACGGATCAGACTCTGGAACCGGTTCGCACCGAGCGTCCTGGCTGCCTCTTCGTAGACCGGCGGCAAATCCTTGAGCGCGACGATGAGCGGCACAAGCATCAACGGGAACGTACCGACAACGTACGCGCCAACCAGACCAGTCAAGTGAGCGAGGAATGTTAAACAGGAATGCATAGGTAATCGCCAGGCTGATACCCATGACGGCACCGGGCGTGTAGAGCGACAGATTCAGCGTCGAAAGCAGGAACTGCTTGCCCGGAATCGGAAAACGGACGAGGGCATAGGCCGCAGGAACCGAGATCAACAGATTAATGACGATCGTGATGCCAGTCACCTTGAATGAGGTCAGCAGGTCGCCGCGAAACGATCCGAAGGCGAACTGATACGCCTCGAACGAGTAGCCGCCGTCCGGAGATTCCAGCGAATGGATTGTGGTCGCGATGAAGGGCAGTGCGAAAATCGCGAGCCAGATCCAGATGTAGCCGTGGGCAATCACGTTGCCGACGGTGCGGGAGTTGATGCGGAACTTGCGCTGCTGCGGCACTGCCTGGGCGACCATCCTATTCTCCCAACGCGCCGCGCGAAAACTTGAGAGAGACCCACGTGACTGCAAACGCCATGGCCATCAGGACGACACCCATCGCGGCCGCGAGTCCGTAGTCAAACTGGGTGATGCCCTTCTGGTAGAGGACGAGCGACAACACTCGTTGCTGCTCGAGACCGCCCAGGAGGATCGGCTGAACAAAGACGCCGAGATTCCAGCCGAAGCAGAGCAATGTACCGGCAATGATTCCGCTGCGACTAAGCGGGAAGAGCACCCGAGTGAAAACTTGCCAGGGTTTGGCCCCGAGTGTGCGCGCAGCTTCTTCGAGGGTGGGGTCGACGTTCGAAAGGGCTGCTCCGACATTCATGACCATGAACGGAAACGTGAAGACCATCATCGCAAAAACGGTCGTTGGTTCGGAGTAGAGCAGCGTCGTGCTCTCGATGCCGAAAAACTCGAGGACCGGTGAAAACGGCCCACCCGGCAGGAGCACGTAGAACAGACCAAACGCCAGATAGAGCGGTCCGAACAGTGGAAAGACCATCAGTGTTCGCACTAGTTCCCGGTAGCGGATTTTCCGGATCAGGATGTAGGCGAAGGGGTAGCCAAAGACCAGATTCGCGATGGAACTGAGCAAGGCAAGCCGGATGGTCATCAGCACATTCGGCATGTACCGATCCCAGATCCGAACGTAGTTGTCCCAGGCAAAATCACGGCTGCCGAAAAAGAAGTCAGATTTGTTCGTGCCGCTGACAATGATCAGATAGACCAAGCGGCACCACCGAGAAGAGCACGGTAACCAGCAGCGCCGGAAACAGCAGCAGCGGACCCTTCCACCAGGGCTTGCCCTCGTTTCCGGCCGCCTTGTTTACAACGGGAGGGGCACTGATCGTGCCGGTGATTGCTTCCACGTCAATGAATCAGGGAGCGCACCTGAGCGCGCTCCCCGAACGTCTCGATCCTAGAGTCCAAGCTTCTCCAGCCAGTAGTCGTACCAGTCAGGCGACTGCGTGGCGTAGACATTCCAGTCGATGGTCTTGTAGTTGGTGCTGAGTTGCTCGATCGTCGGGAAGAAGTTGAAGTAGACGTCGGCAATCCAGTCCGGAACGAGATCGACGTACGACTCGCCCATGAAGCCTTCCTGCAGCTCCGCCCAGGCACCTTCGGTGATTCCCCAGGTTTCGAGGTTCGGGAACTGGGCATCGTTGCTCAGCCGCCAGTCGATGAAGATCTGCGCCAGCACCGGATGCTTCGGCTGAACCGGAATCCACATGTAGCCATTGGCAACGAACTGACCCGATGCGGCGACCAGGAACGCGGCATCGGCAACGCCGTTCAGATACTGCAGACGAGCGGTCGAGTTCCAGAAGCAGACGACCGGTGCCGTTCCGCTGGAGAAGAGCGACTGGATTTCCGAGTTGTCATTGGTGTACTTGATGACATTCGGGTGGATGCTCTCCATCCAGTAGTCGATGGTCTCCTTCATCTGGTCGGCGTTGGTGTAATCCTTGCCCAACGACGTTGCCAGGCCGATCAGGATGGCACCGGATGTGATGTCACCCGGCAGGAAACCGAGAATCTTGCCCTTGAGGCGCTCGTCGGCAAGGTCCTTCCAGTCGGTCAGGAAGTCGACTGCTTCGGATCGGTAGACCAGACCCGGCGTGGCCGAGGACTGGAATCCGATCGAGGTCGGGACGTGCTTGAGGTTCTCCATCACGCGATCCGCGTTCGGGATCAAGCCGGACGGGAGGAAATCCTCCATCAACTTGGTGCTCTGATTGGTGGCCTGGAGCTGGACTTCGGCCCAGTAGTTCTCCTCGATCGCCATCACGTCGTAGGTGGAATCGCCACCTGACGCTGAGGTTGTGTAGAGGTCGGTGATGTAGGTTGCCGGGGACTGCGAACCGACGTAATTCAGGGTGACGTCGACATCGTAGACGGCCTTCACGTAGGCCTGGAACTGCTCGATGATCTGGTCATTGGCCGTGTAGGTCCAGTTACCGACCGTGACTTCGCCTTCTTCGGCAATTGCGGCCTTGATCTCGTCGAAGGTCATGTCCTTGCCGACGATCGGTACATTGACCGGTCCGGCTGCGGCTGGCGAAACCGGGGCGGCAGGTGTTGCGTCCTGCGCCTGGGTGACTAACGGTGCAATTGCAGCCAGGGACAGACCAAGGGCGAACCCGGTCTTGACGATATCGCGACGGGTAAGGGTTCCCGCTGCCACATCGCTATAAAGCTGCTCGATCTTCTGCTCTCGGCTTGCCATCAGGCTCCTCCTCATGAGATCAACGAACAGATAGATTGTCTGGCCAACGGCCGTTGAATCGGATGAACCTTATGGGCGATATGCCGGGAGTGTCAAGTGAATGGCGGTCGTGATGTATCACGACCGCCATTTTGTCCGTGCAATTTGCCCAATGGGCGGGACTAAACCTGTCGGACCGGGATTACCTTGCCTGCCTGATGTGCCGGCAACTTCGCCCATGGCTGCAAGCGGCAGTTCGTCGACGATCGGCAAGACCTCACCGTCGATCATGGTCATTTTGTTCACGAGCAGCTGATTGCCCTTGCGCACATTCATGAAGACATCCTGGAACGTGAAGTCGCCCTCATCGATCACGAAGGTGGCGATGTCGGCAGGTGCTCCGATATCGAGCCGTCCGAGCACATCGTTCCGAATCGCGTTAGCCGCATTGACGGTCGCGCAGGCGATCACCTGTTCGATGGTCATGCCGAGATTGAGGAACTTGGAGAGCGTGACCGGCATGTCGAAGCATGGCCCCTGGATTGCAAGCTGATGGATGTCGGTGCTGATGACGTCCGGCAGGATTCCCTGCTTCAGCATCGCCTCGGCCGTATCGAAACTGAACGAACCGGCACCGTGGCCGATATCGAGCACGAGGCCCTTGTCATGCAGTTCCTTGACGGATGGGAAGACCACGCCCTGGTCGTCGACGATCTTGTTCGGCTGGCCAGTGAAGCAGTGGGTCAGGATGTCGCCCGGGCGGGCAAGTTCCAGCACTTCAGAGAGTGCCGGCGGGGCAGCGCCGATGTGGATCATCAGCGGCAAATCGACCTTGTCGGCCAGTTCGCGGGCCCGGCGAAGCGGTTCGATACCCTGTCCGCGGCAAGTCGACGCGTCAATCCGTGCCTTGATGCCGACGATCAGATCGCGGTTCTTGTCGACGATCATTTCGCCAAGGTCGATATCGCAGTAATCGATATTCGAGAGTTCCCAGGTCGGCGCAACCAGGCCGATTGAGGACATATTCAGGAGCGCGTAGATGCGGGATTTGGCTGGTTCGGCAATCCACCGACGGAATCCGGGCCATGTGTAGCCGCCGGCGCTTCCGACGTCCAGCCAGGTGGTGACGCCACTGCGGGCCGCGACCGGATCCGGCTCGATTCCCCAGTAGGTGACGCCCCAATAGACATGGGTGTGGAGGTCGATCAATCCGGGCGTGACGAACTGACCGCTTGCATCAATGACATTCGATGCTCGGCTGGCGTCAATCCCGGCCTCCACGGCAGCAATCTTGCCACCCGAGATTCCGACATCGAGCAAAGCCGAGCGGTTGTTGGCCGGGTCAATTACATGGCCGCCACGAATCAAGACATCAAATTCAGCCATCAGAACTCCCTCATTTCCCCTATCAACCAATCGACAAACTAGTTATCAAATGTTGGCAACGTTGCCAGTTCATCCCAAAGTGCCTGCGGAATCTCCAACGTGGCGAAGTCAATGGTCTGCTGAATGCGTTCCGGTTTGCTCATACCGACAATCGTGACATCCACGTTCGGATCGAGCATGGAGAACTGCAGGGCGGCGGCAGGCATCGGTACGTCGTACCGGGCGCACATCGCCTGGATTTGCCGGGTCACTGCAATCATCTCGTCAGACGCAGCTGTGTATGAGTAGCGTGGATAGGCATCCGGACCCTTGGCCAACATTCCGGAGCCATAGGGAGCCGCATTCAGCACGGTCATTCCCCGAGCCTTGGCCGCCTTCTGGGCCGGATCAGCACTTCGATCCAGCAGGGTGTAGCGGTTGTGGGTCAGGAGGCAGTCAAACGCGCCGGTCTCTACATACCGAAGTGACAGATCAATGGGTCCCGACGCGACTCCGACATTGTCCACGACACCCTGCCGCTTGTACTCGAGGAGCATCTCGACAATGCTGCCGGGTGCCATGCAATGCTCGAAGGTAGTCTGCTCGGCATCGTGCAGGAAGACGGTATGCAGGTGGTCGACTCCGAGCAGCTCCAGGCTCCGCTCGAACCGGCGCTGAACGGTTTCGCGACTGAAGTCCTTGACGATGCGATCACAACCAGCTTTTGTCTGAATTGTGGTTCCCGCTGGAAGTCCACCGAGCTCGCGAAGGACTTTGCCAATCCGACGCTCACTTTCGCCGTCGTTATAGGAGGCAGCGGTGTCGATGTAGTTGATTGGACTGGCCAGAAACGCGCGGACTGTTGCCAACGCATCTTCTTCACTGACTGTGTAGGCAAATGAGTCCGGCATGCTTCCGAGTTCGGCGCAGCCGACGGCAATCGGTGGGACAATCAGATCAGTACAGCCATAGGGAACGCGATCAAGGGACGCCAACGTGCTACCTCGCAACATGTAACGAAAAACCCGGCGTCATCTTCGCACAGAAGGAGACACCGGGTAGATCAAATCGTTATCGACTGCCGAGCAAAATTACTTCCAGCGATTCGCTTCCGGATCATCATTGAACGTGGGCAGCGCATTCAGTTCGTCCCAGAGCCCGGCCGGAATTTCCACCGAAGCTAGATCGATGGTTTGCTGAACCCGCTCGGGCTTGCTCATGCCGACGATCGTGACATCGACATTTGGATCGAGCATTGAAAACTGAAGCGCAGCGGCGGCCATGGGCACTCCATATCGCTCGCAGGCAGCCTGGATCTGGCGGGTGACATCGATCATCTCTGCCGGAGCCGCCTGATATGCGTATCGAGCATAGGCATCCGGTCCCTTGGCCAGCATTCCGGAGCCGTACGGCGCGGCGTTGAGCACGGCCATCCCACGCGCCTTCGCTGCCTTCTGAACCGCGTCCGCACTGCGATTCAACAATGTGTACCGGTTATGGGTGATCAACAGGTCAAGCATTCCGGTCTCAACGTAGTTCAGTGAGAGGTCGACGGGCCCGGCTGCCACTCCCAGAAATCCGATCACTCCCTGGCGCTTGTAGTCCTGCATGATTTCCATGACACCGCCGGGAGCGAGTACAGCCTCCAGGGTTGTCCATTCGGCGTCGTGGATGAAAGCAGGTGTGGACCTTGTCTACGCCGAGGAATTCCAGACTGCGCTCAAATCGGCGCTTGACGACATCCGGGCTGTAATCGTTGTTCTTTGGATTGCGACCGGCCTTGGTCTGGAGGATCGCCCCGTCCGGCAGTCCGCCGAGTTCCTTAAGCACCAACCCGACTCGTCGTTCGCTCTCGCCGTCGCCATAGAGTGCGGCCGTGTCGATGTAATTGAGTGGGCTGTTCAGGAACGTGCGAACGGTCTCAAGCGCCTGTTCCTCGGGAACTGGATAGCCGAACGCCTCGGGCATGTCGCCCAATTCGGCACAGCCAACCGCTATCGGCGGGACCATCAATCCAGTCGAACCAAGTGCAACACGATCAAGCGACGCCATGAATACCTCCACGTTGGGGTAAATCCATTCAGACGGTCATATTCGCACAGACCTCGGCGAGAAGGCGTGATCAGGGGGTGATTGCAGCCGGACTTCCATCGACAGATGTCGGAGTTCGGGTGGGGCGAGGCGTGCGGTCGGCAGTCGGAGAGCCATCGGGGTCGTCAGTCGCTTCAGCAGTCAAAGTTGCAGTTGCCGTCCCGGATGCAGTGCCAGTTGCCGTTGGCGTTGCTGATTCGATTGCCAACGTTGCCGTAGCGGTCGGGAGCGGCGGCGGGGTTTCGGTTGGCAGGACAATCAACATCGTTGGCGAAGCGGTCGGCACCGACGTGGCGATGATGACAGTTGGCGCCTGTGTCGGGACTGACGGTTGGGGTCGAGACCCCGGGAACTGGAGTGTTGGTTGGTCCAGGTGTTGCGGTACTGGTCGATTTCGGATCGCGAGTTGGAGTGGGAGCGACCGTGCCCGGGATTCGGGTTGGTGGGAGTGAGGTCGGCGGTGGCGCAATAGACGTCGGTTCGAATCGCGGGGTCGATGTACGAATTACCCGCGGCGTCTGGGTAAGCAATCCAAATCCAGCCGGGGTCGATGTGATAGGGGGCTCGGTCGGGGCAACGGATGTCTCAGTCGGCGTGGAAGTTGGGGCGAGGACGAGCGGCTCATCAATCCGAACAACTCGCTGCTCGTTGGCAATAGTGACCGTAAGCGTTGGTTCATCTTCGAACGCGAGATCCGGGGCCACGATCCCGTCCGAATCGGATCGATCCGCGTCGACCTCATCATTGCCACGCGAAGGCATAACGGTCCAGGCCAGAAACGCGATTGCGGCCAAGGCAAAGGCCACCCCAATGATCATTGGCGTGAACGACATCAGGCCTCGATTGCGGGATCGAGTCGGGACCAACCAGCAAGCCCCCTTTACGGGTCGAGCGGACCAATTTGCTTCCATGTTGGAAAGCCGTTTGCCGCTCGAATCTGTAACGCGTCACGCCCGACATTCGGTTCGCATCGCGTGTACTGATTCGATTCTAGGTCGTGGCGCAAGATCCGGCGCAAATCAGCCCATCTTGGCGTCACACGAGTGTGGCAAGGATTACTCTTGCCATACATTGATCCCTTCGCCAACGATGGAGAAGCACCATGAAGAAGACCACCTTGATGAATCACCAGCTCTCCGATGTCATCGCCAGGATCGGCCACACCCAGCGGCTGGTTGTTGCGATGCCGGCCTGCCGATACCGCCGAATGTTCAGCGGATTGATCTGGCCGTCTCCCCGGGCGTGCCGGGTGTGATCGACGTCATCTACGGCAATTGCGAGCGAAATGCAGGTCGAAGCAATTGTAGTTGCGGACGAATTGCTTGCCCGCGATCAAACACTGGCCGCCGAGGATCTGCGAATTGTTCCCGGGTGCCCCACTCTCTTCTGTTCCGCACGTTGAGTTCAAGCGCATGTCGGAAACAGCGATCGCGGTCGTGCGAACGGCCGAATGCACGCCATATGCAAACTTTATGTTAATCAGCGGTGTCACGTACTAGCTCTTCTCGGTTAGGATTGCCTAGTATGAGCACACGGCAACACGAGGAGAACGCAGGTGACCGCTGAACGGCGTGTAAAGATCGTTACGACCCTCGGTCCGGCGGTTGCCGGCAAGGAGAAACTCGTCGATCTGATCAGGGCCGGAGCCGACATGGTTCGGATCAATGCCGCCCATGGCAGCGAAGAAGAACGTGCCCGTTTGATCGACGATGTACGGTCTGCAGCGCATGAAATCGGCAAGCCCGTACCCATCCTGTTCGACCTTCGCGGACTCAAAATCAGGACCGGACCGCTTGCGGATGGCTCACCGGTTCCGTTTGCACGCGGTAGCGAAGTCACCATCGTCCCCAGCCCGGAACCGACCAAGGACGGTCTGATCGGGATCAACTTCCCGCAACTCATGTCCGTCATAAAAGTCGGCTCGCGTATTTTGATCGCCGACGGCCTGATTGAACTCCTGGTCGACCGAATCCAGGGATCGTCAGCGGTCTGCAAGGTCGGTCGCGGCGGGATTCTGCATGGCAAGCAAGGGGTGACCCTTCCCGGTGCAGCTATCGTAGGTGGTTCGCTGACTCCCGATGACCGGGTTGACGTTGCGTTCGCGGTCAGTCACGGGGTCGATTACCTCGGCCTCAGCTTCATCAACGATGCCAGTGACCTGGTCATGGCCAAAGGTGTCGCCGGGGCAAACGGTCACCAGATTCCAGGGCTGATCGCTAAAATCGAACGTCCGGAAGCGCTGAACAACGTTGAGGCGATTGCCGCGCAGGCTGACGGTCTGATGGTTGCGCGCGGAGACCTCGGAGTGCAGCTGCCGCCGGAACGGGTCCCTCGCGCCCAAAAACACATCATCCACACCTGCAATACGCTCGGTGTGCCGGTCATCACCGCCACCCAGATGCTCGAATCGATGATCACCCAGCCAATGGCCACCCGGGCGGAGACCAGTGACGTCGCCAACGCGGTCTGGGACGGGACCGACGCGGTCATGCTCTCGGCTGAATCGGCGGTGGGTCAGTATCCGATCGAATCCGTGCAGACCATGGCGCGGATCATTGTCGAGGCCGAGCGCGAGGGACCAATTCGCAGCCCAGCATCGTCGAGACCCCTCCCGACACATGGTGATGAGTCACTCGCGCTTGCAGATGCTATTGCCCAGGCTGCCTGTGCCCTTGCCGACACAGCTCCAGTTGAGCACATCCTGGTCTTTACCCTGACCGGAGCGGCGGCGCGGCGCCTGGCCAAGTACCGCCCGAAGCCGCCCATGATCGCAGTGACGTCCGATGAGATCACCGCCCGGCGACTTTCGATGGTCTGGGGACTCGAATCAGTGGTAGTTCCGGTCGACGAGGATCCGGACACGATGTTCCGTATCGCTGGTCAAGCCGTGATCGATGCTGGACTCGGACGTGCAGACGAGTATGTACTTATCGTAGGATCACTCCCAATGATGCGGGTGGCTGGACGAACGAATCTTGTCCATGTCCGCCGCCTGGGTACCTGACCGGTAGAGCGCGATGCAGACAACGAGAACTGCGTTGGACATTACAGTCACCGTGTCACCCGGAATGGTGCTTGCGCCCCCGGCCAGTTACGCGTTGCGCCTTGGAGTTCGGCAGACACTCGGAACGGTGACACTGGCGACTTCGATGGTCGCGTTCTCGCTTTTCCTGGGTGGTCAGCCCTGGCAAGTCGGATGCAACGCGGTCACTACCTTGCCTTTCCTGGCTGCCAGCGCGCTTCTGGCGATCGGTGCTGACTTACTCCTGCTGCCACGAAGTCGAAACAAGCGATTGCGGCAGAGCGCGATCATGAACGGATCGATGCTGGCTCTCGGATTGTCCATCCTGCTCAGCGTGATTCTGAATCCGCAATTGGCGTGGCCGACATTGTTCCCGGTGCTCTTCGTTGCCTTCGCACTCCCGGTCATAGGGCCGCTCAACATCGGTGTCGTGAGCAGGCTCAAACTGGACGATTCGACCTGGCGCTTGATCGTTGGAGCCATGCCTGGTTGGCGCGACCGTACTTATGGTGGCCGGCTTTCTGCCGTTCCAGGATCACGTCGCGTGTCAGTGGCCAGGTCGCTAGCGAGTTCAGTCTTCCCATCAACGTGCGTGGTCGCGCATGTGATCAAATCATCGGGCAGGATGCCTGTCGTCCGTTAGTCGTCGTCCCAGAGCCTGTCGATCCCGTCATCGCCCGGAACTTGCAGTCCGCCGCGGTGCCCATGCTCGTTGGCATCCGATCTGGCCAGTTCGACAAGCTGATCGAGGAACGCGTCGATACCGGTATCAGCAATGAAGAATCTGAAGCGACCCGTTTCGTACGACGCCTGCGGTCCGACGTCGACAAACTCGCCCCGCCGCCAGAGTCGGTCAAGCTCGACAACCCGGGCATCATCAGCCGGTAGTCTTCTTATGTGATCACGCAGGTCTTCGATCCCGTCGGCAGAACGCAGATTTCGCTGATCCTTCAGGTCGTCCTGATATCGCGCCCGACGCCAATCTGCTAACTGGTTAAGATAGTTGGCAATAAGCGTTTGAATTGGAACCAATGCGTCTCTGTCCATATCGTGATCATAAACGGGAATGAACATGCCTGAGAACATCATCGATCCGAATCTCGTCGAACAGCGCATACACGACCTTTCGCGATTCGGCTTGACCGGAGAAACCGGTGTCACCCGCACCGTTTACTCACCAGAATGGGTTGCGGCCAATAGTCAACTTGAACAGTGGATGCAGGCTGCTGGACTTGAGACGCACACGGACGCGGTCGGAAATCTCTGGGGCAAGGCAGTCGGAAGCGAGTCGGGCAAATCGATAGTCAGTGGATCGCACGTCGATACGCAGGCACCGGGCGGACGGTTCGACGGCTCGTTGGGGATCATCGCGGCTCTGACCGCAATCGAAGCGCTGACGAAGAAATACGGTCAGCCGAAAAGAACCCTCGAAGTTGTTTCTCTCTGCGAGGAAGAAGGCAGCCGGTTCTCGACGGCCGGATTCTGGGGCTCGCGGGCAATCCTCGGACTGATCAAGCCTGACGATCTGACCGGCACAATCAGCTTCGACGGCGAACAAATTGGCGACGTTATGCGGGGAATTGGCCTCGACCCGGCACTGGTACCAACTGCGATTCGCAACGATATCGATACGTTCGTCGAGCTGCATATCGAGCAGGGTCCGATCCTGGAGCACATGAAGTTGCCAGTAGGAATCGTGACCGGGATTACCGGGTATCGGCACTACATCGTCGAACTCACCGGATCTGCAAATCATGCCGGTGCGTTCCCGATGGACTTGCGCCGCGATCCGATGGCTGGCGCGGCGGAGATCATTTCCGGTGTCATCAATACCGCTCACCGGATGGGTCGACCGGCAGTTACGACCGTGGGTCGAATAAGTGCCGAACCGAACTATCCGGCCATCATTCCGGAAAAGGTGACGTTCATGATCGACGCTCGTCACCCGGACGCCGAGCAACGTGACATTCTGTACGCCCGTCACGAAGCACTCATCCGTGAAGTCGCAGCTCGTCGCGACCTGACGCTCAATCTGTCACAAAACAAGGATCTCGCGCCGCGCCCGTGCGATCCTGGCGTGGTGGATGTCTTCGACCAGGCTGCCTCATCCCTGGGCATTCCAAGAACGCGGATGAGTTCCGGGGCGGTGCATGACACCCAGCGGTTCTCGCAAATCGCGAAGACGGCGATGATCTTTGTGCAAAGCAAGGACGGACGAAGTCACACCCCGGATGAATACACGTCAACTGAGCACGCAACGCTGGGTATCGAGGTACTTGCCGAGGGACTTCGCCGGCTGGCGTATTAGGCTGATCAGAGGGCAAGCGCGACATGAGCAAGCATTACGACGTGATCGTGGCCGGCGTCGGCGGAATGGGTGCCTCGGCCTGCTATCACCTGGCAAAACGCGGCAAACGGGTGCTGGGCCTGGAACAATTTGGCATCCCGCACACCATGGGTTCCTCCCACGCCGTAAACCGGATCATCCGACTCGCCTACTACGAAGATCCGTCGTATGTGCCCTTGCTTAGGCGGGCATTTGAGTTATGGCGAGAGCTGGAGACCGGATTCGGTGAGCAGCTGCTCTACGTGACCGGATCGATCGATACAAGCGACGTCAATCACTTCGTGTTCCGCGAATCACTTCGATCCTGTGAACTCCACGACCTGCCACACGAGGTTCTTTCGGCAGCCGAACTTCGATCACGATATCCAGCATTCCAGCTTCCGCCCGAACACATGGCGGTTCTCCAGCCAGACGGCGGTTTTGTGATGTCCGAGCGCGCGATCGTTGCCCATGCGCTCGGCTGCATGGAGCACGGTGGCGAGATTCACGGACATGAACCGATGCTGTCGTGGGCTACAACACCAGACGGTGTTTCGGTCCAGACTGAGAAAAGGTGTCTACACGGCCGATCAGCTCATCATCAGCACCGGCGCCTGGATCGGTACGCATGTTCCAGAACTTGCTGAAATCAGCAGGCCGGAGAGGCAGGTTCTCGGTTGGTTCCAGCCAAACAAGCCCGCGCACTTCACGCTGGACAAGATGCCGGTGTTCAACCTGGCCGTCGGCGAGGAGCGCTACTACGGCTTCCCGGTGCACGGGATTCCCGGTTTCAAGTTCGGGAAGTACCACCATTTGTTCGAACAGGTTGAGGCCGACGACTGGGATCGTTTACCTAACGCTGACGATGAGGACTTGCTTCGATCGGCGATTGCCGAGTGGTTCCCGGATGGTAACGGCCCGGTTTTGTCGCTGGCGACCTGCATGTTCACCAACACCCCGGACGAGCACTTCATCATCGATCGACTGGCTCCGGGTAGCCCGGTAATCGTTGCATCGCCATGCTCAGGTCATGGCTACAAGTTCGCGTCAGTGATAGGCGAAGTGCTCGCAGACCTGGCGATTTCTGACCACACCGACCACAACATCGGCCTCTTCAAGCTCGATCGATTCGAGATCGCATGAGTTGAGTTCGACGCCAATTTCACTGGCGTTCGGATAAAACACGTATGCGTTCGATCGCTGGGCTCTATTTCCGGAATGCGTGTCCCTGACACTCTATTGGCCAGGGACACCTTCCTTTCGCCGATCTACACCAGCCAGTTGATCAGGAAGAGCGCAGAACTTGAGGTGATTCCGCCTCCGGTGAAGCGAACGAAGTGGCGAACATTGGTCAGGGTGATGTCAATACACACAATGTTGAACTGCACAGTGGTTGAACCTGCTGGAATCGTTACGCTAGTTGGCAGGCTCAAGCCCTCATAGGTGCTTTGTGGTTGGAACGTAATGCTGCTCTGAGCCGGCCCAGAGAGCACCAACTGACAAATCGCTATGTAGTAGCCTGAGGGAACCTGCTCTCCGGAGGGTGGGGTGACGAACCGATCCTTATTGCACGTCAATGCCGCGGTGGGTGGAATTGCGGTCGCCGTGGATGTCGCGGTGGGGGGCACGGGCGTGCTGGTTGACGTAGGCGGCACGGGCGTGTTTGTCGCAGTCGGTGGAACGGACGTGTTGGTCGCGGTTGGCTGCGCCGGTGTCTTGGTGGCGGTCGGTTGAACGGCAGTGTTGGTGGGCGTTGGTGGTACCACTGTGGACGTTACGGTGGGAGGGACAGATGTCTTTGTCGCAGTCGCGGTGGGTTCTGACCCGGAATTGATGACAACCGTGTCCGTCTTGCTGATTCCGTTCAATGTCCCGGTCAACGTGACTGAGGTGTCTGACGAGATGAATTCGGCTGTTAACTGAAAGGCGATTCCGGTTGCTCCGCCAGGTACTTTGACGCTGGATGGCAGATTGGTGAACACGCCGCTTCGAGACGACTTGACGGCTACCTGCATCCCGCCAGACGGAGCTACCGAGTTCAGACGGACAGTCAGGTTCCCGCGCCCGCCGCTGTCGATGGTCGCAGGCAATGCAACCGAGCTCAACGCCGGTGGTTTGACCAGAACCGTAGCCGTTTGCTTGATGGATGCAAGCGATGCGGTGATCACCACTGACGCCTCCTGATTGGAGGCACGTGTAGTCACAATTACCGATGCCGAACTGGACCCCCTTGGAACTGTGAGGGTAGATGGGGGAGTCAAGACCGACGGACGATTCGACTTTAGTCCGACCGAGGTGTCTGACGTCGCTCGTCCGGTCAGCACCACTTTGATCGTGATATTCCCGCCCCCGGTGATCGTCCCGCTGGCGCCCACTTGTTTGAGCAATATCGCCGCTTCGACTGGTACCGTAACCCCGCCGTTCCAGAGTGCCGCACCAATAATCAACAACACTGCAAGAACATTGAACAACCGAAAGCGATTCATCATGGAACTCCCCGCCGCGTACGTTCTGTCCGTGGCATAACCATATGGCTGGGAGAATTGATATCGGTATCCGTAACCTTACGTATTTGTTAGCGGGTGTTCGAAGATATTGCGTCCTGGGGCAGGGTGAGAATGGTCTATGACGCGATCGCCGCGAGAAAAACTCGCCAGTTGATTGACTGGCGAGTGGGCATCAAGAGCAACATGGTGTTCGTAGTCAGGAAAACTGCGCGACAACCTCATTGGACACGTATGTCACCAAGTCCGGCTCGTACGCTGCTTTGGTGATGTAGATGATGACGTAGTCGATTCCGCAATCGGCGAAGCGCTGGACTTCGGCCTTCACGTCGTCAATTGTGCCGACCAGCGTTTCACTCTGGAATCGCTCCCAGGTGTAGTGGTCACCCCGGTAGGCAGCAGTCGCCTTCTCGGGATCGTCGCCCTTCTCGGTCAGGAATATGCGGACCTGGGCTGACTTGGTGATCTCGTTGTAATCGCGACCGACCTTTTCGCAATGCCCGCGCAAGACGTCAAGCTTGTGCTTCAGCGTTTCGTTGTCGCCTGCAACGTTGCATGCATCCCCATACTGCGCGACGAGCTTCAGGGTGACTTGCTCACCGCCGCCGCCAATCCAGAGCGGGATCTTGCCTTTGCCGGCGTTCTTGGGCTCGTTGATCGGTTTGTCGATCGAGTAGTACGTGCCGTCGAACGTCGGATAATCCTCGGTCCACATTTTGTGCACAATCTGAACGGCCTCACGGAACTTGCGCATGCGGACCGGGGTGTCGTTCCACTCGTATCCGTACGCCTTCCACTCGTGCTCGTACCATCCGGCTCCAATACCGGCGAGCAGGCGACCGTGGCTGGCGACATCGACCGTCGACGCGATCTTGGCGTAAAGGGCCGGGTTGCGATATCCGTTGCAGCCGACCATTTGACCGACCTTGACCCGCTCAGTCGCGCGGGCCAGGGCAGTCGTCGCGGTCCAGCACTCGAAGGTCGACATCAATTCCGGAGTCGGAATCGTATGGAAGTGGTCATAGACCCAGATCGAATCCCACAATCCGGCGTCGGCGGTCTTCGCGACATTAATCATCGCCTCGAACTGATCGACTGGACTCGCGATCTCACGAAGATCGCCTCGCCAACCCTGCGGTGAAAAGACTCCAAACTTCATAGTGGCTGTTACTCCTAGCGTTACCCGTAGAACTCGTTGACCCGACCAGTCAGGTAGCGAACGTATGGCTCATGACTCAGTTGCCCGCCAAGGAACTTTTCGGTTGTCGCCCGTGGCGAGAACTTCCGGCCGTGCTTGTGCAGATGCTCCTTCTGCCAGTCACGCAGCGAGGCGAACTCACCGTTGCGGAACTGATCGGAAATGCCCGGAATGTCAGTCTCGACCTGTTCCCAGGCCTGGGCACTGATCACATTGCCAATCAGATAGGCGGAGAAGTAGCCGATTCCCCCGCCAGCCCAGTGAATGTCCTGAAGGATGCCATCGCCATCGTGCGGGACGTCGACTCCAAGCAGGTCCTTCATTCGGGCATTCCAGGAATCGCGCGCGTCCTTGACGGCCAGCGTGCCGTTAATCATTTCCTGCTCGATTTCGAACCGGAGAATGATGTGCATTCCATAGGTCAGTTGGTCGGACTCGGTACGAATCAGCGACGGGAACATCTTGTTCATTGCCCGGTAGATGGCATTGGCATCAAATTTCTTTGCCTGCTCCGGGAAGTGCTTCGCGTAGATCGGGTAGGCCCACTCCCAGTAGGCCTCAGAACGACCGACCTGGTTTTCCCAGGTCCGACTCTGCGATTCGTGCAAACCAAGTGATGCGCCGTAGTTCAATCCGGTTCGCTCGAGCGTCGGCGAAACCTGACGTTCGTAGATTCCGTGTCCGAACTCATGATTGACGCCACCGACCGCCACAGCGAGATCGTTCTCGACGTACTTGGTGGTCAAGCGGATGTCAGTGCAGGCGAAGCGCGTCTCGAACGGGTGCACCGTTGGGTCAAGGCGCCAGGCATCCTCAGTTGTGCCCACTCCGGCAGCCAGTTCCTTGCAGAGCCGAACCTGCGTGTCGATTGGGTAGTTCTGACCGAGCGGACTGTCGTCGATTGCATCCGGATTCGAAGCGACCTGGGCAATCAGCGGCTTGAGGCCGGCGCGCACATTATCAAACAGCGCCTTGACCTCTTTGGTGGTCATCCCGATCTGTGAATTCTCGAGCAGGACATCGTATGGGGATTCAGTCGCGTCGAAACAATCGATGATCCGCTTCTGAAGATCGACGCCCAGTTGCAATGACGGCGCAAACATCGTGAAGTCTTTTGACTTGCGCGCCTCGATCCAGATTGGCACATGAGTCGCTTCGAATGCGGCCATTTCGCCGGCGAGCGAGGCGGGGATTCGGCGGGCCCGATCCCAATCACGATGGGTAGTTTCGACGATGCAGCGATCATCGTCGTCTTCGGGGAGTGTTTCGACATACGGTTTCAGCTTTTCGGTCAGCGTTCCGATCTCGGCCGAGGTGAAGAGTTCATGTTGGAGCTTGGCAATCGTCTCCATCGAGTGACCGCGATTGACTGCTCCTCCCTCGGGCATCATCACGTTCTGGTCCCAACTGAGGACTCCCAGGGCGTGCGTGAGGTCTTCGGCCTGGGCAAGCAATTCCTTAAGTCGATTCAGGTCTTGATCTGTATTCGCAGTCAAATCATGCCTCCCAGCATCTTCTCAGGTTGTTCTCAGCAGAAACCCGATACGGCCTCTGTAGTCTGCTGATGATGATAGTTGCTGTGACCCCTTGACACAGGAACACTTGTTCGCTAAGTTGTGTACGTACAGGTGTTCGAAACGAGTGTACGAAACAGGAGTTCGCTATGTTCCGTCTTGCAACCGCCCCCCAGTTCGCCGGTCTTCGTCTTCCCAAACTCGCCTCGATGCCACGCACCAATGTGGCTACCGTTGCGACAGAGCGGACGGCCAGCCCGGCCACGGCCGATATCAGGATTCGCCGCTTTGCCGATGCGTCTGTGAGCGAGGACACCTACACGGCAATCCTCCCGAGCGACGCGTTGTCACCTGCGGACCTGATGCGTGCCATTACCGAAGCCTGCAAGGATCTGCCCGAGTTCCAGATCCGCGACCAGGCCGATGAGCGCTTCATCCTGACCTTGACGCTCAAAGGCTGATCCTACCCTGCCCGCACTCCCGCATACCCCGTCCCGCGCTACCCGCATCGATCCGGAATCCCGCCTGGATCACCCCGCTCCCCGCGGTTACCCGAGTGCCGTTCCCCGCGCGGCCCGGTAACCATCCACAAGCCCGAACGATCCGGTCAACATCATGTCGCCATGGGGCGCCGCCTGATACCAGCCGAGATCAGCGGCAATTCCCCGATTCGGTCCGGTAATGGCCACGAACTCGAACGGTTCCAGCTCGCGGTATTCATCCGAAACCAGGGCTCCGTGACCGTCGAAGTGGGTCCGGAACTCCTCATTGGTCAGATTGCCAGACTGCAATCCAGCAACGAGCGTCGCCAGAAGCTCAGCGGTGATCCCACCAGAGTGATGCTCAAATACACCCAGGACTGATCGGCCCCTGACCAGAATTGCGAAGGTATGCATGTTGCCAATGTTGACGAGGATGGCGCCTCGTTCACTTGCCTCAGCAACCCGCTCGTCCCGCAAGGCTCCGAGTACCGCCGCTGCGCCGGTGTCCATCACGACCGACCCGGGTGCCGACTGCTGAACAGCCAGCATGCGGGTCATCTCCGGTCGGGGAGTTGTGAATGCCGCCGATTCGAGCGACTCGGCTTCGTTCACCAGCCAGTGCAGGTAATCCCCACGGACGTCGTTGTTGCCCTGGCCGACACGAACGCCGTGGTCCTGAACTGCGATTGCATAGTGACTCGGCATGGTGACTTCAAATGCACCGAGAGCCGTTTGCAATCCGTCAAGATCCAGGTCGAGTAACTCAACTTCAACCGAGTCTGGCGGTCGCGTTTCGGTGATCTCTATCCCGAATCCACGCACCCGATCTGGATTGTTATGGACGGTGCGGGCAGCAGATGCAGTCGCCGTAACGGTCAAACCCGCTTCGACGTGCGCCCGGATTGCATCAGTGGAGGCGCCACCACCCATGACCGTGCCAGTCAGGTGCAATCGGTTTGGCGGCTTTGGTGACGTCACGAATCCGCGAACCTACGACCTGGGTTTGCGACGGCATTACCAGCCGAAAGCAGTTCTCAGGCGTGCGATCCGGGTCGTAGACGAGAACGTCCTGTGTCCCGGCACCAATGTCGATAGCAAGAATCGAATTTGGGCTGCCAACCGTCATGAACGCACCATTACCCGTTCCCGACCCCGCGCGAACCGGGTTCACCCGGTTGCGGAAGTGAGAACTCATCCAGCAGCACATCAGCTACCGGCTCGATCTCGTCATCGATTTCGCCGGTCAATTCATTGAGTAGCCGGGATTTGAATTTGCCCTCCTCAGCCGATTCATCCCGAGGAACCTCGAGATCGGCGAACAAGCTGGATTCAAATCCAGCGGCGAGTTGCTGGTGAGTCGGTTCGGTCCGTTGCGGTTCTGGGTTCGTAGGCAACCACCGGCGGTTCGATAACTGGTACAGGTGCGTTCCAGGCGGGTAACTCATCATCGAGCGGCAGGAGTGGCGGATCGACTAGTGGAGAAGGTGTCGATTCAATTCGCCCGCTTTGGGTCCGTTCATATGCAGCTCGAGATGCGGCAACTGGTCCCCGAGGCTCGGCAACCCAGGGTTCGAAGGCAAGGCCAGGATCGACTGTCACCTCTTCGGGCGAATCGACTGCAAAACCAGTCAACGCGGATTCGAGATCGAACGATTCGTGGGGGACAAATTCCTGAGGTACGCCTGTATCGAGTTCGACTTCCTCAGGCTGATCGTCCAATGAGTACTCAGTCGAACCAGATTCGTGCGCGGTTTCTCGCACCGATTCGGATTCATGAGCAGCCAGTTCCTTGAGCTCAGGTTCGGCTGTTTCAGCAAGGACTGGTTCCTCTGGAACATCGACAAAAATGTCATCTGGATCAACAGGAAGGTCGGAAATCGGGATGCTCACATCGTTAACGATGGCGGCCAGGGGGGCAGATCTGGCCTCCTGCGGTCGCGATCTGGCGTCGAAACCGCCGGATCGATAATGGTTCGGCACTACGAAAGCGGCCAGCGCGACTGCGACCAGTGCGATCAGGCCAGCTACGAGAACCGCGCGCATTCCTGTCGAATCGCTGACATCGAAGACCACGCCAAGAACCGTGACAAGCACCATCAGCAACCCACCGGTCGAAACCAGTGACCCGCTCGCCTTGCAGTATCGCGACCAGCTCTGCTTCAGTTTTGAAGGTTCGATGGATGTCTGATCTGGCCGGGTCAACCAGGGCTTGATTCGTGGTCCAAGGTCGGCAATGATCACGCCGCAACCGACGATGATCGACCCGATCACTATTCCGACAACAACGAAATCCACGAACCGGCTACCCTTACAACGAACCCAGCAAATGCAGAGGCTTCAAGCAATCCGTCGGTTCGCTATTCTACTCGGCATACCGACGCGTCATTGCCGTTGTGCTTGTTTAATTGAAGGAACCTCGTACATGTCACGTAAGCGTCCCCTGCGCATCGGGCTGAATATCCCGAATGGAACCGGCTACATGGCGCAAGGCGTGTATCGATGGAGCCAGCTACTTGAGTTCGCAAAGGTTGCTGAAGAAGTCGGCTTTGATTCAGTCTGGGTGGCCGATCATATGCTGTTCCGGTATCCAAACGAAACCGAAACCCAAAGCCGATGGGAATGCTGGTCGGTGCTCTCCGCGATTGCTGCCGTAACCGAAACGGTCCAGCTTGGCCCCCTGGTGAGCTGCATGGGGTTCCGCAATCCGGCCCATCTGGCCAAGATTGCCGAGACAGTGGATGAGATCAGCGACGGACGACTTGTTCTGGCCGTCGGTGCAGGGTGGCACGAACCGGAATTCACGTCGCACGGCTTTCCGTTCGATCACCGGGCGAGCCGGTTCGAGGAGGGATTCCAGATCGTCCACGAACTGCTGCGGACTGGATTCAGCAGCTTTCAGGGAACGTATTTCCATCTGATCGACGGTGAAGTGACTCCGCGCGGTCCTCGACCGAATGGGATTCCGTTGATTGGCGGGACGAACGGTGAGCGTCTACTCAGGATTACTGCCCGGTTAGCTGATGGCTGGAACACAGATTGGATTGGGTCCCCGACCGTGGTCCCTCAACTGCGTGAGGCAGTCGATCGCGCCTGCGACGAGGTCGGACGGGATCCGGCAACGCTCTCCCGGAGTGCCTGTGTCTATATCGATCTGCCGTCTGCAAAGGGGCGTTTCCCGCTTCCACGGGTGGACGAGCGCCAACCGGGCGCGATGTCCCATCAGCAAATCATTGAAAGCATTCATCAATACGCTGCAGAAGGGCTCGACGAGATCATGATCTGGCTCGATCCCAACACAATCGAATCCGTGTACGAATTCGGCGGGCTGCTCCAGCAACTCGATCGTGGCTAATCAACAGATAACGGAGGCCAGATCACCAATGAAAATCACGGCGATCGAAACAATTCGGGTTGCTGAGTTCCCGAACATCCTGTTCGTTCAGGTTGAAACGGATGAGGGAATTACAGGACTCGGTGAAACATTTTTTGGGCCGAAGGCAGTCGAAGCGTATTTGCACGAAACCGCAGCGCCAATCCTGCTCGGACGGGATCCACTCGAGATCGATCGAATCAGCAAGGCTCTACAGGGTTATGTCGGATACCGGAGTTCCGGAGCAGAAATGCGCGGTAACTCGGCCATCGACATCGCGCTCTGGGACATCTTCGGCAAATCGCTCGATCTGCCAGTGTGGCAATTGCTGGGCGGCAAGGCGCGGGACGACATTCACGTCTACAACACGTGCGCCGGCTATCAATACATCCGCAGCAGCCAGGGTCAGGCGACCGACAACTGGGGTATCGGGGCTACCCAGGGTCCGTACGAAGATCTCGAGGGATTTCTGTATCGTGCCGATGAGGTAGCGATCAGTCTGCTCGACCAGGGCATTACCGGTATGAAGATCTGGCCATTTGATGCCTACGCCGAACAGTCAAATGGCACGTACATTTCTGGACCGCAACTTGCAACCGCCCTGGAACCGTTCCGAAAGATTCGCGAAGCAGTCGGCAACAAGATTGACATCATGGTCGAACTGCACGGCCTCTGGAATCTGCCGACCGCCAAACGAATCTGCGAGGCGCTCGAACCATACAACCCGTATTGGTTCGAGGATCCGATCCGCGCCGACAACATCGAGGCACTTGCCGAGCTCGCCCGCTCGACCCGCGTACCGATCGCTGTCAGCGAAACACTCTCCACACGTCAGTCATTCCGCGAGTTACTGCTGCAAAATGCAGCCGGCATCGCCATGGTCGATGTCAGCTGGTGCGGAGGAGTCTCCGAGGCCCGCAAGATTGCGACATTGGCCGAAAGTTTCGGTCGACCGGTGATGTTCCACGATTGCACAGGGCCGGTGGTTTACGCGGCCTCGACACATCTCTCGATGAATGCGACAAACGCCCTGGTGCAGGAGTCGGTCCGAGCGTTCTACACCGGCTGGTACACCGAATTGGTGACGCAATTGCCCCCGATTGTGGACGGTCGCATCACTCCACCGGCCGGACCAGGAATCGGCACAGAGCTGCTGCCTGGGTTCCGTGACCGGTCAGATGTAACGACATTGCGAAGTGACGTTTAGTGAACGTACAGACTGAACGTATACCAAGAGGGGTACCAATCAGTACCCTTGACTTGGTGGCACTGACCGGATACAGTGTACGTACAGTCCCGAGGAGCCGAGCTGTTCGCCGGTTTCCCCACCAGGACGGAAATAATTGGTCGGTTGGTTATTGCGGGGTAGCCTTCCGAATCCGATCCGTCACGGGATCTATCTGAAAGCCATAGACGTTGCGGGGCGTTCTACGGGGGAAGGTTAGGTCAGGGGAGATTTGGTAGCAAAGCTTGTCGGGGCTGTTTCTTTTTGCCCATTTTTCAGCCCAATTTCAGCCTGATGGAGCCGCAAATGACCCGAACCGCACGAATTGTCTCGACCTCCGACCGCTACGACCTGGCCTGGGAAAAGACCTTCATCTCCCAATTCACGGATATCGAAATCGACCTCGTCGCGAGCGCGCCGGAGAATGAAGCTGAGCTGATTCGATTGGCTCAGGGGGCTGACGCACTGCTGATCAGTTCGCGCGAAGGTATTTCGTCCGAGCTCCTCGACTGCTCTCCCATCAGTGCGCGTTATCGGCAGAAATTCGGTCGGCCTCGACAATATCGACCTCGACGCAGCGACAAGGCACGATGTTGTCGTCACCCACTACCCCCAGTACTGCACAAACGAAGTCGCTGATCATGCCATCGCGTTCATCTATGCGCTCAATCGGCGGATTGTTGAACTGGATCGAGATCTTCGCAACGGCGCCTGGGTCGAACACGAATATCACATGGACCGCATCTTGCGCGGACCGATCCCGGCTATGCGAACCCAAACACTTGGCATCATCGGGCTGGGTCGCATCGGACAGCAGGTAGCGCGGCGGATGCGTGCTTCGGTGGCCGAAATCGTCGTCTTCGATCCATACGTGGATGCATCCGTGGTCACGAATCTGGACGCGCGTCTTGTCTCATTTGACGAACTGCTCGCGTCGGCCGACATCATCACGCTCCACTCGCCGTTGACTCCCGAAACGCATCACTTGATGGATGCCGCAGCACTGGGCAAGATGAAGTCCAGCGCGATCCTCGTCAACACAGCACGGGGACCGATTGTCGATCTGGTTGCCCTGGATGCTGCGCTTTCATCCGGTGCACTCGCTGGAGCCGCATTGGACGTCTTCAGCCCGGAACCGCTGCCGCTCGAGTCGACGCTGTTCACTCACCCGACGCTGATCATGTCACCCCACTCCGCGTATTACTCCGAGCAGTCGGTCGAAACCGTACGGCGGGAAACACTGCTCGGCGTCATCGATACGCTGCGGGGATTCAGGCCGAAAGTGGTTGCTAATCCGGCGGTACTTGAGCGTGTGGAATTGGCCGCTCGAACCGACTCCAACGATTCCTGAGCGGCGATCTGGTGCGAGTCAAACATCGTCTGCCATGCGTCTATAGTTTCGAGGGCGACGCTCGATCGACGACCCATCGCGCTGTCAACTTGGCCAAACGATTCGGGCGCACCGTGCAAACACGTACCAGCGGGTAGACAGCATGTTTCGACGCGGCCAACGCACACCAGAGTCGAAGCGCCAGTAGCCGATCCGCCGATAATCGCGGACACGGAGCTGGATGCCGAAGCGCGCCTCGACGAGCGACTGATCCAGAATGCCCAGAACGGCGACCTTCCCTCCTTCAATACCCTGGTTACCCGCCACGAGCGAGTCGTCTACAACGTCTGCCTGCGCATGCTTCGTGACACCGCGCTCGCCGAAGACGCGGCCCAGGACACGTTCATCAAGGCGTGGACGGCCATCGATTCCTTCCGGGGCGGACTGGTGCGCCCCTGGCTGCTGCGAATTGCCACCAACCGCTGCTACGACATCCTACGGGCCAAGGGTCGGCGACCGGCTGATTCGCTGGACGCAGAGTTGTTCGAGGCAGAACCGGAATGGACCAGTCAATCCGGAATTGCCGAGCATCCCGAACAGCATGCATCTCGTCGCGAACTCTCGTCCTTTCTGGAACGCGCGCTCGGCATGCTGGCCGAGGATCAACGGATGGCGATTATTCTCTCTGACGTACAGGGCAATTCATATGAAGAGATCGCCGCGATCACGGGTGTCGCTATCGGCACGGTGAAGTCGCGCATCAGCCGTGCTCGCTTGCGTTTGCGCGAGATCATTCTTGCCCATCCGGATGCCCGGGAACATCTGGAGCACTTTCAACGTCTGTTTAAGGACGAGCAATCGGAGGCAGTCACATGACGCACCCCGATGCTCAACCAATGGTGATGTTTTATGCGCGGTGATTCCATTTCACCCGGCAATGTCGATCGGCATTTGTCCGAGGACGAACTGAACCAATATCTCGATGACCAGCTATCCGCGATCGAGCGGACGGCTGCTGACGCCCATCTGAGCTCGTGCGAAACCTGTCAGGCAACCTTGACCGATCTATCGATCCTGATGTCAATGATGTCGGAACTGCCATCTGCCCCGGTTCCCAGATCATTCCAACTCGGACCCGAGTTCGCCCGCCAACCGAAGACGTCGTGGAGCAAATTGGCGAACGTTTTGCTGCCAATGCTTCCGGCGTTGCGGGCAGGAACTATCGCACTGGCGCTCGCATTCGGTGGCGTGACGGCCTATCGCGTCGTGCAGGATTCGCCAGACTCATCATTCCAGCGGGCCGCCGACGATAACACTGGCGTCCAGGCGCTGAATCAGCCAACTGAAGCAGTTGGAGTTACCACGAATACCGCGACTGACCTTGATTCAGAGGCAGCGCCGCCCATCTCGGTCGCCACTGATGCCACCACCGCGCAAAAGGCCCCAGGCGACGCACCGACCGAGCCCGGCGATGGCAACAGCGGATTGGTTCCCAACGACCAGCAGGAGTTTGACGAGGTACCGGCCATGACGTCGGAATCCACTGCTCCTGAGCCGGGGGATGCCAGTGGTGGCTCGGACGACGACCTGGCACAGGAAGAGGGCGAACCCGAGTCAGCAGACGCCGCCGACGAATCCAGTGCTGCGGGAGAAACCGGGCAGGCCTCAGATTCGCTCCCTGCACCTGCGGACACGACTGCAATGCAGGCCGCAGAACCGACCGTTACGAGTTCTCCGACGGCCACAGCAACTGCTGAGCCAACCGTGACGGCGACGTCAACTGCGGTACCGACACTTGTCCCTGCTTCGCCTACTGCGGATCCAGAGGTTGTTGCTTCGTCCGTCGATAGCGAAGATGATCCCTGGCTTGGTGGATTGCAGATTGCGCTTGGCGTATTACTCGCAGGATTAGGTGCTGCGGTAATCGGACTGACGCGATATGGTCGAAAGCAGGCATCCTGACCGACAGATGACTGTCATTCAGGGCAATGGAACAAATGGTTTGGGTTCGGCGTTTCTGTGATGTAGACGGCTGTGGAGTCGTCAAGGAGAGGAAAACGCGATGGAACGAACGTCGTTGAAGAAGCAGGTCGGTCGTCTCTTTGTACCGTTGGCGCTGGTTGGAGTAATGGCAATGGCCCAGAACCCGCTGCATACCGGTGCCCAGGCAACTCCCGAAGCGGGTGGCGTCACCCCGGGAACAATTTCGGTAACCGGAGTTGGCGAAGTCATCGTCACACCGGATACCGCCAACATCCAGATCGGTGTTCAGGTGTTCGCACAGGAACTGGCTGATGCCCAGGCACAGTCGACGGAACAGATGAACACCATCATCGATACGATCACGGCTGCAGGAATTGAGCCGAAGGATATCCAGACCAGCAACTACTCAGTCTCGATTCGGCAGCAGTACGACGATCAGGGAATTGCCACGGCGGTTCTCGGGTATGACATCTACAACACGTTGAGCGTCACCATTCGGGACCTCGACACGCTGGGAACGATCCTCGATGAGGTTGTTTCCGCCGGTGCCAACCAGATCTATGGCATCACCTTCTTCACCTCAGACCTGACTGCTGCGACAGCGCAGGCTCGGGAGGCTGCCGTCAAGGATGCCCAGGAGCGCGCCAATCAGCTCGCCGCTGCCGCCGGCGTCGACGTTGGTCGAATCATCAACATCAGCGAGGGCTTCAGCTCTTCACCGGTGCCGATCGATTTCGCCAAGGGATATGCCGAGTCTGACATGATGGGCTCGGGCGGAAACGTTCCGATCCAGACTGGTTCCCAGTCGGTCCAGATTTCGGTCTCGATGACCTTCGAAATCGCCGAGTAAGGCATTCGACAACCAGCAAGCGTTCGGAGGGGTCGGGAAACCGGCCCCTTCGGCGTGTTCGGGTAGACTCAGGATCATGAGTACGTCGCCCCGCCGCCTGAACACCATGTCCCGTCGCGGACTGATTGTGGGCGGAAGTGCCGTCGTAGCCGCCGTGACGTTCCGATCGCGACCGGCCAACCGTGCAACCCAGACCTCTGCCCGAGGATCGTCGCGTTTCCCGTCCCCTCGTTCTTGACGACGCCGTCGCAGCTCTACCAGCAACTCGTGGTCGAGCGAACGATCCCAACCCTGCTCGATGCATCATCACTTGCCAGCTATCGCTCGCGGCACATCAATGGAGCGCAGCATGTCTGGTGGCAGGACTCCATGGAACTCAACTCCGCGTTTTATGGCACCGTGCTCAAACCGGACGACGACCAAACGCAAGGTCGCCGTCAGGCGCTTCTGGTGCGGTGGAACATCACCACCGATCGGCCGGTGGTGGTCTACGACGACACTGACACCGAAGTCGGCATCGTCGGGTCGCCTGGTTTCTACGCTTCATGGGTGTCGCCGCGACCGTGCTCGACGGTGGAATGTCGGCATGGCTTGCAATCGACGGCCCAACCACATCGGACGTATTCGAAACGCTTACTGGCTACGTTCCAACGGTCGCGCCCCAGCCTGACTACTATCTGGTGGTTGAACAGGTCGCCAGCCGACTTTCACTTCCGGACACGCGCGTAGTTGACCTGCGCGAAGTAAACGAGCGGCGATCGGGCGCATTTCAGGGATTCACGATTCCCGACGCGGCCGTCATGCCCCGATCACTGTTTGGCTCACCAGAGGGATGGATTCGCGATCCGCAGTCCCTGGCCGCATTACTGGCCCAGGCGGCAATTGATCCGCAATCGCACTTGATCCTGATGGCGCCGACCGGGATGGATGCCCGCCTGCCCGCGATTGCGCTTGCTGCGATGGGAGCCACCAGAGTGTCCATTTGTGACGGAGGCTGGCAAGAATGGGTGACCATACCGGGAGTTCCGCTCGAATCACTGGCAAACAAGAGTACCGGGCTCACCAACCGGTCGGCCCATGACACCTCCGGGACATTGGGCTGATTCTGTTAATGCCCAGAATTGCCTAAAGTTGGCAGTGGTCGAAGGTCGACCGTTGATCAACCGAATCTGGCGTCCGGTGCTAAACCGGATCGTTGCTGGACAGACTGCAGCCACCGTGACGTGCACGAACAGGTACTTGTGACGCGGCACAATCCAGTCCAACAGTGCTACCATGACCCGGCTTGATCACCACCTCAACTCCAACTGGAGCAGTCACGAGGTGGAATCTGTTTTTCGCGCGCTCTGATTCAGTGCTGTGGCTGGCGCTGAATGACACCGATGCGTCAGGACCCCGACCGGGGTTCCGGTTCTGACGCAGAAATGGGTGATTGTCCCATCACCTTGATCGGGAGACGCGCAATGTCGCCCCTTCCCCGAAGCTGGGGGCGGCACGAATCACACCGATGGTTTCGGTATCTGGTTCGTGGAGGACGCGTACATGCTGCGTACCAATCGTGTGCCGTCGGCTGGACGGCTACGAGCAAGCGCTCGCTGGTTACTTGTAGTGGCCATGCTCTTCACGGCGCTCTCACCCCTGATTCCAGCGAATTTCGCTGGTACCCAATCGGCTCAAGCTGCCACCCGAATGATCAAGATGCCGTTTCAATCCGGCTCAACCTGGTCAATCTCTCAGGGCTACAACACCGATCCGGCAGTTGGCGGCAGTCACTACAACTGTCTTGAGTATCCAGGTCGATCTTGCTCGCAATACTGGACCTACAAATACTCCTTCGACATCGTCAAGTCGGATGGCAATACCGCCGGACAACCAGTGCTCTCACCGGTCAATGGGACGATCCGCTGGATCGATGAGTCCTACGGCGGAATGTCTATTGATCTCGGCAATGGTTGGGCAGTCGCATACTTCCACACCGCTGTTGCGCCAGGGCTCGCTGCCGGCCAGTCAGTCGTCCAGGGCCAATACATGGGCACAATCGCGGTGCCTGGGCAGGGGGGCAACGGTGGCTTCCCGCACATGCACATTACCCTCTGGCAGACCACAGACGGCGGAAACTGGAGCCGGATTGCCACTCCATTCACGGGTGAGCAGTCGCTCGATGGGTACAGCTTCCCCAATCTCTCAGGCTCCCCTCGAAATCAATATCGGGGAACGACTGTTACCTCCACCAACACCCAGATCGGCGACGGCGAGACGATTCCTCGCCAGGTCGCAAAACTCAGTCCCGCCCATGGCGCGATCCTGAGCCAGTCGACCGCTACGTTGAGCTGGAGTCCGGTCGCCGGGGCCACATCCTATCAAGTGGTGATTGACGAAGGTGGTCAGACCAGTCCATGGGTCACTGGAACGTCATGGACAACCGGCCAATTGAGCAGCGCCAGCCATACGTGGAAGGTGCGTGCGAGAAACGGCGCGGGTACAGGATCGTGGTCATCGACCTGGCGATTCACCGTAACCAGTGGTGTTACCGGAAGTGAAATCGACGACGGTGCGATGGTCAGCACTGGTGTGTACAACATCAAAGCGACACGTCAGGGCATGGTTGGAGGCACCACCTCCAGTGGACATGTCATCGTCGCAAATGATAATTTCGTCTCGCTGCCGGCCTGCCTCGTAGGAACGACGCAGAACAACATGGGTTCCAGTTGCTGGTGGTTGCTCGACGACATCAGTTACGACTCAAACGGCAATCCATATCTGACCGGAACAAATGCAGACAAGTACGGTGGATTCACGCTCTGCGGCACCGAGTGCTTCGTGATGATCAAGAATCCGGCGACCAACAAGTGTGCCGTTGCTCCCGTGCTGGATCGTGGCCCATGGTTCAACGTTGACAACTTCTGGGACGTGCCCAACCTGCGATACGTCAACAAGAAGATAGCGGCGAAGGGCCTGAACTATTCGCTTGCCCAGGGTTACTCGGCAGCGCCAGCTGCCCGCGCGGGCTACGACGTTGGCTGGGGCAAGACCGGCAGTGTCGGAAATACCAACCTGACCAGCAATGGAGTGAACTACCCGGTCGGTCTGGGAACCAGTATGGACGTTGGCGATGGCACCTGGCTTGCACTCGGCTTCCCGTGGGATCCGGGACCGCAATCGATGACGGTCACGATGCTCTGGCAGGTCAGCATGACCGTTGAGCAGGCCAGGGCGACCTGTGAAGGCGTTTCGACCGCACCGAAGCCGTACTTCACGATGTCGAAGTCATCCGGTATTCCGGGTGCCGTGATCACGGTCTCCGGCAAGAACTACGGCCAGAACGAAACCGTTAAGCATCTATCTGGACTCATCCAGCACGACTCCGATTGGCCAGGCCACGACGGATGGCAACGGCCGATTCACCGCGAGCTTCACAGTTCCGAACGCGACCGGTGGACTGCACCGAATCCACATCGTCGGCAAGACCAGCAAACTGAGAGTGGGCAAGGACTTCAGGATTCTTCCGCTGGCAACATCAAGCGCATCGTCCGGGTCGTCGAATCTGACCCTGACGCTCACCGGCACGAACTTCGGCGCCGGGGAACTGGTCGACGTCTTCTGGGACAGCAATACGACCAAATCGGCGACTGGTACGGCTGACGCGAACGGCAGGGTGACAATCTCGGTCCGGGCACCGTTTACCAATGGCGCCCACACCGCCAGGCTGACCGGCCGAACGAACCAGCTCACCACCAAGGATTACGTTCTCCGTTGTCCAACGGGTGCGGATTACACCGACCGAGAGCGAGACCGGCACGACCGATCAAGGCGTATGGAACAGGCTGGGCGGCGAACAAGACCGTCACCTTCCGTTGGAACTCGCCGACAGGAACCGTCCTCTGCTCAGCGATCACCGACGCGAACGGTTACGCCGAATGCACCTTCCTGCCAGCAAACACCACGACGGCCGGTGAGTACCGCATCTACGGCACGAATGGCACGCTGAGTCGCCAGCACGATCTACACGCTCAAGGGATTCGACAACACCGAGGATCCGACCGAGACTCCGACACCTGAGGCATCACCAACCGAAACGCCTGGTGATGGCACACCGATTGTCGAACCGACCGTCGAAGTCAGCCCAACCGAGGTGGCGACCGAAGAGCCAGTGCTGCCAACGGAAACGGCCATCCCGACCGAGGTGCCGACAGAGGTGCCCACGGTTGCTCCGGAACCACGCACCGATGAATACGTCGCGATCGCGGATACGTCTGTAACCTACGCCAGCCCTGAGGCAGCACAATCTGGTGAAACCGTCGGCTCCCTCCAGGCAGGCGGCGCGGACACGGCGGTCACGTACATCAGCTTCTCGGTTGATCAGGTTGGCGCAGGAATCGTTACCGAGGCGTACCTGGTCGTGACCGGAAATGGTGGCGGCGGACCGGGCGGGCCTGTCGGACTTGTGCCTGGGTACATCGTCGATGAGGCTGGAACATACTTGACCCTGCCCACGCAGGACATCAGCCCCGCGTGGACACTGGATGGCTCAGTCTCGACGCTCGGTACAGTCGGTGCTGGGGAAGTGGTCTACATCGACGTGACGAGATCCGTGCAAGCAGACGGCCAATACACGTTCGTGATTCTTGGAGACGCAGGGCAGGTGCTCGACCTGAGCAGTCGCGAAGGTGGTTCGCCGCCAAAGCTTGTCCTGAAGATTCAGGATTAGCGCGAGCGCGCATCAAACGAGGCCAGGCTGATGCCTGGCCTCGTCTTCACTCATTGTTCCCTGATCTAGCTACTGACTTCATCCGGGGAAATCTGGTCAACCTGGATATCCAGTTGCCGGGCGGGTTCCCGTTCGACCGGCGAGATGTCTGCGACCAACGACCAGCGCTGTGGTCCATTCCAGGGACGAAATGCACGTGACTCGATGAGTTCTGACGAGAGTGTGGCTGCTATCGGTGTCAGACTGCGTGGTGACCGTATCGAGCACGAATCGTTCGCCAGACTGATCCTCGATGAGCAACGCGCGACCAACTGAATGCATCGCCGGCCATCACTCGATAAAGGCGACCGTCTGACGTGCCGGAAAGAACGCGATCTTCTGCCATGCGGGACTCTCTTTTACCACTGCAAAACTGCGATCAATGTCGGATATCGGACCCGGTTCGTCAAGCCACTGATTCAGCAACGCGCAACTTGACCGGTTCGAACGGCAACAGGGCAATTTCCAGTACTTCGTCGATCGTGGAAACCTGGACCAGCTCCAGCTCGGTCTTGACCAGATCAGGAAGTTCGGACAGATCCTTGGAATTGCGCATCGGCAAGATGAACGTCTTGACGCCGCCACGATGGGCCGCGAGCGTCTTTTCCTTGAGTCCACCGATCGGCAGAACCTTGCCCCGAAGGGTCATCTCACCGGTCATCGCCACATCCTTGCGCACCTTGCGACCGGTCAGGACGGAAATCAGCGCCGTCGCGATAGTGATGCCTGCCGATGGGCCATCCTTGGGAATAGCTCCGGCCGGAATGTGGACATGGATGTTGTGCTTGTCAAAGAATCCCGAAGCAATGCCGAAGTCTGCAGCGCGTGCTCCTGGCATAGCTGATCGCGGCGCGACCGGACTCCTGCATGACCTCGCCGAGCTGACCGGTCAGAATCAGGTCGCCCTTGCCTTCCATGATCGTCACTTCAATCGAGAGCAGATCTCCGCCGACCGAGGTGACGGCAGCACCAGTCGCAACTCCGATTTCGTCCTGCTCTTCGGCCAGTCCGAACTCGTATCTGGGAACTCCGAGCATCGCACCAAGGTCATCAGGATCGACCGTAATCACGGTCGGTTCATCCTGCGACTGCGATCGTCGGGCCGCCTTGCGGCAAACCGATCCGATTTCGCGTTCAAGATTGCGGACGCCCGATTCCTCGGTGTAGACCCTGATGATCTCGTCAGGGCATCGTCTGTTATGTCCAGCAATTCAGGTGTCAAGTCCGTGTGACTCGAGTGCTTTCGGCATGAGGTATTGACGGGCAATGGCGAGCTTCTCGGCCTCGGTGTATCCGGAGACTTCGATAATCTCCATCCGGTCCCGAAGTGCGGGCGGAATTGGTTCGAGCATGTTTGCGGTGGTAATGAAGATCACCTTGGAGAGGTCGAACGGAACTTCGAGGAAGTGATCGGAGAAACTCGAATTCTGTTCCGGATCGAGTACCTCAAGTAACGCCGACGACGGATCACCCCGGAACGCGTCAGACCCTACCTTGTCGATCTCGTCCAGCACCATCACCGGATTGTTACTCTTCGCGTCCCGCAACGCCTTGATAATCCGCCCCGGCATCGCTCCGACATACGTCCGACGATGTCCGCGAATTTCGGCCTCGTCCCGGACACCACCCAGCGACATGCGGACGTAGTTCCGTCCGATTGCCCGGGCGATTGACTTGCCGAGACTCGTCTTGCCGACCCCTGGAGGTCCGACGAAGCAGATGATCGGCGCCCGCAGCTTGTCTCCAGCCAGTTTCCGGACCGCGATGTACTCGATGATCCGTTCCTTGACCTTGTCGATGCCGTAGTGATCCTCGTTGAGGATTCTGGCTGCCTCGTCGAGGTCAAGCACGTCCTCAGTCTCGGTCGACCATGGCAATTCGATGAGCCACTCAACGTACGAGCGGATTACTCCGATTTCAGGTGAGAACGGATGCTGCTGTTCGAGGCGGTCCACCTGCTCCAGGGTCTTTGGCCTTGATGTCGTCCGGCATGCCGGCTTCTTCGACCCGCTGGCGAAGATCCTTGGCCAGCGTCTCCTCAGCACTCCCCTCCCCCAGTTCCTTCTGGATCGAGCGGATTTGTTCGCGGAGGAAATACTCGCGCTGTTGCTTGTCCATTCCCGACTGTGCATCGGCAACGATTTCGTCACGCAGGGTCAAGCACCATCAAACGCTTTTCGATGGTGACGCTGACCAGTCGGAGCCGCTCCAGTGGATCGAGGGCCTCGACGATTTGCTGGCGTTGGGATGGAGTGAATTCCGGTGAAATTGCAACCAGATCGGCCAGGTGACCAGGATCTTCGATGCCGCGCAGCATTCCCAGTACGTCTTCCGGGAACACCCGGATGCAGTGCAACGTAGTTCTCGATCTGCTCGTTCAACGCTTCCATCGGCGCTTCCGCGTCTGCCCTGGAAACGACCGGATCCGGGTGAGCGAGTACTTCGCAGACCACTGCAGGATCTTCCTGCACAATATTCATGACGATACCGCGCGATAAACCCTGCAGCATCACGCGGGGAACTCGACCGACTGCCGGGGCAAACTGACCAATTTCGGCAATGATCCCGATCGGACAAAGTTCGTAATCGACCACGGTACCCATGGTCCCGTCACCGACCCAACCTATCGATCCATCCTCTGGCTGTTCAAGGTCCAGGTTTGCGAAGAACTCCTTGAACACCGTCGTGTCGACCTGCTCGTCGACTGCACTTTCAGGAGTCTTGATCGGTCGTTCGCAGACAAGGAATATCTGGCGCTTGCTGTTCCGGCAGGCGAGCTCAATCGCATACGCCGTTTCGTCATCTTCGACCGGATAGGGAACAGTCAGATTCGGGAATACGAGCAAGTCCTCGACCACGAGCGTTGGAAGCACCAGCCCCTTCGGCCCTTTCGCCTTGGTTGAACTTCGCGGTTTACGCGGCTTTCGGGGGGCGACGGGCGGTGCCTGCTCTGTCTGATCTGGTTCGGATTGCAGAGGGGTTTTGTCGTTCGGATCTGCCAACAGTGGTCCTTCTGAGTGGAAAAGCGAGACCGCGTGGTGCGGGGACGGTCTCTTCTCGCACTATTCTATGCGCTACGCCCTGATTTCGATAATGTTTGACGACGTTTCGACAACCAATCGGGCATGATTAAGAGATGCTGGCGATCAGCATGAGTGCCACCAGCGTGGATTAGCTACGGGGCAAGGCGCTCGATGATCCAGTGCCCGCCGGTTCCCTTGCGGTAGCGAAGGCGATCATGCAAGCGGCTCTTGCGACCCTGCCAAAACTCAAGGCTCTCCGGGACGACCCGATATCCACCCCAGTACTCCGGCATCGGCACCTCAAGATCAGCGTATGTCTCCAGCAATTGTTCGTACTCAAGGTCCAGCGCATCCCGACTCGCGATTACCTGACTCTGTGGCGATACAACTGCACCGAGCTGATTCCCGACCGGCCTGCTGCGGAAGTACGACTCTGAACTGGCAGCATCCAGTTTCGAGACTGTGCCATGCACCCGAACCTGGCGCTCCAACTCTGCCCAGTAGAACAGCAGCTCTGCGCGCGGATTTTCGGCGAGCTGCGTGCCCTTTGCACTCTGGTAGTTCGAATAGAAGACAAACCCCTGCTCATCAAGCCCCTTGAGCAAAACCGTGCGGGCAGATGGGTTGCCGTCCCGGTCGGCCGTGGCCAGTGTCATTGCGTTCGGCTCAATTCCCTTTGCGTCCTGAGCATCGGCAAACCAGGTTCGGAACTGGGCAATAGGATCGGCGTTGAGGTCCTCCTCAAGCAGCCCGGCGAGTGAATAGTCCTTGCGGAGATCGTGAAGTGCCATTGGAAATGCTCCTGCGCAGAACGGACCGACCAGGTTCAGTTTCTGGCTGCAGTATCAGCTATTGCAAGCGTGGCCGGCAGACCAACATCGGCCAATGTCAGGTAGCCCGGCCCGAACAGACGGTTGATTTGTGTCGAGAACGCAAGAGAACCCGTGAGCACTTCCCGGGGCGAACCATCGGCAACTACTTGACCGTGACCAAGCAGGACGACCCGATCGGCGACCATCGCGGCCAATTCAACGTCGTGCGTAGAGAGAACCACACATGCGCCGTCGTCACGCATCAGACGAATCAGATCGACCAGTCTTGCCCGTTGCTCGCCGTCGAGTCCACGAGTCGGCTCGTCAAGCAGCACGAGTTTCGGATCACCGACGAGGATTGCAGCAAGTGCGGCCCGTAATCGCTGCCCCTCACTCAAATCACGTGGATCCTTGTCCAGCAGTTCAGCAAGACCGAGTATCTCGATCAGGCTGTTGCGTCTGGCGTCGCTTCCCCGGTGTTGACAGGTGAAGTCAATTTCCGCCCGGATCGTCTCGTTGAACAGCACAGAACTGGATCGCTGGGGAAGGTAGGCGGCCAGCTTCCCCAGCTCTGCGGCCGAAGTGGTAGCCATGTTCAGGTCGAGAACACGAACAGCGCCTGAAGTGGGCTTTACAAAGCCAAAGATGGTTCGAAGCAGCGTTGTCTTGCCTGATCCATTTCGCCCCATCAGAGCGACCACTTCGCCGGCACCGGCGGCGAAATCGATCTGGTTCAGAATCTGGGAACGACCCTTCGAGAAACTGACTGCAGAGAGTTCAATGACGGTCCTGGTATTGGATGGAGCTTCAACTGGTGGAATTCCGGGCGGCGACCAGTCTCGGAGCACAAGCCTGGCATCCTTGATCGTCAGGGGAAGTGGCCGTTTGCCCAGTGAGTCTGCCAACGCAATCGCCGGTGGCAGCGACGTTCCCGGGAGTTCGGCGGCAACGTCGCAGGGACGACCATCCAGGCGGATCGCGCCATTCTCGAGCCACATGAGCCGATCTGCAGCTGGTAGCAAACGATCCAGACGATGCTCAGCGACCACAATGGTCAGGCCCAGATCCTCATTAAGTCTCTGCAGAGCAGCGATCAGGTCATCGGCACCCCACGGGTCCAGCTGACTTGTAGGCTCGTCCAGGACAAGAATGCGGGGTTGCAGGGCCATAGCGCCAGCAACGGCCACTCGTTGCCGTTCGCCTCCGGAGAGCGTCGTCACCTCGCGCGTGCGCAGATGGGCGAGTCCGAGTAAATCGAGCATTTCTTCGACCCGGAGACGCATAGTGGTGCGGGGCACACCCATCTGCTCCATGGAAAACGCGATCTCGTCTTCGACCGTCGCGGCTACGGCCTGGGCGTCAGGGTCCTGAAACACAAAGCCGGTAACCCGACTGAGCACGCGGGGGCCATAAACGGTCGTGTCGTGACCGTTTACCAGCACCCTGCCGCCGAATTTGCCGCCGCTCAGATGAGGCACCAAACCGTTCATCGTACGCAACAGCGTGGATTTACCGCCACCTGATGGACCTGCGAGGAGCACGAATTGCCCCTCGTCAATGGTCAAACTGATATTGGCCAACGCATCCTGATGTGAACCGGGATATCGGTAGTTGACCCCCATGAACTCAATCATTGGGTTCGATCTCATTTGGTGCGACCAGCGCCGGGACGATCAGCAGCAACACAGGAAGGAGCGGCCAGAGAACGGCAACCGGGGCAACGATGTCGGGGTAGGGCTCGTATCGAAAGGCGTCCGGCCGTATTGCATTCGCGATGACGATGCCGAGCATAGACGCCATGCTAACGAGAATCACAAGCCAATCACGGCCCTCCAGTTTCTCCTCCCGGTAGTGCGTCCGCTTCATGGCATGAACGTCGCGATTGCGCCGGATGACAATCACTCCAATGGCGAACGCGGCCAGCCCGCCCCAACTCGCCCAGGTGATACCAGCGACAAAGCCGTAGACCGCGGCGAACCCGCCAGCCAGAAGCAGATTCCAGGCGAGCATGACCGTGGCAGGGATTGCAGTTTGGCGTCCGGTACGCGATCCGAAACCACGAGCCTCCAGAACTTCGGCCATTCGCATTGATCGGTCCAGCCCTCCGTTGATTACCGGTGTGATGAGGGTGGCGGCTCCCCGCGCTCCAGTCGGAGTGAACCCCCGCGCGGCGGTCGCTTCGCGAATTTCGGAAATGGCGTGGACGGTCTGCGGGACCAGGTTAATGGCGGTACTTCCCGCGACGGCGATTCCTGTCAGTCGTTCGGGCATGATGCGGGTCAACGACGCCCAGTTGATAACCGAGCCGACGGTAGCCCAAACCAGAACCATTCCGAAGACCGCCACCGCCGCGAGTACCCCGTATACAACTGCGTTCCAGGTAATTGGCCCGGAGAGAATCCAGAACGAATCGGGCACATCAACAATCACCTGATTTCCGGTTCGAGCGGTCAAGACATTGAACAGAATCGCGAAGGCGGCGATGACGACCATCGTGCGCGCGATCAACCTCCATCCAACCGAATGGGATCCCGGTCCGTGGCACATTGCCGAGACCGTACCGATCATCGCGAGGGTGACAGCCAACAGGTACGGGTTGCGACCGACCAGAAACGGCAACGTCGCCGCAACTCCCCATGTCAGCCAGGATTGAATCGCCAGTCCATCGCGTCGATTCACGTCCGCCGCCTGACGCGAGTGCGCAGAATCGCTGAACCAGCGACAAACACTGCAAATCCAAGGACTAGCGCTCCGGTGGCAAGAGTGGAGGTTTCGCCATCCAGATCGCCGGGAAGAAGCACGGTCCCATCCGCTCCGAAGCGTGCAAGCTGGACTTCGGTTGAGTCTGCACTGCCTGTCTTCAGGGCGACTTCTCCGATAGTTGGGGCGGGGATCAATGGCTCGGAAGCGCTCCAGATAAATGCGCGCACATCACCCGGTAGAACCGTGTCCGCGCTGATGCCAAGGGCCGAACTCGTCCAGGTTCCATCTGGATTGCCCAGAAAGTATTGCCAGTAGGGATCATCGGGATCCGGACCATGGCACAGACGCTGACGGCACTCACTGACATCACAGCCGGTCTCATCAATCGCGCAAATGCCGACACCCAAACCGCCGAAGGAGACCTCCGTGATGTCCAGTCCGGATCGATGAATCAGATCAACGCCTGAGATTGACTCCCCCACGAACGGCACCAATACCCACGCCGTTTCACCGTCTTCATGAATTACCAGGAGACCGGCAACGGGAGTCGCGGCTTGTGTCCCGGCAAACGACAGAAACAGGAACGCAGCGACACACAGTGCCGCCGCTAATCCTGTTCCGAACCGAGTCAGGCGGCGCACTGCAACTCGACGTCAGTTACTGGTGTGGCCGAGATCTGATCGGCTGTGCAGGTGGGTAGAAGTTCCAGCGAGGGTGCTTCTTCACCGTTCACGATCGGGAACGCGATACCGGCCAGCGCCGGCAGAACCTGCACGGTCGCGAACAAGTTTTCGTCCATCGGATCGAGCATGTACGAAAACGAGCCACTCGGATTCTGGAATGTAGCGAGCGATCCGAATACGTTCTGCCATTCCTGATCGGCTGGATCTTCACCGGCCGCAATCAATGCCTGAACGGTGATACCGGTCGAATTGGCGTCCGGCATTGCACCGGCTCCAGACTGGAACGGGAAGCCCTGTGGCAACTGTGAACCCTGCAGGTACTCAATACCGTGCAGAACCATGTCCGAATCGGTCATACCGAGCGAGACCAGTGCCTGAATCATCAGACTGGTCGTGTTGGTATCGCCGGATCCTTCCAGCGTGTTGCCATCGAACGCCCAGGCACCATCGGGCAACTGAAGTTCCTCGACCTTGGAAATCACGATCTGGGGAACTTCTTCACCTCGCGCACCGTAGGCCAGCATGACGAGGCCGGTATCGTAAATGCCGAAGCCGTACAAGTCGGTTGACCCGTCGTAGCCATCGAGCATTTCATCCCAGGCATTCATTGCGCCGAATTTCTCCGGGTCTTCTCCCAGGGCCAGGGCGACCAGGACGGCCTTGGCAGCCTGTCCGGGTCCGGTCTCAGCGTATGGCTCGATATTTGCGTCGAGGTAGGTGGTTGCGCTTGTCAGGTCGACCTCGACGCCCGTCTCCGCTGCCGCGACAAGCGCCAGCACGGCATCAATCGTCACGCCGACGTCGGCGGTGCCGCTGAAGCCAATCCAGGCACCGTCCGCGCCTTGCTGGCTGACGAGCCAATCAACGCCCGCTTGCAGCGAATCGTTGGAGGCAACCGGGCTCGCTTCAGGCGACGCCTGGGCGAACGACGAGAGCGGACTCGCAACCAGGGCCAATAATGCAATCAGAATCATCAGATATTTACGAAACGTGTTTGACACCAACTCACTCCTGAATACAACAAGACAATGGACCGGATGCAAATACATCCAGACCGGACAAGTCGAATCATGAGTTGACGCACTAAGGGGAATAGAAAAGCATCGTGGTCCTCCCTCTGGATCGCGAAGGGCATGGGACACGTGTGCAGAAGGGCGACCTGGCTCCGGTGGACATCAGTCCACCGATACAGTTGCGCGACAGCGCCGGCATCGCACCGGCTTCCCCCGTTGAAGTCAATCGAACTCGTTCGATTGCGACCTGCACCGTACCTGAATTGTCAGTGATGCGACCTGCATCAACAGTAGCTAACTCTCACACCGTCGTTGGTTTCCTGTCAACTGATACGTGATCGGATAAGATCAGCGGGTCTTGTCGGGGCCGCAGGAGCGATCATTCCATTGGACCTTTCACTTTCGATTGAACTGGGTGTCGCAGCAGCCGTCACAGCAATCCTCGGATCAATGCTTGGGCTTGGCGGTGGCGTTTTTCTGGTTCCGATTTTCACGCTCTTTTTCGGTGTTGATCAAAAGCTGGCAATCGGCGCCAGCGCGATTGCTGTCGCGACGAATTCGGTCGTCGGCTCCACCGTTCACCTCGAGTCCCGCTTCACCAATCTCCGCCTGGCGATGATTCTTCAAGTCACGACCGCATTCGGTGCAATGCTCGGAGCGATCATTGGGGTCTGGGCACCCGAGCAGGCGATCAACGTCATCTTTGGCATGGTACTCGTGTACGCAGCGCTTTCAATGGCGCGAAAGCGGTCGGTACCTGACGTCGATACGAGTGATGAGCCAGATCCTCATGGCCTGGGCGCTGAGTATACCGATCCACAATCAAAACGCCTGGTCCGCTATGTTCCCCGGCGGCTGAAGGTTGGGTTATCGATGTCCGGATTTGCTGGCGCAATGTCCGGAATGCTTGGCGTTGGTGGGGGCGTAATTCAGGTGCCAGTCATGAATGTGCTCATGCACATACCGATGAAGGCCGCCGCTGGCACCAGTTCATTCATGGTTGGAGTAACCGCAGTCGCTACAGCATCGGTGTATTACTCACGCGGCAAGATTGATCCGACGATCGTTGTTCCGGCAATGGTCGGCATCTTCGTCGGCAGCCAGGCTGGATCGCGCCTGACCCGCAAGCTGAAACCGCAGCGACTGATGTTGCTCTTTGTCCTTATCCTCGTCTACCTGGGTGGCTCTTTGCTGCTCAAGGGTGTCGGTATCGATGTTCCGGGGCAGAAGTAAATGACGACTCAGGACACCATGTATCCCCAGGTTGCGCGTGTACTCCGGACAGGGTTCAGGATTGCCGCCGCATTTCTGCTCGCAGGAATTGCGATTGCCCTGATCCGTCAGCAACCGCTGGAGACCGAGGTCGATCCGTTCACAGAAATTCCCGGCAAGCTCTTCTCCCTGCACTCAGCCGCGTTCATTGACCTGGCCATCATCGCGATTGTCCTGAGCCCGGTCGCTGCAGTGATAACCATTTGGCTGGGATTCCGTCGGGCCGGTGAATCACGTTTCGCTGCTTATACGCTCGGTGTCATCGGCGTGCTGTTGACCAGCATCACGATTTCGTTGTTCCGATAGGAGACACGGATGTCCAAAATTGCCGTAATGGTCGCGATGGAAGCAGAACTGCTGCATTTGCGACCGTACTCCACCGTGCTGGCGACCCGCACGAATGTGCCCCTCGCGCACTGGGACGGGTGGGATCTTTCGATAGGCGGACACGAAGTGCTGGCGGTGCGTTCGGGGATAGGGATGCTCAATGCCGCCGCAGCAACCGAGCGGGTGATTTCCGAATTCGACCCGGAAGTAATCATCAACTATGGCTGTGCCGGAGCTCATCGACGCGACATCATGCCGGGCGACGTGATCATCGGCTCACAAACGGTCAATACCGGTGCGCTGAACATCCTGCGGGACGGCTCCGAGGCCCACAATGGTCGTGGTTATGAGGTCTCAGGCGAGCGGATTTTTCCGGCCGTAATCGACGCCGATGCTCATCTACTCTCCACAGCTCAGACAGTCGCCGCTGGGATCACGATCGAACCCTGGCCGCGGGGGGTAGTCTGGCCATCCTCGATCCCGTATCGTGCCCAGCAGTTCCATATCGGACCCGTTGCGTCATGTGAGATCTGGACCCAGAATCTGGATCGTCTGGACGTGCTTCACAAGCGGCACGGCACGCTATCCGAGGACAACGAGTCAGGCGCATTTGCCCACGTGGCGTACATCCACGGGATTCCGTTTATTGCGTTCAAGGACATTGCGAACAACGAATATCACGCGGCGAGTGATCTGGCCGAATTCAGTGATTTTCCGACTGCTGAAGTGGGGAAGCGGGCCGCGGGCCTGGTGGCCGGACTGATTGCCGCGTTGTAACGGTTACTCGTCCCAGTACTGTTGTCGACGAACAACCAGGTAACCTTCGGCTGGTTTGATGTCTATAACGACTTCCGGAATGCTCGGGAAGAGTTCATCCTTTTCGCCGGGTCCCGGTGAAACGACGAAGACCATGTTCGCCCCGGTCTCGATCAGATCGGTAACCTTGCCGATAACCGTTCCGTCCTCGAGCCGTGCCTCAATCCCGATCACCTGGTAGAGGTAATACTCGTTCGGGCGCCAGCGGTGGTACGTCCGCTCCCGAAATCCGAATGGATTGGCCACGCATTGTTTCGGCCTGGTCGACGCCCTCGATCTCGGCAAAGCAGATGAGCGCCATGCCTTTATGAAAGCGGACCGATTCGACGGTGTAGGGAGTCAGAGATTCACCGACCAGCACCGTACGCAAGGTAGCCAGATGCTCGGGATCGTCGGTGGTGAGTTTGACGCGCATTTCGCCGGCGAGTCCGTGGGTTCCGACGATCACGCCGACGGATAGCATCACCTCTGCGAGAGGAGTCGCCGGATCCGGGCCCTTGGTCTTGGCGAGGGTGGGGACTTCAAACGAACGCTTGGCTGGTCGTTTGGCAGGTTTATCCGTCAATGTCGAGCCGGGCGTGTACGTTGTGGCGGGAGCCGGCAATGGAAACAAGAGTCCGGATTGCCTTGGCAGTCCGTCCCTCACGGCCGATAACCCGGCCCATTTCCTCTTCAGGTACGCGCAGGCTGACGTAGACCGTTCCGGCACGCAACTCTGACTCAACCACGATCTCTTCCGGGTTCTGGACGAGCTTGGTTGCTACGTAGCGGACCAGATCCTCGAGATCCGCGGTCGCTTCGCTGGTCGGCAACGGTGGTGCGGCGTCAACTCTGTTCGCTGAATCGTCGGAGTCGTCATCCTCCTCGAACAGCTCGTCCGAGTCGATCTGTGGTTCGAGTTCGTTACCAGAATCCATCGTGTGCTCCGGCTAGCCAATCCGCAGTGCTGGATCGGCAGTAAACAAAACGGCGGAGGACCAGGTAACCCGATCTCCCCGCCGAACGAAATCTACATTGAGCAGAACCGATGCAACCATCAGTCCCGACTCGAACTAGGCTGCCTTGCCCTGATTGTGGCGGGCAGTCAAGCGAGGATCGTCACCGACCAGTCCGGCCCGTCGCAGAATATTGCGGACGGTTTCGGTTGGCTGCGCCCCGACGCTGAGCCAGTGCTGTGCACGCTCTTCGTTCAGGCGGATCGTGGCCGGGTCGGTCAACGGATCATATAGACCGATGATCTCGATGAACTTGCCATCGCGTGGTGACCGGCTGTCGGCAATCACAATTCGGTAGCTCGGTCGCCGTTTGGCACCCATTCGACGAAGTCGGATCTTCAGCACGCAGAAACTCCTCAATATCAGCGGACGCAACCAGGTGCGTCAATCGATCGCTATGTTCAGTACCAGGTCAGGTGTCCAGCGGCGGCTCATTGGTGAAGGTGACCAGAGCACGCAGAACGACTCCCCACCGGGGAGCCGCATACGTTATATCACCGCAGGGAAAACCGGGTCAACTATCTGGACGAATCCGACGAGATTTTCACGGATCCGATTGTGCAATCACAGGCTGTGGCGACGCAAGCCGCTACCGCTACATCTTTGGCCACCGGGGAAAGCCCCAGCCGCTCCGCCCGCGCAGAAATGACCTGCGGGCCGTCTCGTGCAATTAACGCCTCTGCGATGAACCTGGTGAACGTTGGCTCGAATTCATCAAATGCGGCGTCGACCATCATGTCGCGGGGGTTCCTTCCTGTGGGATCGGCATTCACGCAATGCTGAATACAAATCCTGTCAATCGGTCCGGTCGAGGTGTTTCATCCATTCGGATGATTGCCTCTCCAACCAATGTACCGGTCGAGATGGCCGATGGCAACAGTTTCTTAACAAATGCCCGGAATTGCTTCAAAGCTCAGTCAAAGACACGTTTTTGGGATCGATTTCGGCCAGAACTGCTCGCTCATCGTCGGTAATGTCCGGCGTTAGTGCCGTTTCTTCCGTGACGTCTATCGGGAAGCCGGTCGCGGCTATCAACTGGTCAGGGCTAACCCACGAATGGCGCGACTCGACCGTCAATTGCCCGTCGACCCTGCGGAACACGCAGAGCGGAGTAACGACACGATCCACATTTCCGGTAGCCGTGACGAAGTCCAGTTTGTCGACAAAGACGCGCGGATCATGCTTGGTCCGCCAAAGAATCGTTCGCTTTGCCCTTGGCATGATCGCCGCGCTACCGGCCCCACCGGGCAACCGAACCTTGGGTGCGTCGAACGGTCCGATCACGCTCATATTGATCCGACCGCGCCCATCGATCTGAACTCCGCTTAGAAAGGCAGTGTCGAGTCGTCCGCGCGCCGCCAAATCAAACAAGTCGGTGAGGGTCACCATTGAACGAGCGCCACTCAGCAGCACTGGATCAACGGTGGAAATCGCGAGACTCGATGGATCGGCATCAACTCCGCCGGTGATGCTGACATACACCAGGTCCGGCGCATGGGTGTGCTTTGCCAGCAACGTGGCCACCATCGGAATCGGCGAAGCCACTCCGTGGAAAACTACCTCTCCATTGCCCAATAGCCGGGATAGGCAAACAACCATCAGGTCCCGTATCTGTTCACGCGTGGGATCGCTCACGCCGGAACCTTACGGAGGATTTCCTGCTCGATGAAGGCGTTCGTGTCGTCTGCGTTCTTGCCGACCGAAACCAATTTATTCATGAATTCGACATCTGGTTCGTATTCGCCGGCCAGACCGAATGGCCAGGCACCATTGGGCGCGTCGACAACCGCATCGACGTACAGGGCCGAGATCGTGGCACGTGACGGATCTGACTCGAATGCCGATCCGTCGACAATCCGTTCGGCAGTCAGGATCACCCGCCTGGCAGCCTGGATCATCAGCAGGTCTTCGAAATGCGATCCGTGTATAACCGCGTTCCCGAATTGATCCGATTCATGGACATGAACGATCGCCACGTCAGGCTGAATCACAGGGATCGCGACCACGAGCTCGTCGCTGTACGGATCCTGCACCAACCGGAAATCGCGGGCGGCCAACAAATCCGATTCGAGCAGCCCCGCTACAGGCATGAACGGCACACCCTGAATTGCCGCTCGCAGACCGGCGATCACGGTGTAGCACGCGTGCTCTGTGGCTCGAACCAATCCACCCTCGACGGTCCGCCGGTATGAGGGGGCCAGCCCGAGAACGGTTTCGTACCCGACGTACCCAGCCGAAACCGATGCAGCGCATCCGGCCGCACACAAGAGGTCAATGTCGTACGCACCTGCGGTCTTGATCAGATCGAGCCCTCGCTTGCGCTGTCGGACGATTTCATGAACGGCCGCACCAGGTCCGCGGTGGAAGGTGTTGCCGCCGATCGCGAGTCGACCACCGTCCGGGATTGATGAAATCGCCTCGCTGAGACTGGTTAATTTGGATTGCATAGAGCTCGCTCCGGGTTCGTGGAGACAACGTCACCAACTATCATACCGGGCACGATGGAGTCGTTTGCCGATTCGTTCCGGAAAGCAGGCATGTACCCACCCGAGGTCTACAAATCCTACCTGACGCCGTTCCGCTTCTTGCAGCGGTCTGCGGCGATATTTCGCGAGAAAACGGCGATCATCCACCGTGATCAGCGAATCAGTTATCCCGAATTCGCCGCACGTTGCTACCGACTGGCATCCGCACTTCGGGGTGTCGGTATCCAGCCCGGCGATCGCGTCGCCGTGATACTCCCCAACATTCCGCACATGCTCGAAGCGCACTTCGGCGTACCGTTGTCCGGCGGTGTACTGGTCGCGATCAACACGCGGCTGAAGACTGACGAGATTCTTTACATCCTTGAGCATTCGGGAGCGACTGCCCTGATCGTCGATAGTGAACTTGCACCCCTGGTCCAACCAGTGTTGGCATCGTTGCCTGGTCTGAAGACCGTCATCACTGTTCACGATATCGATGGGGGGCTACACCTGCCCGGGCCGACCTATGAGGAGTTTCTGGCAACCGGGTCCCCCGATGAAATCGACTGGCCGATCGCTGACGAGGATCAGGTCATCTCGATCAACTACACCAGTGGTACGACCGGACGCCCGAAGGGAGTCATGTACACCCACCGCGGTGCCTATCTGAACGCGCTCGGCGAACTGATCGAAACTCGCATGAGCAGCGCCAGCAATTACCTCTGGACCCTGCCCATGTTCCATTGCAACGGATGGTGTTATCCGTGGGCGGTTACCGGGATCGGTGGTACCCACGTTTGCTTGCGCAAGTTCGATGCTGGCGAGGCATGGAACCTGATTCGGGAACACGGCGTGACCCACCTTTGCGGTGCACCGACGGTGCTGATCTCGCTTGCCAACCACGAGGCTGCCCCAACTGAAGCTCTCTCTCAGAACCTGATCGTGTCGGTCGCCGCTGCTCCGCCGTCACCAGCGATCATCGCCCAGATGGAATCGCTGGGGATCGAAATCATCCATGTCTATGGTCTGACTGAGGTCTACGGTCCGTACACCATCTGCGAATGGCAGCCCCACTGGAATGACCTGCCGCTGGACGAGCAGAGTCGGATCAAGGCCCGACAGGGAGTTGGCTACTTGATCGCCGATGACGCCCGTGTAGTAGACGACAACATGGTTGACGTGCCTCGGGATGGGCAGACTCTCGGTGAAGTAATCATGCGCGGGAACAACACCATGAAGGGGTACTTCCGGGACACCGAGGCAACAGAAACCGCATTCCGTGGGGGCTGGTTCCATTCCGGTGATCTTGGGGTCATGCACCCGGATGGCTATATTGAACTACGGGATCGCGCCAAGGACATCATCATCAGCGGCGGCGAGAACATCTCGACTATTGAAGTGGAACAAGCCATCTCTACGCATCCTGCGGTACTCGAAGTCGCGGTTATCGGAATTCCGGATGCCTATTGGGGCGAAACGCCTAAGGCGTTCGTTGCACTGAAGAACGGTTTCAGTGTCACTGAGCAGGAAATCATCGAACATACCAGGTTCAGACTGGCTGGTTTCAAATGTCCGCGTTCGGTTGAATTTGGTGAGCTCCCTAAAACGTCAACGGGCAAGATCCAGAAGTTCGTACTTCGGGAGCGGGAATGGTCCGGCAAGCAGTCGCGAATCAATTAGGGAAATGACTACGTGAAGTATCTGCATCTGATTTCCAACTTGATTCTGGTCTTCGGAGCGATTGTTGCCTTGGCAGCAATTGCGCTGGATCTGGGTCCGCTGATGACTCTGATCGGGCTTATGATGATCGTTGCCGGTATCGTCAAAATCATTACTGTTCGAATCTGGGCAGGTTTCTTTGACGGGGAGGAGAGCACAGGCGGATGAGAGACGACGAAACGACTGAACTCACCGAATCACAACGCGGCTATCGGGGAACAACTGGCCGCACGACCGGTTCTTACCGACCGCAGCCAGATCAGGATCGACTGCAAAAATCACGCCAGGCGAGGCAAATCATGTCCGGAGCCGATGTTCGCCCGCCGGCGCGCTCCGGTTCGACCTATCCCGTTGCCGAAACAGCATTAACCCAGTCGCAGATGATCTATGCCGTTGCGCTGGGGATTCTGCTGGCACTTGGCATACTGCTTTGGCTTGTCGCCGGAATGGGCGTAGCGAGCATCTTCTTTTTCCTGCTGGCCCTGGGGTTGCTGGGCGGATGGTTGGCCTTCTAGATGGCCGTGCACGACTGGCAATCAATTCCGGCAACTGAGGTGTATCCAGGCATCTCCCGTCAGAGCGTTGACGGCGAGAAGCAGACACTGGTGCGATATGTCTACCAGCCCGGCTCTGTCTTCCCGATTCACAGTCACATGCAGGAACAGATCACCACAGTGCTGAGCGGTGTGATTGAATTCACCGTGGCTGGCAACATCGTGCAACTAGGTGCTGGAGAAGTCGCGGTCATTCCCTCTGACGTTCCGCATGGGGCCCGGGTAGTAGGCGACGCCGTGGTTGAAACATTCAACGCGTTAAGTCCGAAGCGGGAGACGCATCCCGCTCCAGGTGACTAGTTCAAAGGAGCACTCGTGACAACCGATCAAAATCGTGGTCATCTGCGCGTTGTCCGACCCAACGAACCGAAAGCTCCGACTGGGGCTGTCACGTACAACAGCGGGCAGTTCAGCACGCTGTTCGATCTGACGGGCAGAAATGCGTTGGTTATCGGCGGCGGCGGTGGAATCGGCGGCGCGATTGCCCACGCACTGGCCGACTTTGGTGCCCGCATTGCCATCGCCGACTTGAGTTTCGAGGCTGCACAGACAATTGCAGCGTCCTGCCAGCGGGTCGATACCGGTCAAACTGTCGCCCACACGATCGATGTGACCAGCATGGACGCAGTGCAGCGCGCGATTACCGAGATAGAAGCAGAACTGGGTCCGATCGATATTCTGGTGAACTCAGCCGGAATCAACATCCGCAAGGACGTAGTCGATTACACCGAAGCCGACTGGTTCAAGATCATCAACACAAACCTCTCCGGCGTCTTCTTCGCCACTCAAGCAGTGGCCAGGGGGATGTTGAGCCGAGGCTATGGTCGGGTAATCAGCATCGGTTCGGTGTCCAGTCTGATGGGTCATCCGCAGCACGCTCCATACGCGGCGACCAAGGGCGGAATCGCGATCATGACCAAGGCGATGGCCACTGAATGGGCAACGAAGGGCGTGACGGTCAACGCGATCGGACCGGCCTATACCGTCACAGGATTGATCACCGAGTTGATGGCCGACCCGGTCAAGTACCAGGGGTTGATCGACACCATCCCGATGGGTCGGCTCGGTCGCCCTGAGGACATCGTGGCGGCAGCGGTTTACCTGGCGTCGGACGGAGCCTCATTCGTCACAGGTCAGACGGTCTATGTCGATGGTGGTCGTACGGCGGACTAGATTAGGGGTTTACCATCCACGTACAGCGCATCGACCAGACGCTCCTGTCGTTCCATTGCGGCGTGGTAGATCTCGGCTCGACCGGGGATGGGCGTGATAACCCGACCGTACGACACTGGATCGTCTGCCTCATCTAGCGTTGAAATGATCCCGGCATATTCGAGTGCAAGTAGCGCTGCACCTCGAGCCGACGATTCCTCTTCAGCTGGCAGGGCGATAACTTCGTGTTCCGTAATATCCGCCAGCATTTGCAGCCAGGGTTCGGATCGCAAAACTGCACCACCGTTGGCGACTATCTGATGATTTGGCCGCGCCTGCGATTTGAGCTCCTGGTAGATCATGGCCAACCGATATGAGACGGCTTCCATTCCCGCCCGAACCAGGTCAGATGGAGTGGTCGCGAGATCGAGCCCTATCACTGCACCAGTTACCCAGTCGCTCCAGATTGGCGCCCGCTCTCCCGCCAGAAACGGGAGAATCGTCAGTCCATGGCTGTCAGGCTCCATCTCTCCTGCTAAAGCCATTGCCTCGCTATCGAAAGCGACCCCAGTGAGTTCTGCCAGCCACTCGACGACCTTGCCACCATTGCTCACCGCAGCGCCGACCACGGCGCGATCCTCGTCGAGGCGATACGTCCAAAGCGCGGCAGGAGTTTCCCGGCTTACACCCTTGGCCTTCGGCTCGACCATTCGCAGCGCCCCGGATGTTCCGATCGTCAGTGCAATCCGGTTCGGGCCGATTCCACCGGCTCCGACATTTGCACATGCCCCGTCCCCGGCGGCCATGAACCATGGAACACCTGCCAGCTCGGGCCAGCGGGAAGCGAACTCAGCTCGGAGCTCTGTCAATGGATCACGTGATGTACCGATCGGGAGGAGTGCCGATTCGTCTACGCCTGCCGCATCAAGTGCGACCGAATCCCACGCAAGTGAAGTTGCATTCAGAAGCGCGGTCGACGAAGCCATCGAGACGGACGTTTGACGAGCGCCAAACAACTTCAGGTAGAGATAGTCGCTGAACGCACACCATGATTTCGTGCGGCGGAACACGTTCGGCTCTGTGCGGGCAAGCCAGCGCAGCTTGCCGGTCCAGTAGCTTGAGTGAACGAAGCAACCTGTGCGTTTCCAAAGTTCGGTTGGGTCGAACTGCCGCTTGATCTCATCGATGTCCTCGCGACTGCGAGTGTCGGCCCAGAGATATACCGGGGTGGTAGGCCGATCAGACGCGTCGATGCCCATAACGGAATGCCAGAAACAGGAGACACCGACTGCGGCAATCTGCCCCTCGCCCATCGGTGCGATTGCATCGATTGACTGCAAAACCAGGTCCAGTAAGGCGGATGCATCAACGTCGGCCCCACCTTCCGATGTCGTGTTCATGTCAAACCCGATCTGACACTCAGCGCCTCTGATCGCCCAGCCCCGGGAGTCAAAAAGCAGCGCGCGGGTCGACGATGTACCAATGTCCAGCGCCAAAACGAGCGGCAGTTTTGCTTTGGAGAGATCGATTTGCGGCACTCTGGCGCTCCTGGGTTCAGGTTCGATGGTTACTTTGTTCAGCGTAAACCGTACCGCCGGACACGTCGTGGCATGATTCCGAAGGTAGTGGAATGATCACGAACTAAAGGATGCCACGGTAATGACTCTTGATACTGATATTCGAGCCTTCCTCGATGGACCGTACTTCGGCGTGCTTGCGACCACGAATCCGGACGGTACGACCCAGCAAACGCTGATGTGGTATGCCCTGCGCGGTGACGAGATTGTGATGAACACAGCCGCCGGTCGTCGCAAACACCGGAACATCGAAGCACGTCCAAAGGTCTCGCTGTGCGCGGTCGACGGGCGCCGCTTCGTAACGGTTGAGGGTCGAGCGATCGTCAGCGGAGACGATCCCGCACTCCACCGGGAAATTGGCCTGAGGTATGTTTCAGATGCTGATATGGATCGACTATTCGCGGATTCATACGATCATCAGGATCGCATCACCATCACAATGTCGTGTGACAAGATCATCGATGGGCGCAACGTCTAGAACTGACCCGCCTGGTCAACTGGTCCTCCAGTGAGTTGACGCTCCTGTGATGGTCACATAGCATTACTTCCGATTAGTAAGTTTTGCCCTTTGGAAGGACTCGACGCCCAATGCCGCTTTCTGCAGACGTTCGTGCATTCCTCGAAGAACCCAGATTCGGCGTGCTGGCAACAGTGAATTCAGACGGAACCATTCATCAATCGGTCATGTGGTATCTGCTCGATGGCGACACGATTGTCATGAATACCGCCCGCGGCAGAGTCAAAGCCGATAACCTCGAAGCCAATCAGCATATTTCGGTCTGCATTGAAGACGGCTATCGATTCGTGACGATTAGCGGGAATGTCTCGCTCGTCGAGGATCAAGCAATTACTCACGCCGACATCCAGCGTATTGGGCTCCGGTACACGGGTGTCGAGAAAATGGCCGATATGTACGAAAGCTCGTTCAAAGCGCAGCATCGCATTTCCATGACGCTGCCAACCGAGCACGCAATCGTCCATGGGTTTTAGCGATATGGCGATCAACTAATGATTACCGCATTGGCCGGTGGGGTCGGCGGGGCGCGTTTTGTTGACGGTCTGGTGGCGGTCAACGGAGCGGCCAACACGTCGGTCATCATAAACACCGCCGACGACTTCAATCTCTATGGCCTCCGGATTTGCCCGGATATCGACACCGTTCTCTACACCCTCGCTGGAATTGCCAACCCGATCCAGGGGTGGGGAATTGCTGGAGATACCCGCAACACACTCGATGGAATCGCCGCGTATGGCGAAGAACCGTGGTTCCTGCTCGGCGATCGCGATTTCTCGACGCATATCTTGCGCACTGCCTGGCTCGGCAATGACATCCCCCTCGGCTCCGTGCTCTATTTCTTGCGGCGAAGACTTGGTGTTGAGACTGCGCTCTTCCCGATGACTGATTCGCAAGTAGCCACCATGGTCGAGACACCAGATGGTGTACTGTCGTTCCAGGACTATTTCGTGAAGCGACGGCAAGAAGACGACGTATTGGGAATTGAATTTGCGGGAATCGAGTCGGCCACTGCGTTCGGCCCGGCAATCGAGGCGATCCAGCAAGCAAGCGTCACCATCCTCGCACCATCCAATCCGATCGTCAGCATCGGACCAATTCTGGCTGTGCCGGGCTATCGTGAAGTTCTTTCCAATCGACGCAATCCGGTCGTCGCAATCAGTCCGATAATCGGTGGCAAGGCGCTCAAGGGACCGGCCGACAAAATGCTGACTACGCTCGGGCACGAATCCTCGGCACTTGGCGTTGCTCGCATCTATCAGGGATTGGTCGACGGGTTCGTCATCGACACCATCGACGCTGATCAGAAATCGGCAATCGAAGAGCTCGGAATCGCAGTTCTCACGACTGACGCGATCATGCATGACATCCCGGATCGGGCACGGCTTGCACACGAAGTTGTCGAGTTTGGTCGTGCTTTGCGTGTGAAGACCGCAGTATGAACAGCGACGTGCTCGCGATCATTCCGGTACGATCCCTTACCTCCGGCAAAACCCGACTGGCACCAACGGTATCGCCAGAAATGCGCTCCGAGCTGACAAAGCGAATGCTCTCAGTCTCACTTGCGGCAGTTCGGGCATCGACGGCGATCGACCAGATTCTGGTGATCTCGCCGGATGTCGATGCACTTGCGTTCGCCCATTCAATCGATCATGAAGTTATAAACGTTCGGCAGGATTCAATGCACCCGGGCTTATTCCGGCGTTGAATCAGGCTCGCACCGTCAGCGCGGTCAATCGATTCGGTGCGATTCTTGTGCTCTTTGCCGATTTGCCGCTCGTGAACGGCACGGACGTTACGGAATTCGCAACCGCAGAGGGACAGATCGTGATCGCCCCGGATCAAAACGGAATCGGCACGAACGGTCTGGTTCTGCGACGGGGCGACGTCAATCTTGACTCGTTCGCGTTCCAGTTCGGTATCGATAGCTTCCGCTCCCATGTTGATGAAAGCCGACGGTTGGGCATTGAACCGACCATCGTGACTTCATCGGGGCTTGCCTTCGATCTCGACACGCCGGAAGATCTCTCGAACCTGATCAGCTATCAACCCGTTAGCCACCCGCGATCTTCTGGAGACCGGATCATGACGGCACCCGCCATCCAGATTTATGGGCTATCCGGCATTCCGGAGGTGCAGCCAGGCGACGACGTTGTTGAACTCATCGTCACGGCGCTTGAGGCCGATCACCTGACACTCGAGGACGGTGATGTCCTGATCGTCACGCACAAGGTCGTGAGCAAGGCCGAAGGTCAGCTGATCAATCTGGGTTCGATTGAGCCGTCTCCCCTGGCGATCAAATGGGCAGAAACATGGTCGAAGGACGCGCGACAGGTCGAGGTCGTACTTCGCGAGGCAACGCGGATCGTCCGGATGGAGCGCGGCATCCTGATTGCCGAGACAGAGCACGGATTCATTTGCGCCAATGCCGGGGTCGATGCATCGAATGTGCATGCAGAAACGGTCTGCCTGCTGCCGAGAGACCCGGATGGTTCAGCAGAAGCAATTCGATCCGCACTCAGCGCCAGGTATGGGGTTCGGATCGGCGTGATCATCTCCGATTCGTTCGGTCGACCGTGGCGAAATGGCATCGTCAATGTCGCGATTGGTGTAGCAGGAATACCGGCACTGGCCGACTACCGGGGACAAACTGATGCAGCGGGCTACAGTCTGCACGTGACCGTTCTCGCGATCGCCGATGAAATGGCTGCCGCGGCAGAGTTGATAATGAACAAGCTGGATGCGCGGCCGGTGGCTCTGCTACGCGGCTACACCTTCCCGGTCGAAGCAACGGCTGGCACAGGGCAGGATCTGGTTATGGATTCGTCGAAAGATCTCTTCAGGTAGTCGATTTTTGTATGGAAGGACGTCAGATGCTGGTTAAGGGAATTGGGTACGCGGCAAGTTTTGAGCAGTTTCATCCGACAGATTTGCTGACCTGGTCGCAGCAGGCCGAACAATCCGGCTTCATGGGCGTCATGGCGTCCGACCATTTTCACCCCTGGGTTCCGAGTCAGGGTCATTCGGCGTTTGTCTGGTCGTGGATGGGCGCACTCGGAGCGGTCACCAAAATGCGCTTCGGAACAGGCGTTACACCTCCAGGGTACCGCTATCATCCGGCGATCCTTGCCCAGGCAGCTGCAACCCTTGAGGCCATGTACCCAGGGCGCTTCTATCTCGGACTCGGGGCCGGCGAAGCGCTGAACGAGCACATCACCGGAGACTACTGGCCAGAAGCGCCGACGCGACTCGAGCGACTTTCGGAGTCGATCGAAATTATCCAGAAGCTCTTCACCGGCAAGGTCATCAAGCATCGGGGCGCCCACTTCAACGTCGAAAGCGCAAAGCTGTACACGCTTCCGGATGCCCCGCCACCGATCTACGTTGCTACTTCAGGCCCGATTAACGCAAAGCGCACCGGGAAGACAACCGACGGGATCATCCTGGTCGGCGCGGCCGACGAGAAGCTGAAAATGCTGATCGAGCGATTCGACGACGGTGCCCGTGAAGCCGGCAAGGATGGCTCCACCATGCCGAAGATCATTCAGTTCAAGGTCTCGCTGGCTGCGACCGAGGACGAAGCGATCGCCCAGGCGATCAAGGAATGGCCAAACGGTGGCATGGCGTTTGCCAAGGGTGATATCCGGAACCCGGAGGACTTCGAGTCAATGGCGAAGCTGGTTCGCGCAGAGCACTACAAGAACCGGGTGCTCACCGACCCGAATCTGGACAACCATGTCAAGCAGATCCAGCACTACATCGATCTCGGCTTCAACGAGATCTACGTCCACAACGTCGGCCGCAACCAGGCTGAGTTCGTCGAGGCCTACGGCAAGCACGTCATCCCGAACGTCAAGTTCTAGGCTCTACCTCGTTCCAGACAAGCGAAAGGCGGCCGCACTCCATAGTGCGGCCGCCTTTTTACCGTGTGCTATCCCTTCTGTCCGGTCATCGCAATGCCTTCAACGAACCAGCGCTGCGCCACCAGATACAGGAACAGGATCGGCGCAATGGACATCGCAACAGCGGCCATCATCACTCCCCGTTCCTGACTTGTATTGCCACTGAGCTCGGCAATCACCATGGTCAGTGTCTTCAGTTCCTCGGAACGAACCACAATGACCGGCCACAAGTACATCTTCCAGGCGGTAAGGAACGTGATGATCCCGTACGCGGTCAGGACTGGTCTTGAGAGCGGCAACGTGAGTCGCCAGAACTGTTCCCAATATCCGGCCCCGTCCAGCCGCGCGGCTTCGTACATTTCATCCGGCAGTCTTAAGAAGAACTGGCGAAAGAGGAACGTACCGAAGGCGCCCTGGGCAATGATCGGAATGATCAGGCCCTGATACGTATCCACCCAACCAAGGTTGACCACGACCAGAAAGGTCGGGATCAGGGTCACCTGCGGCGGGATCATTAGTGTGCTGAGATAGATCAAAAAGATCGGTCCGCGGAAGGGAAACTTGATCCGGGCAAACGCGAACCCACCCATGGTCGTGACCAGACCCTGGAGGAGCACGATCGATATCGAAAAGAACGCAGAGTTGAAGAACACCCGTCCGTTGACCCGCTTGAACCCCTCGGAATAATTGCTCCATTCGAAGGGATGCGGCATCCATGTGGGAGGGTAAAGGAAGACCTCCTGGTTGTTCTTGAGGGAGGTGTTGATCATCCAGTAAAACGGAAAGACGCTTACCACTGCACCAATGATCAGTGCCGCAAAGAGCAACGTCTTGCCAGAAATGTTGCCAATCTGGAGTCTGCTCATGAGTAATGAACCCACCGTTTCTGGATTACCCAGTTGAAGAACGTAATGACCAGGATTGCCATGAAGAGGATGTACGCCTCAGCCGATGCGTAACCCATCTTGAAGTTCTGGAATGCGTTCTCGTAGATGTCGTAAATGAGGATATCGGTCGCGCGGAGCGGCCCACCCTGCGTCAGAACGTTGATGACGTCGAATCCACCGACGAGAACACCAATCATCGTGATCAACAGGACAAAGAATGTGGTTGGAGAAATCAACGGAATCGTAATGCTGCGAAACTGTTGAATCTTCGATGCTCCGTCAAGGGCGGCAGCATCGTAAAGATCTCGTGGCACTTCCTGCAGTCCCGCCGTGTACAGGATTGTATTGAACGGAATGAGTAACCAGACCGTCATGACAATCACAGCTGGCATAGCCCAATCAAGGCTAAAGAGCCAATCGACCGGTTGAACCCCGATCGTCCGCAGACCGTAGTTGATAAGTCCAAAATCCTTGGCATACATCCATTTCCAGACCGCCGCAGCCGCAACCGGTGACGTCACAATTGGAAGGATGTACAGCCCCCGGAAGAACTTCGTTGATTTACCGGCGTTGGTCAGGAGCACTGCGATGATCAGCGGCAGGATGACCGCCGGGATAGTCGCTCCGACTGCGTAGTAAATCGATTTCTTGATCAAGTCTGGCGTTTGCGGATGATTGATGAATCGATCGTAGTTGTCTAAACCTACCCATTTCTTAGGCTTGATGATGCTGTAGTTGTACAAGCTGATGTAGAGACCATACCCAACCGGATACGCCGTAAAAATCAGAAACAGCAGCAGATTCGGACCGAGGAAAACCAGCGCCCAAAGGCCCGCCTTCCAGTCCTTTTTCTCCTTGACTCGATTCGACTTGAACAGACGTCGATTCTTGTTTGAAGTTATTGCACCAGACTGTGGAGAGACTTGCATCGTCGCGCGGAACCTTTCGCTGCGAGACGCCCCTTTTGTGGGCACGAATGAGGCAGGCAGTTGTTTCCAACTGCCTGCCCATTGACGACGATCGCTGAACCTACTCCTGAAGCGAGAGTGTTGCTTCTTCAGCCATCGTATTGACCGCTGTCTCTACATCCATCTGGCCGAGAAGAACGGCATCGATACCGTCCAGCATTGCCTGCCGGAATGCGCCAGTGCTGTAGAACGGCAGTGGCGGCGGGACCATCGCATCTGTTGTGGCGTCGACGAAGACCGCATTGTTGTACGGAGGACCCGGCAGTTCGCGCCAGGCCGGATCATCGTAGAAGGACTTGATCGGCGGCACAGTCAGGTAATCCTGCATGAACACGACCATGCCTTCAGTGAAGATGAACTGAAGCAACTGGAATGTTGCCGTAGGGTTATCAGTTTGCGACGAGATGGCATAGCCCTGCGTGCCCATTCCGGTCTTGCGCATGGCACTTCCCATAGGAACGAGCTCCACATCCCAGTCGTCCTTCAGCTGGGCCCGATATGTTGGGGTCAGTGCGCGGACGGTAAACGTCATCGCGGCCTGTCCGACAGCAAATGGGGTCCATGGACCACCGAGCGTGTCCTGAACAGAGGGTGGGATAAACCAACCGTTTGTAAGGCCCTTGAAGATGATTCCCCAGGCGCGGATGCCCGCTTCGGAGTTGAAGATGGCCTCAGTGCCTTCGGCATTGAGAATCTCTCCCCCTTCGGCCACGACCATTGGCACCCAATATGCCCACCAGTCGATGGCTGCGGTGACACCGTATTGCGTGGTTGCGCCGTCCGCCGACTTGATTGTCAGCTTCTCGGCAGCGGAGAGCATGTCGTCATATGTCCATTCCGGGGTGGGATATGGAACGCTCGCCTCATCAAACATGCGCTTGTTGTAGTAGGTCACGACAACATCTGCCGCACGAGGCAAGAAGCCAATCTTGTCTTCGTATCGTGCAAGGGAGAGGAACAACTCATCGAAGTTAGTAAGGTCGAAGTTCGCCTCTGCGGCAAGCGGAACGAGGTCTGCCGTGAGGTCCGATTCGAAGAACGGCTTCGTGTACACATCGGCACTCACGAAAATGTCCGGAAGCGTACCGGCGACGATATCGGCAAGAAGCTTCTGGTCGTATGTCGCGCCGTCGTATTTCAGAACAGTAACTTTGAAATTCGGGTTAGCTGCGACAAACATGTCGGACACTTTTTGGAGCATTTCCGGCTCCGTGCCTTCAAGATTGTTGGTCGCCCAAGTCAGCTCGTATGTTTCGTCCTGGGCAAATGTGCGCCCGGTCGCAGTGTAGATTGAAAGGGCACCGGCACCAGCTGCCAGTGATCCGAGTACCTTGCGGCGTGAAGTTCGGTGGCTATCCAAAACGATCCTCCGTTTAGAACACTCCGTCTCGACATTTCGAGTCGGTCCAGCAACAGTGCTGAATTACATCGGCCCACGTAACTTGCGTTTCAATCCGCGAGAGAGAAATCTGCGGATTCACCTCACCTCCTTTTATTCGCCTGCGCAGGCGCTCTGCTGAGAGCGTCATGGTACTAACTCCATCCAAGTCGTCAACTGCCTTTTATTGTGCGTACTGGCCAACTAACAGGATTGGGTAGAACGCACAGGTTTGCGTTGTTTCAACCTGGATTGTGAAGTTGCCACAAGGGGTGATCGCAACCTGTGTCAAGGCCACTTGCGACTCGAATCACTTTGTCGGAAGGTATCGCAATACGAGTTTATGGAAGGACCCTGGACACCGATGACCACCTCTGCGCACCGCTTGCGCTTCGCCTATAGCACCATCAACTGGGGAGCTAATTGCGACATCCCAAAATGTCTCAACGAGATTCAGTCGACAGGTTGGGGTGCGGTTGAACTCTTCGCCCATTCGCTCGATCAAATGGGTACTCCGTCCGCCATCACACGGCATTTGAATGGCCTTGTTCCGGCAACTGTCTTTGCGGGCATCGACTTGCCGGTCACCGACGAGCAGCGCAAGGTTCAGAAGAACCGCATTGAATTCGCATCCGAAATAGGAGCAAAAGACTACGGACTTGTTGGCGGAGGGCGCCTTCGTTTCCGGCCGCCAACGGACGATGAGTACAACGAACTCTCGGATTTCTGCGAGGAACTGGCCGTCTTTGGCGGCGAACTCGGGGTGTCCGTCGACTACCACCCGCACGTGGCCTGCACGATTGAAACGTCCGAAGAAATCGACCGACTTGTGAAGCGAACCTCAAAATTGAAGCTTTGTCTGGACGCTTCCCACATCGCGCTGGTCGATGAAGACCCGATCACGGTCCTCGACCACTACTGGGATCGGCTCGGTTATGTCCACCTGAAGGACTGGGGACGAGGCAAATTCCAGGAACTTGGGCAGGGCACGATCAACATCGACTTCCCCGGCATCCTCAAGCACCTGGTCGACCGGCAGTTTCCCGGATGGGTTGTACTGGAACAGAGTCAGAGCGATGTATCGCCATTAAAGAGTGCCCAGATCAACGCGGACTACCTGACTTTCCTGGGCTATGACATCGCGGGAACGGGCAACTGATGCTCAAACTCGCACTGATCGGTTGCGGCGGAATGGGTCGCCGCCACATCAAGGGATTGCACAAACTCACAACTGCCAATCAACAGCGATTCGAACTCGTTGGTGTTTGCGATGTCATGGCCGCAAACGCCGGACTCGCGGCCGACTCAGCTGAAGAATTGCTCGGCGTTCGACCGGCGCTCTTCTCGTCACTGAGCGAGATGCACGCAGCCATTCCGGACCTGGACGCAGTAATCATCACCACTGCTCCGGATACCCACGCTGCAATCGGGGTTGAAGCGCTCGAACGTGGAATCAATGTCCTCGTCGAGAAACCGATCGCATTGACCGTGTCGCAGGGCATGCTCCTGGTTGAGGCGGCGGAGCGAACCGGCAAGGTGCTCGCAGTCGCCGAGAACTATCGCCGCGACCCGGTCAACCGCTTGGCCAAGGCGATCGTCGACGCTGGATTGCTCGGTACGATCTACCTGATGGTCCAATCGTCATCGGGTGCTGGCGAAAAGGTCATCATCACTCCGTGGCGCCATCGCAAGCAGTCTGGCGGCATCGTGGTTGATATGGGGATCCACTATTCAGACCTTCTGGAGTATTTCCTTGGGCCGATCGAAACCGTTTTCGGCATGAACGGCATCGTCGACAAGCAGCGTGTTGATGCCAACGGTGACTGGCACGATGTGGACGCTGAAGACCTCTCGGTCGGAGTTGCCCGATTTGCCTCCGGTGCAATCGCGAATTGGTTGGTTGATCTGGGTGGACGCGGACAAAGTCACTTCTCGCGCATGATCTACGGCACTGGTGGCACCCTCTCGATTCCCCAGGACCGATCTGGCAAACCCGTCGAACTCACGCTGCGCCGAAATGGTGTGGACGAGAAGATCGACCAATCGGAACTCATCACGCTGGTGCCGGAATACAAATTGGACCACGTCACAGCCGCTCTATTCGGTGCGGATCGACCAACCAGCTACGACCTTCCCTTCGCCGATATCGACGCCAATCTGCTTGCGATCGAACAGGCCGATTTCGCCGACGCAGTTCGGGACAGTCGCGAACCGGAAGTGGATGGCGCATTCGGGTTACGATCTCTGGCGATCGCCTACGGGTTTATCGAGGCCGAACTTGTTGGCCGTGCGATTCCGGTAGCCTCGCTCCTGAAAAACGAAGATACGCCTTATCAGACGGCAATCGACGCCTCGATTGCCACTACCTAAAGGACAACGCCGTGCCTGTTTTGAAGATTGCAACCTGGGACAACATCGGCAATACGCTTCTGGGGATGCGCCCCTGGGATGACTGGGACAAGGCCACCCAGGATCGCTTTCTGGCCGAGGATCCCACCGCAAGAGAACGGATCATCACCCTTCAGGAACTCTTCCCGGACTATGACCTTGAGTTCACCTGGCTGTACGACCCTGTGAAGTCGCGCCGCGGTTTTGCTGCCTTCATCGACGAGCAAGGTCCCAATCTTCGCGCGGTCGATTCAGTTGATGTCCTGACCGACACGTTGGCGAACGTCGATGTCTTCGTGCTGCACAAGGAAACGCTCCCGGCCGAGGCGCTTGCCAAAGCCGACAACGTCAAACTGATCCAGCACCTCGGGTCCGACTATCGCGGCATCCCGCTCGAGGCAGTCAAGGCGAAGGGCATTCCGGCCGCAGCCAGTCCGCTCGTGAATTACAGCGCGGTATCTGAGCATGTTTGGGCGATGCTGTTGAGCATTCTCAAGCGAATTCCGGAAACACAGAAGCGCATGATGACCGGCGAGTACATGCAGGGCTGGGGCCCGTTCAGTCCCCAGGTTCGCATCGTTAGTGATCAGACTATTGGGTTTCTTGGCATGGGCGAAATTGCCAGGCCGATGGCGAAGGTGGCCCAGGCCATGGACATGCGAATTCTCTATTGGGATATCGTCCGCTTCCCTGAACTCGAGGAGCGATTCGGCATGGAGTTTGTCGAGTGGGATCAGCTCTTCCAGGAATCGGACATTGTCTCGGTACAGCTCGCCCTCAACGATCAGACCGCTGGAATCATCGGCCCTCGTGAATTTGGGATGATGAAAGAGACCGCCATCTTTACGAACTCGGCCCGAGGCAAGCTGGTAGACGAAGTTGCATTGATTGCGGCGCTCGAGTCCGGCTCAATCGGTGGCGCGGCGCTGGAGGTCTTCTTCGACGAGCCGTTGCCGCTCGACAGTCCACTGCACGCACTGCATGCCGCCGATCCGGACCGAATCGTGCTCTCTCCACATTCCGCTGCGCAAGGACCATGGACCTGGGTTCGGGACTCCCGCGAAATCTGGGACAACGTTCGTCGCCTGGTGGATGGCAAACCCCTCCATCACCTAGTCGGATAAGCCAGGGAGACCACGACCATGAGCGCCACCAAATTCGGGTACTGCCTGCCGATTTTCGCCAACCCAAGTGCCGGGCTTTTCCGCACACCTGCATATGAGCAACTCGACAGCCGCAAAACGCTTCAGCTCGGTGTTCTGGCAGAGGAGCTTGGGTTCGACTCCCTCTGGGTTGCCGACCACCTGATGCTCGGCAAGGACGAGGCGATCATGGAAGGTTGGACCACAGTCAGCGCGCTGGCCGGTGCTACCTCCAAAGCGCAATTGGGTGTCATTCACCAGTCCAATTACTTCCGCACACCTGGCATGAGCGCCAAGATGATCGCCACCATCGACCAGTTGAGTGGCGGCCGGTTCATCATCTTCTTCGACTTCGGTCGACAGCAACGAGAGCACCTCTCGTATGGTCTCCCCTACCCTGAGGATGTGAACCAGCGAGCCCAGGAAGCCGTCCACGGCATCGAGTTGATTCGCGATCTGTGGTCCGCGACCGAGCCTCTAACCGCAACCCGCGGCCCGTTCTCGGTGGCCAATGCCGTCTGCAATCCTGGTCCAGTCCAGCAACCCCATCCTCCGATCTGGTTCGGCGAAATGGAGCCGGACCTGATTGCTGCTCTGGCTCGATTCGGAAACGGATGGAACACCGTGCCAGTCAATCTGGCCGAACTGGACCGACGCCTTGATGTCATTCGCGATGCGTGTCGGGTCGAAAACCGCGAATTCTCTGAAATCGAAATCAGTGTCGAGTTGCAGGTATTGATCGCTGAGGACGGTGACGTCCGGCCCCAACTCAAGCAGATGCTCGCCCTGGTTCCGGATCAGAGCCAGATCGATCCGCAACTTCGCGCATTCGCAGACGGATCAGCGGATACACCACCGGCTTCGTTCTCCGACATGACCGTGTATGGGTCTCCGGAAAGTGTGGCGACCCAGTTGAACGCATATGTCGATCACGGTGCCGATCACTTCCTGCTCTGGTTCCTGGGCGCACCGGACTCAACTGACATGGATGTCTTCGCGCGTCGGGTGATCCCTGCATTTCGCTGACGCCACCAGTCAAACGCACGTCAGTTCAGTCAGCAGCGCAAGGTAACGAAATTTGGTCTGGGTAACGCAGCAGTCTGCGCGGCCCGATTCTTTGGTGCATAATCCGCAGACCTGACTTTGGTATACCCCCGCTCAACCGTCGGCAGACCGCCACCGGCGACTGAGGCTTGTTTTCATGCGCGTTCCGCCTTCGATTCGCGTTCTTGCGGTGTCCGGTCTGGTCGCCAGTGCGTTGATGACGCTTTTGCCCGGCAGCGTTTCGGCGGCCACGTGCATCATCGGCGGCGTGTCGTACACCTCCACCATCGTTGGCGCCGGGCGGCGCGCGCCGCCTCCCTTGAGCGGGGCGCGCGGGTCCGCGATGCTCCGCCCCATGAGCTGCATCATGGGACTCACCGGCGGCATCGGAACGGGCAAGACCACCGTCACCGCGATCCTGAAGTCGCTGGGTGCGACGACGATCGACGCCGATGCGATCGTCCACGAGCTGCAGGCGCCCGGCCAGCCGATGCTGACCGAGCTCGCCGCAGAATTCGGTGCGGAGATCCTCACGGCGGACGGTGCCCTCGACCGCAAGGCGCTCGGCGCGATCGTCTTCCGCGACGAGCGGGCGCGAGCCCGGCTCGGGGAGATCGTGCACGCGCCGGTGATCGGCGAGATGATGCGGCGGGCGAAGGCGGCCGTGGACCGCGGAGACCCGCTCGTCGTGCTCGACATTCCGCTGCTCTTCGAGGGGCGCGTCTCGGGGCGCGGGAGCGGGGCGCTGATGCATTTCGACGCCACCGTCTGCGTCTGGGTCGACGAGGCCGTGCAGCTCGCGCGCACGATGGCGCGGGACGGCTGCGATGCGGACGAGGCCCGGCGCCGGATGGCGGCCCAGCTCCCGATCGACGAGAAGCGGGCGATGGCCGACTACGTGATCGACAATTCGGGAGAGCCGGGCGCGACGCGCGCACAGGTCGAGGCGCTGGTGTTCGCGCTGACCGGCGGAAAGCTCGGCGGTCCGTCGACCACGCGACCCGCTTCGCCTTGATCGACCGCGCTCATTTCCGCAGAGGCGCCTTCAGCTCTTCAGAGGCGCCTTCAGCTCCTCGATGAAGCGCGCGACGTCGTCGATGGCATTGGTCTTCGAGGTCGCCCGCTCGATCCGATCGACGATCGCGCTCCCGACCACGACGCCGTCGGCGTAGGCCGCGATCCGCTTCGCCTGCTCCGCCGTCGAGACGCCGAAGCCGACGCAGACCGGCATGTCGGAGAGCGACTTCGCATAGCGAACCTTCGCCTCGATGCCCTGGGCCAGCGTGGCCCGCGCGCCGGTCACACCCTGCAGCGAGACGGAGTAGAGGAAGCCCCGGGTCTCCTTCACCAGGTAGGCGAGCCGCTCGAGCGGCGTCGTCGGCGCCGCGAGCAGGATCGGTCGATCCCCACCGCCCGGCACGGGGTCGAGCCACGGCTTGCCGTCCTCGGGCGGGAGATCGGCGATGATGATGCCGTCGACGCCCACCTCGGAAGCCACCTTCGCGAACGCCTCGCCGCCCATGGCGTGGATCGGATTCGCGTAGCCCATCAGGACGAGCGGCACGTCGACGCGGGCCCGCAGCGGGCCACGAGCCGCAGGATCGAGCGGAGGCTCGTCCCGCGCGCGAGCGCGCGGCTGCTCGAGCGCTGGATCGTCGGCCCCTCGGCGGTCGGGTCCGAGAACGGCACGCCGATCTCGATCACGTCGGCGCCTGCCTCGGCCATGGCCAGCACGAGCGCCTCGGTGGTCTCGAGGTCCGGATCGCCGGCGGTGACGAACGGGACGAGCGCGCTCTCGCCGCGCTGGCGGAGCACGTCGAAGCGGGCGGCGATGCGGCCCGTCCGGGATCGCGCATTCATGCTAGTGCGCCCCCCGCTTGCCCTCGGCCAGGATCTTCCGCACCTCGTCGACGTCCTTGTCGCCGCGGCCGGACAGGTTCACGATCACGATCTGATCGCGCGGCGAGCGTCGGGGCGAGGCGGAGCACGCTGGGCGATCGCGTGGGCGGTCTCGAGCGCCGGGATGATGCCCTCCGTGCGCGAGAGGCGACGGAAGGCGTCGAGCGCCTCGGCGTCGGTCACGGCCACGTACTCGGCGCGGCCCGACGTCCTTGAGGTAGGCGTGCTCGGGCCCGACGCCGGGGTAGTCGAGGCCCGCCGAGATCGAGTGGGCCGCGAAGATCTGGCCGTCGTCGTCCGGACAGCACGTAGCGGTGCGCTTGCCGTGCAGGACCCCGGGCGACGCCCGCCGTGAGCGAGGCGCCTGCCGGCCGGTCTGGATGCCCTGCGCCGCCGGCCTCGACGCCGACCATGCGCACGCCCGTCGTCGTCGACGAACGGGTCGAACAGGCCGATCGCGTTGCGAGCCGCCGCCGACGCAGGCGACCAGCACGTCGGGCAGCCGGCCCTCGGCCGCCGAGGATCTGCGCGCGCGCCTCGTCGCCGATCACGCGCTGGAAGTCGCGCACGATCATCGGGTACGGATGCGGCCCCACGACCGAGCCGATGCAGGTAGTACGTCGACGCGCACGTTCGTGACCCAGTCGCGCAGCGCCTCGTTGATCGCGTCCTTGAGCGTGCGGCTGCCGCTCGTGACCGGGATGCACCGTCGCGCCGAGCAGCTCCATGCGGAAGACGTTCAGCGCCTGGCGCCGCACGTCCTCCTCGCCCATGTAGACCTCGCACGTCGAGGCCGAGCAGCGCGCACGCGGTCGCCGTCGCGACGCCGTGCTGGCCCGCGCCGGTCTCGGCGATGACGCGCGGCTTGCCCATGCGCCGCGCGAGCAGCGCCTGGCCGAGCGCGTTGTTGATCTTGTGGGCGCCGGTGTGGGCGAGGTCCTCGCGCTTCAGGTAGATGCGCGCGCCGCCGAGCTCCTCGCGTCAGCGCGCGCCGCGAAGTAGAGCGGCGTCGGGCGGCCGACGTAGTTCGCGCAGCAGTCCGTCGAGCTCCGCCGAAGGCGGGATCGCGCGCAGGATCCGCGCCGAGGCCGCGGTCGAGCTCGTCGAGCGGCCGCACCAGCGTCTCGGGGACGTAGCGGCCGCCGAACGGGCCGAAGTGCCCGCGCATCGGGTCGCGCTTCAGTTCGCTTACTCGTCCTGCGCGGCCTCGACTCCGCTTCGCCGCCGCGCGCCGACGGCCTCGACGAACGCGCGCATGCGTGCCGGATCCTTGCGTGCCCGGCGCCCTCGACGCCCGTCGCGACGTCGACGCCCCACGGCGGACTCGCCGACGTCGGCGAGCGCCGCGCCGACGTTCTCGGGCGTGAGGCCGCCGGCGATGATCACGTCGTAGCCGCTGCGCGATCAGCGGCCGGCCTCGCGCCAATCCCAGGCCTTGCCCGTGCCCGCCGCCCTGAGTCGGGTGGTCGAGCAGCAGGATCGAGCCCGGGTAGGCGCGCGCGCCGCCTCCTGCGTCGGCGCCGCGGATCGCCTTGATCGCCGGCAGATCGACGGCCTCGACGTCCTCCGGCGGCTCGTCGCCGTGGAGCTGCACGCGCTCGAGGTCGACCTCGGCGCAGCGATCGCGTCGATCTCGTCGCGCGGCGCGTCGCGGAAGACGCGACGCGCCGACCGTCGCGACCGGCGAGCGCCTCGCAGATCGCGAGCGGCCTGGCTCGACGTCGACGCGCCGCGGCGTGCCCGGGCACGAAGTTGAGCCCGATCAGATCGGCGCCCGCCTCCACCGCCGCGAGCGCGTCGTCGGGATGCGTCATGCCGCAGATCTTCATCCGAACGATCCGCTCACGTTGCGCCTCCGCAGTGCGTGCGCAGCGCCGCGCCCGGATCGGGCTCGCGCATCAGCGCCTCGCCGACCAGGAAGCCGCGGGCGCCCGCGCGCGCCGAGCGCGCGCACGTCCGCCGGACTCGAGATGCCGCTCTCGGCGACCAGCACGACCCGGGATCCGCGATCCGCGGCAGCGAGCGCTCGGTCGTGCCGAGGTCGGTCTCGAAGCTCTGCAGATCGCGATTGTTGATGCCGACGAGCTCCGCGCCGGCCGCGAGCGCGCGCTCGAGCTCCGCCTCGTCGTGCACCTCGACCAGCGCGTCGAGGCCGAGTCCGCGCGCGTGGGCGAGCAGCGCGCGAGCGCCGCGTCCGAGAGCGCGGCCACGATCAGCAGCACCGCGTCGGCGCCGGCGGCGCGCGCCTCGTCGACCTGGTAGCGATCGATCATGAAGTCCTTGCGCAGGAGCGGCGGCGGCACCGCGCGCGCACCTGCCGGAGGATCGCGAGGCTCGCCGCCGAAGAACTGCTCGTCGGTCAGCACCGAGATCGCCGCGGCGCCCGCCGCTGCTAGGCGTGCGCGATCTCGCGGCGTCGAAGTCCGCGCGGATCTCGCCCTTGCTCGGCGACGCCCGCTTGATCTCGGCGATCACGCGCCGCCCGCGCACGCCGAGCAGCGCCGCGCGAAGCCCGGCGACCGGCCGCGCGACGCGAAGCGCTTCCGCGCGCGAGGGCTCGGCGCTCGCAGCGCCTGCGCGCGGCGACCTCGTCGCGCTTGTGCGCGAGGATGCGGTCGAGGACGTTCATGCGGCCCCGACTCGTGCGCTTTGTGGGTCGCCTCGAGCAGCGCCTCGAGCCGCGCCGTCGCGCGACCCCCGGTCGATGCTCTGCGGCCGCGCGTTCGATGCCCTCCGCAGCGAGCCGCCGCCCGACGACCCAGAGCGCCGCGGCGGCGTTCAGCAGCACGACGTCGCGGCGCGCGCCCGTGCTCCCCGGCCAGGACCGCTCGCGCGTGCGCGCGTTCTCGGCCGCGTCGCCGCCGCGCAGGCTCGGCGAGCGCGGCGCGCGCGGAGCCCGAGCGGCCAGCGCGTCGATCGGATCCGCTCGACGCGGCCGTCGTGGACCAGCGCCGCCTGAGTGGGCGCCGTCGTCGTGAGCTCGTCGAGGCCGTCCTCGCCGTGCACGACCAGGGCCGCGGCGGCGCCGAGTCCCAGCAGCCGGCCGCGAGCGGCTCGACGAGCTCCGCGCTGACGACGCCGACGAGCTGGTGGCGACGCGCCGACCGGGATGAGCAGCGGCCCGAGCAGTTGAAGAGCGTGCGGATCGCCGAGCTCGCGCCCGCACGGGCGCGACGTGGCGCATCGCCGGGTGGCGCCGGCGCGCGAAGAAGAAGCCGATGCCGACCTCGTCGAGGATCGCGGCGCAGGCGCTCGATCGGCAGATCGATCGCGACGCCGAGCGCCTCGAGCACGTCGGGCTGCCCCGAGCGGCTCGAGGCGGCGCGGTTGCCGTGCTTGGCGACCGGCACGCCGGCGCCCGGCGACGACGAGGGCCGCGGCGGTCGAGATGTTGAACGTGTCGCGGCCCGTCGCCGCCGGTGCCGCAGGTGTCGATGGTGCGCGGGTCGCGCGCCGTCGCGGTGACGGCCCGCGCGCGCAGCGCCTCGGCGGCGGCGATCGAGCTCGGCCACCGTCTCGCCGCGCGGGCGCAGCGCGACGAGCAACGCCGCCGATCTGCGCGTCGGCGACGCCCCCGTCCATGATCTCGCCGAGCGCGCGGGCGAGGCGCTCCGGATCGAGGACACGCGCCCTCGACCAGATCGCCGATCGCCGCCTGGACTTCACTCGTCATGCGGTCGGCCGCGTGCGGCAGCGCGCGAGGAAGTTCGCGAGCAGGGCCTTGCCCTCGACGGTCAGGATCGACTCGGGGTGGAACTGCACGCCCTCGAGCGGGAGCTCGCGGTGGCGCACGCCCATGATCTCGCCGTCGGCGGTCCGGGCGGAGATCTCGAGGCAGGCGGGCATGCTCGCTCGCGCGATCACCAGCGAGTGGTAGCGCGTCGCCTCGAAGGGGTTCGGCAGGCCCCGGAACAGACCGCGGCCGTCGTGGTGGATCGTCGAGGTCTTGCCGTGCATGATCGAGCGGGCGCGCACGATGCGGCCGCCGAACGCCTGGCCGATCGACTGGTGGCCGAGGCAGACGCCGAGCATCGGGAGCCCGGCCCGGCGAAGCGCGGGATCGCGTCGACGGAGATGCCCGCCTCGTTCGGCGTGCACGGGCCCGGCGAGATCACGATGCCGTCGGCGCCGCGCGCGCACGATCTCGTCGACCGTGATCGCGTCGTTGCGCACGACCTCGACCTCGGCCCCGAGCTCGCCGAGGTACTGGACGAGGTTGTAGGTGAACGAGTCGTAGTTGTCGATCATCGAGCAGCGTGTCGTCGACGTGCCGACGTCCGATGTCAGCGTCGGCCAGTCAGTCCATGCCTTCCCGGGCCAGAGCGATCGCGGGCAGCACCGCGCGGGCCTTGTTGAGCGTCTCCTCGAACTCGTTCTCGGGAGTCGAATCGGCGACGACGCCGGCGCCCGCCTGCACGTGATCTTGCCGTCCTTCACGACCATCGTGCGGATCGCGATGCCGTGTCCATGTTGCCGGAGTAGTCGAAGTAGCCGACGCAGCCGCCGTAGAGCCCGCGCCGCACCGGCTCGAGCTCGTCGATGATCTCCATCGCGCGCACCTTCGGCGCGCCGCTGACAGCGTGCCGGCCGGGAAGGTCGCGCGCAGCACGTCGAGCGCAGTCGAGGCCGGGGCGCAGGTCGCCGTGCACGTTCGAGACGATGTGCATGACGTGCGAGTAGCGCTCGACCACGGCGTACTCGTCGACCGACGACCTACCGATCTCGGCGACGCGGCCGACGTCGTTGCGCCCCAGGTCGACCAGCATGACGTGCTCGGCGAGCTCCTTCGGGTCGGCGAGCAGCTCGCGCCTCGAGCTGCCGGTCCTCTTCGGGCGTCGCCCGCGCGAGCGGGTGCCGGCGATCGGCCGCACGTCGATCCGGTCGCCCTCGAGCCGCACCAGGATCTCGGGCGACGAGCCGACCAGCGACCGCGTCCTCCAGCCGGATGAAGAACATGTACGGCGACGGGTTGATGCACGCGCAGATGCCGGTAGATCGAGAACGGGTCGACCGCAGCGGCAGCGTGGAACGCTGCGCGAGCACGACCTGGAAGATGTCGCCCGCGTGGATGTACTCCTTGGCGCGCTTCACGATCTCGAGGAAGTCCGCTCGGGAGGCTGCGTTCGACCTCCATCGCGCGCGCCGCACCGCCGGCCGCCGCGGGCTCGGCCGCGAGCGGCGCCCGCAGGCGCGCCGACCATCGCTCGAGCCGCGCATCCGCCGCCTGCGAAGGCGGCCCGCACGTCTTCGCCGGCGAGACCTCGGCGTGGATCGCGATCAGCGCCGTGGCCGCACGTTGTCGTAGACGACCACGTACTCCGGCAGCACGAAGAACGCGTCCGGAAGGCCGAGCGGTCGGGATTCGTCTCGGGCATCGGCCTCGACGAAGCGCACCCAGTCGTACGCGACATGCCGACCGCGCCGCCCAGGAAGCGCGGCAGCGCGGACCCTCCGGCTTCACCGCCGCGAACGCCCGCAGCCGCTCCCGCAGGACCTCGAGCGGATCCCCCGCCGTCGTCAGGACCTCGGTCCGACCGCCCTCGCTCCACTCGACCCGGGTCCCGCGCGCGCGAAAGGTCGCCCGCGCGCCGATGCCGATGAAGCTGTAGCGGCGCCCACTTCTCGCCCCCTTCGACGGACTCGAACAGGAAGGCCGTGGCGCCCGTCGTCGAGCTTCCGGAAGAGCGAGAGCGGCGTGTCGAGATCGGCGAGGATCTCGCGCACGACGGGGACGTGACGACCCCGGCGGGCGAGCTCTTCGAATTGCTCGGGCGATGTGCGGAGCACGGATCTCTCTGGTCCGCCGCCGCAGCGCGGCGTAGCGGACCGGTCGGGGGCCAAAAAGCCTTTTGACTTTAGGCGCTTGAGCGGATCGGGGCAAGCAATGCCCCAGCCCCAGCGAACTTCCTAGAAGTTGATCCCCGCCCCGATGCCGCGGTCGAAGAGGTTGCTCTCGTCGTCGCCCAGCCCGAGGAAGCGGATCTGGAAGCCGAAGCCGAGGTCTGCCCGGCGCTCCTGGAAAGCCTCGAACGCGAAGCCCCAGCAGCGACACTTCGAGACGTACTCGAGCATGCCGCGATTGCGCAGGAAGCCCTCCTTCTCGGCGAGGGAGTAGATCGTGCGATAGCTGAGCCGGATTCGTGCGGTCAGCTCGAGGCGCGCGTTGAGGTCGACCTGGTTGAGCACCGTGTCGCCGGCAGCTCTGGCTCGAGGTGTCGCCGCGCACGGTCTCGAAGAACTCGGGCAGTCGGCGCAGGTAGCGGTAGCGGGTCGCGAGATCGAAGCGCCGGATCCAGTCGTTCTGGACGGGCAGGATCATGTTCAGCTCGGCCTCGCCCTCCTTCACGGCCTGCGTCTCGGGATTGAAGGCGCCGCGCACCCGCGACCCGATCCCCCCGACGTCGAACCAGCGCCCCTCGGCCACCAGGTTCCCGAGGCCGCTGTCGCCGTTGAAGTTCCAGTCGATCGCCGTCTGGAGGTCGGCGCGCAGTCGTGGCGCCGATTTCGAGTTCTTGCGCACGAAGAAGCGCTGGCCGAGGCCGAGCACGAGCTGGTTCGCGTCGTCGATCCGGTCCGACGGATCCCGCGTGACACTCTCGAGGGAGAGCGTGCGAAAGCGCGTCTGCTCGACCGAGCCCTGGGGCACGAAGAGCGGATTGTGGCGCTGCGCCCGATCGACCAGATCGTCGGAGACCAGCGCCCAGCCGAGCCGCGGCTCGATCACGTGGCGCATGGCCCCGCCGCCCGGCTTCATGAAGTCCCGCGCGAGGCGCCCCTTCAGGTCCGCCCGTGCCGTGGCGAGGCCCCGTTCGGCGAATTGTTGGGCGCTCGACTGGTAGAGCGACTGGCTCCAGCCGATCTCGGGCGTGAACTCGAGCAGGCTTCCGATCGGCGTCGGCCGCGCAAAGCGCGGATGGAGCACGAGGCGGGTCCCCCGCTCGGCCAACGGCTCGCCAGGCTGATAGATGCCATCGCCCTCCCCGTCGCTCGGCGTCGTTGCTCGGAACGTGTGTCGTCGAAGCGGCCGTTGAAACCGAGGTCCAAGAACCGCCCATCGGTGCGCATCCGGCGGCGCGGCAGGCAGCGGCCCGGAGGCGGCAGACCTCCGGCGGATCGCCCGAGAGCTCCGACTCCGTCGTGCGCAGGCCCGAGAAATGGATCACCTCGCTGTCGAGGCGTCCCTCGATGCCGAGCGGACCGCGAAGAGCCCCGGCTGGACGTCGCCGCGCACCTCGGCGAACCGCTGCAGCAGATACTCGTCGCGATCGTCGAAGGTCGAGCCCTGCAGATCGTCCGCATAGCGCGCGCCGACCATCGCCCCGAAGCCGCCGCTGTCGCCGAAGCTGCGCGCCACGTTCGTCGTCGACTCGACGAAGCGAAAGGTCTTCCAGGCCTGCATCTCCGGAAAATCGTCCGCGTAGAGGTTGTCCGAGGAGAGCTTGAGATCGGTCTGCCAGCGGAGCTTGCCGGGCAGGAAATGATCGTGCTGCCAGAGCGTGGCCCAGCGGTCGCGGTTGAAGCTCGATTGGGCCTGATCGGTCTGATCTTCGAGGCCGGCGACGAAGAGCTGCCCGCTCGACTGCTCGCCGAAGACGTACTCGAGCTCGACGTCCTGCTTGTAGCCGCGGTTGACGAAATATCGCGGCGTGAGCGTGACGTTGAGCTGCGGCAGCGCGGCCCAGAAGAAGGGAATACCGAAGCCCGGGCCGCCGCGACCGCCGAAGGTGAAGTTCGGGAGCAGGAGGCCCGACTCGCGCTCGCTCTTGATCGGGATCGCCATCCATGGAATCCAGAGCACGGGCACGCCCAGCACGTCGAAGGTCGAGTTCGTGAGCCGCCCGTAGCCGCCGACCTCGACGTTCGCCCGACGGGTCTCGATCTGCCACGGCAGCCGCTCGCCGGGCTCGCAGCGACAGGTCGTGAAGACGCCGTCGTGGACCGTGAAGTCGTTCTTTCCCGTCCGGATCATCTCCTCGCGCGCGCAGCCGGAATCCGTCGCTGCCGGCGTCGAGGGAGACGTGGTAGAGGGTGCCGTGGAGCGTGTCGACGTCGAAGACCATGAAGGCCGCGTTCAGTCGGTCGGGACCCTCGATCAGCTCGACGTCGCCCTCGGCGACCGCGACCCCGGTCTTCTTGCTGAAGGCGACCCAGCGCGCCGTCATGGTCCGGCCCTGCTGGAGGACGTGGACGTTTCCCTCGGCGATGTAGAGCTCGCGCTCGGCCTCGTAGGTGATCCGGTCGGCGGTGATCTCGAAGGGCTCGGTCATGCGCGCGCGTTCTTCCGCGAACGCGGCACGAGCGATGCCGCCGACCAGGATCCAGAGGATTGCGGCAATGATGATCGCCCGCGGCAAGGAGCCCCCGATGATTGCGGGGGACCCTACCTGAGGGCCGGGGTCGCGGCCAAATCCGATCGCGGTCGTGCTCAGGCCGGAGCGGTGAAGCGGGTGAGCGCCGACCCGAGCGCCGCGCAATCGGGGACGACGATCTCGTCGCCCGTCACGCGCACGAGCTTCTGATCCATCAGCTGGTGGAGCGCCTGGTACGTCTCGTGGAGCGTGAGCTGGGAGCCGGCGGCGAGATCGCGCAGCGAGGTGCGGAGATGGAGCTCGTCTTCGCAGTCCTTGACGTCGGCCTCCGCCGACGAGGTAGCGGATCAGCGGACCGACGAGCTCGTCGAGGCCGAGCGCGGCGAGCCTGCGCTCGGCGGCGATCAAGCGGACGGCCAGCCGCTGGATCAAGCGGATCGCGATCTCCGGCTGCTCGATGCACATGGATTCGAGCGTCGCGCCGTCGAGCTCGAGCAGCTCCGCGTGCCCGACCGAGATGGCCCGCGCGGTGCGCGGCTCGCCGAGCACGACGCTCATCTCGCCGAAGAACTCCCCGGGTCCGAGCCTGGCGACGACGCGCTTGCCGGCCCGGCTCTGGCGGCAGATCTCGACCTGGCCGGACTGGATGATGTAGAGGTGGCTGCCCTCGTCGCCCTCGTCGAAGATGACGTCGCCATCCGCGAATCCGCGCTCGAAGGTGCGGCGCACCTGGATCTGGGTCGATTCGCTGCGGTCCAGAGCTGGGCTCCCCGGCCGGTGCCCGCGGATGGGCGCGGCCTTCGGGGAATTTCGTCTCGCCCGCGGAACGACTTGAGGTGCGGGCGAGAGCCCGCTCAGCCCTCGCCGGACGCGGCGCGCCGGATCGATTCGAGCCGCTCCTCGATCTCTTCCCGGCTCCAGACCCCGGTATGCCGGGCCTGGATGCGACCCTCGGGGATCGATCAGCACGAGGGACGGGAACCCCAGGATCCCGTACCGCATGGCGAGATCCTGGTCGCCCAGGGCGATCGGGTAGTCGAAGCCGCGCTCGGCGATCCAGGCGGCGACCTGGGCGGCCGGGTCGGTGTCGACGGAGATCCCGACGACCATGAGTCCGCTCGTCCCGACCTCGCGCCAGAGCGCGTCGAGGATCGGCATCTGGACCTCGCACGGGGCACACCAGGTCGCCCAGAAATCGAGGATCACCGTCTTCCCCCGCAGCTTCGCGAGCTCGACCTCGCCCCCGGAGAGCAGGGGCAGCGCGAACTCCGGCGCCGGCCCGAGCGGCTCGAGGGCGGCCGGCTCGCTCCGATCACAGGCGAGCGTCAGCAGAGGCGCAGAGCCCGGCGGCGAAGAACGCGCGGCGCAAGCGACCCCGATTCACTGGAGCCAATCCTCGGCACGCACGACGAGCTCGCCCAGGAACGCGAACTGGCTGTTGAACCAGGTCAGCTGATTCGTGACGAGCAGCACGCCGACGCCGATCAGCAGCACGCCCGAACCGATCTCGAGGGCGCGGAAATGTCGCTTCATGTGGCGGAGCGCCCGGAAGAAGGCGTCGAGGCTGTAGCCCGCGATCAGGAATGGAACGGAGAGCCCGGCGGAGTAGACCGTCAGGAGCGCGATGCCCTGGAAGACCGTCTCCCGGCTCCCGGCGAGGGTCAGGACCGCCCCGAGGATCGGTCCGATGCAGGGCGACCATCCAAAGCCGAAGCCCGCGCCGACGACGAGGGCGCCCGTGAATCCCGGTGTGCCGCGCAGCTCGAAGCGCGTATCGCGGAGCAGCCAGCCGATCCGCAGGACGCCCGCCATGTGAAGACCGAAGAGGATGATCACGACCCCGGCCAGCTGCGCGATGCCGAGCTCGAGGCCGAACAGCTCGAAGTGCCAGCTGCGCAGCACGCGCCCGAGCGCGAAGGCCGAAGCGCCGAGCACGATGAAGACCGCCGAGAAGCCGCAGCAGAAGCCGAGACACGCCTCCATCACCCGCGCCCGCTGCGCCCGGCGCGCGGAACCGTCCTGCACCGGACCGGCGCCCTGGGACAGGTCGTGCACCGAAACGCCCGAGATCAGGGAGAGATAGGCCGGCATCAAGGGCATCACGCAGGGCGAGAGCACCGAGATCAGACCCGAGGCGAATGCGATGGGAATCTGGGTCAGGAGGTCGGACATCAGGTGGGCCGAGGGTGGCGTGTCGACCGCAGCGGCGCCAGCGAGCCCTCGCCTGGGGGCGAGACGAGGCGGGAGAGACGGTGCACACGGCTCCGCCTCCCCCGCCCTCGATCAGCGCGATGCGCGCTCCGCCTTCGCGACGGCTCTACCAGCCCGAATCGCCGTAGGCGTCGGCGGTGTAGTCCTCGTCGGATGTGGAGGACGTCGCCCCCGCGACGGGACCGGTCGCCACCGCCTTCGGCTCGACCGGCATGACGGACGGATCGCGACCGATGAAGACCAGGGGCTCCTCGCCCTTCAGGATCTCGGGCGTGATCACGTAGGTCCCGCGCAGCGACCGGACGTAGACCTTGTCGGCGACGTTCGTATCCCCCGCCGTGAAGACCCAGGCGAGCGAGCCGATCACGAGGCCGCCCACGGCGTACACCACCTTGACCGGGCTGTAGACGAGCGAGCTCAGGGCCGCGGCGATCCCGAGACCCGACTCCTGGCTGACTTCCTTCGTGTGATCGCCCGCGAGCGCCACGGACGGCGACGCGAGCAGGCAGGCCGTGAGCCCCACGGCGAGCCCGCGCCTGAACGGGCCCGAGCCGAAGCCCGAGCTCGAAGATGAATTGACCATGATCTGTCCAACCTCTCTCTGCTCATCCGGCTCGCTTCACCGCGCAGCCGGTCCCAGCAGGTTATGCGGGCAGCGGGAAGACCCCGCACCCGCCTCTCACGTTCCCCCGAGCGGGAGTTTGGCGGATCTTCCCGGGTCGGCAAGGGAAAAGCGGTTCCGTACCCCTCTCCGTCACAGAAGGACCCAGAAGGTCACAGACCCTCTTCTGTGTCGAGCCGGATCGGGACGGTATCCCGGTGGACGAGGACGACCGACCTCGCGACACCGATGGAGCCGGTGACGGCGCGCACACCGACCGCGCAGGTCAGATCTCTCGCTGCTCCTGGAAGCGGCCGCGGTAGACCGCCCGGCCCTCGGTGCGCATCAGCACGATCTGGCAGATGCGCACGCCGGGCACGATCTCGAGGGCGCGGCTCGAGACGTTGCTCATCTCGAGCACCTGGCGATTCGAGACCCCGGGCTGCACGAAGGCCGAGGTCACGTGGATCATCAGGCCGAGGCGGGCGAAGCGGCTGCGTCCCTCGAGAAAGCCGCACAGATCGTCGGGCAGCGTGATCCGCTCGGCGGTGATGCCGTGGATCGTCACGCCGGGGTCGAGGCGGAAGGGGCCGTCGAGGGGCAGCACGCGGGTGTGGTCGCGGTAGTCGGTGTCTTCTTCGACGCGGATCGGGACGCGACGTCGTTCTCGATCGCGCGGATCTCGCGGCCGAGCGTCAGGTCGATCGACGCGACACCGACCTGGTCCGCGCTCGAAAGGATCGATGCGGATGCGGCCATCGATCGATCTCGCGCAGGATCACGTCGCGGGTCAGCACGGTCATGGGGGCCGCATGATAACGTGACCGCATGCCGCATCCATTCTTCGAGCTCGAGCATCCGATCGTGATCGGGCATCGCGGCGCCGCCGGCGAGTACCCGGAGAACACCCTGGTCTCCTTCGAGGCCGCCCTCGCGCAGGGCGCTTCGATCCTCGAGAGCGACGTCCACATCACGCGCGACGGCGTGCCCGATCCTGCTCCACGACCCGACGCTCGAGCGCGCGTGCGGCGCTCCCGGGGCCGCCGCCGATCGGACCTGGCAGGAGCTGTGCGCGCTCGATGCCGGCGCCGGCTTTCGCGACGCGCAGGGGGGCCAGCCCTTTCTCGGACGCGGGATCCGGATCGCGAGCCTGGCCGAGGCCTTCGAGCGATTCCCGGACGCCCGCTTCAACCTCGAGCTCAAATGCGCACGGCGAGGCGGTCCTCGCGCGAGACCCTCCGCCTCGTCGAGCGACACGGCCGCGCCGATCGCACGCTGCTGACGGCGGGCGAGGATCCGATCATGCACGGCCTGCGGCGCGCCGTCGCGGCCTCGCGCGTGCGTCCGGCGCTCGGCGCGAGCTCTCGGCGAGATCCTCGCGGTGATCGCGAGCGCGCTGCGCGGCGAGCCGATGCCGCACGGGCGTGATGGCGCTCCAGATCCCGGCGGAGTTCGGGGGACGCCCGCTCGTGACGCGCGAGCTCGCTCGAGCACGCCCATGCCCACGCGGTCGAGGTCCACGTCTGGACGATCAACGACCTCGCCGAGATCGGGTCGCTGCTCGACCTCGGCGTCGACGGGATCGTCACGGACTTTCCCGGGCGCATGGCGCGCTGGCTCGGTCGATGACCGAGCGAGCCTGAGCCGGGGCTCGACCCGGTCTCGGCGTTCTTCCGCCGGGAGGAGCGCGCGCCTGCGTCGCGGCCGGCGCGACAGGCCCCGTCCTCGATCTCGCCTGCGGACGCGGGCGCCACAGCCTCGCCGCCGCGGCCCTCGGCCTCGACGTCCTCGCCGTCGATCGCAACGAGGAGCAGCTGCGCCGAGCTGGCGCGGGCGAGCCGCGCGCTCGCCCGGCCGCGTCGAGACCTTCGCCGCCGACCTCGAGACCGGTGCGACGCCGGTCCTCCCGCGCGGCCCCTTCGCGCGCGATCCTCGTCTTCCGATACCTCCACCGCCCGCTCGCGCCGGCGATCGAGTCCTGGCTCGCCCCGGGCGGCCTGCTGCTCTACGAGACCTTCACCGATCGCCCAGCGAAGCCTCGGCTGGGGTCCGACGCGCGACGATTTCCTGCTCCAGCCGGGCGAGCTGCCGCGGCTCTTTCCGGGGCTCGTGGTCGAGGCGCTTCGACGAGGGACTGACCGACGAGCCGAGCCCCGCCTGGACGGCGCGGCTGCGGGCGAGGCGACCGCGTTAGGCGATCGCCGGCGCGCCTCAGCCGGGCTCGCGACCGCGACCCGGTCGATCCGGGCGAGCGCCCAGCGCGCGTGCTCGCGCAGGATCTCGTCGCCGCCCTCGGCGTGGCGCGCGACGGCGGCGCGCAGCGCGGGATCGACGGCGATCGCCCCGCGCGTGCCGGCGTTGCCCGCGGCGACGAGCGCATTGCGCAGCAGGCCCCGGTAGCGCGTCCGGCGCAGCGCCGTGCCCCGCGTCGCGTCCTGGAAGCCCGGCCTCGTCGAGCGCCAGGATCCAGACGAGCGACGGGCGCCCGCCACGCCTCGCGGGGCGCGAGTCGCGCGCGCAGGCCGAGGGGATCCGGCAGCGGCCGTCCGCGGTCGGCTGCGATTCCACGGGCACACCGTCCTGGCAGATGTCGCAGCCGAAGACGTGGTCGCCCTGGGCCTCGCGCAGCGCCTCGGGAATCGCGCCGCGCAGCTCGATCGTCGTGTACGAGAGACAGCGCGTCGCGTCGAGCACGTAGGGCTCGGGAAAGGCCTCGGTCGGACAGGCGTCGAGGCAGGCGCGGCAGCTGCCGCAGTGGTCGGGCTCGACGCGCGTCGGGCTCGAGCTCGAGATCGCAGAGGATCGACGCCGAGCATCACGTGCGAGCCGAGCTCGGGATGGATCAGGCAGCTGTTCTTCGCGATCCAGCCGAGACCCGCCGCTCGGCGGCGGCCTTCTCGGCGACGGGCCCCGTGTCGACATAGCTCCGCGACCGGACCGCGCTGCCCGCGAGCAGCGACGGGCAGCGCCGCCTCGAGCGCCCGCAGGCGATCGAGCAGCACGTCGTGGTAGTCGTCGCCGCCCGCATAGCGCGCGACCCGCCCCGTCCCCGGCCGCTGACGTCGGCCGGGCGCCGTCTGCGCCGGAGCGCAGGCGAGTGCGCCCGACGATCAAGGTCCGCGCCCCGGGCAGCACGCGGCGCGGATCGACGCGCTCCTCGAGGCGCCGCCCGAGGTAGGCCATCTCGCCCGCGTGGCCCCGGGCGATCCATTCGCGCAGGAACTCGCGTCCGCTGTGTCGGCTCGGCACCGGCGAAGCCCAGCGCATCGAGTCCGAGCGCGAGGCCGAGCCCCCGGATCCGATCCTCGAGGCGGAGCGCCTCGACCGCCGCTCACGTCGTCGCTCCGACGCGGTCGCCGACTCGGGCCACGCAGCGCCGGAGCAGCGCGCCGAGGCCGAGCAGGGCGAGGCAGCCCACGACATAGGTCGCGACGCCCGCCCACTCGTGGAGCGGTCCCTTCGTCGCGGTCTCGACGTCGACGCGGATCGCGAGCAGGACGGTGAGCACGACGCGGGCCAGATTGCCGGCGAGCGCGATCGGGAGCGACCGCGAGCACGAGCACGAGCCGCCGGCTGCGGCTCGACTCGGTGAAGTAGGCGATGAAGACCCCGATCGGGATCAGCGTGATCAGCGACGTGATGCCGCTGCAGGCCTCGGCGACGAAGAGCGACTCGTCCCCCGGCAGCGTGAGCACGTTGCCCTCGCGGAAGATCGCGACGCCGAAGAGCTGCAGCAGCCGGACCGCCGCCGCGCTCACGATCAGCTGGAGCTCGACGATCAGCGGCGTCACCCAGGCGGGCGGCAACGGGATCATGAAGACGAGGTAGGCGAGCGGAAACCGCAGCAGCGAAACCCAGCCGCGGCCCCCGCAGCGCGAGCACGACGCACCACGGCGGTCGCGACGAACACGACGCCGAGCAGGCTCGCCTGCCGCACGACGAGCGCCGCGAGATAGGCGAGCAGACACGGAACCAGCAGGATCCGGCCCCAGATCGCGGCGGTCGCGCCGGGAGCTCGGCCATCGCGTCCCGGTGGGCCGTCGCCGCCCAGAGGGCCACGAGCGGCACGAGAAAGCCGTGGGTCGCGAACTCCGACGCGCTCCACGCCTCGCGCCAGGATCGCGAGACCCGGCAGCCAGGCGAGCACGACGAGCGCCACGACGCCCAGCTCGAAGCGACTCACGTCCACCTCCGTTCAATCCCATGAGCAGAAGCCATGAGCAGACCACCGGGAGAACCGTGGAGTCCTTCTCGTCGCATCCGGTCGTCCGCTCGAGCCGTGCCGCCTCATCGGCCGCGATCGGCTGCGAGCGGAGTGTTCAAGTCCCATTGGAACGGAACCGAAACACGATCCATCGAGGTCTCCACACCATGTCGTCACCGGATTCTGGATCCCCCAACGACGGCTCCGGTCGCAACGGCCCCGTCGACCCGCTCGAGATCCGCTCGAACCCCCGCGTCGGAACCGATCTCCCCGTCGAGTTCTTCTCCGGGGAGTTCGCGGGGGCCCTGCTCGGCCGGACCCGCGACATCAGTATCGGCGGCGCCTGCATCGCGACACAATCCCCTTTCTCGTTCAAATCGCTCCGACGCATCGTGCTCCGGCTCCCGACCCAGAACCTGACCCTCGACGCGGCCGGCTGCTGGCAACGCGAGGACCCGATCGAGAACCTCGTCCTCACGGGCGTCATCTTCGAGAATCCGACCCCCGAGAACCTCGAGGTGATCTGGAACCTGGTCCTCGACGCCGGCAAGAAGCTCGCGCGTTTCCTCTACGAGCGCACCGCGCTGCGCGAGCTCGGCCTCGAGGAGGCGATGGGCCTCGCACAGGTGACCCGGATCCGCACGATGCAGCCGGGCGACATGATCTACCGCCAGGGCACGCGCAACGGCGCCAACGACTCGATCTACCTGATCACCGAGGGCAGCGTGACGCTCCAGGTCCGCATCCGCGACGCGATCGAGCAGCCCCTGGTCCAGCTCGGCGCCGGCGACCTCTTCGGCGGCCTGCCGCTGCTCGCCGACCTGCCCCACGCCGAGTCCGCGGTCGCGAACACGACACTGCGCCTGCTCGAGGTCGACGCCGCCGCCTTCCGACATCTGCGCAGCATGAAGCCCTGGCTCGGCCATCGCCTCGGCGTCGCCCTCCTGCGCGTGCATGCGCAGCGCATGTCGCAGACCCTGGGCCTCGCCAGCCGGACGCTCTGACCGAGGTCCGCTCGCGGACTGGTATGCTCCGCCGCCTCCGCAGGGTGCGGAGCCCCTGCGAACCCGAGCGGACTCCGACGCGACGATGCAATCCGACCCGAGCCTCGAAAAGCGCCTGGTCTTCCTGATCGGCCCGCCGCGCTCCGGCTCGACGCTGCTGGCCCGCATGCTCGGCGCCCACAGCGCGGTCTGCGCCCCCGAAGAGCCGCACCTGATCACGCCGCTCGCCCACCTCGGCTATTTCGCGAGCGTCGAGTCCGCCCCCTACGACCCGGTCATCACGCGCCAGGCGGCGCGCGCGCTGGTGGCCGGGCTGCCGGGCGGCGAGCACGCCTATCTCGACGCGCTGCGCGCCTACACGGACGCGATCTACCGCGGACTGCTCGCCGGCGGCTCGGGTCGCGCGACGCTGCTGCTCGACAAGACACCCGCCTATGCGCTCAGCCTCGAGTTCCTGGCGCGCCTCTATCCGGGCGCCCGCTACGTCGTGCTGACGCGACATCCGCTCGCCGTCTGGTCCTCCTACGTCGACTCGTTCTTCGACGGAGACGACCGCGTCGCCCACGCCCACAATCCGCTGCTCGAACGTTATGTCCCGGCGATCGCCCGCTTCCTGCGCGAGGCCCCGGTCGCCCTTCACCGCGTCCGCTACGAGGAGCTGGTGCGCGACCCCGAAGGCCATGCCCGGGCGCTCGCGGATTTCCTCGGTCTCGACTTCGAGCCGGGGATGGTCGACTACGGATCGGTGGCCGACGCGCAGCGGGAGTCCACCCGCGGCCTCGGGAGACCCGATGACGGTCGCGCGGGAGACCCGCGCGACGACGCGGAGCCTCGACAAATGGGCGGAGGCCGCGACCGGCCGGCCGGAGCGGGTCGGGCTGTACCAGGAGATCGTGGCGCGGCTGCTCGATCCCGACCTCGAGACCTGGGGCTATCCGCGTCCCGGCGATCGAGGCCGAGCTCGCCGGCATCGACCTGCGGCGGCAAGCCGGCCCCCCGCCCGGCGCTGACCCGCTACACCCTCGAGCGGAAGATCCTGGTGGCGCTCCGCCGCCGGATCCGGCCCGGGACCCGGCTGGGCGGCCTCGTCCGGAAGCTGCGCGAGATCTGCGACGTCCTGCTCCGCTGAGCCCCGGCCTTCACCGGCCGCGCCGCGGGCCGCGAGATTTTTCCGCGGGAGGGCCATCCAGGCCGTGCCCCGAGTTGCCGATTCCTGCTATAGGTGGACACCATGGAATCACGCATCACCCACTCGGCGACCTCCTTCGGCGACTCGAACCGTGCAGCGCGGGCCCAGGCGGCCGCGGGGAATCCGGTCTTCGAGCGCCCGTCGGCGCTCGAGATCTCGCTGTGCTGTGAGATCTCGGCCTACGCGCCGGACGGGGACGACACCCCGCTCTTCTAGTCGATCGTTCCGATCGGCGAGAGGGCTCGTCCGAGCCTGAAGCGATTCGCTTCGGGCTTTTCCTGTTTGAATCAGATCCTGTGCGAATCAGGGACCCGAGACGCGCTCGACGAGCTTGCGAATGCTCGGGTGCCCGACCAGGCTCATCATGTCGCCCGCCTCGACGAGGGCGATGATCTCCGGGTCCCGGGCGAGCTCGTTCAGCTCGGGATCGTGCTGCAGCCGGTGGACCCTCGGCGCGACCTCCGAGAGCACCGCCGCCATCGCGGCCCGGAAGACCTCCGGATCCTCGCGGGCCGGCTCGCCGACGAGCCCGAGCTCTGCGAACTGCCCTCGCATCCCCGGATCCTCCACGATCGAACGCATCGCGGCCCGGTTCATCGCATGGTCGACCGACCCGTTCGTGATCAGCGTCCAGAAGAGCCGGTCCTCGAAGAGCTGCGTCAGTCGCTCGTCCTCGAGCAGGCCCTGCACATTCTCGAGGGCCACGCCCGGCCGCGCGGCGATGCGCGCCGCCATCTGACCGGCGGGCCCCGCATCCGCGAGCGCCCGGGCGACGACGCCCTCGACGAGATCTCCGCTCGCCGCCACGGCGCTCGACGTCCCGGCATCCGGCATCGCCGCCAGGCCCTCGACGGCACCGAGATCCCGCGCCGCATCGAGCCAGCTCGAGAGCACCGCGAGCAGCACGACGACGAGGCCGCCCCGCACGAGGCCGACGCGCGCCGCCGACGACCCGATCGCCGACTCCGCGCGCCGTGCCCTCGATCCGCTCGCGATCCCAGGCGATCGCGACGTCGCCGAGCGCGCCCGCGAGCAGGAAGACCACCGCGAAGCCGAGGGTGCCCGCGACCGCCGGCGCCAGCATCGCGGGCAGGACCAGCGTCGGCCGCCACCCAACCCGAGAGATGGGTCGCGGCGCAGAGCGCGCCGGCATAGCCGGCGACGAGGGCGAGCAATCCCGAGGCGCTCGCCACCGCCCCGCGCCAGGCGCCGTAGGCGACCAGCAGCCGACAGGATCGACGATGAAGATCAGATCGAGCAGCATGGCTCCCGCATCGTCGAAACGCGCGGGGCGCCTGAACGGCGGGATCAGCCCGGTCAGCGCCGCGACCGGGCGAACGAGCCGCCGAAGGGCGGCCTCGAGCTCGAAGACGTGGCCGTCCACGACCTGCATCCGCCGCAGCGCCGCCGCGAGCTCGAAGACGTAGTCGGCGTTGGCCCCGCTCGGGCCATGGGCCCCGGCGACCTGGCGCGCGATCGCGTCGAGGGGCGCCGGGCCGAGATAGTTCTCGTTCTCCGGTCCCGCGACGTAGACCAGCCCCGGCACGCGGGCGACCGGCGATCCGATCGCCCGCGAGCGCGATCTCGACCTCGAGCCGTCGGTAGCCGCCGCGCTCGCGGTGATCGAGGCCGTCGATCACGGATCCGGCCTCCGAGGCCGCGACCTGATAGGCGGTGCCCCAGCAGCGTCCGTCCGCCGGATGCCGTCCGGCGGCGCCCCGCTCGCGCTCGATCTCGGGATCGTCCTCGGGCACGATCGTCACGACACGCCCGGGGCGGCCGGGCAGACCGCGGTGATCCGTCGAGCCCTGCCAGAAGCGCCGGACGTGGCCCGCGATCCAGGCCTTGCAGGCGGCGCGGTGGGGAAACGCGGGGCGCCAGACCAGCGATCCGTAGCCGAAGATCCAGACCGACGGCTCCCCGGTCGCGTCCATCCCGGCGCTCACTCGGCCTCGCGGTATTCGATCGCGACGAGCGTGAAGGTCGCGTCGCCCTTCGGCCGGCGCACCGACACTTCGTCGCCCGTCCGCTTGCCCATCAGCGCGCGGCCGACCGGCGACTCGACGCTGATCCGGCCCTGCGCGGCGTCGAACTCGTCGGGTCCGACGATCTGGTAGCGCACGCGCTCCCCGTCCTCGTCCTCGAGCTCGACCCAGGCTCCGAAATAGACCCGGTCGGCGCGGGCCCGGGGACCGAGATCGACCACCTCGAGCTCGTCCATGCGCTTGGTCAGGAACCGGATCCGGCGATCGATCTCGCGCAGGCGTTTCTTGCCGTAGATGTAGTCGGCGTTCTCCGAACGGTCGCCGAGGGCGGCCGCCACCGAGACGGCCTGCGTGACGCGCGGCCGCTCGTCCTTCCAGAGGAAGTCGAGCTCGGCCCGCAGCTTTTCGAAGCCCGCCCGCGTGATGTAGCTCTTGTGCTCGGCCAAGCCCGCCGATCTCCCCCGGACGCGCGGCCCCGCCCTGCTCGCTGGCGCCCGGAGCTTGACACCCGCGACCGCCACCATCAAGCGCGCGCGGGCGTGCCGACCCGAAGGAGCCCCCGCTATGCTGCCTGACCATGCAAGAGCAACCCGGATCGGATCCGCAGCGAGACGCAGAGCAGACTCCGCCCGCGAGCGGCGCGCCGACGAGCCCCGGCGCCGGTGCCCCGCGCGGTGCACGCCGCGGCCCGCCGCCCAATCCGCTCTACCACCCCCTCTTCCTGCCGGTCCTGATCACCGCCTACTGGCTCTGGTCGGGCTGGGACGGCTTCTTCACGACCGATCCCGAGATGCTGGAGCACAAGCGCTTCAATCAGATCCTGTTCGCCATCACGTCGATCTTCGGCCTGTGGCTCGTCCCGCGCGGAATCAAGGAGTACCGCGAGGACAAGGCTGCGGCAGCCGCCCGGAAGGCCGACGGCAACTCGCGCTGAGCGCGCCCCCCGGATCGCGCGATCCCGCTGTGGCTCGACCGCCGGCCGCCGCCGATAACGGGCCCGACCCCTCGAGACCCGCCTGCGCGCCGTCGGCCCGTTGCCGATCCGCGCCGGCCAGGCGGGCGCGATGGGGCCGGAGAGCGCGCTTGGGGGCCCCGAACCCGACGACGGGCAATGCTGCATCGAGCACGATCGTCCTCGACCACACCACGGTCGGCGACGACGTGACCCTCGACTGCACGGCGACGGCCGGTGGCCCCGAAGCCGTCCCGCCGACCCGCGCGCTCCAGCCCGGCGACGAGCTGCGCGCGCGCTTTCGCTACCGCGTGCTGCGCCGGCTCGGACGCGGCGGCTTCGGCTCGGTCTTCCTGGCGCGCTGTCTCGACTCGGTCGAAGGCGCCGCGACCGACACGCCGCCGAAGCTCGTCGCGCTGAAGGTGATGGCACGGCCGCACGATCCCCAGGCGCGCAATTCGCTGAAGCGGGAGCTCGCCGCGTTTCTCGCGGTGCGCCACGATCGCATCCCCAAGCTCTACGACTGGAACATCGACGGCGAGACCGCCTTCGCGGCGATCCAGTACTTCCCGGCCGGCAGCCTCGCCGACGCCTGGCCCTTCCTGGGCCGTCTCTCGGCGGAGCAGACCTGGCGCCTGCTCTCGGACCTGCTGCAGGCGCTAGGCGCCGCCCACCGCGCGTCCGTGCTCCACCTCGACGTGAAGCCCTCGAACGTGCTGCTCGACGGCAACGGCGGCTACGTCCTGACCGACTTCGGTGTCTCCCACTCCTCGCGCATGTCGAAGGGCCTGCTCCACCAGGGCCAGCTCTCGATCGGCCTCGGGACCCACGGCTACCGCGCCCCCGAGCAGGCGAGCGCGAAGGTCCAGTCCTTCGATCTGCGGACGGATCTCTGGGGCGTCGGCGCGACGGCGTGGGCGCTCTTCACCGGCATCGATCTCAACAAGCGCCAGGACGTCCTGCGCACCCGCGAGCAGGGCAACATCTACGGGCTCCAGACCCTCTCCGACGTCGCGCTCGACTGTCCGCCGCCCCTCGAAGAGATCGTGATGGAGCTGCTCTACATCGATCCCTCGCGCCGGCCGGGCGGCACCGGCGAGGTGCTCGCCCGGATTCGCGCGATCGCGAGCGGCTTCGGCCTCGACACCTCGACGATCGCCTCGGCGCGGCGCGACCCCGCCGATCCGGCGGAGATCGCGCGCATCATCGACACCCTCGTCGATCCGCTCTGGGCGTCGATCTGCCGGGGCCCGGGCTTCGACCGCTATTTCGTGCGCTTCGAGGACGGCGAGACGATCGCCGGCGTCGCCGACCCCGCGCAGCACACCGTGCTCCTGCTGCGCGGCCGGATCGCCGTCGAGGCCGACGACAAGGTCGTCGCGATCGAGGCCCGCGAGGGCACCTTCCTCGGCGTCATCTCGACCCTGACCGGCGCCCGCCGCCACGCCACCCTGCGCGCCCAGGGCGACACCTGGTGCTGCCTCTTCAACGAGGCCGAGCTCGAGCAGCTCGTGACCTGCAATCCCGCCGTCGCGGTCCGCATGGTCCGCAGCATGGCCGACCGGATCGCGAGCGGTCCGCCGCGCCGGCGCGGTCTGAGCGGCGGTCGCTCGTCGCGCCGGACCTCTGCGCCGGCCGCCCTCTCCGACTCGGGCATAACACCGAGTCCCGTCTCGACGGAAACCCGGCTTTCGCGCACCGGCCCGCGCTCCCATCAAGCGCCCCGGCGCCGCAACCGATGCGCAGGTCGGGTGGGGCGGCCGCCTCCGGGAACCCGTGCATGTCCGATTCCGACGCCAGCGAGACATCGGCGAAGTGCGGAGTTGCGCTTGAGATGAACCCGAGCTGCACACCGCCGTCGAGCGACGCGTGCACGCCGACGAGCGTCCGCTTCTCGGGACTTCGCGGTACTGCGTGCCTCGGGCTTTTCCTGCGAATCGGGATCCCGAGCGGTCGCGGGGGAGCGACGGGCCGAGATAGCGTTGGCCCGCGTGGAAGCCCGCGGCGCCCTCGGCATCATCGTGAACCCCCATTCCGGCCGGGACGCCCGGCGGCTCTTCGCCCGTGCCGGGCACCTCGACCGTCGACGACAAGCGCAATCAGGTGACCCGCATCGTGGTCGGCGCGGCGGCGGCGGGATGTCGGCGCGTGCTCCTCTCGCGCGACTCGTTCCGGATCGCCTCGGCGGCGACCGACGCCCTCGACCTCCCGATCGAGATCGAGCTCCTCGAGCTGCCGACGACGGGCCATGCCCGGGACAGCGAGCAGCGCGGCCCTCGCGATGCGCGAGGCCGGCTGCGGCGCGATCGTGGCGCTCGGGGGCGACGGCACGAGCCGCACGATCGTGCGCGCCTGGCGCGACGTCGTGCTGCTGCCGCTCTCGACCGGGACCAACAACGTCTTTCCGTTCCAGATCGAGGCGACCGTCGCCGGCGCCGCGGCGGGCCTCGTCGCCGCAGGGCGTCTCGCGCGGGAAGCCGCCGCCGAGCGGGCGAAGATCGTGCTGATCCGCTGCGGCGACGGGCGCGAGAGCCTCGCGCTTGATCGACGCGGGACTGCTCGTCGACGACCATCCGGGCAGCCTGCTGCAGGTCGATCCCGGCAAGCTCGCGCGCATCCTGCTGACGCGCGCCGAGCCGGCGAGCGTCGGGCTCTCGCCGATCGGCGGTCTGCTGATGCCCTGCCAGGCCGAGGACGATTTCGGCGTCTGCGTGCAGACGCGGACCGGGCCCGGGCGCGAGAGCGCCGGCAAGCTCCTGCGCGCCCCGATCTCGCCGGGTCTCTACGAGAACGTGGGCGATCGAGGCCGTCGAGCGCGTCGAGCTCGGCGCCCCCGTCGTCTGGCGCGGACCGGGGCTGCTCGCCTTCGACGGCGACCGCGAGATCGTGCTCGGCGACGGGGAGTCCGCGACGCTCCGGATCGTCCGCGAGGGCCCCTGGGTCATCGATCCCTGGCGTGCGCTCCGCGCGGCCGCGCAAGCGGGCCTCTTCCTCGACCTGGGCCACTGGCACGACCATCGCGGCGCGTCGGGCGGCACCTGCTGTTAGGGAGCTCGGCGTTGAGCGAGCGAGATTTCGGACCCGGGCTGTCGACGGCAGCAGATCGACCGCGTGCGGCATTGGATCGAAGAGGCGCGCTCCGTCGTGGTCCTGACCGGGGCCGGCATCTCGACGGATTCGGGGATCCCGGATTTCCGCGGGCCGAAGGGCCTCTGGACCCGCGATCCCGAGGCGGAGAAGATGGCGACGCTGCAGTACTACGTCGCCGATCCCGCCGTGCGGGCGCGCTCGTGGCAGTGGCGCCTCGAGACCGACGCGAATCGACGCGAGCCCAATGCGGGCCACCGCGCCCTGGTCGCCCTCGAGCGCGCCGGTCGCCTCGATACGCTCGTGACCCAGAACGTCGACGGCCTCCATCAGGCCGCCGGCTCGGATCCGGCGCGGGTCGTCGAGATCCACGGCACGCTGCGCGAGGTCGAGTGTCTCGGCTGCGGCGAGCGGGCGCCGATCGAGCGCGCCCTCGAGCGCGTGCGTGCCGGCGAAGTCCGATCCCGCCTGCCGCAGCTGCGGCGGCATCCTCAAGTCGGCGACGATCTCCTTCGGCCAGGGGCTCGTCGCCCGGGATCTCGAGCGCGCCGAGCAGGCGGCCCTCGCCTGCGACCTCCTGCTCGCGATCGGCACGACCCTCGGCGTCTACCCGATCGCGTCGATGGTGCCCGTCGCGAAGAGCGCCGGCGCGCGCATCGTGATCGTGAACGGCGACGCGACCGAGATGGACGCGCTCGCCGACGCCGTGCTGCGCGGCTCGATCAGCGAGATCCTGCCGCGCCTCGTGCCCGCCGCGATGAAGCTCCACCTCTACGACTGGATCGCCATCGCGGTCTACCTCGTCGCGATGCTGGCGATCGGGCTCTACTTCGGCCGCAAGAACAGCACGACCGACGACTACTTCGTCGGCGGCCGGAAGGTGCCCGCCTACGCCATCGGCCTCTCGATGGTCGGGACCGCCATCAGCTCGATCACGTTCCTGGCGCTCCCCGCCGACTCGTTCAAGACCTACTGGCTGCGCTTCCTGCCCTACGTCTTCATGCCGCTGCGCCGCGGCCCTCGTCGCCTGGCGCATCATCCCGTTCTTCCGCCGCGGCACGACGACGACCGCCTACGAATACCTCGAGGCGCGCTTCGGCCCCTCGGTCCGCGCCTACGCCGCGCTGACCTACATCGCGGCCCAGCTCCTGCGCGTCAGCTTCATCCTCTATCTCGTCGCGCTGATGCTCGCGTCGTTGACGGGGCTCGACGAGGTGAGCTGCATCCTGATCGCGGGCGTCGTCGTCGCGGTCTACACGATCGTCGGCGGGATCGACGCCGTGATCTGGACCGACGTGATCCAGACGATCGCGTTGATCGCGGGCAGCCTGATCTGCCTCGGCACGATCATCGCGCTGCTGCCCGGGGGCTTCGGCCAGATCCTCGAGATCGCGGACGCCCACGACAAGTTCGCCCTCGGCGACCTCGAGAACGGCCGCCTCGTGCAGGCGGGCTGGGCGCTCGATTTCGGGCGCAAGACGGTGCCCCTGATGCTGCTCATGAGCTTCAACTTCTTCCTGACGGACTTCGCCTCGGGTCAGCACTACATCCAGCGCTACTGCTCGGCGCCGTCGCTCGCCGAGGCGCGGCGGGCGATGTGGATCAACGTGCTGGTCGGCGTCCCGACCTGGTTCTTCTTCATGTTCCTCGGCACGGCGCTCTTCGCCTTCTACCAGGTCTTCCCGGCGCCGGAGGCGACGGCGATGCTCGACGGCTCGGCGAAGCCCGAGGGCATCGTGCCGCTCTTCATCCAGAACGAGCTCGCGCCGGGCATCGCGGGCATCGTCATCGCCGCGGCGCTCGCCGCCGGCATGTCGTCCCTCGACTCGAGCATCAATGCGATCTCGACGGTCTGGATCGTCGATCTCTACCGCCGCCACTGGGTCCGCGACGCCAGCGATCGCCACTACCTGCACGTCGCCTGGGCGGCCGCCGCGGTCGCCTCGGTCGGCATGCTCGCCGGCGCCGTCGCGCTGCTCGAGGCGACGGGCCCGAGCCTGCAGGACATCTCGATCCGGCTGACCGGACTGCTCGGCGGCGGCATCCTCGGGATCTATCTGATGGGCTTCTTCACGGCCCGCGGCGATTCGCGCTCGGTCTGGTTCGGGATCGCGGCGACCCTCGCCTTCACGCTCTGGACGCTCGGCTGGCTGCCGATCCCCTTCGCCGTGCCCTTCGATCTCTACTACACGGCGATCTTCGGCAATCTCGTGATGTTCGTCGTCGGCTATGCGGCGTCGCTCGCCCTGCCCCGGCGCACGCCGGTCGATCGCGGCCTGCGGATCTGATCGCCGCGGGGCGGCGCGTCAGCTCCAGCCGAGCGCGCGGGCCCGGGCGAGGATCATGTCGGCCGCGCCCTTGATGCCGAGGAGCTCGGTGTTCAGCACGAAGTGGTAGTTGACGGGATCGGCCCAGATCCGGTTGTAGAGCTCGCGGTGGTAGCGGGCGCGGCTCGAGTCCCGCTCCGCGACGGCGGCGCGCGCCTCGGACTCGCTCATGCCGTAGCGCCGGATCGCCTCGCGCACGCGGTGCTCGACCGAGGCGACGAGCCAGACGTGGATCGCATCGCGCTCCCGCGCCAGCACCGCGGCCGCCGCCCGCCCGACGAGCACGACCCGATCGCGGCGGCCGAGCTCGGTGACGAGATCGCGCGTCAGGTGGGCGAGCTTGATCGCCTCGGGCTCGAAGGTCGCGTCGGGCGCCGAGATCAGGAACTCGGGAATCGAGAGCGCCGACGACTGGGCGAAGCGCTCCATGAAGGTCGGCACGCGCTCTTCGAGTCCCTTCACGTCCTCGGGGTCGAAGCCCGAGCGCTCGGCGAGGGCATCGATGAAGGCATCGTCGACGACCAGCCAGCCGAGCTCGGCGGCGACGTGCTTCGCGACCTTGTCGGCGCCGGCGAGATACTGGCGTGAGAGCGTGATGATCATGGGACTCCCTCCTCGCGGCTCAATCCTCTTTCGAGGACCGCTGCACATGGGCGTCGAGCTCGCGCAGATTTCGACTTCCGAAGTAGAAGAGCACCGCCGCCACCGAGGCCAGCAGCGAAGCCCCCGTCACCGCCGCCGGCGCCCCGATCCGCTCGGCCACCGCCCCGATCGGCAGCGTGCCGAGCAGGGGCAGCGAGACCGACATCATCAGGAAGCTCGAGATCCGACCCCGGACCGAATCGGGAATCACGAGCTGGATCGCCACGTTGTTGAGCGTACTGAAAGTACTGGCGAAGACATTCGCGAGGAACACCAGGCCCACCGCCGGCCAGAACCAGGGGCTCGCCGCGAAGGCCGCGAGCAGCACACCGAAGGCGATCACGCTGAACATCATGGCCGAGAGCCGACCCGCATCCGGCCGGCGCGCCGCGACGAAGAGCGAGCCCGTCGCCGCCCCGATCCCCGAGGCGGCGCTCAGGATGCCGAAGCCCGCCGGCCCCATGTGCCAGACGTCCCGGCCGAAGGCCGGCAGCAGCGTCTGGAACGGCATCGCGAGGAACTGGGGCACGAGGCCGTAGATCAGCAGGATCAGGACGAGCCGATTCTTTCCGAGGTACTTGAAGCCCTCGAGCATGTTGCGGCCGATCGATTCGTGATGATTTCCGGGCGGCGGCGGCAGTCGCTCGACGCGGAAGAGCGCGACCAGGGCGAGCACGTAGAGCACGAGGTTGCCGAGGTAGACGCGTTCGACGTCGATCAGCGGAATCAGCGCGCCCGCCATCGCCGGCCCGACGACCCGCGTCACGTTGACGCCCGTCATGTTGAGCGCCATCGCCGAGCCGAGCCCCTTCTTCCCGACCATGTTCACGACGATCGCGGAGCGCGCCGGCATGATCATCGGGAAGACGCAGCCCATCAGCGCCGCCGTCACGACGAGGTGCCAGAACTCGAGGCGATCGAGATAGAGGAGAACGAGCGGCGCGAGCTCCGCCACGACCGCGAGCGACTGCGCGAGCAGGATCACGAGCCGCCGCTCCATCCGATCCGCCAGCACGCCGCCGAACGGCGAGAGCAGCAGCATCGGCACCGCCGTCGCCGCCGACACGATCGACAGCGCGAAGGTGCTGTCCGTCAGCTCGAAGGCCAGCCAGGGCCGCACGATGCTCTGCCCGCCCATCGCGAGGAAGAACGCCATGTTGCTGACGAAGATCCGGCGGAAGGCGGGGATCTCGAGCGCCTCGGTCGCGCGGCCGAGGCCGTGGGGCGAGCGCGTTTCGAGGAGCTTCCGGCGGGTTCTCGGCGCGGTTCATGCCGCGGCCATCCTCGCCGATTCGCGGGCCGCGGCGCATCAGGCCTGCTGGACTTCGCGGTCGCTCATCCCGATCAGGTAGAGGATGCCGTCGAGGCCCAGATTCGAGATCGCCTGCTCGGCCGAGGCGCGCACGCGCGGCTTCGCGTGGAACGCGATCCCGAGGCCCGCGGCGTCGAGCATCGGCAGATCGTTGGCCCCGTCGCCGACCGCGATCGTCTGCTCGAGGCGAAGGCCCTCCTGCAGGGCGAGCTGGCGCAGCAGCGCCGCCTTGCGGGCGCCGTCGACGATCTCGCCGCGCACGCGGCCCGGTGAGCCGGCCGCCTTCGATCTCGAGCTCGTTGGCGAACATGAAGTCGATCCCGAGCCGGCGGCGTCAGCTCCTCGCCGAAGAAGGAGAAGCCGCCCGAGAGGATCGCCGTCCGGTAGTCGAGGGAGCGCAGCGTGCGGATCAGTCGCTCGGCGCCGGGCGTGATCGGCAGCCGCGCGGCGACCTCGCCGAGGACCTTCGCGTCGAGGCCCTCGCAGCAGCGCCGACCCGCCGCAGCAGGCTCTGGCTGAAATCGAGCTCGCCGTTCATGGCGGCCTCGGTGATCGCCGCGACCTCGCGGCCGACGCCCGCCGCCGTCGCGAGCTCGTCGATCACCTCGGTCTGGATCAGGGTCGAATCCATGTCGAAGGCGATCAGTCGCCGGTTGCGGCGGTAGATGTTGTCGACCTGGAAGGCGATGTCGACCTCGAGGATCTGGGCGAGATCGAGGAGCTCGCGCCGGAGCGCCGACGCGTCGTCGGGGGTCCCGCGCAGCGAGAGCTCGACGCAGGCGCGCAGCTCCGGGTCGGGCCGTTCGAGCGACACGCGTCCGGACAGCCGCGTGATGTTGTCGATGTTGAGGCCGTGGCGGGTCGCGAGCGCGCCGAGGCCCTCGAGATGGCGGGCGTGCAGGTCGCGGCCGATCAGGGTCATGATGTGGCGGGGCTGACCGTGGGCGGCGACCCAGCGCTCGTACTCGGGCAGACCGATCGGCGTGAAGCGGGCCTGGAGATCCCATTCGTGGGCCTTGAAGAGGACGTCCTTCACGACCGGCTGGTGCGCCGACTCGGCCGACAGGTCGACGAGGATGCCGAGCGTCAGCGTGTCGTGGATGACGGCCTGGCCGATGTCGAGGATGCGCACGCCGTGGCGCGCGAGGATCGCCGACAGGTCCCGCGTGATCCCCGGGCGATCGCGGCCCGTCAGGTTGATCAGGATGATCTCGGACATGCGGATGCGCGGCTAGACGCGGGGTTCGAGCCGAACGAAATAACGCGGCGGGAATCCCGTCACGAACCGGAACCAGCCCGGCACGGGGTTCGCGCTCGCGACCCGCGCGTGCTCCTCGCCCCCGGCGTCGACGGGGACCGCCGTGTAGTCGCCCGTCGTCCCGCCGAGCGTGACGCGCACCTGCGGATTCGCGAGCAGGCGGCCGTACCAGGCCCGGGGCCAGTGGTTCGCGGCGACGTAGAGCTGGCCCCCGCTCTCGAGCTTCGAGACGACGCGGTCGTGGGCCGAGCCGTCGTCGGCGAGGGTCGTGAGGACGAGGGTCGAGCCCTCCGTCTGGGGCTGGAGCGTTCCGATCATGGACTCGAAGGCGGTCACGATGGCGACGTAGACCAAGGCGGCGATGGCGATTCCCTTGACGATCCTCATCCGACTTTCCCCCTGGCCGGAAGCGGCCGACGGCGCGGAGCGTACAGCTTTCGCGGCGCCTCGGGCATCCCGATCGCGCGGCGCCCGGCTGCCCCCGAGCTTGTCGGGCCGCGCCGGTTCTCCTACAACTCGGCCATGCCGATCACCTATCGGACCCTGCCGGTGCCCGCCTTCGAGGAGTACACGGCGCGCATCGCCGCCGGCGCCGTGACCTTCGGCGTCGAGTACCGCCACCTCGACGAGGCCGTGATCCTCGCCTACTACGGCCCCGACGCCGCGGGCGAAATTCGACAACAAGGCACCGGCCGGACTCGACGGGCCGGTCGAAGAGGACGGCCTCAGCCTCCACGTCTTCGGGACCCGCGACGGCGCCGAGATACCTGCGCTTCGACTGCTTCGACGACGCGGCCCACTACCATCTGCTCGACCGATCGAGGCCCCACGAATACCGTGATCGAGCACGACGTCGAGAAGGACGGGCCGCTCCTCGACTGGGCCCTTCGCGCCCTGCGCACCGGACTCCCCGAGCTCCTCGAACGCGCCGGGGCGAGGGATCTCGCGCGGGCCGTCGAGCCGGCCGTCGTCGCCGCGGCGCTCGAGCGCGTCGCCGTCGAATGTGCGCGGATGCAGGCCGCCGGGGCGCCGGTCAGAGTGGCGCCGCCGCCCGCAGCAGCGACAGCATCGCCGCGTTGAGCGGGCGTCGCGATCCCGTGGCGGGCGCCGATCCGCACGACGGCGCCCGTCAGCGCCTCGTGCTCCGTCTCCCGCCCGGCCAGCCGGTCGTAGAGCATCGAGGACCCGAACGGCGGCCAGCCCGCGGCGTTCTTCGCGATGCCCTCGACGAGCAGAGCCGCCGCCTCGACGGGAATCGCCGCCCCCTCCGCCCGGGCGACCGCGATGCACTCCGCCGCGAGCCCGACCGCCAGCTCCCGCACCGCCGGGTCGGCCATGACCTCGATCCGGCGCCCCGTCAGCGCCGTGATCGGCGACGCCGTCACGTTCGAGACCAGCTTGCGCCAGAGGCTCGAGCGGAAATCCGCCGTGACCGTCACCTCGAGGTCGCTGCCCGCGAATAACGCCGCGAAGGCCCGCCCGAGCTCGCCGTCGGGCACCTCGAGGCTCGAGTAGGCGTGGTGTCGGATCCGTCCGGGCGCGAGGACCTCGGCGCCGATCGAGACGACCGCGGGCAGGATCGGCGTCGCGCCGACGAAGGGCGCGACCCGCTCCTCGTGGTCGACCCCGTTCTGCAACACGACGACGGCCCGCGTCGACAGGACCGCAAGCCGCCGCGAGCCAGCCGGCCGCGTCCGGCGTCTGATGCGCCTTCGTCGCGAGCAGGACCCACTCCGCCGGCGCGAGCTCGCGCGGGTCGGTCAGGACCGTCGCCTCGACCGGATGCGATCCGGCGTCGTCCTCGACGACCAGCTGCTCGAACGGTCGCCGCACGCAGAGGCGACACGGCCTGCCCCGCCCGCGTCAGCTGCCACGCGACGTAGCCACCGATCGAGCCCGCACCGATCAAGGCAATCAAGTCCGACTCCCTTCGCGGTCCTTCCGAGATCGAACGACGCTCGCCCGGCCCCACCGAGCCTGCCATGCTCCCCCCGAACGACCTCGGAGGCAAGCCATCCATGGACGCCCGCATCGACCAGGAGACGATCGACTACATCGCGCTCCGCCGCCTGCAGAACAGCTACGCCGACATCGTGACGCGCCGGGCCTGGCCCGAGCTCGCGCGCATCTTCGTGCCCGACATCGAGGTCGTGATCGATCGCCGGAACGTCGCGCCGCTCGTGCTGCAGCGGACCGGGCGCCGTCGGCGACTTCATCCGGGGGGCGATCGAGCACTTCGATCTCTTCGAGTTCGTGATCCTCAATACCGTGATCGAGATCGAGGGCGATACGGCGCGCGACCCGCATGTACATGTGGGAGGTGCGGCACGATCCGGCGGCGGGGCGCAGCGATGCGTTCGGGCTCTACCAGGACGAGCACCGGAAGATCGACGGGCGCTGGTGGTTCGCGGGCCGGCGGTACCAGACGCTCGCGCGGACGCAGGTCGCGGATTATTCGGTGTATCCGATGCCGGGGATCTGAGACGGCGGCCGCTCGAGCTGGACGGCGCGAGTATTCCCCCCGACTAGCGCGCGCATGTTAGATTGGGGGCCCTCGAGAGGTGACGTCGATGAGATCGGTCGGTTGGTATGGATGGCTCGGTCTCGGCTTGATCTGCTCGATGGCGTCCCATCATCCATCCCCTCAACGCGTGGCCACTACGGGCCCTCTGGATGCGGCTTCGACCCGAATCGACGGCCGAATTCCCGGGCGGCCCCCAGCGAGACGGGTCTGAAGGCAAGCAATCCCGCCCACGGCCTCGACGTACTGTTCGAGCCGACGGGCGCCCGCATCCACGACCGGCTGGTTCGAGGCGACCAGGACGCGATCGCCTCTCTGCGCCTGGTCGGATTCGGACGCGAGGACCTCTTCGCGGACGTGAGCACGGGCGAGATCGTGAGCGCGGGATCCCGCATCGAGATCCGACGCACCGGAATCGTCGAGTGGTACAAGAACGGCCCCGAAGGCCTCGAGCAGGGATTCTCGATCGAATCCCGGCCCGCAGGCGGCGCGCCGCTGGCGCTCGAGCTCGACGTCCTGCCCGCGACCGCTCGACTCGCGGGCGCTGACGTGGTGCTGTCGACTCCGACGGGGCGAACACTCGCCTATCGGAAGCTCGAGGTGGCCGACGCGACCGGAGCTCGAATTTCCGCGCACTTCGAGGTCACGGACCCCGCGCGTGTGCGCCTCGTGATCGACGACCTGCACGCGAACTACCCGATCGAGATCGACCCGATCCTGTCCGGGACGAACGATACGACGCTGGTCTCGGATCAAGTGTCGTCGCTGTTCGGCTACACGGTCGCAAGCGCCGGCGACGTGAATGGCGACGGCTTCGACGACGTCATCGTCGGCGCCTACGACTACGACGAGCCGGTCGATGAGCCCGGCGCCGGTGCCGCCTTCATCTTTCTGGGCAGCGCGGACGGAGTCGCCGGCCTCCCCCTGAGCCAGGCGGCGACCCGGCTCCACGGCGCGGGTCGGTACCAGTATTTCGGGATCAGCGTCGCGGGCGCCGGGGACGTGAATGGCGACGGATACGACGACGTCATCGTCGGCTCGAACTACACCGACGGCGAGGCCGACGAGGGCGCCGCTTTCGTCTTTCTCGGCAGCCCGACGGGCATTGCCAGTGGTAGCTCGACCGGCGCGCATGCGGTGCTCCAGGGTGGCCAGGTCAATTCTGGATTCGGATACAGCGTGGCCGCGGCGGGCGATGTGAACGACGACGGCTATTCCGATGTGATCGTCGGCGCGCCGCAGTACGACGGCGACATCAACGGCGATCTGATCCCCGATACGGGTGCGGCCTTCGTCTTCCTGGGGAGCTCGGCCGGCATGGCCAGTGTCGAATCGGACGATGCGGCGACTCGGCTCGTCGCAACGACGAGTCAAATCCTGTTCGGATTCTCCGTTGCGTCCGCGGGGGACGTGGACGGGGACGGCGATTCCGACGTCATCGTCGGCGCGCGCCAGTTCTCTTCGGGTCAAGTCTACGAAGGCGCCGCGTTCATCTACCACGGGAGCTCGACCGGCGTCCCCGGTGGCAACACCCAGACCGCCGCGACCGTCCTGCAGTCCGACGATCCCGATGGCCAGCTCTTCGACGTCGCCTCCGCGGGCGATCTCAACGACGATGGGTTCGACGACGTCGTGGTCGGGATCCCGCTTCGCGCCTCGACCGACGAAGGCGCGGCATTCATCTACATGGGCAGCGATTCGGGGGTTCCGAGCGGCGGAGCTGCCGCTGCGATCATCCTGATCTCCGATCAGTACTTCGCGAACTTCGCAACCCGCGCGGCATCAGCGGGCGACGTGAACGGCGACGGCTACGGCGATCTCGTGATCGGCGCTGCCCGCTACGACGCGGGCGAGACCGACGAAGGGGCCGTTTTTCTCTATCTCGGCGGCGAAGTCGGCATCGTGAACGGCTCCGCCGCGAATGCCTTCCAACGACTCGAGGCCAACGACCCGGGCGCGCTGCTGGGCACGACCGTCGCGAGCGCGGGCGACGTGAATGGCGACGGCCTCTCGGATCTGATCGGCGGAGCCCCGTATTACGGCGCGAACGATGCGGGTGCGGCGTTCATCTGGACCGGCGAGGACACCGGGGGCGACCGCGACGGCGATGGACTCACGAACGCCGACGAGCGCCTTCTCTATTTCACGGACGTCGGGAACCCCGACACCGACGGCGACTCGCTGGAAGACGGTGCAGAAGTATCGCTGGGCTCCAATCCGCTCGATTCTAGATGTCTTCCTTCCGGACACCGAATTCCGGGTAACCCGTGGGCTCGTTTGACCCACTACTTGCGCATGCCCCGGACGATCGGCATTGCGGTGAGAAATGTCAGCGGCGAACTTAGAAATAATGCCCTGAAAACCAGGGCTTTTACCATTTCGAGAGATGGGACACCCGAAGGGACTCGAACCCCTAACCTTCTGATTCGTAGTCAGGGGACAACCGCCGTAAAACCTCATACTATCAGATATCCCCAGACACACCCCGCAATAGATGCTTGCAAAGCCCCCGGAAATGCTGTCAGATGCAGGCATGAGCAAGCAAGCGAAGAGAACAAGAACGGTCGCGAGCAAGACCGCCGTGTCGAAAATCACTGCCCGTCCATTCGTTGACAAGCAGGGATACGTCTCCCACCTCGTCCAGGGCTGGAAGGAGAATGGCAAGTGGCAGCGGAAGCAGTTCAAGAACTTGGCGGACGCCGAGCGCTTCATTGCGATGAAGCAGGTTGAAACGGAAAACCAAGGCCGCGCACAGCGCATGGTACTTTCCCCACTCACCGACGAGCAACACGAACAAGCTTTGCAGGCGTTCGACAAGCTCGGCGGCACCTATCCCTTGGCCGACGCCGTCGCCTTCTTTCTAAAGCACCACCGCCCCCCTGAATTCACTATCGAGTCTTGCGGACGCGGTGAAACTCTACGCGGACGAGAAGGAGCGGGACGGACTGCGGCCGCGCACGCTCCATGGTATCGGCTGGACGCTGGGCTTGTTCTCCAAGGCGACGGACAACCCGCAGGTTCACGAAGTCACGGCAGCACAAGTCGAGGCGTTCCTGCGCGGCCTGCGGGCGAAGAACGGCAAGGACAAGGCAACCCGCCGTTCGTGGGAGATCCATCGGGGCGCATTGCACGGATTTTTCGATTGGGCGGCCACCCCGGACGCGGCAAGCAATCGCCCGTTCACTTTCTCAAACCCGTCGAGGGCGTCCGCAAGTTCACTGCCCGGCAGGTCCGCGAAGAGCAGGACGCCAAACCCGCCACTACTTCCCCGGCGGATGTCCGGCGCATGTTCTCAGTGCTCATGCGCTGGCGCGGCGGGGTGCTGGTCTACGGCCATTCGCCTATCTCTATTTACTTCGCCCGGACTCCGCCCGGATGAGCTGGAAGGCAAAGAGGGACTCACCGAGGAACTGAAACGTCTGACCAGTCGGGAACCCGAACTTGTGAATCTCAAGACTCGCACCATCACCATTCCGGCGAACGTGTCCAAGACCCGCCACGAACGCCAAGTCGCCATTTCCGACAACCTCACCGCATGGCTGAAAGCATTCCCCGGCGATCTGATCCCGACAAACTTCGAAGCTCTCAACAAAAAGGTGCGGAAGCATTTCGAGTTGACCCATGACGAGGCGCGGCATTCGTTCATTTCCTATCACGTCGCCCTTCACCGGAGCATCGGAGACGCTGCCCTTCAAGCGGGAAACTCCGAGGCAATCGTGAAGCGCCACTACCTCAACACCCACACCCGCGAGGAAGGCGGCGAGTTCTTCCGCATCATCCCCGGCAAACGTCGGGCGGAACTGGCCAAGCCAAAGAAGGCGCAACCCCCACACCTGAGAGCCGTATGAAGCCTCTGAGCGATTGGGACAGGCATATCGAACTGAAATGGTTGGAGAGCAGGGGTACCATCTCGCCGGAAACCTACTCGCCCTTAGACCCGGATAGCGGAACTTTGTTTTACAAAGCGGTCTCCAATTATCGGCGAGCAAACGAAGCAGGAGACGAAAAAAGGAGAGCTTGCTGGACATACGGGACAGTGCCGAGTCTGCTGGGAAGTTTGTGAGAATCGCAGTTGAGCGCGGGAATCTTGATAGCATCCGCAATCTCTATCTCGTGATGACGAAAATCGAGAAGGGCGGGCGGGCAAAGGTGGATGGCCATGCAAAGGGCATCGTGGGCGGGGCTCTCTTGAAATTCCTCTGGGAAGTGGAAAGGCTCCCCAAAGACCGCACAGAGTTGCGCGAACACGTCGCCGGGACCAAATCCGATCTAAGCAGAATCACCCCCCGAAATCTCGCTGCCGTCCTGGAGTTTTATTCCCTAAACGAAACGATCCGCGACAAGACTGGACCTAAGCCCGGGAAGTAGTTTCGGCGCTCTAGTTGTCACTTTGACACCCAGATTTTGAGTGAAGGCGCACGCGCCCGCATAGTCCTTCTCATGTCCGCCACTAATCGACTCGTCGGCGCACAGGACTGCATCCAAATTTGCTTCCCGTGCGAAACCTCCCCGCCCCTCACTCCGTTCGTTCCGCGAATGGCAAAGCCGAGGCTATTTGCCCGTTCACAAGATCGGCAAGCGCACGTTCTTTGATCCCGACGACGTTCGTCGCGCACTTGATCGCCGATTCCGCATTGAAGCCAAGCCCGCCCTGTAAACGACAAAACCTCCGCGCCAACGGAGGCATGTCTGAAGGCAAACAAAACGTGCCCACAGGATAGCCATACGGCGCGGGGATTCAACTGAAATCCCCATGAAAAGGAAAAAACACAAACGCCCGCATCAAGGCTATCAGGTTTTTGAAATCACGATTTTCCTTCGGGAAATTGATCGAGTCTTGCCGACCATCGAAGGGGCGGAGCATCGCGCCACAGTCATTCAGGCGAGAAATCTCTTGATGGCGGCGAGCATGCCGCGGCCCCTAGAACCGGGAGAGATCCCGACTTGCCTCATTGGAACCGAAGAGACCTTGGTTGACGTGATAGAAACCCTCCGCTGTTGCGGAATAGCGCCCCCCGGTTGGCCACCGCCTCCCGGCCCGGATGCGCTCCTTCGCGCCCGCTCCGTCATCGTGCCGGGTTGGGATGGAACCGACGGAACGGGAGGGACCAAAGCATGAGTGCCGATTCGCCAAAGGAACCGCGATTCTCCGTCTTCAAAAACTGCAAGCGGCTGGTCCCCTGCGGTTCAATGACACTTCGGGATCTGCATCGGTTTACCGTGGAGGGCCGATGGAGAACCCTAATTGAGAAGTGCCGCTCAGTCCTCAATGCTGAGGGCGAGGATGCATACGAGAAAGCCCGTGCGACTTTGCCCGCGGTCACGCTGTCGGTTAGCCTCAAAACTAGAGCTGAGAATGCGACACCCGAGCAGCGGGACGCTATTCACACCGGATACATTCAACTGGATTTTGACGGTTCCGATAACGAAGACATTCCCATTGAGGAAATGCGAGCGTTGGTCGAGTTAGACCCAACAGTGATCTTCGCTGCGATTTCTCCAAGCGGAACCGGAGTGAAAGCGGTTGCTCGCTGCCCCGAGAGTCTCGACTTGCACCCCGGCAGTTGGCTCGCGGCCCGTGAAGAATACTGGGAGAATTACGGCATGGTATTGGACGAGAAGGTTAAATCCCCATTCCACCTCAGTTTTGTGACCGATGATCCTGACGCCTACTTCAACCCGGACGCTGTCGAAATCGTTCCGATAGAAGTGCCGGTAGAAGCTGTGATCGAGAACGAGGACGGGGACGAAAGCGAAGACGAGGAAGAGGAAGAGGATACCAGGACCGATCTTGAAGCGGCTGAAGGGCAAAAACATTCTGGTGCCGCAGCTCATGAAGGGAGCATGGGCCGGACATAGATTCCCTTCCCAGTCGGAGGCGGACTTCTCGCTCGCTTGTTCCATCTGTGAGGAGACAAGGAACCACGCGCAACAGGAGGAACTTTTCAGCGGGTCGGGACTCTATCGAGACGACCGAAAAATGAGACTGGCATTCAAAGCCGCCCGGAAAACCGTCGCACGTCAGAGGGCGGAGAAACTAGCAGAATTCGACATCGTTGACGAGGAAGAAGCCGACGCGCCCGCGCCCGCTTTCCCGCTCCATTGCCTTCCTCCAGTCGCCGAGAAGATGGCCCGCGAAATGGCCCGCGTGACCACCGCCCAAAATGAACCGCTTGCGGCCGCAGCGCTTCTAGGAGCCTTGTCAGCGTCCATCGGGGCGGGATTGGAGCTTCCCACCGGGGGCGGGCGGACAGTGCGCGGGAATCTGTTTCTCTTGGCCGTTGCGGACTCGGGTACGGGGAAAGGCGAGAATTTCACTCATGCCGCCGCACCGCTTTTCCAAGCTGAAGCTGAGGCGATTCAAACTTGGGAGACGATGGAGAGACCCGCCATTGCCTCAGAACTGGCAGTGGCCGAAAAGCGGGCGAAAAGATTCTGCGATTTGGCCGCCAAGGAGATTGACGCGATAGCCGCGGAGGAAGCCATGAGCGAATTCAAGAATGCTTCAGCCCGAGCCGTCGAACTTGGCCGCAAGCTCGAATCCGGCCCGTGCTATCGGGTTGCCGACGTAACAAAGGAAGCGCTCGCCGTGGCCATGCAGGCTCAACCCGGCGAAGCCGTGGCGAGCATGTCGAGTGAGGCGCGGGGGATCTTCTCCATCGTGAAGGGGCGCTACGGCAAAGAGGGCGGAGACGAGGATTTTTACTGCTCCGGGTATTCGGGCGACACTCTCACGGTTGACAGGATCGGCCGCCAGCGGGTGACGCTCCACAGACCGTGCCTTTCGATTCTCTGGATGGTTCAGCCCGACGCGGCGCGGAAGGCGTTTGCTGATCCCTCGCTGATGGAATCCGGGATGATTCCGCGCTTCCTCATGTTTGACCCGAAGGCGGAACCGAAGGAACGATTCGAGCATCCTTCGCCGATTGCGGAAGCGATTCAAACGGCATGGAAAGAGCGGATCGAGGGACTTATCCTCACCTATCGCAACGAAGGCATTGAACCCGCCAAGGTGAAGGCTTCCACCGGAGCAATCGCCGCTCTTGACGAGTTCGAGCGGGAGAATGTCCGCCGCCGCAAGAGAACCGGAGACTTGGCCGACGTGGCGGCATTCGTTTCACGGTGGACGGAGAATGCCTGGCGCATGGCGCTGGTCCTCCACGCCGCCCGCCATGGAACCAAGGCGCACGCCGAAACGCTCGAAACTGCCGCGGCACGCGATGCAATCGAGATCGTCCGATGGTTCGCCGCCCGACAGCTCGAAATGCTTCACAGCGGCAGACGAGAGACCCGCAGGAAAGACCTTTTGGCACTTTTGGCAGTTTTGGCAGAGGCGAACGGGAAAATCACATTCCGCGAACTCCGACGTTCACACTCACTCGAAGATGAAAAGATAAGGGACATTCACAGCTTCTTTCCCCATGCCTTCCACATCGCCCGCTGTGAAACCGGAGGGCGGCCCTCATGGGTGGTCACCGCCGCTCACCCCCGGAATTGAAAATGGTTTCACCCCGCTGCCAAAAGTGCCAGAACTGCCAAAAGGACACTAGCCTGTGAAGGGTGCTCGAAAGCGAGTTGTCGCCGTCTCGCGGATTGCCAATCGACAACCTCCGATCTTGTGGAAATGATCAACGCAAATGAGCTGGTATCTCCAATGCCTCCATGGTGCCGTGCGCGCCATGCATCAGTGCGGGTGCGTCGATTCAGGAACAAGCCGCGTCATTGAGTATTGGGAGGGCCGCAAAGTCATTGAAGGGGACATAGAGACATTTTCCCTCTCAGGTCATCCCGTCGCCTCAGAAGCATTCGCACGGGGCTTTGACGTCGGAGAACAACCCAAGTATCTCGCAATGCTGAAAGTGCCGCCGATCAATGATCCAGCCGATGCCGTCCGGGCCGCAATCGTATCGGGGAATTTTAGATAGAAAAACCAGACAAAACTATGGAAACTATACAGAAAAGATCGGAATCGGAACAGTTGAAAAGGCGTTTTAGGGTAGAGTTCTACGAAGGTTCTTTGGACACAGAGCCAACAGAATGCTTTTTCTCGGATGAAGCTTTCCCCGCCATCCACAAGGGGGATTTAATTAGCCCCGCCGGATGGAGCGTTGTCCCCAAAGAGGAAGAGATGGGAGGGAAGATTTTTGAAGTGACTTTGGTTGTTCACTACTTCTCTCAAACGTTCGACGAATGCACCCACTCGCTCAGCGTCGTAGTCGTTCCAGTGCATTCCCCTTGGGGAATAATTTGAAGTCACAACCTACCTCTTGCAGAAGTCTGGCGAGGATCAACCCTCCCCCTGATGGGTTAATGTATATTTTGCCTTTTGAAATTTTAAGGCAATTCACGAGCCGCTCACTAGCTTCCAGCTTTCGGGGAGCTTCAATTTCGCTAAGTTGATGATCCATGACGAATCAACGTATCATGATGCGACGATGCGTCAACTATCAACGGCGGAAATCGTGCACCATGTTCGCCAAAGTTGCACCGTCATTGTTCTGGCCCGCCCGTAAGCGTCGGACAACTGGGAGCCTGTCAGGTATGGAATATCCTTCGCCTTGAACCCATGCTTGATGAGCATTTTTGCCCCCGCCTGCTGGACTCTTAGCCTTTGGAGCATTTCCGCCGCGTCCTTTCGGGATTCCTGATATGTCCCGTAATAGATGCCGGGGGCATCGTTCGGGATTAGCTCGGCGCTCACGTTTTGCTGTTCCAGCAAAGCAACGCCGCGGTTCCACGAATCCCGGTTGGATGAGTCACAAGATGTCAGCAAGATGGCAAGACAGATTAGGGGGAGGATTTTCATGGTGAACCGATTTTTCTAGGTGAAAGGGTGGATCCGTCAACGAATTACGCCGCGAAGATCGGAAAGCGGGAACTCGACCTTGCCCGACGGTGGCGGCGTGTGGGGTTGCTATCAGCGGAGGGGCTGGCAGCGGTAGAGGCGGTAGCAAAATGATGCGCTTCGATTAATTACCTCTGCCGGGCATTGCGCTGGTCCTGTATTTTTGCCAACCCAAGAAGAAGGTCCCGGACAAGCCTGTTTTTTGCCGCTTGGCTCAAAACTGGATCTGAAAGGATACTCGAATAGTGCTTTCTCGAACCTTGCTTAAGGTCCTCGTCGAGAGGCAGGGCAAGAAGTCGATTCTCCTCTGCGAGTTGCCTCCGGGCTTCCTCTCCCCTCACTCGTTGATCTTGGTCAAATTGAATGTCATCAATTTTGCCCTCGATCCGCCTCAAGTCTCGCTCTATGTCGTCCCGTGATCGTTGTGCGGTAGCCGGTAATGTTGCTAGGGCTAGTAGCAAAAGTGTCTTTTTCATTATCTCGTATTTCATGACTTTCCGCTCCTTTTTGGTTGTTTCGATTACGGGGCAGAATTGCAAAACCTCTATCCGCCGACAAGAATAATTGTGCGCATCCGCTACATCATTTCCGCACATACCCAAATGCCTCTGCTCTTGTGACCCTACCTAATGGCAAGTCCACAAGCAGACCAGATGGTGCGGGAAATGGCGAACGTGCTCAAAGAGCGCCGCTTGAAGATCAGGGCGAGCATGAACGCGCTCGCCGCTTCAAGCTACCTCGACAGGGCCGCGCTCCACAGGGCGGAAGCGGGTGACAGAATCCCATCGCTCGCCTTCTGGGTGGATTGGGCCGACACTTTGGGCGTTCCGTTGGAAAAGGTCATGGCGGATGCGAGAAAGCGCGTTGGCAAGGAAGCGGGAAAGCCTCCGGAGCGGAAACCGCTTTCGTGATCCCGCGACCGGACTGCTTCGGTTGAGAACAGGAAAACGAGCGCGGCTCGAACCCAGCAGAGGCGGAGGTCATCGCAAAAAGCGGAATCTGCGAATTGATTAGGGATTCCGAAATTTTCGATCTATCGGTAAGGCGGCACGGCAAAGGCGTTGCGGTGAATTGAATTGGCTAGGCGTGTGTGAGGATGACTTGTTGCTTCCAATTCCACCGCACCAATGAAAATATCCCCCGCTCTTTTGGTCACCGTCGCGAGTGCCTTTCTTGTCGCCCCGTCCTTCGCGGTTGTGAATATCGACTATGTCACAGTTGGCAATGCCGGGAATGCGGCGGACCCTGCAACGGGAAGCCTCTACGGTGCGGTAGCCTACGCCTACCAGATCGCGAGGAATGAGACGACTATCAACCAGTATGCGGAGTTCCTCAACGCTGTGGCGCAGACCGACACCTACGGACTCTACAACCCGAGCATGGCCAGTGATTCTAGGATTGCCGGGATCACGCAGACTGGCAGCCCCGGCACTTTTAGCTACTCGGTGGTGGAAGGTAGCGGTAACAAGCCGATCACGTTTGTGAGCTGGTATGATGCGGCCCGTTTCACAAACTGGATGCACAATGGCCAGCCGACCGGAGCACAGAATACCGCCTCAACGGAAGATGGAGCCTACACGCTCAACGGCGCAATCAGCGGTGTGAGCATCTCCAAAAACACTGGGGCGACGGTTTGGATACCGAGTGAAAACGAATGGGTACAAGGCCGCATACTATGATCCGAACAAGGGCGGCGCGGGTGTCGGCGGATACTGGGCGCACGCCACGCAGAGCGACACAGTCGGCGGCAACTCAATTGGTGTGGCAAATTCGGCGAATTATTTCGACGGGGATCATGTGGGATCTGGGAATGCAACGGTTCCCCTGAGCGACGCCTTGACCGTAGTTGGCGCTTATGGATTGAGTGCGGCCAGTGCGTATGGGACAAACGATCAAGCTGGGAACGTGTGGGAGTGGAACGGTGCCGTGGTTGGCTCTGATGACGTGTTTGGAGCGGGGCGAGGGTTGCGCGGCGGTTCATGGATTGATGATTCGAGCTTCCTACCATCATCCAGCAGCCTCTTTACCACACCAACAAACCAAGATGTCAGCATCGGGTTTAGAGTCGCCAGCGCCATCCCTGAACCATCGTCACTTGTCCTGGCGATACTCGTCAGCAGTATGATGCTAATTCGCCGAAATCGCTCACTTTGAAACCCTATCCTGCGACAATTGATTATGCAGCTTACTATCCGTGAAGCCTGATTCTCGTCTCAAATCCCTCGAAAACACAAAAAAGTTGCGGTATGGCCCAAACCCTACTGTCACCGAGGAAACCCCGCACTGTTGTGGTAATTGGGAGTATGCGGGAAGGAAGGGGTGACTTCGGCCGGCGTGGCGTCGCCACCTCCCTACCACAGCCCGTCAATGCCACCCCGGTCTTCTAACCGAATCGACTCAGAATCCCGGAATATTTTGAAGAGCCTCACAGTCTCATGCACCACACAGGGTAAAAAACCGATCCCCCCGGGGCAGCGTGTCCCGCTCGATTTCTTCGACAACCCGAGCGACTCGGATCTTGAATGGGAGGTGAACAATTCACAGCCACTCTGCCGAGGGGGAGACGGTGGGTAAGCGCGGGGCTGCGCTTTCTATCCATTCCGGTTCTCCCTGCAACACTCCATTGCAGGGAGCGCGTGCAGGTCTGGCGAGCTGTCGGGACGGATGCACTTTGAAAGAATGGCCGCGAAAAGAATTTCCCCGCAACACACCCCGCAATAGATCGGGTTAAACCCTGCATTTCCCTGCATCTAAGCGGTTTTCAGCCTCAGGCGACTATGCACAAAAAACCCTGCAACCTTTTGAGTTGCAGGGTTTTGAGAGTGGTACACCCGAAGGGACTCGAACCCCTAACCTTCTGATTCGTAGTCAGACGCTCTATCCAATTGAGCTACGGGTGCCTTGCGGCTTGCGCGGGGCGGAAAGAAGCCGATTTTTCCAGCGACTGTCAAGAATTTCGGCACGAATATTTCGCGAACGATGTCAATGCGGGCGAAGACCGGCTGCTTCGCCAACTCGGACCGGACACCATTTTGAGTCCCCCCGTACTTCGTCTGTCTTGCGGAGATGGATAGCGGAAAGCTAGCGTCGGGCAGGAATGAGTCATCGAATCGCTTGAAAATGAGCCGACGCGTCGACGCTGGGTGGGTTTTTGGTGCATGATCATCCAGCAGACGCAGAACGCCTTCAACGACAAGATGGCCCAGTTCACGCTCATCCCGTTGGGGGTGGCGGTGGCGTTTTCCGTGACGATTCCGGTGGGCGCGGGGGTGGAGGTGGACGTCCCTCGGCGGCCGGACTGATGATGGCTCTGCCGATGGTGCTATTCGCTCCGTCTGACCGGCTGGGTGAGCGACCGGTTTTCGAAACGCGACGTGATGCTGGTGGGTTCCGTCGTCCAAGCCTTGGTGCTGGCAGGCGTTTGCGGGGCGGTGATCATGAAAAACATGCCGCTCGCGCTCTGCGGGTTTTTCGCGCTGGCGGTGCAGGGGGCGTTTTTCAGTCCGGCGAAAATCGGGATCAACAAGGAGCTAGTGGGCTCCAAGCATCTCGGATTCGCCGCGGGGATTCAGCAAATGACAGCGATGCTTGCGATTCTCTCGGGTCAGATTTTCGCGGGATGGCTGTTTCGACCACCGTTTCACCGGACATGGAGGCGGGATGGACAGCGCTTGGAATGCGGCGCTCGTTCCCTTGTCGGTCCTGGCGGTGGCATCGGTGCCCGGCTTGGTGATCGCATGGGCCATTCCGAGGGTGCCGGCGCAAGGAGGGCCGGGTTTTTCGGCGAAACTGGCGGTGAGCCATTTCGCCAATCTGGCGGATCTGTGGCGGGATCTTCCGCTGCGCCGTGCGTCCTTCGGGGTCGCGTTCTTCTGGGGCTTCGCGGCGTTCATCAATCTTTGGTCGGTGAAAATCGCGAAGGGGCTGACCGGTGGAGGAGAGGGCTTTGGGACGATGTCTTCCGTCTTCATGGCGGCCGCCTCGCTGGGCATGGCGGCGGGATTCGGCTTCGCCTCGTTCCTGCTGAGAAAGCGGATCGAACTCGGCTGGGTGCCCGCTGCGGGAATCGCGATGACCCTGTCGGCCGTCACACTGGCATTCATTCCTCCCGGCGGCTGGCCCTTCCTGGTCGATGCTCGCTTTAATCGCTTTCTCCGGAGCCGTATTCCTCGCTCCGCTGACCGCTTGGATGCAGGACCGCTACCCGGCGGCGAAACGCGGCGAACTGCAATCCGCCGTCAATCTTCAGGATTGCGTCGCGGGGATCATCGCCGTGCTCGTTGATCGGGATCTTTGAATATGGCGCGAAGGTTTTCGGAATATCCCCGGCCGTTGATTTCCGGTTGGAAATCGGATTCATCGCGATCGTTTGCGGTTTGATGACTTTGTCGATTCTTCGACTGCTGCCCGGCGATTTCATCCGCCTGGTCGGCGGCGCGATCATCCGCTCGATCTATCGGATCCAAGTGGTGAACCCGGAACGGATCCCGGCCAAAGGAGGCGCGTTGCTGCTGCCGAACCACGTGACCTTCGCCGACGGGCTATTCATCTCCGCGGCCTGTCCGCGGCCGGTCCGCTTCGTGATGGACGAGGCTTTCATGGCCAAGCGCTCGATCCGGCTTTTCGTCAGCATTTTCGAAACGGTGACGATCCGCCGCGACCAGCCGCGCGAGGCCATCCGCATCACGATCGACGCGCTGAAAAAAGGCGATCTCGTCTGCCTGTTTCCGGAAGGGCAGCTGACTCGCACCGGGGCGCTCAACGAACTTCGGCGCGGATTCGAGCTGATCGCGAAAAAGGCCGGCCACCCGTTGATTCCGATGTGGTGCGACGGATCGTGGGGATCGATTTTCTCATTCGAGCGCGGCCGCTTTTTCCGCAAATGGCCCTATCGGCTACCCTATGGGATGAAGGTGGCGTTTGGTGGTGAAATCCGCCCGGAAGACGCCGATTTGGACACCGTGCGGCAGGGGTTGTTGCTGGCGTCCGCCGCAGCGGTGGCGAAGCGTTTCGAATCACCTGTATGGGGTACCAGAATTCCCAAAGGGAGCTCCGAGCTCGTCCGGAAGTTCAAGGCGAATGACGCGGCGACTCGTCGCCGGATCTGGGTCAATGGCCACCAAATCGGCCAAGTCAGCGGGCTGCAACGCTACCAGCCCTTTCAGGCATTGAATGGCGATCCCTGTCTGTCAAATCTGCCTGCGATATCGCTGACGTTCCCGGAACTGTTTGGCGCCGAATGGAAAGCACTGGATGATGTGAACGGAGATCTTTCCATGGCATGGGTCGGGGGAGACCGGTTGCGCCGCGAACTCGGACATACCCAGCTATCTGCGGAACTCGTGTTTTACGACTTCGGTGAGAGCGCTTTGCATCCGGTATTCCGGGCAGGGTTGCTGCATTGTCCCTGTCTGGCGGTCGACGGAATCGTGATTGCCATGTCCATGCCTCATCCGCGGAAACCCTCGCCCGATGGCGAAGAGCAATCCGGACATAAACTCGGCACCTGGGGGAAACTTCTCCCCGGCTGGTTCCTTCAGCCATCTGAAACCGGCGTTTTCAGAGCTTTCGGTCCGGCAGCTCCCAAGGAAGGACTTGCGCTTCCTGCAAAATGCTTTCTCGATGCGGACGGCTTTCTGAGTCGGAGGAAGTAGAGCTCCTCAGGTTCCAATTGACACCTGGATTCCTGCCCAGTCTTTGCACTGACATACTGGTCAAACGTCTTCCGGTCCCGTTGGAACAATTCCGTCGTCATATGATAAAAGCGCTGGAACTGGCCAGAAAACGTATGAATCGACATGAAGCCAAGATCCCCTTGCGACGTCTTCGGTGATTTACCGCCCTCAAGCTTCCGCCTGGCGACGACCATCCGCTCAAGCTTCATCCAATGCTTCGGCGACCGGCCGATGTCTCTGATGAACAATATGTAAAGGTATCGGCTGCTGCATCCCAAACCCTGCATACGTCGGCCACCCGATAAGCCTTGCTGATGCAAACCGCTCGAGGCAGTAACTCTCACCTGAGAATGATTCCACGACACGCCAAGTTTGAATTTGACCGGATGATTTTCAGAATGAATGCTGAAATGAATTGGAACGAATATCTCGTGTCCTAACTGAGTTTGGTCAACGTACCTTTTCGGCACTCTCCAGTGAGTCATTGATACAGCGGGACCAAGTGAGTTTTAGAGTCAACCCTTCATCACTGCTCAGGTTCTTCGAACACTCATTGACACGTAAACCCATCAAATGTGCGTCTATCCATCCATTTCAGGATTGAATCGGGAAGAATCGAAAATTCCAAGCATGCACGAAGTCTATTGCCTCCATCTTGCGGACATCTCGACTGGGGATCGATTTGATGTCGATTCACCTCATGTTTCAGGATTCACTCCGCGCGTGACTGTTTCCACCTTGAAATCCTGCGTGCTCGCCGCCCGGCCCGAAAACCCTGCCCGCCGCCATCGTGCCGGTGTGGGCGGGTTGCGTGCTGGCTTGGAAACTCAGCGGCACCTTCGATCTCCTGCTCGCCGTTTGCACGCTGCTCGGCGCGATCGCCATCCAGATCGCGACGAACTTTTTCAACGACGCCATCGACGCGCGAAAAGGCGCGGACACCGAACGCCGGCTCGGTCCGGTGCGCGTGACCGCCTCCGGCATGATGGAATCGCGCACCGTGATGGGCTCGGCATCCGCTTCCTCGGGATCGCGGTCGTCTGCGGCGTGGTTCTCTATCAGGCGCGCGGCTGGCCGATCGTCGCTGATCGGCATTCCGTCGTTGTTTCTCGCCTACGGCTACACCGGCGGGCCGTTTCCGCTGGCCTATCGCGGGATGGGCGAGTTGTTCGTGATCCTCTTCTTCGGCCTGGTCGCGGTGGCGGGCACGGTGTTCATCCAGACCGGCGGCTGGCCGCGCGAGGCGCTTTTGTTAGGGCTGCAGATCGGCCTGCTTTCGGCGGTGCTCATTTCCATCAACAACTTCCGCGACCGCGAGGAAGACTCGACCACCGGCAAACGCACGCTCGCCGTTCGCTTCGGGCCCAAAGTCGCGGCGGCGGTGATCTGGCTGGAAGTCAAAATCGCGGTCTTTTCAGGATTAGGTTGGATTGCCTTAGGGCTCCCTACA